>JBLXDD010000001.1:0-653055 GCA_048264285.1 Thalassospira sp.
GCGGGCACGACGACTTTGAACTCGCGCGCCAGGCCTTCGTTTTTGGTTTCAGTAACCTGCATAGATAACTCTTTTGCTTGGTTCGAATAATGTCCGTTACGCGACGCAGTCCGGACGTCAGAAAGTCAATATGACTAAACGAATATGCAACCTGATCAAATTTTCAGCTTGCTTATGGTACGGGTGAAGGGACTCGAACCCCCACGGATTGCTCCACTGGAACCTAAATCCAGCGCGTCTACCAGTTCCGCCACACCCGCACACAAGCATAGTATTCATTTCGGTCAAACCGGAATGAGTGCGCCTTAATACAAACTTCGATCCCCTCATGCAAGCATCGCCTTTTCGACAAGCGCAATCTTGTTGAAAATATCTGCTCGACAAGGCCGAAAACGGGACAAATCAGGGAATTTTTCTTGTTAAAAATCCTAGCGAAGCAATCGTTTAACCCCGCTTGAAACCGCAATTTTGCCCTGACCGACATAACTTTCGTGATTTTTTTCGATGTTTGAAAGGTCATAAAGATAATTGACCATCATCCCGAAAGACTGCGTCCAGCCGTTTTCCTTACCATTGCCGTTCCAGTTCAGCCGTTCGATCCGCGCGCCGTTGCTCAGGTGAAAATGCGCAACCGGATCAAACGCGGTTTCCATCCCCGGACGCTTTGCGTTCATCAGATACCAGGCGCACAAAAATTCGATATTGCCGCGCATTTGTTCTGATACCGCGTCGGGCTTGCCTGCCGTCGGCGTCAGACCTGTCAATTCCTGACAATCGCGCAAGGCGGCCTCGACCGTCTTTGGCAATCCGGTTTCCTGTTCGCGTGCAATTGCATCCAGCTGCCGGTCCATCCAGGTGCGCAGTGCCGGAATGGGCGACAAGGTCGCAAACTGTTTGAGGTGCGGTAAATCACGCTGCAATTCGCCAACCACACGCTTTATCAGGAAATCTCCGAAACTGATCCCTGCAAGCCCGGCCTGTGCGTTTGATATCGAATAAAAAATGGCTGTATCGGCATCTGATGTTTTCTCTTTGATGTCGGTTTCCTGATCCCTGCCCTGGATCAGAACATCAACATTGCCGGCAATACCGTTCACAAGCGCGACCTCGACAAAAATAAGAGGTTCATTTGGCATCCCCGGATGAAAGAACGCAAAACATCGCCGATCCGATGCCAGACGACGCTTCAGATCATCCCAACTTTGAATGGCATGAACGGCTTCATAAGCGATGAGCTTTTCCAAAAGAGCCGCCGGCGAATTCCAGGTGATGCGCTGCAATTCCAGAAAACCGATATCAAACCAGCTTGCCAGCAATGTTTTCAAATCGCGTTCAAGAATCGCAAGACCGGGGGCCTCTTTGCGCCAGCGCAAAAGATCCGCACGCAGATCAACCAGAAACTTCACACCTTGCGGCAGTGAATTGAATTCCTTAAGAATTTTGCGAAATGGCGGCACCAGTGCGCTGCGTAATTCGGTTTCCAGCAAGGCCCGTTCAGCCAGATCATCTGCCGCCACCCAATCGGCCATGACGGCTGCGACCCGGTCCCGATCCACGCCAAATTCGTTGACCAGCAGATGTAAAAAATCGCGTTTACCCGCCTCATCAAGACGCAGGAAGTCATGCCCCAGTGCCGCAGCACGCGCGCGTGCCGACACCGCCCCGCCACGTCTGGCCAGACAATCCGTGATCTGTTTGCGCCAACGATCATGGCGGGTTTGGCTTTCATCAAAACCAAGCCCGCGAACCACGGGACTTTCGCGCAATTCCCGCCAGGCACCACGCAGATTATCAAGGGTTTTGTCGAGAAACGTCTGAGACATGCCTGTCTTTCCATCCGAAATCAGAAAAATTCCAACCGGTTCCATTGAGGCATTGTGCCCCACCGCCATTTTTGAGGCGGATTTTTGGATATCCTGCCGCAACTCAGGCTTTTGTGCGCGACGCCAACCAAAGTTCCCGCAACACGCCGGGAAGATGTTCCGGGATATCCTCGGCAATCAGGCCGGGCCCGATATCCGCCCCGCTTCTGGCATGGAGCCAAACACCCATACAGGCGGCATCAAACATATCCATGCCCTGCGCCAGAAGGCCGCCGATAATTCCCGCTAGAACATCGCCCGAACCCGCTGTTGCCAACCACGGCGCGTCCACCGCACTGATCGCGGCCCGCCCATCGGGCGCGGCAATCACGGTATCTGCGCCCTTTATCAATACCGTTGCGCCACATCTTTTTGCCGCCGCCCTTGCCCGGCAAAGCTTGTCGCCCCTGATATCGGGAAACAGTCGGGCAAACTCACCCTCATGCGGGGTCAGGACAGTTGGACCCTGCACGGCAAAGCACAAGGTAGACGGATCTTCGGCAAAACTTGTGAGCGCATCTGCATCAAGCACCGTTGCACGACACAAATGCAGCAGCTTCAAGACAAGTGCACGGGTTTCATCCCCAACACCGAATCCCGGCCCGATGACAAAAGCATTATGGCGGCAATCATCGACCAGTTTGTCGATTGCCGAAATCGGTGCCGTCATGTTGCCCGGCGCGTCGGATGCATAAACCGGAAGCGCGCTGCCATCGGCAACAATCGTTAAAAGCCCCACACCGGACCGGCGCGCAGCACGGGCAACAAGGCGTGTTGCGCCGGTCATGGAATTGCCACCGAATGCCAAAAGATGCCCGCGATGGTATTTGTGGCCCTCAAGCCCCGGCCAATGAATACCTGCGCGCCATAAAACCGGATCATTGCGCCAGCATCGCGGTGCGATATCCGTCACAATCTGGTCGGGGATGCCGATGTCACGCACGACAAGCTCACCGCACATCAAGCGCCCCGGCAAAAGATAATGCCCCGGCTTTGCACGGCAAAAGGTTACAGTAAGATCAGCCTTTACACCGCCCCCCAGAACCATCCCGGTATTACCATCAACACCCGATGGCACATCCACGGAAACCACATTGCACGGGCTTGCATTGATGGTTGTAACCAAGTCGGCCACATCGCCTTCAATTGCGCGAACAAGCCCCGCGCCAAAGATACAATCGACCACAAGCTCCGCACCAACAACAAGTGCCGGTGACAAACGTTCTGTTGTCCCCTCCCAGCGCGCAGCATGCAAGGCGGCATCGCCCGTAAGCGCGGCAATATCGCCCAAAAGACCAAGCCGCACAGACCAGCCGGCATCCCGCAGCAATTTGGCAATGACAAAACCATCCCCGCCATTATTTCCGGGTCCGCATAAAACAGAGACCGAACGCGGCGACCAGTGACGAATGATTTCTTCAAATACGACGCGCCCTGCATTGCCCATCAGAACATCACCGGGAATGCCGCCTTTGATCGTCTGGCGGTCTGCTTCGTACATCTGATCGGTTGTCAGGATTTCAAACATTTCACCCCGTCATCGCTGTCGTGAACTGCCGGTGTTGGCCATGTCTGCCAACAGCATTTAAAACAGGTCCAGTCACCTGTAGCCATTTAAATTTCACCCCACTATATTGCAGCGAAATTCGCAAGTCCGATAGTTGGCAGAAAGGCTGACAATCAGGGACACCGCATAGAACTTTTCGCAGCAAGGCTTTGCCCGCATGCATGTTGTTGTTTTGGGCGCCGGAGTCATCGGGACCACGGCGGCTTGGTATCTTTTGCAAAATGGCCATCAGGTCACCGTGGTTGATCGCCAGCATGCCAGTGCGCAGGAAACGAGCTTTGCCAATGGCGGACAGATTTCTGCATGTCATGCGACGCCCTGGGCGAATGCATCCACCCCCAAACAGATCGCACGCTGGATCGGTCGTGAAGAGGCACCGCTTCTGGTGCGCATGCGCTTTGACCCGCAGCTATTTTCCTGGGGTTGGCGTTTTTTGCGCAACTGCACAGATGCACGCGCAAAGATCAATCTGGAAAAGGCCCTTCGTGTGGCCCTGTACAGCCGCGATTGCCTGCGTGCGCTGCGCGAAGAAATTGATATCGACTACGATCATAGCACGCGCGGAATTCTCCATATCTGCCGCAATGAACAGGATATGGCCGCCGTTGCCAAGGCCACACAACAAATGCAGGAATATGGTCTGAGCAGACGGCTTGTTTCCCCCGGAGAATGTCGCGCCATCGAACCGGCCCTTGAAACATCACATGTCCCGATCATTGGCGGCAGTTTCACCCCGGATGACGAAAGCGGCAATGCGCGCACATTTACCGAACAATTGTCACAGCATTGCATGGCCAAGGGCGCATCATTTCGCTTTAACACGCAGATTACCGGGCTTGCCCATGAACAAGGGAAAATTCACGCGGTCAAAACCGATCAGGGCGACATCCGTGCCGATGCGTTTCTGGTCTGCCTTGGCAGTTACAGCCCGTTTCTTGTTCGCCCGCTTGGCATCAGATTGCCGATTTATCCCTGTAAGGGATATTCGATCAGCATTGATACCATCGGTTATTCGGGGGCACCCAAAACCGCGTTGATCGATGACAGCGTCAAAATGGTGTATTCGCGACTTGGCGCACATCTTCGGGTTGCAGGCACCGCAGAACTTGATGGCTATAACCTGCGAATGTCTCCGCGACGCCAGCAACTTATTGTTGATAAGGCACTGGAATTATTCCCGAATTCCGGCGACCGTTCCAATATCAGCTTCTGGGCAGGGTTGCGCCCGGTAACACCCGATTCCGCCCCTATTCTTGGGGGAACAAAATATGATAATCTTTACATCAATACAGGGCACGGGACGTTGGGGTGGACAATGAGTTGCGGCTCGGCAAAAGCAATTGCCGACCTGATCAGCAACAAATCACCTGATATATCCCTCAAAGGGCTCGGTACCGCACGCTTCCACGGCTAATCCTGGCAAGCGCTTTAATATCGACCTTATGATGACGGGACCACAAGCGGAAATGACCAGCAACTCAGCAATCGGGTCAGCGAATGCACCATTGGCCGATCAGGTTGTCCTGAATGCCCTGCCCTATGCTGCCGCCATTTGCGATCGCAGCGGCATTGTCATGCAATGTAACGAAGCCATCGCACGCCTGATCGGTGTTGCCCGCGACCGCATGATCGGACGCAAGGCCGGGTTCCTGTCAAAGGGCCTGATGAGTGACATCGAAGATGTGTTTTCATCTGGCAGAACATGGCGCGGGGATATTGTTCTGGTTGGCGCGACCAAGGAAAACCATGTCTGTGACCTGTCCATTGCGCCGCTTGAATATTTCCATAACAACGAAACACGCACAGCAATTCTGATGACGCTTCTTGAAAATGATCGTCAGAAACAGGCTGAACGCACATTGATGGCGCAAAATCGCGGGCAATCCGATGCCAATGCCGCAAAATCCGATTTTATTGCCAATATGGGGCATGAATTACGCACCCCTTTGAACGCGATCATCGGTAATTCCGAATTGATTGCGAACGGTGTTCTGGGTGAAATTTCCGATGGATATCGTGATTGTGGGCGCGATGTTTACGAGGCAGGAAAACACCTTCTGGAACTGGTCAATAACGTACTTGATGTCTCGAAACTATCTGCCGGTTCGATGACCTTGCAGCTTGAGGATACAGACCTTGGCTCGGTAATTCGTGATGCGGCAATGCTGGTCGGCGACGACATCAACCGTCGTGGTCACAAATTACAATTCGACATCCCCGAAAACCCGGTTTCGTGGCGCTGTGACAAGCTGAAACTCAAACAGATTTTGATCAATATCCTGAGCAACGCGGCGAAATTCACCCCTGAACAGGGTAAAATCCGCCTAGAGCTGAATGCCTGTGACGACGAGGTCACAATTGCCATCGAAGATAACGGTGTCGGCATGAGCCCAAATGACATTCCCCGTGCGCTGGCCCGGTTCTCGCAGCTTCATCCATCCGGGGTCAAGGAAAGTGCTGGAACGGGTTTGGGGCTGCCACTTGCAAAACTTTTGGTCGAACTTCATGGCGGCCATCTGAGCATTGAAAGCGCGCTTGGCAAGGGCACAACAGTCCGCATCACATTGCCGCGCCCTTAATCGCCGAATTCGATAAGACCATTACCAGGCAGCAGACTTATTGATCTGATCGTGGCGTGCGACAATTTCTTCGGGCCATCGGCTTTTTATGTAAGACAGGGTGGCAATAATGTCTTCGTCACTGAGTACGTCCTTAAAGCCGGGCATTGCCGATTTATACCCTCTACCCGCCATCATGGCCGGACCGTATTTGGTCAGGGCAAATAACAAAGCATCGGGATGATGCCAAGTATGCCCGGTTTCATCCTGTGGCGGCGCTGGAAGCAAACCATCTGCACCGCGTTCACGCCAATTGGCCTGTCCTTGGAGTTCCGCCCCGTGGCAGGCGGCACAATTGGCGTCATAGACCTTCTTGCCCCGTGCAACCAGTTGCAGATCATTCGGACGCAGTTCGACTTTCGTATCCGAGCCTCTGTCCCGGGTAAAATAGGTCACGATGCCATATATAACCACGGCACCGATCAGCGCACCAAGCGCTGCAACGCGTATATTCTTCACGACTTTCTCTCTCTTGTTCATTCACGTATCTAGAAGGATACGCGTCCAGACCTGAAATCTATTCCGTTTAGCGTGCGAGATCATTGATGATCGGACAGTTAGGCCGGTCATCCCCATAGCACGATTGCACAAGATCAGAAAGCGTATCACGCAGGCTTTGAAGTTCGGAAATCTTGCGTTCGATCTCGTTTAGGTGGGTCTTGGCGATTTTCTTAACATCCGCAGAGGCACGATTGCGGTCCTCATAAAGAGACAGCAACACGCGGCAATCCTCGACCGAAAAACCAAGCCCACGCGCTCGCTGTAAAAAGCGCAGCTTATGCAGGTCACCAGCATCATAATCACGGTAGCCATTGGCAAGCCGCCCCGGCGAGACAAGACCGATATCCTCGTAATAACGAATGGTCTTGGCCGGAAGCCCGCAATGTGCAGCGGCATCGGAAATATTCATGACCTTACCCCTGCTTCTGCGCATTCCAGCGCCGCAACATCAACGAGTTCCCCACCACGGAAACAGAACTTAGTGCCATGGCAGCACCGGCAATGGTCGGGCTGAGGATACCAAAGGCAGCCAGAGGCACACCGACAACGTTATAGGCAAAGGCCCAAAACAGGTTCTGGGCAATTTTGCGCCGGGTGGCAATGGATATATCAATTGCCGCCGATACCAGTGCGGGATCGGATCGCATCAGCGTAATGCCCGCTGTTTCCATTGCAACATCGGTGCCCCCGCCCATGGCAATACCGACATCGGCTGCGGCCAGTGCCGGGGCATCATTGATGCCATCGCCGACCATCGCGACATGGCGACCTTCCTTACGGAGTTTTTCGACCTCAAGCGCCTTATCCTGGGGGCGAATACGCCCTTCCCCGCGTTCAAGGCCCAGTTCACGCGCCACATGGCTTGCGACATCCTGACTATCGCCTGAAAGCATGATCGACGCGATACCGCGGGCCTTAAGATCGGCAATCGCCTGCTTGGCATTTTCGCGAATGCGATCTTCAAGCGTCATATAGCCTGCAAAGCCCCCATCAATCGCAATCAGAATGACTGTCCGCCCCGCACCCTCGTGGGATTTGATGGCCTGCGCAATATCATCCGTCGGAAGATCAATCGCCTGATCCGCCAACAGCGCTTCCGAGCCGATAACGACCTTGTGTCCTTCAACCTCGGCCATGACACCGGCACCGGTTTTGCTTTTGAAATTGCTGATATCGGGAAGTGTTTGATCCTCTTTGCCGGCAATCGCGACGATCGCACGCGCCAACGGATGTTCACTGGCCGCCTGAACAGCCGCCGTCAGACGAAGAAGTTCATTGCGATCAATGCCATTGACGGCTTCGACATCGCGCACCGTCGGGGTGCCTTCGGTCAGCGTCCCGGTTTTGTCAAAAATGACGGTATCAACGTTATGGGCCTGTTCAAGCGCATCAAAATTCCGGATCAGGATACCGTTGCGCGCGGCACTGCCAGTGCCCGCAACAAGTGCGGTTGGCGTCGCAAGGCCCAATGCACAGGGACACGCAATCACCAAAACCGAAACGGCGGCAACGATGGATGCTTCTGCCCCGAAACCGGTAAACAGCCACGCGCCCAATGTCAGCAGTGCGATACCGACAACAACCGGCACAAACACAGCAGAAACACGGTCAACCAGCTTCTGAACCGGTGCCTTGCCGGTCTGGGCCTGTTCAACCAGACGAATGATACGCGAAAGCGTTGTGTCATCACCAACCGCCCGGACTTCGATATCAAGCCGCCCGGTGCCATTGACAGCACCACCGACAACCGCATCGCCCGGCATCCGGGCCACCGGACGGGTTTCACCGGTGATCAGACTTTCATCGAGCTCACTGTCACCGGCACGGACCGTCCCATCCACCGGCAGGCGTTCCCCCGGCAAGACACGGACAATATCCCCAACTGACAGGCTTTCGACCGCGACGTCCTGTTCACCTTCGCCGTCAATCAGTTTACGAGCGCGCCGCGGGCGGAGCGCCATCAATTCCCGAATGGCGGCCGATGCCCCGCGTTTGGCGCGGTCTTCCATGATCTTGCCGGCAAGGATCAGGGTGACAATCGCGGCCGAGGCTTCGAAATACAGATGCGCCTGCCCTGCATTGGCCGTGACCATGTTATAGAGGCTGAGGAAATAGGCCGCCGACGTCCCGAGCGCGACCAGCACATCCATATTGGCACTGCGATGACGAAGTGCTGCAAACGCGCCCTTGTAGAACCGCGCACCGATATAAAATTGCACCGGTGTCGCCAGCACCAATTCGACCCAAGCCGGCAGATGATAAGACACACCAAGGTTCATCCAGATCATCTGCAATACCAGTGGCGCGGTCAGCAATACCGAAACCGCCAGCAGGATCAGGGATTTATCTCTTTTATTCCGAGCACCGGCATCAGTTTCTTTTTCGTCTGAAATCCTGGACGCGTGGCCATTGCGCGATGTTGCATGATAACCGGCATCCTCGATGGCCTTGATCACGCGGGCATCGTTAACCGCATCATCGAAGGCCGACACATCTGCACGTTCAAGGGCGAAATTCACACTCGCCGTCGCAACACCGGGCAAAGCGGAAAGTGCCTTTTCAACCCTTAGCGCGCAGTTCGCGCAAGACATGCCGTCAATATCAAACGACAACTGGTGCTCTGCGACACTATAACCTGCATCATTAACGGCCTTTGTGATCGTCGCGATATCAGTCTTGCTGCGGTCAAAGTGAACATTTGCGCGATTAAGCGCGAAGTTGACGGATGCCTTGGACACACCATCAAGTGCGGCAAGTGCCTTTTCGACGCGCCCAGCACAGTTTGCGCAAGACATGCCTTCGATCTGGAAGCTGAGATCATCATTCCCGGCAGGCGCGCTACCAGCGCCGCCTGTGCTTGCAGCGCCACCCGACGGGGCGTCAAATTGTTCGGTCCGGCTGTCCATATCGCGTTACCTCAAAACAGGAATCTTTCTGAATATGGGCGAAGATAGGGCTTCCAGCAACTGGAAGGTCAAGCCGAAAAGAACACCGCACCGGCAACCGTGCAACATATTACCCGCACAACGAAAAAGCCCCGGAACCAGTCCGGGGCTTTTGAGAGCAGGCACATCAAGGGTCAGCCGTGCGGGTTCGGTTCACCTGCCGCGCGGAACTGGATGTAGTTCGGCAGGCCCATCATATCGATCAGGCGGATCTGCTGTTCGATCCAGTAAGCGTGATCTTCCTCGCTGTCATCAAGCAGGCCGACCAGCATCTGACGGGTTTGGAAATCGTCTTCTGCCTCGGCAACCTTGATCGCCTTTTTCAGAAGATTGATGACGTGATATTCGTGTTCGAGATCGTTTTTCATCATCTCGGGCACGGTTTTGCCGATCTTGATCGGCTCGCGCGAGGCGGTATCGGGTACACCTTCAAGGAACAGGATACGCTCGATCAGGCGCTTTGCATGTTCGAGTTCCTCATCCTTTTCATGATGCATGCGTTCATAAAGCGAATGCAGGCCCCAGTCGGCATACATTTCGGCATGCGTGTTATATTGATCCGCCGCCGACAGTTCGGCTGTAAGCTGCTTATTCAGCGCGGCGATGACCTTTTTACTACCCTTCATGGTGTAATGCTCCTGATCTGATTAATCGCCGTCGCCTGAACGGCTCTGAATAAAGTTTGCAATCCCGACATTTTCGAGCTGCCATTCTTCGGTCTCAAGCCAATCGACATGCTCTTCCTGTTCTTCAAGGAATTTCACAAGCAGGTCGCGGGTCACAAAGTCCTCGGCCTTTTCGCAGGCGGTAATGGCTTCGCGCAGCAGCGGCAGAGACGCCAATTCAAATTTCATGTCACAGCTGATGATTTCTTCGACATTCTCGCCAATCATCAGCTTGTTAAGGTTCTGAAGGTTCGGAAGACCTTCAAGGAACAGAATGCGCTCGATCGTGTCGTCAGCGCGTTTCATTTCCTTGATCGAGAGCTTGTACTCATACTCGCCCATTTCTTCGACACCCCAGTCCCGCAGCATTCTGGCATGCAGGAAATACTGGTTAATCGCAGTCAACTGGTTGGTCAGAATGCGATTAAGGTATGTGATGATCTTGGGATCACCTTTCATCATGGCTCTCCTGATGGTTGGGCTAAGCAGATAGTGGGAATCCGCCCTGCCTGTTTCAAGGGAAAAACGCGCCTTTGATTACCATTATCAACAATTTAGCCGATTTTTCCGAAATCCTCCGCTTGGCCTGAATAACTAAAAATCATTCGCACGGATTTTGCTGAGAATGAAAATCGCTTCAGGTGAAATTCGTTTTGGCAGCGATCTTTTACGATGTTTGGGTCGTACGAGTCGTAACTGTCATACAAATCGCTGAAGCAAAACATGAAACCGAGTTATCAAACCATTCGTTTCATCCTTGGTGATCAACTGACCCACGAGGTTTCGAGCCTTAAGGACGCAGATCCCGAACGGGATCTCGTCGTCATGGCCGAACCTCGCGATGAAGCCACCTATGTTCCCCATCATCGCCAAAAGATCGTTCTCGTTCTGTCAGCCATGCGCCATTTTGCCGCAGAGCTGCGCGACAAGGGCTTTCATGTTGAATATTTCGATTACCAAGACCGGCCGACAACATCCTTTACCGACGCATTAAAAGCAGCGATTGCCGCGTACGACATCAAACATGTCATCATCACACATCCTGGCGAATGGCGGGTCAAAACCGAAATTGAAACCTGGCCGCAGACGCTTGGTATTTCTGTCGATCTTCGCCCCGATGATCGATTTTTTGCGCCCATCGAAGCATTCGAAGATTTCGCAAAGAACCGCAAGGAATTGCGGATGGAGTATTTCTATCGCGGTTTACGGCGCAAAACCGGCATATTGATGGAACCCGAAGGCAAACCGGCTGGCGGGCAATGGAATTTTGATCACGACAATCGCAAACGGCTTCCCGGTGATGTGACACCCCCCGCACCCACAACTTTTGCGCCAGACAAGATTACGCAGGGCCTTCTTGATTGTGCGATCGATGATTTCCCCGATGCAGTGGGAAATGTTGCATCATTTGGCTGGCCGGTGACACGCAAGGATGCCCTGATTGCCCTGGATCAGTTTATCGCGCACCGTTTGCCGTGCTTTGGCGATTATCAGGATGCAATGACGCTCAGAAGTGCGACGCTTTTCCATTCCCTGATCAGCCCGTGCCTCAATATCGGGCTGTTGCGGCCCGATGAAGTCTGCCATGCAGCCGAAAAGGCCTATCACAACGGCAAGGCGCCTCTTAATGCCGTCGAAGGTTTCATTCGCCAAATCCTTGGCTGGCGGGAATATGTTCGGGGGATTTACTGGTATCTTGGTCCGGACTACGGCAAAGGCAATTATTTCAATGCAAAACGGCCCCTGCCCGGTTTCTTCTGGGATGGCGATATGCCAATGAATTGTCTGAAACAGGCGATTGGCGGCACATTGGAAAATGCGCATGCCCATCACATTCAGCGTTTGATGGTGATTGGCAATTTTGCATTGCTGACCGGGCTTGACCCGCAAGAGGTCTGTGGCTGGTATCTGGCGGTCTATAGTGATGCGTTTGAGTGGGTCGAATTGCCCAACACCTTTGGCATGGCGCTTTATGCCGATGGCGGCAAGATGGCGTCAAAACCCTATGCAGCAAGTGGCAAATATATCGACCGGATGTCTGATTATTGTCAGGAATGCCAATATAGCCCGCGTCAGAATACGGGCCCGAATGCCTGCCCGTTTAATGCGTTATACTGGCATTTTCTTGATCGCAATGCCGACAAACTTGCCAATAACCCGCGCCTTGGCATGCCATATCGTAATTGGGCGCGAATGAAAGATGCCAACAAAACTGCCCTGATCGCGCGGGCGGATCAGTTCCTGAAAGAACTCGATCGCGGCCTGCCCGACATGCAGCAGACCTTGTTTTAAAAGGCAATATGATCGCCTTTCAAGGGGCTGTCGTTGCCCTGAACCCCGGCAAAACTGATAAAAACCGGCCCAAAATACAAAAAGCCGGACAAATGTCCGGCTTCCGCATGGCGTCCCTTTTAACAGGGGCCCAAATTTACGCGGCCATTATGCAATCGCGTCACGAGCGGCTTTACGGGCAACGTCTTTGATCTGCCAGTGGGAAATCCCGACATCATCAAGATCGCGCTTATCAAGACCGTAAAGTTCATTCGCAACCGAGCGAGCATAGGCCCAACGACGAACAGCAACAAGAATACTGGACAGGAACATGTTGAACCTCCTTTAGGTTACAAAACCGGATGCTGCCTTGGAGCTCTTCTCCAACTGTCTGGCGCATCCACTAACGTGCTTCGCGATGCAATATGTCAAAACGCCACCTGTCCCTCAATCACCAAACTTCGCACATCATCTATTCCATTTATTCATATATACACTGTCATTTACCTGAAACAAACGACGCTGGGTGGCTTATCATCACCCAAGAAGGGAATTTTTTGCTCCCGTTGTCCCCGCTCACGCACATTGCGGTGCATCATTCCACATCAAGATGCAGGCACAATGAATGGCGATTGGATGATTAGACGATTGGTATTTACAATAGTACAAGCCGTAAGGGACTTTCCGACTTTCGGACTTGTCCCCTTGATGGCGGTGACCCAGGTCCGATACACGGATGCTTGGTCAACGCTGTCAGGCAATTTATTCCCGCTGGTCATATCTTTAATGCATACAAAAGCAGTAATTGTTTTTGTTGCCCTGCAATATACTACCTCGCTATATGACTATTTTTGTAACAGAATGTTTCAGTTCGCATTCTGGAAACGCCCTGTTACAGTTTTGTGGATGCATTGCCTTCTCTCTCGCAGCATGTTGTCGTTGCAATGGTTAAAAGCCAGGGAGGAAACCTAAATGTATCTGCGCAAAACCATCCTCGCCACAGGTGTGGCGTTTTCTGCACTCGCGACTGCAAGCTTTGCACAAGCCGAACCGACCGCTGAAGTTCTGCACTGGTGGACGTCGGGCGGCGAAGCAAAAGCTGTCGCATCCCTCAAAGAAGATTTCGAAGCCAATGGCGGCACCTGGGTGGATAGCCCGGTCGCTGGTGGTGCCGGCGATGCGGCCATGACTGTTCTGCGTTCGCGCGTTCTGTCTGGTGATGCACCGGCGGCAGTTCAGCTTAAAGGTCCGGCGATTCAGGAATGGGCCGAACAAGGCGCCCTTGCTGATCTGAATGACGTTGCTGCGGCTGAAGGCTGGGATGACGTTATCCCGGCAGCAATCCAGGACGTCATGAAATACGAAGGTGACTATGTTGCTGTTCCGGTAAACGTACATCGCGTTGACTGGATCTGGGCAAACCCGACCCTTTTGGCAAAAGTCGGTGCTGAAACTGTGCCGACCACCTGGGATGAATTCAACGCCCTTGCCGACAAGCTTCAGGCAGCCGGCATCACGCCGATTGCCCACGGCGGTCAGCCTTGGCAGGACGCAACCATTTTCGAAACCGTCGTTCTTGGTCTTGGCGGCCCGGAATTCTTCCGTAAAGCCATGATTGACCTCGACGAAGAAGCGCTGAGCTCCGACACCATGAAAGCGGTGTTTGACCAGATGCGCAAAATCCGTGGTTATGTCGATGCCGATTTCCCGGGTCGTGACTGGAACCTTGCAACTGCAATGGTCATGAACGGCGAAGCCGCCATGCAGATCATGGGCGACTGGGCAAAAGGCGAATTCCTTGCTGCGGGCAAAGTTCCGGGCAAAGACTTTATCTGTGCCGCAACCCCGTCGGAAAACGGTTACCTGTTTAACGTTGACAGCTTTGCCATGTTCAACGTTTCGGGCGACGACAAGGTTGAAGGTCAGAAGCTTCTTGCAAAGCTGATCGTTGGCGAGAAGTTCCAGGAAACCTTTAACCTGCTCAAAGGTTCGATCCCGGCACGTTCGGGTGTATCGTTCGATAAATTCGACGATTGCGCCAAGAAGTCCGAAGCAGCACTTGAGGCTGCTCAGGAAGCTGGCGGGTTCCTTCCGTCGATGGCACATGGCATGGCACTTCGCGGCCACCTTTCCGGTGCGATCGTCGATGTCGTGACCTCTCACTTCAACTCCGACATGTCGTCTGACGAAGCTGTCTCGCGCCTTGTCGAAGCTGTTGAGCTGGCCAAAGACTAATTTCTTCTGATCAGTACAATTTGCTGACGGTCTAGTCTGCAGGCCCCGGGAATATCCGGGGCCTGCATCCCGCTACATTTAACTTTTGAGGCAAAGGGTATGGGGGCTTCTCAAAGCACCGAAAGCAACCTGACGGCCAGCATCCAGCGTCATCTGTCGAAGATCGTTGTTGCACCGTCCTTTGCTGCGTCCCTGTTTTTCGTCTACGGGTTCATCCTGTGGACCGGCTATATGGCGTTTTCCAAGTCACGCATGCTTCCCGTCTGGGACTGGGCTGGCTTGCGACAATATGAACGCCTGTGGCAAATGGAACGCTGGCATGTTGCCATTGAAAACCTTTTGATTTTTGGCGGTCTGTTTATCGTGACCTGCCTGATCATCGGGTGTCTTCTGGCAGTTCTTCTTGATCAGCGTATTCGCGCCGAAGGTGCGCTTCGTACGATCTTTCTTTACCCGATGGCCCTGTCCTTCATTGTTACAGGGACTGTCTGGAAATGGCTTCTTAATCCGGGCCTTGGTCTGGAAAGCATGATGCATGACCTTGGCTGGACCAGCTTCAAGTTCGACTGGCTGGTCAATTCCGACATGGCGATTTACACGGTTGTGATCGCGGCTGTCTGGCAGGCATCGGGCTTTGTCATGGCAATGTTCCTTGCGGCATTGCGCGGCGTCGATCAGGACATTATTCGCGCAGCCTATATGGACGGTGCCAGCCTGCCCCGCATTTATTTCGGCATTATCATTCCTTCTATCCGGCCGGTTTTCCTGAGCGCGATCGTCGTTTTGGCCCATCTTGCTGTCAAAAGCTTTGACCTTGTCATTGCATTGACCGGTGGTGGCCCGGGCTATTCATCGGATCTTCCGGCAACCTTCATGTACACGATGGCCTTCCAGCGCAACCAGCTTGGTGTCGGGGCCGCCAGTGCCATGATGATGCTGGCAACCGTGATGGCAATCATCGTGCCTTATCTTTATTCCGAACTGCGCGGAGGCAAGAAAAATGGCTGATATTCAGACCTATAGCCACGATGCAGGCTGGAAACATACCGTTCTGCGCGGGTTGCTGTATCTTATTCTGATCCTGTTTGCGGCCTATTACCTGTTCCCGCTGATCGTCATGATTTCGACCTCGTTGAAATCGCTCGACGAAATTCGTGAAGGGTCGCTTATTTCGCTGCCGCGTGTGGTGACATTCGATGCATGGAACTATGCATGGAACGAAGCCTGTGTCGGTGTCGAATGTACCGGGATCAAGATCTATTTCTGGAATTCGGTCAAAATGGCGATCCCCGCCGTTCTGATTTCGACCTTCCTTGGTGCGATCAACGGTTATGCGCTGACCAAGTGGCGGTTCAAGGGCGCGAACATCGTCTTTGCCCTGCTGCTGTTTGGCTGCTTCATTCCGTTCCAGGTCGTTCTGCTGCCGATGTCACAGGTTCTTGGCAAGCTTGGTCTTGCCAGCTCGACCACGGGCCTTGTTATGGTCCACGTTGTATATGGCCTGTGCTTTACCACCCTGTTCTTCCGGAACTACTACGTTTCGATTCCCGATGAACTGGTCAAGGCAGCCACCATTGATGGTGCCGGGTTCTTCACCATTTTCTGGCGTATCATTCTGCCGATCTCGACCCCGATCATCGTGGTGTCGGTCATTTGGCAGTTTACCCAGATCTGGAATGACTTCCTGTTCGGTGCGTCGTTTGCTTCTGGCGACAATGCCCCGATGACCGTCGCACTCAACAATATCGTCAACACCACGACCGGCGTGAAACAGTACAACGTTGATATGGCAGCAGCCCTGCTGACCGGCCTGCCGACGTTGCTGGTTTATGTTCTGGCTGGCAAATACTTCGTCCGCGGCCTGACCGCCGGCTCGGTGAAGGGATAAGTAAATGGCATCACTCACCCTCGACAAAGTTCGCAAGGCATTTGGCCCTGTCGAAGTTCTCAAGGAAATCAACCTGGCGATCGAAGATGGCGAGTTTCTCGTCCTTGTCGGCCCGTCCGGTTGCGGTAAATCGACACTTCTGAACCTGATTGCAGGTCTGGAAACGGCGACTGGCGGCGAAATCCGCATTGGCGATCGCGTCATCAATGACGTCCATCCCAAAGACCGCAACATCGCCATGGTGTTCCAGTCCTATGCGCTTTACCCGAACATGACGGTGCGCAAGAACATCACCTTTGGTCTGGAAATCCGTGGTGTTTCCAATCAGGAACGTGACAAGGCCGTCGCCGAAGTCGCCAAGCTGCTTCAGATCGAACCGCTTCTGGATCGTAAACCGTCCCAGCTTTCGGGTGGTCAGCGTCAGCGTGTCGCCATGGGCCGTGCGCTTGTGCGTGATCCGGATATCTTCCTGTTTGATGAACCGCTTTCAAACCTTGATGCAAAGCTGCGTGTCGATATGCGCACCGAAATCAAAAAGCTTCATCAGCGTCTTGGTTCGACCATCGTTTACGTGACCCACGATCAGATCGAAGCCATGACACTGGCCTCGCGCATCGCGGTCATGAAAGACGGCATCCTTCAGCAGTTCGATACGCCGCAAAACATCTATGAGCGCCCCAACAACATGTTTGTTGCCGGCTTCATCGGATCGCCGTCGATGAACTTCATTGATGCAACGCTTGTTGAAGATGGTGGCAATCTTGCTGTCTCGATCGCGCGTGAAGGCAATTCGATTATCCTGCCGCTGTTTGAAGCACCGGAAAGCTATCGCGCCTATGTGGGTAAAAAGGTTGTCTTTGGCATCCGTCCCGAGGCGCTGACCCACAAGCGGACCGCTTCGGAAGAACAAGGCAGCCAGTATGTCAATTTCGACAGCATGGTTGAAGTCATCGAACCAACCGGTGCAGACACCATGACCGTGATCGACATTGCCGGTAAGGAAATTGTCGCACGTGTCCGTCCGGACCGCGCACCAACACCGGGCGAGAGCATGACCTTCTCGGCCGATATGTCTCAGATCAGTCTGTTTGACCCGGATACCGAGTTGCGGATCTGATCTGACTGGCGGGTGGTTCTGGGGGCCACCCGCCGTTCTTCTTTTGGGCTCTGCCCAATGCGTGATGGACCTAAACCCTGCGCGGCAGAGACACCAGAACTTCAAGCCCCTTGCCCGGCATGTTGCGCAGAACAATATGCCCGTCATGGGCATCAATCACGGTCTTGACGATCGAAAGCCCAAGGCCGCTGCCCCCGGTGCTGCGTGCACGGGATCCCTCTATGCGGTAAAATGGCAAAAAGACCTTGTCCTGATGATCAATCGGTATGCCTGGCCCCTCGTCACGGATGGTGACCAAAACAGTGTCGGCAGTTGCTTCGAGACTGACATCTGCCCGATGACCGTATTTCAGAGCGTTTTCGATCAGGTTGGTAAAGGCACGCTTCAACGTTCCGGGGCGGCAAGATAGCCGAATGCTGCGTTTACCATCAAAGGAATGCGCATCATCGCCGCCGCCAAATACCGTATGGACCGAACTGAATTGCAACGGTTGCGGCCCATGAAACACCACCGGGCGTCCAAGATCGGCATAGTCGTCACAGATCGCCTCAAGCACCGAGACAAAATCGACCGTGCGTTCTTCTTCCTTGGCAATCCAGTCCCCAAGGAAATCAAGCGCATCATTCAGAAGACTGTCCATTTCATCGAGATCACGCAGCACAGTTTCACGCAGTTCATCATTTTCAATGAATTCAGCCCGCAGGCGCAAACGTGTGCTTGGTGTGCGCAAATCATGTGAAATCGCCGCCAGCATCCGGGTACGGTCGCCCAGCATGCGCGAAATACGTTCGCGCAAATCATTATAGGCCGCGGCCATTGACCGGGCTTCGGTCGGGCCGCGTTCTTCGACGGGCGGACCACCCACCTCGTCACCATGATCGATAATTGCAAGTGCCAGACGCTTGAACGGCCCGGCAAGCAAATCTGCCAGTCCGGCGAAAACCACAAGCACCGCTGCCACCCCCATCAGAAACATCAAAAATACCAGTGACGGTGATGCATAATTCGCCCACAACTCGTCATGGCTTACCAGAATACGCCGCCCCGACGGCATCAGGATTTCAACCTGTGCAGCAAGACCAAGACGCGCGATCTCGCGCGATAGTTCGGCAAAGAACAGGCTGGGGTTTTCGGTTGCCTCGATGGTTGCGCGTTGCTCTGAACTTAGCCGCCCGCGTTCGAAATAAACCTTGACCGAGGTTGGCCAGCCGGTATTGGCCAACCGCGCAGGCAAGGGAATATGCTGTGCCGGGCGCGAAAACAGCAACAACGTGCCGACATCATCCGACGGTAGAATGCGCATCGTCATGCCATCGCGCTTGGCAATATCGATGATATTTTCTTCGTATTCCGGGTTTTCGGCAATCCGCACCAGTTCACGAAGGGTAAAACCCAGCGTATAGGCCCGTCCGATCCGTTCATCACGTTCGATAACGTAAAATGACGCCATGGCACTCAGCACGGCGATAATCAAACCGCCCAGCATCATCAGAACAAAGATGCGTCCGCCCAGCGTACGCGGCTTGTATCGCCGCAGGTAATTACTGAAATTCGCGAACATGTCGGCCACGGTGGCATCCTGCCCCTAAAGCGTTTGGGTATCGGCGCAGAACTGATACCCGATGCCACGCACCGTTTTGATCAGTTTGGGATTTTTGGGATCTTTTTCAATTTTGCGGCGCAGGCGACTGATCTGAATATCGATGCTGCGATCAAACGGAAGCGAACTTTGCCCGCGGACAATATCCACAAGCTGTTCGCGTGACAGCGCACGCTTGTTGTTCTTGACCAAAGCCAACAGCAATGAAAACTCGCCCGTCGACAAATGCACCGCCACATTATCCGCATCACGCAATTCGCGTGACCCGATATCAAGCGTCCATTCACCGAAAATGATCTTGTGTGCCGGGGCCACTTCGTTATCCGTTGGCCCAACCGCCCCGGTTTCGAACCGGCGAAAAACAGCCCGGATACGCGCAAGCAATTCACGCGGATTGAACGGTTTGGTCAGATAATCATCCGCACCAAGTTCAAGGCCCAGAATACGGTCGGTATCCTCGCCCACCGCTGTCAGCATGACAATCGGCACCTTGGATGTGCGCCGGATATCACGGCACAGCGCAAAGCCGTCTTCGCCCGGCAACATGATATCAAGAATAATCAAATCGATTTTCCAGTCGCGCAAGGCACGGTGCAACTCATTCCCGTCTGAGACGGTCGTGATGCGAAAACCATGCTGCAGCA
Organism: Thalassospira sp.; assembly: GCA_048264285.1. Lineage (GTDB taxonomy): Bacteria > Pseudomonadota > Alphaproteobacteria > Rhodospirillales > Thalassospiraceae > Thalassospira. Next base: position 19,914 of record JBLXDD010000001.1, read on the forward strand.
GGAACTTCTTTAAAAGTTTCTGGATTTCCTGATCGTCATCAACGACCAGAATATGTGGTTCACGTCGCGTCGTCAGTGTCTCGAACTCCCTGAAATCTATCGGTCATGTCCCTGACCGTGGCCGGAGTTTAGTCTAATTTGACAACGGTTTGAACCATTTTACCATCTGGCCTTGATACACCTGCCGGAACACGCGATTTATCATTTTTCCTGCCTGTCAAATTGCTCCAAACCCCGTCTGACACCGTATGAGGTATTCAGACCCGAAATCACATTCGGTTCTCTTTACAAAGGAGCAGCGCATGCCTGGGATATCTAACATCAACATAGCGGTCATTGGTGCTGGCATGGCCGGGCTCAAAGCTGCTTCTATCTTGTATCAAACAGGCATGACCGTCACGGTATTTGAAAAAAGCCGCGGGTTTGGCGGCCGTTTGGCATCACGACGCACCGCATTTGGCCATTTCAATCACGGGGCGCAATATGTCACCGCCCGTGACCCCGGTTTCAACGCGTTTCTTCAACAAGCAACCGCATGCAACGTGGCAGAAAACTGGTCGCCCAGTTTACACCGCGGAACGCCGTCCCACGCAAAGTCGGATGTGGTGTGCGTTGAAGGAAACCTTGTGCAACAGCAATGGTATCAGGGCGTGCCGCAAATGAACAAATTGATCCGCCCGCTGGTTGATGACTTTCCAGTCCAGAAGCAACACCGCATCACCGCTATTGAGCCGGTCAATCAGCGCAGTTTCATGTTGCATGATGATCTTGATGGCATCTTTGGTCCGTTTGACGGCATCATCGTCACCGCACCCGCCCCGCAAACAGGCGATCTTTTACGCCCGTTGGCGCCACGCTATGACGTTATTGATGATGTTGTCATGGCACCATGCTGGGCGGTGATGGTGGCATTCAAACAGCCTTTACCAACCGGGTTTGACGCAATGTTATATCCCTGCCCTGAAATCGGTTGGGCCGCACGCAGCAGCCAGAACAACGACATGTTTCACCGTCGCACGCCCGATCCTTGGGTGCTTCATGCCAGCCCGGAATGGTCACGCGCACATCTTGAAGATGACAAGGACCGTGTAACAGAAAAACTGCTTGCCGCCCTGCGCGATGTCAGCTGCGTCAAGTTTCCGGAATTGCATTCGGTTCAGGCCCATCGCTGGCGTTATGCCCGCACCGAACGCCCCCTTGGCAAAAGCCACCTGAACGGCATGAACGGGCGCGTGATTGCAGCCGGTGACTGGTGCCTTGGCGCACGGGTCGAGGCCGCCTGGCGCAGTGGCCAAGCAGCCGCGCATGCAATGATCGAAACCCTGCTTGGATAAGTTGAAAACAGAACAGTTGCTAGAGCAGTTTCCGTTTAGATTGAAGCGTTTTGTTCGTGTTTGGCGAATTGTTTGGCAAGGCACAGCGCGCAAGGGCGATGCGGTGCATCGTTCAAGCGGTGTAACGCAGCAAAACATCGCCAAACCGAACCCTTCGGGCCGGGACATTCTTCTGCCCCGCAGCGTCAAGGATCTTGCCCGTAGCACCGCTACGCACGGCGATCCTTTCCTTGCAGGACAGAAGAATGCCTCCGGCAAAACGTTTCAATCTAAACGGAAACTGCTCTAGCCTTAACCGCGCAAGGCATGCAGCCGCTTGATCAACCCGGCTGTTGATGCATCACGCGCACCGGCATCTTCTTTGCCCTCGACCATCGGAAGCAGTTCCTTGGCAAGCTGCTTACCCAGTTCAACGCCCCACTGGTCATAGGAATTGACGTTCCAGATGATGCCCTGAACAAAGATTTTGTGTTCATACATCGCGACCAGCCGACCAAGGGTGAACGGATCAAGCTGCTTATAGAGGATCATGGTGCTGGGCTTATTACCATCAAACACCTTTTGCGGTGCCAGTACGTCGATCTCTGCCGGTGAAAGGTCACTATCGGCAAGCTCGGCGCGGACTTCTTTTTCGGTTTTGCCGCGCATCAATGCCTCGGCCTGGGCCAAGCAGTTTGAAACCAGTTTATCATGATGGTTGGCCAACGGATGAAGCGCATTGGCCGCCACGATGAAATCCACCGGGATCAATTCGGTACCCTGATGGATCAGCTGATAAAACGCATGCTGTCCGTTTGTGCCCGGCTCCCCCCAGATGATCGGGCCGGTTTCATAGGCAATCGGTTTGCCATCGCGGGTAACCGATTTGCCGTTGCTTTCCATATCGGCCTGCTGCAAGTAGGCTGGCAGGCGCGAAAGATGCTGATCATAAGGCAGGATCGCCTGACTGGATGCGCCTAAAACATTGCGATACCAAACCCCGATCAGACCAAGGATCATCGGAATGTTGGTTTCAATCGGGGCTGTTTTGAAATGGTTGTCCATTGACTGCGCACCGCGCAGCAATTCTTCGAACTTGTCATACCCCACCGCCAAAATGATCGGCAGACCAATTGCCGACCACAGGCTGTAACGTCCGCCAACCCAATCCCAGAAACCAAACGCGTTTTCGGTATCGATGCCAAATGCCGCGACCTTTTCAAGCGCGGTTGAGACAGCGACAAAATGCTTGGCAACGGCGGCTTCGTCTTTCAGCGTCCCGACAAGCCAGTCACGCGCCGAATAGGCGTTGGTCAGCGTTTCGTCTGTGGTGAAGGTTTTTGAGGCAATGATGAAAAGCGTCGTTTCCGCATCAAGGAATTTCAGCGTATCGACAATATGTGCCCCATCGACGTTGGACACGAAATGACAGCGAATGCCATCAATATGGAACGGGCGTAGCGCCTCGTTGACCATCACCGGGCCAAGATCGGACCCGCCAATGCCGATATTGACGACATCGGTGATTTTCTTGCCGGTATGGCCTTTCCATTCGCCGGAATGGACGCGTGCGGCGAAGTCTTTCAGACGACCAAGAACCTCCTTGACCGCAGGCATGACATCCTTGCCGTCGACCTCGACCGGGCCACCATCAAGATTACGAAGGGCCGTATGCAACACCGCGCGGTTTTCGGTGACATTGATCTTGTCACCGGCAAACATCCGGTCGCGCCAGCCTTCAACATTGGCTGCCTTGGCAAGATCAACCAGTGCCGTCATGACATCGTCGGTGATCAGATTTTTGGAATAATCGACAAACAGATCATTAAGGGCCGCACTATAGCGTTCAAACCGTGCGGGATCGTCGGCAAAGGCCTGCCGGAGATTGAGTTTTTCGGAAACTTCCGCGCCCAGTTGATCAAGCTTTTCCCAGCTTGCAGTCATTTTATCAGCAGACATACCACCCTCGGCCCATTCAAATTTACTCAAAACAATACCGTGCTATTGCCAACAGGCTAACACGCGTTTCAAACCATGTGTGGGACAGTTTGCAGCACGCGGCGGCAAGATTATGGCCGCCGCGTGATTTTTCATTTACGCCTGTGATCTTATCGGTTCGAAAGAAAGTCTTCGACTTCTTTTTCCGTCGGCAATGCATTGATTGCGCCGCGCTTGGTTGCCGTGATCGCACCGACCGCATTGGCAAAACGGCACGCCTTGGCAAGTTTTTCTTCGGAACTTAGAATATCCGGGTCATTAAGCAGGCGCGACAGGAAGCCTGCCGTGCAGCCATCCCCTGCCCCCGTCGCATCAATCGCGGTGATTTCAAAGGACGGGACAAATCCGTCAAAGTTCGGCGTAATGTAACGCGATCCCTTGGGGCCATAAGTCACAATCATTGCGCGCCACCGGTCACACCACAGATCCTTGATGCCTTCTTCAAGGTCATCCTTGCCCGAGACAAAGGTGATTTCCTCGTCCGACATCTTGACGACATCGGCCTGGCTGATCGCAAGACGCAGGATTTCGCGTGCCTTTTCGGCACTTGGCCATAACGGCAAACGCAAATTCGGGTCGCACGAAATGATCGCCCCGTTTTCGCGCGCAATCCTGATTGCTTCAAGCGTTGCGGCACGCGGATCATCATCAATCATGCAAAGCGTTCCGTAATGGAACAAATCGGTTGATTTCAGCATATCCTGATCAAGGTCAGCCGGGCTTAAAAGCATGTCCGCAGACGGGCTGCGATAGAATGAAAATTCACGTTCCCCATCCGCACGCAGCGACACAAAGGCAAGCCCGGTCAAAGCTTCCTTGGTCAGAACAATGCCCGATATATCGACATTGTCGGCCTTAAGGGTATCAACCAGAAAATGGCCAAAGGCATCATCACCGAGTTTGCCGATAAAGCCGGTTTCAATCCCAAGACGTTGCAGGCCCACAGCCGCATTTCCCGGTGCGCCCCCGGCAGCCTTGGCAAAGGCCGGTGCATCGGCAAGACCGGTTCCGGTCACAGTCGGAACAAAATCAATCAACAGTTCCCCAAGACAAACAGCTTTGGCTGTCATGACGTTTCTCCGTTCGGAATATCCGCAAACAGGGCGGATCAGTTATATATGGCCTGTGGGACCCGCTGTCTTTTAAATCGATTCAATTTCCCGTGCAAACCAAAAGCTGTTAGAGACAGGGCCTATCCGTGATCGCCCGTATCATCACGCTTTTTGCATGCGCAGCGCCCGGCCGAACTCGACCTCGCGGACACGTTCAAGTTCTGTCATCCAGCGTTCAAACATCGTATCCCGTTCCAGTTGAATGGCATAGTGGCGTTGCAAAGCAGCGGTCAATCGCCCCTGACGACCAAGAAGCTCATCAGCCAACCCGATCATGACCGAGTTCGGCCAGGCAATCGGGCGCATTTCACGAATAGTGGTAAAAATGCTGTCTTCATCACGATCGGGTTCGCATTGCGCCATCAAGGTAATCAAGGCTGCGGTCGAGCGTGACACACCCATATGACAATGCACCAGCAAATGGCCGTCACGACGATCTGCCATGGTGTCTTTGAGCGCCTCACCATATGAGAGGATCGCTTCGACATCGGCCTTGGTCGGGGCCGGGCGCCCTTCTTTGTTTTCGATCACGTCATGGAACCGCAGGATCGTGCGTTCATGGGGGGAGTAGCTTGCGAAAATATCCGGATCTTGGCGTTCGGGATCGAGAACGGACAGGACATGGGTGACACCATGGGTACGATGGGTGGGCAGTTCATCAATGCCACAAATGGTCAGGCGTGAAATTGCGATTGGTTTCATTTCCTTGGTCTCCTGTCTTCATTTCTTTTTTTTCAGAACCCTATCAGATCACAGGAAAATGAAAAAACAAGGGCCGGTATCGTGAAATGATACCGGCCCCAAAGATTTTCGATCTGAAATCGCGGATTACTTTGCGCGGTTAACCGCATGAATGTTCAGCATTTCCCACGCCATGGTCGCACCGGCAAGCGATGTGATGTCAGAAACATCATAGGGCGGGGAAACTTCGACAACGTCACTGCCGATCAGGTTCACATGCCCAGCCAGACCGCGCAGGATCGACACGGCCTGATGGCTGGTCAAACCACCCAGAACCGGCGTCCCGGTGCCCGGCGCATAGCACGGATCAAGACCATCAATATCAAAGGTGATATAGGCCGGATTATCGCCCACAGTCGCCTTGATCTTTTCAACGATGGCATCAATCGACATCGACTGCACATCCGGGCCATACAGAATGTTGAACCCGTGGGTCGATTCATTGTGGGTGCGAATGCCGACCTGAATGGATTTCGACGGATTGACGATGCCCTTTTTGGCGGCATGCCAGAACATGGTGCCGTGATCGATGCGATCGCCGTCATCTTCCCAGGTATCGGAATGGGCATCAAACTGGATCAGCGAGATGCCATCACCATATTTTTCGGCATGTGCTTTCAGGATCGGATAGGTGATGAAGTGATCCCCACCGATTGTGAGCATCTTGGCACCGGACTGAACGATGTCGCGTGCGTGATCTTCGATCATTTCCGGCAGTTTTTCCGGATGGCCCGGATCAATGACCATGTCGCCATAATCAATCACGGCCAGTTCGGCAAAGATATCGCGCCCCGACGGGAAATGCGGTGCCCATGCAAGGTTTGTCGATGCACGGCGTACACCCTGCGGACCAAGACGCGTGCCCGGGCGGCTTGACGTCGCAAGATCATAGGGGATACCGGTTACCGCGATATCGATCCCGTTCAAATCACGGGAATAACGGCGGCGCATGAAGGACAGCGCACCGGAATACATCGGTTCGCTGGTATTCTGATGCACGGATTTTGCCGTAAAAGCGTTATCACCACCCTTGGTGTCAATGACCCCGGTGCTGCTCATTTTTCAATCCTTCTCACTTCCTTGTCCCGTCCCCGGACGCTGCCCATCAGCGGTCAACGGAAAGCGGCCCTTCAACCGTTGCCCAAGGCAATCCAGGTTGATTTGACTTCACAATATTTGTCCAGCGCATGCAAGGAACGGTCACGTCCGGTGCCGGATTGCTTGTAACCGCCAAACGGCATGGTGATCGATCCACCGTCCCAGCAATTGACCCAGACAAGCCCTGCACGCAATTTCTTTGCGCTCAGATGGGCTTTGTTGATGTCACGCGTCCAGACGGCTGCTGCCAGACCATATGGCGTATCATTTGCGGTCTGAACAGCCTCTTTCCAGTCCTTGACCGAAATAACCGACAGAACCGGGCCAAAGATTTCTTCCTTGGCGATTGTCATATCGTTCTTGATGCCATCAAAGACAGTCGGTTCAACATAATAACCACCAGTTTCGGCGCGAACCCGCTTACCGCCGGTGCGCAAAATGCCGCCCTCGCTGGCCCCTTTTTCGATATAGCCCAGAACCCGGTTCATCTGATTTTCATCGACAATCGCGCCCATCTGGCTTTGCGGATCAAGCGGATCGCCCGGCTGCATTTTTGCGCCCGCAGCAACGACCTTTTCGATGAATTCGTCCTTGATGCTTTCTTCGACAATCAGACGCGAACCAGCCGTGCAGACCTCACCCTGATTATAGAAGATACCGCCCGCTGCCGCCGCCGCGGCCGCATCCATGTCCGGGCAATCGGCCAGAACGATGTTCGGGCTTTTGCCCCCGCATTCAAGCCAGACGCGCTTCATGTTCGACTGTCCGGAATATTGCAAGAACAGCTTGCCGACTTCGCCAGACCCGGTAAAGGTCACGCAATCAACATCTTCATGCAGGCCAAGCGCCTTGCCCGCCGTCGGGCCAAAGCCCGGAAGAACGTTCAGAACACCTTCGGGCAAACCGGCCTCAACCGCGATTTCGGCCACACGAAGGGCCGTTAACGGCGACTGTTCTGCCGGTTTGAGGATGATCGAGTTGCCCATTGCCAAGGCCGGACCGAGCTTCCAGACCGCCATCATCAGCGGGAAGTTCCACGGCACCACAGCAGCAACCACGCCCAGTGGTTCACGCGTGATCATGCCAATTTCATTGGCACCAGCCGGGGAAATTTCATCATAGATCTTGTCGATGGCTTCGGCGTACCAGCGAATACATTTGTAAGACAGCGGAATGTCATCGCGCGCAGCAAGCGTGATCGGTTTGCCCATATCAAGGCTTTCAAGCAAAGCCAGTTCTGCTGCGTTCTTTTCAAGCAAATCTGCGAAATGCATCAGAACGGCTTTGCGTTTTGCGGGGGCAGCTTCCGACCAGCTGCCTTTTTCAAACACGGCACGCGCAGATGCCACCGCACGGTTGACGTCTTCGACGTCACATTCGGCAACCTTGGTCAAAACCGATCCGTCTCGCGGGCTGATGCAATCAAATGTCTTGCCCGATGCGGCATCGACATAGGCACCGTTGATAAAGGCCTTGTTCCGGAAATCAAGGGCTTTGGCCTGTGCGGTCAGCTGTTCAAAATTCATCGGATTGGTCATCGCAAGTCTCCTGACGGATGGCGCGTTTGGCAATTTTTCAAGGTTGATCGTTACATGCAGGCACCCAATCGGATACCATAGCCGCACGATCTGTCATCAATATGACGGAGGCGTCGCAGCACTGACGACTTCGCATTCCCCGTCACCGACATTTCGAAAACGGTGTGGAATTTCGGCATTGAAGTAATAGGCATCACCGGGACCAAGAACCTTGACCCGCTCTCCGACGGTTACTTCAAGCTTGCCACGGACAACGACACCGGCTTCTTCGCCCTTCTGGACGATCAGATTTTCACCGGTATCCCCGCCCGCCGGATAGGTTTCATGAAGCACGCGCAGTTTTCTGTCCTTACGCGATGCCCCGACAAGACGCATCGACATCGTCCCGTCTGACAATTCAACAAGGTCTTCTTTCCTGAAAAAGATTTCTTCACCGGTATCAAGATCAATGGTGAAGAAATCAATCAGGCTCATGGGAATGCCGGCCAGAACCTTTGCCAGGCTATCAACAGACGGGCTGACGCGGTTCTGTTCAATCGTCGAGATCGTACTATTCGTGACACCGGCACGACGTGCCAGTTCACGTTGCGACAGCCCGTACATACTGCGCACGGCCTTAAGCCGATCCCCTACCTTTTGCGACATTCCCGTCTTTTCCCTATCAAGTTCTATTATTGTTTTGTCTGGTTACACCGCATCAAGATACCAGCGATATTCAAGCTGAGTGACCTCGGCGAAGAATTCGTCATATTCAGCGCGACGGCAGATATCAAACACCTCGACAAAACGTTCACCAAGATATTCCTTGACGATATCGCCTTCGACAAAGCGGTCGAGTGCCGAAATCATACTGCGCGGGACGATCTTGCCACCATGCTGCTCATAGCCGTTGCCGACAGTCGGCTCCCCCGGATCAAGCTTGTTCTTGATGCCGTAATGCATGCCGGCCAAAACGCAGGCCAGAACAAGATACGGGTTGGCATCTGCCCCCGACACCCGGTGTTCGACACGCGCGGCCTTGGGGCTACCGGCCGGAATACGAAGCGCCACGGTCCGGTTATTAAGCCCCCAGTTCGGCGACATCGGCGCATAGGCCTTGTTCTGGAACCGGCGGTAAGAGTTCGGGTTGGGAGCAAAGATTGCCATGCTTTCGAACATGCTTTCCTGCAAGCCCCCGATGGCGAAACGCAGATTGTCCGACACTTCTTCGTCTGCGACCGGTGAAAGAACGTTGTTGTCGTCCTTATCACGCAGCGACACATGGACATGCAGGCCATTCCCCGCCTGATCGGAATAGGGTTTTGCCATAAAGGTCGCAGTAACCCCGTGATCCCAGGCGATACCTTTGACCACGCGTTTAAGCTGCATTGCATGATCGGCAGCCAACATCGGGTCGGTAACGTGGCCAAGGTTGATTTCAAACTGCCCCGGGCCTGCTTCGGCAACGATGGTGTCGGCCGGAATGCCCTGACGGTTGAGTTCGGCAACCGCGTCATGCAGAACTTTTTCAAAATCCTCGATCTGTTGCAGGCCATAAACCTGCACACCATCGGATGCAATGCCGCCACCCAAAGGTTGCGGCGGCAATGGTTCGGCGGTTTTTTCGTTCTGATCGGCCAGATAGAATTCAAGTTCAAGGGCCACGGTCGGGTAAAGACCGTCAGCCGCCATGCGATCAACGACGCCTTGCAACACATTGCGCGGATCGGCAAAGAACTTGGTACCATCCAGGTTATGCAAGCTCATCATCACCTGCGCGAGAGGCAGTTCCCCATAAGGCACACGGCACAATGTTCCGGGGATCGGCTTTGCCAGGTTGTCCTGATCACCGCTTGACCACAAAAGGCCCGTGCCTTCGGGATTGTCACCGGTAATATCGACAAGGCACATGGACCCCGGCAGGGTTACCCCTTCGCTAAAGCTTTTGAGAAACTTCTGCTTGCTGATGCGTTTGCCGCGAAACACGCCGTTAATGTCGGGAATGAGCAACTCAACAAGTTCGACATCCGGATTTTCTTCAAAGAATCGTTGGGCTTCTGCCCTACTGTCTTCGACGAACGACTTGTTCATCGTCTTATACTCCCAGAAAAAGCCTGTTCTTAGGGTCCCCGGTCATTCGCATCATTTCATTTGCATCTTTGCGTCGGGCAATCCGAAGGACAACTGACATGCGAATGACCGGGGACCCTAAACTGTAACGCATCGTGCCGTGCCGCACTGTCCCGGTCAAGCCCCTTCGTTCGATATATCGTGCAAATCGTGCAACGCACAATTTCTGTCGCATGCCTGATATCGCCAGAACAAAACAACCCGCATCAACCATGAGATAACAAAAACCAACCTTGAAGCGTTCGAAAAGATTGTCAAAAAATCCTCTTGCAAAGGTGTTCGAAAAAACGAACACTACCACAAGATGTTCAACATATCGCACGAAAGCAGAGCAGCCCCGCTGCAGGAGACGTTATGAATAATTTCGACAACACCGCCTATTGGCAGGACATTGATCAGGCCCACCACATTCACCCGTTCACCGATACGGCGGACCTGAACAATCGCGGCACCCGCGTCATCACCCGCGCCGAAGGCGTCTTTATCGAAGATTCCGATGGCAATCGTTATCTTGATGGTATGGCCGGGCTGTGGTGTGTGAATATCGGCTATGGCCGCAAGGAACTTGCCGAGGCTGCCTATAAGCAGATGTTGGAACTGCCCTATTACAATAACTTCTTTCAGTGCGCGAATACGCCTGCGATCGAGCTTTCCAAAGTTCTTGCCGAAATCACGCCCGAAGGCCTGAACCATGTGTTCTATGCCAATTCCGGATCCGAAGCCAATGACACGGTTGTCCGTATGGTACGCCAGTATTGGAACCTGAAAGGCAAACCGGAACGTTCCATCATCATCAGCCGCAAGAACGCCTATCACGGCTCCACCGTTGCCGGTGCGTCGCTTGGCGGCATGTCGGGCATGCATGCCCAGGGCGGCCCGATGCTGCCTGATGTTGTTCATATCGATCAGCCTTACTGGTATGGCGAAGGTGGCGATCATTCCCCCGAAGAATTCGGCCTGATTGCAGCCCGCAAACTTGAAGAAAAGATCGAGGAACTTGGCGCTGATCGCGTTGGTGCCTTTATCGGTGAACCGATCCAGGGGGCTGGCGGTGTGATCATCCCGCCTGCGACCTATTGGCCGGAAATTCAGCGCATCTGCAAAAAACACGACATCCTTCTGATTGCTGATGAAGTCATTTGCGGTTTTGGCAGAACCGGCGAATGGTTTGGCTGTGACACCTTTGACATCAAACCCGACCTGATGCCGATGGCAAAGGGCATGTCATCAGGCTATCTTCCGATCTCGGCTGTGATGGTTGGTGAACGTGTTGCCGATGTGCTGATCAATGAATGCGGCGAATTCACCCACGGATTTACCTATTCCGGTCATCCGGCATGTGCGGCTGTGGCACTTGAAAACATCCGCATTCTGCGTGAAGAAAAAATGATCGAACGGATCAAGGACGATATCGGTCCGTATTTCGCCAAGGCACTGAAAACCCTTGAAGACCATCCGCTGGTCGGTGCTGTTGAAACGGTTGGTCTGATTGCCGGCATGCCGCTGGTTGACGACAAGAAAACCCGCAAAGCTTTTGATAAGCCGGGAACGGTTGGCACCATGTGCCGCGATGCCTGCGTTGCCAATGGTGTGATCATGCGCGCCTGTGGCGATCGCATGGTCCTGTCGCCGCCGCTTTGCATCACCAAGGAAGAAATTGACGAGCTGGTCAAACGTGCGCGTGCCGCATTTGACGAGACCGCAAAGAAAATCGGAAAAATGTAATCCGGTTTCGATTGCAATGACTTAAAATAGGTCCTGACCCTAAATACCCGGCATGAGCTATCATCGCCGGGTATTTGGATTACAGACAAAACGCCCCGACCTCACTTGATCCCCTCGCCCAAAGAACCCACCATGCTAAAACGCATCTATCAGCCTGCCGCCTATCGCACAAACACCCTGCCTGACAGCTATTGGGTAGAAAGTGCATCCCCACTCCCCGCCTGTGAAACTCTGCCCGCCGAAGGTCAGCTTAAAACCGACATCGCCATCATCGGCGGGGGGTATTGCGGCCTGTCAACGGCACTTGAACTGGCAAAGAACGGGGCCGATGTCGCCGTTTTTGATGCCGGTCGAACCGGCTGGGGGGCATCCGGGCGCAATGGCGGCTTTTGTTGCATGGGCGGCAGTGGCAAGGGATTGGGTCAACTGGCAAAGACCTTTGGCGAAGACGCCGTCAAACAGTTTGCACGTCATCAGCGCGATGCGATCAATCTGGTTGAAAAGCGCCTGAATGACTGGAACATCGATGCTGACCGTCATTCCGACGGCGAAGTCGTTCTCGCCCACAAAGCCAATCGGGTGGCCGAACTCCGCCACGAAGCCGAAGAACTCGCACATTTCACCAACATCAAGACCGAGTTTCTGGGTCAAGCCGCCCTCAAGGAACGCGGTCTTCTGGCAGCGGAAACATATGCCGGATTGCATGTCAAAGCGGGCTTTGGCATCAACCCGATGAAATACCTTTCGGGTCTGCATGAACAATGCGCGCGCGCCGGTGTCCGGATATTCGAACAAGCAACAGTCGAACGTTTCGAAGAAGATGGCGATGCCTATCGACTTTATTCCGGCAAATGCGAAATCAGCGCGGCAAAAATCGTGATCGCCACCAACGGATACAGCGCAGAAAACTTGCCTGACTGGATTGGCGGGCGGTTGATGCCGGTCTTTTCAGGCATCCTGATTACCCGCCCGCTCAGACCAGACGAGCTTGCTGAACAGGGCTGGACCAGTGATCTGATGGCTTTTGACAGTCGCATTTTGCTGCATTACTTCCGCAAATTACCCGATAATCGCTTCCTGTTTGGCGGACGCGGCGGCATCACGGCGACGCCCAAGGCCTTTGACGCGGGCAAACGCGATCTTCTGGATAATTTCAAACGTATGTTCCCGGCCTGGCAGGATGTTGCCTTCACCCATCACTGGAACGGGCTTGCCTGCCTGTCGCAAAGCTGGCGGCCCTATATCGGGCGGGTTCCCGGCCATCACGATGTCTGGACCGCCCTTGCCTGGCATGGCAACGGGGTTGCGATGGCAAGTCTGGGTGGAAAACTTTTGGCCGAACGGATGCTTGGCATCAGCGATGACGAGGATATCGGACCTGTTATGGCCACCCCGATGGACAAATTCCCCCTGCCATCCTTGCGGCGCATCGCGCGGTCCATCGGCTATCGCTATTACGGGCTGCACGACCGGTTTGCCTGAGGGCGTATAGCAGACCCGTTTGCGTTCAGACATAAAGTGACTTATGTCATGTTCTGCCGTTGGCTTTTGAATTAAAGCAATCGCAAACACCACGCAAAACAGGCTTTTGAACATGTCCGAAAAACAGCCCACCCTTGCCGAAATCAAGGAACGTCGCGAAATCGCCACGCGCCGGATCAAGGAAGATACCGGCATTGATACGGACATGATCAAGAACATCGTGCATGGCTTTTACGCCAAGGTGCGTGATGACGCTTTGCTTGGCCCGGTGTTTGAGGAAAAGGTCGATGATTGGGACCATCATCTGGATCGCATGGTGATGTTCTGGTCATCTGTTGCCCTTGCAACGGGCAATTATGACGGTCGCCCGATGCAAAAGCATCTTCCGCTTAAAATCACCCGCCACCATTTTGATCGCTGGTTGCACCTGTTTGCCCAGACGCTGTCGGAACATTGTGATGAACCGGCAGCAAAACATTTCATGGAACGCGCACTTCGTATCGCTTCAAGCTTTGAAATCGGCATTGCCGCCCATAACGGGGTGATCCTGTCCAAAGGCGAACGTTACGATCCGGTTTCCAGTTGGGAACCAAGCTGATTTCCAGACGTTATCAATAAAAGCCATAACACCCCGCCGCCCCTTCATGCCATGGCAGTCGCATTGACAATCTGAACTGATTGCGATTTCATTGGGTTATGGGGATTTTGGGGGCAACAAAAACACCAAACACTATTCGCGCCACCCAACGGGCTGCGGCAAGGTTGCTCCTGATACGCGATTCATCAGAGCTTTCTCGCGCGCAGCTTGGCCCAAGGCACATATCCCGGTTGCGTAAAAATACGATCAAAAAGCCCAGAACAACAAAACGGAGCGCCCCGCCATGTGGCCTGTGATCATTCTTGTTGCCGTGTTGCTGATGGCTGTCATCGCCTATACGATTTACGGTCACCGGCGTCATCTGACGCCAAGCCAGGGCAAAAAGATCAATCTTGCTGAACGCCCCAACAGCGCGCTTCTGATCATTGACCTGCAAGAAGATTTCACCACCGCGACGGGCAAGAACGCCTATCCGCCCGAAATGGTCGACAAACTGATTACCGCAATTAACGGCTTGGTAAAAACCGCCAACGCCAACGGGTCGCCCGTCATTTCGATCCGTCAGACTTTTCGTGGCTGGTATATCAAGTTCCTTGTCAGTCTGTTGAATGAAGGACGCGGCAATCCGAAATCCAGCGGCCTTGATCTTGACATGCGGATCCATGGCGATATTGACCATGATATCGTCAAATCACGCGCAGACGGGTTCAGTGAACCCGAACTTGACCGCGTTCTGGATCGTCAAAAAGTGGGCAAACTGATCATTGTCGGCCTGGACGGCGATTATTGCGTCAAAACAACCATACAGGCCGCCCTTAATCGCGGCTATGAGGTATCCTTTAGCGATGCCACGACACTTGCCCTTAATCCGGACAGCTGGCAAAAAACCAAAGCCAGCCTGACGGCACGTGGCGCCTTTGACCAAGGCCTGTCCATGACGACCACGCCAGACGATCACGGTGGCGTAAAGGCACAATCAAATTAATAGGTCCTGAGCCTGACCTTCTGGCCTTAAAGTTTGTCGCGGATTGAATACCAAAGCATCGCAGCCACCAGCATCGGGAAGCGCAGCATTTTGCCCCCCGGGAATACCGGGGTTTTGATACCGGCCATCACGTCAAACCGTTCCATGGTGCCGACAACCGCATCGGCCATGATCTGACCAGACAAGGTCGCCATGGCGACCCCGTGCCCGGAATAGCCGGTCGCGGTAAAGACATTTTCGTCGACTTTGGCAAAGAACGGCATGCGGTTCATCGTAATTGCCAATGTGCCGCCCCAGCCGTAATCGATCTTTATGTCTTTAAGCTGCGGATAGACTTCAAGCATATGCGGCGACACAAATGCCTTGATGTCTTTGGGGAAGGTATAGCCATAGGTTTCCCCACCTCCGAACAGCATGCGTTTATCCGCGCTCAGACGGTAATAGTTGATGACAAACTTTGAATCCGCCACCGCGACATCATCACGGATCAATTCCCGCGCCAGATCATCGCCAAGCGGTTCGGTGGCAATCACGAAATTGTTGATCGGCATGACCCGTTTCGCCACCCGATCTTCAAGCGTATCAAGATAACCATTGCAGCCAAGGATAAGCTTGTTAGCGCTAACATTGGCGCCATCCCTGGTTTTCACCGTGACCTTTCCTGCCTGGCTTTCATAGGATGTCACGACTGTTTCTTCGAAAATGCGCGCCCCGGCCGCCCGTGCGGCATCCGCCAGACCAAGGGCAAAGTTCAGCGGATGCAAATGCCCCGCGCCCATATCCAGTGACCCGCCGTGATAAAACTCGGTCCCAAGCATATCGCGCATTTCGGCACGATCGACCGCACGGATATCGGCATATCCGTATTCGGTTTGCAGCTTTTCGGCATAGGCATGGGTATGCTCGACAAAACGCGCCCGGTGATCGGCATGCAAAATGCCCGGTTTCCAGTCACACTGAATGTCATATTTGGCGATCAGCGCTTTGACGATATCTTTGGATTCTTCGGCGATATCCCACAATTTGCGCGCATCATCGCGCCCGACCATTTTTTCAAGCTCGTCCTGTTCGCGCCGCTGGCCCGATCCGACCTGCCCGCCATTGCGTCCCGATGCCCCCCACCCGACGCGATGGGCTTCAAGCAACATGACGTCATAGCCGCGCTCTGCCAGATGCAGTGCCGATGACAGGCCCGTAAAGCCGCCACCGATCACCACAATATCGCAGCTGTGATCCCCTTCAAGCTTGGCAAACGGCGCGGTCGCATTCGCCGTTGCGGCATAATAGGAATCAGGATAGTGGCCTGGCCGGTCATTGGCGGTCAGCAAGTTCGGCGTAAACATGAGGAACCCTCATATTGGTTATCGGGGGGCGAATGAATATGGGCTTATCCTGCCCGATCCACCTTTCCTATCAAGGAAAAAACACTGTTTTTCAAACGCAAAGTCGACTTTTCGTCGATTATGCCAAAACCGGTCACGCCCAGGAAAAAGGATTGCGTGAAGCGGCTTTCAAACTGCGATTGTTGCGGGGCGAAAGTCCCCTGGACCATGCACGCAATTGTTTAAAATCAGCAGGTTATGTTTTTTGACTGACGGCTTCGACCATGCGAAGGGCCGTTTTGGTCGCCGCACAGCCCCCACGGGCCGTGCAGCGCAAATCCGGATGCATCATATTTCCGATCTTTACGGTCTGATCGACCAGTTCGTCATAATCAAGCACGGCGTCAAACCCGGCCAGAACCGCCATCGCCGACGAAAATGCATGTGACACGCCCGCCACATTGCGCGCATGACACGGGATTTCAACATCCCCCCCCACCGGATCACAGACAAGACCCAGCGTGTTCATCAAGCACATGCTGGCCGCATCAAAGCATTGCTTGGGCGTTCCGCCATAGGCCTGTGTGACCCCGGCTGCTGCCATGGCGGCCGATGCGCCGGTTTCAACCGAACACCCGCCGCATTCCGCAGCAAATGTTCCACGCGCGGCAAACACCGCCCCGATCAGCGCCATGGTTTGCAGGGCATCTGTTGCACCATCCAGATCAATACCATGGCGGATCAGGCCATAAAGCGTGCCCGGCACCACCCCTGCACTGCCCGCTGTTGGGGCGGCACAAACAAGGCCACGGTTGCTGTCACGTTCCATTGCCGACAATGCACCGGCCATGGCATCCTGCAATACCGGGCCACCAAGGCCCGCCGGCAGGTTGGCATCACGTACATTGCGGGCGCGAAGTGTTAGAAAGCGCATGACGTTATCTTCGGGTTTGGCATCAAACCCCTCGGCGACAACACGCAGCATCAATTCACAACGTTCGCGGAAAAGAGCACGGGTCGCATCGCGCGATCGTCCAAGACGCTTTGCCTCCAGCGCCAGGGCGGTATCGGCGATTGAACCGTTTTCCTGATCTTCGGCAACCGCGATCACCACAGCACTTTGTGAAAACAGATCATCGGTGGCACAGACCGGATATTGCGATGCCTCGGCACATCGTAATTCCGTGATCCCGCCCCGGCCCCGAAGTGCCGCCAAAACATCCGCAGCCGGCAATGCCTGAAGCGCAACTTCGACCCGCCCGTAATCAGGTTCGACCGCCACTCCAAGCAAGCTGTTTTCACCAACGGCCAGTGCCCGTGCCAGTTCATCGGCCTGCGTCACCGCACCCGGCCCCCAGATGAACACCGTTGCGGTTTTGCCGGTTAATAACAGCGGTTCACCATTGCGGCTGTCGATGTAATACATGCCACCGCCAACAGAGGCGCCGCTATAAAGGTCAGTACGGCACACGCCATCCATGGTCGCAACATGCAGTTCCAGATCCACACGGTTGGGATGGTTATTGTTTTCAAGTTCCGTGATTTCGACCGCAAAATGGAACCCTTCGCCGCGTTCCGCCCGTCCAAGAATTTCACGATAATCCGGGTCTGTCAGCTTGGCCCCGGCAAGCCCGGCGGCAAAGTTTTCATCCGAGCTTTGCGCAGCATAAACCGGCGCAAAAGAACCACGGGGATCGAACCGGATAATGGCGCGCTTAAGCGTTTCGCCATTGGCACATGAAAGTTCGCGCACCAGTTTGGCCATCATATAGGGCGCGGCACAGTGCGAACTGGATGGCCCGCGCATCACGGGACCAATGACGGAATTAAGCAGACTGATTTCTTGCATGGCTAGGGTCCGAACTCATTCACATAATCGTTCCGGTCTCCAGAATTTGTGCGGATACGCGAAGCAAAACCGCAGGAAGATATACATCTTTCAAGGTTTTGCGACACAGTAGCCCGTGCAAATTCGGGAGATCGAAGGACAACTGATATGAGAGAAAGCCTCTGCGTCAAATCCCTTGACCGGGGATCACCCCGCTCTGCAGGCTTTTCCGAGCTTTTTCTCTCATATTAGTTGTCGGATCGGTCATGTGAATGAGTTCGGATCCTAAACTTTTGTTTGGTGATGTATGCCATCGAGATTGCATACAATATTCCATTATCATCACCTGCCTTTTTACCAATTGCAATCATCCAGAAAAAAAATCCCCGATCCGCAATGGATCGGGGATTTGCAAAGTCAGCTCAATTCGCCAGATATTCAGCGCTGTTTGGTTTCCCATTCGGGATGCACAAAGTATGGCGCGTTGGACGGTGCCAACGGTGTTTTGCCACGAATGATGTCCGCTGCCTTTTCCCCGACCATGATGGTTGGCGCATTCAGGTTACCCGTAACGATGGATGGCATGATCGAACTATCGACAACCCGCAGCCCCTCAACACCATGAACACGGGTTTTCTCATCCACGACCGACATTGCGTCACTGCCCATTTTGCAGGAACAGGACGGGTGATAGGCACTTTCAGCGTGGTCGGCGACCCATGCGTCGATTTCTTCATCGGTCTGGATATCCTTGCCCGGCGAAATTTCAGCACCACGCAGATCGGCAAAGGCGTCCTGGGCAAAGATTTCGCGGGTTAAACGCACGGACGCCCGCATTTCTTCCCAGTCTTCGGGGTGGCTCATATAGTTCGGGTCAATGACCGGACGATCTTTGGGGTCCGATGATGCCAACCGCACCGTACCGCGCGACTTGGAGCGCATCGGGCCGACATGTGCCTGGAAACCATCCTTTTCGGAGGCCTTGGAACCATTATAGTTTATTGCCGCCGGCAAGAAATGATACTGGATATCGGGATGTTTCACACCAGCCCTGGAGCGGATGAAACCGCCTGCCTCGAAATGGTTGCTGGCACCAAGTCCGGTTTTGAACAGATACCATTCCGCCCCGATTTTAAGTTTGTTCCACCAATCAAGCTTGCTGTTCAGGCTGATGGGTTTGGTGCATTCCATCTGTACATAAAGTTCCAGATGGTCCTGAAGGTTTTCACCGACCCCTGGCAGATCCTGAACAACGTCGATGCCATGTTCGCGCAAATGGGCCGCTGGCCCGACCCCCGAAAGCATCAAAAGTTTGGGAGAATTGATCGAACCCGCCGAAATAATCACTTCACGGTCTACGACCGCACGCTTGAGCTCGCCCTGATGGATGAGATCAAGTCCGATCGCCCGTTTTCCTTCGAAAACAACATTTTGCGCGAATGCCTTGTGATAAACGGTCAGGTTCGGGCGGGACATGGCCGGGCGCAAATAAGCGCGCGCTGTTGACCAGCGACGGCCCTTATAGACCGTCATATCCATGGTGCCGAGGCCTTCCTGACGATAGCCGTTCTGATCCGGCGTGAATTCGTATCCGGCCTGCTGACCGGCTTTGATCCATGCCTTGTGCAGATCATTTTCGCAGGCACCGGTGGTCACATGCAGCGGCCCGTCGCCGCCGTGATATTCGTCACCTTCGGTGTCTTCGTTACGGGTATTGGCGCGCCGGAAATATGGCAAGCAGCGCGCATAATCCCATTCCTTAAGGGCAGCGTCTTCTTCGGCCCAGCGATTGTAATCAAGCGCATGACCACGCACATAGGCCATGCCATTGATCGAGCTTGATCCACCATAAACACGCCCGCGCGGGGTTTCCATGCGGCGGTTATTCAGGTTGGGCTGCGGCGTTGTCCAATAGGCCCAGTTATAGGTTTCCGATTGCATCGGATAGGAAAGCGCTGTTGGCATATGAATGCGCCAGTCCCACCAGTGATCCTTTGGTCCGGCTTCGACGACAAGCACCTTGACCTCGGCATCCTCTGTCAGCCGATTGGCAAGCACAGCACCGGCCGAACCTGATCCGACAATCACATAATCATATTTTTCAGTGGTCGTTGGGGTCGACATAACTGATCCCTTTTTTCTTGGTCGCGCTCTGCGCGCAGTGCGTCATTAGGTGATTAGCGGCACTTAATAAGGTGCTTCGACATCGCCGGTTTCGACATAAACCGATTTGATGCGGGTGTAATATTCAATTGCCGCCCGACCGTTTTCGCGCCCCACACCGGATTTTTTCACGCCCCCGAAAGGCATCTCGATCGGGGTGATGTTATAGGTATTGATCCAGCAGGTTCCGGCTTCGAGACGGGCCACGACACGGTGCCCGCGCGACAGATCCTTTGTGAACACACCCGCAGCCAAGCCATATTCGGTATCGTTGGCGCGTTTGATCACTTCGTCTTCGTCACGGAATGTCAAAACCGACATTACCGGACCAAAGATTTCCTCGCGCACGATGGTCATGTCATCGGTGCAATCGGTAAAGATGGTCGGCGCAACAAAAAGGCCGCCTTCGGGCATGCCATCGGTAACGGCGTGACCACCAAGGACACATTTCGCCCCCTCTAGCTTACCCTTTTCGATATAGGACATGATCTGATCAAACTGGGCCTTGGTCACAATCGGGCCGACCTGGGTTTCCGGTTTTTCTGGATCGCCAAGAACCAAATCCTTTGAGCGCGCAATCAGTTTTTCGATGAAGGCATCGGCAACGTTTTCATGGACAAAAACGCGTGTCCCGTTCGAGCAAATCTGCCCCGACGAATAGAAGTTCGCCATCTGTGCACCCGATACTGCGTTATCAAGATCGGCATCTTCGAACACGATCATTGGTGATTTGCCGCCAAGTTCCATGGTCACGGCCTTCATACCACCTGCGGCAACGGACGCCACCTTGGCACCGGTTGCCGCCGATCCGGTCAGCGAAACCTTATCAACACCCGGATGTTCAACCAGCGCAGCACCACATTCACGTGCCCCTTGCACAACATTGTACACACCGTCAGGAAGACCGGCTTCTTTAAGGGCCTCGGCAACGGCGATGGCCGAAAGCGGCGTGGTTTCAGACGGTTTATAGACAACCGCATTCCCGCAAGCCAATGCCGGGGCCACCTTCCAGCAGGCAATCTGGATCGGATAGTTCCAGGCGCCAATTGCACCACAAACGCCCACCGGTTCGCGGCGGGTATAGGCAAAATTCCCGGCAAGATCGATATGTTCGCCCGCAAGGCTTCCGGCGACACCTGCGAAATATTCAAGGCATTCAACCCCGGAAATCACATCAACGATTTCAGTTTCCTGAATGGCACGACCGGTATCGCGGGTTTCAACCAATGCCAGTTCGTCATTGCGATCACGTAAAATCTGGGCGGCCCGAAACAGCACGCGTGCGCGCTCTGCGGCCGGTGTATTTTTCCAAATTTCAAACCCGGCGCGTGCGGCCGCAACTGCGGCATCAACATCCTTGGCGCTGCTTTCATTTCCTGTGGCAAGCACGGTATTGGTTGCCGGGTTCAGCGTCACCATCTCAGCACCCGAACCGCCGGTTTTCTTGCCGTTGATGAAATTCTGAATCTGATAAAGGCTCATCATAAAACTCCTGCGGGCCTTGTGATCATCTGATCTTGCAAGGCGGTATTCGTGTGTCTGGTTCGGTTAATTGTTTGGACCGGGCGAATTCGCCAGATAAAGGCGCAGCGTGCCCAGCACCATCTTGCGCGCCCCGCTGATATCGGCCTGTGCGCATGACAGACCGGTGCGCACCCAGATGCCATCAACCATGGCGGCAATCGCAGCCGAAATTTCGTCCGCGCATTCATCCGTCGTTAATTGGCGGAGCTCATGACGCAAATTCGATGCAAGGCGCTGAAAATAGATATTGTTAATCCGGCGCAATGCTTCGGAAAACGGCACCTGCGCCCAGAAAGACAGCCAAGCCACCGTTACTTGCGGGGTAAACTGTTCTTCATTGAAGTTGGTATTGATGATGGCTTCGAGACGATCCATCGGTGTTTTGGCCCGCGCCAGACGCACCAGATAATCCTTGCGCAAATCCTGCATCAGCGATCGCATGGTTGCTTCAAGCAACGCATTCTTGCCGCCAAAATAGTGCGAAATAATCCCCGACGACATGCCGGCCGCCTTCGCAATACGGGCAATCGTCGTATCGGCGAACCCGTGCTGATGAATGGTTTCAATCGTTGCTGCGATCAACTGCCTGCGGCGAACAGGCTGCATTCCAACCTTGGGCATTACCTCATCCAATCCTTTACGCTGCGCGGGACTTACGCCGGTGCAACTGCTTAAAACGCAGTTTTTAGTCCTTCGCAATTGACGCGTCGTGAATATGCTGTATTTTAATTGAACAATCAATCAATAAAAACACGCCAGCATTCGTGGCGCGTCAATCAGGGCCCTGATGCTTTTCCGCGCAACTATGCGGCTGTTTTTGTGATTATTCCGGCCCGTTGGTCACGTTCGGGGGAACGTGATTGATGGTTCTGGGCGAGTATTGGCGACATATATGTTGCGTTGATGTTCGTCTGGCCTCCGGAACCGAGAGTCATCTGAGGGCGGGTACATGCCAACCATCAGTTACGTAAGGTTTACACAAGGGAGAACCAGAAACATGACCAATCTTTCCACGTTCGGCCGTCTTCTTGGCAGCACCATTATCGCGACCACCATTCTGGGTGCAACTGGTGCCAAAGCGGCCGACAGCGATGCCTGCAAAACCGTCACTTTTTCTGATGTTGGCTGGACCGACATCACTGCAACCACTGCCACCGCATCGGTGATCTTCGAAGCACTGGGCTATGACGCGGAGACCGAGCTTTTGTCCGTGCCGGTGACTTATACCAGCCTTGCCAATGGTGACGTTGATGTCTTCCTTGGCAACTGGATGCCGACCATGGCGGCTGATATCAAGCCGTATCTCGACAAAGGAACTGTCGTTTCAACAGGTGCAAACCTTGAAGGTGCGAAATACACCCTGGCTGTTACCAAGACCGCCTTTGACGCCGGCCTGAAAGACTTTGCCGATATTGCCAAATTCAAAGACGAACTTGATGGCGAGATTTACGGCATTGAACCGGGGAATGACGGCAACCGTCTGATTCAGGACATGATCGATAGTGACCAGTTCGGTCTTGGCACGTTCGAACTTGTCGAATCCTCCGAACAGGGCATGCTGGCCGAGGTCAAACGCAAATCCGCACGCGATCAGTTCATCGTCTTCCTTGGCTGGGAACCCCACCCGATGAATGCAAAATACGACATGGCCTATCTTGATGGTGGCGATGACGTGTTTGGTCCGAATTTCGGTGGTGCCACGGTCCATACCAACCTGCGTGCCGGTTATACCGACGAATGCCCGAACGCCGGTAAATTCGTAACCAACCTGAAATTCAGCCTCGCCATGGAAAACGAAATCATGGATGCGATCCTGAACGAAGGCACCGATCCGGCAGATGCCGCAACCGCATGGCTCAAAGCTAATCCGGATGCCGCCTATGCATGGCTCAACGGTGTCACCACTTTTGACGGTGGCGATGCCAAAGCAGCCCTTAAAGGCGCACTTGGCCTTTAAGCCATCTGCTTGAATTTACCGATGTGCCCGTGTCTGATTTCGGATCACCAGCGGGCACATCGGATGATTTTCCTCATTCTCATTGAACGGATATTTTCGCATGGAATGGCTCACGGAAACGAAGATTCCGCTGGGAAAGTGGATATCGTCCCTGATGGACGCACTTAATGAACATGCCGATTTCGTGTTCTATACCATCTCAGATGTTCTTGAATTCATTATTGAAAACACCGTTGATTTTTTGGTGTGGTTGCCTGCCTTTCTGATCATTGCGTTTTTCGGGATTCTTGCCGCGACCCTGCATAAATCCTGGAAGCTCACGGCTTTTACGGTTTTGTCCCTGTTGCTGGTGGTTAATCTTGGTTACTGGGAAGAAACCATGGAAACACTGGCGCTGGTGATCTATGCGACCCTGTTTTGCATGCTGATCGGGGTGCCGCTTGGTGTGGCGTCCGCGCATCGGCCATGGCTGCATCAGGCGATGCGCCCGGTTCTTGATCTGATGCAGACGATCCCGACATTCGTCTATCTGATCCCGACCCTGATCCTGTTTGGTCTGGGGGTGGTTCCAGGTCTTATTTCAACCGTGATCTTTGCGATTGCCGCCCCGATCCGCCTGACCCATCTTGGCATTTCCAATACACCCAAGGCGCTGCTTGAAGCCGGGGAAAGCTTTGGCTGCACACCACGCCAATTGCTGTTCAAGGTCGAATTGCCATCGGCCATGCCGTCCATTATGGCGGGGCTTACGCAATGTATCATGCTGTCACTGTCGATGGTGGTGATCGCAGCCCTTGTCGGGGCGGACGGCCTTGGCAAACCTGTTGTGCGTGCGCTCAATACCGTCAATGTCGCACAGGGCTTTGAAGCCGGGCTTGCGATTGTGATTTTGGCCATTGTGCTTGATCGCATCTGCCGCCGTGACAATAACGACAATTCGGGGCAATGATCATGAGCAACGCTGTTGAATTCGACAATATCGACGTGATTTTCGGCGACCGTCAGGCAGAATCACTGCGGCTTCTGGATGAAGGTAAAACCCGTGCCGAAATTGCCGCGGCCACCAATAATGTTCTGGGTGTCGCAGATGTCAGCTTTAACGTCCCGGAAGGCGAGATTTGTGTCCTGATGGGGCTTTCGGGATCGGGAAAATCATCGCTTTTGCGCTGTGTAAACGGGCTTAACACCGTGTCACGCGGATCGCTCAGAGTACGCGATGGTGACTGGATGGCCGATGTTACCCAATGCGATGGCCCGACCTTGCGCAAGCTTCGCCGCGAATGCGTTGCCATGGTGTTTCAGCAATTTGGCCTGTTGCCGTGGCGCACCGTGGCGGAAAATGTCGGCTTTGGTCTTGAATTACGGGGTATGGGTGTAAAAGAACGTCGCGAAGTCGTCGACGAAAAACTGGCTCTTGTCGGGCTGGATGAATGGGCCGACAAATATGCTCATGAACTGTCGGGCGGCATGCAGCAGCGTGTTGGTTTGGCGCGTGCCTTTGCCACCGATGCGCCGATCCTTTTGATGGATGAACCGTTTTCGGCCCTTGATCCGTTGATCCGTAATCGATTGCAGGATGAGTTGCTGAGCCTTCAGGAAAAGCTGAACAAAACCATCCTGTTTGTCAGCCACGATCTTGATGAAGCCATGAAACTGGGCAATTCGATTGCCATCATGGAAGGCGGCTATGTTGTTCAGCACGGCACCCCCGAAGACATCGCACTGCGTCCGGCCAATGATTATGTCGCGGATTTTGTTGCCCATATGAACCCGGTCAACATTCTGCGCGGACGGGCCATCATGCAGCGTATCGGCAAGGACATGAAAACCGGCAACTGCACGGTTTCACTTGACGATGAGAATATGAATATCACGCTGCAAGATGGTGTTCTGGGATCTGTGACCAATGGTGAACACGGCGATCTGGAACTTATTGAATATAACGGCACCCTGCCCGACAATTTCGATGCGACCGACAATTCCATCGTGTTTGTCGCCCGCGACGATGTGCTTTTGAAAGACCTGATTGAAATGCGGTCCATCACCCAGAACCCGGTGATCCTGACCCGCGAAGGCAAGGTGTCGGGCACGCTGGGCCGCAAGGAGTTCTTTGACAGTTTGACCCAGACATCAAGCGCGGTGGACTAACTCTGCTGCATACGCATGCAGATATTCGGGTGGTTGATGCGACGTCAACCACCCGTTACCGGCGGAAACAGCGCGATTTCGGTGGCCTTGGTGACGTCGGTTTCAAGGGTGGCATATTCCTGATCAACAGCAACGCGAATAATGCCCGGATCGGAAAGCGCATTGGCGAAATTATCGCCCCGCCCTGACAGCCATTCCAGAAGATCGGCAACGGTTTTGACCGACGCGGGAAGATCAATCGTTTCTTCACCCGTTCCGATCCGGTCTTTGACCCATGAAAAATAGACCAGTTTCATGTGCAATCCTGATGGTTCATTCGCAATTTCCCGCAGCTTTGCGCAAACCCTGCATTGGTGCAAGTCCCGATCACGTGATCATGGATAAACAAAATAACCATCAGGAGCATTTTCTTTGTTTGAGGTTGTGGCAACCCCAAAAGGGTCGCCGTTTGTAGTTAGAGAACAGGAATACCCAACATAATATCCGCCGGGGTGATATTGTCACAGCGAATCAAAACAAGCGTGATATTAAGTTGAATTATGAAAGCAGTCATTTTCGCAAACAGCACTGTCGCTGCCTTTAAGTATTGCATGAGAAATCCTTTCTGGAATCATGCTGTTAACAAGGCAGTCGCGAATGTTATTGACAATTACGCCAATTGACGTGATATTGGTATTAGTGATCTACCATTACCTGCCGCGACTTAAGGTGGGGCAAGAACCCAGCTTATCAGAGCTGGGTTTTTTGATTCTTGCCTAGTAGAGAATTCTACGCGCCCATATACACGAAGGCAATAGCTAACCATAGATGATCTCCCGATAAGTATTTGAAAATGTACGACATTTGGCGTAACGGGCGTCTAAGATATTGATACCAAGTGTCGATGTCTGGACGATGTTAAACGCACAAAAGCGAAAAAACTTCACTCGCCCATTCAATAACCTTCTCAGATTGGTTGATCTCATCAGTTCAGAACAACATACGAAGAGAGAGATACTAAATGCTGATTCGGTTTAAGATATCCGTTTCGTCTCTATTTGACTTTGGAGTTCATCATGGCTTCAGACTTTAGGGATAAACGAAATACCCCTCGGGGGCATCTTCCAACCGTGCGGTCAGATTATCGATAAAGAAACGCTCTGCCCGGCTCAGTGACATTCGCGGGTTGGTCACAAGGTAAATGTCAATCGCTGGCGGGTCGACATAAGGCGGAAGCCGCCATAATTGACCGCGTTCCGTGGCATTTTGCACCACATGGATCGGTAACGGCCCGATCCCGAGCCCGGCATTGATCAAGCGGCGCACCTCTTCAAGATGCGGACTGACGGCAACGACTTTGCCTTTCATGCCTTCTTGGGCGCGCAACACTGCGACCGGCGCCAAGGCATCGGTTAACTGGTCGGTTGAAAATGATACAAAGGCTTCGCTGCGCAAATCAGCCAGCGTCAGGTTTTCCTTGCCAAACAAATGGTGGGTCGGACCACAAAAGAAACCGAAATGTTCACGATAAAGCCGCCGATATTCCAGTTTGGGGTGCTGATCCTTGACCAGACAAATGCCGAAACTGGCCTGCTGAGACAACACCTGATCAATCACATTGCTTGAGGTTGCAACATTGATCTCATAGGTGACTTCGGGGTGGGAACGGTTGAAATCAAACAAGGCATCATCAAGTGGCGGAAAAACAACGTGGCTGGCCATCCATAAATGCAGATGTCCGGTCAACTGGCTGCCGCTATCGGACATCACATCAGACAGACGCCCGATCGCACCACAGATTTCACGGCATTCGTGATAAAGTGCCAGGCCCTGTTCGGTGACTTCAAACCGGCCGCGTTCGCGGTCAATCAGGCGCGCGCCAAGCTGATCTTCCAATCTTTTCAAAGCATTGCTAACGCTTGGCTGGCGCAGCAACAACCGGTTGGCGGCCCCGGTGATAGAGCGTTCTTCGACGATGACCGTAAAGGTATGCAAAAGATTCCAGTCGAATTGTCGCCGCAACAATTCATTCATCGCCCGCCCCCACAAAGTGAATGTTCATGCATCTCATAGCCAATCGCTATGAGATGCATTGTACTTATCTATTTGCGCTATGTCCAAGACTGAGGTCGAATGGTGGCCACAACATATTTCACGGCCAAATAACCGCTGCGGCAATGATCGCAAATAATAACGGGAGGCATAAATGGCCGCAGATATCGCCGGTACCCGCAGGGCACCGTGGTTACTGCTATCACCGTCACTGGCGACCATCAGCCTGCTGCTGATTGTGCCGATGCTGTTCATTGTCGTTTATTCGTTCTGGTTGCGCACCGCGACCGGTGCGGATCAGGTCGGCTTTTATCTGGATAACTGGATTGAAGTTCTGGGGGATCGCTTTTATCGCGATATCCTGTTCCAGACCCTTTTGATTGCCTTCTATACCACTATTATTTGCGCCTTTGTCGGTTATATCCCGGCCTATTTCGTTGCCAATACGCACATGAAATCCAAGGCGTTTCTTCTGGTGTTGCTGATGTTGCCCTTCTGGATCAGCTACATTATTCGCACCATGTCGTGGATCAACATTCTGGGCACGTCCGGCGCGCTGAACACGCTCCTGATTTCCATGGGCATCATCGATGACCCGATCCAGATGCTCTATAACCAGCAAACCGTGGTTCTGGGCCTTGTGCATTATCTGCTGCCTTTCATGATTTTGAATGTCTATGTCAGCCTTGATGGCATAGACAAAAACCTGACCGAAGCCGCCCAAAGCCTTGGCTGCACGGGACTTCAGGCATTTCGCGAAGTCACCCTTCCGCTTTCGATGCCCGGTTTAGCCGCGGGATCGTTGCTGTGTTTTGTGCTGGCGGCGGGCACTTATATCACCCCGATTGTTCTTGGCGGCCCCCGTGATGCCATGTTTGCCAATATTGTGTTTGAAGCCATCGTCACACAACTGAACTGGCCGCTTGGTTCGGCACTTTCGCTCGTGCTGCTGGCGCTTTTGGGGGCACTGGTCGTCATTTACACCCGCTATCTCGGCATCGATCAGATCGCCAAGAGCTTTAAGTAAGGGAGCAGAAAATGGTGTCCGGCTGGTCGATGATCCGAATTGCCACGATCCTTGTTTATCTGTTCCTGTTTGCGCCGGTCGCGGTTGTGATCCTTTTGGCTTTTAACGCCAACCAGTTCGGCAGCTTTCCGATCGAAGGGTTTTCGTTGCGGTGGTTCGAAGCGCTTTGGAACAATGATGCGATTGTGCGGGCTTTTAAAACATCCTTGTTGCTCGGTGTGCTCACAGCGGCGATTTCCACGACGCTTGGGACCCTCGCAGCACTTGCCATGGTCAGATACGATTTTCCCGGGAAACGGACCATTTCGACCCTTTTGGTTGCCCCGATCCTGATCCCGGAAGTCGTTCTGGCCGTGGCACTTCTGCTGTTTTTGCAATTTCTGGCCATGCCCAAAAGCTTTGGGCTTCTTTTGATGGGCCATGTGGTCTTTACCCTGCCCTTTGTGGTGCTGGTGGTTCAGGCACGTCTTGTATCCATCCGCCGCGATGTCGAAGAAGCCGCCATGAGCCTTGGCGCCACACCGATCCAGACATTCTTTGAAATCACCCTGCCCTTGATGTTGCCTGCTGTCATGGCCGGGATGCTGTTTGCCTTTACGATTTCATTTGACGACATCACCGGCACCCTGTTCTGGAAACCGGGCGGTGTCGAAACCGTACCGACACAGATCTTTGCGATGCTGCGCAATTCCGTCAGCCCGGAAATCAATGCGCTGGGCGCGATCATGGTGATCTTTACCATCGCACTGCCGCTGGTGGCGGCGTCAATTGCGCGCGTCATGGCCATGCGAAAGGTGCGCGCAGCAAAATAACGCCATCACCATACCGGCAACCGGCCACACAACATTTTGCCAATGCGGATCACCGCCAAGACCAAAAACAACAATACGAACAGAACGACCAAGAATAAGACCGATACAAAAGAACAAACCGATCAACGGATACATCTTTTATCAGGAGGCCTTAAATGGACGATACCAAACGTTATGAACGCCTACTTAACCGTTTCCGCGACGGTGATATCAGCCGCCGCACATTCCTGACCGCGTTGGGTGCGGCCGGTGTAACCGCCGGCATCACCGGCGGCCCGATGGGCATGCTTGCCCGCAAGGCAATGGCCGCAACCCCGGAACAGGTCCGATTTGACGGCTGGGGCGGCGTTGTTTCCGAGGCATTCGAAAAACATGCCTTTGCCCCCTATACCGCAAAAACCGGGATCAAGGTGGTTTCAGGCACCTTTGGCGGTGCAGACGAATATATTGCGCGCGTCAAGGCCAGCCAGCCGGGCGAATTCAACCTTGCCCACCTTTCTGGCGTGTTCGACTATGCCCGGTATCATGGCCTGGAACTTACATCGGAACTTAACGAGACCAACATTCCGAACCTTGCAAACGTGATCCCGACCCTGATCGAGCCACTACGTAACATTACCGGCGGCACGATTTCGGCGGTTCCTTATGATTATGGCACCACGGGCATTGCCTATAACCGCAAACATATCAGCGACGACGAAGCCAAGGCCAAGGGTGCGAAGCTGATGGTCGATGAGGCCTATAAAGGCAAAATCGGCGGCTGGGGCGAATGGAAAACCCGCATCTGGTATGGCGCCCTTCAGTCTGATCAGGACCCGAATAACATCAAGGACATTGATGCCGTTTGGGACATGATCCGCGCGCACCGTGACCTTGCCTTGAAATATTGGAGCTCGGGCGCGGAATTGATGAGCCTTCTGGCAGAAGAAGAAATCTATGTCACCGAAGGCTGGTCGGGCCGCATCAAGGCGTTGCAAGATCAGGGTCATGACATTGGCTATCTCGATCCGGCCGGTGGTCTGGGTTGGCAGGAATGCCTGTTTGTGCTGCGTGGCAGCCCGATGGCCGCCTGTGAAGAACTTCTGAACTTCATGCTTGAACCCGAAGTGGCCATTGCCGTTGCCGAAGGTCAAAGCTATCCGCCGGCCCTTGATCCGAACAAGGTCAATCTTGGCAAGATCATCCCGACCCTGCCTGCGTTTGACCCGTCCGGCACGCTGTCATCGCTTATTTTCTTCGATCCGGCTTACTGGAACGAAAACGAAGCGGATTGGTCAAAAACCTTTTCTCGTGTGCAGCGCGGCTACTAACCCCCGCGGGCATGCCTGAGCCAGTGTCCTGGCCGCGCACAACCGGCCAGGACACCTTTGCCGCCTTTTGCCGGGGGTGGCGCATTCAAGACAGGGTATTTAACAATGGCAGACACGAAAAACGCCGTTGAACTGCAAAATGTCGTCAAACGCTTTGGTGAATTCACCGCCGTGAAACGCATTGATCTGACCGTCCCGGATAACAGTTTTGTCACTTTTCTGGGGCCGTCTGGCTGTGGCAAGACAACGACGCTGCGCATGATTGCGGGTCTGACCGATATTACCGAAGGTGATCTTCTGATCCGGGGTAAACGGGTCAACAGCCTTCCGATCCACAAGCGCAATCTTGGCCTTGTATTTCAGAACTATGCCCTGTTCCCGCATAAAACGATTTTTGACAATATCGCCTTTGGCCTGAAATACCGTAAGGTTTCCAAGGCCGACATTGCTGAGAAGGTCAACAAGGCGCTTGATCTTGTGCAGTTGCCCCATGTTTCAGACCGTTACCCCAATCAGCTTTCCGGTGGCCAGCAACAGCGTATTGCGCTGGCACGGGCGATTGTGATCGAACCCGATGTCTTGCTGCTTGATGAACCGCTATCAGCCCTTGATGCCAATCTGCGCGAAGAAATGCGCGTGGAGCTTAAACGTATTCAGCGCGAACTGGGTGTTGCGACAGTCTTTGTCACCCATGATCAGTCCGAGGCCCTTGCCATGTCTGACAAGCTGGTTGTCATGAACAACGGCGTTGTCGAACAGGAAGGCGCCCCCGAAGACGTTTACAACAATCCGGCATCGGCTTTTGTGGCGGATTTCCTGGGGCATTCCAACATCATCGCCGCCAATCTTGGCAGTCCGGATGCCGCCTTTACCAAGGTTGCACTTGAAAGTGGCGAGACGTTGCTAACAACCGGGGAACAAACCGCCAAAGCCCGCGGATCCAAGGATGTTCGCGCCGTGATCCGGGCCGAAAAAATTGCACTTTCAGATCAGAACGGGACCACAGATGGCGTTGTCGCCATTCCCGGCAAGATCAAGACCGTTGACTATCTGGGACAGCAGGCACGCTATTTCGTCGAGGCGAATGGCCGTGACTGGCAGGTCATCAACCCGATTGATGCCCGTCCCTATCAGGAAGGGGCGGATATTTTCATGCATATTGCCGCCCGTAATTGTGTGTTGTTGCCCGGTCATCACGATTGAAGATCCGTGATACCGGTTAAGGAGTGCCACCAGAAATGACGCATGACCCCAAAAGCCCCGCCGGACATAACCGGGAATCCCGTCTGTTTTACCAGAGCCGGTCCCGCCGCCCGCTGATTGATCGATCAGAAGGCGTTTATATGTGGGATGTTGATGGCAAACGCTATATCGATGCCTCAAGCGGGGCAATGGTCAGCAATATCGGCCATAGCGACCCGCGCGTTATTGCCGCAATGATGAAGCAGCTTGAAAAAGCAAGCTTTGCCTATCGCCTGCATTTCGAAAACGAAGCGGCCGAAAACCTTGCCATCCGGCTTGCCGAACGTGCACCGGGTGATCTTGAGCGCGTCTTCTTTGTTTCCGGCGGCTCGGAGGCGGTTGAAAGCTGCCTTAAGCTTGCGCGGCAATATGCGCTTGCCAATGGCGAAGCACAACGCAGCAAAATCATTTCGCGTTTCCCGAGTTACCATGGATCAACACTGGGCGCGCTTGCCATCACCGGCTATACGCCGATGCATGCGCCTTTTGCTCCGATGATGGTTGATCAGCCCAAAATTCCGGCCCCGACCTGCTATCTGGATCGCGATGATCTGTCTGATCATGAACGCGGTATCAAATACGCCAATATGTTAGAAGCCGAGATCATCAAGCAGGGCCCGGAAACCGTTCTTGGCTTCATCATGGAGCCGGTCGGCGGGGCAGCCACCGGCGCACTTGTGGCCCCGGATAGCTATTATGGTCGTATTCGCGAAATCTGTGATCAATACGGCATTCTGCTGATCTATGACGAAGTCATGACCGGTGCCGGACGAACAGGCAAATATTTTGCCTGTGAACATTGGGGCATCACCCCTGATATTCTGGCTGTATCAAAGGGGTTGGCAGCGGGGTATGCCCCGCTCGGTGCCATGATCGCGCCGGACCGGATCGTTGGTCCGGTTCTGGATCATGGCGGGTTCATTCACGGATATACCTATGCCGGGAACCCGATGGCGTGCGCCGCAGGGAATGCGGTCCTTGATGTGATTGACGAAGACAACCTGCTTGAAAATGCGGCGACCAGTGGTGCGGCACTCAAGGATGAATTGACCAAACTGGCCGAAGATTTCCCGATGATTGGCGATGTGCGTGGCAAGGGATTGTTGCTGGCCATGGAACTGGTCAAGGACCGCGACAGCATGGAACCGCTTGATCCCAAACATATGGCGGCAGCGCGACTGGTTGATATCGCCTATGACATGGGGTTGATCATTTACTGGCGCAGAACACGCGGCGGGTATCGCGGCGATCATGTCATGGTTTGTCCCCCGATGACCATTACCCAAGAACAGTTTCCATATATTCTGGGGCCGCTGCGCAAGGCATTGACGGAACTGCAAGACGAACTTGTCATCGCAGGAGCCTTCGCATGAGCCGAAAAGTCATCATTACCTGTGCAATTACGGGATCGGTTCATACCCCGTCCATGAGCCCGTATTTACCCGTCACCCCCGATGAAATTGCCCAACAGGCAATTGATGCGGCAAATGCCGGGGCATCGATCCTGCATCTGCATGCCCGCGATCCCGAAACCGGCTTTCCAAGCCCGGAACCCGATCTGTTTATGGAATTCCTGCCAAAGATCAAGGCGGCAACCGATGCCGTGATCAACATTTCCACCGGTGGGGGCATGAACATGAATGTGCGTGACCGCATCCGCGCCGCCCGCAAAGCAGCACCGGAAATGGCATCGCTAAATATGGGAACGATGAATTTCGGCCTGTTCCCGGCCCTTGCCGGACGCCGCGAATGGAAACATGACTGGGAACCGGAATTCCTTGAAAGCAGCCGCGACTTTGTTTTCAAGAACACGTTTTCAGACATCGAAACCATTTTGGCCGATCTTGGGGAGGCAAATGGTACCCGGTTTGAATTTGAATGTTATGACGTCGGGCATCTTTATACCCTGGCGCATTTCGTTGATCGTGGCCTGATCACGGGACCGATCTTTATTCAATTTGTTCTGGGGGTTCTGGGGGGCATCGGAGCGGACCCAGACAATCTGGCGCATCTGAAACGTACAGCAGACAAACTGTTTGGTGATCAGTACCAGTTTTCTGTTCTCGGCGCCGGACGCCATCAGATGCCGCTTGCCAGCATGGCCGCCGCCATGGGCGGCAATGTGCGGGTCGGACTGGAAGATAATCTTTATCTGAAAAAGGGCGAGCTTGCCCCGGACAACGCATCGCAAGTGCGCAAAATCCGTGAAGTCCTCGACGGATTGTCGCTTGAGATCGCTACCCCCGACGAAGCCCGCGCGATTTTGAGGCTTAAGGGGGCCGAGCGGGTCGCCTTTTAACCCGGCAGAAAAGAACACAGAGACCAGAATACAGCCACCAACAGGTCCACTCATAAAGTGAAAGGCGGCAGAGATGATGCGTGCCTATTTCTCAGACGATCAATTGCGCCACCACGGCAAAACATTCATTGTCGCCGGCGAGAAAAAGCCGATCCCCGAAGTTCCGGAGCGCGCTGAAATTCTTGGTCGTGCGTTGTCGCGGCTGGGCCTTGATATACACCGCCCGTCCGATGCGGGTATCGCCCCGATCAAAGCCATTCACGACGACCACTATCTGGATTTTCTGCAAACCATCTATCAGGAATGGCAGGCTGTTGGCGGATCAGAGCTTGTGATCCCCAATATCCATCCGTTCAATCGCAAGGGTCCCTACCCGCGTCATCACGTTGCCAAGGCCGGTTTTCATCTGGGCGATACATCCTGTCCGGTTTCCGAAACAACCTGGCAGTCGGCCTATGCCAGCGCCCAAACAGCCATTTCTGCGGCCCGTCATGTGCGTGATGGCGGGGCACAATCGGCCTATGCCCTGTGTCGCCCGCCCGGACACCATGCAAGCAGCAACATC
Organism: Thalassospira sp.; assembly: GCA_048264285.1. GTDB lineage: Bacteria > Pseudomonadota > Alphaproteobacteria > Rhodospirillales > Thalassospiraceae > Thalassospira. The sequence continues at coordinate 54,841 of JBLXDD010000001.1, forward strand.
GCTGGCGGGTTTTGTTATCTTAATAACAGTGCAATCGCCGCCCAGGAATTAAGAGCCAAACATGACCGGGTCGCAATTCTGGATATCGATCTGCATCATGGCAACGGTACGCAGCATATTTTCTATGACCGGGCGGATGTTATGACCCTGTCTATTCATGCTGACCCGATGGATTTTTATCCATTTTTCTGGGGCCATGCGCATGAATGCGGGGAACTGGCCGGACTTGGTTTTAACCATAATCAGCCTCTGCCGCTTGGCAGCGGGGATGACGTATTCCTTGATGCGCTTGACCGGGCATTGGCAAAGATTGACGATTTTGGTGCGGATGCGGTTATCATCGCCCTTGGCCTTGATGCATCCCGCGATGATCCGTTTGGCGGACTTGCGGTCAGTCCCGATGGTTTTGCCCGGATCGGCGAAAAAATCGGCACGCTTTCCTGCCCAACCGTGTTAGTGCAAGAAGGTGGCTATGTCAGTGAAACACTTGCAGAAAACCTGTATCAATTCCTTAGCGGATTTGACGCAGCCACCAAGACCACCACGATATAAGAAGGCCCCACATGACCCATTCAGACATCCTGATCATCGGCGGCGGCATTGCCGGAATGTCAGCTGCATTCTTTTTGGCCAAGGCGGGTAAATCCGTCACGGTTCTGGAACGCGAAGATCAGCCGGGCTATCACAGTACCGGTCGATCAGCCGCCCTTTATAGCGAGACCTATGGCCCGAAAATCATCCGCAAGATGTCAACAGCCAGCCGGGCTTTCTTCATGACCCCGCCAGAAGGGTTTACCGAAAACCCGATCCTGACGCCGCGCGGCATCATCATGACCGCAGCACCGGGCGAAGAAGCCGAACTGGACGCGATCCTGACTGAGGGCCGCGCTAATGGGGCCAACTTTGTTGAACTGACGCCGGATGCGCTTAAGGAAATCGTGCCCGTTCTGCATGCCGACCGGATCGCCAAGGCGGCCTATGAACCGGACGCCATGGATATTGACGTGCATGCGCTTCACTGGGGCTTTATCCGCCAGTTCAAGGCACTTGGTGGTTCGGTTATCACCAACGCCGATGTTAACGCGATGGGCAAGACCGATGGGAAATGGCAGGTCACACTGGCCAAAGGTGATGTTTATACCGGTGATATCATCGTCAATGCCGCCGGCGCCTGGGCTGATGAGATCGCGACCAAGGCCGGGATCAAGCCGCTTGGCATCGTGCCCAAACGCCGCACGGCGGTCATGGTCGATGTTCCAGCCGACGTAAAGCCACATGGCTGGCCGCTGGTCGCAAGCCTTGATGAGACGCTTTATTTCAAGGAAGACGCGGGGCGTTTGCTGGTGTCACCCGCCGATACGACACCGACCGAGCCGCATGATGTGCAACCCGAAGAACTTGATATCGCGATTACGATTGATCGCTTGATGACCGCGACCAGCATCGAAGTCCGCCGCCCCGGTGAAAGCTGGGCCGGGTTGCGCAGCTTCTTTGCCGATGGTGATCCGGTTTCAAGCTTTGATCCGGCTGATAACAGCTTTTACTGGCTGGCAGGCCAAGGCGGCTATGGCATTCAAACCGCACCGGCGATGGGCGAATATGCTGCGAGCATTATCACCGGTCAGGGCGTGCCGCCACAGATGGAAAAACTTGGCATTACCACGGATGCGCTATCGGCCACCCGCCCCACACTCGTGAGCGGAAAATAGGCCATGTCCGTCAATCAGGAGAAACACAATGAGCAAGTTTGATCGTGCGGCACTGCGTAAGGCGGTTTCAAAGCGCACGCAAAGTGCCATTGATGATTTATGCGCGCTGGTGCGTCATGACAGCCTGCTTGGCAACGAAGCATCGGCACAAAACTGGATCGCCGAGAAGTTCAACAATATGGGGCTTGATGTCGAACGGGTTGTGATTGATATCGATGCCCTTCGTGATCAGCCGGGTTTTTCACCGCCGGTGATTGAGGATTATGACGGACGCGAAAACATTGTTGGTTTACACCGCCCGCAAAACCCGACAGGACGCAGCCTGATCCTTAATGGCCATATTGATGTTGTGCCAACCGGCCCGGCGGAACAATGGCGACACCGCCCGTTCACCCCGCATGTCGAAGATGACTGGATTTACGGACGGGGTGCCGGGGATATGAAGGCAGGGATTATTGCCTATTGCCATGCGCTTCAGGCCTTGCAGGATATCGGCCTTGAACCGGCGGCCCCGGTGATATTGCAATCGGTCGTCGAAGAAGAATGCACCGGCAATGGTGCGCTGGCCTGTTTGCATGCCGGCTATAAGGCCGATTGCGCCATCATCCCGGAGCCCTTCAACCAGACCCTGATGACCGCCCAGCTTGGCGTGATGTGGTTCCAGATCGATGTTACCGGCAGCCCGGCACATGTTCTTGACACCTCGGCGGGCAGCAATGCGATCGAGGCGGCCTTTGGTTTCTTTGAAACCCTTAAGGAAGTCGAAGAAATCTGGAATCACCCAACCCATCGCCACGCGGCCTATGGCGCGCATGTGCATCCGGTGAATTTCAATCTGGGCAAGATCAACGGTGGGGAATGGGCATCAACCGTGCCGCCGGTCTGTAGCGCCGATATCCGTGTTGGTTTCTATCCGGGGATGGAACTTGAAAAAGTCCGCGAAACCATCGAGGCTGTCAAACAAAGTGCGATTGATAACCACCCGGCATGCAAGGGGGCCAAAATCGAAATCACCTATCGCGGTTTTCAGGCTGAAGGCTGCGAGATGGATATCAATCATCCGATGATGTCGATGATCGGCAGCATTCATCAGGAAGTCACCGGCACGGCAATCAGGAACTATGCCTCGACCGCGACGACCGATGCGCGCTTTTTCCAGATTTATGGCAATATCCCGGCGACATGTTATGGCCCGAAGGCCGAACGCATTCACGGGATTGACGAACGGGTTTCAATCGCCTCGATGATGGAAGTCACCGAGGTTCTTGCCCTGTTCATTGCCGACTGGTGCGGCGTGCAAAAGCGTGTTAGCTAAACTGCATTATTAAATAAATTATCCAATTATATCCGAAGGAGAGCTTCATGAGCATTCAGCGTCTTCACACCGGCCCGCGTATGAGCCAGGCCGTTGTCCATGGCAACACCATCTATCTTGCTGGCCAGGTTGGCAATCCCGACAGCGACATCACCAACCAGACCAAGGAATGCCTTGAAAAGATCGATAGCCTTTTGGCGGAATGCGGTTCAAGCAAGGAACATATCCTGTCGACCACCATCTGGCTGGCGGACATGAAAGACTTTGCTGCAATGAATGCAGTTTGGGACGCATGGGTTCCGCAGGGTCACACCCCGGGTCGTGCCTGCGGCGAAGCAAAGCTTGCCACCCCGGATTATCTGGTTGAGTTCATCGTGATTGCGGCCAAGCCGTAATCTGGCCCTGCATCCAGAATCAAGGCGCCCGGCCGCATTTTGCGACCGGGCGCTTTTTTTGTTTCAGCTTTGACCTTGGCCTTTATTCCGACGGATCAACCGCATGGGTCACGATAACAGAGGATGCCTCCAGCGTTTTGTGAACCGGGCATTTATCGGCGATTTCAAGCAGTCGGGTGCGGGTTTGTGCATCAATCTCCCCCATAAGCGTAATACGCCGTTCGAACCGGTCGATCTTGCCGCCCTTTGCCGCATGCTGCTGGTCACAGTCGGCACAATCCTTGGCGTGGATTTTGTCATGAATGATTTCGGCGCGCACTGCATCAAGGGCAATGCCCTTATGATCGGCATACATGCGGATGGTCATGACCGTGCAACTGCCAAGGGCTGCTGACAAATAATCATAAGGTGACGGCCCGCTATCCAGTCCGCCGACCTTTTCCGGTTCATCGGCCAGCATCCGATGACGCCCGGCCATGATCATGGCCTGAAACTTGCCAAGGCCGGTTTCACGAACAATGACCCCTTCGCCGATTTCAGGTTCCGAAACCATATGTTCGGGAAGATATCGTCCGGCCCAGGCAGCGATAACGGATGCGGCATAATGCGCATCATCGGGATTGCGCAAAAGATGATCGGCCTGATCAAGCGATACGAAGCTTTTGGGATGTTTTGCCGCCGCAAAAATCTTGCTGGCATTATCAATTCCGACGGTTTGATCCAGCGGCGCGTGCATCACCAGAAGCGCCTTTTTCATCTTTGCCACCTGCGCAGGCAGATCATGGGCGGCAAGATCATCGACGAACTGTTTGCAGATCACAAATGGACGCCCCCCAAGGCAGACTTCCGCTTTGCCGTTTTTATTGATCGCGTCGAGATGATCAGAAAAGTTATGCGTGACGTGATGCACATCTGCCGGTGCACCGATGGTGGCGATTGCTGTGACTTCGGGGATGTGTTCGGCCACGGCCAGAACCGCCGCCCCGCCCAGGGAATGACCGATCAGAAGTTTCGGAGCTTCGAACGCGTCGCGTAGGAAGTCGGCCGCGCGTTCGAGATCATCAAGGTTTGAAGTAAAGTTGGTCGAGGCGAAATCACCGCCAGACCCGCCAAGCCCGGTAAAATCAAACCGCAAAACACCAATGCCGTTCATGGTCAATGCTTCGGAAATTTTGCGCGCCGCTGTCAGGTCCTTTGAACAGGTAAAGCAATGCGCAAAAAGCGCATAGGCAGAAACCGGGCCGGTCGGCAGTTCCTGCCGTGCGGCCAGTTCGGCACCATGTGCCCCTTCAAAGGTCACTTTGATCGGTTTTCCGGGCATCATATTTCTCCAAACCGTTAAGAGGCAGAAATCATAGTATCATTTCGCCAGACTGGCGATAGGATCACCACTATGTCAGGACAGTAACACGGACATTTCAATGATGTTTCTTCAAACCGAACGCACAATTTTGCGAGACGCGAACCATGATGATGCATCATTTCTTCTGAAACTGGTCAATGAACCGGGCTGGCAGCGATTTATCGGCGACCGAAACATTCATGATCTTGATGGCGCACGCGATTTTATTGATCAGCGCTGGCGTGAAATTTACCCCAAACTCGGTTTTGGTTTGTGTGTTGCCACGCAAAAGGAAACCGACATCCCGATTGGCGTGGTCGGCTTTGTGCGCCGTGAAACTCTTGATGCGCCCGATATCGGCTATGCCATCAGTGCCGCCCATCAAGGCAAGGGATATGCCTTTGAACTCAGTCGTGCCTTGATTGAATATGGCTGGGATGTGCTTGGCTATGACAGGATCTATGGATATTGCCAGCCAGACAATCAGGCATCCATCAGGTTGATGGAAAAACTTGGCCTGACATATCTGCGCGATCAGGATGTTAATAACACCGGCGACATTTGCAAACTGTATGGAATTTGTCGCCCCTGAAAACAAACCCCGCACCGATATGGGCGGGGTTTGGAGTCTGTGGATCATTTCCGGCGAATGCCGATCTTGCGCCCGACCCCGGACGGGGTTGGCAAATTGGCATGGGCTTCCTTGATCTTGTTTAGCGTTTCCATGATGTCATCGGGGAACGGGGCCGAACGCCGTTCTTTCATGTTGATATGCATGGTGATGATTTCATTGGTCGAGGCCAGCCAGCCTTCAGTGCCATGGCGCATTTCGTGATACATGTGGATGCGTTTCTGATCGCAATCAAGAACCCGGGTATGGATCACATATGGATCGTCCTGATGAATTTCACGATCATATGTCACATGCATTTCAAGCCCGAAGGTCGATCCGCCGCGTCGTTCGGGATAGCTATATCCCATCCCCACTGCATCAAGAAACGCCATCGACCCCAGATCAAACGCGACCACATAATAGCCGACATTCATATGGCCATTAAAATCAATCCATTCGGGTTTGATATGCCCGCGAAAGGTTTCAAGCGGCTCGGGCGCAAACAGATCTGTGCTGATCATTTTGTTACGGCCTTTACCACCGCGACTGCGGCAACGAAATCTTCAAGCGAATGGCCGACCGATTTGAACACCGTGCATTCCGTATCAGTTTCACGGCCTTTGACCTGCCCGCGTGTCAGGCCGAACAGATCGCCGATGATGTCGGACTTTGAAATCGCCCCACTGTCGATGGCCTGAACGACATCGCCGCCCTCGGCGCTGGCCCCTTCGAAACTATCGACATAGATGCGGCATTTTTTCATGACCGCATCATCGGTTTCGCGCATGGTCGGCTTGAATGCGCCGACAAGATCGACATGCGTCCCATCGCGCAGCCAGTCACCACGAACCAAAGGCTCGGTCGAAAGCGTTGCACACGAAATCAGATCGGCTGATTTGCAGGCTGCTTCCAGATCGTCTGTGCCCTTGGCGTTAAAGCCGAGTTCTGCAATCTCGGCGGCAAGTTTTGCAGCCTTGTCGGGATTGCGGTTCCAGATGGTGACATTCCTGATCGGGCGCACGGATGCATGGGCCTTGATCAGTTGTGGGGCCATCGCCCCTGATCCGACCATGACCATGTCGCTGGCATCCTTGCGCGCCAGATAATCAGCCGCGAGCGCCGATGCAGCAGCCGTGCGGCGTGTGGTCAGTTTGGTGCCATCAATCACCGCGGACGGTTGCCCGGTGACAGCATCAAGCAAAACATAAGTCCCCGATACAGCTGGAAGGTTACGCGCCGAGTTCCCCGGCACGACAGCGGCGATTTTCACCCCTGCCGCACCATCCTTTTGCCATGCCGGCATGATCAGGAAGGTTGCATCATCCTCGGTGCTGCGTTCCATGTTGAAATGACTGCGCAGCGGTGCTTCGCACCCCTGTTCAAAGCCGTCGCGAAGCGCCTCGACCAGATCACGAGGCGAGACAAATTTTTCGATATCGTCAGCAGTAATGAAACGCATGAGCCTTCCTGTATAAGCATTTTTGTTTTCAGTGCGGTAGCGCGTGTATTTATACCACGTCGCACCTGCTACGTCACAGGAAGACCAGCAGTTTTTTATGCTGTTTTGAAGGGAAATCAGCGCGACTTAGGGCAGCAAAAACCGTTTGAGCGTACCAAACAGCGATCCGGTGCCGAGAAACAGTTCTTCAAGCACGGTAAAGTGGTTCGCACCCCACGCCTTATAGACCGAAACCTTAAGCCCGGCACTGCCGCAATATGCCCCATAGGCATCACTTTGGCGCACGAATTCCGGGCTTTCATTCCCGCCCACCACCACCATCAACGGTACCGGTAGTGGCACCGCATCAAGCATCGGTGAATTATCCGCCGCCGATGCTTCATCAAGGCGGATATCGTCATTGAGTGTCGTATGGCGCACCGGTTCAAGATCGAAAACACCTGAAATCGGTATAATCGCTTCAAAGGGCATCTCGTCGCCAAGCGTTTCTGCCCAGTCATGGGTGGCAAGGCGTGCGACGATCTGCCCGCCTGCCGAATGACCGGAAATCGAAATCCGGTCACGGTCACCGTTAAATTCTTCGATATGCTGATAGATATAGGTAATGCAGCGCACGGCTTCTTCGGTGATGTCTGAAACCGTGACATCCGGGCATAAATCATAATTCGGGCAGATCACGGTAAATCCGGCCGCCACCAAATCACGCGCGACAAAGGCGTAATCCTTTTTGTCCTGACTGCGCCAATATCCGCCATGGAAAAACACATGCACCGGCGCATTCCGCTCAGACGCCATGTAAACATCCATGGTTTCCTTGGGGCCATCGCCGTAACGAACATCAATCTTGCCGCCCAGTTGCCTGCGCGTTTCATCGGATAATTTCACAAACCGTTCGAAATGGGTCATGAAATCCGGCACGGTTTCGCGCGGATTATATTGCCATTCAAGCTCTGCTGCTGTGAAACCGCCCCAAGCCATACACACCTCTGATTTCAGGGTTCAGATCATGATTTGATCATCAATTACCGACAATCTTTCTTCAGTTTGGCCCGGTTTGCAAACACTTCAAGCGTTTCTCGCAAAGATTGGGTATATGCCCATCGTCTGATTAGAACGGGTCAGGCCCCTAATAATCCAGTCGGTATTGCACGCCGGCCTTGCTATCAATTTCGGTGGTTTCGCTGGTTACGCTGATGTTGGGGGTGACTTCGATCTCGACCTCTACCCCGCTTGATCCGGGGGTTGATCCCGCCTTGGTGCCAACATAAACGCCTTCGGTCAGGTATTTGCCAACCTTGACTTCGGGTCCGTCATCGCCACTGCCAACCCGCAAGACATCTGCACCGATAAAGCGGCGAATACTGCCCACCAGATCAAGCCCGGAACCACCGCCTGACAGTTCATTAAGCGCACTGGCCAGTTGCACCGCTTCGACGGCTGACAGGCTTCCTTGCGATTGCCCGAAAAGAACTTGCGAAAGAACTTCGTCTTCGGGCAGCGACGGGGTGGATGTCAAAACCAGTTCGGGATCCGTGGACGGCCCCTGAAAGCCTGCGGTTACCACCAGATCATCGGTGGTATAGACCCCTTCGATATCAAGCATCGGATCAGGCGGCGATGCCCCGGCAAAGGTAATTGTTGAATCCTGAATGACAAAGGTCTTGCCAATGACATCAAGCTGCCCGCGCAAGGCCGATAATTTCCCGACAACCCTTGGATCATCGGTGGTTCCTGTTATCGCAAGGGTGCCGCCCCATTCGGAATCAAGCCCCTTGCCCCGGACAAACAGACGTGCCGGAATGTTCACCGTCACATCAAGGTCACCGGTAAATCCGTTGTCTTCTTCCTGCCCATCTTTGGGCGTTCCGGTTTCGGCAGCGTCAGGCAGGTTTTCAATTTCAATCGTCGGAACCGATTCCGGCAAAGCCAAACTTAAATCGACTTCGCCCCGTTGTACGGTGATCGTACTTTGAATGTCGGCGGTAGATTGAGAACCGGTCACGCTGGCTTTTACATCGGCCCAGAATTGCAGTTCGTCCTTGCGCGACAAAGCGACATTGCGCATATCGGTCGAAATGTCATAGCGCAATTCCCCGCCATCAAGCAGATCAAGATCAACAGACGCATCAACCGTGCCATTCCCGCCATCGGTTGCCGTAATGGACGGGATTGCAAGACCAGCTTGGTCAAAGGTTCCGTCAAAAGTTATCCGATCCAGGATCGTGCCATATTCAAGGTTTTCATAGCGCCCGTCAGCAAGCGATACATTTCCGTTCCAGCGCACATCATCAAGCGTTCCGCCAACATCCAGCGCAAGTTTGATATTGCCCGCCATCTGATGATCGGGTGCGGGAACATAAGGCCAAAATTCGGCGATCTCGCCATCAAGGCGCACCCGTGCCGAGATCGGCGCAGAAAGATCGGGATCGAATTCCTGTTTGAGGATCGAAACCACGAGCGGCACTGTGCCATTGGCACTTAGCACCTCGATATCACCATTGCCAAGCGATGCCTGACCAATAAGCGTGCCGTCAGAAAGCGTGATATCAAGCAGCATCTCGAAGGGTTCAAGATCTTCGACCGCCTTTGCCGAAATACCCGATATCCGGCCCTTTATGCTGGCATCTGGCAAATTACCGCGGGCTTCACGCAAACGGGCATCGAGATTGGCCGTACCGCTTACGCCATCAAAGCCGAAAATCCGCCCCCAAGGGCCAAGATCAACATCATTCAGGTGAAGATCGCCAGAAACCGCCTTTTGCCCGGCTTCCTGATCAAGCTTGACCTGCAAATGGCCGGTTCCGATGCCCAGTTCGCCGTCAAGCTGCTGACGCCCGTTTTCAAGCAGAACCAACTGCAAGGGTTTACGCAATCCGATCGTTTGATCACCTATAACGGCATCCAGTCGGCTGGCCGATAGCGCAATGTCATTGCCAAGTGAAAGATCCGCCACCAGATCGGTTTCAAGTGGCACATTGCCCTGATACTGCCCCGAACTGGTCAGGGTAATGGCAAGTGCGTCCAGGCCCCCTGCCAGTTTGACCGCAATTGTATTGATTGCAACAGCCCCGGCAGTGATATCACGCCCGTTGAGATCGGCGGCAATTTGTGGCGTTTCAAACGCATTGGTGATGGCTGCGGTCAGGTCGATTTCTTCGATCATGGCCGGGTTGGCGTCGTCATTACTTGCCATCCGCAGACCTTTGGCCGACGCATTTGTCGTGATGTTTTGATGGCCGTTAGCGGGGCGAAGCACGATATCAGCGCTTAGTTCGCCATTGGTAAAACCGACCCCGAATTGGTCCAGAAGCTTGGCATCAAGTTTGGAAAGCGCGATGTCACCGTGCATCGGAATGCTGTAATCAGGCAAAGCCAAATCGCCATTCAATGCGACATGGTCCCCTTTAAGCGAGATCGCCTGAACCCGCAGGGCATCTTCGGGCAAAATGACATTCGCCCCGATTTCATAGGGCTGATTGCCAAAGATGAACCTGCCATCATTGCCAAATGACAAGACGCCCTGACCGGACCATGTCATGCGACTTTTCAACACAATGTCAGAGAATGCCTGACCTGTTGCATCAATGCGGGGCACACGCAGTTCAAACGTTCCCGATGGTGTCGCAAGATCACCATCAAGCTTGGCCTTCATCGTCGCCGGGGTCATTGCCAAGCCAAGTTCCGGCGGCACCACCCCCGGTGCAATCGCAAGCGTGCTTTGAAGGGCAAGTTTCTCGAACGCCTCGGTGATACGAAGTTCCAAGGGACCGCTGATCATTGCGGTCTCAAGGGCAACGACATCAACATTTAGATCAAGATCAGGCGAAAGCGCAACATCCCCGGTGATGCGGGGTTCTGCCCCGATGATGCGATCAAGATCGGCAATGCCAAATCCCGCCTGGCTGGCGGAAATTTCAATCCCGGTTTCAAGACCACGTGCGTCGGACCAGGTCAGATTTGGGAATGCCACCTGCCCTTGGCCGCGCAAATCAAGACCGGAAATCGGTGCAAAAATCGCAAGATCGCGGATATCGGCAATCAGGTCGGATGTCGTAACAACGAAATCCTCGCTGACATTCGCCTGACCGTGCAGCGTCATATCCGGCAAAGAAAGCGCCAAATCACTTATTGCAAAAGCGCCAACGTCCGAAGATATCTGCGCATCAAACGACAAATCCTGTGTTGCGCCCAGAAACGCGCCAAGATCAGGGTCATCCCAAACCGTCCCGGAAGTACCAAGTGCGACGGCGGCATCAAGCTTATCATCTGGATCATCCGGGGCCGGCATCCGGGCCTGCAAGGCGATATCCTTGATATGTGAAACAGGCGTTTTCACATCCCGTCCATTCACCCGAAGTGACATACCGGGCATCGCAAGATCGCCATCCGCGTTAACCGAAATCCCGAGTTCGGCCCAAGAAACCGCACCATCGAGAAGAGCTGACATGTCGGGATCAATATCAGCTGCGAGATCGGCGCTTATCCGGCTTTCATCAAGATCAAGATCGGTTGTGCCTGCCAATGACAGCGCATTGGCCATCGCAATCGAAATACGATCGAACGCAAGGATTTGCGAAGATTGGTCAAAGGCCCCGCCTATCGCAAGGGTGATGTCCTTATGCAGGGCTTGGGGCAATTGTTCCGTGATGCGTTCCTGCGGAGCAATCCCGCCATCAAGGGCAAAGGCCAGAATATCTGATGACAATTGCACGGCAAGGTCGCTTTGAAGCGAAGCATATCCCGCCGCCGAAAGATCAAGCGTACCTTGCCAGTCATTGGCAGGACCATCGCCGCGCAGTGCAATATTCACGTCAGTTGCCATTGCGGGATCTATGCCCGCCAATGTCATGACAAGCCCATCTCGCCCCAATGCGCCATCAATCTCGGCGGCCAGCTGTTGCTTTGGCCCGTCAAAGGCAAGATCAAGCTTTACGCGATCAGATCCGCCATCGCGCGGTTGCAAATCAAGATACACGGTCGCTGACAGGTTCGTACCGATCTTTGCCCGCCCATCAAGGGTGTAAAGAAAACTGTTGCCCGTGACCGGATCAACGATGGCAACTTCGCCAAGTTCAAGCCCATCAAGCGTGATGGCAAGCGGCATGGCAAAGCTGCTGTCTTCTTGCGCGTCTTCGTCGATTGTTTCAGGTGTCGTACCATCGGGCAAAATGACGTTGGCCGTTGCCAGACTGAACTGGTTGATCTGAAACCTTCCGCCCAAAAGCGACATGGGCGACCAGTCAAACTTGATCTCGCTGATATCAAGATTTAATCCGTCCGAGGCACGGTTCAGAGTTACGTGATCAAGTGTGAGCCCCGTCCACAGGCTGCCTTCTATCCGGCCCAGGGCAAAGGCGCTATCTGTTGCATCGGATACAGCGTCATTGATCAACGGGGTCGCCATGCGCAATACCGGCCCCGTCCCGGCAATGCCCACCATGCCAAGGCATCCGAACACCACCCCGCCAAAGCCATAGCTCACATATCGCAGCCATTTGCTTATTTGGCGGCGTGGTTCGGATGGTTTGGGATTACGTGATGACAATGAATCAGACCCGGTCAAAATGCCTGCCCCAGACTGATATAGAATTGATAATCGTCATCGACACCGTCGCGTTGATCAAGCGGCACCGCAACGTCAAAGCGCAGCGGTCCGACAGCCGTATAATAGCGGAAACCAAGGCCCGCAGCCCATAAAAGATCAAAATCGTCCGGTTGGCTTTTGCCATAGACTTTCCCGCCTTCGACAAAGGGGACGACACCGAAACTATCGGTGATACGCGCACGGAATTCGGCACCGACTTCAAGTACCGAACGCCCGCCAATCGGATCGTTATCTTCGTCAAGCGGCCCGACTTTCTGATGTTCATACCCACGGATTGATCCACCACCACCGGAATAGAACCGTTTGTTTGACGGCAATTTGCCACGGTCTTCACCAATGATTGTCCCGGTACGACCACGCGCGGCAAACACATAATCACCATCATCATCAATCGCCAGATATTGCGAACCTGCAATCGAAACCGTGGTGAAATTGGTATCCTTGTCCGTCAGCCCCATATAGGGCGAAACATTGATTTCAAAGCGCGTGCCCTTGGTCGGATCAAGCGGATTATCTGTGTTGTCATGGCGCAAAATGCCGCGCAAACCGGCAAGATAGAATTCCTCGTTGGGGGAATCTGATCCGGTCAGATCGGAATATTCGGTTGTGACACCAAATGTCGTTGACCAGTTTTCACCAAGCGGGCGTTCAATACCGACAAAACTGTCCACCGTGGTGCCCGTATAGGCATCAGTATCGTTGTTCTTGGCATTGGCATCCGCCACAAAGGATTGGCGACGTTCAAGGAATTGCGGCTTTTTGAATGTGCCCGACACACCCTGTTCAAGGGTGGATGCATCAATCCCCAATCGTAAACGTTCACCCGCCCCGAACAGATTGCGATGTTCCCAAAATGCGTTTGCGCCCGGTCCTTCGGCTGTGGAAAAATCAACACCGCCCCCAATAGACCGCATTTCGCGTTCAACAACGTCGATCTCTATGGGAACTTCGCCATTGGCATTGACCGGGCCGACAGCCTTGACGATCACGCTGTCAAACAGATTGGTTTGCGCAAGATCGCGGCGCATGGTCGTGATCTGATCAGGGTGGTATTGTTCGCCTTCTTTCCAGCTTTGATAACTGGCGATGAATTCCGGATCGACATCCTTTGCCCCCTTCACCGCTATGTCGCCGAATTTGGCCTTCTGCCCGGTCTCGAACGCATAATTGATGGTGATTGTCTTTTGGGCGGTATCGGCCATTACCTTGCGCTTTCCGGCCTTGGCCAGCGGATAGCCTCTGGCACGCAGGATATCCACACCATATTGTTCGCCCAAAAGGATCGGTTCGGCCATTGCCCTTTGACCGATCTGCAGGCGGGTTTTTTCAAGTTCCTCTTCGGTGGCCTGACGTTCCACGACCTTGTCGGGAAATGTGGTCACGAAATTGACTGCCGCAATAAGATAGGGCGTCCCCAGATCAATGGAATAGGTCAGAACAAGCGATTTGGGCGAATTGGAGACGATCCGGTCCGCATCACCGTCAGAAGAGCCATTGCCCTGATCTGGCTGTTTTCCGGTTTCGGTAGTATCAGTTCCATCCGCACTATCATCGGATACAGCTTCATCGGATACAGCTTCATCGGCTGTGCCATCTGTCGTTTTTTCACGGATATCAAAGGTGATCTGTCCATCATAGAAACCGCTTGATCGCAATACGGCCTGAAAACGTTCGACATCGTCTTCGGCACGGCGTTTCAGCCCGGCCCGCGAGGCAGTCGGACGCGATTGCAACCGGCGTGCCGTACTTGCATTTTCAAGGGCCGCAATCAGGATTTCTTCCTGAGGATCAACACCTGTGATTTCTACTTCATAGGGGATGGTTGTGCGCAGATCGTTTTGCGTAACGCTGTTATCGTCAGAGCCAAAACCGATGACCCCGCCCAAGCCTGTGTCAGCGCTACAAGCCGACAGCATCGTCCCGGCCAGAAAAAGCGGGACGACAACAGCTTTGCGCGAGATCGCGGGGAACATGTAAGGAATAGGATTATTCAAACCATCGTGCTTTCAACGGACCCGTCGGCAAAACGGGCAATACCCCAACCGGTCTTTTTTTACGTCTGTTTTTCCATATAGGTGCAAACGATCCGGATTATAAAATGTTTCAAAACAATCTTTTGAAAACACCATATTTTCATTCCATCATCAGGTCGAGTGTCACCTGTGCCATGATCCATGAAAAAATGGCATGGCTATGAACAATAAATGCGCTTGTGAGATTTCGACATTGAGCGTACCGGGAGTTGAGAGCAACATGTTTGCCAAACCCGTCGCAGGAGATCCCCGCAGTGACGTCAAACCAAGACAACACCGTTATCATCCGTAATGCCCTGCGTGCCGACCTTGACGGTCTTTGCGCCCTTGAAACCGGCAATTTTGAAAGCGACCTGATTTCCCGGGCCTCGTTTTCAAGGTTCCTGCGTCAGGCAAGCGCGCGCCTTCTGGTGGCAGATGCCGGTGATGCGGATCATCCCGATATTGTCGGGTATGGTTTGCTTTTGCTGCGGGCGAATGCACTGACGGCACGGATTTATTCCCTGGCCATTGCCCAAGACTGGCGCGGCAAGGGTTTGGGCACACAGCTTCTTGCCGGGCTTGAAAATCTGGCGATGGATGCGGGATGTGTACGTATGCGCCTTGAAGTGCGCGTCACCAACGAAACCGCACGCAACCTTTATGAACGTCACGGCTATGTCCGCATTGCTGATCTTCCGGGCTATTACGAAGACGGCAGCGATGGCATTCGCCTTGAACATGCTCTTTATGATGGCGAAAGTTCTGTCTCCCCGGCGGTTGCGACGGGTGCGCCACTGATCCTTGTTGACCGTCTTTCTGATGTACGTTTTGCCGTGTCGGGTGCACGTGTGATGCGGGTGCGTGATTACCTCGCACTTGATCATGGAGTGCGCAACCGGCGTGTGATCAACCTGTGCCAGTCCTATGAATATCTGTCGCGCGGCTATTATTGCAGCCTTCTGGCAGCAGCCCGTGCAGAGCGCGTCATCCCCGAGGCCGACGTTCTTCTGGACCTGAACTGGAAACGGCTTCAGAAAACTGCACGTTCCGAACTCAGCCCGCAAATTATCGAAGCATTGGAAAAATCCGGTCAGGCTCCCGAACAGGCCCCGGATCACATCGATGTCTATTTCGGGCGCACCGCAAACAAGAAATTTCGTCAGATCGGTGAACGCGCATTCGATCAGTTCCGTTGCCCTATCTTGCGCCTGCATCTTAATCCGAAAGATCGCAAGATTTTACGTGAAATCGAAGCCCCGTCGATTGGCCAGCTGGACAATGACAACCTTGCCGAATTTGAAGCCGCGTTGCGGGCTTACTTGCGCGGACGTGTCCGCAAACAGGGTAACGTTACCCCGCCAACCGCACTTGTCGCGATTTTGCATGATCCCGACGAAGTGTTACCGCCATCAGACAAAGAAGCACTTGCCAATTTCGTGCAGGCCGCATCTGACCTGGGCGCGAAGGCCGAACTGATTACCGCCAAGGATTTCCATCATCTTTCGGAATTCGACGCGCTTTTGATTCGTGAAACCACCGCCCTTGATCATCATACCTATCGCTTCGCCAAGCGGGCGGTAAAGGAAGGCATTCCGGTGATTGATGATCCGGACTCGATGTTGCGTTGTACCAACAAGGTTTACCTTGCCGAACTTCTGCGCACACATCGTATCCCGGCACCGAAAAGTGCAATTTTTGACAAACGCCGGATTGGCGAAATTGCCAAACAATTCAGCTTCCCATCGGTTCTGAAGGTTCCCGATGGATGCTTTTCGCGCGGGGTGCGCAAGGTAAAATCACCCGAGCACTTAAACGAAGTCGCAACCGAGATGTTCAAAAATTCCGAACTTCTGGTCATTCAGGAATATGTCGAAACCACCTTTGACTGGCGTATAGGTGTTCTGGGCGGGGAAGCCATCTTTGCCAGCCGTTATTTCATGGCGCCGGGGCATTGGCAGATCGTCAAACACGAAGATGATGGCAAAAGCTTTGAGGAAGGCGGATTTGAAACCCTGCCCGTCGAAGAGGCCCCGGCCGATATCGTTGCCA
Organism: Thalassospira sp.; assembly: GCA_048264285.1. GTDB lineage: Bacteria > Pseudomonadota > Alphaproteobacteria > Rhodospirillales > Thalassospiraceae > Thalassospira. The sequence goes on from JBLXDD010000001.1 coordinate 71,343, forward strand.
CAGCACTTGCATCCGCACGCCTGATGGGCGATGGCCTTTATGGTGTGGATGTCAAGGAAACGCCCTATGGCCCGATGGTGATCGAGGTGAATGACAACCCCAATATTGATGCCGGGGTCGAAGATGTCGTTCTGGGCATGGATCTGTATCGCCGGATCATCGCGCATCTTCTGGGCAAGATTGCACGCCCTTAACACTTATCTTATGCCATCAACGGACAAAGGCCGGATGTTATCCGGCCTTTGTGTCGATAAAGACAGCGGCTTGGAGTTTGTCACGACCATAGCGCGCCATCAGATCGAACTCATGACGCAGGATCGGCATCGACAGGCAATCGCTTCCGGTGAATGGTTCGTGATCTTCGCCGATATCGGGATCAGTGATATAGACAAAGCGATCATCAAACCCCGTTACCACCACCCAGTGCGGGATTTTGTCACCATAAATGCGGTACTGGCTGATCAGGACCAGTGCCATTTTGCCTTGTTTCGTGCGTTCTTCGATCTCGTCAATGCCAAACGGGCCGGTTTTGACCGGTATATCGGCCTCGGCTGCCTGGCGGGCAAAATCATAATGCACCAGTTCGACGACTTCGCGGTTTTGTGGTTTGCGCACAGTATCAACAAATAGCGGCCCGTCCCGGCTGCTAAGCGCCTCGACATCAAAACCACGTTTATGCGCAGCCAACGCCAAGCCCAGTGGTCCGCATCCCCCGTGCCCGGATGTCATGAAGATTGTTGTTGCTTCACGCCACAGCGCGATTTCAAGATTCCGATCCATTTCAACGGACGGATCCAATGCATTCATGGCCATCATCAGCGCTGCGGGACCACAGGTAAATGGCAGGGTTTGATGATAAAAATGGATCGGCGACGGAATACGCATGGCATGCGGAACCAGCACCTTTTCCATACGAAGCGCGTCGCTATGATCGGGATAATAATCGGGATAAAGGGCAAATTCACCATAGCCCAGCGACGCAAACAAGCTGATCGCGTTCTTGTTTTTCAGGCTGACTTCAAGACGCAGGATCGGCGCCCCGAAATCAAGACTGCATTCTTCGGCCCGTTCGATCAACGCCCGGCCAAGGCCGTTGCGGCGCAAATCCGGTGACACCGCCATCGAATAAAGCCGTGCAAGCGCAACATTGCGACGAAAAATCACCAGCGCATAGCCAACGACGACGCCGCTTGTGGCATCTTCCATCACAATCAAACGTGCGGTTTGGCTACTGACAAAGCGTTTGAAGGCGCGCCGGTTCAATCGGTCAACATCAAAGGACCGGTTTTCGAGATCGCATAACGCACCGAGATCGCCATCCTGCGCCAGTCGACATTTCATGTTTGCAAATCGGGTTGCGTTTAACGTCATACCGGTATCACTTGATAAAACCACGCCGTTCTTGGCATGCCGGGATATATCGTCATGAAATGCGCAAAAGGAATAGTGCAATTTATGCGATGCTCGCTGTTATTTTTGCACAGCAACGCATCGCATAACGCACAAGTCGGCACAGCTTAGCTACGTGCGGCAATCCGGGGCATCAATGGTGCCATATCATACCCGGCATTTGCCGCGGATTTGATGATTTCTTCGGTGGGCATTTTACCGGCATTGGCCAGCGACCAAAGGATGGTGCAACGGGTGCCACTGCGGCAATAGGCAAAAACGGGTTTTTCGGCGGCGGCCAGATTTGCGGCAAATGCATCCGCATCCGCATCCGACACATTGCCGCTTGCAACCGGTTGGAAAATGGCTGTCATACCGGCGGCCTCTGCTTTGGCCGCAATTTCAGAAAATGACGGCTGTCCCGGGTCTTCATCATCTGGCCGGTTGCAGATGATGGTCTTGAAACCTGCCTTGGCAATTTCATCAATTGCAGCAAGTGGCATTTGCGGGGACACAGTCAGATCGTCACTCAGGCGTTTCATTTCATATTCCGTTCGTCGTTGCTTGTCACACGGCCCAAATAATCGGGCATCGACAGCAGATTTATTTGGGGCGCGGCCCACAGCATACCGCACAGATTTGCGGACGCTAGCATAACGTTCACACAACAACGGATCGAACGGAATATTCAGGTTTCAATCGCCGTTTAACGGCCTATTTGGACAACGGACAGGTCCGCAAGCCAAACACCCTATAAAGCGGGCAAAAGCGCAGGGCGGCTGTGACCAGCATGACAATGCCAACGGCAATCATCACCCAGCCATAAACACCATATCCCATGCCGCCATCTTCGGGCGTTCCCGATACAAATGGCAACGCCAGCAAAACAATGCCAGCGATCGCACGCACAAGACGGTCCAAAGTTCCAACATTTGCCATGATTTCCTCCTGAGGAAGGCGACTATTTGTTCTTATCCCATAACATTATCAACTATTGTTTTACATTGATAAGAATCAATGGCCCTGCATAAAACCGGGATTTTCGGCATCTTGCCGCATTGCGGATTGCCATCATGGACTGCGGTGGCACCTGTATTATGGCCCCTCGTGACGTCGATCATGCAGGTGCCAAGACTTCGTGACTTGCCCGATCAAACACCACATGCCACAAGGTAAAACATCAACGAAATCAATAAGACGAACAGGAAACCTGCCGTGACGAACCGCAACGCAAATTCAGCACCCGATTTCCCGGTCTGGCTTCTGGAAAACCCGTCTGGCGAATTTTCTGATTGGCTAAAACGATGCTGTGCCGATGACTGGCAAGCGGTGATACATCACCCTTTTACAGATGCATGGGGCAACGCGGCATTGCCCAAAGCCAATCTGGAAAATTACCTTATTCAGGATCACCGTTTTATTGATCGTTTTGTTGCCCTTTTGGCAGCGGCCATATCGCGTGCGCCAAGTTTAAAGGACCGTATTCCCGGCTGTCAGTTTCTGGCGTTGCTGACGGGGGCGGAAAATACGTATTTCGAACGGTCCTTTGCTGCGCTTGGCGTTTCTGATCACGCCCGCGCCCATCAACCGGACTGGCAGGCAACGGCCGATTTCAAGCATCTGATGAAAGAGGCAACCGAAACCAACAGCTATGCCAACATGCTTGCAGTGCTTGCCGTGGCCGAGGGGACATATCTTGGTTGGGCAGACCGGGTGAATAACGCGATACCCAATCGCCCGGATGATTTCTGGTATGCCGAATGGCTGGATTTGCATGTCGGCGATTATTTCGAAAGTGTAGTCGGATATCTCAATACCCAACTTGATCAAACCGGCCCCGAACTTTCCAAAGATGAACGCGCAGAATGCCTGTCTTACTTTAAACGTGCGACAACTCTTGAACGGCAGTTCTTTGATACCGCGTGGGACGCGCAACAATGACTGCAATACGCGTTTTTCCAAAAGAAAGACGCAGGTGTCACCATTCATAACTATGCGGTCCGCAAACATTTGCGGCCGCAATAGATCTGGTTACTCGCGAAAGCCGCGCCGTGCTGCGCCAAGCACCCGGTCGATAAATAATTCCGCCTGCCCGATATAATTCACCGGATCGCGGACATGATCCCAATCGACCGGTGCGTCTGTCAGTTTGGGCAATTCATCAAACAGGTTGGTCTGGTTGGCTGTTGCATTGGCAACTGCCTGTTTGACCAGTTTATCGGCTGCATCGCGCCCGATATGATCGGCAAGGGCAAATGTTGCGGCCTCTGCCAACATCGCGCCGCGTGACAATTCAAGGTTTTTGGCCATCTGCCCGGCATTGACTTTAAGATCCGGGACCATATCGACAGCCTTTGCAAGGGCGGCCCCGGTTGCCGTGATGATCTGCGGCAAGGTCAGCCATTCCAGAAGCCAGCTTACCCCGCAACGTTCATGATCATGAAGCTGCGTCTGGGCAAAGGTGCCTAGCAGCCCTGCATTGAAACGCGCCAGTGTCACCAGCATTTCCGCCTGCACCGGATTGGATTTATGGGGCATGGTCGATGACCCGCCGCCCTTACCCGGTTGAACTTCGGCGATTTCCGACTGTGCCAGCAGGACCAGATCCTGTCCCATTTTGCCAAGTGCGCCGGTAAGACCCGTCATCTGGCTGGCAAGGTCGACCAGAACATCACGCTGCGCATGCCAGGGCATGTCTGCAATTGGCAGATCAAGCTCTTCGGCAAGATTGTTTTCAACATCTATTGCCTTTGCCCCGATAGAGGCCAATGTCCCGGCCGCACCGCCAAATGAAATACGCAACAGATCACCCGAAAGGCCTTCAATCCGGCGATCAATACGCACAAGCGGGGCCAGCCATCCGGCCGCCTTCAGGCCAAAAGTGGTCGGCACCGCCTGTTGGGATCGGGTCCGTCCGATCATCACCGTCTGGCGATGCGTATCTGCATGGGTTGCAAGTGCCTTGGCCAGTTTGCGAATGCGCCGACGAATGGTCGCAAGCGCATCGCGCAACTGCAACACAAGGGCACTATCGACCACATCCTGACTGGTCACACCGAAATGGACATAGCGCGCATCTTCGCCGCCGATCTCGGCTTTCAATGCCTTGACCAATGCGGGGACCGGCACACCGGCACTTGCCGTTCCGTCGGCAAGACTTGCCGGATCAGGGGAAAATGTATGGCAAACATCGGCAATGCGGACTGCACTGTGTTCGGGGATCACACCTGCGCGTGCTTCGGCCGCGGCAAGGGCGGATTCAAACAGCAGCATGGATGCAATCTGCGCCCGGTCATCAAACAGAGCAGCAATTTCCGGGTCGGAAAACAGATTTCCAAGCAAGGCAGAATCAAAAGGCGAAACGCTCATCGGGTATCATCCACCGTTCAAACAGGTGCGTCATCAAATTCAGAAAGGCCAGTCTCGCGCCAGCAACCATATTGGTCAATAACGCAAAAAGAAGCCCCTGCCCGACAATCGGCGCAAGGGCCCCTTTTAAAAATTATGCCGCCATCAGGTTTTAGACCGCTTCAAGCGCAATCGCGATGCCCTGGCCAACACCAATGCACATGGTCGCCAGCGCACGTTTGCCACCGGAACGCTTCATCTGAAGGGCAGCTGTGCCGGTGATACGTGCGCCTGACATGCCCAGCGGATGCCCAAGGGCAATCGCGCCACCATTCGGGTTTACACGCGCATCATCATCGGCAATGCCAAGATCGCGAAGCGTTGCCAGCCCCTGTGATGCAAAGGCCTCGTTCAGTTCAATCACGTCAAGCTGATCGGTCGACCAGCCAAGACGTGCAAGAAGCTTCTTGCTTGCCGGTGCCGGGCCAAAGCCCATGATGCGCGGTGCAACGCCTGCTGTTGCCCCGCCGACAACCTTGGCTATCGGGGTCAGGCCATATTTTTTGACTGCGGCTTCGGATGCCACGATCAGGGCAGCAGCCCCGTCATTGACCCCCGATGCGTTCCCGGCTGTCACCGAACCGCCTTCGCGGAACGGGGTCGGCAATTTGGCAAGTTTTTCCGCCGTGGTGCCCGGACGCGGATGTTCATCCTTGTCCACGACAATGGCATCACCTTTGCGCTGCGGGATGGTGACCGGGGTGATTTCGGCTGCCAGGTTGCCATTTTCCTGTGCGGCAACCGCCTTGTCCTGGGACCGGGCGGCAAAGGCATCCTGATCTTCGCGCGAGATATTGAAATCCTCGGCAACGTTTTCGCCGGTTTCAGGCATGGAATCCACGCCGTACTGCTTCTTCATCACCGGATTCACAAAACGCCAGCCAATGGTGGTGTCATAAATCTCGGCATTGCGCGAAAAGGCCGAGGTTGCCTTTGGCATGACAAACGGTGCGCGCGACATGCTTTCAACACCACCGGCAATCATCAGATCGGCTTCGCCCGATTTGATGGCACGCGCAGCAATAATGATGGCATCCATGCCCGAACCGCACAGCCGGTTAACCGTTGTACCGGTGACAGTTTCAGGCAGACCGGCCAGAAGCGACGACATGCGCGCAACGTTACGGTTATCTTCACCTGCCTGGTTCGCACAGCCAAAAATGATGTCGTCCACCGCGGCAAAATCCACCCCCGGATTGCGTTCAACCAGCGCCTTGAGCGGCACCGCACCAAGATCATCGGCGCGCACCTGCGACAGGCTGCCGCCAAAGCGGCCAATCGGGGTACGGATGTAATCGCAAATATATGCGTCAGCCATTTCTAAGATCCTTTTTATTGCTCTTACTGCTGGTCCCCATGGGCCTTGGCGGTGCGAGCATGCAGTTCACGCAGAACCTGCAATTCTTTCTCGGACGGGATCGCAGTTTCCGCGACTTCGTCGGCAAACTCAACCGTCCAACCGGTATTTTCGATGATTTCTTCGCGGGTGACACCCGGATGGATCGAGGTCACGACAAACTGCTTGCCAACCGGATGGGGTTCCATGATGCAAAGATCGGTAATCAGGCGCGACGGACCTTTGGTATCAACGCCGTAAGACGCGCGATCATCACCGCCCTTGCCATGACCAAGCGACGTCACGAAGTCGATCTTGTCGACAAAACCACGTTTGCTTTGCTTCATGACCAAAAAGACTTCGCCACAGCTGGTGGCAATTTCCGGCGCACCGCCACCGCCCGGCAGGCGGACTTTGGGATTGTCGTAATCCCCAATCACGGTGGTGTTGATATTGCCGTATTTATCAAGCTGGGCCGCACCAAGGAAGCCAACAGAAATCTTGCCACCCTGCAGCCAGTAGCGGAACATTTCCGGCACCGCGACCGTGTTGACAGCCGTTTCGCAAAGTTCACCATCCCCGATCGACAGCGGCAGGACATCGGGCTTGGTGCCAATGGTGCCACTTTCGTAAATCAGGGTAATGTCAGGGGCATGGGTCAGGCGCGCCAGATTGCACGCAGCCGACGGCATGCCGATGCCAACAAAGCACACATCATCGTTCTTAAGCGCGCGTGCGGCGGATACCGTCATCATTTCAGTCGGGGTATATTCAACCATGATCTTTCCTCCGCTTAGCCTTTGTTTGCGTCGCGCTTGGCCGCGAAATCTTCGGGACCGCCATTGATGACATGTTCTTCGATCCAGGCCTGGAACGCGTCGCGATCACGTGCGATCGGGTCCCATGCCTTGTAAAATGCGTTATCGCGCTTGTAATAGCCTTGCGCATAGGACGGATGCGCCCCGCCCGGCACTTCGACAATTGCAGTCACCGCCCAGTTCGGCAGCATCACCGCATTTGGCGAAATATCACCGAAATCATCGACAATCTCTTCGACGGTGATGATGGATTTTTGCGCGGCCAGAACGGCTTCTTTCTGAACACCGACAATGCCTTCAAACAGGACGTCGCCCTTTTTATTGGCTTTCTGGGCATGCACAACGGTGACATCCGGGCGGATCGCCGGAACAGCCGCCAGACTTTCACCGGTGAACGGGCATTCGATGAATTTGATGTTCGGATTAACACGCGGCAATTCTGCGCCGCGATAGCCCTTAAACACTGCGCAAGGCAGGCCCGCCGCCCCCGCGTCATAGGCATTTGCCATGGCTGCGTGGCTGTGTTCTTCAATCTCGAGCTTGGTCGGCCATCCTTTTTCATAGGCATCGCGCAAACGGTGCAGTGATCCAACACCGGGGTTACCGCCCCAGGAAAAGATCAGTTTTTTGGCACAACCCGCCCCGATCAGCTGATCATAGATCATATCCGGTGTCATGCGGATCAGGGTCAGATCCTTGATGCCCTGACGGATGATTTCGTGCCCGGCAGCATGCGGGATCAGATGGGTGAAGCCTTCCATCGAAATGGTATCGCCATCCTTTACGCAGGATGCGACCGCCTCTTTAAGCGACATGAAACGTGCAACCACGGCTTACTCCTGTGGTATCAATCCAAAACATTATGAATGCGGGAAATGGTGTCGATGGCTGCGACCGCCGGCTTTCCCCAAAGCAGCGGACGCAGCCACCGGGCCAGATCAACTCACACGTCGAAGAACACGGTTTCCGCGTCCCCTTGCATATGAATATCGATCCGGTATTCGATCCCGGTCGGGGTTTCGACACGCTTGGCAATCAGGGTATCGCGACGATCGGCAGGAACCGATTGCAAGACAGGGTCTTTTGCATTCAGCGCGGCTTCGTCATCGAAATAAAAACGGGTGAAGGCGTGAACCAGCATGCCGCGCATAAACACGATCACGTTGACAAAGGGGGCCTCGGAATCTTCGACCACACCCGGCTTTACCGTGTCAAACCAGAACCGGTTTTGGGCATCGGTCCCGGTGCCACAACGGCCCAGACCACGGAAACCGGTATCGGAAACATCAACCGGCTTTTCGCTATAAGCACCGTTGGCATCGGCCTGCCAGATTTCAATCATCGCATCATTAACCGGATTGCCTTCGCCATCAAAGACGGTGCCTGTGATGCGAATATGTTCACCAGCCGCATCCGGGCCGGCCACGGTCGGATCGGCGACATCGGTGAAGTCGTATGCATATTGGCCTGCGGTCAAGCCATAGGCGAAATACGGGCCAACCGTTTGTGAAGGGGTTTCACCATAAGCCATGACTTAATTCTCCATCGGGGTGCCGTTGCGTCCACGCAGGACAATGTCGAACTGATAACCCAGTGCGAAGCCTTCTTCGGTGTTATCGATGGAAAACTTGGAAATCAGGCGTTCGCGTGCTTTTGCGTCCGGGGTACCAAGGAAAATCGGATCAAGATCAAGCAGCGGGTCACCCGGGAAATACATCTGGGTGACAAGGCGGGTGGCAAAACCCGGCCCGAACAGCGACAGGTGAATATGGTTCGGCCGCCACGCATTGAAATGGTTGCCCCACGGATAGGCACCCGGCTTGATGGTATAGAATTTGTAATTGCCCTGATCATCGGTAAAGCAACGCCCTGATCCGCGGAAGTTCGGATCCAGCGGTGCATCATGCTGATCAACCTTGTGCACATAGCGACCAGCCGCATTTGCCTGCCAGATTTCAACAAGGATGTTGGGCTGCGGGCGGCCATCGGTATCCATCACACGACCATGCACCACAATACGTTCACCCAGCGGTTCGCCGTTCACAACGCCGTTTTTGGTCAGATCGAAATCCAGTTCACGCACGCTTGCGGGGGCAAAACGCGGGCCTGTCCCCTCGGTCAGGCCGGATTTGATCGCAAGTGGCGCACGGGTCGGGCCGCGCAAAACAGTCGATTTGTATTCGGGCGCGATATAAGGGGCGTGGGATCCCCAGTCACGCGGTTTAAAGGTGGACATGTGACTACTCTCCCTTGGATGCCGCGTCGATCTCGGCATAGGCTTGTTTGGCGACGCGGAAAGCCGTATTCGCGGCGGGAACGCCGGCATAAACAGCAACATGCATCAGAACTTCACGAATATCATCGCGTGTCGCCCCGGTATTCAGGGTGGCACGGATATGCATCGCGAGCTCTTCTTCGTGACCCAGTGCTGCAAGCAGCGCAATGGTCACAATTGAACGTTCGCGCTTGGTAAAGGCATCACTTGTCCAGACGCCGTTCCAGACATTTTCCGTGATATAGCGCTGAAAACCTTCGTCAATTTCGGTGATGTTCTTTGACGCTCGATCCACATGGGCGTCGCCCAATACAGAACGGCGGGTTTTCATACCAATATCATACCGGCTCTCAGACAAGGTTCTTCTCCTTGGTAAACCGGTCGATCAACCGGATCATAACATCCGGGGTTTCGATGCATGGCAGATGCCCGACCCCGTCAATCAATTCGAATTCGGCACCGGGGATCATTGATGCCATGGCGCGCACCACATCAGGCGGCGTTGCCAGATCTTCCGATCCACAGATGCATAATGTTGGTACGGCGATTTTTCCTGCGGCATCACGCAAATCGCCGTCTCGCAGGGCAATGCATGTCCCGACATATCCTTCGACAGTGGTCCGCACCAGCATGTCGCGATACAGTGCGGTTTCCAGTGCCCGTTCCTTGCGGAAGGCGGGCGACAACCAGCGTTCCATGATGGCATCCCCCATCGAGGCGATTCCATTGGCCTTGATCGCCTCGATCCGGCTATTCCACGCATCATAATCACCCAGCTTGGATGCCGTATCACACAGGATCAGCCCCCGGACACGTGCAGGCACCAGTTCGGTGACCTTCTGCGCAATCAGACCACCAACAGACAAACCGCAAATGACCACCTGATCGATGCCAAGATGATCGAGCAACCCGATCAGATCATTTGCATGAAGCGCGACGTCATAGGGCGCATCACCGATACCTGAAAGGCCATGACCGCGCTTGTCATAGGTAATGACATTGAATTGCGCACAAAGCGCACGGGCAACATCATCCCAGATACGCAGATCCGTACCCAGGGAATTGGCAAAAATAAGTGCCGGGCCGTTTTTCGGGCCGGACTGGCTGTAATGAATATGTGTCCCGTTGACCGGGGCAACTTGCAGACTCATTGTCGTATCCACCCTGCTTGTTTGCCCTGACATTCGCAGATGGTTTTGGTTATGTAAAATGAGGAATTGCGTATTTTGCATAACTGAATAATTATACAAGACCATCGACTGTATATTCTTCAGGCAAAGATACCGTTTGTAGGGTCAGGACCTATTAATTTGATTTGAATGGCAGACGTTATATTTGCGAAATCCAAGGAAAAGCCCGCCGGTCGGGTCGGCATCCCGGACAAGGGATTTGACGCTGGAGTTTGCAAATATAACGTCTGTCCTCCGGATTAATCGGATTTGCACGGGCTACTTTGTCGTGAAACTTTGAAAGATAAATGTCTTCCTGCAGTTTTACTCCGCGTATCCGCACAAATCTGTTTAACCATTCAAACCAAATTAATAGGTCCTGACCCTAGATGTCATTCGTTAGATGTAGGTCCACATGCTTGATCAGCGTATTAAATTCCGTCACCTGACCTGTTTTCTGGAGGTCGCTCGTCAACGCAGTGTCGTAAAAGCCGCCGACACGCTTTCGATTACACAGCCCGCCGTTTCAAAAACCATCCGTGAACTTGAAGAACATCTGGATGCGCGTCTGTTTGACCGGTCCAAACGCGGGGTCACCCTGACCGATTTTGGCAAAGTCTTTCTGCGCTATGCCGGGGCAAGTGTCACCGCGCTCCGCCAAGGGGTCGACAGCATCAGTCAGGTCCGCATGCAAGGCGGGCTTTCGATCAATCTGGGTGTTTTGCCGACCGTTGCGGCCAGTGTGATGCCAAGTGCTATTCGTCATTTCAAAACGCTAAGCCCTGACACCACCGTTAAGGTCGTGACCGGGCCGAATGTTATGCTGATGGGGCAATTGCGGGTCGGCGAACTGGATCTTGTGGTCGGACGTCTGGCCGAACCGGATCAGATGTCGGGATTGTCTTTCATTCATTTATATTCGGAACATATATCGCTTGTCGCTCGACCGGGGCACCCGTTGCTGGCAGACAAGAACCCCGACATTACCCGTATTCGGGAATTCACCGTTCTTGTGCCGCCCAAACAGGCGATCATTCATCCCACCGTGAACAAGATGCTGATTGCACACGGGATCGGTGCCCTGCCGGACCGTATCGAAACCGTTTCGACATCTTTCGGGCGCGCTTTTACACGCGAAACCGATGCCATCTGGATCATTTCAAACGGGGCCGTTGCATCAGATATCGCCGAAGGTCATCTTGTTGAATTGCCGATTGATACCAGCGATACCTTTGGCCCTGTTGGCCTGACGACGCGGATCGACTCACCTGTTTCTCCGCCGGTTGAAATGTTGATCAATGCTGTCCGCGAAGAAGCATCCAGTCACCACACCCCGCATCCGGAGGCAAAATCATAATCATTTGGTTATGGATATGTGCCTATATATCATTATACATAACCATCACGTACCGTTTAGATTGCTTTTAATCTGGCATGGCTGATTTGCACCAAACGCAGGTCATGCAAAAAAAAACAATAACCAGAAATCTTGGAAAACTTCGTACGCTAGATGCGCATCGTGGCTGAAACGCTTGTCAGCGCACTGAACGCGACAAGACGTTCAAAGGAGGAACAATGAAACACATCACCAAACTGCTTGCCGGTGCTGCTGTCGCGACCATGGTGTCGTTCGGCGCACAGGCACAGGAAGTTACCCTGACGATCCATCATTTCCTGGGTCCGAAAGCACCGGCCCAGTCGAAAATGATCGAGCCATGGGCAAAAAAAATCGAAGAAGAATCAAACGGTCGTATCAAGTTTGAGATCTTCCCGTCCATGTCGCTTGGCGGCAACCCGCCCGAGCTGTATCGCCAGGTACGCGATGGTGTTGCTGACATCGTCTGGACACTTCCGGGCTATACCCCGGGTGTTTTCCCGCGCATCGAAGTGTTTGAACTTCCGGGCGTGCATCTTGGTGACGCACGTGCGACCAACCTTGCGATCTGGGACCTTAAAGACGAATTTGCCGAAGACCTTAAAGACATTCATCCGCTGGCGGTTCACGTCCACGCCGGTCAGGCCATCCATCTGACCGAAAAAGAAGTCCGCACGGTTGATGATATCAAAGGCCTTAAGCTTCGTACGCCGACGCGCACCGGTTCCTGGGTAATTGAATCCTGGGGTGCAGAACCGGTTGGCATGCCCGTTCCTGCCCTGCCGCAGGCAATGTCGCTTGGCGTTGTTGATGGCGGTCTGGTGCCATTCGAAGTTGTTCCGCCGCTGAAACTGGCTGAACTGATTTCCTATTCGATCGAAGGCGAAGGCGTAAATTCACGTTTTGGTACCTCGACCTTCCTGTTTGCGATGAACAAGGATCGTTACGAGAGCCTGCCTGATGACCTGAAAGAAATCATCGATCGCAACTCCGGACGTGATTTTGCCGCCGAAATCGGTGATGTCTTTAACGGCGTTGAAGAAGTCGGCAAGCGCATGGTCAATGAAGGCAAAGGCCAGGTTGTCCAGCTGACACCTGAAGAAAAGGCAACCTTTGACGATGCGGCGGCATCTGTTGTTGATCGCTGGATTGAAGAATCCAAATCGAACAACATTGATGGCGCAAAACTTGTTGAAGACGCCAAAGCCGCTGTTCAGGCCCACACCAAGTAACATATTGCTGTTACTGGTAAATCATTCAGGGTCACGTATCATAGCGATGCGTGACCCTGTTTCCCGCTAGAGTGTCAGAGATATGAAAAACGTACTCTACAAGGCTGCCTCATGGTTTGCCGTTGCCGGTGGCATGCTTGCATTGCTGATCGCGCTTGTCACAATCGTCAATGTTACAGCGTTCGGTCTGGACAAGATCGCCCGACTGTTTGACGCCAATGTCCCGGCCATTATCGGCTATGAGGATTTTGTCAGCATGATCGTCAGTTCGGCGGCTCTGATGTTTTTCCCCTATTGCCAGGCAAAGCGCGGCCATGTCGCGGTTGACGTCTTTATCAGCTTGTTTCCCGGCTGGTTTCCGCGTGTTGTTGATACGCTTTCCGGCATTCTGATGACCTGTCTGGCGCTGTTCCTTGGTTACATGATGGTCAATGGCCTGATCGAGGTTCATAGCGACAACACCCTTTCCGCAATTCTGGGCTGGCCGACCTGGCCGTTCTATGTGCCGGGCATCATTTCGATGTTCCTGTGGGCCGCAATTGCCGGAAACCAGATTTTCGAAAGAGAAACCGATGTCTGAACGCGAATTGATCGGCCTCGGTGGCCTTGCTGTTCTCTTTTTCATTCTTGCGCTGCGTGTTCCGGTCGGCCTTGCCATGGTCGGTGTCGGGATCGGTGGCAATTATGTTCTAAGCCTGTTTTTCCCGTTCCTGCGTTTTGATCCCTATCTTCAGCAGTTCAAATCCCTGTTTTACGGGATTGTGTCGAACTATGAACTTTCGGTCGTGCCGTTATTTGTTCTGATGGGGTATCTTGCAAGTCAGGCCAATCTTTCGCGCGATCTGTTTCAGGGGGTCAATGCCCTTTTGGGACGTTTTCGCGGCGGTGTTGCCATGGCGGCCATCGGGGCCTGTGCCGGGTTTGGCGCGGTGTGCGGATCGTCACTTGCAACCGCATCGACTATGGGCAAAGTCGCCCTGCCCGAGCTTGACCGTCTGAAATATTCGCCGCGTCTGGCCACCGGCACGCTGGCGGCGGGCGGCACACTTGGCATTCTGATCCCGCCATCGGTTGCGCTTGTAATCTATGCCGTCACGGTTGAAGCATCCATCATCCAGATGTTCCAGGCCGCCATTATTCCGGGGCTGATTGCAGTTGTGTTCTTTATGGCCGTGATTGCCATCCAGGTGCGCCTGAACCCGTCATTGGCCCCCAAACCCGAACCGATGCCGGCAAGCGAGCGCAAAGAAGCATTGATGCGCCTGATCCCGGTCATGGTGATCTTTGGCTCGATCATTCTGGGCCTTGGTGCGGGTCTGTTTACCCCCACACCAGCCGCCGGTGTCGGCGTGTTCGCCATTCTGGCATATGGCGCCTATATGCGCTGGAAAGGCAAAGGCGGGTTAAGCTGGGCCGGTTTGCGCCAGTCGCTTAAAGACACGGCGATTACGTCTTCGATGATCTTTTTCATCCTGCTGGGTGCCGAAGTCCTCAAAGGGTTCTTTAGCCGTGCGAACCTTCCGGCCTTTATGGCCGAGGCAGCAGCAACCAGTGGCCTTGATCCCTGGCTGGTCATGGTTTTGATGTTGCTTGCCCTGATCTTGCTGGGCTGCTTTATGGAAAGCCTGTCGATGATCGTGGTGGTTATCCCGTTCTTCTGGCCAGCGCTGGTTGATATCAACGGCGGTGACTGGGCGACGGCGGCAACCGCGGCCTATGGCATGGGGACCGAAGACCTTAAAATCTGGTTTGGTATCCTTGCGCTTATTGTTGTGGAACTGGGGCTGATTACGCCGCCTGTGGGTTTGAATGTGTTTATCATCAACGCCCTTGCCAAAGGGGTACCGATGACCCAGACCTTCCGCGGGGTGATGCCGTTCTTCGGGGCCGAGATCGTGCGTATTCTGCTATTGGTGTTTGCACCGATATTGACGTTGTTTGTGCCAACATTACTTGGCAATTAGCCACACGCGACCGAATCAGATCTGCTTTGAAAAAGCCCGCCCTTAATCGTGGCGGGCTTTTCTTTTTGTCCGTCTGAAAACACGTTAAGCTGCAACAGATACCCACAAGACACCCACGAGCCGCCCTCGCCCCGTTAAAAGCCGTCGCAGATCAGAGCGCCCATGTCCAAGACCAAAACCAACACCATCCCGATCTATAAGCTTTATGGCGAACGCGATGCGGCCGCGCAGGCAAACGCCCGCGATGGTTATGGCCTTGATCCCGTCGGAACATCCGGCCCGCAGCCGATCACCGAGCCGGAATTCTTGCACATTGAAAGCATCCCGGAACGATCGCGCCTGCATGATTTGCATATCAAACCGCACCGCCACACCAACCTGTTTCAATTGCTTTACATCACCCGTGGACAGGCCGAAATTACCTTTGATGACCAACATCTGACCATGCAGGCAGGCCAGTTGATCACGGTTCCGCCCGGCACCGTACATGGTTTCAAGTTCAGTGATGATATTGATGGCTGGGTGATTTCGCTGACCGATCACCACTTGCAGGAAATCCTTGCCCCTGCCCCGAAACTTCTGGCCCGGCTTGATCAGGCGGTCTGTGTTGATACCCGATCCACATCCGAGGAAACCAACGGCCCGGCCGATTTTCTGATTTCGCAACTCGCCCGTGAATATTACAGCCACAATACCGGGCGGCTGTTTGCCCTGCGCCATATTCTGGGCTTGTTGCTTTTGGGGATCGGGCGGACAGCCCCACAAGATCATTCCGCCCGGCTGTCACGCCAGGAACAGAAAACCGAAAAATTCCGCAAGTTTCAAACCCTTGTCGAAACCTTCTATAAACAGCACAAACCGCTTCAATTCTATGCCCGTGAAATTGGCATCACTACGACCCAGCTTAACCGGATTTCCAAGGATATCTATGGCATGACCGCAAGCGAGGTGGTGCAAAACCGCCTGATGCTGGAAGCCAAGCGCACCCTGATCTATACCGACATCGCCATTCAACAAATCGCCGACGAACTGGGCTTTCGCGATGCCGGATATTTTTCGCGCTTTTTTGCCAAAAAGGCAGGATTGCCCCCCGCCCAGTTCAGGGTTGAGCGACGCTAACGCAGGCGATCAAGATCAAACCACATCCGGAATTGATCAACCACCTTGCCCGATCTGGTTTTCCAGCGCTTTGGCATGAATTCTTCGTCACCAAAGCCAAGGCTGCGATAAAGCCCAAGGGCCGCTTCATTGCCATCCACCACATATAGCCAAAGCTTTTCATAGCTTGGCGTTTGCGCGCATTTTCTGGCCAGTGCAGCAAGGGCCGTCTTGCCAAAACCGCGCCCGCGCTCAAAGACGGCAAATTCATCAAGTTTGGGCAATGTCGTGGCCATATCCGTCATGAATGCATAGGCCACAGCACGCCCGTCCACCCGATAGACCCAAAGCGCAATGTCATCGTCCCCGGCAAGGGCACGTTGCAGGTCGGCATCGGGCACGCGCGAAATCTGGTCATAAAATGCCGGATCGTCCATCATGGCAACGATACGCGACAGTTCGGTTCGGGTCGGGACATGCCAGTTTTCAGCCATTAATTCGCTCCGTTCTATCGCCACGCCAGCAACCAGCGATCCAGCCGCCCCAGAAGCCACGAAACACACAAGCCCAAAAGCGACAACACAACCACACCGGCAATCAGCTGATCGGTTTGATAAAGCTGCCCGGCCGCAAGGATCAACGCGCCAATACCATATTGCGCACCGATCATTTCAGCGGCAATCAGCAAGATAATCGCAATCGAGGATGAAATACGAAAACCCGACAAAATGGTCGGCAATGCACCGGGCAGGATGATCTTGCGGATCACCGACCACATCGGCAGATCAAAGCTTTGCCCCATGCGGATCAGGTTGCGGGCAACGTTATCGACCCCGCCAAAGGTGTTGATCACGGTCGGGAAAAACACGCCAAAGGCAATGGTGGCAAATTTGGATGGCTCGCCAATGCCAAACCAGATGATGAAAAGCGGCAAAAGCGCAATTTTCGGGATCGGAAACAGGGCCGAAACCAATGCCACACCGGGTGAACGCGCCCAGGTAAACATGCCCACCATGAACCCGACAATCAATCCGGCAACCGTCCCCATGATCCAGCCCCCGACAAGGCGCTGAAGCGACGCGCCAAGGTGGCGCCAAAGATCACCCGATATAATCAACTGCCAAAGCGCCTTGGCCACCGCGACCGGGCTTGGCATGGCAAGTTCGGAAATAAAGCCCGTGCTTGATCCAAGCTGCCACAGCGCGATCACAATAACAAAGCTTGCCCAGGCGGCCACCGGGTTGGCCTTGGGGTTGAAACCGGTGGCGCGGAAACGGACCTTGTTGGCGGGCGACGTGGTTGCGCCTTTATCCGACATTTTCAAGCTCCTTGTCTGCTGCAATCGCTTCGTCACGAATAAGATTCCAAAGGGCCTGTTCGTGGGATATCAGTTCGGCCATGCCTTCGACCCGGTCCTTGATCGGGATATCAATGCTATGGATTTCCTTGATCGTGCCCGGACGCCGGCGCAAGGCCACCACCCGGTGCGCCAAACGCACCGCCTCGTTCAGGTTATGGGTCACATAAACCGCCGTCATGCCGGTGCGCGCAAACAGATCGGAAAATTCATCAAGCAACAAAATGCGTGTCTGCGCATCAAGGGCCGAAAGCGGTTCATCCATCAAAAGTACGGCCGGACGCACCGCAAGGGCGCGCGCAATGCCGACACGCTGTTTCATGCCGCCTGAAAGTTGTTTGGGATAGGCATTGGCAAAATCCGCAAGATTGGTTTGCGCCAATACCTCGTCAATGCGGGCATCGCGTTCGGCCTTGCTGAGAGGATGATCTTCAAGAACAAGGCTGATATTGCCTGCAACCGTGCGCCAGGGCAGCAATGCGAAATCCTGAAACACATATGTCAGCGGGTTCAGGCACCCTTCGGGTTTTTCCTGATCATCAATCAGAACATCCCCCGCACTGGGTTTGAGCATACCGCCGATGATCGACAACAACGTCGATTTCCCGCAGCCCGAAGGCCCGATCAGGGCGACGACCTCACCCGGTTCAATCGTAAGATCAATATCGCGCAGGGCTTCGACCTGATCATAGCGATGGCTGACATTTTTGATGGTAAGCCGCATGGCCAACTCTTTGGATAATGGATAATGAATAATGATGGTGGCGGTACTGGAAAACATTCCCAAAAGCAACCGGGCCGAAACATGATGTTGCGGCCCGGCTGGTAATCACATCCGCTTATTGACCAAGCGGGGCGATAAAGCTGGTATCGATAAAGGTATCCGGGTCGGTATCGGCCGCAACATAACCGCGTTCCTGATACCATTTGACCTGCGCCTTGACGTCTTCGACATCAAGTTTGCCTTCTTCGGTAATGAACATCGCGCCATTGCGGATTTTCGGATAGGCCTTTTCAGCCGGGTCATCGGCATAAACATATTTATGCACGATTTCGAGGATTTCATTCGTGGTGTCGCTTTCAATCAGCTTGCCATCCGCATCGGTCGCCAGCAAGGCAGCACGATAATCGGCCACACCTTTCTGATAGGCGCGCACGAACTTTTCGACCACATCGCGGCGCTCTTCGACATTGCGGCTGGATGTAAACAGCCCACCGACCTGATAGGGCACGTAATCCTTTACCCAACCGATAATATGGGCCGCACCGGCATTGGCCAGCGGCTTGGCAATGTGCGGCACGATGATCATGCTATCGACCTGCCCGCTTTTAAGCGCGCCGATCATGTTGGGCACGGATTGAAGCGGTTTAAGCTCCATGGTTTCGATATCGATCCCGGCTTTTTCCGCAACATTACCGATCATGTAATGGAAGCTCGACCCCACCTGCGACAGCGCAAAGCTATGCCCGCCAAGCTTGTCCACCGATGTCAGCCCCGCTTCATAGGCCGCATTCGATGCCAGGATCGCCGATCCGTCATAGGCCGCATCTTCATGCAATTGTGCGCCAATGACCTTAAGCGCGCCTTTGCCAGCAAGGTTAAAGAACCCGCCCGTAAAGGCCGTCACGCCAAAATCGGCATCACCCGATGCAATCGCCACGGCAACCGGCTGCGCAGAGCGGAAAAAGGTCAGTTCCGCATCAAGGCCTTCGGCCTCGAAATAGCCCTTTTCCTTGGCAATGAACAAAGGCGAGCTTGAAACAAATGTCAGGGCGGCAATATTGATTTTCTCGGCCGCCTGAAGCGCCCCGGCGCCCAGCACCGTTGCACCAAGGGCAAAGCCCACAACCGAACGACGGGCGAGCTTCCCCAACCCGCCAAACAGATCACGTGAACGCATGTTTCCTCCTAAGACATTCTTTGCTTTGGTTATATTTCGCAGAACTGTTAGCCGAATTACCCACAAATTGCCAATGTTTAGCGCCAATCCCCCAAAGTTTGGCAGGTTTTGCCCGCAAGGCGCAATAAACACGAAATGATCTTTCGCCTGATGGTGGCACAATTGGCGTGAGATCCCCGCTTTCGCGGGGATGACGGAACCAAACGGCAAACGGATCGCACCGTCATCCCCGCAAAAGCGGGGATCTCGCGCAGCATCCTCCACTCCAAACCACCACAAACCACCGCACAAATTGCCAAACCACCCGGAACTGGCTAGAAGCAAGGCGAACACTTACCGCAATATTTCAGGCCCAAATGTCCAAAACCAGTCCGCACACCGCACCTGTTTCAAAGCCCGCCCCCAATGGCAAAACCGCCATAATCATTGGTGCCGGCCCGGCGGGCCTGATGGCGGCTGAACGGCTGGCAGGTGATGGGTACGGCGTGACGATTTATGAAGGCATGCCAAGTGCCGGGCGCAAATTGCTGATGGCCGGGAAATCAGGGCTTAACATTACCCATAGCGAAGATCTGGAAACGTTTCTGACCCGCTATGGCACGTCGCGCGCGCGGCTTGAACCGCATTTGCGTAAATTCGGCCCCGATCAAATCCGGGAATGGTGTGCTGGGCTGGGCGTTGAAACCTTTGTCGGCTCATCGGGCCGGGTGTTTCCGACCGCGATGAAGGCAAGCCCGCTTTTGCGCGCTTGGCTTAGGCGACTGGATGATTTGGGCTGCACCATTCATTATCGCCACTACTGGACCGGCTGGAATGATACCGGCCATGCGGTTTTCAAAACCCCGGATGGCGCGGATGGCGAAGTCACAGCAACCGCCGACATCACCATTCTGGCCCTTGGCGGCGGCAGTTGGAAACGGTTGGGATCAGACGGCAAATGGATGGAAATCCTGCAAAATGCCGGGATCAAGTGCAATCCGTTCAAACCGGCCAATTGTGGCTTTGACATCGACTGGACCGACCATTTGATCGACAAATGCGCAGGCTCCCCGGTCAAGGCCGTAACGCTGACCTGTGGCGATCAGACGGTGCGCGGCGAGTTCGTGATTTCCAAAACCGGGATCGAAGGCAGTGCGGTCTATGCCATCTCGGCAATGCTGCGTGATCAGTGGCTTGAAACCGGCATTGGGACTCTCACGCTTGACCTCTGCCCCGACCGCACGCTTGAGGACGTCACCAAGCGTCTGTCAAAGCCACGCGGTAAAAACTCAATCGGCAATCACCTGCGCAAAACACTCGGCCTTGATGCCACCAAAACCGCGCTGATTTTCGAAGTCACCCCGCGCGAAACCCTCAACGCCCCAACCGCCCTCGCCACTGCCATCAAAAACCTCACGCTCCACATCAAAAAGCCCCGCCCACTGGACGAGGCCATCAGCACGGCAGGCGGCGTTGCTTGGGAAGAACTCGATGAAAATTTCCAACTCGTCAAACGCCCCGGCACCTACTGCCTTGGTGAGATGGTGGATTGGGAAGCGCCGACGGGGGGGTATTTGTTGACTGAATGTCTGGCTCACAGATAGTTTTTCTTGTACAGGTCCCTGTATCCTTCTCTACATTCAAGGAAATGAATGGGGGGGGGAACAAGCGTGCAAGAAGAACGTCGACACACTTTGCGCAGTTTAATTTGGCTGATTGAACCGCTCGAGGAACTTTCAAAACGGCTTACTGAATATGTTGGGGACGACAGTGGAACATCCGTTGTGGTCGAATTGGTCGCTGTGCAAACCGTTTTGGTACGGTACCTACGAGGCTATATTTCGGCATCAGAACTGGAAAGCTGGGCGAACTTGCTTTCCTGCCAGCAAAGTATCGAATTCGAGACGATATTTTCGAAACAACTAGAGTCAACTATTCAGATTCTGGCCACATCACATACAAATGATAGCATCACGCCGCACCTATGTTCTGATCTTCTCAACTCTCTCGGAACAACCCAATCAGACAGCTTCATAAAAAACTTAGCGCTTCGATCCGAGCTCGTTCTTGTTTGCCAAATGATGAAATCCAATCGGATAGAACTAATCTATGGCTGCAGAAAACTGGTTCAGTTAAGCCGTTTTCTTCCCACCTCAGACCAAGAACTATTTCTCACATTTGTTGGAATTGTATCCGAATGTGATGAGTATCCCGATGACGACAAAAAGAATCTCTTTTCTCAACAGTATCTCGACAATATTTCGCGCGAGATCAGATTGTATGAAGCGAAGGTCGGACACCAAGCATTAGATATCTGCAACAGAATAATCAAAGAATTCGAAGAGTACTTTTGAGAATCAAAAACTTAACGATAACTGGGAAAAGCTCGCAAAATAGTTTTATTATCCCTGATAAGGATCAATCTCCAAAAAAACAAACAGCGAGGTGAGCTCCGACGAGTGGGTACCTTCTGAGTGCTTGCCTAGCCTAAAACACCATTGATTGCATTTCTGCAGACACTATTCCCCCCGCAAATGCCCTCTTGGGTTGAAGAAGGTGAAATCTAATTGCCCATACAATCGGTTAGGTTTTAACTTTTCCAAAAGCACTGCAGAAAATCGTTGCCACGCAATGATATAGCCAAGTGCCTTAAATATATTCGGGTCGAGAACGGTTGGGGAACCACAATGAAAAAAGCGATCTTGCGGGCGGGTTTTGCGCTCGTTGGCCAGGGACTATTGTCAGGCTGCGTTACCGAGCGCCAGCAATAAAAAAGGCGGCAGATTTACTTTTCGCCCACCACATCAGGTCACTCTTGCGACCAAGGCTCCAATTCATCCGCATCAACCTTGAAAACAGATGCAATTTTCGTCGCCAGCTTTTTTGACAGCGGGCGCGCGTTCCGTTCGACGGCACCGATATAGGTTCCGGTCACCCCCACTTTCGCGCCCAGTTCTTCCTGTGTGAGATCATAATACTTACGATAAACCCGCACCGGGTTTTCACCATCACTAAGACGCTTGATCACCGCAGCGGGGAAGCGCAGGCCATCATCTTGCGCCAAGGCTTGATCATAGGTCATTTGGTCGCGATCATCCTCTGTCGGCTTGGAAAAAGGACAGATTTAATTCTTTTTCATGCGTATCAGAACGTCAGTGATTTCCTGCCCACCTTGAACAAAGCGTTCCTGATCGGCCAGTGTCTCGCGACCAGGGGGATGCCTTCAGGATGCCGTCTGGCAACCGCACTTGCGACAGTGCGTTTACGATCCGCAGTCTGCTGTTTCGTTACCGTTGACACGCCCCTTGGCAACGCAAGGCGATTATACTCTGAAAAGGCCGGTGCAACAACGCCATGACACAATAGGGCGCATCAGGTCAGGTGCGATTTGCATTCATGCCTCGCCTGTGCCTTAATACCTGTCTCCACACCTAAAAATCCAAAAGCAAAAATTGAGAGGTGAGCCATGATGGATGCCAGTGATGGCACTGCCAGTTCTGAAGATATTTCTGATAGCGCATATGATCTGGCGCGCATGACCGATGCCGATCCAGACACCCTTGCGGCCTATTACGACAAGTGGGCGCAAAGCTATGATACGGATTTGTCCAAGATGGGCTATGACGCGCCCAAGCGGGCCGCCGCCATCATGGTTGAACACGGCGTTCCGTTTGATGCGCCGATCCTTGATGCCGGATGCGGCACCGGCCTGACCGGGTTGGCCTTATCGCAGGCGGGGTATCGTGACATCACGGGTATTGATTTGTCGCTGGAATCCCTGCAGGCGGCCGAGGCCAAAGGCGTTTATCGCCATCTTAAAAAGCGCGACATGAACAAGGTTCTGGCCTTTGGCGACAATGGCTTTGCCGCCGTTCAGTGCATTGGCACGCTGACCTATGTGCGCGAAACCAAACAGCTTTTTTCGGAATTCTGCCGGGTTGTCAAACGCGGCGGGATCGTGTGTTTTACACAACGCACCGATCTTTATGATGATGCCTTTATCAAGGCCATCCATGCAACCACCAAGGCCCGGAAATGGGAACCGGTTTTCCATTCGGACCCTGTGCCCTACCTGCCCAAGCACGCCGATTTCGGCGACAAGCGACGCATTTTCTTTGACGTATTTCGGGTAAAATAGACGTCGCACCCAATCCCCACCAGATCCCCCGAGCCTCCTAGACGCCCCTAAACACCCCTAATGGCAATGCACGATGCCCGTCTTGTGATCCATGTGGCAGCATTGACCAGGTGGGGAGCTTTGGCGACAGCCACCGCCATGTGCGACCATTTGATCAACATTCAGCAATGCCGGTGTTGTTGCGGGTGCTGTTACGGGTGTTATTGCCGGACCAGCTGTGACAAGCGCTGGCGATGTGGCGAATACGCCAAATGCCATCAATGCAGCGACGACAAGATTCTTTGCGGATTTCATCATGCATCCTCCCTATCCACGGCGTAAATGATACGCCGCAAAGGCCGTTGCTGAAACTATCTGAAAGAGCAGGCCTTAAAATATAGTTGACATAATCAACCATAATATATAGTTGATATAGTCAACCAACTAACGAAGCGCAGAAATCGCCCCCGCGCGTTTGCGTCGCCACATCATTTTGCCGCCTCATGTCACCAACCCGAAAAGTGGTTCATACATGCCCCTCGCCCCACGTATTTCGCCCGAAATTCACCCCGACGGATTGCCAAAACCCCGACGGTTTTATGCCGCCCTTGCCATTCTGGTTACGATCATGATGGCGGTGCTTGACGGTACGATCATGAATGTGGCGTTGCCGACCATTGCCGCCGATCAGGGCGTATCACCGGCCCATGCCATTTGGGTAGTCACCGCCTATCAACTTTCCATCGTGGTATCGTTGCTGCCCTTGTCCGCACTTGGCGAGGCCATCGGGTTTCGCAAGATCAATCTTTTCGGGGTTGGTCTTTTTGGCCTGGCATCTGCCCTTTGTGCCGCAGCCCCCAATATCGAGCTTTTGACAGCCGCCCGCGTATTGCAAGGATTGGGTGCGGCCGCAATCATGAGCATCAACCCCGCCCTGATGCGCCATATTTTCCCGCAGGCCAAACTGGGAATGGCGATTGGCTGGATTGCGATGACGGTATCGGTTTCGGCTGCTGCCGGCCCCACGATTGCGTCTGCCATTCTGGCGGTTGCGACCTGGCACTGGCTGTTTTTGATCAATATTCCGTTGTCGGTTATCGCCCTTGTGATCGGGTATTTTTCCCTGCCCTTTAACCAGCCAAGCCATCAGAAATTCGATTTCATCAGCGCGATGTTAAACGTTTTGACCTTTGGCGGGTTGATTGCGGCCCTTGGCAATGTCGGCATTGAAAGTGACCCGCTTCTGATTGCGGCACAATTTGCGACATCGCTGATTGCCGGGGTATTTCTGGTGCGCCGTCAATTGTCCCGGCCCCGACCAATGTTGCCGCTTGATCTTTTGAAGCTGCCGGTTTTTGCCTGTTCGATTGCATCATCGGTCGCCGGTTTTTGCGCCATGATGATTGCGTTTGTCACCTTGCCGTTCTATTTCCACGATGTATTGGGATATAGCGCGACGGTCACAGGCCTTTTGATGACACCATGGCCCGCGGCAGCCGCCATTATCGCCCCGCTTGCCGGGAAACTGGCCGATCATTATTCGCCGGTGCGCCTGACCGGGATGGGCATGGGCCTGTTTGCCACCGGGCTTTATGGCATCACGCTGGCTGCAGATGCCGGTGGATATGGTGCCATCATTGCCACACTCGCCCTGTGCGGGGCCGGGTTTGGACTGTTTCAAGCGCCCAATAACCGCCTGTTGCTGACCTCTGCCCCGCGTGAACGTGCCGGGGGTGCAAGCGGCCTTTTGGCAACCGCACGTCTGACCGGTCAGTCGATCGGGGCGGCTGTGGCCGCTATTCTGATCGGCACAGGTGGTGCGTTTGACCTGCATGACATCATGCTGATGGCGTGTGGTTCGGCAATCCTTGCCACACTGATTTGCGAAGGCCGCCGCCATGCTCTGCGTACCGGTTTGATCGCGACAAGCGTATAAGGATGAAAGAAAAACCATGATCGAAGAAGATCAGGTCCACGTCCCGGGCGAAACCCTGCATCGGCTGGTCCATGCCTATAAACGTAGACTAATGCATGCCATGCAGGCCGCCGATATGCCCATGCCGATCTCGCACAAGCGGGTCATGAAATGGATTGTGCGCATTCCGGGCATCACTGCCCAGCAAATGGCCGAAAAATCCAGCCAGGACAAAGGCCGGGTGACGCGGCTTTTAAAAGAACTTGAAAATGACGGGCTGATCGAACGCCGCCCGCACCCCGAAGATCGACGGAGCCAAACCCTGCATTTGACAGCCGCAGGCCGCGCGAAAATGGAAGATTTCCGCGCTGTCGAAAAAGAAGTCAGATCCCGAATGACAAGCGGCCTTACGCCACAACAGATCCATGATTTTGTCGAGATCGCCAATCTGATGTCCGACAATCTGGAAACCCACAAATGCAAGAAACTGGACTTTGCGGATAACGATCCCAAGGACCAAGGAGTGAATAAATGAACAGACCAGCCCCCCGCGACCTTGTCGTGATCAGAAAGGGTTATGTCACCCCCAACATGTTGCGCGTGACCCTTGGCGGTGATGGCATGAAAGGCTTTCCCGAAGATCAGGCAAGTGCGTATGTCAAACTGATCTTCCCGATCCAGGGCGATGCAAAGGACCGCGTTTTGCGCCGGACCTATACCGTGCGTCATGACCGCATGACCGATCAGGGCCGCGAGATCGATATTGATTTCGTCATGCATGGTGATGGATCGGATGCCAATGATCATGGCGGCCCGGCATCCAACTGGGCGGTCAATTGCGCGCCCGGTGATGTCATTACAATCGGTGGCCCCGGCCCGAAAAAGCTGGTTGATCCCACCGCCGACTGGTTCCTGATTGCCGGTGACATGACCGCCCTGCCCGCCGTGTCAGTCAATCTTGAAACCTTGCCCGACCATGCGCGCGGCTACGCCGTGATCGAAGTCCAGTCAGAAGCCGATATCCAGAACCTTCAAAAACCTGACAACATCACACTTGAATGGGTGATTAACCCGCATCCCGGTGAAATCAACACAGCCCTGAGTGACGTTGTCAAAAAGCTTCCCTGGGCGGACGGACGCCCGTCAGTTTGGGCGGCATGCGAATTTACCTCGATGAAGGAACTGCGCAGCTATTTCCGCGAGGAACGCGGGCTTGGCCGGGATGATTTCTATATCTCAAGCTATTGGAAGCTTGGCATGAATGAAGACAACCACAAGGCCCTTAAATCCGAGGATGCCAAAGCCGCTGCGTGACCGGTGCAAACACCGCTAGATGTGAGCTTTCAACACGTTGTCCATTCGGGCCCCGCAAGTTGGGGCCCGTTTTTTTTACCCCTGCCATAAATATCGTTGATGGCCGGAACCAAAATCAATCTGAACACGTTGAAATGACAGGTGCCCAAAGAGCACACCTTTCGTCGAAATTTCGTGCAGGTAAAAAGCCGTGGGATCATGGATTGAACAACACGCGACCTTGCTGCAGGTCGGGGTCAGCATCGCAACACTAATGGTCTGGATCTTTTATGCGCAGTTGCTGTTTCAAAACTATCGCCGCGCCAGACGCCCCAAAATCGTGATCAACCAGATGCTGGGCCATTCACAAAAGGCCCGGTTCCTGATCAGCAATATGAGCCAGGAAGCCATTCATATCGACAAGGTGATCGTCTGTGTCGGCAACGACGAAGACAAATTTTGCCAACAGGTCACGGATGCCGATCCCGAACAGGATTTAGCCTTCGATGAAAATCGTACCTCCCCCCGATCCGCCCTGTCCGCACATCTTAACGAGGTCACGGTTCAGGGCCCGCTTGAGTCCGGAAAATGTATCGAGCTTGGCGCGTTGCAAAATCTGATCCGACGCATCAGGAACAAGACAGATGACAAGGATCGCTGTGGTCAGGCAATCGATGAAGGCGAATGTCGCATCGAAATCATCGTCATTGCGGTCTATAGCTCGGAAAAAGGGGTGATCGGTGCTGGCCGCGTCTTTGCCTGTGATGCGGATGGGAACTTGCACCCGGAAGAAGTTCAGACAACCCAGTATGCGGGATTTTTTGCCCGTAAACGCATGGCACGTTTACATGAACAATATGTCTGATCGCGCACGCTGTTTTTAACCGTTCGCAACATTGCGATACGTCAAGGTTTTAACCGGTCTATCTGGATAGATTAAAACTACAATTTTAATGTGTCCTTATGGAGACCACATAATGCTTCAAAACCTGATGGCGCTGTATCGGGAAAACCCCCGTGAAGGACGCTTGTTTGCGATGATCGCATTCGGGTTTCTTGCGATTTACCTTATACCGGCTGGCACCGACCGGTTTGATAATGCGGTGCTTGAGGCGGTGTATCTGACCAACTGGTATGCCCGCGAACATGTTATATTATGTCTGCTTCCGGCCTTTGTGATTGCAGGCGCCATGGCGGTTTACATCAGTCAGGGCTCTGTCATGAAGTATCTGGGCCCGGATGCCTCACGCCCGGTTGCCCTTGGCGTGGCATCGGTTTCGGGCACGCTGCTTGCGGTTTGTTCCTGTACCGTTTTGCCGCTTTTTGGGGGCATTTACAAACGCGGTGCGGGGCTTGGACCGGCGATTGCATTTCTGTATTCGGGGCCGGCGATCAATATCATGGCGATCGTTGTCACCTCCAAGGTTCTGGGGGCCGAGATCGGCCTTGCGCGCGGGATCGGGGCGATTGTATTTGCCGTTTTGATTGGTCTGATCATGCATCTGATCTATCGCAACGAAGAAACCGAACGCGCCCGGACATCCCGACGCGGTTTTGGGCAGAGCGACGATGACAAACCGCTTTCGATCACTGTTACGTTCTTTGGCCTGATGATTGGTGTTCTGGTCTTTGCCAACTGGGCTTCTGTCCCTGACAGTGCTGCCTGGATGGTCATTTATGATCTGAAATGGGTGATTACGGCCTTGCTTGCGGTCGGTTTTGTCGGACTGCTGATCTGGAAATGGCACTGGTCCGTCAAACAGGTCGCCATACTTGCCCTGTGCGTTGGCGTAACTGCCTTTGTCTTTCCCGAATACCCGCAGCTTAGCTTTGCGATCGGGGTGATTGGCCTGATGGCCATTGCCCTGACGCGCAGCGAAGACCGTGAATGGGTGGATCAAAGCTGGGATTTCACCAAACAGATCCTGCCGCTTCTGGTGATGGGGGTATTCATTGCCGGCCTTTTGCTGGGGCGTCCGGGCCACGAGGGGCTTATTCCCGGTCAATGGGTGCAGGCTGCTGTCGGGGATAATTCCCTTACTTCGACGGCGCTGGCATCGGTTCTGGGCGCATTCATGTATTTTTCAACCCTGACCGAAATCCCGATTGTCGAAGCCCTGATGGGGGCCGGCATGGGCAAAGGACCGGCATTGGCATTGTTGTTGGCAGGGCCTGCGCTTTCACTGCCCAACATGCTGGTCATCCGCACCGTCATCGGCACGCAGAAAACGGTGGTTTACTGCTCTTTGGTTGTCGTCATGGCGACACTTTCGGGCTTTATCTATGGCAATATCTCGTCATTCTGATCACAGGAGATCCCCAATGAAACTTAGCATCTATGGCAGTGGTTGCGCGAAATGTCAGACCCTGGCCAAAAACGCCGAAGCCGCGGCACAAGCACTTGATCTGTCTTATGAGATCGAAAAAGTGACCGATATGAACCAGATTATCGATGCCGGGATCATGCATACGCCTGCCTTGCTTGTGGATGATGAAATCCTGGTCGAGGGCAAGGTCGCAACGCCTGACGAAATCCGCAAATTGCTGGCCTGAAAACAAAACGCCCCGGCCAAAACAGGCACGGGGCGTTTTTCATGCGATCAGGCCTTAGCGCCAGAACCTACAAAGATCACTTTGCCGGCGGCAGGTCTTCTTCAAGGATCACAAGGTTCAGTGAATAGCTGACTTCGCCTTCATCTTCGTCACGGTGCACGACACCGACGAATTCATCGCCCACGCGCATTTCAATCGGATGGCCTTTTTTCTTGGGCACATCAACGGCGATTTTCGGGTTCTCGAATGTGCGACGCAGGTAATCTTCGACGCGTGCGATCTCTGACGGTGTCATAGGACTTGCCCCTTGTTCTTTCCAACGGCTGTTATCTGCAAGATCACAGGATATCGCAAGCACGCTTTTGCGTCTGCCCTCTTTCCTGTGCCTCTGGTTAAATCTGGTGCACTGTCCTTTCACAAACAGGCTATTGAAATCAAGCCCAACCCGGCAAAAAAGTCGTGATCCACGCCAATTTTCCAATCATTTTAAACATGGCAGCCAATCACGACACCTCAAAGCCGTCATCAGAATGTCTATTGCAATCGCGTGATGCACCGTTTAATCCGAATATATGTCCGAGATTGATCTTATGACCACGTCCGCCCCAGCATCTGACACAACCACAGACCTTCCCGCCGGGATGGCCACCAAAGATGCTGCCGGGCAAACCCTCCCCGTTCTATACAGTTTTCGCCGCTGTCCTTATGCCATGCGTGCGCGTATGGCGTTGCTCGCAGCCGATATCGATGTCGAATTGCGCGAAGTTGTTTTGCGTGACAAACCGCAAAGCATGATCGACGCATCGCCCAAGGCCACGGTACCGGTTCTGATCCTGCCTGATGGCAGCGTGATCGATGAAAGCCTTGAAATCATGGTCTGGGCGTTGGCAGAGAATGATCCGCTGGAATGGCTGACACCCGAAAGCGGTACGCTTGACGATATGCTTTCCCTGATTGCGCAAAATGATGGTCCGTTCAAACATCATCTCGACCGCTATAAATACCATAACCGCTACGTTGACGCCGATCCGGCCGAACACCGCCGGGATGCGGAAAAGATCCTTAACCGCCTTGATGGGCAGCTTGCGGTTGGTAAATACCTATTCGGGTCTCGCCCGGCGCTGGCCGATTTTGCGATTGCCCCTTTCATCCGACAGTTTGCCAATACAGACAAGGATGCCTTTGACGCCATGCCGTTTGTGCATTTGCAGCGCTGGCTGGATGATTTCCTGGCATCAAGTTTCTTTGAACGCGCCATGACCAAATATGATCAGTGGCACGAAGGCGACACGCCGATCATTTTTAAAGCAGCGTAATATCCGCGCGCGTCCCCATCGGATCTTTGCCAGGCCTTTGCTATTTCCTGGGCCATGGTTGCCTTGGCATGTTGCGACTCCCGCGTACCGGGACAATGTACTTTTGCGTGCATCCATTAACGCCGCCTCGCGACAAAGGTGCCAAGGGATTGTTTGATCTACGGGATTATACTTCTGTTACCATTCCCGGGCTGGTCATCGTCATCGGCTTGTGCTAGCAAGCGATGCATCACCCCATAACGCTTCAGGACCGGAATTTATGGCCGACTATGATGTCAAGCCGCTGATAACGGCGGACGAAATTGCCACCAAGATCGATGCACTTGCCGCCGAGATCAATGAAAGCTTCAAAGATACTGAAAAGCTGATTGTCGTCGGCCTGCTGCGCGGTTCTTTTGTTTTCATCGCCGATCTTGTGCGCAAACTGACCGTTCCGGTCGAAGTCGATTTCATGGTCGCATCAAGCTATGGCGATTCCACGGAAAGTTCGCGCAATGTGCGGATCGTCAAAGACCTTGACGGTCAAATCCGTGGCAAAGATGTCGTTCTGGTCGAAGACATCATTGATACCGGCTATACCCTGTCAGAAGTCGTCCGCCTGCTTCGGACACGCGATCCCAATCGCCTTGAAATCTGCACGCTTTTGAACAAACCGTCACGGCGTGAAGTCGAAATCCCGATTGATTTTTGCGGTTTTGACATCCCTGACGAATTTGTTGTTGGCTATGGCATCGACTATGCCCAGAACAACCGCAACCTGCCTTTTATCGGTACTGTGCATTTTCACGGCGAATAAGCCGGGCATTCTCGAAACTCAAAAATGGCGGGATGCATTTGCTATCCCGCCATTTTTGCATTCGGATCAGATGGCTCTGGCTGCGGATCGGACTGACGTGTCGGCGGCTCAAACACCCCCAACATGCCAAGATCGGTGATGATCTGATCAAATCCTGATTGCATGCGCGTTTTGTCGCCCTGCCCGGTTGCATAGCCTGCAATGGCGGAATGCACCAACAGATCAAACATCACATCATCTTCGGTTTTGCGCGAACGTGACGCATCTTTGTCGTCTGCGGGATGGTCAATCGCATCGCCCGGATCACGTTCCAGCACAATGGCAAGCGCAACCAGCGCCAAAGTCACAAGCGTTCCACCAATTGCCAATGCTGCGGCAACGCCACCAAAGGACGCCGCAAGCGCCATATAAAGTGCTGCCAGCAAGAACCCGGCCCCGATCAGCATCACCACACCAATCGCGGCAAAGACCGCGCCCTTGCGGGCCGCGGCCTTTGCCTGATCAGCAAGTATGTCGGTCAGTTGCTCGATCATTTCTGCAGCAGACGGCCAACAAGCAAGCCGACACCAAAGGTCACGGCCACAGATGCCAGCGGGTTCTCGCGAACCTGATCCACGGCCACACCGCGTGCATGGTCAATCTGCTCACGGGCCTGACCGGATACTTCGCGAATGCGTTCTGCCGCAGCCTGCGTTCTGGTTTGGGCTGCTTCACCGCCCATGGTTTTCAGGGTTTTGGTGATTTCGGCCAAATCGTTGCGAAGCGCATCGACATCAGCCTGAAGTTTTGCATTATCGGCAGTCGTCTCGGTCTTGGTCGCCATGGTTTTCTCCTATTGTCTTGAAAACAGCAACACACAGATAACGTGCCCGGATGGTGAATGGTTCCCACAGCAAATGTGATGATTTCGCGGCACAACAAAAAAGAAACGGCCCGCGTGGGTTGCGGACCGTTTCAAGCCTGTCGGATTGTTGGGCGAATGGAGAGTGGGACTTCTCCGTCGGGGGTGGGCATCCCCGTCACATCGATCAGTAAGGCAAACCGACGTAATTTTCCGACAGGGTTTTCAAACCTGCTTTTGACGACAGGATATATTCAAGTTCAGCATTGCGAATGCGGCCATCGAACTGATGTTGATCATCAAAGCTATGGAGCATGGAGGTCATCCACCAAGAGAACCGCTCGGCCTTCCAGACACGCGCAAGGGCCGTATCGGAATAGCCCGCCAAAAGGTCTTCGCGGTTATTTTTGTATTTTGCAATCAGGGCTTCGGACAGGTAATGCACATCACTTGCGGCAAGGTTAAGCCCCTTGGCCCCGGTCGGCGGCACGATATGGGCGGCATCACCGGCAAGGAACAGACGACCATGTTGCATCGGTTCGGCAACAAAGCTTCTGAGCGGCGCGATGCTTTTTTCAAACACTTCGCCTTCATTGACCAATTCGGCATCTTCTTCGCCCAGGCGGGTGCGAAGCTCGTTCCAGAAGCGGTCATCGGACCAGTCTTCTATTTTTTCAGTAATCGGCACCTGCACATAGTGGCGAACGACCTTTTCCGAGCGCATCGAACATAGCGCAAACCCGCGATCATGTTTGGCATAGATCAGCTCATCGGCCACCGGTTTTGCATGTGCCAGAACACCGAGCCAGCCAAACGGATAGACCTTTTCAAATTCTTTCACGCCCGGCAGGGTCTTGCGCCCGACACCATGGAACCCGTCGCAGGCGGCAATATAATCACAGCTCAACTCAACCGGGTTGCCGTCTTTAACATATCGAACGCGGGGCTTGTCACTATCGATATCATGCAGGCTGACGTCTTCTGCCTCGAAAACGATCTCGCCACCGTGATCAAGACGCGCCTGTATCAGGTCTTTGGTCACCTCGGTCTGGCCATAGATCATCACCGTTGAGCCGCCAGTAAGCTCTTCCATATTCACATGGGTGCGCTTGCCATTGACGCTGATATAGATGCCACCATGAATGATGCCTTCTTTATTCATGCGGGCATCGACACCTACGCGCTTCATCAGATCTACTGTGCCCATTTCAAGCACACCGGCGCGCACGCGGCCTTCGACATAGTCGCGGCTTTTGCGTTCCAGGATAACGGAATCGATCCCCTGCACATGCAGAAGGTGCGACAATAGCAGCCCCGCCGGGCCCGAACCGATGATAACGACAGGGACATGCATGGTAGTTTCCTCACAAGATCAAGGTTTTTGATTCTGTTTTTGAATTGGAACAAGAACCGTTCCATTGCGGAAACAATACGCTGATTAACGCATGCGCAGAATGGACAAACCGGGATAATGATTGGACAAATCGAACATATATTGATGTTTGGTTATAGTAGCGTGATGATCTGGTTTTACCTGCCGTGTGACGGCGATCCGTTCACACCATCGGAAATCACATCCAGAACATTCCCTTCGGCCTTTTCCGTGACCAAATCATGTCTGTCGCAGGTCAACCATTCCTGGCACATTTTCCCTCCAAGGTCAGAGCCCATCAGGTCATCAAACGCCGCCTTCAGGCTTTCACCGTCCGGATGATTGCGCGAAAACAATATGAACATGCTGCTTGAAGGGACCGCAGCCGTGGTCGCATAGCCTTTGGCGGTTTCCGCCCCCAGATGGCTGGTCATATCAATCCAGCCGACCTCTTCTTCTTCGAACAGAATATCCGCCCGACCGGCATCAAGAAACCGCCAGGCCGAAGCGGAGTTTGCGACAATATCACCATCGATGCGGTATTTCTCGAACTCTTCTTTATGCCAGTAACTGGTAATACCGACAGCATGCAAACCCAGTTTGGCAACATCCTCAAAGCCGTTGATATCAAGCCCCGCCGGAAAACGGGATTTCTTGTAAAAACCTTTGTGTCGGGCGCGTGCCATCGCATGTTCGGGGATGTGAAACTCCTCCACCCTTTCTTCGGTTTCAAGCCAAGGGAATGTGGCTATATAGTCACCCCGACGGGTTAATTCCATTGCGCGTGGCCACGACAAAAAATCAAAGCGCGCCTGATACCCCATATCGGCAAAAATCTTGCTAACCCTTCCGGCAAGCTTGCCGAAATCTTGCATGCTTTCTGTGACCAAAGGCGGCCATTCAGCAACCGCAAACAGGACCTCCGGGCGGTCGGCGGATTCCTTTGAAGGAACCGGGGACGCAGCGGCGGCTAATGTCGGCTGTATACACACACAAAACGCGCCAGTTACCAGCATGCAGGCGAAAGATCGAACAGTCCGAACGCCCTGCGCTTTTGCCATGAAAAGATTGTCTCCGACGTCAATGAAAGGCTGACAATTTCACATGCCAACAAACAGGAATTTTCGGCGCGTCATAAACAAGACAGCGACCGATATGGTTGATGGAAATGACCAAAAAGTCAAAGCTTGCCTTCAAACTCGGGAAAAACGCTTGGTAATTCATCAACTTTTCAACGTGATGAAAAATTCACCTGTGAACTGTCGATCATCGGGGATCGCTGTGCTAAGTTACTTCTTCGGACCTGCTTTGGCGGCCCGAAACCATTTAAAACCGCGACAGAACGGGATGATGCCTCAAAGCTGCGCCATCGCCATTTTTACCGATCTTGACGGCACATTGCTTGATCATGACACCTATAGCTGGACGGATGCCCGCCCGGCACTGGATCGGTTGAAGCAGCTTTCTATTCCCTTGATTGCCGTATCATCCAAAACACTTGCCGAACTTGAACATATCAATCGGGATTCCGGCCTGTTTGACGGCCTGATTGGCGAAAATGGCGGTATTGTCGCGTTGAATGGCAATGTCGAGCAATATGGCCCATCGACCGAAACAATTGATCGCACCCGCGAGAAAATCAAATCTGCTGTTGCAGTCCCGGTTCAAAGTTTCCGAACGGTAAGCCCCGAAGTCATTGCCGCAGAAACCGGCTTGCCGCTTGAAGATGCTATTCGCGCCGGTCAGCGTCATTGCTCTGACCCGCTGATCTGGCAGCCTGCGGCAAAAGATATCGCGGTTGCACGTGACATCGCCGAAAAATCCGGCCTTACACTGATCAAAGGCGGAAGGTTCCATACATTATGCGGCCCATCGAATAAGGGACAGGCGATGCGGCGCATGGTCGAACGCCTGACTGTGACGTGGCTTGAAGACATATCTTCGGGCTTGTCTCGCCAGCGCTTCACAACGATTGCACTGGGTGATTCCCCCAACGATATCCCGATGCTGGCCGAGGCCGACTACGCGGTTCAAATCCCGTCAAAACACGGGAAACGCACATTGCCGCTACTTGATCATTCCAATCTGCTCATCGCCCCCGAACCGGGGCCGGCCGGATGGAATGAGGCGGTTAACGAAATTCTGGATCAGATAATCAATACCAATAAAAACAGCGAGGTACTTCATGGCTGATTTCCATCAGGGTGGCCCGATCACAACCCTTCATCGAATTATTGACCGAAACCCCGAAGAACTCGCCTATGAACTAAGCGCCTTCGCCCGCCAGCGACGCCAGACCCTGATCCTGCCTTGCCTGTATTCCGAACTTGAAACCCCGGCCATGACAACAATTGTCGAAGGCCTTAAGCAGGCAACCTATATTGACCAGATCGTCGTCGGGCTCGATCGTGCCGATGCGCAGCAATATCTGCATGCACGCGAATTCTTCAAGGATCTGCCGCAACATGTCCGCATTCTTTGGAATGATGGCCCGCGTTTGCGCAACGTGCATGATCGATTGGCCGATAACAACCTTGCACGTTACGAGCCTGGCAAGGGCCGCAATGTTTGGTATTGCCTTGGCTATACACTGGCATCCGGGCGCAGTTCGGTCATTGGCATCCATGATTGCGATATCGCGACCTACACACCTGAACTACCGGCCAAATTGATGTATCCGATTGCCAACCCGGCATTCAACTTTGCCTTTGCAAAGGGGTATTATGCGCGTGTTGCCAATGGCACACTCAAGGGCCGGGTATGCCGGCTGTTTGTCACGCCACTGATCCGGGCGCTCAAACAGGTCGTCGGCAAAACCGATTTCCTGAACTATCTTGATTCATTCCGCTATGCGCTGTCAGGTGAAATTGCCATCCGCACCGATGTCGCCTATGGCCTTCGTGTGGCATCGGATTGGGGTCTTGAAGTTTCGATGCTGTCGGAAATGTATCGAAATCACACCGTGCATCGTCTGGCCCAGGTCGATATTGCAGATATCTATGACCATAAACATCGCGAATTCGATCCGGCGCAAAAGGATGACGGACTGTCACGCATGGCAAGCGACATCGCCAAATCCCTGTTCCGAAAACTGGCGACCCAGGGCACGGTCTTTACCCCGGAAACCTTCCGCACGCTTAAGGCGACGTATTACCGGGTTGCTCTGGACCTGATTGAACAATATCGCGCCGATGCGCTGTTTAACGGCCTTAAGATCAATCGCGACGAAGAAGAAAACTGTGTCGAAGTGCTGTCCGAAGTAATCATCAGTGCCGGCCAGCATTATCTTGAAAATCCGCTTGAAAGCCCGTTCATCCCAAGCTGGCAGCGTGTTGAAAGTGCGATGGGCGATATTTTCGAGCATCTATCAAGTGCCGTCGAAGATGACCTGAACGATATGGATATCGGCAAGGCTTAACCACAGGGCACAACAGATTGAAAAATGAATGGCAAGGCAACAGATCAAACATCTGCCTTGCCATTTTTTGTTTTCCTTACGGCGACCTGACGCTAGACCAGTTTCCGTTTCGATCTAAACGGGAATTGCTCTAACCAAGCTCGGGGCTTTGACAGCCACGATAATGAAAATGGCTGACAAAGACCTGCTTTACAGGTTTTCCGGTTCGGTCTGTGCTTTGAACGGGCAACATAACGCGCAACCATTCTTCCCAGCCATATCGCTCATACCCGACGCGGCAGAAGGCCGGTTTTCCGTTGTCGATCACGCCCAGAAGAGCAGCATATACCGTCGTGCCAAAATCAAGATCGATCTGGCGCGGCGAACACCCCTGGTAACATTCACCACTGGCCGCAATGATATTGGGCGCATCAATGCGAATAATGAAATCGCGCTTCTTGGGCAGATATTCATAGATGCTGATATCGTCAATCCATTGTGACAGGACATCTGCATTCAGCGTCTTGCGGTCGGGAATACTGCCTTTGCGGGCCGCAGCCCACCAGGTTTCAACATATAGACGGACACGATGATCCGCATCATCAGGCAGGTGGGGTATCCAGACTTCTTGCGCATAAGCCATTGCGCAGCATGACCTCTTTTATAATTTATTCTTAAGGCCACGAATACAGGGAACAAGTGGCGTCACGCAACACAGTATCCACCTCATCCTTTGAACTATTCGTTAAATATTGTCAGACCTTATTCCAACGCGCCGACATTTTAAACCGGCATTGCGTCGCGATAGCGCTGCAACAATCTGCTTTCCGTGCGGTTCCGACCATCGCGGTTGGATATCCAGACAATCTGATACGGGGCGAGCGTCATGATGCCGTCGTAATCCTCGATCACTTGCTGCGTGATCAGATCCTGCCAACCTTCGGTCATGATCAGGTTGATCTTGGAAAGATCAAGGTCCTGGCGGTGCTCTGTCAGGTTAAAGACGCAGAAAATACTTTGTTCATTAAGGTGCGATTGCCGCCAGACACCCAGAAGTTCCGAGCCGAGATTAAGAGTATATTGCGTGGCATTCGGGTGGAACGCCGGTTGCCCCTGACGGATTGCCATCAATGCACGCAGCTGGTCAAAGGCAGACCGCGCCGGACCTTCGCGCGTGAGCGTTTCCTCCGCGTCATCAAGCTTCCATATCTTGCGATTCAACCGTCTTGGAATACCGGTTTCCTCAAACGCTTTCTGGTCGTTTTCGGTGGCCAGAATGGTCTGGATGTAAATCGCCGGGATACCTTCAAGCGACATGGCAATCGCCTGACTCATCACAAAGCGTTCCAGCCCCATGGTGGCTTCACCGGCAAAGTTCTCGGTCAGCATGCTAAACAGCGTGACATTAAGCTCATAAGGTTTCTGACCACCACCTTTCAGCGCACGATAACTGACCTGCCCGCCCATCTTGACCGCATGATCACGCAGGCCTTCAATTTCGTCATCAGGGATCAGGTTTTCGGCCGGGCGCAACCCGATGCCATCGTGGCTTGCGGTGAAGTTAAAGAAAGTACAGCCCGCTGGTGCCGGTGGCATCGCCATGATGCATTTGCGGATATAGTCACTTCGCCCACTAAGCAATGCGTGAATGATCACTGGCGGCAGGGAAAAGTTATAAATCAGATGTGCTTCATCCTGATTGCCGAAATAGGACAGATTTTCAAGCAACGGCAAATTGGTTTCGGTAATGAACAGCACATCGGGATGCACCGCGTTACATGCCAGACGCATCGCCTTGATCAGTTTGTGGGTCTGATCGAGATTGATTGACGGCGTCCCGACTTCTTTCCAGATAAAGCCGATCGCATCCAGCCGCACCACCCGGACCCCGTGCTTGAGATAGTTCAGCACGACCTTGAGCATTTCGAAAAACACATCCGGGTTGCCATAATCAAGATCGACCTGATCATAGCTAAAGGTACACCAGACCTGCTTTTCACCATCCTTGGTGACAACATGGTTCAGCAATGCATGACTGCGCGGGCGCACCACATCGGAAAGATCATCTTCAAGATTTGCCGTCTTGATGTAATCCACACCGGGTTTCTCACCCGCCAGAAACTGCTGATACCATGGATGGGATGCGGAAATATGATTGGCCACCAGATCGGCCATCACGGTTGCGTGCTTTGCCAGATCTTCGACATCGCTCCAATCCCCCAGATCCGGGCGCAGAATATCGAAATCACTGACCGAAAATCCATCATCGGATGTAAAGGGATGGAACGGCAGAATATGAATGCCCGTCAACCAGTCTTTCAGCCATTTGCGATGAAACTCGCCAAGGCTTTGCAGACCTTTTTTGCCATCTTGCTGAATGCTGTCGCCATAGGTGATCAGAAACGCATCGCGCTGATCCCATTTACGCAAATATTCTTCACAGGGTTCCGGTCCCTCACCTTCAATCGGCAGGCCCAGAACTTCAAACACACGGCGCACTAGCTCGGCATGGTCGTGCTCGGGATACACATCCGCAAGAAGGTTGCGCATCGCGCTTGCAAACGCAATACGTCCCGAGGTTCCGACAACACGATCCATACTGGTTCCTTCCGGGCAGGCCATTCAAATGTCCACGGGCAAGACTTCCAAATCCGTTTAATCATTCAAACCAAATTGGTAAGTCCTGACCCTGACCAATGAAATAATGATTTTGCCTGTGATGCAAGCAGGCATTTTATCATGCCAAAAAAACGTGCACCCCGCCACATAGCAACGCCCGGCATCATGCCGGGCGTTGCTTTTATTCATTTACGCGACGACATCCGATCACGGCGCAATCGTTACCTCGACCAATGCATGGGTACGTTTGGTATCAATATGCCTGATCGCATCGCGCAGGATACCGGGCAAATCTTCGGCGCGCTTGGCCTTGGCAACCCAGGCACGGCTGGCCTCGGCAACCTTGGTGAAATCGGGGCTGGGTTTAAGGGCCGTTAGCGGCATTTCATTGGTTTTGGCCGCATAGCCATCCGGGTACATGCCCGTCACCGACTGGCGCACCGCTCCCCATTCATTGTTATTCAGAACAAGGATCAGGATCGGCAATTCCAATGCCTCGGCAATCTGATGACACGCCGTCGGGTTGGCAAACATATAGGATCCATCCCCCATGGTGGCGATAACCAGTTTTTCCTTATCGGCCAGCTGATAGCCCATTGATGCCGGGAAGGACCAGCCAAGCCCGCCGGAATGCGGCTCCTGATACCAGCTGCTGTGGCCCGAAAGCGAAAGCGGTTCCAGCGGGCACCCCAGTTCGGAAAACACCGTCGCAGCGCGCCCCTTGATCGCATCAGACAAACACCGCGAAACATAGGCCTTGGTCATCGGGTCCACGGAACCTGCTTCCGCCATGGATATCGCTTTTTGGCGGATTTTGGCATTGATGGCTGCAACCTTTGACCGGCGATCTGCGCAAACCGACTTATGATCCGCATGACGGCGGTCCATCGCATCTGCAAGCATCATGATCACGTCACCGGTTTCCCCGACAAGCGAGATATCAGCAGCAAAATTCCGCCCCGGGAAACGCGAATAAAGCGGGTTCTGCCCGATCTGAATGACTTTGCAATCCGGGTGCAAATCGTGAATATCGGGCGACCAGGGGGCAAGGCAATCCATCACCACGACCGCATCAGCATCGCGAAGCCAAGGGGCCGGATCCATGCCCCCGAACATCGGGTGTTCGGTGCCAATGGCAAGCTGGATCGCCCAGTATTGCACCACCGGAATGCCCCACTGATCGACCAGCTCGCCAAACCGCCCAAACGCCTCAAGGGTACCCGTGCCGCGCTGGGCGATGATCACCGGGTTTTTGGCATTGGCCAGAATGTCTGCGGCCTTCTCCACCGACCCTTGCGGCGGGGCAACCGGTACCGGCTGCATCCGAAGTGGCCCGTCAATCTCGTCCCCCGGGCACGGTTCACACAGAACTTCACGCGGCAGACTGACATAGGTCGGCCCTTTGGGCACTGAGGACGCAATGGCAAAGGCACGATCAACGACATCGGGCACCTGCTCAGGGAATTTAAGTTCATATTCCCATTTCGAACTTTCACGCACCAATGCGGCTTGATCACGCATTTCCTGGCCCCAGCCGATCGGCACGGTGCGCGCGCCCAGACGCCCCTTTTCCATCACCGGCGTTCGGCCCGACATCAAAACGATCGGGACATGTTCGGTCGCAGCATTGATCGCGCCAATCGCACAGTTGGCAAGCCCAACATTGGTGTGCGCCATCACCGCTTGCGTCTTGCCGGTTGCAAGATAGTACCCATGCGCCATTCCCATCGCGGCATTTTCATGGGGCATGATCAGAGCATGCGGCAGATCAACGTCCTTTGCCGCGGCCTCTGCCAGACCTTCGATAATGGGCGGGAAATCCGTCCCTGAATTGGCAAAGATGTAATCAATCCCGATGGCTTTCATGCGGGCCAGAACCGCCCCGCCGGCAGTCAAAGTGATTTGACCGGAATTTTCCTGCTTGTCGCTTTTCATCAGACGCCTCTTGTTATTTTGATATTTCTTTATTTGAAATATGATTTATAATATAGTTTATTATTGAAATCCCGTGCCCGTCAAGCTTGGCGCGCGCTCAATTTTGGGTGCGTGGTAAAATGCATCGATCGAAAGCAGTATAATGACCAGCCAACTGAATGGTTCTGTCCTCAAAGCATTTCGAATTCTGGATCTGTTTGCCGCAGGTCAAAGTGAACTCACAGCCAGGGAAACGGCCGACGCCCTTGGCATCAACATGATCACAGCTCATCGTTTCCTGCATACATTGGTGCATGCAGGTGCCTTGCGTGTAACATCACGGGGGGTATTTCGTTTGGGATATCTGTTTGCCGATCTTGGGGAACGGGTGATGCATGACGGCAATCTGCCAACCATGCTACAGCCGGTCCTTGATCAGCTTGCCCGGGATACCGGCGAAGCTTGCATGGCAACCGAGTTTGATCGCGACATGGCCGTCTGCATCGCAAAGGCCCTGCCTGATCGGCCCCTTTATGTCGATATCCGGATCGGGGCGCGCCTTGAAGCATTTTGCACAGCACACGGTAAATTATGGCTGGCCCATATGAGTACCGATGATCAGAACCGGTTTTTTAAAAATGCCGACCTGACAGGCATGACAGATCAGACCATCACCGATATCGAGGCCCTGAAAGCAGAACTCGTCACCATCCGCGAACAGGGCTTTGCGACAAATAATGGCGAACGTGAACATGACATTTATGCCATCGCGGTCCCGGTCACAACGCAACATGGCAAAATGATTTCGGCCCTGTCGATCTTTGGGGCGTCACCGGCAATACCGACCAGAAACCGGGATGGGCATTTGAACCATCTGCAATCCGCAGCCCGCGCAGCACAGCACGCTCTTTACGGAACAACCTGATATTTCCACGGCACCGAGGGCAAAATTCGAAGGTCGCGATTTGGGGTTTGACCTGTCTGGCAGGCGTTAGTTGCACTGACGTTTCAAAACCCGGTCAAGCGACAGCTTGCCGCCTCCGGCCATCACCAACGCACCGAGTACAGCAATCCAAAGCATGCGCTGATCAATCAATTCGCCGGGCAACCCGTTGGCCAATGCACCAAGGGCGGCCCCGTGGAACACCACGTCAACCACGGTCTGCACCACGACAAAGCCGATCATGCCCAATGCGGCAAGGCGGGTAAACAGGCCAACCACAATCATAACCGGCAATATTAATTCGGCCAATGTTCCGGCCCAGACAATCAAATGCCAGGGAAAGAACGGGATGGCAGATGTGTCATAAAGATACTGCTCGGCAATCGGCGGCAATATCTGGGCAAAGGCCCCGGCACTCAAGCCAAAACCATCAAGCTTGGTCAGCGCGCTGTTGATGTAATATGGCAGCAAAAGCAGGATAAAAATCCCGCGCCCGCCAAGGCTGATAAATTCCCGCCCGGCAAGGGCATCCATTTTTGTCTCAATGCGGCAATACACGCCGAGCACATTATGCAACATCATGCCCGTTTCCTTTCGGGGTCTCAAACCGGGCCTCAAAGGCACCGGCTGTCAAAATTTCGGCAAAACTCTGAATGACATCAAAGGCCGCATCGATCTCAAGCGCCTGACGACATGCATCGCCAAGACACAGTCGACCTTGTGTAAGGGCGCTATAAAACACCGCTTGGGCCGCACTCAAAACCCGCATTTCCATCTGCATGGCAGGGCGGGTCAACAAAACAGCTTCGGGGCGCTGAATAATGGTGTTGTCATGCACAGGATCATCATTGCTGCGGTTTTGCGCCATCCAGATCGCATGGATCGGAAAATCTGATGCCACGACGCGACTGGCGGCATGGGCGCGCAAAGTCATGGCTTCAAGCTGATCTTCATACCCGGCAAGGGCTGTTGCCAAAAGCGGCTCCGCATCGGCCGCCGTGCTGGCCTCCAATCGGGCGCGTTCAAGCCGGGCGACATCAGAAAGATAGGGTAAGCTTTGATGCACGGGCTGGGTGACCAGAAACTCGGCAAACCCATCGCCATAAAGAGCCAGCGACCCGGCGCGCTTCGTTTCAGAAGACACAAATCCCTGTGCGAGCTGATTGAAATATTCCTCCCCGACAAGCTGACACACCGTCGGATAAGCTGCCGCCAAAGCATCATAAAGCCCGCGATGGACATTATTGCGATAGATAGCAAACCGATGCGCAAAGGCACCGTCGATACCGGGCGGGGTTGCTGATGGCCGGGGCGACTGTAACGCGTCGGCAAACCCGTCATAAAAGCTTTTAAGGTCGCTCATGATGCGATCTCCCGGGCGGACAGATTTGCCTGGTCAAGATGACGATCTGCGCGTGCAGCTTCGCGGGCCAAATCATCCCAGCCCGGCACATCGTTATCCCATTCAATCAGGGTCGGTCGGCGGCCGATACGTGTGACCAACCGATCAAACAACGCCCAAACCGGGTCTGCAACCGGGCGCGAATGGGTATCTATCAACACATCATCTTCAAGATTGGCATCTTGTTCATGTCCGGCCAAATGGATCTCGCCGACCAGATCACCTGGAACCGCATCAATAAAGGCATTGGCATCAAAACCAAGATTATGCGCAGATATGTAAACGTTGTTTACATCCACCAGCAAACCGCAGCCGCTGCGCTGTGCTGCTTCGGCCACGAAATCCAGTTCCGGGATCGAGTTTTGTGGCAATGGCACATAAGAGGTCGGGTTTTCGATCAGGATACGCCGGCCGATAAAGTCCTGAACGGTATTGATGGCATCCACCAGCTGGGCAAGTGACTGTTCGGTCATCGGGGTTGGCAGCAGATCGGCCATATAAAGCCCTTCATGGGCAGACCAGGCGATATGCTCGGACACCATGGCCGGATTAAACCGGTCCACCAGCCGCTTAAGGTCTGCCAGATGGGTTTTGCTTAACGGCTCCCCGCCGCCCAGAGACAAGCCGACACCATGCATTGATACCGGATAGTGCGCGCATAATTCTTCAAGCATTGCCAGGCGTGGACCACCAGCGACCATGTAGTTTTCCGGATGAATTTCAAACCAGCCAACGCTTGGAGCATTGCCAAAAATATCTTGGGCATGTTCGGCTTTAAACC
This sequence comes from Thalassospira sp., assembly GCA_048264285.1. Classification (GTDB taxonomy): domain Bacteria; phylum Pseudomonadota; class Alphaproteobacteria; order Rhodospirillales; family Thalassospiraceae; genus Thalassospira. Next base: position 115,903 of record JBLXDD010000001.1, read on the forward strand.
CGACACCGGCCGTTTCGGGAAGCTGTGAAAGCCTGTTGACCTGTGCCATCGCCACACCTTCATCCATCATTCATCGCACAACATGCATCGCACATCATGCAAAACAGGGAAGACGGCCAGCGCTCCGGGACAAACAAGGAGGAGACGTGCACCGACCGTCTTCAGGGGTCAGGGCCTTAGCCCTGGGGGATGTCGCGCTCAAGCGCATCAAGACTGCCCGACACTTCACGGCCATCTGCCGTGGTGAAGCTCATATCTTCGCAGGTGCCAGCCGGAACCAGCTTCCATGCATTACCCTGATAATCGACAGTCGACGTACCGGCACAGGTCGTGCCCGGACCTGCTGCACAGTCATTCTGGCCGGCAAGTGACACGCCATAGCATTTTTCCTTGGCGCCATCCGCTGCCGCCTGCTGGGTCGCTGCCATTGAAACAGCGGCACTCAATGCTGCGCCCAGAACCATTGCTTTTTTCATCGTCGTTTCCCTTCGGTTAAATTCGGACCACCACATCTAAGTAAGAATTCAAACCTAAGGATAAAAGGTGCCGGGGTCACTGCACCAATCGCACACGCGCGGTCAAAGCGCCGTGAGGTTACATGACCATGCACTCACAAAACCGTGAGGTGATCTTTGAGAATGATCTGAAAACGGCCAAAACGACAAAACCCCCGACCAGTTAAGGTCGAGGGTTTTCTAAAACGTCGTGTTTATAGGGAATATGGAGTGCTGTATTTGGAAGGCCCGGCGGTGACCTACTCTCCCGTGCCTTAAGACAAAGTACCATCGGCGCAGGCTGGTTTCACTTCTGAGTTCGGGATGGGATCAGGTGGTTCCCGGCCGCTATGGCCACCGGGCCGTCCAAACACAGCGAAGAGATCGGAGATCTTTGTAAGATCGTGATGAATGCGAACTAAATATTGTTGTGACGTATGGTCTTGCTGATTTTACCGCTGCGCAAGTCGTAATGCAGACAGTAGCAAGAGGGATCAATCAAGCCGATCGATCAATTAGTACTGGTTAGCTTCACGTGTTGCCACGCTTCCACACCCAGCCTATCAACCTGGTGGTCTTCCAGGGATCTGATAGGGATACCTAGTCTTGAAGGGGCTTCCCACTTAGATGCTTTCAGCGGTTATCCTGTCCGCACTTAGCTACCCGGCGATGCTCCTGGCGGAACAACCGGTACACACCAGAGGTGCGTCCATCCCGGTCCTCTCGTACTAGGGACAGCTCTTCTCAGTATCCTACGCCCACGGCGAATAGGGACCGAACTGTCTCACGACGTTTCTAAACCCAGCTCACGTACCACTTTAATTGGCGAACAGCCAAACCCTTGGGACCTGCTCCAGCCCCGGATGTGATGAGCCGACATCGAGGTGCCAAACACTCCCGTCGATGTGGACTCTTGCCCGGGAGTATCAGCCTGTTATCCCCGGCGTACCTTTATCCGTTGAGCGATGGCCCTTCCACGCGGGACCACCGGATCACTATGACCGACTTTCGTCTCTGCTCGACTTGTCAGTCTCGCAGTCAGGCAGGCTTTTGCCATTGCACTCTTAAGCTGATGTCCGACCAGCTTGAGCCTACCATCGCGCGCCTCCGTTACTCTTTGGGAGGCGACCGCCCCAGTCAAACTACCCGCCATGCAGGGTCCCGGATCCGGATAACGGACCTCGGTTAGATATCAGGAAGCAAAGGGTGGTATCTCAAAGGTGGCTCCACCTCGGCTGGCGCCGGGGCTTCAAAGCCTCCCACCTATTCTGCACATTCACATCCTGATACCACTGCAAAGCTGTAGTAAAGGTGCAGGGTCTTTCCGTCTGACCGCGGGTACTCCGCATCTTCACGGAGAATTCAATTTCGCTTTGAGTCGATGTTGAGACAGTGGGGAAGTCGTTACGCCATTCGTGCAGGTCGGAACTTACCCGACAAGGAATTTCGCTACCTTAGGACCGTTATAGTTACGGCCGCCGTTTACGGGGCTTCAATTCAATGCGCATCTCCTCTTAACCTTCGGCACCGGGCAGGCGTCAGACCTATACGTCGTCTTGCGACTTCGCAGAACCCTGTGTTTTTAGTAAACAGTCGCCACCCCGTCTGTGCCCCACCGTAAAGTTGCCTTCAGGTGGCCTTCTCCCGAAGTTACGGGGCAATTTGCCGGATTCCTTCAACATCGTTCTCTCAAGCCTGTGGTATATTCAACCTGCCCACCTGTGTCGGTTTCGTACGGTCCATATGTAGAGTTATTTCCTGGACCTTCCAGGCGGCACCTCCAATCCAATAGGAGGTACAACTTTCGAAGGCCGTCACTTCTCACGGGTACAGGAATATTAACCTGTTTCCCATCGACTACGCTTTTCAGCCTCGTCTTGGGGCCAACTCACCCTGCGCGGATTGGCCTTGCGCAGGAACCGCTGGCTTTCGGCGAGGGAGGTTCTCACTCCCTTTATCGCTACTCGTGTCAGCATTCTCGCTTCCGATCTCCAGCATAACTTACGCTACACCTTCACCAGAGCTTACGGAACGCTCCGCTACCACTTGTTCCATAAGGAACAAATCCGCAGTTTCGGTGTGTGGCTTGAGCCCCGGTACATCTTCGGCGCGGGACAGCTTATTTAGACCAGTGAGCTGTTACGCTTTCTTTAAACGATGGCTGCTTCTAAGCCAACGTCCTGGTTGTCTTGGCCGTCTACATCCTTTCCCACTTAGCCACAACTTTGGGACCTTAACTGGCGGTCTGGGCTGTTTTCCCTCTCGACCACGGACCTTAGCACCCGTAGTCTGTCTGCCAGATAGTACTCTTCGGTATTCGGAGTTTGATTAGGTTTGGTAAGCCGGTAAGGCCCCTAGCCCATTCAGTGCTCTACCCCCGAAGGTATTCGTCTGACGCTCTACCTAAATAGATTTCGCGGAGAACCAGCTATCTCCAGGTTTGATTGGCCTTTCACCCTAACCACAAGTCATCCCCGTCTTTTTCAACAGACGTGGGTTCAGTCCTCCAGTGACTGTTACATCACCTTCAACCTGCTCATGGCTGAATCACCTGGTTTCGGTCTAATCCCACAAACTCATTCGCCCTGTTCAGACTCGCTTTCGCTGCGCCTACACCTAACGGCTTAAAGCTCGCTTGTAAGACTAACTCGCTGACCCATTATGCAAGAGGTACGCTGTCACCCCATAGAGGCTCCAACTGCTTGTAGGCATCCGGTTTCAGGAACTATTTCACTCCCCTTATCGGGGTGCTTTTCACCTTTCCCTCACGGTACTGGTACACTATCGGTCGTCAAGGAGTACTTAGGCTTGGAGGGTGGTCCCCCATGTTCAGACAGGATTTCACGTGTCCCGCCCTACTCGAGGACCATGATCTTTCTACCCGTACGGGGCTATCACCCACTATGGCCGACCTTTCCAGATCGTTCCGGTTCTTAATCATAGCCACTGGCCTGGTCCGCGTTCGCTCGCCGCTACTAGCAGTCTCGGTTGATGTCCTTTCCTCCGGGTACTGAGATGTTTCAGTTCTCCGGGTTCGCCTCATATCGCTATGTATTCACGATATGATCACCCTATTGGTGGGGTTTCCCCATTCAGAAATCTACGGTCAAGCCCTGCTCTCGGCTCACCGTAGCTTATCGCAGAGTGCCACGTCTTTCATCGCCTCTTGACGCCAAGGCATCACCAGATGCCCTTATTATGCTGAGAGATCCCTCAGCTAACTGTTCTGCGTCTTGCGCAGGGTAAAACCCTGACGCACGCATTTACAGCCAGTTCGCGATCACGTTCTTTCTGTCGTTGCGAAAAATCACAACGGAAAGATCCGTTCTCTTTATTCCCTATTCCAATGTCAAATATCAGTCTCTCCAGCAAAAACTGGAAACCAGTGTCTCCCAAACCTCTTCGTTTGCTTTCTGAATATCTCCGATATTCAGAGCGTGCCTCGCCGCCAACCCGGCGCGCAGTGTCTTAAACAACTGCACAGCCATATGGCAACTTGACTACGGCATCACACTTCTCATCCGTTCACCATTTCATTGCTCGCCTGCGCGGTCATCTGACCGGCGCTAGCGCACACAAAAACTGGTGGAGGTGAACGGGATCGAACCGATGACCTCCTGCTTGCAAAGCAGGCGCTCTCCCAACTGAGCTACACCCCGAAGAACGTACACCATCGATACACTGGTGGGCCCGAGAAGAGTTGAACTGCTGACCTCACCCTTATCGGGGTGCGCTCTAACCAACTGAGCACGGGCCCGTAGTCTTCGAGGTTTGGAAGGGATGCGCGGACGGCGCCATGGTCTTTCTTTTAATGAAGGAAGCAGATTAAATCCGTCTCCGTCCTTGAAAGGAGGTGATCCAGCCGCAGGTTCCCCTACGGCTACCTTGTTACGACTTCACCCCAGTCGCTGACCTTACCGTGGCCGCTGCCTCCAGATAAATCTGGTGCTTCCACCGTCTTCGGGTAAAACCAACTCCCATGGTGTGACGGGCGGTGTGTACAAGGCCCGGAACGGCGTATTCACCGTGGCATGCTGATCCACGATTACTAGCGATTCAACTTCATGCACTCGAGTTGCAGAGTGCAATCCGAACTGAGATAACTTTTTGGGATTGCCACCTGTCGCCGGGAAGCAGCCCTCTGTAGTTACCATTGTAGCACGTGTGTAGCCCAACCCGTAAGGGCCATGAGGACTTGACGTCATCCCGCCTTCCTCCGGCTTGTCACCGGCAGTCTCCCCAGAGTGCCCAACTGAATGCTGGCAACTGAGAATAGTTGCGCTCGTTGCAGGACTTAACCCAACATCTCACGACACGAGCTGACGACAGCCATGCAGCACCTGTCACCTATCCAGCCGAACTGATGAAAACCATCTCTGGTATTCGCGACAGGATGTCAAGGGTTGGTAAGGTTCTGCGCGTTGCTTCGAATTAAACCACATGCTCCACCGCTTGTGCGGGCCCCCGTCAATTCCTTTGAGTTTTAATCTTGCGACCGTACTCCCCAGGCGGAGTGCTTAATGCGTTAGCTGCGTCACCGAAACAGAAGTCCCGACAACTAGCACTCATCGTTTACGGCGTGGACTACCAGGTATCTAATCCTGTTTGCTCCCCACGCTTTCGCACCTGAGCGTCAGATCTAGTCCAGGTGGCCGCCTTCGCCTCTGGTGTTCCCTCCCAATATCTACGAATTTCACCTCTACACTGGGAATTCCACCACCCTCTCTAGTCTCTGGTCCTGCAGTATCAGAGGCAGTTCCGGGTTGAGCCTCGGGCTTTCACCTGACTGGCAAGACCGCCTGCGTGCCCTTTACGCCCAGTAAATCCGAACAACGCTTGCCTTTCGTCATACCGCGGCTGCTGGCACGAAATTAGCCAGGGCTTCTTCTGATGTTACCGTCATCATCTTCGCATCTGAAAGAGCTTTACAACCCGAGGCCTTCTTCACTCACGCGGCATGGCTGGATCCAGTTCCGCCCATTGTCCAATATTCCCCACTGCTGCCTCCCGTAGGAGTCTGGGCCGTGTCTCAGTCCCAGTGTGGCTGATCATCCTCTCAAACCAGCTATGGATCGCTGACTTGGTGAGCCGTTACCTCACCAACTATCTAATCCAACGCGGGTCCATCTCTTAGCGATAAATCTTTCCCCCGAAGGGCGTATGCGGTATTAGCGGTCGTTTCCAACCGTTATCCCCCACTAAGAGGTAGGTCCCCACGCGTTACTCACCCGTGCGCCACTCTCCAGTTCCCGAAGGAACCTTCTCGTCCGACTTGCATGTGTTAGGCCTGCCGCCAGCGTTCGTTCTGAGCCAGGATCAAACTCTCATGTTCAATCCAAGCTTGTCTTAAGACAAACTCTTCAAAATTAACGTCTGCACATTTTGGTGGTTACCACAAATCAATCTGAAATAAATTCAAATCGATCCGTCGTCTCCAGGATGCACAGACTTAAACGCCATAACGCTGCCCGCGCATCCCTTCCTTCTGATCTACAATGTCAAAGAACTTAAAGGCCGAAACCCTTAACCAACAAGTCCGTGTCGCTCAATCCGTGAGCGCCGCGCCCCGTCGGTGGAGGCGGGTTATAGGGCCCAGAAACGAGCCTGTAAATACCTTTTTGCAGAAAAATGTCAGAAAACTGAAAAATGGTCAGTTACCCCCGTTATCCACAGCTTTCCTCGCCAATGACGCGCTCTTGATGGGGGTCCATCGCCTATTTGGCGCCATATTTTCCCCATCGCACATTCAACAGCGAGTCTCCGCCAACCGGTCAAATCGCCCCCGCCGCCACAATGACCCTGTTTTTGTGCAATTTGGAAGAAAACTTGGAAGAATCGAGTAGCGCATATTCTGTGCCGTCTGTCATTTTTGCGCCAACATACAAAAACTGCCTGGCCGTTTCCCGCCAGGCAGTTCTGATATCTGTGACCGCTTTGAAGAAAGCAGACATATATAGGTATATATACCGCTTTGAAGAAAGCAGACATATATAGGTATATATAAAGTCAGTCCCGAACGCCCACCGCACCAATCGCACAGAAACAGGTACAGGCACACGCCCCGGTCTGATTAGTAGCGGTAATGATCCGGCTTGAACGGACCAGCCTGCGGCACGCCGATATATTCCGCCTGCTCAGCTGACAGCTTGGTCAGCTTCACGCCAAGACGTTCCAGATGCAGGGCTGCAACTTTTTCGTCCAGGTGTTTGGGCAGGACATAAACCTTGTTTTCGTAGTTCGCATGGTTTTTCCACAGCTCGATCTGGGCCAGCACCTGGTTGGTGAAAGATGCCGACATCACGAAGCTCGGATGACCGGTTGCGCAACCAAGGTTGACCAGACGGCCTTCGGCCAGAACGATCAGGCGTTTGCCATCGGGGAATTCGACTTCGTCGACCTGCGGCTTGACGTTTTCCCACTTGTAGTTCTTAAGCGAACCGATCTGGATTTCGGAATCGAAGTGACCGATATTGCACACGATGGCGCGGTCTTTCATCGCACGCATATGGTCCAGCGTGATGATGTCGATATTGCCCGTGGTGGTAACAAAGATATCACCGATCGGGGCGGCTTCTTCCATGGTGGTGACTTCGTAGCCTTCCATCGCGGCCTGCAAGGCGCAGATCGGATCGATTTCGGTGACCAGAACACGGGCACCCTGACTGCGAAGCGATGCCGCCGAACCTTTGCCAACATCACCAAAACCGGCAACAACACCGATTTTACCTGCAACCATCACATCGGTTGCGCGCTTGATGCCATCAACAAGGGACTCACGGCAACCATACAGGTTGTCGAATTTCGACTTGGTGACCGAATCGTTGACATTGATCGCCGGGACTTTCAGCGTGCCTTTTTTCGCCATTTCATACAGGCGATGCACACCGGTGGTGGTTTCTTCCGACAGACCTTTGATGTCTTCAAGAAGTTCCGGATACTTGTCATGGATCAGCTGGGTCACATCGCCGCCATCATCAAGGATCAGGTTCGGTTTCCAGCCGTTCGGACCGGAAATGGTCTGTTCGATGCACCACCAGAATTCTTCCTCGGTCTCGCCCTTCCAGGCAAAGACCGGGATTTCAGCCGCAGCCATCGCCGCAGCAGCCTGATCCTGGGTGGAGAAGATGTTGCAAGACGACCAGCGCACTTCCGCACCAAGTGCGGTCAGGGTTTCGATCAGAACTGCGGTCTGAATGGTCATGTGCAGGCAACCGACGATGCGTGCGCCAGCCAGCGGCTTTGCCGCGCCATATTCTTCGCGCAGCGCCATCAGGCCCGGCATTTCGGTTTCGGCAATCGCGATTTCCTTGCGGCCCCAGTCGGCCAGCGAGATGTCAGCGACCTTGTAATCGGTAAAGTTCGACATGTCGTCTCCAATCAAACAGGTTTGGCGCGTCCACAAGGAACCCGCCCTGTCGACACGCCGATAAATTCTGTTGCGGCCTATTCCCTGACCGCGATAGGCAGCATATAAAGATATCTTTATATCGCTTTCAAGTCTTTTTTATGTGAAATCGTGCAACACCGGCTTTGCCGACACCGGCCAATGGCAATGGCAAGGCAACAAAGCCCGCCTGCCATCAGCAAAAACTGCTGGCAAGGGCATGATCCGTGTTGGCGATTGTGAAATTTGTGCCGGATTGGGGGCGGTCTGGTCAGGCAAGATCGTTGAAATCGTCGAGCATCATGGCAATCCGCGCCGAATCCCACTGTTCCATAACGCGCGCGGCCTGCTGTTCGGAATTGCGGCTATCAAGGCGGCGCAACCGTTGTTTAACCGGCAACAGATTGACCGGCGACATCGACAGATTGCGTAAACCAAACCCGATGAAAAGCGGGACATAGCGCGGATCACCGGCCATTTCACCACAGACACTGACCGGGATGTCGCGTTCGCAGGCCACCTTGATCACGTTGCGGATCAACCGCAACACAGCCGGATGGAGCGGATCAAACATGCCCGCCACCTGATCATCGGTCCGGTCAATCGCAAGGGTATATTGCGTCAGATCATTGGTCCCGATGGCAAAGAAATCACAATCGCGCGCCAGGGTATCCACCGCAAGGGCCGCAGCGGGGATTTCGATCATCGCGCCAAGCGGCGGCAAGGTTTCGGGGATCGGATAGCCTTCGCGGCGCAGGCGTTTGGCCACGGATTCATATATCTGGCGGGCGCGCGTCATTTCATGAACCGCGACCACCATCGGGATCAACACCCGAACAGGCCCGTGCAAGGACGCACGCAAGATGGCGGCAAACTGGGCTTCGAACAGTTCGGTCTTGCGCAACGACAATCGCACCCCGCGCAATCCCAAAGCCGGATTGGGCCCGGATCCCAATTCACCCTGCAGGGCAACCGCAAGCTTTTCCCCACCGATATCAAGCGTTCGGACCGTGACCGGCTTGCCATCCATGCGTTTGACGATATCGGCAAGTTCTTCGTACTGTTCGTCTTCGTCTGGCAGATAGTCCTTGTTCATGAACATGAACTCGCTGCGCAGAAGCCCGATACCACTCGCCCCGTTTTCAAGGGCGGCGGCAAGTTCGATCGGCAGTTCGATATTGGCATGCAGATCAATATCAATGCCATCGCGCGTGGCCGATGGCACATCGCGCAACGATGCGAGCTTGTCACGCGCGGCCAGCCAGTCGGCCCGGCGCTGGGTATAATGTTTGATATCGGCACCGGTGGGCGAAATAATCACCTCACCACGCCCGCCATCAACAATGATCTGATCACCGCCACGCACGCCCCGGATGATATCAGCAGCACCAAGAACCGCCGGAATACCAAGGGACCGCGCCATAATGGCGGTATGCCCTTCTGCCCCGCCAAGGGCAGTAACAAAGGCGGTCAGTTGACCCGGGTTAAAACGCGCCATATCTGCCGGGCTGACATCCTCGGCAATCAGGATGGATCCTTTGGGTGCCTTGTCCATGGCGCGGTCGGTTTCCCCGATCAGGCACCGCATCAGACGCAGCCCGACCTCGCGGATATCGGTCGCACGCGCGGCGAGATAGCTGTCTTCCATGCCTGAAAACTGATCGGCAATCGTGTCAATCACATCGCTGACCGCATGAACGGCATTAAGTTTTTTTGAAACGATCAGTTCTTCGGCCCCGCGCACCAGGCGCGATTGCGTCAGCATGTGGATATAGGCATCCATCAGAAAACCGAGTTCCTCGGATGCCGCACTTTCCGCACTTGATGATTGGGATTTCAGACGTTTGAGCTGATCAATGCTTTCGGCAACGCCTTCGTGCAGGCGTTTGCATTCGGCTTTGACGGCATCATCAGAAATCGGTTTTCGATTAACCTGAATGATCTGGCGATCAAGGACAAAGGCCCGGCCGATCACAACACCGCCCGAGGCACCCAACCCGGTAATAACCCGCCGGACACCCGAGCTGTTTTCGTCTGACACGGTTTGCTCCGTCGGAGGAACTTGCAAGCTTTCGCTACCAATTCGTTTTTGTTGTTTCCCGAAGACCGGCCGCCTGTCGCCCCGGGGCGACCGTGTGGGCGTTACTCTTCGTCGAACTTGGCATCAACCAGTTCATTGAGCGCAACAATCGCCTTTGTCGCATCCGGCCCGATGGCCTCGACCTCGATCTCGGTGCCAATCGATGCCGCAAGCATCATCAACCCCATGATCGACACACCCGAAACTTCGGTGCCGCGATTGCGCACCATGATGCTCGATTCAAATTCGCCCGCAAGTTTAACAAATTTCGCAGCCGCCCGCGCGTGCAATCCGCGCTGATTGCTGATTGTTAAAGTGCGTTTTTCCTTTTGCGCCATTTATATCCCCGCAAGCCCAATGCACTGTCCCGGCACATCAGGCCCTGTTCTTTTTGGTGCTTACTTATTCCTCGCCGCTCAGCAAACGCGACGCGACGTTGATATATTTACGTCCTGCATCCTGTGCCGCGTTAACCGTTTCGGCCAAGGTCCCGTCGATGCGAACAGATGCCAGCTTAATCAGCAAAGGTAAATTAACCCCTGCGATAACTTCGACATTTGCCTGTTCCATGATGGAAATCGCCAGATTGGACGGAGTCCCGCCAAACATGTCGGTCAAAAGCACCACACCTTTGCCGCTGTCGACCTTTTCAACACTGGCAAGAATATCGGCGCGACGTTGTTCCATGTCGTCGTCCGGTCCAATACAAACCGCTGCGACATTTTCCTGTTCGCCAACGACATGCTGCAAGGCAGACACGAATTCCTTGGCGAGATCGCCGTGGGTGACCAGCACCATCCCGATCATGCAGTTTTCTCCATTTTAACTCTCCCCCGTGGCCGGCTCGTCCGGCTTGTCGCGATGGCTGAGATGTGTGTCATATCCCAACTCGGCAATCCAGTCATTGAGTAACCGCGCGGTATAAACCGAACGATGTTGACCGCCTGTACACCCGACCGCAATGGTCAGATAGCTTTTACCTTCCTTGGCATAACGCGGCAGAATCGGTTCCAGCATGGCCTTCAGACGGGTTATAAACCCGGCAAAATCCGGGTCTTCTTCAATATATCGCCCGACCGCCGCACTCATCCCGGTCATCAGGCGAAGCTCGGGATCATAATGCGGGTTGCGCAGAAAGCGAACGTCAAAAACAAGATCGGCTTCTGCGGGGACGCCCTGGCGGAACGAAAAGCTGCGCACAAAAATGGCCATGCCTTCGGTTTCGCCAATATCAAACTGGTCCTGAAGTATTTTGCGAAGCTCGGCCGATTTCAGGCGCGATGTATCAATACGCATATCCGCCGTGGCCGCAATCGGCGCCATCAGGCGTTTTTCATGCTCGATCGCATCCACCAGCGGCCGGTCATGGCTAAGCGGATGCGGACGTCTGGTTTCGGTAAAGCGGCGCTGCAACACGGCCGTGTCTGCATCGACAAAGATCATTAACGGGTCCATACCCGTCTGATTGCGCAGTTTGTCGACAATCTCGACAAACTGATCGACGCCAAAATCACGGGTTCGGATATCAAGGCCAATGGCAATCGGCTGTTCCGGGCGGCAATCGCTTGGCACCAGTGCTGACAACAGCCTGAGCGGCAGGTTATCCACCGCATCAAAGCCGAAATCTTCAAGGATCTTGAGCGTCGTCGTGCGCCCGGCCCCGGAAACACCGGTCACAAGAACCAGCCCGCTTTTGCCATCAAACGCGCCAAGGCCCGTATTCTGTCGATCAGAAGAATTCAACGAAGTTTCCTGCAAAACAGCGTCCTGTCGATTACGGTTGTTTTCGGGGATTACGTTTCAAGTGTCATCTCGCCTGTGGCAAGGGCCAAAGCTACTCCAATCTTTGCCTCGATGGCCAGATCGGATGCACATAATGTCCAACGCGGGACCGGAATGCCACAAAACTCTTCGGATTGTGGTTCGGGCATGCGTTCGATATCACTGAAACTTGTGTGCAAATCAATCAAGACCCGAACATCGCCCTCGGATGTAACAGGCAAGCCACGCACCACCCCGATGCCGCGCACTTCGCACAATCCGGCAATCGGATCGGGGGCGCTTGCAATCAGGCGACCATCGCGCGCCACAAGATCTGTGCGATCATCAGAAACAAGAAAACCGCCCGCTGTGATCAGACGCAGCGAAAGCGCGGATTTACCCGCCCCGGATGGTCCGCGCAACAGCACCGCATGGGCACCGATCCGGACACAATTTGCATGAAGCTGGACCATAACGGGGAAACGATGCTTCGATGGCCATGTGTTGTCAAATGCGAAAGACGCATAAGACGACCCTGGATTTTAACGGCCACCGTTTTTTGGCCGATCTGACCGGGTTTTGATTTCTCAACTTTCCATTCTTGCCGCGATATCGGGGCGCATTTCTGTGACCAGATCAACAAAGGCCGATGCCGGGCGTTCCATCTGATCGGGGCGGTAATGCAATTCCAATGGCACGGGCACGACATGATCGGTGATATGCACCCGCCTGCACCCCCGCATATTGAGTTGCGTCACACAGCCCGGCGCAATCGAGACGCCCAATCCCGACGCAACCCCGATCAGTACGGCTTGCATGCTGTTGGGTTGATGAACGATATCGGGGGAAAATCCGGCTTCAAGACAGGTACTCAGGATCACGTCAAACAAACCCGGTGCCCCGTCCCGCTGAAACAGGATAAAGGGTTCCCCCGCCAATTCACCAAGCGATATCTCTGACTTGCGCGACAAGGCATGGGACTCGGGAATGAAAGCCGCAAGCTGATCGGCATAGATCTCGATACTGCGTGTTGTTTCCTTTGCCGATGCCGGCAGGGAACGCGAAAATGCAACGTCAATCTGATCCTGTGCAAGCGCCTCAAGCTGTTGACGGGCTGTCATTTCCAAAAGCATCACCTGCACGCCGGGATAACGTTTTCTGAAATGCTGGATCAGATCAGGAAGAAAAGCCTGGGTGGCAGAACTGATAAACCCGACCCGCAATCGCCCGACATCCCCGTTACCAACCCGCCGCAGCGTGCTGCGCACCCGTTCTTCATGCGCAAGAATTTCCTGTGCCTCACGCAAAAGAACCGCCCCTGCAGACGTCAATCGAACAGCGCGGGTTGAGCGCCAAAACAGATCGACGCCCAGTTCTTCTTCCAGATCGGAAATCTGGCGACTGATGGCGGGCTGCACGGTGTTCAATTCACGGGCGGCGGCCGAAAAACCCTTTAACCGTGCCACCGTGACAAATGTTTTTAAAAGTTTGATCTCCATGGCGTCATTTATACCGTTTTAGTATTACTGGGATCAAATATGATTATTTATATTATCAATGACGGTTCTGTATCTTTCGATCCAACTTCATTCTTGTGGCGTGAACAGCACAGACCACTGTGCCACGCCCACCACCAAGGATCCGAATATGGTCGATAGCACCGAAAAACCCCGTCTTTCGAAACCGCTTCTATTGCTGATGGCAACGGCCATTTCCGCCACGGTTTCCGGCCTTTATTATAACCAACCCCTGTTGCCGGATATGGCGACAACATTCAGTCTGGATGATGGTCTGGTTGGTCTTATTCCGTCGGCATCCCAGCTGGGTTATGCCGCAGCCATTCTGCTCATTTCGCCACTGGGCGACACCATGGCGCGCCGCAATCTGATCGGCTATCTGTCGATCGTGATGACATTGGCATCCCTTGGCGTGTTTCTGGCCCCGAATTTCGCCGTTTTGATCACCGCATCCTTTGCCCTTGGCCTTGGCGCGAACATCACCCAGCAATTGATCCCGCTTGGCGCGGCCCTGTCGACAACCGAAACCCGTGGCAAGACGATGGGCACATTAATGACCGGCCTGACACTTGGCATTCTGCTTTCACGGATCGTCAGCGGATCCATCGCCGAGTATTTCGGTTGGCGGTCCGTTTTCCTGTTTGCCGCCCTTCTGGCTGCGCTTTTTGGCGTTCTGTTATGGATGAACCTGCCCAAAAACAAACCCAACGTTTCGCTGACCTATCCGAAACTGATCGCATCAATGTTTGCGCTGATAAAGAAACATCCGCTGTTGCGCGAATCCGCCCTTACCGGGGCCTTGTGGTTTGCGGCCTTTAACGCGTTGTGGGCGACTTTGGCCATTCATGTCACCAGTGAACCTTTCTTCTTTACGGTTCAGCAGGCCGGGCTTTTTGGCCTTGCGGGCATGTCAGGCATCCTTGGTGCCAAGCTTGCCGGGCGACTGGTTGATTCCTGGGGGCCCCGACCGATAATGACCTGCGCACTTGTTCTGGTCGCCCTGTCATTTGGCGTGCTGGCGGTGTGGGGCAATCACCTCGCCGGGCTTGTGATTGGCGTCATCTTGCTGGATCTTGGGGTTTTCGGGGCCCAGATCCCCAATCAGGTGCGCGTGTTTTCGATTGATCCCGATGCCCAAAGCCGGATGAACGCCGTTTATATGCTGTGCTATTACATCGCCGCGGCACTCGGCTCGGCAGTCGGGGTCAAGGTCATGAGCCTTGCCGGATGGGAAGGTGTCAGTCTGTTTGGCGCGGGTCTGGCGGCGCTGGCAATCCTGAACCATCTTCGCAACCGCACCTGAAAACTGCTCTAAAACCGCAACGGGGCATCAATCAAGGGGCAGGCGAATGGTAAAGATCGCGCCTTTGACCTCGCCGTCAACCATCCGGTTCTGTGCGCTCAGCTCACCGTTATGGGCGGCAATAATCCGTTTGGAAATCGAAAGACCAAGCCCCGAATGCTGGCCGAATTTCTCGGTTGCCGGCCGCTCGGTATAGAACCGGTTAAAGATTGCCTCTTCTTTGCCTGGCGGGATACCCGGACCGTCATCCTCGATCGTGATCACCGCCCAGTTCTTGTCGCACCAGGCCTTGACCCGCACTTCACCACCTTCGGGGGTAAAGGTAATCGCATTGGAAATCAGGTTTCTAAAGACCTGTGTCAAACGGCTTTCAAGGGCCGGCACGTTAAGCGTATCGGGCACCTTGACCCGAACAGGCGGGCCATCAACATCGGCATTATAAAGTTCGCCCAATGTCGTTAGCAGCACACCAAGATTGACCTCTTCGCTTTCGGCCCGCGACAATTCCGCATCCATGCGTGAATAATCGGAAATATCACTGATCAGGCGATCAAGCCGCTGGACGTCCTCGGCAATGATTTCCATCAGGCGGCGCTGACGTTCCGGGTCTTTAAGGCGTGTGGCTGTTTCCACCGCAGATCGCAACGATGTCAGCGGATTCTTGATTTCATGTGCCACATCGGCGGCAAAACGTTCGATCGCATCCATACGATCCCAAAGCGTTTCGGTCATATCGCGCAACGTGGTCGACAGATCACCGATTTCATCGCGGCGATCCGAAAGATCGGGAATCGCAAACTGGCGGTTTTTGCTGCGCCGGACCCGCTCGGCCGCACGGGCAAGCCGGTTAAGCGGCCGTGTAATCACACCCGCCAGATAGATCGACAATAAAACCGTGATGCCAAAGGCAAAAACAAAGATTTTCAGGATATCAAGCCGCACCGCATGCAGGGCCTTTTCAATCGGCTCTCCGCTTTTGGTCAGCATCACCGATGCCAGGACCTGCTTGAAACGCGCCACAGGCACCGATACCGACAAAACGCGACGCCCCTGACTATCGACTCGCACCACCCCGCGCGAATAGCCCGCAAGGGCTGCGCGCACTTCGGGGTAATCGGCCGCACTGGCAACCGGCGGATCGACATAAAGCGGCAAGGGTTGCTCACCCTCAAACAATGTCAGAATGCCATCGGTCAGTTGGCGCATGATTTCGGCAAAGGCATCTTCTTCGCCCGGCGCAGGCAGTTCTTCGGCCTGGATGGTCCCCGCCCCCAGGGACTGGATATTACGGCTATCGGCCAACAGGCTGCCATTGGTGGCAAACAGGCGCGTGCGTGCGCCGGTAATCCCGACAAGGCGGCGCACCATTTCGCGCGCCACTTCGATCTTCACCCGGTTGGTGGCATCATCGCCGGAACTGACCGCCGATGTCGAAAGTGCTGCGGCATACATTTCCGCCTGCACTGCCATGGCTTCAAGTTCGGAATGGATAAGTTCCTGCTTATAGCGGCCCAGATACAAAATACCCGCCACCAGCACAAAAAGTGCTAACGCGTTCACCGCCAGAATCCGCCAGGTCAGGGGCGAAAAAAGCCCGTGGCGTTCTTCTATGCGGGTCGTCCGGGTTTCGGACGCGCTTGCGTTCTGGTCATGATCACCAGTGCCGAGATCGCTCATTCAAACCTGCAACAACCGGCCCGACCAACGGGCCTTGCAAAACGATACACGCCGAAGCTTAACGGACTCCGGCGCGTTTAAAATTCGCATTAACCCGCCACCGTGGCCGAGTCACGATAACGATACCCCACGCCATAAAGCGTTTCGATTTCCTTGAATTCCTTGTCGGTCTCGCGGAACTTCTTGCGCAGGCGCTTGATGTGGCTGTCGATGGTACGGTCATCGACATAGATATGTTCGCCATACGCCGCATCAATCAACTGATCGCGGTTTTTGACATGGCCGGGATGTTTGGCCAGGGCCTGAATCAACAGGAACTCGGTCACCGTCAGATTGACATGCTGCCCTTTCCAGCTGCACATGTGGCGTGATGGATCAAGCACCAGATCGCCACGCTGCAACACATCGTCCGATCCGTTCGGGCGCACGCCACCGGCCCGCATGATTTCCGCGCGGCGCAACAATGTGCGAATACGTTCAATCAGCAAACGCTGGGAAAACGGCTTTTTGATATAATCATCGGCCCCCATGCGAAGCCCGGTCAGCTCGTCAACCTCGTCATCCTTCGATGTCAGGAAGATCACCGGCATTTCGGTTTTCTTGCGCAAATGGGTCAGAAGCTCCAATCCGTCCATACGCGGCATCTTGATATCAAGCACCGCCAGATCAGGTTCCTCTTTCGTGATGGCATGAAGTGCTTCCGAGCCATCAGAATATGTCAGGACCTCATATCCTTCTTCTTCCAACGCCATCGATACAGACGTCAGGATATTCCGGTCGTCATCAACAAGTGCGATCTTACTCACCTGGACCTCATCTACTGGACAGATACAATTCATTCATTCGTGTGGTGACTATACAATTTACATTCCAATGTGGCGAAAAAATAACCGCTTGCGGCATAAATAAGGCCATTCGAATACACACAGCGCATTGCCATCATCCGGACTGTATATGTTGACTTTATATTCCCACACTTCCTAATAACCTCACCCCAAGCTGGAGTTAGGACCCTAAACGCCCGGCTTTTCAAAATGATCCCTGATCACGGGGGAGGACGCGATTTTTTACTGGCTAAGCAATTTCCGGCGCGGAACCCTGATCTTTGCCGGAACATTCATTTCCGCCATTGTTGTCTGGGCTGCCGTCAGTTCGACGGGCAACCTGACCATTCGCGAACTGGAAACCACCGGTGAAGCGCGTCTGGCGCTTTATGACAGTTCGCTTCGCGCGGCAATTGATCGCTATCGCTATTTGCCCTATGTCGTCGCCCGCCATCATCTGGTAACCGCTGCCGTCAGAAACCACGCAGGGGTACAGGCCGCCAACATTTATCTGCAACAGGTCAATGAACGGTCCGGGGCTGCGGCCCTTTATATTCTGGATCGCAATGGCAGAACGGTCGCATCAAGCAACTGGGGCACAGAAGACAGCTTTGTGGGCGAAGATTATTCCTTCCGGCCTTATTTCAACCGATCGCTTTCCGGGGGCGAAGGATTCTTTTTCGGGATTGGCGTCACCACCGGGCGGGCCGGATTGTTCATTTCCAACCCCATTCGCCACAATGACACCATCATCGGGGTCGCTGTTGTCAAAATCGAACTCGAAGAAGTCGAACAGAATTGGCAGGACGCCGGTGAAACGGTGTTTGTCATCGATGCAGATGGCGTCATCACCCTGACCAGCCAAGGCGACTGGAAATACAAAACACTCTCGCCGCTTTCGCCAGATGACCGCACGCGGATCGAAAATAACCGGCAATATCCCGGTCGGGAACTGGCATCGCTGAATGTCGGCGAACAATTGTCAAAGGGATCGGGCATCGTCGCCATCGAAGGCAAACGCTATCTGTTTGACAGCAAACCGATCAAAGGCAGTGCCTGGCGGATATTCTATCTGACCTCGATGGATCAGGTGACCGACCGACAAGGGGCCGTCATGCTGGTTGCGATCATTGCCGGGGGCATGATCATTCTGATTATTCTGTTCTGGCATGAACGCGCCCTCAAACTCGCCTCCCAGCGCGAGGCACTTGAACTCGAACGCATTCAGGCGCTCAACATCCGCCTCGAAGAAGAAATCACCGAACGCCGCAAAACCGAAGCCGAACTGCGCGGCACCCAGAACGAACTGGTACAGGCCGGCAAACTCGCAGCCCTTGGTCAGATGTCCGCCGCGATTGCGCACGAAATCAATCAGCCGATCACCGCCATCAGAACCTTTTGCGCCAGTGCCAAACTGATGATCGAACGGGGCAAGACCGAGCAGCTTGGTCAGAATATCAATCAGATTTCCGCGCTGACCGAACGCATGGGGGCGATCACAGGCCAGCTCAAGACATTCTCGCGCAAATCAACCGGCGTCCTTGAACCGGTCGATTTGAAAGTCGCCCTTGATAACACCCTGCAAATGCTCAGCCCGCAGCTGCAACAGGAACAATGCACCATTGAACGCAACGAACCCGACACCCCGCTTGTCGTGCAGGCGGACCTTGTTCGGATCGAACAGATTTGCGTCAATATTATCCGCAATGCACTTGATGCCACGGCCGATAGCACGGTCAAACATATCCGCATTGACCTTTCAGCCACCCAAACCGAAGTCATCATGCGCATCACCGATACCGGGCCCGGCATTGATGATGATACACTTGCGCTGTTATTCGATCCGTTTTTCACCACCAAAGACCCCGGTCGCGGCGTCGGCTTGGGACTTTCGGTGACTTATGGCATTGTGCGTGACTTCGGCGGCAGCATAAAAGCCTATAACACGCCCTCTGCCGGGGCCTGTTTTGAAGTCCGCCTGCCGCTATTGATGGATAAATAACCGTAACCATGACCGACCTGTCACAGGATAATGACGCAACGTCGCCGATCCCGCCGCACATCATCATTGTCGATGATGACGAAGCCATGCGCATATCCCTTGCCCAGTGGCTTGAACTCTCGGATTTCACCGTCACGGTTTACGAAGACGCCCGTGAAGCCCTGCGGGATATCACGCCCGATTTTGCCGGGGTTATTCTGACAGACGTCAAAATGCCCAAGCTTGACGGCATTACCTTTACCCGCTCGGTTCTGTCTGCCGATCCCGATATCCCCATCATCCTGATGACGGGGCATGGCGATGTGCCGATGGCGGTCGACGCCATGAAAAGCGGGGCCTATGATTTCGTCGAAAAACCGTTCGAACCCAAAGACATTGTCGAAAGCCTCGAACGGGCCATTGAAAAACGCCGCCTTGTTCTTGAAAACCGCGATCTTAGGCGTCTGATTGCAAGCCGTGGCAGCCTCGATTCGCGCCTGATCGGCAATTCCGCCCCGATTCGGACCCTGAAAGACGAAATAGCCAATATCGCCCCGACCGAAGTCCCGGTTCTGATTTCCGGTGAAACCGGCACCGGCAAGGAACTGGTCGCGCGCGCCATCCATGATCTAAGCGACCGGCGCGATGAAAAATTCGTTGCCGTCAATTGTGCTGCCATCCCCGAAAGCACCGCCGAAAGCGAACTGTTCGGTCATGAAAAGGGCGCCTTTACCGGGGCCGCAAGCCAACGGACCGGCTGGATCGAACATGCAATCGGCGGGACGCTGTTTCTTGATGAAATATCAAGCATGCCGCTTGCCCTTCAGGCCAAATTGCTGCGCGTGATCGAACAGCGCGAAGTCGTGCGGCTTGGCTCCAACGCGCCGATCAAGGTTGATTTCCGTCTGATCTGCGCCACGAACGAAGATCTTGTCGCCGCCGTTGCCGAACGCCGGTTCCGCGAAGATTTGCTGTTTCGCATCAACACCTTTGAATTGTCCATCGCCCCCTTGCGCGAACGCAAGGATGATGTCGCCCTGCTCTTTGATATTTTTGCCGAACGCGCAGCCGAAAATTTCAACCGCCCCTATGAGCGCATCACACCTGTTCTTATCGGACAGCTCAAGGCGCATGACTGGCCGGGCAATGTGCGCGAACTTAAAAACATGGCCGAACGGTATGTTCTTCTGGTTGGCAGCCCCGAAGAACGTTTCAAACGCCTGTTTAAAGCTGGCTTTGAAACCCCGATGGCCGACACAGCCAACCCGGCCCTTGCCGATCAGGTCCGCGAGTTCGAGGAACGCATCATTCGCGATGCGCTCGATCGCAATGACGGCAATATCAAAGCCGTGATGGAAGAACTCGACATTCCGCGCAGAACGCTAAACGAGAAAATGAAAAAGCTGAATATCCGGCGCGACAAACCGGTCTAAGGCATTGCTGCAACGCAATATTTGTTCGCATATGCAGCAAATAGGCAACAATCCGCCGATGTGTTTCCGAAAATCGGCGGATTGTTGCCGAAATACCCAATGGAAGCGCTCTAAGTAATTGATTTGTAATCTAATTTTTTGCCTTTGACTTGGCATACTCATTGCAATCGACGGCGCCAGAATGATAAACTAATAAAAACCCGAGGGAGAAGACCAAGACAGTTCGTCCGGTTCGGACACTTTTCCTTGCTGACTTGAGCCATCTCTCGAAAATCGGTCTTGAACCACGCCCTGCCTATTGATCGGAACCATATTTCCGGTCAGGCTCGGGCATCCAATAGGACCCAATAATAACAGGCCCGGACTACAGGCCGTCACAGAACGTGAAGAACCATATTCTGAAACGATCTTTATCGATCAATTTGTCGCTTAAGAGTGTTAACCCTAGGGAGGACTATCATGAAGCTCCGTACACTGCTGACAGCAGCAGCCGCAGCCATGATGCTGACCGCCGCACCTGTTTCGGCACAGCAATTGTCAATCGCAACCGGTGGTACCGGTGGCACCTATTATCCGTATGGCGGTGGCCTTGCGGAACTGATCACCAAATATATTGACGGCACCAGTGCTGTTGCCGAAGTCACCGGCGCATCTGTTGAAAACATGGGCCTGATTGCCCGTGGCGATAGTGACATCGCAATCGGTCTGGCTGATACCGTTTATGCCGGCTTCACCGGCACCGGCAAATTCGAAGGCCGTACCCTTGATAACGTGCGCGCTCTGGCATCGATCTATCCGAACGCGGTTCAGATCGTCACCATGGCTGACAGCGGCATCAACGGCCTTGCCGACCTTAAAGGCAAACGCGTTTCTGTCGGCGCACCGGGTTCGGGCACCGAACTTTCGGCACAGACCCTGCTGAGCGCCAATGGCATCACCTATGATGACATCGAAGAACAGCGCCTGAACTTCAACGAAACCGCAGATGCACTGCGCGATGGCGACATCGATGCCGGCTTCTGGAGCGTCGGCCCGCCCACCAGCTCGATTCTCAACCTCGCAACCACGCGTGACATCAAACTGATCGCGCTGACCGACGAGGAAATCCTTGCTGCTCTGGACGCGGAACCGACCTTCGCACCTTATGCGCTGCGCAAAGGCGTCTATGAAGGCGTCGAAGCACCGGTAAACACCATTTCGACTCCGAACGTTCTGTTCGTCAGCGACGAAATGGATGAAGAGCTGGCATATCAGATCACCAAGACCCTGTTTGAAAAGGTCGACGAACTGATCGCCATCCATCCGGCAGCAAACGACACCACGGTTGATTTCGCTCTGAACTCGACCCCGATCCCGATGCATCCGGGCGCGCTTCGTTACTACGAAGAAACCGGCATGCCGATCCCGCCGCAGCTTTATCCATGATTTTGAATGGATTCGGGCGACCAGCAATGGTCGCCCTTCTTCTCTTGATCACGGGATGCGCGTCGCAGACGCAATCTGTAACGATGCCTGCAACCGTGACAGACTATCTTGAAATCATCGGTGAAGATGGTTCGGTTCTCGCCAGAACCGAAATTCCACGCCAGACAGGCTGGTGCCTGTACTGGAATCATTCTGTAACCGGTGATGGCGTTATTGACTGTTATGTTGACGATCTTGGCAAGATGGTTCTCCATCGTGCCTATCAGCCGGACTTCGCAGCAGGACTGGGGCATTATCCCGGTCGTGGTATTCTGACCAGCGCAGAAGGCGGCGGATACTGGATCGAAGATATCGATGAACCTGTACGCGACAATGCCTATGTATTACGTGTCGGGTCACTTGCGGTTAATCACCGCATCGTCACCGAACGTGACGAAATCAACCTTTCAAAGATGGCTGAGCACACCCGTGTCACCATCCGCCTTGATACCGGGGAATAAGTTCCATGTCTGAACCGGCACCGCTGCCGTCCATGACGGATAGATTGCCACAGCCAAAATTGGTCCTGTGGGCAATTTCGATCGTTGCAGTCGCACTCTCTCTGTTCCAGATGTATGGCGCAGGGATCGAACCGCTTGGCCTGTTCTATCAACGCAGTATCCATCTTGCGTTTGTGATGTTCTTAGCCTTCCTGATGTTCCCGGTATTTGGCAGCGGTAAAAAACGCGGCATGCTTGGCTGGCTGATTGATATCGCCTTTCTGGCCGGCGCCTTTGCCACGGGCTTTTATCTGTCCTTCTATCTTGATGAAATCATCAATCGCGCCGGTTTCTGGAGCGAAACCGACCTGATCATCGGTGTGATTGCCACCATCACCGTGCTGGAGGCCAGCCGCCGTGCGGTCGGGCTTGGCATGACCGTGATCGGCATTGTTGCCATCATCTACGCGCTTTCGGGCCCGCGCGGTGCGCTGCCCTGGCTTGGTGAATGGTTGCCGGGCATTCTTTCCCATCGCGGCGCTGATGTGGACCGTCTGGTCGGGCAGCTTTATCTTGGCCAGGAAGGCATTTACGGCCTGCCGATGGGGGTTGCTGCGACCTATATCTTCATGTTCGTGCTGTTTGGTGCGTTTCTTGAAGTCACCGGTGCGGGCAAATTCTTTATCGACATGGCCTATGCCGCCACGGGCAAAAAGCCCGGTGGCCCGGCCAAGGCAGCTGTGCTGGCATCGGCTGGCATGGGATCGATCAGTGGCTCGGCCATCGCCAATGTCGTGACCACGGGTGCCTTTACCATTCCGTTGATGAAGAAACTCGGTTATCGCCCGGCACAGGCCGGCGGCGTCGAAGCAGCCGCGTCAACCGGTGGTCAGATCACCCCGCCGCTGATGGGGGCCGGTGCGTTTCTGATTTCCGAATATACCCAGGTGCCGTATCTCGACATCGTTCTGGTTTCGATTTTCCCGGCAATCCTGTATCTCGGCACGGTTTATCTGTTTGTGCATATCGTTGCCCTGAAACAGGGCATGCGCGGCATGCCGGTCGAAGAACTTCCGGACTGGAAAGAAGTTCTCAAGGAAGGCTGGCAATTCATCTTGCCGCTCGGCGTTCTGATTTACCTGCTGGTGCTTAACATCTCGCCGATGCGGGTCGGCTTCTGGGCGATCTTGTCGGTCATGGCCGTTGCAGCATTGCGTTATGTCCTGTGGTTCTTCTTTGTCGCCCCGCAAAAGGGCGAAAAGCCAAGCCACGACAAACTGATTGCAGCCATCCGCAAAGGGATTGCGATCACCATCGCCGCCCTTGAACTGGGTGCCAAAAACGCCGTCGCGGTTTCGATGGCCTGTGCCGTTGCCGGTATCATTGTCGGCGTGGTCGGCCTGACGGGTCTTGGCCTGAAATTCTCATCAATGATGATCGCGTTTTCGGGTGGCAACATCGTTCTGGCACTTGTTCTGGTTCTGATCGCCAGCCTGATCCTTGGTATGGGCTTGCCGGTCACGGCATCCTATATCGTTCTGATCGTTCTGGTCGGTCCGGCCCTGTCGAACGAGTTCGGCATTCCGCTTCTGATCGCGCATCTGGTGGTGTTCTGGTATTCCCAGGACAGTAACGTGACCCCGCCCATTGCGCTGGCCGGGTTTGCGGGGGCAGCAATTGCCAACGCCAACCCCATGGAAACCAGCGTACAGGCATGGAAATTCGCCAAGGGCCTGTATCTGATCCCGGCCTTCATGGTGTTCAATCCGGAAATCATCGAAGGCGGCTCGATCCAGATCGTTCTCTGGACCGGCTTTACCGCCATCCTGTGTCTGGTGGCCTTTGCCGCCGCCCTTGAAGGCTATCTGTTTGCGGCGATGGATGTGTTCTCGCGCATCATCATCGTTCCCGCCACCATCGGCGTGTTCTATCCCGATATCCGCGCAGAAATCGCCGGCACAATCGTCCTTCTTGCGGTGCTTGGCTTTAACTGGTGGCAGGGCAAAAAGAACGGCCCGACACCGGCTGTCGCCGCAAGTTAAACCATTCCTACCTCAAGGAAACTCTTGGCCCGCAAGCTTGATGCTTGCGGGCTTTTTCTTTGCGCACCCCATCCATGCGAGCGGGTAGACAGCAGCCCTTGCCACCGATAAATTTCTCATACCATTTGATTTACGCGCCCCGCTCTTTGACGCACCCACTTTTGCCCGCCGGAACCCGCATGCAATTTCTGATCTTGCTTCGACAAGCCCCACGGCAACTGGCTTTTGGCGCATTGCACAGTTTTGGCTCATCCTTTGGCCAGACCTTTCTGGTGGCGCTATTTGTGCCGTTCATCTCGGCCAGCCTGGCACTCAATGAAACCGAATTTGCCAATATCTATGCCGGGATCACCATTGCCAGCGCGCTGTGCCTGCCGGTCCTCGGTCGCTGGATCGACAAGGTCGATATCCTGTCCTATAGCCTCGCCACCATGGTGCTTCTCGCACTTGGCTGTGCCATGATTTCGCTGGCAACTAATGTCTGGATGCTGATCGCCGCCCTGTTTGTCTTGCGGCTCGCAGGCCAAGGCCTGATGACCCATGTCAGCATGACCGGCATCGCACGCTATTTCTCGCGCAATCGCGGCCGTGCACTTGCCATCGCCAGTTTCGGCTTTCCCTTGGCCGAGGCCATCATGCCCGCAACCCTGCTGGCGCTGATTGCCGCCGTTGGCTGGCGATATACCTATGCCGGATCGGCCGTTTTTATTCTGCTCATTCTGGTACCGGTGGCGGTCTGGCTGATCCGCAGTGATGCCAAATTCCGTAACGCCCCGCTAAAATCAAACGAGTCGGAAAGCTCGCCGGCGGGCAACCACACCGCAGATGCCAACTCTTCGACACCCGAGTCCCAAAGCGATCACCCACGCCTGTTCAAATCGCTTTATGTCTGGTTCTGCATGCCGATGCTGGCCGCACCACCCTTGATCATGACCGCCCTGTTTTTCCATCAAGGCGCAATTGCCAGCCACAAGGGCATTGATCTTGGCTGGTTTGCCGCCGGTTTCACGGTCTTTGCCATCACATCGGTCTTGGGTGCATTTGGCAGTGGTCCCTTGATTGACAAACATTCCGCCCGCCGCCTGTTCCCCTGGCATCTGATCCCGATGATGGTCGGCGTCGGGATTCTGGCCATGACCAACACGCCGTGGGTGATCCTGATCTATATGGGGCTGGTCGGGATTACGGTCGGTTTTGCCACAACATTGCGCACCGCCATCATCCCTGAACTGGTGCCTTTGGATGAAATCGGGGCCGTGCGCAGCACATTGACTGCCGTCATGGTGCTGGCATCGGCCATGGGACCGGCAATTTATGGCTGGATGTTTGCGGCCGACATGTCGATTGCGATGATGCTGATCGTCACATTGTTGGCATCCGCTATCGTCAGTATTGGCTCGTGGTTCTCGGAGCGGCCGGGCTTTTATATGCCGCCGGGAATTGCGCCCAAAGAAGCCGATTGACCAAAAAAATGGCCCGAAACACAAAAGTGTTCGGGCCAGTCGGGAAAACAGCGTCAAATAGGGAGGAAGACGCTAGATAGAAACCGTATTCAAAGTCCCTGCCTGCGGGAGCACCTCTTGGGGAGGAACTCTCAATCGGTGCTCGACCGCATGCAGTTAGCAAGATGATTAGGCAGCACCGCCAACGGTACCAGCCGGGTGTTTGACGTCTTTGTCAGCACCCTTGAACAGGTTACGGAAGAAAGAACCTACGAATTCAGCGCGCAGCTGCTGACCTTTACGCACACCTGCCTCGATTTCGGTGGTGGAGATGTAACGGGTGGTGAAGTCTTCGTAAGCGGCCATGGTGACCTCCTCAAAATTTCGTTCGTTGCGACCGTTTGTCGCTCTCGATGAACCCAATGTAATTTTCTTTACTGAGAAAGAGAATTGCCTCAATATGCACATTACTTGTGAAGTATCGTCATAAATAGGATTGCCAAAATATGGATCGCGCCGCGGAAATGGAAATCTTTGTCCATGCAGTCGAAGAAGGAAGCTTCTCGGCTGCTGCCCGGACAATGCGCCTGTCACCGTCAGCCGTCTCGAAATATATTTCGCGCCTCGAAGATCGCCTTGGCGCCCGGCTTTTGATGCGCACCACGCGCCAGCTTAGCCTGACCGAAGAAGGCCGTGCTTTTTACGAACGCGCCCGCACGATCCTTAACGAGATCGAAGAAGCCGAAGAAGTCGTCACCCAGCTTTATGCCGCCCCGCGCGGCACGCTGCGGATCAATGCGTCGGTCGCCTTCACGAAAATGCAGGTGGTGCCGCTGATCCCGGAATTTCTGGCGCGCTATCCCGATGTGCGGATCGAACTGACCCTTGATGACAAATTCACCGATCTGGTCAACGATGGCTATGATCTGGCCATTCGCCTGTCCGCACTCGAAGACTCGTCACTTATCGCGCGCAAATATGCCGTCAACCGCCGCATGATCGTGGCATCGCCGGAATATCTTGAAAAGAACGGCATCCCGCGCAAGCCGCAAGAACTTGAAAACCACAACTGTCTGCATCTGTCATCGCGCGAAAGCTTCAACGACTGGCATTTCGAAACCCCGGATGGTCACGTGTCCTTCCGTGCGCAAGGGTCGTTTTCCGCCAATGATGGTGATGTGCTCCACGAAGCGGTTCTGGCCGGGCTTGGCATGGCGCGTCTGGCGGAATATCTCGTGCACGAAGATATCCGTGCCGGTCGTCTGACACCGGTCCTGACCGAATATGTCCATGATCAGGCGTGGATTTCGGCGGTGTATCCCCATAAACGCCACCTGTCGCCCAAGGTCCGCGCCTTTGTTGATTTTCTGGCCGAAAAATTCACCCCGGTCCCGCCGTGGGAGCTTGGCTTCCGCGATGCGCGTGCATTCCGCAAGACCCCGGAAAATCCGCAAGACAACCCGAACATTCCCGATATGGTCGGGTCCCCGAAATAGATCCCGCTCACTTCAGTTCAGTACAATTCAGAATGCCAGCGCCTTTTGATAAACCGCAAAATCAAAGCGATACTGAATTTCTGACGAATTGCTAAGATCATCAAGAATGCGGCTTTCGCCTGTGCGCGCAAAGCCGCATTTTTCATAGAACCGATGCCCGGCGATAAAGCGCGTATCGGTCCACAGCATCACAGTTTGGCAATCGCCATGGGTTTGCCCCAACCATGCCAATGCCTTTGCCATCAGTTTTTGCGCCATCCCCCGCCCGCGCAAAGCCGGATGCAAATACACCTTGTGCAATTCCCCTTCGCGGGTAGCACCATCATATTTGATGCCCAAACATCCGAAAACCTGCCCGCGATCATCCACCGCGACCCAGATGCGGCCATCATCGGCCTTGAAGTCATCGGCAATCGCGTCCAGTTCGGGGAATTCGGCCGCGCGATCGAAAACACATCCGGGGTAATCGGCAAAGGCCAACGCAATCAGATCGGCGATGCCATCGCCATCACCATTAAAAGCCGGCCGGATCGTCAGCCCCCCGATTGCCTGCGTCGTAAGAATGGTCATCCCCCCAGAACAACTCCCTTGGCCAGCTTGTCATAGCCCCGCAGGACCGCATCGGTATCCATGACCGATTTGCCCGGGCGCTGGATACGGGTCGGGCGCAATGCGCCGCTGCCACACCCGATCGTCAGCTGATCATCAAGGATTTCACCCACCGGGCCGGATTGATCAACCACCTCGGCGGCCTGAACCTTGATCCGTTCCTTACCCAGTTCAAAATAGGCCCCCGGCCAGGGCGTAAAGGCCCGAATTTTGCGTTCCAACGCCGCCGCATCATCCTTGAAATCAAGCTTGGCCTCGGCACGTTCAAGCTTTGCGGCATAGGTCACACCCTCTTCGGGTTGTTTGGTGGCGCGAAGCTCCCCTTTGGGCAGCTTTTCAAGCGCTTCGACAATCATTTTCCCGCCCAGCTGGGCCAGATCATCATGCAGCGCATTGGCATAGGTGTTTGACGTAATCGGCACTTCACCAACCAACAACATATCGCCGGTATCAAGCCCGACATCCATCTGCATGATGGTAACCCCGGTCGCCTGATCCCCGGCCAGAATCGCCCGCTGGATCGGGGCCGCCCCGCGCCAGCGCGGCAAAAGCGATGCGTGAATATTCAGGCACCCGTATTTGGGCGCGTCCAGAATCGCCTTGGGCAGGATCAGGCCATAGGCCGCCACCACCGCCATATCCAGATCAAGATCGGCAAACGCTTTTTGTTCCTCTGGCGATTTCAGCGACACCGGATGACGGACCTCGATCCCCTGATCGCGCGCCCAGGCATGCACCGGGCTTGGCGTTTCCTTATGCCCGCGTCCCGCCGGGCGCGGCGGCTGGGAATAGACGCAAACCACCTCATGCCCGCTTGCAACCAGATCCCTAAGCGCCACAAGGGCAAAGTCCGGGGTTCCCATAAAGGCAATGCGCAGCTTGGTCATATCAATCCCATTCATCATCAAATCGGTGGCATGATTAATTGCACCGCAATTTGGCGCGAACGCAGCGAAATGACAAGCCAAGCCTGTAACTGGGGTCCAAACTCATTCAAATGATCACACATAACGGGTTCCCCATATGGCCTCCTTCCAATCAGAATCATCATTAAGTAAGTTAACTAACTTCATGATGATTCTGCGCAAAACAAAAGGGCCGGAAAACCGGCCCCTTCCAATATCCAGAACACCTATTCGGATCGTCATTCCCGCAAAGGCGGGAATCCATCACCATCTTGCCGAGTTATGGTTTCCGGGTCTGCGCTTTGCACCGCCCGGAATACCGAAATTCGCAATCCTCAGAACAATCCTGCCTAACTGAACCGATCCGAGATCAGACATCTCAGGCAGACTTTTTGGTTTTCTGGAGCTTCTGGACTTTCTTGATGATCATGTTGCGCTTGAGCGCGCTCAGATAATCGGTAAACAGGATGCCATCCAGGTGATCAAGCTCGTGCTGGATACAGGTCGCAAGCAGGCCGTCTGCTTCGATCTCGTGGGTTTCGCCATTTTCATCCATATAGCGCAAACCCACTTCGGCCGGGCGTTCGATATCGGCATATTGTTCCGGGATCGACAGGCACCCTTCCTGATAGACCGAGGTTTCCTCGGACTCCCAGATGATTTCCGGGTTGATCAGTTTCAGGGGTTCGGGTTTGTCCTTGTCGTCAGACACATCCATGACAACAACGCGTTTCATCACCCCGATCTGCGGCGCGGCCAGACCAATGCCCGGTGCGGCATACATGGTTTCAAGCATGTCATCGAGAAGTGTCTTGATCTCATCATTCACTTCCTCGACCGGTGCGCATTCCTTCTTAAGGCGCGGGTCTGGAACGATAAGAATTTCACGCAGGGCCATGGGTCTGTAATCCGGTTCGTACTGATTTCGACAGATAATAATAGCGAATTTCGCGCTTGGAGATAAGGTCTCCCCACGCGCAAGTCAAGCAAACAGCCCGATTTGCGCGCAATAGCTGCCATGCCGATGCTGGGAAGACACCGAAAACACCGAAAACACCGACAAAGCGAACAAAGCCACCGATCAATCCTCGGGATCGGTTGCGGGGGCGTCGTCTGCCACTTGCGCCTTGTCGTCATCGGGGTCATCATCGGGCCCGGCCAGCAATTCCATCTTGGTGATGTCCCGCACATGGGTTTCCGAAGGTGCCGGTTCCTCGATCACGCGGTCATCGGCAACGATATGCTTTTCCTTAAGCTTGCGCGCGGAAACCAGCACCGATCCCTCAAGCGTGCCCAGCGTCTTGTTGTAATTCTTGACCGTGCTTTCAAGCGACTTGCCCATGGAACTGAAATTCTTGGCAAGCGTACCAAGGCGGTCAAACAATTGCTGGCCGATCTCGCTGATATCGCGGGCATTTTCCGCCAATGCTTCCTGCCGCCAGCCATAGGCCACCGCCTTGAGCAAACCAAGCAATGTCGTCGGGGTTGCCAAAATCACCCCGTCGCGGAAACTGTCTTCGATCAGGCGCGGATCGCGTTCAAGGGCAGCGGAGAAAAAGCTTTCCCCCGGCAGGAACAACACAACAAATTCCGGGCTGTCGACCGATTTCCAATAGGATTTTTTCGAAAGATCCGTGATCACCTTGCGCACATTGCTGACATAGGTCGCCATCAAGGCTTCGCGGCGCTCATCGTCATATTTCTCGTCAATCGCTTCAAGATAGGCCGAAGTCGGGGCCTTGGCATCGACCACGATATTCTTGCCACCGGGCAGATGAATAACCATGTCGGGCTTCTGGATGCCTTCGTCGGTATTGAAATGCACCTGCTCGTCGAAATCACAATGTTTGAGCATCCCGGCAAGCTCGACAATGCGTTTAAGCTGCAATTCGCCCCATTTCCCCGATACCGACGAACTGGCGCGCAGCGCAGAGCTCAGCGTTTGCGTTTCCTTCGATAGCCTTGTTTGCGATTGCACAAGGCTTCCGACCTGTTCGCGCAACTCGCCATAAGCTTCCTTGCGGTTTTTTTCAAGCTCGTTAACCTTGCTGTCAAAGGCCTCAAGCTTTTCCTTGATGGGTTTTACAAGCCCGTCAATTGCTTGCTGGCGTTTTTCAAGATCGCCCTTGGCCCCTTCCTGAAGCCGTAAGAAATTCTCGCGTGCCAGCTTCATGAATTCATCGTTATTGACCTTAAGCGCATCAGATGACAGCGCCTTGAAACTGTCGAGCAGCTTGGTCTTGGCATCTTCAAGCATGGCAAGCTTTTCTGCCGCCGCTTCGCGCTCTTTCTCAAGCGCGGTTTCAAGCTCGGAACCCTTTTCGCGCCAATGATCAAGGGCTATGCGCAATTCCTTCATTTCGGCTTCAAGCACCGGCACCCGGTTTGCCGTGGTTTCGGCAATGGCGCGCTTTTCGGATGCTTCTGAAAGCTTGTCACGCGTCTGGGCCAGTTCGGTCGCAAGATCGCGGCGGGTGGTTTCGGCCTGTTCAAGTTGCGATGCCAAAAGGGCTGTGCGCGACTCTGTTTCGGCCTCGGCCGCGTCCTTGATGCGTTTGACCATCAAAATGCAAAAAGCCAGCGCGATGATCGACGCCGTCAACGCGCCAGCAGCCAGAGAAATCAGATCCATTATCCCACCGTTTGTTCATTGTCCGGGTTCTTTGTATCTGTTTTGTTCCATCAAATCCAGAACCGAACCCGCCTTCTTGTCTGCCACAAAGCGCAAAAATGTAAATGTCTTCACTGGCAGAGCCGATATTTTCGGCTATATATCAATAACATAAAGGAATACGCCGCAAGGCCGGTCGGTCATCTGCCCCACGATTGATGCAAAGATGATCGAAACCGGGTGATATCGACGCAACCGGGCCCCGCCCCAAAGGTCCCGGCATCCTATCTGGTTGGAACCGCCCCCGTCTTAAGTTGTATTCCCTCGATACCTTCTGCGCACTAGCATAGGGCGCAAGCGACAGAACCGGTTTTGTCATGCCGTCAGGCCGCATCTGCCCGATCAACGGGCCGATACCTGACCAACCCGACAGAAAGACACAACAGGTTCTGACCCGCACCAAAATACTGCACCGGCCCGAATGCCGTTTTCGAGCCCGTTCGAAAAGTCATTTCGGCAAGCTGGTGCCACGCCACAGACCACAGGAAACGAACAAGAGGCCACATATGTCTGCGAACGTTTATCCCGTACCTAGCGACATCGCAAAGGGTGCTTTGATCGACAAAGCAAAATACGATGCCATGTACAAACAGTCGGTCGAGGACCCGGAAGGCTTCTGGGGCGAACATGGCAAACGCATTGACTGGATCAAGCCCTATAGCACCGTCAAAAATGTCAGCTATGACGCCAAGGACCTTTACATCAAATGGTATGAGGACGGCACGCTAAACGTCGCGGCCAACTGCCTTGACCGTCACCTTGAAAAGCGCGGCGATCAGACCGCCATCATTTTCGAAGGTGATGATCCGGGCGTCTCCGAACACATCACCTATCGCGACCTTTATGAGCGCACCTGCCGGTTTGCCAATGCGCTGAAATCGATGGGCGTTGCCAAGGGTGATCGCGTTGTCATTTACCTGCCAATGATCCCCGAGGCCGCTGTTGCCATGCTGGCCTGTGCGCGCATCGGTGCCATCCATTCCATCGTCTTTGGCGGTTTCTCGCCCGAAGCACTGGCGGGCCGCGTTGAAGATTGCGGTGCCAAGGTCGTGATCACCTCGGACGAAGGCCTGCGCGGCGGGCGTTCGGTCCCGCTTAAGCGTAACGCCGACGAAGCCCTTTCGCATCCGGGCGTCAAGTCGGTCGAAAAAATGGTTGTCGTCAAACATACCGGCAAAGACGTTGCCTGGGACGATACCCGCGACGTCTGGTATCACGAAGTCTGCGAAGCGGCATCGACCGACTGCCCGCCGACCGAAGTCAACGCCGAAGACCCGCTCTTTGTTCTTTATACCTCGGGCTCGACCGGCAAGCCGAAAGGTGTCCTGCATACCTCGGGTGGCTATCTTGTTTATGCCTCGATGACCCATCAATATGTCTTTGATTACCACGAAGGCGATGTTTACTGGTGTACAGCCGACGTTGGCTGGGTCACCGGTCACAGCTATATCGTTTACGGACCGCTGGCCAATGGTGCCACGACCCTGATGTTTGAAGGCGTACCGAGCTACCCGGATGCGTCGCGCTTCTGGCAGGTCTGTGAAAAGCACAAGGTCAATATCTTCTATACCGCACCGACGGCGATCCGTGCCCTGATGCGCGAAGGCGAAAGCTTCGTAAACAAGGCCGATCTGTCGAGCTTGCGTATCCTTGGTTCGGTGGGCGAGCCGATCAACCCCGAAGCCTGGGAATGGTATTACGAACATGTCGGCAAACGGAAATGCCCGATTGTCGATACCTGGTGGCAGACCGAAACCGGCGGCATCCTGTTGACCCCGCTTCCCGGGGCAACCGACCTTAAACCGGGTTCGGCTACGCGTCCGTTCTTTGGCGTGGTCCCTGCCCTTCTTGACAATGAAGGTAACGAATTGTCCGGCCCGAACGAAGGCAACCTTGTCATCAAGGATAGCTGGCCCGGTCAGATGCGCACCGTTTATGGCGACCATGAACGCTTTATCCAGACCTATTTCAGTGCGTTTAAAAATGTCTACACCACCGGTGATGGCGCACGCCGTGACGAGGATGGCTATTACTGGATCACCGGCCGCGTTGATGACGTGATCAACGTGTCTGGTCACCGTATGGGCACGGCCGAGGTTGAAAGCGCGCTGGTCGCCCATGCCAAAGTGGCCGAGGCCGCCGTGGTCGGCGTTCCGCACGACATCAAGGGTCAGGGCATCTATGCCTATGTGACGCTCAATGCCGGCGAAGAACCGACCGAAGAACTGCGCAAGGAACTGGTTCAGTGGGTGCGCAAGGAAATCGGCCCGATCGCAAGCCCGGACTATCTGCAATGGTCGCCGGGTCTGCCGAAAACCCGTTCGGGCAAAATCATGCGCCGCATCCTGCGCAAGATTGCGGCGAACGAATATGACCAGCTTGGCGATACCTCGACCCTTGCCGATCCGGGCGTTGTCGATGATCTGATCGATAACCGCCAGAATCGCTAAATCTGAATCGCTAAAACCGTAAATTTCCGGCGACACTTCGTTCCCGCGATACCCTTACGGGGAAAGGCTCCTGCTTTGCAGGGGCCTTTTTCTTTACCCCCTGTGTTGCAGATTGCTTCTGAAAATCGATGAAAGCCGTTATCGTGGCGGCAATCATCACACGGCCAAAAGCCCGGGATCAGAAAACACCCCACGGAGGAAAGCATCATGACACGCGCCATCCACAAAATCGCAGTCATCGCCGGCGACGGCATCGGAACCGAAGTCATGCCCGAAGGCATTCGCGTGCTTAAGGCCGCCGCCGAAGTGTTCGACCTCGATCTGGTGTTTGACGAATTCGAATTCGGCTCCTGCGATTACTATCAAAAGCACGGCAAAATGATGCCGGATGACTGGCGCGCGCAGATCGAAAACCATGATGCGATTTTCTTTGGCGCAGTCGGCTGGCCTGACACCGTGCCCGATCACATTTCACTTTGGGGATCCCTGATCCAGTTCCGTCGCGAATTTGACCAGTATGTCAATTTGCGCCCGGCCAAACTGATGCCCGGCGTGCCATCGCCGCTGGCCGGTCGCAAACCGGGTGATATTGATTTCTATGTCGTGCGCGAAAACACCGAAGGCGAATATTCCTCGGTCGGGGGCAAGATGTATCCCGGCACGGATCGTGAAATCGTCATTCAGGAAACCGTCATGTCGCGCACCGGCATTGACCGCATTCTGAAATATGCCTTTGAACTGGCGCAAAAACGCCCGCGCAAACATCTGACTTCGGCCACCAAATCGAACGGCATTTCGATCACCATGCCCTATTGGGATGAACGCGTCATCGAAATGGCGAAAAACTATCCCGATGTCACCTGGGACAAATACCATATCGATATTCTGACCGCCCAGTTCGTCATGAACCCGGATCGCTTTGATGTCGTCGTGGCCTCGAACCTGTTTGGCGATATCCTGTCTGATCTTGGCCCGGCCTGTACCGGCACGATTGGCATCGCGCCATCGGGCAATATCAACCCGGAACGTAAATTCCCGTCCCTGTTTGAACCGGTGCATGGATCGGCCCCCGATATCGCGGGCAAAGGCATCGCCAACCCGATCGGGCAAATCTGGTCGGGCGCGATGATGCTGGATCATCTGGGCCACACCGATGCCCATGACGCGATCATGGAGGCAATTGAAACCGTCCTGCTCGATGAAAACCTGCGCACCGGCGACCTTGGCGGCAAGGCTGATACCGTCACCTGCGGCACCGCCATTGCCAAGACGCTGCTTGATAACGCCTGACACCAAACATCAAAGCCTGATCCCGAATCCGAAGGGATCAGGCTTTGTTTTTTGGGCTTCCGTCGTCATTCCCGCGAAAGCGGGAATCCAACGCCGCCGAACGTCTATGCCACGTATCGCCCGCCCGCCATCCCCTTCGAACGCCTGACCAAAACCCGTCTCACATCACAGACACATCTATGTGAATTCGCCGGATCGGATTTTTGCTTTACTGAGTAATTGAACATTCATTCCAAAACCCGGTCAGGAGGGTCAGGTGTCGGTCCTTGCATCCATGTCTTTGCGTCGCGTCATTCCGATGACAATCGCCTTTCTGGCAATCATCGCCGCGGCAACAGCCGCCCTTTCAAGCTATCTGATTGCGCGTGATGCCCTGAATACGGGTGCGACAGACAAACTTTCCGCCTTGATCAGTGCGCGGCAAAGCGAACTCGATGGCTATTTCCGATCCATCGAACAGGATCTGGTGTTACAGGCATCCAGCCCGGCGTTGCGCCAATCAATCACGATTTTTGATTTTGCATGGTCGGACCTTGGCGGCAA
The DNA here is from genome assembly GCA_048264285.1 of Thalassospira sp. Classification (GTDB taxonomy): domain Bacteria; phylum Pseudomonadota; class Alphaproteobacteria; order Rhodospirillales; family Thalassospiraceae; genus Thalassospira. The sequence continues at coordinate 151,709 of JBLXDD010000001.1, forward strand.
TGCCATGGCGACTTTGCACGATCTCTATATCAATCAGAACCCCCACGAACCGTCAGAACGCGACATGCTTGATCAGGCAACGGATGGATCGACCTATTCCGATATCCACAAACAATATCACCCTTGGCTCAGGCAGCTGCGCCGGGAACGGTCCTATGGCGATATCTATCTGATTGGCGCAACCGGAAGCGTGCTTTACAGCGTGTCTAAAACCGATGATTTTTCGGTTGATCTGACCAAGGATGCCTATGCCTCATCCGGTTTGGGACAGGCCTTTGCCGCGGCACGCAACGCGCAACCGGGCACCGTAAGCTTTGTCGATTTCACCCGATATGCACAGGCCGACAATCAGCCATCCGCCTTTTTTGCCGCCCCTGTGTATGATGATGCCGGTGCGGCCCTGATCGGGGTATTGGCAGTACGCATTCCTGTTGCCCGGATCAATGCCACCCTTCAGGGTGCGCAGGGGCTTGGCGAAACCGGCGATACATATCTGGTCGGTGCGGATCGGTTGATGCGCAACGACACCCGCCTGATGGCCACCCCCACCAGCCTGCAACGCCAGATTCACGCAACCCCCGTCGACCGTGCCCTTGCCGGGGAAACCGGCACCATGACCGTCGATGATTTTGACGGGGCCGAAGTCGTTTCGGCCTTTACCCCGCTTGAAATCCTGGATACGCGGCTGGCGCTTCTGGCGACTGTTTCCGCGAACGAGGTCTTTGCCCCCGCCCGCAACATGCGCAATGCATCGATGCTGATCCTTGTGATTGTCGCGGCCATCGCCACCATTATTGGCTGGTCGCTGGGCCGTGGCATTACCCGGCCATTGACCGATGCTGTTTCAATGATGGAAAAACTCGCCGCCGGACAACGCGATGTCGACATCCCCGCCCCCGACAGCCGCAACGCCATTGGCCGTATCATGCTGGCCCTTGGTAATTTCAAGCAAAGCTTGCTCGAAAATGATCGCCTGACCCATCAGCGCGATGCCGAAAACCGCGAAAAACTTGAACGCGCTGCGGTGATGGCCGATGCGGTCGAAGCCTTCCGCAACCGCGCAGACAATGTTGTACAGGCGCTTTCGCTGGCATCAACATCAATGGGCAATACTGCAACCACCATGTCCGGTGCGGTTTCTGACACCACCAGTCTGGCCAACGGTGTTGTCACGATTGTCGAACGCGCTGCCGATAACAGCAACTCTGTTGCCAGTGCAGCAACGCAATTGTCGTCCTCGATTGCGGAAATTGGCGATCATGTCCGCACCTCAAGCACCATCGCCCAAGGTGCCGTGACCCGCACCGAACACAGCAACCGGCTGGTGCAAAGCCTTTCGGAAAGCACCGATAAAATCGGCGAGGTCATCACCCTGATCAGCGACATCGCATCCCAGACCAATCTGCTTGCACTCAATGCCACGATCGAGGCCGCCCGCGCAGGCGAAGCCGGCAAAGGCTTTGCCGTGGTCGCCAACGAAGTCAAAAATCTGGCAGCCCAAACCAGCCGTGCCACCGGCGAAATCAGCGATCAGGTTCTTGCCATTCAGGACGCAACGCGCGAATCCGTTACCGCCATGCGCGATATTTCCGAGGTCATCGACGAAATCAATTCAATCTCGAACACCGTGGCCGATGCCGTCACCCAACAGGGCGAAGCAACAAGCGACATTGCCCATCGCGCCCGTGACACCGCCCAAGGCACAAGAGACGTCCTTGCCAGCATCAATGGTGTCCAGAACGCCGCGACCAAAAGTGAAAATGCCACCGCCGATGTCACCCGTGCCGCTGATGAACTTTCGGTTCAGGCCGAAAACCTGCGCTACGAAATTGACCAGTTCCTAAGCGCCATTCAACAAGGGTCACGCACCAGGCTCTGAACCCTCGCATTACCTCTGCCAAACAGAATCTATTGCATCCCCTCCCTGTAAACTTGCCTGCCGGGTCATGTACCCGGCAGTTTTTTTGTCATGACATGCAGCGTCGCTGTCTCGCGGTTGTGCCAATCTTTAAATTGGTATAGGTACAGCTTGCTGTGATGCAGCAAGGATACGGATGGTTTTGGGGAGACCTGTCGCTGAATTTCCGGCTGACGGATCAAATAAACCGCCCGACAACATTCCAGCCCGGCCAACAATCAACTGCATGACCGGGCTTATGGAGACGGAGATTTTCAGTGAATAGCGATTTTCTACCGCGTTTGCGGGCTGAATGGCTTGGCAACATTCGCGGCGATGTGCTTTCGGGTCTTGTGGTGGCGCTTGCGCTTATCCCCGAAGCCATTGCCTTTTCCATCATTGCCGGGGTTGATCCGAAGGTCGGGCTTTATGCCTCCTTCTCGATTGCCGTGATTACCGCCATCTTTGGTGGTCGTCCGGGCATGATTTCGGCGGCCACGGCGGCAACTGCTGTTCTGATGGGCTCGCTGGTGCGTGAACATGGCCTGGATTACCTGTTGGCGGCCACGGTTCTTGCCGGTGTTATTCAGATGCTCGCTGGCGCACTGCGTCTTGGCTCGCTAATGCGCTTTGTCTCCAAATCGGTCATGACCGGGTTCGTTAATGCGCTTGCCATCCTGATCTTCATGGCGCAGTTGCCTGAACTGACCAATGTCAGTTACATGACCTATGTGATGGTCGCCGGCGGCCTTGCCATCATCTATCTGTTCCCGCGCATCACCAAGGTCATCCCGTCGCCGCTGATTTGCATCATCGTTCTGACCGGTCTGTCGTTCTTCATCGATGCCGATCTGCGCACCGTGGGCGACATGGGCGCGCTGCCTGATGCCTTCCCGGCGATCTATTTCCCGGATGTGCCGCTTAATCTTGATACCTTCCTGATCATCCTGCCCTATTCGGCGGCGGTCGCGGCGGTCGGTCTTCTCGAAAGTCTGATGACCGCCCAGATCGTTGATGATCTGACCGACACCACGTCGAACCGGACGCGCGAATGCTATGGTCAGGGGATCGCCAACTTCTTTACCGGCTTTATCGGCGGTATGGCCGGTTGTGCGATGATCGGTCAGTCGGTGATCAACGTTAAATCCGGTGGCCGTTGCCGTCTGTCGACCTTCCTTGCCGGGATTTTCCTTTTGATCCTGATTGTGGTTCTCGGCGATCTGGTGGCAATCATTCCGATGGCGGCCCTTGTCGCCATCATGATCATGGTTTCCATCGGCACATTCAGCTGGTCCTCGATCAAGGACCTTAAAAATCATCCGCGCAGCTCGTCCGTTGTCATGCTCGCCACCGTGATCACGGTTGTCGGTTCGCATAACCTGGCGATCGGTGTTCTGGTTGGTGTGTTGCTTTCGGGTATTTTCTTTGCCTGGAAAATCGCGCAGATTTTCCGCGTCACCAGCACCCTTTCGGATGACGGAACGCACCGCACCTATGAAGTACGCGGCCAGATCTTCTTTGCCTCGGTCGAAGACTTCACCAAGGCGTTTGATTTCCGCGAAGCGCTCGACAAGGTCACGATTGATGTCAGTCACGCGCATATCTGGGATATATCAAGTGTTGCGGCCCTTGATATGGTCGTGCTCAAATTCCGCCGTGAAGGGGCCGAGGTCGAATTGATCGGCCTCAATGAAGCCAGCGAGACAATCGTCGATAAACTGGCCATCCACGATAAGCCCGGCGCGCTTGATCGCCTGATGGGCCATTAAGGGGAACGATCCATGACACATCTGATCGCACTGATTGACGGATCGGGCTATTCGCAAAGTGTATGCGACCTGACCCGCTGGGTGGCGGAACGGACCGATGCATCGGTTGAACTGATGCATGTATTGGGCCGACGCAATACCGATTCCGAACCCGCCGACCTCAGTGGCAACCTCAAACTCGGTGCCCGCTCGGCCCTGCTGAAAGAACTGGCCGACCTTGACGAGCAGAAAAACAAGCTTGAACTCAAGCGCGGCCGTCTTCTGCTTGAAGAAGCCAAAACCGGGCTTGAGGAACAAGGCATCGGCACTGTCACCACCAAGTTGCGCCATGGGGATCTGGTTGAAACCATTTCCGAATTCGAAGGCGATGCCGATCTGATCCTGGTCGGCAAACGCGGCGAGGCCGCCGACTTTGCCAAGATGCATCTGGGCTCGAACCTTGAACGTGTTGTGCGCTCTGCCAAGAAACCGATCCTTGTGGCTTCGCGCGCGTTCAAGCCGATCAACAAATTCCTGATTGCCTTTGATGGCGGCGAAAGCGCGATGAAGGCCGTGCGTCACATCGCATCGGGCAAACTGTTTACCGGCCTGCCTTGCACGCTTCTGTCTGTGGGCAAGCCCAATGACAGCCTTCAGGACAAGCTTGATGACGCCGCCGCCATCCTGCGCAAGGCGGGTTACGCGGTTGATGCCGGTTTCGAACCGGGCGAACCCGAAGACGTCATCAAAAACAAGATCGAAGCGGAAAATATCGATCTTCTGGTGATGGGGGCCTACGGCCATTCACGCATCCGCAACCTGATCATCGGCAGCACCACCACCGAAATGGTGCGGTCCTGCCAGGTGCCGGTGATGATGTTCCGCTAAAGCCAAATATCCGACCTGAAATCAAAAAGCCCGGCGGTTATCCTGCCGGGCTTTTATTTATCCGAAAAATGTCGGATATGGATTAGTGCAACAGGAAACGCCCCATATTGGCGTTGATCTGGCGTTCCAGTTCACGATCCAGATCCATCAAAAGATTGGTGGTTTCATCATAGATCGCCTGTTCACGTTCAGACACCGACATCGATTCCGACAGCGTGCGCGACCGCGCGGCCATTGCTGTCACTTCGCCTTTTTGCATGCCGTTGGCATCAAGCAGTTCAAGCTTGGCTGCAACCTTCAGGTCAATCTTGTCGGACTGATCATCGGTAAAGACGCCCGTGATGCCCTTGGTGGTTTTAAGCGCATGTGACGTCACCGACGCCTCGGTCACGCTATAGCGCAACATGTCGTTGGTGCCGGCCGTCTGGATGCGGTCATCGGGCCATTTCATGGCCATGCGGCCCAGATTAAAGGGCAGACCGGATGCCAGCGACCCTGCCCCGTCATTTGACCAGGCACCAACCTTTTCAATCGGCCCGGCGGCAAAGACAATCGGATCAAGATGGCGCCATGTCACATCGGGATAGGTCGCAACCGGGCCGCTTGTACAAGCCGCCATCAATGCAAGTGCAGCCCCGGCAATCACGGCGCGCAGCCCCTTGATGGACAAAACCGTCATGTCTTCGATCTCCTTTACAATCAGTCAGCCACATAAAAAAACAACGCCACCATGGCGCGTCAGGACCTCGATCCTGTCATGGTGACGTTGCATTATGATTAAGGCAAGCCTGTGACGCGCAAGCGCCCCCGAAACGCCGTTACGAAGGATCCGGTTTGGCCGCTTCTTCGGCGTCTTCGGCGTCTTCGGGCTCTTTGGCGGCGTTTGCCTTAAGCGCGCGCAACTCGGCCTCGTTAAAGCCGTATCGCGTATTGCAGAACTGGCACGATACGCCGACCTCGCCGGTATCCTCTTCGCGCATCGCCAACAGCTCTTCAAGCGGATAGGTCACAAGCGCGCCTTCGATCTTCTCGCGCGAACAACGGCATTTGAACTGAAGATGTGTTTGATCAAACACACGCGGGTCCTCGTCATGGAACAGACGCCAGATCAGGTCATGGGCCGAAAGCGAGATATCCACAAGCTCGTTTTCCGTCGCGCTCGCCATCAGGATGGTTGATCTGTTCCAGTCCTCTGCGACCTTTTCGGCCTCCTCCGGGGTGCTCGCATCGCCCGATGCGCTGACCGGCATTTTCTGCAGGAACAGGCCACCAACCCACCAGTCATCGGCATTTTCGCCGCGATGGACTTCGATCTTGAACGATGTTTCAAGCTGCTCGGACTGGCGGAAATAGGCCTCCGCACATTGTGCGAGCGTCTCGCCCTCAAGCGATACAATCCCCTGATAGCGCTCATGCTCGTCGCCCTGATCGACGGTAAAGGCAATATGCCCGCGCCCCATCAGTTTCAGAACCTTTCCGCGCAGCGCCTCTTCGCCGCCCTCTTCCTCGGCAATCATCGCGCTCAGGCGCGCTTCATCCACCCTAAGACAAGCGCGCACATTGCCATCACTATCGACATCGACCACCAGCATGCTGATCGGCCCGTCCGAGCTGGTCTGAAGGGTAAACAGCCCCTCATATTTCAGCGAGGATGACAACAAAACCGCAAGCCCGATGATCTCGGCCAGCAGGTCATTGGCAAGCGCAGGATAGGTATGCTGCCCGATGATGGTCTGCACCGTCGGGCCAAGGCGCGTGAAGCGGCCACGGATATTGGAATGATCCAGCGTAAAGGGCTGGCAAAAATCGACAGCAATCTGCATGTTCGTTTTCCGGTATTTCAAAGGTTGGAGGCCGTATAACAATACGGACCCCGCCTTGTCGAGGCACTTGACCAGGCTCTGGGCCTAAACACCTGACAGCATAGCAAAGGGCGGCAAACGCCGCCCTTCAAATTCGATATGGCTTATTTAGGGTCCGAATCCCCGATCGCAAGTCTCACGACACAGGGTCTCGCGACACAAGACCTCAGGCCGGCAAGCCTTTCAGGCAATAAAGCAACACACCCTTTTGCGCATGCAGGCGGTTTTCCGCCTCGTCAAACACAACCGACTGCGGCCCGTCAATGACCGCATCGGTCACTTCTTCGTTCCGGTGGGCCGGCAGGCAATGCATGAAGATCGCATCATCCTTGGCCTGTGCCATGGTTTTTTCATTGATCTGATAGGGCGCAAGGGCGGCCATCCGGGCATCGTAATCTTCATCGCCCATCGACACCCAGCAATCGGTCACCACCATATCAGCACCTGCAAGGGCGCTATCCATATCGGTCAGGCGGACCTGGCCGCCTTCGGCATTGGCCGCTTCGATCAGACCCTGATTGGGGCGATACCCCACCGGGCAGGCCATATCCAGCGCAAAGCCGAATTTCGGGGCGGCATGAATGAACGATGCCGAAACGTTATTGCCATCCCCGATCCAGGCAAATTTAAGGCCCTCAAGCTTGCCCTTATGTTCCTTGACCGTCATCAGATCGGCCATGATCTGGCACGGGTGGCTTTGATCGGTCAGGCCGTTAATCACCGGCACGGTGGCGTATTTCGCCATTTCGTGCAGCTTGGATTCATCGGTTGTCCGGATCATGATCGCATCGACAAAGCGCGACAGAACGCGCGCCGTATCGGCAATGCTTTCGCCCCGGCCAAGCTGGCTGCTGTCGGCGTCAAGCACGACAACATCACCGCCAAGCTGGCGCATGCCGACTTCAAACGACACGCGCGTGCGCGTTGACGGCTTTTCAAAAATCAGCGCCAGCGTCTTGCCCGCAAGCGGCTTGTCCCCGAACGGGGCCTTGCCGGCTTTTTCGTCATCACCAAGGGCGAGAATATCGTTCAGCTCGCTTGCCGACATTTTGTCGAGATCGAGAAAATGGCGAATATCAGTCATCATAATTCTTCCTTACGCGCCCTTATTTACACGTTCTTTACAAGGGCTGCCGCGGCTGCATCAATGGCAACCAGCGCTTCATCAATCTGGGCTTTGGTAATATTAAGCGGCGGCAAAAGGCGCACCACATTGTCCCCTGCGGGCACGGTCAAAAGATTGTGCTCGCGCAGTTTGGCAACAACATCACCATTGGCCGGTTTGGTCTTCATTCCCATCAAAAGGCCCATACCGCGAATGTCTTCGATAAAGCCCGGATACTTGCGTGCGATCGCCTCAAGACCGTCACGAAGCACCGCCCCCATTTCCACAACATGATCCATGAAACCGGGTTTCAGAACTTCATCAAGCACCGCATTGGCCGCCGCCATGGCAAGCGGATTGCCGCCAAAGGTCGTGCCGTGCATCCCCGCCGGAATCGCACTTGCCGCTTTTTCGCTGGCAAGAAGGGCCCCGACCGGGAAACCACCGCCCAGCCCCTTGGCCGAGGAAACGATATCCGGGGTCATGTCCGACCATTCATAGGCAAAAAGCTTGCCGGTCCGGGCAATGCCGGTCTGAACTTCGTCAAACATCACCAGCATGCCAAATTCATCGGCCGCTTTGCGCACCCCTTCAAGATAGCCTTCCGGCGGGCGGCAAATGCCGCCTTCGCCCTGGATCGGCTCGATCAGGATACCGCCGGTATTGGGCGTAATCGCATTGCGCAATTCATTAAGATTGCCAAATGCCACCCGATCAAACCCGTCGGGCATCGGGCCGAAACCTTCGCGATATTTATCGCTATAGCCCGCGGTCAATGTGCCAAGCGTTCTGCCATGAAACGCATTGGTCGCAACCAGAATGCGGTTCTTTTCAGGGTTGCCTGATACATGCTGGTAACGGCGCAACATCTTGATGCCCGCCTCGTTGGCCTCGGCCCCGGAATTACAGAAAAACACCGTATCGGCAAAGCTGTTGGCCACAAGACGCTCGGCCAGTTTTTCCTGACCGGGAATGCGATACAGGTTCGATGTATGCCAAAGCTTACCGACCTGCTCCGTCAACATTTTGACAAGATGCGGATGCGAATGGCCCAGCGTGTTCACCGCAATGCCCGACCCGAAATCAAGGAATCGTCGGCCGTCCTGCGCATAGAGATAAGGTCCTTCACCTTTCTCAAAGGCCAGATCGGCCCGCGCGTAAGTCGGCATGACGGGAGTAATCACTTTTCCATTCCTTATTTCGGGTAAAACGTAAATTCCTGACCAAATGGTCAAGTCCGGCAGAATACCGGGAAGCCGGGGAGTATCAAGAGATTCATATCCCCTGTCAACGTCGCAAAAAGCACTTAGAACGCACCTGCGAAAATGAAAAGGACAGCACCCGGTTCGAATGCTGTCCTTTCGATGTCTTCGGGGACTTAAAAGCCCTCGGCAAACTTACGCCTTAAGCTTATAGCCGCTTTTGATCATCCGGTAACACAACACCCAAAGCGTGACATTAACCACCGCCAGAACGATCACACCGGTCATGATCGTGCCGTCCGAATTCCCGGTAAAGCCATAACGGAACCCGTCAATCATATAAAAGAACGGGTTGAAATGCACCAGAACCTGCCCCGCTTCGGGCAGGCTGTCGGCACTGTAAAACGTGCCCGACAAAAACGATAACGGGGTGACAACAAAGTTGGTCACAACCGCAATATGGTCAAACTTCTCTGCCCAGATGCCCCCGGCAATGCCGAGCAAAGCCAGCATCATCGATGCCGAAATCCCGAAATACAGCACCGCCCAGATGTTATGAATGCGCAGCTCGACAAAGCATGCCATGGCAATCCCGGTCGCAAGACCAACAAGGATCCCGCGCGTCACCGCACCAAGGGCAAAACCGGCAACCATTTCACCGGCCGACAAAGGCGGCATCAGAACATCGACGATATTGCCCTGAACCTTTGCAATCATGATCGAACTTGATGTATTGGCAAAAGCATTCTGCACCATGGTCATCATCACAAGACCCGGTGCAAGGAAGGTTGCAAATGCAATCCCGTTGACCGTTTCAACCGCACGCCCAAGCGCCAGCAGGAAAACGGCCAGAAACAAAAGACTGGTAATAACCGGCGCACCCACGGTTTGCAGATGCACATTTAAAAACCGACGGACTTCTTTGGCATAAAGTGTCCAAAGTCCAAGCCAGTTGACCGCGCCCATATGACGCGGCGCAAGAGCACGCTGCTCTGACGTGTTCATGGAATTTCCTTCGGAAAAATGCAGACAATTGCGCGTAAAATAGGGAGAGTGAGGCCATACATGCAAGGGTATGAATTCATTCATAATGGCCGACATGACCGATAAACAGCGCCAAAGCCCGGAAAGCAAGGCATCTCGCACGGGAAAAAACACGACGGGCAATGCCCGTTTTTCCGGCCCGAAGGACCAAAAACCCAAAGATCGCAACCGCGAGCCCAAACGCCCGCGCAAGGTCACCCGTGACTATTTGATGAATTATGCCACCTGGTATCTCGAACGCTTTGCCGCCTCGCGTGCCCGGCTTGAAAAACTCATGCGGTCCAAAATCCGGCTTTCGGTCGCCGAATATGGCACCGACCCGGATGAAGCTGTCGAGTGGATGAATTCCGTCCTTGCCGCCTGCGAAAAGGCCGGCTTCATCAATGATGATGCCTATGCCAAGGGCCGCGCCCGATCCTTGCTTCGGCGGGGCAAGGCCATCCGCGTCATTGCCGCCGATCTTGCATCGCGCGGGATCGCCAGCGATCAGATCGACACCGCCCTGACCGCGCTTAAGGCCGAGGCCGAAGATGCTGCCTATGAGGAAGTGCGCGGCACCGATCCGAATATCGCCGCGGCCGCCGCCTATGCCCGCCGACGCCGTCTTGGCCCCTGGCGTCGGCCTGATATCCGCGAAGAAAAACGCGACAAGGATATGGCCGCCCTTGCGCGTCAGGGCTTTGGCTATGACACCGCCACCCGCATCATCAATAGCGAGATCAAAGAGCTCGAAGACCTGCTCTCGATGATCGACGGGATTTGATTGCGCTCCCAAAGACCGCTATCAAGGAACAAATCCATTCTGATACGGAGACCCAACCATGATGGTCCGCATCTATCACAATCCGCGTTGCTCGAAATCGCGCCAGACCCTTGCCCTGATCGAGGATAAGGGCATCACCCCCGATGTGATCACCTATCTCGACACGCCGCCAACCCCGCAGGAACTGCGCGAAATTCTTGATATGCTCGGCATGAAGCCCGAAGACATCCTGCGTAAAAAAGAAGCCCGCGAAGAAGGCATTGCCGATCTGCGGGGCGACGATCTGATCGAAGCCCTTTGCGCCCATCCGCGCGCCATCGAACGCCCGATTGTCGTCAATGGCAACAAGGCCGCCCTCGGCCGCCCGCCGGAAAACGTTCTGGAAATTCTGTAACCGCATGATGCATGGATGCCCGCCTGCACGGGCATGACGACACCCCAATACCCGTCGTTCCCACGCAGCCGGGAACCCAACGGGACAACTGCACAAAACATCGATAGATGCCCGCCTTCGCAAGCATAACGATACACCCAATCCCGTCGTCCCCGCGCAGCCGAGAACCCAACGGGACAACTGCACAAAACATTGATAGATGCCCGCCTTCGCGGGCATGACCACACCCCAATACCCGTCATGCCCGCGAAGGCGGGCATCCAAGCAGCGCCAAAAACAAACAATCCCAAACGCCTGTGCCCACCCGGCACGGGCGTTTTTCGTAATTAATAAAAGTAGAACGCCCGCAGACGTATTATGTCTGACGCAGAAAAACGCACATGTACCTGTGGGGAGGTCATTGATGATTGCTGCATTTGCCCTGATCCTTGTCTGCCAATTGTTCGGCGAGGTGGCATCGGAACTGTTCGATTTGCCGGTGCCCGGCCCGGTGATCGGCATGGTCCTGCTGTTTGTCGGGTTGCTGATCAAGCGCAACCCGCCCAAGGTCCTGACGGATGCGGCCGATAATCTGTTGATTCATTTCTCGTTGCTGTTTGTTCCGGCCGGTGTCGGGGTTGTCACTCAGATGGATCGTCTTAAGGGCGACTGGCTGCCGATTGCCGGTGCGCTGATCATCTCGACCTTGCTGGCCATGGTCCTGACCGCCCTTTTGATGTCGAAACTGTTGCCCAAACCCAAACCGGGCGAAAGTCTGGAGGACGGGCAATGAACGAGACCGATATCACACAGCTTTGGGTATATCTGTCGGCCAAACCGCTCACGGGGCTGACCATCACGCTTGTCGCCTATGCCATCGGGTTCTGGCTCTATCAGAAAAGCAACCGCAACCCGATCTGCAATCCGGTGGTGATCGCCATTGCCCTGATTGCCCTGTTGCTCAAAGTAACGGGCACGCCCTATGCCACCTATTTCGAAGGCGCACAATTCGTGCACTTCCTGTTGGGACCTGCAACCGTGGCCCTTGCCGTGCCGCTGTTTCGGCAAACCGAAACCCTTAAACGCGCATTGCCGGTCATTGCGTTCGGGGTTCTGTTCGGATCACTGGTCGCCAGTGTCAGCACCGTCATCCTGGCATGGGCATTGGGCGCAAGTCCCGAAACACTGGCCTCCCTTGCCCCGAAATCCGTAACCACCCCGGTTGCCATGGGCATTGCCGAAAATATCGGTGGTGTACCAGCCCTGACCGCTGTTTGTGTCATTGCCACCGGCATTGTCGGGGCCACCCTTGGCCCGATGGTGATGAATGCCGCACGCCTCAAAGACTGGCGCGCACGCGGTTTTGCCATGGGGGTTGCATCACATGGCATCGGCACGGCACGTGCCTTTCAGGTCAACCAGACCGCCGGTGCCTTTTCCGGCCTTGCCATGGGGCTAAACACCATGGCCACCGCCCTTACCATCCCGTTCCTGTGGCACTGGATCTTCGGATAAACAAAAAAAGGGTGGGCCCAAAAGCGAGCCCACCCTCTTTTAAGTCAATCCCGCGAACGCTCTCCCCGTCGCGGAACCTGTGTAATCATCCCGCGCGCAACTGCGACAGGAAGTCCGACACCGTGGCTTGCAGGCTATCGATCTGCTTGACCAGGGCACCAACATTTTCATCAAGTTCACCGGCAGCCTCGCCGCTGCTGGCAGCGGCTTGGTGAATCTCGTTGATATTGGCAACGACTTCGTTTGATCCCGATGATGCGCTGGTTGCGCTATTGGCGATTTCGTTTACGGCTGCGTTCTGTTCACCAACCGCTGATGAAATGCCCGAAGCGATCTCGTTGATCGACGAAATCGTGTGCGTGACCTTTTCAATCGCTTCAACCGTGACCTTGGTTTCGCCCTGAATAGCCCCGATCTGCTGGGCGATCTCATCGGTTGCCTTGGCCGTCTGGTTGGCAAGGTTTTTGACCTCTTGCGCAACAACGGCAAAGCCTTTGCCTGCCTCACCGGCACGGGCCGCTTCAATCGTCGCATTCAATGCCAGAAGGTTGGTCTGGGCGGCAATGTCATTGATCAGGCTGACAACTTCACCGATTCGCTCGGCTGCTTCGGCCAGTCCACCGACCATCTCGTTGGCACGCGATGCTTCGCCAACAGCCGTTTCCGCAATCGATGTCGATTCACGAACCTGATCGCCGATGCCGCTGATTGATGCCGAAAGCTCCTCGGTCGCGGCTGCCACCGTCTGCACACTTTGGGCCGAACTGTTGGCCGCTTCGGACACACGCTGGCTTTGATCGAGCGAATGCGTGGCCGATGCCCGCATCAGCTCGGTGGATTTCTGCATACCGCTTGACGATTGTCTGACAGATGCAACGATCTGACCGATGGATTGCTCCAATTCTTGCGCAAGACGGTTACGCTGTTCGAGACGTTCCTTTTCCGAACGCTTTTCTGCTTCGATACGTGCGGCTTCCGCTTCGCCGATTTTTTCGGCTGTTTCACGCCAACGCAGCAAACCATTGGCAATCAGACCAATCTCGTCCTTGCGGTCGGTAAAGGAAACTTCTTCGGAAAAATCGCGTTCGACAAAACGTGAAATCGTCTGCCCCAATGCATGAAGCGGTCCCAACTGCCAACGCAGCAAAACAAACAGCAAACCTGCCGAGGCAATGGCAACAATGATACCAACAATCGCAATCCGGCTTTCGATCTCGCCGGCAACGGCTGCGACCTCGGCCTTTTTGATCCCGACATACAAGATACCAAGCGTGTCACCGGCGGGCGATTTGATCGGTGAATACTGGGTCACATACTCGGTGCCGAGAATAAGCGCTTCTCCCCGGAACGTTTTACCCGACATGATCGGCTCATACGCCGCACTGCCTTTGCCAAGCATGGTTCCGACGGCACGTTTCCCATCCGGTTTGATGATGTTGGTGGAAACACGCACAAAGTCCTGTTCTTCGGGAACAAAGGCAAAGACGGTGGCTGTCTGACCGGTGGCGGCCCCGATCGAATCGATCAGTTCATGCGATGAAAGATCGGGAATTTCAGGTATCACCAGATTGGTGGTTTCCCCGTCTTTGGTGATTGTCATGGAAAAGTCAGGATGATTGTCCTGCAAAATCGTTGCAGCAACACGCAGGTTCAGTTTCTGGGATTCCAGGCTATCGCTTGCGACCTTGTCATCAATACTTTGCATGATCAGCAAGCCCAAAAGTACAATGCCACCAAGTAGAATGGCAACGGCAGCAAGTGCCACCTTGAAAATCAGACTCTTCGACATTCTCTTTTCCCCTCGATATGAGACGCCGTTTACACAGGCTGAGGACAGAGAAAGCTGCTTGTTCAAACAGGTCCCAATATCACGCAACCTAGAATCATTATACTGTATTACCTTTTATAAACTATACCTTAATATAGAACCATAAAACCTGCAGGTATCTGCGAGATATCAATAAAGCTGATCTCGTCACTCAAATCCCACACAATCGAGTAGGTCGAATGCCATGGGCACCCCCCCATGCCCGGCACGGCTTTTCCGATTGGCCCCATCAAACCCGATGGCATCACACCAACAACCTTCAAAACAGGCGATCGCAGTGCAACACACCTGCCATCGCCTGTACCAAGCATTTCAGCAATATTGATTAAAGGTCGGGTATCGGGGGGCCGCTGCTATAGGCTGCAATCAGGACGGACGGCGCATTCTGATCCCGTCGCGTATATTCAGACCGATCAGGGCCAGATTAACAAAACCTGCCACCAGCTCGATTGACTGAATAACGGCAAAAAGCCCATCCAGCCGACCGGCATCGGCCAGGATTGCCAGCGCAATGGCGGACGGTGCCAAAACCAAAAGGCCATTGGCGGCAATAAATTTCATCCGCCTGAATTTGGTTGCGACCTTTCCGCTGATGCGCCCGCGCGTCAGTTTGAAACCTGATGCACCCGTGGCGGCCAGTGCCGGCACCAACGCACACAGCCCCCACGCGATGACCAGTTTGACCGCCGCAATTTGCGGACCGGTTCCAAACAGTTCGACCGCAATGGTCGCAAGCCAGAATGATGCGATCAACATAAAGGCAACCCCGCCCGCAACAGCGTGCAGGCGACGAAAAACAGATTGTGATTTTGTGGACATCGGAATCTCTCATGGAACAATGATTGCGATGTGGCGCCACCTGTATTTAAATAGCATGCTATCTATTACATAGCAAGCTATGTATTTCGCCCCGAACCCGATGGATTACCATGCCCCTTAATCGAACGACATCTGCCGGATACATGACCAACTGGGCCGCGCGGCTGTTTGCCCGTGCGATTGATCAGAAACTCAAACCCCTCGGCCTAAGCAGCGGTTACCTGCCGGTATTCTTTGCCCTAGCCGATGGCAGTGCGCGCACGCAAAAACAGCTGGCCCTTGATGCAGGGATCGAACAACCCACCATGGCCGCCACGCTCAACCGCATGGAACGCGATGGTCTGATCACCCGCGAAAAAGACAGCCAGGATCGCCGCATCACCCATATCCGGCTCAGTGCGCCTGCGCGTGCAAACGCCAAAAACATTCAGGCCATCGTCAATCAGGTCAACGAAACCGCACTTTCGGGATTAAGCAGTCTGGAACGACGGGTGTTTCTTGATGCACTGGGCAAGGTCACAACCGCACTTTCCAACGCCGAAGGCCGCCCTGAAACAGACACCGGAAATCAGTAATCGACCTTGACGAAATAAAGCCCGTCGGCCGGTGCTGTCGGCCCGCCGGCCCGCCGGTCACACGCCTCAAGCGCGTGTTTGACATCAATCGGCTTCCAGTTGCCCTTTCCAACCAGAACAAGGGTGCCAACCATATTGCGCACCTGATGATGCAGGAAAGACCGGCTTTCGGTATGGACCCGAATTTCCAGCGGGTTTTCAATACTGCGCGTGACTTCAAGCTTTTCAAGCGTCTTGATCGGGCTTTTGGCCTGGCATTCGGTCGCCCGGAACGTGGTGAAATCAAACGTTCCGATCAGATGCCGGGCCGCTTCATTCATGGCATCAATATCAAGGGGCTTATAAATCCCCCAGGCCAGCCCCGCTTCGAATGTCAGCGGCGCACGGCGATTGATGATGCGATACATATAGTATCGTTTCTTTGACGAAAACCGCGCATGGAAGTCTTCTGTCACTTCCTCGCACGCCTTGATCGCCACCGGATCGGGTTTCAGGTGATGATTGATCGCATTCATCACCGCTTCCGCCGGGTAATATTTCGGCAGGTCAAAATGCACCACCTGCCCCAATGCATGCACCCCGGCATCGGTCCGGCCGGAAACATAAACGCGCACGAATTCACCGACGAACTTTTCGACCGCGGCCTCAAAGACCTTCTGGACCGAAATCACTTCGTCCTGATACTGCCAGCCGTGATAGGGGCGGCCATCATATTCGACGGTGCATTTATAGCGTTGCATGGATTCTCAAAATTCGTTCGAACGTCCGGGACCAAGGACCGGAATTGCGCGAACCCGTTATATCCGGGGTGACAAAAGAAAACGAGGGGCAATCATCTGCCCCTCGTTCGCATCTCACACAGAACCTGCGTGATTATTTCAGATCGTCATTGCCGTAACCAAGACGCAGACGCAGGGCATTCAGCTTGATAAAGCCTTCGGCGTCATGCTGGTCATAAACCGTGTCGGCCTCAAAGGTTACGTGCTCTTCGGAATAGATCGAGTTCGGCGACTTACGCCCCGTGACGGTGACGTTGCCTTTGTAAAGATCAAGACGAACCGTCCCATTGACCGAACGCTGGGTGTCGTCGATCAGGCGCTGCAGGGCCTGACGTTCCGGCGACCACCAGTAACCGTTATAGATCATCTCCGCATAGCGCGGCATCAGCTCGTCTTTCAGGTGACCGGCATTGCGATCAAGCGTGATGCTTTCCATCGCGCGATGTGCGGTGAGCAAGATGGTCCCGCCCGGGGTTTCGTAAACGCCGCGCGACTTCATGCCGACATAGCGGTTTTCAACCAGATCCAGACGACCGATACCGTTTTTACCCGCCAGTTCATTGAGCTTGGTCAGCAAAGTGGCCGGGCTCAGGCGTTCGCCATTGATGGCAACCGGGTCACCTTTTTCGAACTCGATTTCAATCGTGGTGACGGCATCGGGTGCATTTTGCGGCGAAACGGTGCGGACAAACATGTTTTCGTCCGGCTTGACCCACGGATCTTCCAGTGCCTTGCCTTCATAGGAAATATGCAAAAGGTTGGCATCGGTCGAATAGGGCGGCTCATCGCCACCGGCCTTATCGGCCGAAATCGGAATCTGGTGTTTCTGGGCAAAATCAAGCAACGCGGTACGCGAATTCAGATCCCATTCACGCCACGGTGCAATCACCTTCACATCCGGCTTCAGGCCGTAATAGCCAAGCTCGAAACGGACCTGATCGTTACCCTTGCCGGTCGCACCGTGCGACACCGCATCGGCACCGACTTCCTTGGCAATTTCGATCTGGCGCTTGGCGATCAATGGCCGCGCGATCGAAGTCCCCAAAAGGTAAACCCCTTCATACAGTGCATTGGCGCGGAACATCGGGAAGACGTAATCGCGGACAAATTCTTCGCGCAGATCTTCGATAAAGATCTGTTTGACGCCGAACATCTCTGCCTTTTTACGGGCCGGTTCCAGCTCTTCACCCTGGCCGAGATCGGCGGTGAAGGTTACGACTTCGCAGTTATACTGTTCGCGAAGCCACTTCAGGATGATGGAGGTATCCAGACCGCCTGAATAGGCAAGGACGACCTTTTTGACCTGATCGCTCATGTGCGTGACGCCTTTCTTCTTCCGAAACAATGCAGGGCGCGGCACCCTTTGGCCTGCGTCCTGTCGGGGCTTGCACGATGGATGCGGCAATTGCCCCTAGACCTTGAGCGCGGAGTATAGGAAAACACTACTAGGGGGCAAGACCGAAGATGGACTTGGCTTCAAAAAGGCATAAAAAGTCGCTCATTTTGGGCCCGCTTTTGGAAAAATCCGCGCTGAATGCTTAAAAACATCGAAGAAACCGAGATCGATCTGCCCGAAATCGGCCCGTTGCCGGTTCGGCTGCGCCCCAGTGCGCGTGCGACGCGACTCAAATTGCGCATTGATCCCGGTTTTGACGGGGTCGAAATCGTTGTGCCCGACGGGGTTTCGCGCAAGATGGCGATCAAGATGCTTCATCAGCATGGCGACTGGGTCACAGCCCATATGCAACGCCTGCCCGAACGGGTGCAATTTGTGCCAGGTGCGTGGATTCCTTTTCTCGGCCATGATCATGCCATTCGCGCCGTTCCCGATGCCAAACGCGGCGTCTGGGTCGAGGCGGGCGTGATCTGGGTATCGGGGCAACCCGAACATACCAACCGCCGTGTGACGGATTTCCTGAAAAAACAGGCCAAGCTTGAAATCGCCCCGCGCGCCCATGACTATGCCCGCCAGATCAACAAAAAGATCAATCGCATTTCGCTCAAAGACACCCGCACGCGCTGGGGCAGTTGCTCATCCT
This sequence comes from Thalassospira sp., assembly GCA_048264285.1. Lineage (GTDB taxonomy): Bacteria > Pseudomonadota > Alphaproteobacteria > Rhodospirillales > Thalassospiraceae > Thalassospira. Next base: position 170,146 of record JBLXDD010000001.1, read on the forward strand.
CGGGCAACCTGTCCTTTAGCTGGCGGCTGGTGCTCGCCCCCGAAGATGTTCTTGATTATGTCGTCGCCCACGAAGTCGCCCATCTTCAGGAACTTAATCACTCCGCCCGCTTCTGGGCCGTGGTCGAAGACCTTTACGGCCCGTCAAAAAAACAGCAACACTGGCTCAAGAAACATGGCGCGGCCCTGCATCGCTATGGCGCCGGAACATGAGGATCCCTCACTTTTTAGATTGAAGGCCCACCGCCCATGCTGATCCCCTTGGAAACACTGGCTATTTTTATCCCCACCGCTCTGGCGCTCAATATGACGCCGGGCAATGACATGCTGTTTTGTCTGGGACAGGGGATGAAATCGGGGCCGCGTGCGGGCAATGCGGCAAGTCTTGGCATCGCCACGGGGGCACTCATTCACACCGCCCTTGCCGGACTCGGGCTGGCAGCGCTGGTCGCGGCCCATCCGTTCGCACTTGATCTGTTGCGCTGGGCGGGGATTGCCTATCTGGTATGGCTGGCGTTCGGGGCATTCCGGCCCGGTGACCCGCAGCTGAAACCCGCACAAACCAAGCATTCCGGTGCCTTTACCGCCTGGCGTGACGGAATCGTGGTAAACCTGCTTAATCCCAAGATCATTGTCTTTGTGCTGGCGTTTATTCCGCAATTTGTTGATGCATCGCGCGGGTCGGTATTGGTGCAGTTTCTGATTTTCGGGCTGATCCTGAATATCGGCGGGACGATCATTAATTGTCTGGTCGGCAGTTTCGCCGGAAAGATCGGCCAGTTTTTGTCACGCTCGGCGCGGATTGCCCGGATGTTTCAAATCGCGACCGGCTGCATTTTTCTATCCCTTGCCGCCAAACTGGCGGTTGACCAACGCGGATGAATAATCGGTTCGATTATTTGATTATGATGAATAATCGCCCACAGGCCCAAACCCGCCAGCATCATCGGTCAAAGAATGCATCCGCTGGCACGCAAATGCGGCAGCTCGGCACGCAAGAATGCCAGAAAACTTTTTTCCACCGCGCTCAATTCCCGTGAGGATGTAAATAACGCCACATCCCATTCAATGGTCGGGGTCAAAGTGCGGGCAACGACCTTGCCGGTATCGACCAGAAGGGCGGCAAACGGATCACTGACCGAGATGCCGACCTTGCGTTCGACAAGCCGCGAGATCGTGCGGATCGTGCGGGCTTCGACCGCTATTTTGCGCGGCCAGCCAGCCACCTGAAAGATATAGTCGATCTTGGTACGCAAAGGCGATCCGATCGCCAGTTCGACAAAATCCTCGCCGCGCAGCAAATCGATATCGATGGTTTCAAATTTCGCCAGACGATGATCCACCGGCATCAGGCACACCGCGCGCGATTGCCCAAGCGGGGTTACCAGAAAGTCCGGGTCCTGCAAATCAAGGGTGATGCCGATCCCCAGATCGCATTGCCGGTTGGAAATCATATCAAGCATCCCTTCAAGACCCGTATCGGTAATACTGATCGAAACCTTGGGATGGGCTTGTTTGAATTTGGCAATAACATCAAGCAGATAGGTATCAACATAGATCGGCTGCGCGGCAATCCGGATCGCACCCAACTGATCATTGGCAATGGCGCGTGCCTGTGTTTCGACCTCGCGAAAGGCATTAAGCGACCGCAAAACCGTTGCATGGAACTGATGGGCTTCGCGGGTGGCGGTCAATTGATTGCGTTTGCGGCTAAACAGTTCGAAACCGACATTTTTTTCAAAATTGTTCAGCAGGCGGCTGACCATCGGCTGGCTGATATTCATGGCCTGGGCCGCCTTGGTCACAGAGCCATAGGTCATAAAAGCATTAAAACTTTCGAGTTCGCGCAGATTCATCGCTCAGACTCCGAAATAAGATAAGGCGGCATCAGTATGCAAATGGGTTATACTGAAAATAAGTTTTTGCGTAATTTGTTATAGTTTAGCTATGCAGGACATCACAAGAAAAAGACAGAGCTCCGGCAATCCTGCCACCACCACACCAGGGAGACATGAAAATGTTTCGACAGCTCAAAAAAGCAGCCGGCATTGCCGCTGCCATCCTTGCGACGACAACCATGATTTCAACCGCCCAGGCCGATGCCTATCCTGAAAAAGCCATCACCCTTGTTGTACCGTATGGTGCCGGTGGTGCGTCCGACCTTGCAGGTCGTGCTCTTTCGGAAACCGCCAGCAACTATACCGACGGCCAGCCGGTTGTTGTTGTTAACAAAACCGGCAATGGCGGCATGAGCGGTGCGAAATTCGTCACCGAACAGAAGCCTGATGGTTATACACTTTTGCTGTCGCGCGTTGGCATGGCGCTCTATCCGGCTGTTTACACCGACAGCCCGGTTGGCTGGGATGACTACACCTTCCTGGGTATTCTCGAATCGACCCCGATGATCCTCGCGGTCAATGCCAATTCCGACATCCAGACCATCGACGATCTGATTGCCAAAATCAAAGAAAGCGACGGTGCAACCACCTATGCCGCATCCGGCCCCACCGCGATTGACGGCTTCACCGTTCAGGCGCTTTTGTCTGACGTCGGTCTTGACCCGCTGACCGCCTCTACCCTCGTGCCATATAAAGGCGGTTCTGCACTGGCAGCTGCCCTTCTTGGCGGTCACGTTGACTTCCTGGCAATTGCTGCCGGCTCCCTGATGCCCCACATCGAAGCCGGTAAAATGCGCCCGCTGATGGTTTATTCGCCAAAACGTATGGCGACCCTGCCGGACGTCCCGACCGCCAAAGAACTGGGTTATGCCCAGGCTGGTCAGGTTGGCGGCTGGAGCGGCCTGTATGCGCCCAAAGGTCTGCCGGAAGATGTCGTTGCAAAATGGACCGAGATCCTTGGCAAAGTTGCAACCGACGAACAGTGGCTTGACCTTGCTGCCAAACGCGGCTCGACCTCGGTCATTGGCGACGAAGACCCGTCCGCATTCGTAAAAAGCCAGTTCGAACTTTACAACGGCATGGCCAAGAAGTTCGGCTATATCGAGTAAGACGTTTACAATCGTCCCGAATGGTAGCAACGCCCGGAATTGACCAACAACATTGTCATTCCGGGCGGCACAAAGCGCAGACCCGGAATCCTTCTGTATTAAGGCCTCGAAAGATTCCCGCTTCCGCGGGAATGACGAAAATTCCGGACCAAATTTGCCCCATCCCGGGAATTGTTCAAACGTTGTTTAATTCAGACTTTTAATGCGAGACGGAACCATGAACCAAAATCGCGATTTCTATGCCGGGCTGGTCGCAACGGTTTTCTTTGCCATCGTCCTGTTCGTTCTGATCCCGATCTATGTGAAGGTTCCGTCTTTCATTCCCGGCTTTGCCCCCCCGCCTGATATGTGGCCGCGCGTTGTTGCGATCATCGGCCTTGTGATGGGGATTACGGCACTTGTCCTGGCGTTTCCGAAAATGCGTGAAGCCAGCCGCAACCAGGTCACAAGCCTTGGCAACCGGATCGCCAGCCACAAGACCCTGATCATCCGGTTTATCGGTGTTGTGATTGTTTTTGCCGCCTTTGTGTTTGGCATGCCGCTGGTCGGTTTTGTTCCGGCAACCGTTTTGCTGCTGGCTGTTTTGTTCATCATGACCGGCAATTTCGAACGCAAGTTATGGATGGCGGCCCTGACCATCATCTTTCCGGTTCTGCTTTATCTTCTGTTTACCGAAGTCACCCATACGCCCTTCCCCGAAGGTTCGCTGTTTTTCTGACCTCGTAACCCTGTTCTGATCGAAAGTCCCATCGTTATGTGGAATGAATTGCTTTATGCCTTTGAGGCAGTCGCAACGTTACCGAACTTTCTGGCCATGTTTGCCGGAATCTGGGGTGGTGTGATTATCGGTGCCATCCCGGGCATGACCGGTACGATGGCCGTGACCCTGGCGCTGCCTTTTACGTTCTATCTGCCGCCGGTCACCAGTATTCTTCTTCTGGTCGCCCTTTATAAAGGGTCGACCTATGGCGGTTCGATTTCCGCCATTCTGATCAAAACACCGGGCACCGCATCGGCGGCCTGTACGGTTCTGGATGGCTATCCGCTGGCACGGGCCGGCAAGGGTGGCAAGGCGCTTAATATGGCGCTGATTTCAAGCTGTGTTGGCGATTTCATTTCCAACATTTCGCTGTTCTTCCTGGCGCTGCCGCTGGCGATGTTTGCGCTGCGGGTCGGTCCGCCGGAATTCTTTATGCTGATGGCGTTTTCGTTGACCATTGTGGCAAGTATTTCCGGCCGGTCGCTGGTTCTGGGGATCATTTCGGCCTGTCTTGGCCTGTTGCTGGCGACTGTTGGCGAAGATATTTACGGTTCCTACCGGTTTGCGCTTTCCGAAGACATGAAATCGGGTCTTGGCATGGTGCCGGTTCTGATCGGTCTGTTTGCCCTGCCGGAACTGATCAAGATGGTTGTGTTCCGCCCCGAAGATAACAGCCATGCCCTGAAACTTGGTGATAACCGCCTGACCCTTTCGGAGTTCCGCGGTTCCCTGAAATCGATCTGCCGCGGGTCACTGATCGGGGTTATTCTGGGGGCGATTCCGGGGATCGGCCCGTCAACCGCAGCCTTTTTCTCCTATAGCGAAGCACGCCGGACATCAAAGAACGGTGACAAGTTCGGCGAAGGTGAGCTTGAAGGTATTGCGGCATCTGAATCGGCCAATAACGGTGCGTGTGGTGCAACCATGATCCCGTTGATGGCGCTGGGCGTGCCCGGTGACGTGATTACGGGTGTGATGCTTGGTGCCTTTATGATCCACGGCCTGACCCCCGGTCCGCTTCTGTTCCAGAACAATATCGGCGAAGTCTATGCCCTGTTTATCGGCATCCTGTTCAGTTCGGTCTTCCTGTTTATTGCAGGCAAGGTCACGGCAAATGCCTTTACCAAGATTTCGCGCATTCCCCAGACGCTGCTTTTGCCCTGCATTCTGATCCTGTGCGTTTATGGCATCTATTCCATCGGGGCCAGCCCGTTTGACGTCACCGTCCTTCTGGTGATGGGGGTTGTCGGGTTTGCCATGATGTTGCTCAACATTCCAGCCGCCCCGTTCCTGATCGCCTTTATCCTTGGCCCGATGTTCGAAGACAATATGCGCCGTTCGCTTGCGATTTCGCGCGGTGATCTTGGCGTGTTCTTCCAGTCGTGGATTTCCTGGGGCTTCTTTGCCCTGACTGTCCTGTTTGTCATTCTGACCATTCGCCGCGAATGGAAAAAATGGCGCGAAAAACGTGATGCCAACAGCGCATCCGCAATCTGATTCGAGAAACGAGAAGATAAAAATGTCCAAACCAAACATGTCTCGCCTGCATCATGCCATCGATCTGCTTGGCAAGCTGGTGGCGTTCGACACGACGAGCAAAAACTCGAATCTTGAACTGATCCATTTCGTGCGCGATTACCTTGCCGAATATGGCATTGAAAGCACCCTGTTTCATGATGAAACCGGGCAAAAGGCCAACCTTTTGGCGACCATCGGCCCCAAAGGGGTGCCCGGTATCGCGCTTTCGGGCCATACCGATGTGGTACCGGCCCTTGAAAACAGCTGGATCAGCCCGGCGTTTGAGCTGACCGAGCGCGATGGCAAGCTTTATGGCCGTGGTGCGGCGGATATGAAGGGCTTTTCGGCCTGTGCCTTGGCCATGATCCCGGAACTGGTCAAACGCGATCTTGCGATCCCGTTCCATCTTTGCCTGTCTTATGATGAAGAAGTCGGCTGCATCGGGGTTGGATCCATGGTGGATTATCTGGCCGCGATGGATACGCCGCCGCGCCTGGCGGTGATTGGCGAGCCAACCGACATGAAGGTGATTAACGGCCAGAAAGGCAAATATTCGATGCGTGTGTCGGTTACCGGCACCGCAGGCCACAGTTCGTTTGCCCCAAACCATGTCAATGCCATCGAATATGCCGCACGCGCGATCAATCTGATCACGGAAAAAGCCCGCGAATTCGAAGAAAACGGCCCGTTTGACGCCGACTTCACCGTGCCGCACAGCACCATGCTGACCACCACGATCAGCGGCGGAACGGCGACCAATGTCACCCCGGATTATTGCGAATTTACCTTTGAAATTCGCCATCTGCCCGAACATGACGCCGAAGCAGTCATTACCGGGCTGCAAGCGGCCATCATGGACACGCTTGATCGCGAAATGAAAGCCAAGGCCGAAGATACCGGCTTTGGTTTTGAAAAGATCTTTTCCTATCCGGGGATGGGCGATTGCACGGATGCGCCGGGCTTTGAGTTTGTGCGCAATGTCATCCCCGACATTTCAGGCAAGGTGTCTTATGGTTCCGAAGGCGGCGTGTTTGAAAAACAGGGGAATATCCCGTCCATCATTTGCGGCCCCGGCAGCATCAAACAGGCCCATAAGCCCAACGAGTTTATTGAAATTTCGCAGATCGAGGAATGCCTTGAATTCCTTGACGCGCTCACAGATCAGGCCATCGCGGCCTGATAGTCTCACCATGACGAAGCGCCACCCGCACCGTCAGTTAGCACCCGACACAGGAAAGTCTCCCTTTAATGTCCTGTGTGTCGACGGGTTCTGACAGGTGAGAGCTCTGGTCACATCTCTCCCCCCCGATGTGGCCTTAGCAAACCTAACTTGAAGACCGGCTCGTTGATCGATGCCGGTCTTTTTTTGTGCTGTTCTGCAAGAGAAACCAAAATTGTTCCGCAACGTCATTCCGGGCGAAGCGGAGCGCAGACCCGGAATCTATACGGTGTTGCAACGGTTGTGGATTCCGAAAAAGAGAAAAAGGGGACTGTCCCCTTTGTTTTTACTTTATGAACAGATACTTAATAAAAATATCCTACAAATTGCATTAAGGTGAAATTATCAAATATGGAAAATTTCATTGACATTCGGGACAAGTAACAATAAGAACGTCTACGAGTTCACTGCCGATCGGCTTTGAATCAATCGAGGCTTCGGGCGCTGAGCCAGCGTAGCAAATCAGCGCCCGCATTTTTTTCGAACAAGCGCATTTCTACACTCATCCTCAGTCCACACAGGACTTTGGCGTATTTTTCCGATGCTATTATCTGCAAGATAACAAGTGACAAAATTCGCTTTTAGAGTCGAGTTTTTTGTTAAGCTAAACCGGACAACAACCACAAACTCGTCGTAAGCAACGCAAACGCTACGCGCTGGATCATATTTGCGAGACTGGTTGATCCACCCTTGATACCTGTCAGCATTCGGATTTTGTAAAGTGCTGAGTATCCAATCCATTCGCTCAGCCCTAATTCGAGAGAATAAATCTTTCACACCATCTCGCTTTGAACTTTCGAAAAATGCGTGGGTGAACGTTGTCCGACTAAAGTACACCGGTACATTATCATGTGTCCTTATAGCTCCTTTACAGTAAGTCGCTTCAAAATGGTTTTGATATTCATCTTCGGTCTCGAAATGAAGTAAAGAGACTTTTGCCATCACCAGCCCCCATTTAGCCGAATGCGGAAAATATTGAATTTCTCTTCCCAGCGCGGTGTTGGGGTTAGCACGCCATTGACATTTAGTCGTTCTTCGAGACGCATAGTAACCGCTTCTTTAGCTGTACCTTTCGTAGTACGTTGATTGAGGCGCCCTTGAGCGATACCAAGCAATACATCGCAAAGTTGCAGTAGGGTGACCTCTGGCGATGGAAGGGACTGAACTGTAGATATCTCGGCGGATCGGTTAGAATTAGCAAGGCACCTATGCAAAGCAGAAAGCCGAGTACGATCCCGATTAGTCTTCAAGTCACAAAAAATCGAATACCCGTTAAAATCGTATATCCAATGATGCAGCAGTTGGTAATAAAACTTGTAAAATCCTAGTTCTCTGTCGTTCCCGTGAAACAAAGTAAAATTGACCTCATCCTTATCCACAGCTATGCATCGAAAACGCATATCCATACCGAAGCCCATGAAAAGGTCGATAAGCTCTTCATAAAACGCTTGTTTCGATAAGGAGATTTTTCTCCACTTCATCTCTCCCCAGACTGAATGCTTTTCACGTAGCTCCGAAATTTTTCTTTTTGATTCTTCCCGAAGATCAGCCGGAAGCCATAATCCACCAATCATCAAGTACTGTACTGGTGGCTTATTTGACGTGAATAAATCTGGATAAACCTCGTCACAATAAATCTCGAAGTCCATTCTCCTTCTCCCCAACAAAAATTTCTTTCCCTAAAGTTAACCCGTTAAGCACGGAAAAGCCATGCGAATAACAAGGAAGCCCGTTTGGGCCGTTTGGTGGCCTCACCCTACCCCCAACATTATAGGTTAAAGTTGTGCCATCTCATGTACTTTTTGGACACAGTAAAGGGGACCAGTAAAGGCAGTAAAGGGGACAGATCTATTTTCGACGGCAAGCCAAACTTGAAGACCAGTTCGTTTATCTATGCCTGCCTTTTTCTGCGCTGTTCTGCAAGAGAAGCCAGAATTGTACTACTGCGTCACAATTCCGGGCGAAGCGGAGCATAGACCCGGGATCAATGCGGCGTTGCGACTGTCGTGGATTCCCGCCTTCGCGGGAATGACGGATGGGGCGGCGCGGGCGGGTAAAGAGGTTGAACGAAAACAGGCGGTCCGGAGACCGCCTGTGGTTTTGTCAAAGACACATGATCGTGCCTTACTGCTTTTTGTTGCCCGAACTGTAACCGGCGGTGAAATCGCGCCAGCTGTCGTCCTCGCCGATTTTTTTAGACCGGGCGAGTGCGGCCTTGCCAAGCGATCGGACCGGGATGTTTTCGTGGGCATGGAGCATGAAATCGCGCCAAAGCGCTGCCGGAAGACCGCCACCGGTCACCTGATCATCCATCGGGCTGCCATTGTCATTGCCCATCCAGACCCCGGCGACAAGATCGGCGCTATAGCCGATAAACCAGGCATCGCGGTAATCCGATGTCGTGCCGGTTTTGCCCGCAGAGGGCCGGTCAATAATGGCGTTACGCCCCGTTCCCTTGGCCACGACGGCGGCAAGCATATTGTTCATTTCCCCGGCATGAAGCGGGTTCATCAAACGGACGGGGAAATCGTCAGAACGTTGATAAAGAACTTCGCCGTTTGTGCCGACGATCTTGCTGACCGCGTGCGGGAAAACGGCAAATCCGCCATTGGCAACAATGGCATAGGCCCCGGTCATTTCAAGCATGGAGACCTCGCTTGTGCCAAGGGCCAGGCTTGGATCTGCTGAGAGTTTGGATGACACGCCCATATCGCGGGCCTTCTGGATGACTTTGTCCAGACCGACTTCGAGTGCAAGCTGCACGGCAATCGAGTTATTGGACGTTGCCACCGCATCACGGATCGACATGGTGCCGTGGTTCTTGCGATCAAAGTTGCGCGGTTCCCAGCCATTGATGGTGATCGGCGCATCACGCATCCAGTCATTGGAACCAAAACCCTGTTCCAGCCCGGCAAGATAGACAAACAGCTTGAAGACCGAACCCGGTTGACGGCGGGCCTGTGTCACACGGTTATACTGGCTTTCGAAATAATCGCGTCCGCCAACCATGGCGCGCACTGCCCCATCGGGGGTCATGGCCAAAAGGGCGGCCTGGCCGACGTGATGCTGTTTGGCGCTGTTGCTTTCGAGCGCGCGTTCAAGATTGAATTCGGCGATTTCCTGAAGACGGGAATCAAGTGTGGTGTGAACCGTAATGTCCTGATCGACATAGCCGACATAGTCACGCACACGATCAAGCACCCAGTCGGAAAAATAGCGCACACCCGGCCCGGCCTGTGCCGAGCGGGTGGTGCGGACACGGGTCTGTTTGGCCCGTTCGGCGCGCGCCTTGGTCAGGGCGCCTGTCGATGCCATTGCGGCCAAAACCACATTGGCCCGTTCGGCCGACAGTTTGGGATCGACCAGCGGGTTATAACGACTGGGCGCCTTGGGCAAGCCGGCCAGAACGGCGGCCTCGTACAGGTTCAGACGACGGGGATCGGTTCCGAAATAATGCCGGGCGGCGGCATCAATACCATAGACACCAGAACCGAAATAAATCCGGTTAAGATACAGCGAGAGGATTTGTTGTTTGTTGAATTTGAATTCCAGCCATAAGGCCATCAGGACTTCTTCGATTTTACGCCCGAATGACCGTTCCGGTGACAAAAACAGGTTCTTGGCAAGCTGCTGGGTGATGGTGCTGCCGCCCTCGGCAATGCGCCCGGCGGTCAGATTGACCCAGGCTGCGCGCATGATGCCGATCAGATCAATGCCGAAATGGTCATAAAACCGGCGATCTTCGATCGAGACAAATGCCTGTCCGACATAATCGGGAAGGTCGCGGACCTCGACCGGGTTGCCATAACGGTCGCCATAGGTCGCCAGGATTGCCCCATCGATGCTGACGACGCGAATGGACGGTTTGCGTTCGCTTGCGACATCAAAACTGATTTTATCGGGCAGGCCATAGCCGTAATAGGCAACCACGCCACCGCCCATAACCATGATCCAGATGATCGAAAGAACCAGGAATTTGGCAATCGCCTCCGGCCCCGGAATAAGGTCGCCCAGGCGGGAAAAAAGGCTGCCTTTGCGGGCCGCAGAGCTGACCCGTCTTTTGGTTTTTCGCGGGGCTTTGGACCCCTTGCGGACACTTTTTTTGCGTTTGAATTCTCTTTGCGCCACAAACGTACCTATTGGTCTGTTCCGGTCATTGGACACGCCAAGTCGCCCATTGTGAACCCGCATCCTTGCCATGCGTCCAACAGGCCACCGCGCCGCAATTTCCGGCGTATTTCAATTTATATGTCCCAACCGGGGCAAATGCCCCGTCTTCCCGCATTTTGCGACGGTTTTGGCTCGGATCGGTTATTCGGATCGGTTAGTTACTGTCCAGATCGGTCTGTTTCCACAGATCCCTGATCCCATCCCCCGCACGACGTCGTTGTGACGAGGCGCGGATCATGGAACGAATCGGCAAACCATCATGGGCATCAAGCATAAATAACCGCCACAAAGACGCAAGCTCTACCTCGCCGCGGACATCCATGCCCGAACGGTCATCATTGCCCGCCCAGACCGTCGTGATCAGATCGGATGAAAAACCGACATACCAGGCATCGGTGCGCCCACCGGCCACCGTGCCGTATCCGGCAAAAGGCCGGTCAAGACGCACCTGCGGATCGGTCACACTGGCCAACAGGACATATGACCCCTGAATGGCCTCGTCGGTCAGTTGTTTTTCCTGCACGGTATCGACGCGCTGATAAATCGGCTCGGCGTAAGCATCGCCGGTATAGGACACCCGGTTGATCAGGGTCACTTGCGCCGGCTTCCCGGAATTTTGCGGCAGATTGTGAATTGCCGTCACATCGCGGATCGTGACCGGATCAAGCCCGACCACGGTTCGGATATCGCTTGAAAGCGGGCTTTTGATACCGATTTTGTGGGCGTATTCGCGGACCTTCAACAATCCGAAATGATCGGCAAGACTGGTCGGCACGGTATTGACGTCACGCACGAATGCTTCGCGCAGGGAAATCATGCCTTTATATTCATGGTCCGGATTGATCGGACGCCAGCCGCCAACGGCCATACGGTTATCGCGCACCCATTGCGCGGGATCGCTGTTTTCATTGAGCGCATAGTAATAGGTGGCGATTTTGATCATCCGCCCGGCAGATCGGCGGACTTCGGTCACGCGGTTGGGCTGATAGGGTGAATAATCCATGCCGCCAATCAGCGCACGAATGCGGCCTTCGGGGCTTATGGATAGCAGGCCGACCTGATTTGCGCCGCGCGGTTTAAGGCGCACCTGGGCAACTTCGGGTACAACATCCTGTGCCAGTTTCTGAATTTTCCAGTCGATGCTGGTAAGCACATCGATATCGCGGCTGGCATAGCCGACAATATCGGCGACTTCTTCGAGCACCATATCAACCACGTAGCCCGACAGGACATTTTCGTCATACTGGACATCCATTTTCGGTTCCAGCAGGCTCAGGGCCGAAACGCGGTCTGCCTCGATGAATTTGTATTGCGCAAGACGGGCAAGGATCTTGTTGGCTTCGGCCGCGGTTTCACGCGGGTGGAACAACGGATTGAAGGTTTTCGGATCGTTCATGGCAGCGGCCAGAACGGCGGCCTGATGCAGGGTCATGCGTTCTGCCGGGCTGCCGTACCAAAGGCGTGATGCCGCAGAAATGCCGAAAATGCCGCGCCCGACATAAGTGCGTTCAAGGTAGCTGCGCAGAATGGTTTTCTTGGAAAAATTCATTTCCAGCCAAAGCGCGACAAGGAATTCCTGCATATGTCGGCCCGGGCCGTTTTCCTTGTTCTTGAAGAAACTGCGCGCGACCCGCATGGTAATGGTCGATCCCGGAATTTCCCGGCTGGTAAAAATGCGGGCAAAATCCGCACCGCGCACCCCGAAATGATCATAAAATTCCGGGTCCGTCGCGGCGACAAAGACATTCTGGATACGTTCGGGCAAGGTCGTCAGCGAGACATCCTGACTATAGCGGCCCTTGACGGTTTCAAGCAGCGCGCCGTCATACCCGAGGATGCGGATTTCCGGGCTGCGGATCATATTGCGGCTGAGATCAAGATTGGCACCGATGGAAAAGGTAATGCCAAACAGGCTCAGAAACACCAGTATGACGCAGGAGCTGGTCAAAATCATGCGTTTGCGCCGCTGGCGTCGTCTGATTTCGCGCAGTTCCTTTTCGGCGATGCGGCGCATTGCCGACTGGGCAGCAGTGCGGCCCCCCGCGCCGTTATCATTTTCGGTGCCGTTTTCGTTTTCGTCGTCGTCGTATTCTTCTGCCACGGCGAATGTCCGTTTTGCTCGCGTTTGTGCTATTCTTCGGCAGTAAAGCACCAAGCTGTTAAGAAAATATTTTAAACCAGCTGGTTAGGGTTGATCAGAGACATCCCAACCTGCGGGAAACATTGCAAAGACCGGTCCGCCAACCGGCGCAATCATATTTTTCTTGCCAAGGGCGGCACTTATGCCAATAGTTTTCCACGGGCAGGCGATGGCGTCGCCAGCGTGATAGCGATTTTTAAAACCGACCTGAAACACGCGCCCATCTCATCACCATTGATATCCTGAACGCCGGGATCTTGCTTTGTCGCAGTGTGCACAAGGGGAGGTCTTTGTCCCCTTTTGGCGGCTGCGCCCAAAAGAGGGAACTCGTTTATGGATCGCCCGGAATTTTACCGTTTTCACCAAGGTGACCGCGTGCTGCCGTTTGAGGCCAGCGAATATGATGCCCGCCTGACAGGCCTGCGCAAAATCATGGCGGACACGGGTGTTGAGGCCTGTGTTTTCACATCGATGCATAACATCGCCTATTATTCGGGCTTTTTGTATTGCGCCTTTGGCCGGCCCTATGCGCTTGTCGTGACACCATCCGAAAGTGTGACAATCAGTGCCGGTATTGATGCCGCCCAGCCGTGGCGACGTTGCCATGGCGATAACATCACCTATACCGACTGGCAGCGAAACAATTACTGGCGCGCCATCCTGTCTGTTACCGGGCCGGGCAAAGTGATCGGCTTTGAAGGCGATCATATCAGTCTGGCGCAAAAGGCGCTTCTGGATGAATTCCTTAAGCCCGCCAGCAGCCAGGACATTGCACCCGCCACCATGCGCCAACGCATGCACAAATCGCCCGCCGAGATCGCCCTGATCCGCCATGGGGCGCAGGTTGCCGATGTGGGGGGCTATGCCATCAAGGATGCGATCCGGGAAGGTGTGCGCGAAATTGACGTTGCCATGGCCGGGCGCGATGCGATGGAACTTGAAATCGCCAAGCGTTTCCCGGATGCGGAATATCGCGATACCTGGGTCTGGTTCCAGTCGGGCATCAATACCGACGGGGCGCATAACCCGGTCACCGCCCGCAAACTTAAGCGCGGTGATATCCTGTCACTTAATACCTTTCCGATGATTTCGGGCTATTACACCGCCCTTGAACGCACGATGTTTGTCGGCGAGGTCGATGACGCCAGCCTGCAAATCTGGAACGCCAATGTGGCGGCCCATGAATATGGCATGAGTTTGCTTAAACCCGGTGCGTCCTGTGCGGAGGTGACCGAAAAGATCAACGCCTTTTTTGCCGAGCGCGATTTGCTGCAATATCGCACATTCGGTTACGGGCACAGCTTTGGCGTGCTGTCGCATTATTACGGGCGTGAAGCGGGGCTTGAATTGCGTGAAGATATCGACACGGTTCTTGAGCCCGGCATGGTGATCAGCATGGAGCCGATGTTGACCATTGCCGAAGGAAAACCCGGTGCCGGGGGATATCGCGAACACGATATTCTGGTCATCACCGAGGATGGCAATGAAAACATTACCGGCTATCCCTATGGGCCGGAATTCAACGTGGTTGGATAAAAACCATATCAAAACGGGCCTGTTTGCGCGGGCCCGTTTGCCTCTATCCGGGGGGCTTATTTGTTTTCGCCAACCACCAGTTTCCGGTTTTTGGGCACATCGCGATCCGCATGCCAGCTTACGCGTAAGGTAAGGCTGCTTCGGTCTTCGTCTTCTGATGCGGAAACCTTCAGATTCAGAAGGCCTTCGGGTTTGAGGATGATTTCATCCTGATCATCGCTGAGCACGATCTTGCCCTTGCCCAGCCCGGTGGTGATGGCTTTGAGGATCGCCTTGATCGAATTGGCATCTTGCAGGGAATCGTGGCTGAACTTTTTCTTGATCTGTTTCATCGGTTTGTTTTTCCGCTTTTGTCATCAAGCTTGAGCGCAGTGCGAAGGGCCGTCAGGGTGCGTTTTGGCTCGAACGCCTTGGCATAGGGGAAGTCGGTACTGATGGCCAGAATATGCCCGTCAGGATGAACCACGGTAACCGCCGCCCCCGCCCCGCGCAGGCCTTCTTTGTGGCGGGAATGCTGATCGACGGTGGCATCACATTCAAAATTGATCAGGCCACGGCGCAACATGATGCGTTGCCCGTTCAACAGGTTGCGATGACCATGAATGATGGCGTGAATGCCGCTATCATGGATTTTTTGCGCGCCATCGGGGCTAAGGGATTTGTCGATGGACCGGTATTTGGTCCGCACCGTGTTGGCAATGGAACCGTAATACAGATCAAACGGTTCGCCAAACAAGGCATCGCGAAACTGCCGGTTCAGCGCCTTTGCACCATCGGCATGTAAAAGATCGGCCATGGCATCATCAAAACCGGCATGGACAAACATGAACGACCCGACGTGATAGCCAAGACGCATGCGCTTGAAAAACCAGTAAAATTCGCCATCGGATTCCAGGAACAATTCGCGCCATTTCAACACGGCCCCATAGACCTGGCGCATGGAAAGCCCGGCTTCGGCGCAGGCGGGCTCGAAGCTGATCATTTTCTTTTTGATGCGTTTAAGTTCCACATCGATCTGCTTTGCTGGCAAGTGATCGGCGGCAATTTTCGGAAAGGCGGCAAACCAACTTGGATGCGGGAAAAGACGGCGACGGCATTCATCCTCATCGGGGAGGCCATCAAGTGCGTGGCGGCCGGTCATGTAACTGTCGCGGATTTCGACCAGAAGCGGCACCACCTTGGGACCAAGACGCAGGAAGAAATGATCATTGCGATGATCGACCGTTTCCCCGTCACTGACCGCCCGCATGCCCAAAAGATTTCGGACATCATGATTGCCCGCCAGAATGCGCACCCGTGCATCAAGCTCGATCAGGCGGCGGATGGCACGCAGAAGTTTGAGGTTATGCGGGCCCTTGTCAAAACAGTCACCACCAATGATGAAGGTGGCCTGACGCCCGAGTTTGGTCAGGCGGAAATTCATGGCCCCCGGCCCGGTGCGCCGCACCCCGCCCGACGCGACAAGGGAGGCCACAAACGCCTTTCGGTCCGCATGCATATCGGAAAAGAACAGGATCGGCCGTTTGGGCCAGGTCCATAATTTGCGCTTTGTCAGGCGGTCAAGTTCGCCAAGCAGCAATTTGCGATCACCATTTTCCTCGCCAAATGATTTATCACCGCCAAAGGTCCAGTCGCGCGCTTCACGCGGCAATTCCGGATAAAGCCATGACGGCCAGGGGCCTTTGTAATGGGGCAGGGCCACGTCGATTTCGGCATTCTGATGTGTGGTCGTTTGTGTCATAGCCCTAATCCATTACCGGTTCGGCTTTGGCGCGGATTTTCCAATCGCCGGCCACATGGCGCCATGTGCCATCGCCGCGATATTCCAGCACCACCGGGCGGGCGTGATACATGCTGAGCGCTGCGATATCGTCAAATGCCAGCACACCAAGATGATGGGCGGCATGGCGAAATGACGCGCCGTGACCGACAAAAACCTTAAGCGTGTCAGATGCAGGCAGATCATCCATACGGTCGATCAGATGGCTTGCCACCCGTTCACCGGATTGCATCAGCGATTCAGCCCCCTGAAACGGCAGGCAGAAATGGCTGTCGGATTTCCAGTTTTCCGGCAGCGGGTCAAAGCGCGGGTCGGCATCGACAATCTGATTGATTTCCGAAACGGTCAAATTGGCCAACGCCCCGACACTGCGTTCGGCCAGCGCGTCATGACAGCTGATCGAGAAATCACCCCTGAGCGCGGTCGCAATAATGTCGGCGGTTGCCCAGGCGCGCAGCATGTGCGAGCTGTCAATCACGGGATCAATTTCAGTCCCCAGATCAGTTGCCAGAGCGCACAGCGTCTGGGCAGCATCGCGCGCCTGTTCTTCGCCGCGTGTGGTCAGGGCAAAGGGTTGATGCGCGCTTGGTGCATTTGCGCGTTGATGATAATCGCCATGGCGCACAAGGGCGGCAAAATGTCTGGCCATGGTCAGTCTGCCTCCCTTTGTTGCGTGGCGGCAAAATCAAGAATGATCGCCTTAAGCGCCTGTTCTTTGATGTGTCGGGCCGCGACATCCGGGGTAACCCAGCGACGCTGCCGGTGGCTTTCTTCCCAGATTGCATCGGGCAATTCTTTGGTGACCGCCATCGGATAGACCGAGACGCTACAGGTCGCGCCCCATTTGTCATAGGCGTAGCTGCCGATGGGCGTGTCATGCACGCGACCGCGCACGCCTGCCTCTTCCTCGGCCTCGATCGCGGCTGAGTCTTGTTC
Source organism: Thalassospira sp. (assembly GCA_048264285.1). Lineage (GTDB taxonomy): Bacteria > Pseudomonadota > Alphaproteobacteria > Rhodospirillales > Thalassospiraceae > Thalassospira. The sequence continues at coordinate 187,211 of JBLXDD010000001.1, forward strand.
GCTTAATCCCGGTTCATGAATGCCCTTGGGCACGACCCAGTGGCCCTTGCTGCTGGATGTGATGACAAGGATTTCGATCATCCCTTGTGCATTCCAACGATAGGGGATCACCGCAGATTGCGTGTAATAATACGCCGGTCGGTCGCGCCATTCCCGGCCCCTGTCGGTTTCAAACGGAAAGGATTCCGGAAGGGAATTTGGTCGGACGTAATTGATGATTTTCGCACTATCGACGGGTAAATCGCGCCAATCATCTGGAAGGGCAAGATGAACGAGCGTTCCGGTTTTAAGAAGCAGACCATCGGCTGTTACCGGCAGCGATGACGGCGCCAGATAGCGCACCAGATCTTCAAGGCCCGGGTTATGGCCGACAATCATGATCCGATCCGGTTGGGCCGGGAAAGAGGCAAGCAGATCGCGCAGAGTTGTGTAGGAGGCGTTATAAACCCGCGCGTCCTTCCTGATATCATGGGCATGCATGCCCCCGGCCTTAAGCATTTTTTGCGCCGTGACCAAGGCCCTCTCGGCGGGTGAGGCAACGGTCACATCGGGCAATAACGCATTTTCCTGTAGCCACGCGCCAATGCGCTGGGCCTGTCGTTTTCCCCGGGTTTTAAGCGGGCGGTCACGATCGGCAATGCCGAGCGGGTCCTTTGCCTTGCCATGGCGCATGATCAGCAATTCACGGGTCATGGTAGCCCACCCTGATCATCGAAAAGTGCCAGACATTGCCGGGCGATCCGGTCAAAATCGACCTGCCCGGTGACCTCATAGACCGGCACCCCGGCAAAAGTCGCAAGATAGGGTTCGGCAGCAAGAACCGCATCGCTTTCATACATCGAGCCGTCGGCGCGCTGATAGAACGGGCCGGGCGATTTCATGACTGCTGCCAGCAGATCACGGCGTCGGGCAAGATCGACCGGAGTGATCTTGGTCGGGGCGGTGCTGTCATGGGCCCAATTCAGGATCACGAAACCACATAGCGGCGCGCGCCCGATGATGCGACCAGTGCCATAGACCTGATTGATATCGACGTCATATTTTTCTTCGATATCCCAAAGCTCGGCCTTGGAAAGAGATGCCAGTTCCGTGCGGCGTTCGGCATCGACAATATCGCCAAGAAGCGGATTATTAAGCGCCGTACCGGGATTGATGCGCGGCAATTTCGGAATGCCCGCCGCCCAGACCTTTGGCCCATCATCAGATGCGCCATCGCGTTTGGCAAACAAACGGTCATTGGTCAGAAAGGCCGTGCCGCTATTGGCCAGCATATGCAACATCAAGGTCGATTTGCCACCGCCCGAAAAACCCGCCAGCCCCAAGGCACAGCCATTGCGCACCAGACCGGCAGCATGGCAGATCGACCAGCCGTTCTGTTGCAACATGTTCATATATTGGGCGTTGATGAAATTGATCACCTGATTGTCGTTTTCCAGACAGGGACCGGCGGCAATCCGGTGATCTTTGCTTTGCAGGAATACCATGCCGGTGCGGACCTTTTGGACAACTCGCCCGTCAACAAGATCGAAAAAGGCATCCTTGCGCCCGGCTTTGCCCGCTTCGCGTGGCCAATCGACATAATCAAGTGACAGGTCGGGTGCAGCACATTCAAAGGCATGGAGATCAATGACCGTATCGGTATCAGCATCTGCATCCGCGATCACGATATGGCTGAAATAGGCCTGCAAGTTTTCAAGAAGTGCTGCAGAGTTCGAGCGCACCCGAAGTGTCATATCATCCAGACCCAGCAGCAACCCGCCGGGCAGCAACGCCTGCCCGCCTGCCAAGCGTTCGGCAATAACGTTTGCAGACAATCGCGATTGTGGATCGGTCATGACAGGGCATCCAGAACATGGTCGGCATACAGGGCGGCGGCATCAATGCCGATGCCGTCCTTGGCACCGCGGAAGCCGCCAAAGGCGGATACTTCAAAGACAATCGGGCCTTCGTTGGTCAGTGCGACATCAACGGTGGTGAAATCCATGTCAAACAGGGCCTGCGCCCGACGGGCCATTTCAACCACATCCGCATCACATTCAAACGGGGCGTATTTGCCACCGCTATGGATTGTGGTGTTCCAGACATCCCCCTTGGCAACACGGGCATAGGCCCCGTGATACACCCCGCCGACAAATACCAATCCAAGATCCTGACCGGGAAGGTCCAGTTTGCGCTGGATATACATCATCGGGTTTTCGGCCCTAAACGCCGTGATTGCGGTGCGGATGGCGTCATCGGGTTGGTCGGCAGTGATCACCGTCATGCCGCGTGCCTTGGTCGAATAAAGCGGTTTGAAGACGGCGGCGCCAAATGCCTTTACTGCGGCCATGGCATGTTCAACATTTTCCGTAACCCGTGTTTCGGGCATGGGAATGCCCCCATTGCGCAAGGTGACCGTACAGGCCAGCCGGTCAATCAGGCGCAGGATGTTGACAGCCGGGCTGAAGACGCGGGTGCCTGCGGCCTCGACCAGACGCAGAAGTTCCAGTCGATCAAGGGAGTTCGGGCTATAGGTTTCGGTGATTTTTTTGACCACCACCCCGTCAAGACTGCCAAGATCGATCCCGTTTGCCATGACCGTGCCGGTTGCAAGGTCGGCGGTGACATCGGCCATATCGACAACAAGACGAAAGCCTGTTTTTGCCTCAAGCGCGTCTGCCAGTGCCTCGGTCGACCATTTTCCCGGAATGCCGATAACGGCGATTTTCTTATTTATCAATGAACAGATCCTCGAACGGGGCTTTGAAATCGGCGGGTTTGCGCGGATCGGATGCGGCAACACGTTCCATCAGGAACCGGGCCCGGAGCATCATGCTGCGTGCAAGCGACTTATCGAGAATAAAGCGTGTCGATGTCGCAAAGGACCGCGCCAATCCCAGCGCAAGCCGGATTTGAAAGGTATCATCCCCGGCCTTTTGGGCAAAACGCCGCGCGAAACCATAAAAATCGGATGTGATCAGATGCACCCGGCGGCGGCGTTCGGCGTCAAGCGCCTGCAAACGATAGCCAGATACCATAAAGACCGACACATCCTGCAGGAAATCCATATCCGTTGACCGATGCAGATCGATAAAGCGAATGGCGCGGGTTTCGCGGTCGTAAATGATGTTATCGAAATTGAAATCGCCGTGAATGTGAACCGTATAGGGATTTTTAAGTTTGGCTTCACGCGCGGCACAGGCCTTGATCAAGGCGTCAAAGGATGGCACCGCCTGCCCGGCAATCGTACAGCCATCATCCTTGAAACGGCCATGAATGGCATAAACGGCATCCATCCGTTTGGCCAACTGGGCCATATAAAGGGCTGGCACCGGCTTTTTGACACGGGTTTCACGCCACACAGAGCGCAATGTCTTTTTGAGCGCCTTGAAGGCTTCGTCAAGCAAGGCCGGATCTTCCTGCAACAGGATCTGTTCGAATGTCATGCCCGACAAATGTTCGATCAACAGGGCGGCCTGATCCTGTTTTTTATAGAAAGACAGGATTTTGGGCGCCAAGCCGGGATAAATCGCATTCCAGCGATCAACCTTTTGACGTTCTTCCTTAAGCTTGCGGCGTTTGCCATCCTTGAACACGGCGATATAGCTGTCATCATCCGCCCCAAGATCGGCGACACCCGAAATGGCGCTGCCCGACCGGGTCTGGGCCAAGGGTTCAATGCTGAGATCTTTGGTCTTGCGGTTGCCGCGCAGGCGTTTGACCGTTTCCGACAAGGAACGATAGCGATCTGTAGTCAGCTGTTGGCCCATATTGGCCGATATTACAGCATCACCCATGTCTTGAATAATCACGCCCATCTCTTCGATGCGCTGGGCCATGAAGATGGATGCAATGACGATTGGCGGGTCTTTGCGGTTGCGCAGATCAGCATTACAGGCGCCGATAAGCTGTTTGTAATCTTCATCGATCCGGTTTTTGACCTTGATCGCCTTGAGCGCTGTGGCCGTGTCGCTTTCATCAATGGCCTGTTCCATCAGTTCCAGACCCTGTTCGACATGGGCCAGCAGGGCCGCATGGCCGCGCCGTTTGCGGCGCTGAACATTTTGCAGGGTTTCATATTGCTTGACGCAATCGCGGCATAGACGTGTCAGGCGTTCAAGATCGATGGCAATGGATTCCACCGCGCGCAACATCAAGGCATCCGGGCTTGATTTTGGTGCCTGCATGATGGCGGTGATACAGCCATCGCGCACCCGCATTTTAAGATTATCGGCATAGCCGCTGCGATCAATGACCTTGCGCGCCAGATCAATCGACCCCTGTTCCAGCGCATCGCGCAGCATGGCGACCTGCGAACCGGCTTCGCGCCACAGAAACCGGAAATTATCGCGTAACGGGGCGGACAGGGCTGCGGTCATGTGATCTGCCCAAGATAAAGCGGTCGTTTGGCGGCATTATCGGTCAGGATTTGGCGCAAATCGACCGGGAAAACCGGGGCCGTTGCCAAATCCCGCAAGGGCAGCCAGAAAACATCGGTTTGGTTCTTGTCCGGTGCGGGGCCGTTTGCCGCGACATAATCAACGGGAACTTCGCAATAAAAAAGAAACTCAATTGAATGTTTTATCAAGTTTTGATCAGTGCTTTTTGGTTTGAAATTTTCCGCCACACACAATAAATCACCGACCATGACGCGCGTCCCCAGTTCTTCCTGGCATTCGCGCAAGAGGGCAGCTTTCAGTGTTTCGGTTTCATCCTGGGCACCACCGGGCAAAACATATCGCGTCCCGTAAGACGGGTTTTGTTTGTGCAGCAGAAGAATGGCGCCGTCACGAATGATCACCGCGCGGGCGCAGTTGCGGATGATCGTCGTCTGGTTTTCCTTCATTGCTGCATTACTCCCGTCCATGAGGGTCTCTGAGCAATAGCATTCTGACAGGGAACGAAAAAGGACAGAACCGGCTGTCACATAATTATAACATCCCGAAGAAGCGATACATCGAGAGGCATCACACCCCTTTATATCGGTCCATCATGCCAAAGCGCGCAGCACTTTTTTCCAGATGATCATGCATGGCCATCCGCGCTTTATCGGGGGACTGTTCTGAGATGGCCTCGACGATTTGCCAATGTTCATCCAGCAAGATATCGATGCGATCCAGTCGACGGGACTCGTTGGCCCCGTAGCCAATTTCGAATGCCTGTGCCATTGCCGTTTCAATGACGTATTCCAGAAAACTCACATAGACGGGGTTGTTGGTTGCCTTGGCAATGGCCTGATGGAACTGGTAATCGGGCAGTGACGAATCGGCCTGTTCGGTCTGGAGCGCGGCTTTGAGTTTCTCGAAACATTCCTGAATATGGGCATGTTGCGCCGGCGACCGCCGCAGGGCGGCAAGGGCGGCGGCCTCTGCTTCAACACCTTTGCGCAATTCCAGAACATTCAGAACCGACGAGACGTTGCTCAGATCGCCAAGATCGAATCCCGATGGTTCGTCACATGGTACGATGGCAGGAGATGCCACGAAAAACCCGACACCATGTTTGGCAACCACCATCCCGTCGGCTTTCAGGGTTGCCAGTGCCTCGCGGATGACAGTGCGGCTGGCATTGAACTGGGCACAAAGCTCTTTTTCTTTGGGCAGCGCATCACCGGGCTGCAAATTGGCCTGGCTGATATGGTTTTTAAGCTGTGCTGTGACAGTCTCTGTTCGGGTCATTTTTTTGCGGAACGGATCGGGGCGTTTCATTGTCGTGTACTCAAACAGATATCAGGTGGTGACATGGCGTCATGGTCAAATCGTGATCAGTCTTTTCCCGAAAGAGATACTATCTCTAACCCCCTCAAAGACCAAACAAATTTTGACAACTATTCTGCCCAGACAGCCCGTCTAATACTTTAGGCTATTAACAAAATCCCCTGATAACAATCTATTATGCCCGTTTTGCGAGTTACCCCAAAAGCAAAGTTGTAAAAAGTTGTAAATTATTTGTTGCTGGCAGTTGAATTTTGAGCTAGAAATTTTTCACTGCCTTTTCCGGCAGAGATAAAAATCAGGGAGAGACATAATATGTCATCGTTCAAGAAGTATTCTTTCAAAGCTCCTGCTGCATTGATGGCCATGCTGATGGCCCCGGTCCTGATGATCGGCGCATCTGCAAATGCCAAAGAATGGACCGGCTGGAACATCCACGTTGAGGATTATCCGGTTTCCCACGGCATGGAAGCCTTTGCCAAGGAAATCAGCGAAAAGACCGACGGCCGTCTTGGCGCGAAAGTCTTTCATGGCGGGGTTCTGGGTTCACAGCCAGATGCGATCGAGCAGACCCGTCTTGGCATCATCAACTTTGGTGTCTTCAGCCTCGGCCCGATGGGGCAGGCTGTTCCGGAAGCAAACGTTGTTTCCCTTCCGTTTATTTTCAAAGGCGTCGACCAGATGCATCGTCTGATGGATGGCGCTGCGGGCGAAGCCATCGGCAAAGGTCTTGAAGCCAAGGGCATCGTTGCATTGGGTTATTATGATGCCGGTGCGCGTTCGTTCTATAATTCCCAACACCCGATCAACACACCGGATGACGTGAAGGGCCTGAAGGTTCGCGTCATGAATAACGACCTGTTTGTCGGCATGGTCAACTCGATGGGTGGTAACGCTACGCCGATGGCCTTTAGCGAGGTTTATACCGCGCTTCAGACCGGTATTGTCGATGGTGCGGAAAACAACCCGCCGTCCTACGAATCGACCAACCATCATGAGGTTGCCGGTTACTTCTCCTTGTCCGAACACCTCATCATTCCCGAGTGCCTGTGCATGAGCAAACGCACCTGGGACGAGCTTTCGCCGGAAGATCAGGCCATTGTGCAGGAAGCTGCGACCAACAGTGTTGCTCTTCAGCGTAAACTTTGGGCCGAGCGCGAAGAACAGAGCATGAAAAAGGTTATCGAGGCTGGCGTTAAAGTGAACGAAATTGCCGACAAGGCACCGTTCCAGGCCGCCATGGAGCCGGTTTATGCCCAGTTCCTTGAAGAAAATCCGGAACTTTCGGATTTGGTCAACATGATGCGCAATTCCGACTGAGTTGTAATCGCGTTTTCTGGAGTGGTTCACGTGACACTGCGTCACGTGAACCACCTCTGATCTGTCGGAGTAATCTGCTTTGCTGGTTCTGGAAAAGATAGCAGCACGTCTGCAAGTGCTGTTTGAGTGGATCAATCGTGTGAACCTGTTCGTGTGCTGCTGTGCTCTGGTGGTTCTGATTGTGACATTTGGTTGGCTTGTTCTGGGGCGTTACGTTCTGAATGCGACACCGACCTGGGTCGAACAATTGGCACTTGTGCTGATTGTTTACATTACGTTCCTTGCCTCTGCGTCGGGTGTGTTTGAAGACAGACATCTTGGAATGGCTTTTTTGCGCGATGCCATGCCTTCTGTCATTCGGCGTCCGCTTGTATTCGTCACGCGTGTTGCCATCGCCGTGTTTGGATATGTCATGATGACAGGCAGCATCGAACTGTTCGAGTTCGGTTGGTCAACCAAACTCCCCATGCTCAACGTCCCGGAAAGTATTCGGACATTACCAGTGATTATTTGTGGCGGCCTGATGTTTGTTTTTGCCGCATCACAGGCCTTGGCTGAACTCCTGAATACGTCTGTCAAACTCATAAGCAAAAATGTAGGGGAGTGATATGGGCCTGGCTATTTTATTAGGCGTCTTTGGCGTCAGTATTGTCATCGGAATACCCGTCGCTTTCGCAATGGGTCTGGCGGCGGCGGCAACCTTTGCATTCGAAGGTTTTCCGGCACTGCTAACATTCCAGCGGATTGTTTCTGGCGTTTCGGTATTTTCGCTTTTGGCAATTCCGTTCTTTATCTTTGCCGGCGAATTGATGCTGCATGGCGGGCTTGCGCTTCGTCTTGTGCGTCTTGCCTCTGCTCTGGTCGGGCGCGTGCGCGGTGGCCTGGCAACAGTTAATATCTTTTCAAGCATGCTGTTTGGCGGGATATCGGGTTCGGCGATTGCAGATATTTCTGCGCTGGGCTCGTTGATCATCCCGGCCATGAAGGAAAAAGGATACAAGGGTGACTATGCGGTGAATGTCACCGTGACATCCTCGATCGCGGGCGTTGTCATCCCGCCGAGCCACAACATGATTATCTTTGCTGTGGCAGCCGGCGGCGGAATTTCGATTTCCGAGTTGTTCCTGGCCGGTGTTATTCCCGGCATCCTGATGTGCGTCCTGTTGGCGATTGCCGCCTATATCCTTGCCATCAAGGCCGGGTACCCTGCGGAACCGTTCCCGGGATTTGCCTTTGTCCTGACGGCAGCAGCAGCGGCACTGCCCGGTCTTTTCACCGCCGTGATCATTGTTGGCGGCGTTCTTTCGGGCGTGTTTACGGTTACAGAATCCGGGGCATTCGGGGCCATTTATGCCTTTGTCCTGACGGCACTGGTCTATCGGTCGCTAAGCTGGAAGGCCTTTGTTGAATGCTTGCTTAGCGCGGTGCGCACGACATCCGTCGTGATGATCCTGATCGGCTGCGCAAGTGCATTTGCCTATTTGCTGGCCTTCTATCAGGTGCCGAAACTCATGACCGACACGTTGCTGGGCATTTCCGACAACCCGATCATGATTCTGATCATGCTTAATGTCATTTTGCTTGCGCTCGGCATGATCATGGATATGGCCGCACTTATCCTGATTTGTACGCCGATTTTCCTGCCGATTGCCGCATCTATCGGAATGGATCCGGTACAGTTTGGCATCATGATGCTGGTCAATCTTGGTCTGGGTCTGTGTACCCCGCCGGTGGGAACCTGTCTGTTTGTTGGCTGTGCTGTGGGTAAAGTTCCAATCGAAAAAGCCCTGCGGACGATCTGGCCATTTTATCTCGCAATGCTTGGAGCATTGATCCTGGTGACCTTTATCCCGTCGGTTTCAATGTTCTTGCCATCCCTTCTGGAGTAGCAGGCACGCGATCGGTTTCAGCACTACGCAGCTGTCCACTTACCCGTCCTGCAGAGTTAGTTTTAGGAGAATTCTCCATGCAATCGACTTTGATCAGCCAAGAGGTTCTCGATATCTTTCGGTCCGCCTCTACCGCAAGCCTGTGCACGCAGCTTTTCAAACGCGGCATTCGCAACAACTTTGTTCAAGGTGTTGCACCACTTTCAAAAAACCATCCGCGGATGGTCGGCCAGGCCTTTACCCTGCGCTATATCCCGGCGCGTGAAGATCTGAACACGCTTGACGTCTTCAAAGACCCGGTGCATCCGCAGCGCCATGCGGTCGAGACGATCCCGTCTGGCCATGTTCTTGTCATGGATTGCCGCCAGAATTCGGATGCGGCCTCGGCGGGGAGCATTCTGGCCAAGCGCCTTGAAGTGCGTGGATGTGCAGGCATCGTCACCGATGGCGGCCTGCGCGATGCCGATACGATCGCAGAATTATCCATGCCGTCTTTCTGTGCAAAGCCGTCTGCGCCGACCAACCTGACCTTGCATCAGGCCATTGACATCAATGTGCCGATCGGATGTGGCGGCGCACCGGTTTTCCCGGGCGATCTGATTGTTGGTGACGGGGATGGCGTGGTCGTTGTTCCGCTGCATCTTGTTGACGAACTGGCAGAGGTTCTGCCGCAAATGGAACGCTTTGAGGCCTATGTCTATGAGCAGGTTTCCAAGGGCGAAAGCATCATCGGCCTTTATCCGCCAAACGAAGAAAACCGCAAGAAATACGAAGCGTCCCTTCGATAGGGACGCCCTGCGTCACCCAACGCATTCAAACTGAGGATTACACAATGACGATTAGCTTTGAAAACAAGGTTGTCCTTGTCACCGGCGCCAGCACCGGCATTGGCGCTGCTGTGGCCAAAGGCTTTGCCGCAAGCGGCGCAAAAGTTGCGATCAACTATGGCTCCAGCCACGCAGAGGCCAAGGAAGTTCTTGCTGAAATCACCGCGAAATCCGGCGAAGCAGAACTGTTTCCGGCCGATCTGCGCGATACGGCAGCAGCACGGAAAATGGTCGAAGATGTCATTGCCAAATTTGGCCGCATCGATGTTCTGGTATGCAATGCCGGTGGTCTGGTTGGCCGTGTCGGCCTTGGCGAGATGTCCGATGAATTCTATGAAAGCGTGATGGATCTTAATGTGCGTTCGGTTGTCTCGACCTGTTCGGCAGCATTGCCGCACCTTAAGAAATCCAAGGGCAATATCGTTATTACCGGGTCTGTTGCCTCCAAGGTTGGTGGCGGTGCCGGTGCCAGCCTCTATGCCGCATCAAAGGCAGCGGTACAGAACCTTGTGAAAACCTATGCCAAGGAACATGCCGGCGATGGCATCCGCGTCAATTCGGTATCGCCGGGCACGATCTATACCCTGTTCCATAAAAAGCATACTAGCCCGGAAGTTCTTGAGAACATTACCGCAAGCATTCCGATGAAGCGTCTGGGCACCCCGGAAGATTGCGTCGGGGCGTATCTGTTTCTCGCGTCAGATGAACTTGCCGGTTACATCACCGGTCAGGCCATCGAAGTCAATGGCGGCCAATTGATGCCCTGATAGGGAAGTGTGTGTCACCGTTGGTTTTTGGCCGACGGTGGCCTTCCTTTATATGCGGCAGATCAGGAGCATAGTGTGAACATCACCAACAAATCCATTCTTCATATCGGGGAATGCATGATTGAATTGTCACCGCTTGAAAACGGTGAATTCAAATCAGGTTTTGCTGGCGACACTTTCAATACCGCCTGGTATGCGCGGCGCGCGCTTTCAGGTGACTGGACAGTGGGCTATTTCACGGCGGTTGGCGATGATCACTGGTCTTCGGAAATGCTCAAGTTTTTTGCGCGATCGGGCATTGACCAGAAACATATTATCAAGATCAAAGGGGCGGCACCGGGCTTGTATATCGTGCGCCTTGATCACGGAGAACGCAGTTTTTCCTATTGGCGGTCTGCGTCGGCTGCGCGTCATTTGATCGATGATCCGGCCGCCCTGAGAGGCGCGCTTCAGGGGCAAGGGGCTGTTTTCTTTTCGGGCATTACACTTGCCATTCTTGCGCCCGCATTGCGCCACAGGTTTTTGGCCGAAATGGCCGAGGCGCGCCAGAATGGCAGCATCATTGCCTTTGATCCGAATTTGCGCCCGCATCTTTGGGAAGACGCACAGGTGATGCGTGACGTGATCCAGAAAGCCAGTGATCTTGCCGATATTGTTTTGCCGTCCTTTGAAGATGAAGAAACGCATTTCGGCGATCGGTCACCCGGCGAAACCATGGCGCGATATGGCGCGGCCAAAGTCGTTGTCGTCAAAAATGGCGGCAATGAAATGATCGCCCGTGACGCAACAGGGCAATCCATTGCCTTTACCCCGCAGAAAATTGACAACCCGATTGATACCACCGCCGCCGGCGATGCCTTTAATGCCGGGTTCCTTACGACATATTTGACCACCGGCGATTTGGCCAAATCGATCGATCAGGGGGCAAGGCTTTCGGGGAATGTGATCACACAATTGGGGGCGCTGGTGGCGTAAATGCCAGGATCGCAACATGTTGTTGGGCCGTGCATGAAGCTTTGAAATGAGTCTCTGCGCAACCTGCGCTGACAGACGGGTCTCCCGAGACCCTTAACTTGGCCCGGTACAGATGCCGGGCCCCTTTTTTGTTCACAACCAGCCGTTGCGGCGCAACGCTTGGTTCGGATACCGACAAGAGGTCAGACAATGATTGTAAATTCGGACAAACCTTCGGAATGGATGACATCGGGCCCGGGCGCACGTCGTCGCATTTTGTGTGAAAACGAAGACCTGATGATGGTCGAGTTTCGTTTCGAAGAAGGTGGCGAAGGTCTGTGGCACAATCATCCGCACACACAGACCACATATGTTGCATCGGGCAAGTTTCGCTTTACCGTTGGCGATGAAACCCGTGATTTGTCGCCCGGCGATGCCATGCTGATCCCGTCAAATGCCTATCACAGCTGCATCTGCCTTGAAGAAGGGGTGCTGTTTGATGCCTTTACCCCGCGTCGGGAAGACTTCATGGAAGCCCATGGCTGGAACAACCGCACCAAACAGCCAGACTAGAGATACCCACCCCGAAAGCCGGGGCGGCCCCGCCCCATCCGCAATACTCAGGCACTGATCGGGGATTTTTCGAAAACACGAACCCGGGCATTTTCAAGATGCACGCGCATTGCCGTGCGTGCAGCTTCTTTGTCGCGTTTTTTCAAGGCTTCATAGATCGCGTAATGCTCGGCCTGAACCGTTTCCAGCCTTGTTTTCGGCTTGGTCAGTGACAGGTTGCGGGTAAGGTTCATCCCCGTCAGGATATTGCTTTTGATCGATTCACGCGCCCGGACGAAATAATCATTGCCCGATGCCCGACAGATGGCTTCATGCAGTTCTTCGTCAACCTCTGTGCCCAGCTTGCCATTTTTAATGCACAGATCAAGTTCGTTAATGGTCGCCAGAATATGTTTGAGGTCTTTCTCGCTTCTGCGTTCTGCGGCAAGAAAAGCGGCTTCACTTTCGATACTGGCGCGAAATTCGAACGATTTCTGGATGTCGGCAATTGACCCGGACGGGGCAAATTGCATCACGGCACTTTCAGGCCGGCATGTGACATAGGACCCCGAACCACGCCTGGAAACGACAACCCCGTCCTCGCGCAATTGCTTTAACGCCTGTCGCAAGACGGGGCGCGATACTTCCATCCGTTCACTCAGAACATGTTCCGTCGGCAGCTTGGCCCCGACCGGAAGTTCATTATTGGCAATCATCGAAAGAATGCGTTCGTAAACAATGTTTGAAAGCGTGCCGCTTTGGATGCTTGGTTTGGACTGTTCCGGCTTCACGGGAAGGCGACCCTTATGGTTCATTGGACAAGATCTGATCTGACCTGATTGTAACCTGCGAAGCTTATGCCTGACAGGCATAATTATGCATTAGACGGCAGAACCCTTGTCAGGATCACTGCCGCCTTTTTTCAGTTACATGTCAATGATGCCACGTTCCTGTTTACAAAGCTTTTTGTGGCTGCCCTATTTCCGGATGGCGCAATATGTTCAACTTGCAAATGACAACTGAACTTTGACCGATTGTTTGCGGTCGCGCGCGACCTCGAAGGCGCTTTTTGCATCTTGCAGCGGAAAAGTCTGGGTAATGATCGGGGTGACATCGATTTCGCCCCTGTCGATCATCTGCACGGCTTGGGAAAACTCTGCATGGAAACGAAACGTTCCGGTGATGGTGAGTTCCTTGGCAACCAGCGGATTAAACGGCACAGGCATTTCACCCGCGACCCCGACCTGTACCAGCACACCTTGCGGGCGCAAAACAGCGATGGCTGTATGCAAGGCAGCAGGAGCAGCAGAACATTCAAGACAAACGTCGAACTGACCCTTTTCCACCTCATAGGGTTTAAGGCCGTCAGGATCCTGCGCAATATTGACGATATGCGTCGCCCCCATTTTCCGGGCCACATTCAGCGCAAAATCTTGCAGGTCTGTCACGACAATTTCACGCGCACCGGCCAGTCTGGCCGCAGCGGCACACAGACTGCCGATTGGCCCTGCACCGGTAATCAGAACTTTTTTGCCCGAAAGATCACCCGCTCTGGCAACAGCATGCAAACAAACTGCAAGTGGCTCGGCGCAGGCCGCCTTACCGATATCCGTGTCATGACCAACCGCAATGCATTGATCTTGCCGCACATTGACCAGATCGCGAAACGCCCCTTGAATATGGGGCATGGGCATCGCAGAGCCAAAGAACTTCATGTTCAGGCAATGCTGTTGCAGGTTCTGCTGGCAGTAGCTGCATTCGCCACAAGGGTGACTGGGATTGATCGCGACTTTTTGTCCGACGGACAATCCCGATACATCCGGTCCGAGTGCAACAATCGTCCCGGCCGCTTCATGGCCAAGGATGATCGGTTCACGCACCCGGATTTGACCAATTCCGCCTTCGAAATAGTAGTGCATGTCCGAGCCACACACACCACCTGCCCCGACCCGCACGAGCACCTCATCCCCGATCGGGTCCGGCGTGGCTTCGGTGTCGATACGAAGATCATCTTGGCCATACAAACGACAAACACGGGTTTGCATTGATTACTCCATCAGGGACGGCAGCCAAGTTGACAGCGCCGGGATATAGGAAACGAGAAACAGAATAAAGATATTGGTCAGCAAGAACGGCATCAAAGCCCGGATCACCGTAGTTACAGGTGCCTTTGCAATGTTCGCACAGATGAACATGCAAATCCCGACTGGTGGCGTTGTCAGACCAATCATCAGGTTCAAAACGGCAAATACCGCAAAATGAATCGGATCAACGCCGACATTGGTCGCAAGGGTCAAAAGCGGTACGAACAAAATGATCAATGCTGCAATCGTTTCCATGAACATCCCAACGACGAGCAAGACCAGATTGATCAGCAAGATCACGACATATTTGTTGTCGGTAACCGACAGAACCGCGTCTGAAATCATTTGCGGAATGCGTTCGGAAACCAAAATCCATCCAAACACATTTGCAAGCCCGACAAGGGCCAGAATGGCAGCAGCAGTCACGGCACTGTCGACAACGATTTTCGGGACCTTGCGCAAAGGCAGTTCGCGATAAACAAAGCAGCCAACAATCAGGGCATAAATGCTGGCGATCACGGCGGTTTCAGTCGGGGTCACGATGCCGCTCAGAAGCCCGCCCACAATCAGGGCAGTCATCGCAAGTGCCCAGAATGCACCGGTAAATGAGCGTGCAAGTTCGCCAACACCCTGCCAAGGTTGGTGCGGGAAATTGCGTCTTACGGCAATGATGTAACACGTCACCATCATCGCCAGCCCCATCAGAATGCCCGGAATGGCACCGGCAATGAACATCTTGCCAACTGAAATACCAGAAAGAGCACCGACAATAATCATCGGCATGCTTGGCGGAATGATCGGACCAACCGTAGAAGACGCAGCTGTGACTGCGGCAGAAAATGCAGGTGTGTATCCCGCACGAACCATCCCCGGGATCATCATGCCGCCAATTGACGCCGCATCAGCAACAGCCGTGCCGGAAATACCGCCAAACAACATCGACCCCGTGACATTGGTCAAGCCAAGCCCGCCGCGCATCCATCCGACCATGGCATTGGCAAAACGCACAATACGCGGCGTGATTCCCCCGCCATTCATCAGATTCCCGGCCAGGATGAAGCCCGGAATACACAGCAAGACAAACACATCCATCCCGGCAAACAGCTTTTGCGGGATGACGACAAGCGGGATGCCTTCCATCAGAAGATAACACAGCGATGACAGGCCCAATGTCACGGCAACCGGAAGGCCAATGACAAGACCAAGGGCAAAAACGCCAAATAAAATTGCGAGGCTCATGGGAAGTCCTTTGTCGTATCTTCGGCTTTGCCATCAGACACCCCTGTGATGATACGGATCATACGCAGGACGGCGAAAAGACAGAGAACGGCAAGTAAAATAAAAACAACGGCATGAACGAAATCCATCCGGACTCCAAGTGCCGGAGATGTCTGAAGGACACCAATTGAAACGAACATCCAGGCCGGGGATAACAGAATCAGACAGAAACCGGCAGTGAGTGCAGCAGACACAAACATCAATCCGCGCTGGACCGGCAAAGGCAATAATTCGCAAACGATGTCGACATTCACCAGATCACCATTACGGAAAGATAACCCGACCCCGAACGCCGCCAGATAGAGCAGAGCGTGGCGGGTGAGTTCTTCTGTCCAGACCGGAGAGCTGGGCAAGAAAGTCCGCGAAAATACCTGAATCAGAACCGTACAGATCAGAACACCGAAAGCGGCACCCGTTCCGACCCGGCAAAGAGCAATGATGAAAGCGTATAGTCTGGCTGAAAACACGTTACTTCCCCGTCGGAAAAGGTTCGGTCGCATTGCTGCGACCGAACCGGCAGAAATCACTTCGCGAAAAGATCTTCGACAATGGGACGAATTTCGTCGGAGACATTCGCAAGAACCGCGTCTTTGGCTTTTGAGGCAAAGGCTTCTTTGTCAATTTCAACAAAGGTCATGCCTTTTTCCTGAAGTTCGCGCGTCAAACGTTCTTCGTCAGCGGCAAACAGACCACGCTCATAGGCTTGTGCGCGACTTGCAGCTTCCATCACGGCAGCTTTGTCATCATCGGACAATTTGCCCCAGGTAATTTCGGAAATGGTCAGATAAATCCATGAACGGACATGTTCCGTCTTGTTCACGAATTTCTGCACTTCGTCAAAGCTTGCAGAGTCAATCAAAGCAAGCGGGTTTTCCTGGGCATCAATCGTACCGGCCTGAAGCGAGGTAAAGACTTCGGAAAACGCCATCGGTGTTGGTTGCGCGCCCAGAGCTTTCCAGACATCCACAAACAGGGGGACATTCGGAACGCGCATTTTCAGGCCATTGAGATCATCAGGGGATTTAATCGCGCGATTCGAGGTCAGGTTACGAGGACCACGGGCAAAATATGCAATCGGGCGGATACGCGCCTTTTCGATGATCTGCTGTTCGATTTGATCGCCGATCTCACCACCGGCAACAGCATCCATATCTTCAAGCGTTTTATACGCATAAGGCACAGCAAGAAGGGCGGCCTTGGGCGCCCAGTTCT
Organism: Thalassospira sp.; assembly: GCA_048264285.1. Lineage (GTDB taxonomy): Bacteria > Pseudomonadota > Alphaproteobacteria > Rhodospirillales > Thalassospiraceae > Thalassospira. The sequence goes on from JBLXDD010000001.1 coordinate 203,787, forward strand.
GGAGGCTTTCGCCCGTGATTGTCATATCGACAGCACCAAGCTGCATGCCGTTAATCAGGTCGATTTCCTTGCCAAGCGTTTCATTCGGGAAGACCTGAACTTCAATACGCCCGTCGGTAAGGGTTGAAAGCTCTTCGCCAAATTTAACCGCGGCCTTGTGCCACGCGTTCTGTTCATTGGCCAAATGGCCAAGTTTGAGCGTCATCTCGGCGGCAATTGCAGTGTTGCTCATCAGGATGGCGGCGGCGCCGGCGAGTATCAGTTTCTTTGTTGTCTGTATTGTAAGCATCTGTTCCTCCCTATTTGGTGATGCCTTAAGGTGACGGCGCAACTGTGTCAGCGTCGTCAAAGAGCTCCGTTTTGGAGCGCGCAATGTCCGGCAGCGTATGCAAGATTTCACGAAGATGTTCGCGCATGGCTGCACTGGCTTTTTCGGGGTCACGTGACGTGATCGCCGAAACAATCTGAACATGCTGTTCAATGATTTCTTCCATCGGGAACTGGAAATAGCTGAGGTAGCGCACCCGGTCGAGTTGGGCGCGAACATCCTCAACAACCTTCCAGGCGTATGTCTTTCCCGCAGCCTCTGCGAGGGTACGATGGAAGTCGTGATCAAGAGTCAAAAACGCGCGCGCATCGCCTTTCATTGCTTTGCGCTGATCACGGATCAAATTTTCAAGACGCCCGAGGAATTCATCCTTTGGATCCTTGGCGACAAAGCGCGCGATGTCGGCCTCTACTGCTTCGCGGACGAAGCGGGCGTCAAGCACAGCCGCAACAGAGATTTTTCTGACATACGTACCGCGTTGCGGGCGCACCTCAAGCAAACCCTCATCAGAAAGTTTGATGAAGGCTTCGCGGATCGGTTGGCGGCTGACGTTGAAATGTTTTGCAAGTTCAGCTTCGGACAGGCGTACACCCGGCAGCAAATCCGCGCACACAATCCGCTCGCGTATGATGCGATGGATTTGCGGCCCGACAGCCTGATCATGTGTTACTTCCCAATCGTTTTCTTCAGGGTCGCCCATCAATCTCTCCTTGCCTTTCTGATTCATGATGCATACTACCATACTAGTCAACAAAATTATGACGTGATATGTTTGAATATCGGTCAAGACACTGTTTGTAGATACTACGCCAACACAGAGAGAAGCACATGAAACAAACCTGGAGATGGTTCGGCCCGCATGACCTGGTAAGCATTGATGATATTTGCCAGGCAGGTGCCAGTGGCGTGGTTTCCGCCCTTCACCACATCGCCAGTGGTGCTGTCTGGACGCCGGACGAAATTGCCAACCGCCATCGTGAAATCGCGACCATGAAAGATGGCGCGCCGTCCGGTTTGACCTGGGATGTTGTTGAAAGTCTTCCGGTTTCCGAGTCCATCAAACGCCAGGTCGGCCCATGGCGCGACCATATTGAGGCCTATAAGGAAAGTCTGCGAAATCTTGCCGCATCTGGCATCAGCATTGTTTGTTACAACTTCATGCCGGTTCTTGACTGGACGCGCACCCATCTGAACTGGCGTCTTTCAAATGGTGCAACCTGCATGCGCTTTGACCTGATTGATTTTGTCGCATTCGATCTGTTTATCCTGTGCCGGGCAGGCGCGCAAAACGACTATGCCGCGGATATCATTAACGAGGCAAAGCATCGTTTCGAGGCAATGCCGGACGACCGGCGTTCAGAACTGGAGCGGACTGTTGCCTTTGGCTTGCCGGGTTCGGTCGAGAACCTGTCGCTTGAAGATCTGCGCGGGCTGCTTGAAACCTATGCCAGCATTGATGCTGATACGTTGCGCGCCAATCTGGTTGCGTTCCTTGAAGAAGTTGTCCCGGTTGCACGCGATGTCGGTATTCGGATGTGCTGCCATCCCGATGATCCGCCCTTTGCGTTGCTGGGCCTTCCGCGCATCATGTCAACCGAGGCCGATTATGCCTTCATCATGGAAGCCGTCGACATGCCCGAAAACGGCATTACACTTTGTTCCGGTTCACTTGGGGTTCATCCCGGCAACGATTTGCCCGGCATGATGAAACGATGGGGTGAACGCGTGCATTTCATTCACCTGCGCAATACCAAACGCGAAACCGAAGGTCTGCCTTGCAGCTTCCACGAGGCTGAACATCTTGATGGCGACACCGACATGGTTGCACTGATCGAGCAAATCCTGCGCGAAGAAGCATCGCGCAAGGCAGCGGGACGCAAGGACTGGAACATTCCCATGCGACCGGATCACGGGCATGACATCCTTGATGACCTGAATCGCAAGGGACAGCCCGGATATCCGGCAATCGGACGCCTGAAGGGATTGGCCGAGTTGCGCGGCGTGATGACGGCCTTGTCGGCACGCTTTGACAAGCTTGGGGGTTAAGGGATGCACCAATCAGGTCCGTCAGATACCGCATTGCGTGCCAGCTTGGCGAAATCGGGAATCCTTCATATCGGCATCGGTGCGTTCCACCGGGCACATCAAGCCGTTTATACCGATGCGGCAATGGCCGCCAAAGGAGGAAACTGGCACATTATCGGGGTGAGTTTACGCAGCACCGATATTGTCGATGTCCTCAATAAACAGGACTGTGCATTTAGCGTCATCGAACGCCACCCCGACGGCCCCGAAGCCCGGAAAATTACCAGCATATCCCATGCAATTGCTGCTGCGCGCGATGTGACGCCTGTTCTTGTCGCCCTTGCCGACCCGGCGATCCGCATCGTGACCATCACCGTAACTGAAAAGGCCTATGGTATTGATCGTCAATCGGGAAAGATCCAGCACGACCACCCTGCCATTCGCCATGATCTTGCACATCGCGACAAACCGTCCGGGTTGCTCGGAATTCTTGTCGCCGGATTGAAAAGCCGCAAGGATGCCGGCACCCGACCATTCACGATCATGTCCTGTGACAACCTTCCGGCCAATGGCCGGTTATTGCGGGCCGGGGTAATTGATTTTGCCGACCAGATTGACCCGGACCTGGCCGACTGGATTTCCCAGAATGTGTCTTTCCCGTCCACCATGGTTGATCGTATCACCCCGGCATCAACAAGTTCGACATTTGCCGATGTCAGAACACTGACCGGATCAGACGACCCCGCAGCCATCGAGACAGAGCCATTTTCGCAATGGGTGATTGAAGACAACTTTCCGGATGGCAGGCCAGCCTGGGAAGAGGCCGGCGCCATTATTGTCGAGGATGTAGAGCCCTATGAAGGCATGAAACTGCGCATGCTTAACGGGAGTCACTCACTGATCGCCTATCTCGGACAGCTTGGAGGATACCGGTATGTCCGCGATGCCATGGCCAATGAAAATTTCGCCGGTCTTGTCGCACGGCACATGGAAAATGCCGCCGCCACCCTGCCGCCCTTGGCCGGAATTGATTTTACCCGGTACGGCGCAGAACTGATTGATCGTTTCCGAAACCCGGAAATCGCCCATGAAACCCGCCAGATTGCCATGGACGGCACAGAAAAACTGCCACAGCGCATCTTTGCACCGGTTGGAGATCTGCCAGAAGACAGCCCCCGGATCGCAACATTCGCACTGTGTTTTGCCGCCTGGTTGGCCTTGATGCACAAGCAAACAACTTTGGCAAAATCAGACGAAACCAATCCGTTGCCGGATGATCCACAGGCGCGCGAAATTGCAAACCGCATTGACGGCCAGCAGGATGCAGCAACCTTGTATGACCGGTTGGCCACATTACCCGGATGGATGCCCCGACACCTTCACGACAATCAATTCTGGCGCACAGCCGTCATTGGGCGCCTGTCGATGTTACTGTCGCAAGGGGCAGATGCCACCATCACCCACGAGATGACCAAATGACAGCAAAACGGTTTGTCGCCATTGGCGAATGCATGATTGAAATGTCAGGCGGCGCTGACGGCGATTGGAAAATGGGGATCGCTGGCGACACGCTTAACACAGCGTGGCATTTCCGCAATGCGACGCATGTGGATGACTGGCACGTCCGTTATGTGACGGCCCTTGGGGATGACCGGTATTCGGACCGCATTGCAAATTTTATCGCCGATGCCGGAATAGATACCAGTGCAATTCAACGTCTTTCGGGAAATCGTCCGGGGTTATACCTGATTGATCAGGAGAAAGGCGATCGTGTCTTCACATATTGGCGAGAAAATTCGGCAGCACGCAAAATAGCCGATGATATTTCGGCTCTGACGCAGGCATTTTGCGGGGCAGATGTCATTTATCTTTCGGGTATCACACTTGCCATCCTGAACGCTGATCGCCGCACGGCTCTTCTGGAAATCATCAAACAACAACCGACGACAACCCGAATTGCATTTGATCCCAATATCCGCCCGGCTCTTTGGGAAGACAGCGACATTTGCAAAAAGGTGCTAACTGACATTGCAGCCATATCGGACATTATTCTGCCCAGCTTTGATGATGAAGCGGCACTGTTTGGGGATAAAACCCCCGAAGAAACAGTGCTGCGATATCGTGCCCTTGGCGTGACGGAAGTCGTGGTCAAAAACGGAAGCGGCCCCTGCGTGTTTTTGAAGGGTGGTCAGGCGGCACGCATCGACACCCCCCCTGTTTCAAAGGTTGTTGATGCAACAGGTGCCGGCGATTCCTTTAACGCCGCATTTTTGGCAGCCCGACTGAACGGATCAGACACGCAAGAAGCCGTGCACAAGGGGCAGGCTTTATCTGCAAAGGTCATCCAGACGCATGGGGCACTCTTAAGAGAATAAACCATTCCCTGTGCCCTGTGTATAACGCGCGAAACGTCAAACACGATGTGCTTTAAATCTGAACCGTCAGAGCCTTGGAATTCAAATTGAATTTTTTGGCCAACTCTTTCGGCATGGCGCATTCGCGCGCATTTCCATCACCAAGCAAATAGGACGTTGTTTGCGGTTCGCGGTATGCATCCATTTCCATCGCCGACGCACCGACATAAAGCCCGCGAATCAAACGAAAACACCCGCTGTGGGTAACGACCACATGCGGCTGGTCAGTGGAAAGATGCGAAAGCCAGTGTTTAATTCTTGCGCATAGCTGATTTTTGCTTTCTCCGCCGGGGACCTGATAGCCCCAGATATCATCCTGATGCGCATCGAACTCCGCCGGGCGGGACCGGGAAACTTCCGGCAAGGTCATGCCTTCCCATGCGCCATAATTGCGTTCCGCGATGGCATCGTGACATTGGAAATCCGAATACGAAATGCCCCAGCAATCCGCAAGAATTGAGGATGTCTGACGGGCCCGGCCAAGCGGACTGGTGATGTAACTGACGGCAGCGGCGGCAGACAATGCCATCCAGATATCACGCGTGTTTTCCGCAACAGCGCAAATCTGGCGAAACCCGTTCAGGGTAAGCGGTGCATCCTGTCCGCCTTGCAAGCGTCCTTCGATGTTCCATTGGGTTTCACCATGCCGGATGAGCAAAATGGTCGGGAGTTTCGTTTCAGACATTTTCGAACCTTTGCGGTATCGGTCACAAAAAATGGGGCACTGAACCGCCATGGCGTCCAGTGCCCCGCTTTGTTGAAATCAATCGCGGATCAGAACCGCCTGAGCGGGATCAAGTTTAAGCACAACGCTTTCCCCCTTTTCCATCCGCTTCTTGCCACGGGTGTGACGCGCATCGACCAAGAGTTCCTGTCCATTGATATCAATGGCATAGCGCACCATTCCACCAAGGAACTCGGCCGATGCGACCAAGCCCGATACGGTGTCTTTTGCCCCATCGTTGCCAAACTCGATACTTTCAGGTCGCACCACCAACCGCGCCTTGCCAGTTGCTTCGTCCGCACCGACCGGAATGCGAAGACCCGCACCACAATCGAAGCTTTTGCCATCCCCGGAAAGGACGACCTCACCTTCAAGGATGTTTGCGGTGCCAAGGAATTTTGCAACGAAGCTGTTGGCGGGATTATCATAGACCTCGTCAGGACGACCGATTTGCTGCACCACCCCGTCTGCCATAACCGCAATCCGGTCACAGATGGTGTTGGCTTCTTCCTGATCGTGGGTGACAAAGATCGTCGTAATGCCCAGACGACGTTGCAATTTGAGAAGGTCCTGACGCATCTGCACACGCAGATTGGCATCAAGGTTTGAAAGCGGCTCGTCAAGAAGCAGAACGCGTGGCTCGACAACAATCGTGCGCGCCAGTGCCACACGCTGTTGCTGCCCGCCCGAAAGCTGTGACGGGAAGCGTTCGGCATAGTCGGCCATGCCGACAAGTTCCAGTGCGGCGCGCACCTTTGGCCCGATTTCAGATGACGGGACTTTGCGTTCCTCAAGACCGAAGGCAACGTTTTTCGCCACCGTCATATGTGGCCAAAGCGCATAGCTTTGAAACACCATCCCGACATTCCGTTGCCATGGTACGGAACCGACAATGTCCTGGCCATCAAGCTTGATCTGGCCCTTGGGGTTGGGGCCAAAGCCGGCAATCGCACGCAGCAAGGTTGATTTACCCGACCCTGACGGACCGAGGAAGGCAAAGAACTCGCCCGGACGAATAGCCAGATTAACCCCTTTGAGAACTTCGGTCTTACCAAACGACAAAGAGAGGTTTTCAATGTCGATCTGAACCGGTGCAGTTTGCATCGTGGTCATGGTGTCGGCCTCCGCGCGACGATTATTGGAAGAATTGGTTGTGATGGTCATGCCGCATCTCCTGCGGCTTGTTCCATGCTGCTGCGTTGCTTGCGTGCACGGTCTACCATGCGGTGCGAAAGATACGTCGCCAGCCCCACAATAATGACCGCCATGACGCCGAGTGCAGCACCCGGACCACGACCGGCAGCCGATTGCATGAACAGATACAGTCCATAGGCCAGCGGTGCGTCATTTTCGGTTGAAACAAGCATGATGGTTGCTGAAAGCTCTACCGCAGCTGTCGAGAAACTGGTGACAAAGCCCGCAACCAGACCACTGGCCATCAGCGGAATGACAATACGGCGCACCGTGCGGAACTTGGAGGCCCCGAGGTTTTCGGATGCTTCTTCCAGTGACGGGGAAACCTGTTGCAGGGCCGCCGTACAGGACCGAAGGGCATAAGGCAGACGACGCACAGCAAGCGCGATGACGATAATCCCCCACCAAGTTGCCATTGGCTGACCGGTAATTGGCATTTCCACGCCATAGAAAACACGCAGATAGCCGATACCCAGAACAACGCCCGGCACGGCAAGGGCGGAAACCGCCATGTAATCAAGCCATTTGCGCCCGATGACATTTGTGCGCATCACGACATAGGCAATCGCAGTCCCCAGAACGATGTCGATGACACCGGCAAGTCCGGCATAGATCAGCGTGTTTTTGATAAAGGTCCAGGCAGAGGTAAAGGCCGTGCCGTAATGCGCGGTTGTGAAACTGTCCGGCAGAACACTGAATGACCAGACAGAACCAAAAGACAGCAGCAGCAGCCCGAGATGCGGCGCAAGAACAATGCCGAGGATCGAGAAAATGACGACATAGCAAAGGATGGCCTCGTGCGAGCGCAAGTCACGTTTGGACAGACCGCCACCGCCTTTTTGCGTTGTCGAATAATCCTTGCCGCGCATGCCAAGGAAGGCAACCCACATGGCAAAAACAGAGAACACAATCAGGATGCACGAAATTACATAGCCCATCGGATCGGAAATACCGATCGACGAAATACGCAGATAGGCCTGCGGGGCGAGCATCGTATTCACATTGAGCAAAAGCGGGGTCCCGAGATCGTCAAACACCTTGACGAAAACAAGGGATGCACCGGCAATGTAACCGGGCATGGCCAGCGGAAACACAATACGGCGGAAAAGGCGAAAGCCGCTTGAGCCGAGCATCTGACCGGCTTCTTCCATTGAACGGTCAATGTTCTGCAAGCTTGCACTGAGATTGATCAGGATGAAGGGGAAGTAGTGGATCGACTGAACAAAGATCACACCGTTCAGGCCTTCCATGAAGGGAATATTGATCCCGAACCAATCACGCAAAAGCAAGTTCACACTGCCATTTGTCCCAAACAGCAACTGCATCGCAACAGCCCCGATAAAGGGCGGCATGATCAGCGGCACAAAGGCCAGTGTCTGAATGATCACCGAACCGGAAAAATTAAACCGGGTGGTAAAATAGGCCAAAGGCAGCGCAAATGCCGACGCAAACACGACGGACATGCCCGACACATAGACCGAGTTGAAGAAAGACTGACGGAAAAGTGCGCTGTTAAAGAAGTCCTGGAAGTTTACCAGCGTGAAAGATCCGCTGGAGGATTCCTGAAAGGCGACCTGAATGACTTTCAGGACCGGCACCAACAGGAAGGCACCCAAAAACAGGACCACGATCCCAGCGACCATATATGGACCAAGCGAAGAGAAACGCACCGGTCGCGCAAGAGCGGCGGACGACATAAGTATTCTCCAATGTCGGGGAATCTGGTCCCTGCCAGAGATCATGTTCTCTGGCAGGGAGGGTAAGTATCATGTGTGTTCCTGACATACCCCCAGCGGCTGCCAGGCAACGTCACACGACACCAGGGAGTTCAGAATGGATCAGAACATGAAGCGAGCAGTATTCGCGAGCTCTGCGGCCTTCTGGTAGTTCTGAACGATCTGGTTGTCCCATTCCTGTTCAATTTCAGCCTGACGACCTTCGACCTTGTCGGTTTTCTTTTTGCGTTTGCTTTTGAAGATTGCAGCAAATTCAGGATCGTTGGCCTTGGCTTCGTCGATCGGAAGCTTGTGCAAAAGCGCCTTGGCTTCTTCGATCAACTTGATCGCTTCGGGATCATTCGCGCCGCTTTCAGCCAAAGCTGCTTCGGCTTCCTGAATGGCAACGGTTGCCGCACGCAGATCTTCGAGACGATAAGTAACCATCACGTCAAACAGCGAGTTTACAACGTTGTAGCGACCCTGCGAGACGGCCGTATCAAACTTGACTTCGGATTTGATCGAGCCGTTGAACGGGTTCGGGAGTCCTTCGGGCGCATTGGCGTAGGCACCTTCATTGACCGGGAGACGCATGATTTTCGGATCAAACAGCAACCCCTGACCGGTTTCCGACATCAGGAAGTCGATAAATTTCTGTGCCGGTTCATTGTTTGGTGCATTGGCAATGACACCGATATTGGCAGGAACAAGGGCCGTGACACTGGGATAGCGGAAATCAACCGGGAAACCGGACGCCATGGACGAGAAGCCGAAGAAGTCGATGACGATACCGATGCCAAATGAACCACTGTTCACACCATCAGGCACACCAAAGCTGCGTTCGGTGATGGTTTTGGCGTTACCGGAAATGTCACGGATGGTTTTCCAACCTTTTTCCCAGCCTTCGCCCTGAAGAATGGTTTCAATCGTCAGGTGCGTCGTACCGGAGCGTGACGGAGCCGACAGACCGACATGACCATGATAAACCGGCTTGGCCAAGTCTTCCCATTCTGCCGGTTCTGGCAGATCGTAGGCATCCATGTAGCGTTCGTTCCACATGAAGCCATAACCCGAAAGAGCAAAGCCGGAATAATACCCATCCGGATCGTTGATCGGATAGCCATTGAGCTCTTTGGCAACACCCCCAACAGCAGACTCGTATTTCGCAAGGAGACTGTTTTCCTTAAGGACCTCGAAGGCATCAGGTGCGGACGCCCAGAAGATATCGGTCTGGTTGTTCTCTGCGGTTTCGATCAGGTATTTCACACCTGACGAGGTACTTTTATTGACGACCTCGACCGAGATGGACGGGTTTTCCTTCATAAAGGCATTTTTGAAAACATCCGTCAGATCGGACGGAAAGGACGTCACAATGACAAGCTTGTCTTCGGCGGCATGTGCAGTTGCGGTTGCAAGCATAGCGGCCAGCGCAACACCTGTTCCCAGGTGGCGCAATGTTTTGTGAACCATGTTGGACACTGGTTCCTCCCTATTTGATTGTTCATTGACCGACGCAAGTCGGCACCCAAACAAGAGCAACCAATGTGCCAATGTGATATCTGTCGCAAAATTACGCTTAAATAGCTGTTTTAAATCAGTTTATTTCAATTTTTCACCATCACGCACATGCGGAATTTGCGTCAAAAACAACCCAAACGAAAATAAATTCGGGTCACTATTGACACATTATTCGGTGTCCACAAAGTCGCGCTTGTCGATATTGTGGTGCTGCATGCGCAGGTAAAGTTTTTTGCGCGGTATATTCAAATAGTCTGCGGTTTCCTGAATCTTGCCTGCACAGCGCCGCAAAGCAGATGAAATTACCTTTTTTTCGAAGGCATCCATCTGATCTGGCAGCGATACCGGGGCATTTGCCGTGCCCAGACCCGTTGACGTATTTTCAAGCTGCAGCGCATATCTTTCTGCTGCATTGACCAATTCGCGCACATTGCCCGGCCAAGACTTTCCGCGCAGTTCATCCAGACTGATCTCGGAAATTTCGGGCATTTTAAGCCCGTGTTTGGTGCAGGCGCGGGAAACATAATGCACAAACAACAGCGCGATATCATCCCCCCGTTCGCGCAAAGGGGGGATCGCCAGAGAGGCCACCGCAAGACGGTAATAAAGATCCGGGCGAAACCGGCCGTCCTCAGACGCCTGTTCGAGATCGTCTTTGGCTGCGGCAACCACGCGCACATCAATATTGATCGGTGATTTGCCGCCAAGCCGTTCAATGGTCTGGTCTTGTAGAGCACGCAAAAGCTGGGTTTGCTGGTTTAACGGCATGCTTTCGATTTCGTCGAGAAAAAGCGTGCCGCCACTTGCCTGTTCAAGCTTGCCGATATGTCGGCGGTCAGCACCGGTAAAGGCACCGCTTTCATGACCAAACAGCTCGCTTGCGATCAGCGTTTCCTGCAGAGCACCGCAATTGATTGCGACAAACGGGCCCTTTTTACGTGGTCCGAGTTCATGAAGGGCGCGTGCGACAAGTTCTTTGCCCGTACCGGTTTCACCGTAAATGATCGTATTGACGTCCGAACCGGCAACCACCGTGGTTTGCTGGCGCAGACGCTCGATCTTTGGATGGTTGCCGATGATGTGGTTTTCAATGCGATAGCCATCCTCGCTACGGTTGGTCAGACAACGGTTTTCAAGGATAAGTCGCCGCAATTCGCACGCCCGCCCAACCACCGCAAGCAACATTTCGGGATCGGCCGGTTTCTCGATGAAATCATACGCCCCCAACCGAACGGCTTTGGTCGCCATCGGGATATCCCCATGCCCGGTCACCATGATGACGGGGATTTTCGGGTCAATGCGTTTGACGGCTTCTAACACGCCAAATCCATCCATGCCGGGCATCCGCAAATCGGTCAGGACCACACCGGGCCAATCTGCCTGCAAGGTGGCAACCGCACGTTCGGCATCTTCGAAGGATTGCGGTGTAAAATCTTGCAGATGCAGGGTTTCTTCCCATGCACGGCGAATTTCTGCCTCGTCATCAATTAACAAGACCGGTGGTTTTGCACTGTTGTTTGTCACGTTTTAAACAGCTCCACGGTTGCAATCGTTCCGCCTTGTTCATCCTGGCTTGGCAAAACCTTGAGACGTCCGCCAAGGTCACGAATGACATTAAATGAAATTGAAAGACCAAGCCCCAGACCTTTTCCCGGCGGCTTGGTGGTAAAGAAGGGTTCGAACAGCTTGTCACCAATATCGGGGGCGATACCGATGCCGTTATCTTCGACCGTGATCACCGCCCGGCGATCGGTTTCGGCAATCGCCAAATGCAACGCAGGATCGTTCTGTTCTTCTACCGCATCAAGCGCGTTACTGATCAAGTTAACCAGCACCTGTTCGAGTTTCCCCGGATCCGTCAGAACATAAACCGGCCCGTCCGGATAAGCACGATCAAGCCGGGTACCACTACGCGCGATCCGTTCTTCAAACAGTGACAAGGCATTTTCGAGCACTTCGACGGCATCATGTCTTGTTACTGCTTCTTGTGGTCGGCGGGCGAAACTTTTCAGATGGTTGGATGTTTTTGACAGTCGCTTGACCAGCCTGTCGATGTCTTCAAGCTTTTCCCGGCATTTTTCGTATTCGCCACGTTCGAGATAAAGCGAAGCATTATGATTATATGAACTGAGCGCTGCCAGCGGCTGATTGAATTCGTGGGCGATACTGGCGGAGAGCTGCCCGAGTGCAGCCAGTTTGGCGGCTTGCAACAATTCCGCCTGGGTTTCGCGCAGGTCCTGTTCGGCTTGCTGACGCAAAGAGATCTCGTTGCGCAACTCGGCGTTGGTGTCTTCGAGCGCCTCGGCATGGGCTTCGAGCGCTTGTGACTTATGCCGGAACAGACGGACCGCATCGGCAAGCTGCCCGATCTCGTCGGTGCCATCCACCAGAACCCGATGGGCAAAATTGCCATTGGCAATGATCTGCATGGATGACAGAACCCGCATCAAACGTTGCAAAAGCTGCCCGCGAATGAAGAATATGGAAAACAGGATCAACAGACCGACCGTCGCCATCCCGGCCAGTAATCCGGATAACTGGCCATGACGGACTTCGCGTTCGATCTGCAAAGAGACGTTTTCCGTGCGCTGGCCGCTTTCACGTACCGTATCAGCAACCAAGCCGCCCAGCGTTTCCAGCAGTACTGCATTTTCATTCTGAAGCTGGGAATTTTGGCGCAACAAGGCGGTTTCGCGCAGCTTGAGCTCAAGCAAATCGCGGGGCGCTTCGCCATAAGATGCGATTTCATGCCAGATCTGAAGCAGGGTGATCGAACTGCTGTTCTGTTGCAGAGCAGGAAGGTTTTCGTTGGCTTCGGAGATACTTTCGAGCAGACGCAGACGAAGTTGCTCGATCGCGCCAAAATCGTCTTCCCCCACCGCACGCAGCATCAGACCGACGATCAGGTTGCACGCAGCATGCAAGCGGCCCAGTGCCTCTGTAAAGCGCACTTCGTTGACAACAGCATCAGCCTGCAGGTCATGACCGGGGCCGGAAAAACTGCGATCAATCGCGGATGTTACATTGAAGTTGGCATCAATCAGCAACGGATCGACTTCAAGAAGGAAATCGCTGTGCAGACGATTGATCCGTGCGACCTGACGACTTAGATCATCGCGCATTTCAAACTTGCTTGCGACATTGGCGTCAAGCCGTTCGACATTCGTCATCAGATCATCAAGAAGCTGTGCGAGCTTTTCTGTCAGATCAGGCGCATAGGTGGCAATTTGCAGACTAAGCAGGCGCAAATCCTGAAAATGACCCTGAAGACGGTCAAGTGCATCTTGTCTGGCATATTGCGTCGATGCGCTGCCCAATCGCGGGGTATCCACCCGGATGGCCTGCCCGATTTCGGCAAAGCGTGCGCTTGTCGCCGTAACCGACAGGTTTTCGGATGCCAGATCGGCGACGGTCTGACTGACACCCCCGAGTGTCAGGTTCGAAATCGCGGTTGCGATCACCGAAACACTGGCAATGACAACAACCGATAGCATGAGTTTTGCGCGCAGACTGCCAAGACGCCAATTCATTGTTCACCGCCCGAAGCAAGGTGACTTTGAAACAATTCCATCCGGGCAATCAGTTCGCGTGCCGATTTGAAACGCTGGCTGAAATCATTCGACCAGCTATCTTGTACGCGCAACCTTCCGGCAACGGCGGTTTCGGGAGGAACGGAATCGGAAAAGACGCGCTCAAAGCTTTGTTCATTGGCCATAAAAGCCGCAACCGGTACTGCTTCAAGCGATTTGCGCACCGCCACAAGCAAGGGGCGCATCGAGTCCGATTGCAAAATGACCGGCGATTTTTCCAATCGTCGCAAGGCATCCCAGAGTTTCCGGATTTCAAGAAGTCGATGGGTGATCATGTCGTCAAAAAGGGCGTTGACCACAGCCATGCGGGTTGCCGCCAGTTTTAGATCAAGCCGGTGGGTCGGTTTGTAATCCTCTGGCGAAAATCCCGCCTTTTCCCATAATGCCGGATCAATCGGAATCCGGCGAATTTCCGGATCAAGCAGCAATTCCTGTGCATCCTCCGCGCGCAGGAAATCAACAAATTTCAGCGATAGCACATTATTTGCCCCAAGGCCGGTAACGGCAACGCTTGCCGGAAAATACCAACCTGGCGAAAACGGGCGAAAGGCAAGTGCCGATCCTGACGGCAACTGTGCCTGAGCCAGGAAATCAATGCCGATGCCGTAATCAAAACGCCCGCGCGCAACACCGTCACGCACCCCGAAGCTCCGCGCGGTAACCGTCGCAAGATTGCCCCCGATTTGAGACAAAAGCGCCCAGCCTTTCTGCCAGCCATATTGTTGCAGCAGGCTTTCGACAAACAAATGAGTCGTGCCACTGCGCGACGGGGAACTCATGCCCAGCAGGCCGGCATATTGCACGGAGGCAAGATCAGCGATCTCGATCGGGTTTGGTAAAGGCGCACCGTCTGCAGTTGACATCACACCAATGGTCGAAAGCGCAAAACCGAACCGGGAACCATTACGTGCATCCACGGCAATGTCGCCGCGATCACCGGGATTTTCGACCTTTTCAGGGAATCTGGCCAAGGCACCTTGTTGATCAAGCAATTCAAACGCCACCGGCGAACTTGCCCAAACGATATCGGGAACCGGTCGCCTTTTTTCGCGAACATGCGCAATCAAACCGATCGTGTTCTTGTTTTGCACACAGATATCTGTTGCACCGCTTTGCGCAGCGAACAGGTCGACAAAAGGTTTGTAAAATGACGACGGATAGGACGTCAAAATGGATAGATCACACGCTGCAGCCTTGCCCCATGTGGCAAACACCAACATGCTGGCAACAATTTGGACCACAACGCGCAACAATGGCGGCGACATCAAGCGCATTGCGTTAGTTTTCGCGGACGGCAGGTGATCTCCTTCTGTCCGCGCCTCCCGAGCTGGTATTTGTTTTTATATTTTGTGACCGGGCATACACCCGGCCTGACCAACAGATACTATTGAGGAAGCCGCTTCATGGCGACCTTTTTTGACAAACCCGGTCCCGGATTTGCTGTATTTTGAAAAGATTGCTTGGTTCGTGACCATAAAAAAACCAAGGCCATGAAGTTTCACAGCCTTGGTTCTGAATTTATGTGTCAATTCACACAATGTGAATGATCAGACATCAAGGTTGGCAACCTTAAGCGCGTTGGACTGAATGAAGTCGCGGCGGGGTTCGACGACGTCGCCCATAAGCGTCGAGAAGACTTCTTCGGCTTCGTCGGCGTGGGCAACCTTGACCTGCAAGAGCGAACGGACATTCGGATCAAGCGTGGTTTCCCAAAGCTGATCGGGGTTCATTTCACCCAGACCTTTATAGCGCTGGACCGAAATGCCGCGACGGCCGAATTCCATCACCGCATTGACCAGATCGACCGGGCCATTGATTTTCCAGGTCTTGTCCTTGGCAACGAATTCCGCGCCCTTTTCAAACAGTTCGCGCAATTCACCAAGAATACCGGCAATCGCGCGTGCCTCGGCCGAGCGCAGGATGTTGCCATCAATGGTATGGCGCTGTTCAACCCCGCGCAGCATCCGCCACAGAACAATTTCATCCATCGGCGCTTCGCCATGCCAGCCACGATCATAATCTTCTTCGAGACTGTCGAGATGCTTGGCCAGCGTCTGGGCCGCTTCGAGGCGTTTGGTGTCATCATCAAGCAAGGCCGGGTTCAACGCACCGGCAAGGGTTGCCTGTTCAAGCACGGAAATCGGCAGCTTGATCGAGAGCGGCTCAAGGAAGCCTTTGGCCTTGCGTGCCAGTTCAACCACACGTACCAGATCCGGCCCGGCAAGCTGTTGGCCACCGGCAAGGGTCAGCACCGCTTCTTCGGTGCCCTGCGCGGTCAGGTATTGTTCCATCTCGCGGTCGTCTTTGAGGTACTGCACCGAATTGCCGCGTTTGGCGCGATAAAGCGGCGGCTGCGCGATATAGAGATAGCCGCGTTCGATCAGTTCGGGCATCTGACGATAGAAGAAGGTCAGAAGCAGGGTCCGGATATGCGCACCATCGACGTCGGCGTCAGTCATGATGATGATTTTGTGGTAGCGGGCCTTTTCGATGTCAAAGTCATCACGGCCGATGCCTGTGCCCATCGCGGTAATCAGGGTGCCGATTTCCTGACTTGAAAGCATCTTGTCAAAGCGCGCGCGTTCAACGTTCAGGATTTTACCACGCAGTGGCAAGATCGCCTGGAAACCACGTTCACGGCCCTGTTTGGCCGATCCACCTGCGGAATCACCCTCCACGATGAACAGTTCGGCTTTGGACGCATCGCGTTCCTGACAATCGGCAAGTTTGCCCGGCAGCGACGAAATATCCAGCGCGCCTTTGCGCCGCGTCAGTTCGCGGGCCTTACGGGCGGCTTCACGTGCGGATGCGGCTTCGACCACCTTGGTGACGATCTTGCGCGCGTCCTGGGGATGCTCTTCAAGCCACTGGGCGAGCTTGTCATTGACGATGTTTTCAACGACGGGGCGGACTTCGGAAGAAACCAGTTTGTCCTTGGTTTGCGACGAGAATTTCGGATCAGGAACCTTGACCGAAATCACACAAGACAGACCTTCGCGGGCGTCATCCCCGGAAAGGGCGACCTTTTCCTTTTTGGCGATGCCGCTTTCCTGGGCGTAGTTGTTGATCTGACGGGTCAGAGCCGCACGGAAGCCCGCCATATGCGTCCCGCCGTCACGCTGCGGGATGTTGTTGGTAAAGCAGAGCGTCTGTTCGTGATAGCTGTCATTCCATTGCAGGGCGACTTCGACGGTGATGCCGTCTTTTTCGCCTTCGATGCTGATGGTTTCTTCGATCTGACGGGTTTTGTTGCGATCAAGATATTCGACAAAGGCGCGGATACCGCCTTCGTAATGCAGTTTGGTTTCAACCGGCTCGCCGCTGCGTTCATCACGAAGCGTCAGGATCACGCCCGAGTTCAGGAAGGCCAGTTCCCGCAGGCGGTGTTCAAGAGTCGGCAGATCAAATTCAAGCTGGGTGAAGATCTCGCCATCGGGATAGAAGGTGACTTCGGTACCCGAAAGCGGAGTGCCGTCTTCGGTCAATGGCGCATCGCCGACAACTTCAAGCGGCTTGATGGCGTCACCACCGGAAAACTCCATATAGTGTTCTTTGCCGTTACGCCAGATGCGCAGTTTCAGCAGTGTCGACAGCGCGTTAACCACCGACACACCCACACCATGCAGACCGCCGGAAACCTTATAGGAATTCTGGTCAAACTTACCGCCCGCATGCAGCTGGGTCATGATGACCTCGGCGGCGGAAACGCCTTCTTCCTTGTGCATGTCGGTCGGAATGCCACGCCCGTTATCGCGGATGGTGGCAGAACCATCGCCATTGAGCTGCACCCAGACCGTATCACAGTGACCGGCCAGCGCTTCGTCGATCGCGTTATCGACGACTTCGTAGATCATATGGTGCAAACCGGTTCCGTCATCGGTGTCGCCGATATACATGCCCGGGCGTTTGCGCACCGCTTCAAGGCCTTTGAGAACCTTGATCGATTCTGCACCATACTCCGGCGATGTTTCACCAGTGTTCGGCGTTTCGGTTTCGTTGGTCATAGGGTCACAACCTCGGCATTCACGGAGTGGTTTCAAGGGTCAGTGCGGCATCTTCCACCCGGAAGAATTGCGCACGACCGTCCAAACCTTCAAACAGCGCCCGGTCCGTGCCTGTCATCCAGGCCTGGACGCCAAGCGCCACGATTTCATCAAATAAATGGTTGCGGCGTTCTGCATCCAGATGCGCAACCACCTCGTCCAGTAACAGCAGCGGGCCAGCCCCGCGCGCCTTTGTCTGCAGGCGGGTATTGGCCATGATGATCGACAGCAACAACGCCTTTTGTTCCCCGGTGGAACATTGATCTGCCGATTGGCCCTTTGCATCGTGCCAGACCAGCAAATCACTGCGTTGCGGGCCGACCACAGCCCCACCATAGGTCGCATCGCGTCCGCGTCCATCGCGCAATGCGGCCCGCATTTTATCTTCGACCTCGACCGCGGGCAGGCTTTCAAGCCAGTCTTCAAGATCCCCGCTCAGCGCCAGACGGGCGGCGGGAAACGGCCCGATGGCCATGGTCCCGGCGCGCAGCAACCGTTCAAGCAATTCTGCGCGCGCCACCGCAACGGCAATGCCGTGACGGACCATCGAATCCTCGATCGAGGAAAGCCATTTGTCGTCGCCTTTGCCTTCCTTGAGCAGCTTGGCGCGTGAACGCAAGGAATGCTCATAGGCGGCAACGCGGCTGCTGTGATCGGGATCAAGGCCGTAAACCAGCCGATCCAGAAAGCGCCTGCGTGCGGACGGACCATCAAGAAACAGTCGATCCATCTGCGGCGTGAGCCAAACCGCGGCACATACCCGCCCCAAGGCGGCCTGCCCGCGCTGGGCCTGTCCGTCAATCCGGACAGCACGGCGTTCGCGCCCCTGTTCAAGGGCAGCCGGATCAAGCCCCGTGCCCAGCTGAAACGCCCCGTCCGGGGTATCGATATCTGCCGCCACGGCCCAGGCCCGCAATGCGCCATTGGCCGTTGGCGGGGTGCTGCGCGCGATTTCGCCCAGTTTGGCGCGGCGCAATCCCCCACCGGGGGCAAGAAGCGAAACCGCTTCGAGCAGGTTGGTCTTGCCCGCCCCGTTTGGCCCGGTCAGCACAACCGGCGAACTGTCAAGCGACAGACGCAGGCCTTCGTAACAGCGAAAATCGCTGAGCTGGATGCGGGAAACGGCAAGACGGCTTGTCATCGACGCCCCGTCTTTTGGCATGAGGTTATTGGCAAGAGCAGCCACAGCGTATCGTGCTTACGGTCATACACGCATCGGCATCAGAACATACAATGCCGAAAGATCGTCGGTATCACGCAAGATGGTCGGGCTTGAACCGTCAGACATCAGAAGGTTGAGGGTATCGCCCTTGACCTGCTTGGCGATGTCGAGCAGATAACGCGAGTTAAAGCCGATTTCGATATCCTCGGCATCATAGTTGATTTCGAGTTCCTCGGACGCGGTGCCGTGTTCGGGGCTGGATGCCGACAGGGTCAGGGTATTGCCCGAAAGCACAACTTTCACCGCGCGCGATTTTTCAATCGAGATCGCCGACACACGATCAACCGCATCGGCAAACGCCTTGCATTCGATATCAAGCGTCTTGTCATTGCCCGACGGGATCACGCGTTCGTAATCGGGGAAGGTGCCGTCAATCAGCTTGGAGGTCAGAACCGCATCGCCAAAGCCAAAGCGGATTTTGGTATCTGACAGCGCGATATCGACCGCTTCGCCGGTTTCCTCGATCAGTTTGCGCAATTCACCAACGGTTTTGCGCGGAACGATGACACCGGGCATATTTTCCGCGCCATCCGGCAGCGGCGCTTCGACACGGGCCAGACGGTGCCCGTCGGTTGCAACCGCGCGCAGAATTTTGGTGCCTTCGGCGTCGGTGGCATGGAAGTAAATCCCGTTGAGGTAATAACGGGTTTCCTCGGTCGAGATGGCAAATTCGGCCCGATCGATCAGACCGCGCAGTTCGGCCGCAGCCAGACCGAAGCTGACCGGAAGGTCGCCGCCGGACATGACCGGGAAATCATCAACCGGCAGAACTGCGAGATTAAATTTCGAACGGCCGGCAGACAGCGTCAAACGGCCGGCACCCGGTTCAAGCGCGATCTGCACCTGCGACCCTTCGGGCAGCTTACGCACGATTTCATAAAGCGTATGCGCCGGTGTTGTTGTCGCACCTGGTTCAGAGACCTCGGCCGTCGTGGTTTCAATGACTTCGAGGTCCATATCGGTTGCGGTCAGCGAAAGACGATCATTCTCTGCCCGCAGCAAAATATTGGACAGAATCGGAATGGTATTACGTCGTTCAACAACGCTTTGAACATGGGTCAGCGATTTCAATAGCGCCGCGCGTTCGATGGTCAGCTTCATGCCCGTCCTATCCGTCTGTCACTATACGTTTAACAAATTGATTTCTAATCAGTTTTTTAACCTGAACCGCACCCGTTCGGACACGGAAAAGGCATTATAACATGCCAGCCCGGAAATCGAAGGATTTTTACGGCTTAAACCCAAGCAAATAAAAGGAGTCGGCAGACAAAAATACGCCCCCGACGCGCAAAGCCGGGCAAACTGCGCGACTCGCAGTTTCAACGATCAAGTTCAGGGCAAAAATCCACCAAATCCAAAAACAAAATCCGCCGAACAACGCGGCGGATTTCATCAAAACTCACATCGGCCTAAAGCCTGTTTCCGTTCAGCTTTCAAGCATGCGCCGCAGAAGATCGATATCCTCTGACAGGGACGGATCGGTTCCGTGCAATTCTTCGATCTTGCGCACCGCATGCATCACGGTTGTGTGGTCACGCCCGCCGAATTTACGGCCGATTTCCGGCAAGGAATGGGTGGTAAGCTGTTTGGACAGATACATCGCCACCTGACGCGGGCGGGCCACAGCACGCGCACGGCGGGCCGAATGCATGTCGGATACCTTGATGTTGAAATGTTCTGCCACACGTTTCTGGATTTCTTCGATCGAAACGCGGCGCTCGGATGCACGCAGAACGTCATGCAAGACATCCTGAACCATCTCAAGGCCGATTTCGCGACCAACCAGCTGCGAATGCGCAATAACGCGGTTGAGCGCGCCTTCAAGCTCGCGGACATTGGCCGTGATTTTATGGGCAAGGAATTCCATCACGCGCTGGGGCAATTCAACGCCCTGACGTTCGGCTTTGGCCTCAAGAATGCCCAGACGCAACTCGTAGGTCGTGGCATGGATATCGGCCACAAGGCCCGACCCAAGGCGCGAGCGCAGGCGTTCTTCGATATCTTCAAGATCGGACGGTGATTTATCAGCCGACACAATGATCTGCCGGCCCTGATCAACCAGCGCATTGAAGGTGTGGAAGAATTCTTCCTGGGTCGAATCCTTGCCCGAGATGAACTGGACATCATCAACCATCAACACATCGACCGAGCGGAACTGGTCTTTGAAATCGACCGTGTTCTTGTCGCGCAGCGCCCGAATAAAGCGGTACATGAATTTTTCAGCCGAAAGGTAAATCACCGTGCGATGCGGCTGGGTGCGGCGGATATGCCAGGCAATCGCATGCATCAGGTGGGTTTTACCAAGGCCAACCCCGCCATACAGAAAGAGCGGGTTGAACGGGACCGATTCGGCCTCTGCCAGACGGCGCGCCGCGGCATAGGCAAATTCGTTGGGCTTGCCCAGCACGAAATTATCGAATGTGTAGCGCGGATCAAGGGCCGCCGAAATACCATCATCGGACATGCTGGCAATCGCGGTGCGCCCGGTTGTCATCGGCTCGTTTCGGGATTCGGGCACAGAAAGCGTTTCCGCAGGGGCCGCTGCCCGCCCGGATTTGGCCCGCCCGGCACTTGCACCCGCATGATTGCCGGCATGATTACCAGACTTGCCGACCGGGGTTGTGGATGCGCCAGATGCGTTGGCCTGCACGCCGGATACGATATTGATTTCAACGAAATGCACATCGGCATTTTCGGCATGCCAGAATTTCTGGATTCGGTCGAGATAGTGCTGGGTCACCCAATCACGCATTGCACGGGTCGGCGCCCCCAGGCGCGCAACTCCGGCCTCAACAGCGATCAGCGCAACCGGTTCCAACCAATAACGATAAGCCGTGGCGCCAAACTCGGCGCGCAGCTTTTCGCGAACGATTTGCCAGGTTGCAATTGCATGATCATCAAGTGCTGCGTGCTGGTCACCCGCAATCCCCCCGTTGGATTGCCCAAGTGCCGATTGTGTGTCCCTCACGGCGTGCTGCACTGTAAGAACCTTTCCCCGATATCCCTATTTACCACCAAAAAGACCGCAAAAGACAAAACAGTACTGTGCCGCGTTGATCAATATCGCGATCAACACGCTGGTCTTCCACAAAGTGGGGAAGTGTACTCGCGCCTGTTGTTTTTTGGTTCTTCGATGCGGATCGCGTTGCGCGACCTGCAAAGCTCAACCACTGTACTGATGTGATGTCCATCAGGCAAGGCGATCTTTAACAGAACGTTAAAAGGATTTCGCCACCAAAACAGTCCTTATTTTCTGCGGTTTCTTCCACCCGCGCAACCAAGGAACAAAAGGTGATTCTGCAAAATCCGGGCAGCGAAAAGGCCGCACCGGAGGTGCGGCCTTCGACTCGCCATCCCATAAGGGATAAATTAAAGCGCCTTGATACGCGCGGTAAGACGCGAAACCTTGCGGGCAACGGTGTTCTTGTGGAGAACGCCAAGCTGCGCGCCGCGCGCCATTTCCGGCTCGGCGATTTTCATCGCAGCCAGAGCAGCATCTTTGTCGCCAACGTTCAGCGCAGCCTCGACCTTCTTAACGAAGGTACGAATGCGACCGATACGTGCACCGTTGACTTCTGCACGGGCGGCGTTGCGGCGAATGCGCTTCTTGGCCGATTTATGGTGAGCCATTGCGAACCTGTCTCTTCAAACAAATGTTACGTAATTCGGAGCGCGGCTTATAGCGCCGAGCGAAACCCTCGTCAACCCCCGATACAGCCATAACGCCTCAATTTCTGCGGCTTCTGAGTCTTTTACCCTGCAACACAGATATGCAGGCGCGGAATCAGGGGTCAAGTTGGGCCAATTGCGCCGCAATCAGCGGTGCTTGAAATCAGCCTTACGCTTCTCGGAGAAGGCTTTCATGCCTTCGGCGCGGTCTTCAAGCGCAAATGTCGAATGGAATTCGCGACGCTCAAACATCAGGCCTTCGGTCAGGGTCATTTCATAGGCCTTGTTGACCGATTCCTTGACCTTCATCGATACCGGGCCTGAGAAGGAGGCGATCTTTTCGGCCAATTGCAGGGCTTCATCCAGAAGCGAGTCGGCCGGAACGATTCGCGCGACCAGGCCCGCACGCTCGGCTTCTTCGGCATCCATCATCCGCCCGGTCAGGCACATTTCCATCGCCTTGGCCTTGCCGACGGCACGGGTCAGGCGCTGCGTACCGCCTGCACCGGGAATGGTGCCGATGGTGATTTCGGGCTGTCCGAACTTGGCAGTATCAGCCGCAATCATGATGTCGCACATCATTGCCATTTCACAACCACCGCCCAGCGCAAAGCCGGCAACGGCCGCAATGGTCGGTTTGCGGCAGGCCGCCACACGGGTCCAGCCTTTGGTAATGAAGTCGTTCTTATAGACATCCATATAGTCGTAATCGGCCATTTCCTTGATATCGGCACCGGCGGCAAAGGCCCGTTCCGATCCGGTAATGACGATGGCACGAATGTCTTCATCGGATTCGAAATCATCCAGAGCCGCCCCGATATCCTTGATCAGTGCTTCGCACAGCGCATTCAGCGCCTTGGGGCGGTTCAGCGTGATCAGACCGACATTGCCTTTTTTTTCGGCGATGATGTTTTCATATGACATGGGCGTAATCCTTTTTTGCTGTTCGACCCGCAAGATCCCGATCAGGAATCCTGTGGCGATAACGGGCCGAGTCGCCAGAAACCATATTTTAATACTGTTTTACCGATTTTGATCCTGTGCTGCAACCGAACCTGTCATTGATGGATCAAAACGTGAAACCGCGACCGCGCGGTTTTGCACCGGCGCCTTGGGCCGCACCCCATATGAAGGTCATGTTTTTAATGCATCGAAATCAAAAGATGTTCAGAGACCAAACACAGTGCAACGGCCATAAGGCAACGGCCATAAGACAGCGGCGTTATTTTTGACAATCGGGGCAGAAGAAGGTTGAACGGCCGGCCTGCACAATGCGTCCAATCGCCGCATCACATCCATCGGCATTGCAGGCTTCGCCTTCACGGCCATAGACACGGAAATTGTGCTGGAAATAACCAAGCTCGCCGTCACTTTGGCGATAATCCTTAAGACTCGATCCCCCCGCAGCAATCGCATCTTCAAGCACCAGACGAATTTCGCGATACAGGCGCTCTACCTCGCCGGTCGTAAGATCCTTTGCCTGTCGGTCCGGTGCGATGCCCGCGCGAAACAATGCTTCGCAGACATATATGTTGCCAAGACCCGCAACCAGTTTTTGATCCAGCAACACGGTTTTGATCGGGCTTGCACGTTTGGCGATCCCGGCGGCAAGAACCGCAGCATTAAACGCATTGCCAAGGGGCTCGGGCCCGATCCCTGCAAGCATCTTGTGGGTTGTGACTTCATCCCCCGGGATCAGGGTGATGACGCCGAAACGTCGCGGATCGTTGAACCGCACCACCGCACCACTGGCCATGACGAAATCGACATGATCATGTTTGCCCGGTTCCGGCACACCGACATCGGGATCGTTATGGATGGTCATCCGCCCGGACATGCCCAGATGAACAAGCAACACCTGACCATCATCAAGATATCCCAGAATATATTTGGCCCGCCTTGTCAGCTGATTGATCTTGCGGCCCGCCATACGTTCAACGAACCCTTCGGGAAAGGGAAACCGTAAATTCGCGCGACGTTGCACGACGTGATCGACAACCTGTCCTTCCATGACGGGTGTCAAACCACGGGTGACTGTTTCGACCTCTGGCAATTCGGGCATATCTGGAACTCATACAAAGAACGGTGTGTCGCTTTTAGACCAGTGCCCGGGCGCAAGACAATGTTTGAAATTCATCCCACTGGACGAGAACAGGCAAAGCCATATGATGGGCGCTTTCCTGACAGGCCGCATCGCCCCTATCATGCGGTCGCCCCGTTTATGAAAGCCCACCGATGGATTTTGGTTTTGATCTTTTAGCGATCCTTTTTGCTGTCGCCGCCGTTGCCGGATTTGTTGATGCCATTGCCGGGGGTGGTGGACTGATTACCATTCCCGCCCTGTTATGGGCAGGCGTCCCGCCGGCACAGGCCTTGGCAACAAACAAACTGCAAGGCAGCTTTGGCAGTTTCAGCGCGTCGCTTAATTTCATTCGCAAGGGGCATGTGAACCCACGCGACATGATACTGGCAATTGCCCTGACCTTTGCCGGGTCCGCACTTGGCACGGTTCTGGTACAGATGCTTGATCCGGGCATCCTCATGAGCATCCTGCCCGCCCTTTTGATCCTGATTGCGCTTTATTTCCTGTTTTCGCCGCGTGTTGGCGACATTGACGCCCATCAGATGATCGGCAAGACGACATTCGCCTTTACGGCCGGTTTTGCGATCGGCTTTTATGACGGTTTCTTTGGCCCGGGCACCGGATCGTTCTTTTCCATCGCCTTTGTCGCCTTGCTGGGCTTTAACATGACCAAAGCAACGGCCCACACCAAAGTTTTGAACTTCACATCAAACTTTGCATCGCTTGTGATGTTTATTGCCGGGGGCGAGGTCATCTGGCTGGTCGGGCTTGTGATGGCGGCCGGCGCATTGATTGGCGCACAGGTCGGATCACATATGGTGATGAAGGTCGGCGCGCGTCTGGTGCGGCCATTGCTTGTCGTAACCTCGATCGCCATTTCCATCAAACTGATCATTGATCAATACGGATCAACCATCAGCCAAAGCTGGGATCAGATGCGCCACTGGATCGGTTGATCGGCGCACAGAAAAACCCGTCATCCTGTCGGGTGACGGGCGGGTAACGGTTTATATGGCGTTCAGATATGCGGGCGCTCAGGCGCTTGCACTTCCTTGGGCAAAAGCTTCTTCGCGGCGATCAAGCAGATGGCTCCAGACGGTGAAGAGCAGCGCCAGAACCGCAATCGCTGCCCCCAGCCAGGGGATATGCTGATAAGAAACGCCCTGGGTGATGGCAATTCCGCCAAACCAAGCGCCGCCCGCATTGCCAAGGTTAAAGGCACCCTGATTAATCGTCGATGCAAGGTTGGGCGCATCGGATGCCTCGTTCACCACGCGCATCTGAAGCGGGGACACCAATGCAAAGGCAACCACCCCCCACAGCATAACCGTCGCAACAGCTGGAATGACCGATGTCAGGGTTTCGGTGAACAAGGCAAGAATCGCAATCAGCAAGACAAAGGCCATGATGATGGCCGGCATCAAACGCCAGTCACCAAGGCGCCCGCCGATATAGTTGCCCACCGTCAAACCAACCCCGAACAACAGCAACACATAAGTCACCTGACGCGGGGTAATGCCGGTGACTTCCTGAAGCATCGGGGTGATATAGGTAAAGACACTGAACATGCTGGCCGAGGCCAGAACCGAAATCAGCATCGCCAGCAGAACCTGTTTTTTGCCAAGGGACTTGGCTTCGAGCCACAGACTGCCGGTGGAGGCGGCAATTCTGCGTGGCAGGGCAACATAAAGCACGCTGGCAGCAAAGATCCCGATCGCCACCACCGCCCAGAAGGTCGAGCGCCAACCAAGTTCCTGCCCCAGTGCCGTGCCAAATGGCACGCCCAGCACGTTGGCAAGCGTCAGACCGGAAAACATCAAGGCAATCGCCTGAACCCGTTTATGGGGCGCAACAAGGTTTGAGGCCACCACAGCCCCCAGCCCGAAGAACGCGCCGTGGCAAAAGGCCGTCACCACGCGTGCTGCCATCAGCAACCAGTAATTCGGCGCAAGCGCACACAGCAAATTACCGACAATAAAGATCAAAATCAGCAGCAACAAAGCACGTCTGCGGTCCATCCGCGCCGTGGCAATCGCCAAAAACGGCGCGCCGAACGTCACCCCCAGCGCATAGCCCGTTACCAGCAAGCCCGCATCGGGGATGCTGACACCAAGATCAAGCGCCACATCGGGCAGAAGCCCCATGATGACAAACTCGGTGGTGCCGATCCCGAATGACGCAAGGGCAAGCGCGAGAATCGGCAGGTTCCCCGGAAATCCGGAGCGGGTGACAGTATCGGTCATGTCAGAATATCCAGATCAACATTGGCGCGCGCCATACTTGGTGGCAAAGCCATGCGCCAAGGTTTTGTGCAACTGCGAGATAAATATCTTGCACCAATTTTTGAAACGATTCAATTCTGAGATAATGCCGCATGCAAATCCATCGCGAAATTTGCATGGCAGCTTGTTACCAGCGGGTAGATCAAAAGATGGATCAGGAAAGTTCGGCGACGATCTTTTGCGCGGCCGCAACCGGGTTATCGGCCTTGGTGATCGGGCGGCCAATGACCAGAATGTCACTGCCCATGGCAACCGCATCGGCCGGGGTGACAATACGTTTCTGATCGTCACTTGCCGCCCAGCTTGGGCGAATGCCCGGCGTGATCAGTTTGAAGTCCGGCCCCAATGCCTTGCGCACCGGGGTGATTTCCTGTGCGGAACAAACAATACCGTCAAGACCCGCCTTTTGGGTCAGTTCGGCCAGCTTGACCACGCGATCTTCAATCGGGCCTTTTAGGCCGACATCATCAAGATCGCCCTGATCCATGCTGGTCAGGATGGTCACTGCAATCACCCAGGGCGTTTCAACACCGGCTTTGTCAGCGGATTCGCGTGCGGCGTCGCCTGCACGTTTCATCATCTCAAGACCACCGGCCGCGTGGACATTGACGATCTTAAGTCCCAAGGGTGTGACAGCGCGGATGGCACCGGCCACTGTGTTGGGGATATCGTGATATTTGACATCAAGAAAGATCGGCATGCCCGTTTTGGCAACGGCCGCCACGCCCTGTGGCCCGTGGGCCGCAAAGAATTCCTTGCCAAGTTTGGCGCCACCAATAACACCCGACAGGTTCGATGCCAGATCAATCGCATGATCAAGATCGGTGGTGTCTATCGCGCAAAAGATACGGTCTTTGGGGGAAAGGGTCCTGGGCATGCGGTCCTCCGTCGGTCTGGCTGTGGGCTGACAATTGGTCGGCAACAATTCAGGCCCACATCGGTCAGAAAGACCGAAAATCTTTCCGGGCGGCTGCGGACCGGAGATGGCTTAGCCGATTTATCCATAAAGGCCAATGCCAAACAGGGGCTTGCAGTGCACGTGTCGCATGCAACAAGGATATGCCCCGTCAGGCCAGACATCAAAAGGGCCCCGAAACGGAGCCCTTTAAAGTGATCAACTATGGCCGATGGCCTTTTGATTGCTATCGGGTGCGTCCTGCGCTGTATCATCGGTCTTGATGCGCTTAAGTTCGCTATCCATGCGGCGTGCCGCACGACGATGCTTGCCCTGAAGCAACCATTCAAAAGCAAACCCGAACCCAAGCCCGATCAGCAGTGCAACCATGATCGGAAGGAACAAAGGCAAGTCGATTTCAAATGGCAGAGGCCAAAGGGAAAGTGTTACCGGTTCGCGATTGGAAACGGCAAATACCGCAATCAAAACGGCAAGCGGAATAGAAATTATCCAGTACAGGATGCGCATTCGAAGCTCCTTGTGCCGGGATATATACCAATCGCGCAGCTGGATGGTATCCGGACCCGGCAGCAGGTCACGTTTGATATTTGTCCGGTTTGGAACATGATCAGTATGGGGCAACAACCGGATAAAAGCCATGTCCGTGACACAGTTTTTCTGTGTCACAAGCAAGGCCGATCGGGCGGGTGGCAACGCCCTTGCACCGGTCAGAACAGATCAGGAAGACCTTAGTTCAAACGTTCACGAAGCTGTTTGCCCGTTTTGAAATATGGCACTTTTTTCTCGGCGACGGGAACCGCATCGCCTGTCCGCGGGTTCCGGCCAACGCGGGCTTCGCGTTCCTTGACGGAAAATGCGCCAAAGCCGCGAAGCTCGACCCGGTCACCACGCGCAAGTGCGTCGGTGATCTCGTCAAAGATCGTGGCAACAATCCGTTCAACGTCTCGCTGATAGAGATGCGGATTCATCTCTGCAAGGCGGGCAATCAATTCAGATTTTGTCATTTCCAGGCCCCATCCTGTTGATGCTGACAGTTTTAATTCAACCACGGATTAGAATATATCATCGAGACTCTATCTTTCAGGTTGCCAGACCGTTAGCAAACCGTCAAGTTTAAGCCCCTCAGATGAAAGTACTTTTCCAAGGCTTCCCTCAAGAACAGCACTCATCAGATCGTCTTCCGGGTAGTCGATTTCAAGTGGCACTACCTGTGCATCCGTCGTGACACCGGCTTTGTCTTCAAGCCAGCGCAACGCTTCACGACGGCCTCCAATTTCATCAATCAAACCGTTGGCGACAGCCTGCTGCCCGGTATAGACGCGACCATCGGCAAGGCTGGTTACCGTTTCAATCGGCATGTTGCGGCGATCCGCAACCATTTCAACAAACACATCAAACATGTCCGAAATCAGGCCCTGCATGGCCGATTTCGCAGCATCATCAACCGGTTCAAAGGGATTGGGTGCTGCTTTGAGCGGACCGCTTTTCACCGTCAATGGTTCGACGCCAAGCTTTTCAAGCGTGCCGTTGAAATTCATCGACTGGAAAATCACCCCGATCGAACCGGTAATCGTGCCACGGCGCGCAATGATATGGTCTGCGGCAATCGCGGCCATATAACCGCCAGACGCCGCGACCGTGCCCATTTCCGCAACAATCGGACGGGTTTCACCGATCCGGCGCAGTGCCTCGAACAGCGTTTCGCCACCAACCATGGTGCCGCCGGGGCTGTTGATATGGACGATCACGCCGACAACGTCGCTGTCTTCTTCGATGGCGGCAAGCGCATCAAGAAGATAGGGATCCTCGGTGATCACGCCTTCGATTGTGACTTCAACAATCTTCGGGCCGAAATCACCCAAAACGCCATCCTTCACGCCGGTGCCCGACAGCCCGATGATAATCACGGCCAGAACGGCAATTGCCGCCACCACGCGCCAGCGGAAAACGGATTTTTTCAATCGACGTCGATCCAGCAGGATATCGGCATCCAAGGCCATTGGTGTCTTCCGGTTCTGGAGTCTGTGCTGGTGAGCCGGCAAAAGCAGTTCACGTTAAAACAGAACAGACTCTCGTTGTTCAATCAAATACTTAAGAATAGTGTGATCGGTTGAATCAGACTATTCAAATGGTTTTTATCGCCGCGGATGGCAAGAACAAAAACCGTTTAAAATCAAAATTTTTACGAAAAATGCCAAGAAAACCACCGCGATGGTCAAAATGGCGCAAAAGAAAACGGGCCGCGCAATGCGCGACCCGTCTTTTACGCTGCAAAACTGCAGCGCGTATTTCGTCGGAGGGTGGCTTATTCGCCGCCTTCCTGCTTCTTGCGCAGAGCTTCGCCGAGAATATCGCCGAGCGATGCGCCGCTGTCTGCCGAACCGTAATCCGCCATTGCTTTCTTCTCGTCAGCAACTTCAAGAGCTTTGACAGAGAGGGAAACCTTGCGGGTTTTGGAATCGATCGCGGTAACACGTGCGTCGACTTTTTCACCAACTGCAAAGCGTTCCGGACGCTGTTCCGAACGCTCACGCGCCAGTTCAGCTTTACGGATGAAGCCTTTGAGTTCGGTGTCGCCAACGGAAACCTCGATGCCACCGTCATTCACTTCGGTAACTTCACAGGTCACAGCGTCGCCACGTTTGATGCCGGTAACGGCTTCTTTGAACGGATCGCCAGCAAGCTGTTTGATGCCAAGCGAGATGCGTTCTTTTTCGACGTCAACGTCAAGAACCTTGGCTTTGACGATGTCGCCTTTTTTGTATTCCTTGATGACTTCTTCACCAGCACGGTCCCATGACAGGTCCGAAAGGTGAGCCATACCGTCGATACCGCCCATGAGGCCGATGAACAGACCGAATTCGGTGATGTTCTTGACTTCGCCTTCGATCTCGGACTCGACCGGATGAGCTGCCAGGAAGGCATCCCACGGGTTCGAGGTGCACTGCTTGAGGCCAAGCGAGATACGACGTTTCTGGGCATCGACGTCGAGCACCATGACTTCGACTTCCTGCGAGGTCGAAACGATTTTGCCCGGGTGGATGTTTTTCTTGGTCCAGGACATTTCCGAAACGTGGACCAGGCCTTCGACACCAGCTTCGAGTTCGACGAATGCGCCGTAATCGGTGATGTTGGTGACACGACCTTCGAATTTCGAACCGACCGGGTATTTGGCTTCGACACCTTCCCACGGATCTGCTTCCGCTGCTTCATGCCAAGCGAGATACGCTGGGTTTCGCTGTTGAAACGGATAACCCGACTTTAACAGTTCAGGCCGATCTGAAGGGCTGGACGGATGGTTGATACGTTTCCAAGCAATGTCGGTAACGTGCAACAGGCCATCAACGCCACCAAGATCGACGAACGCGCCGTAATCGGTGATGTTTTTGACAACGCCGTCACGGCGATCTGGACCTTCCTGAAGGTTCTGGATCAGTTCAGCACGCTGTTCTGCACGGGTCTCTTCGAGAACTGCACGACGCGAAACCACGATGTTACCGCGCGAACGATCCATTTTCAGGATCTGAACGGCTGCGGGTTGTTCATCAGCGGGGTAACGTCACGTACCGGACGGATGTCAACCTGGCTGCCCGGCAAGAATGCCACGGCGCCTGACAGGTCAACGGTAAGCCGCCTTTAACACGACCAAAGATGGTGCCGTCAACGCGTTTGCCTTCGGAGAACTGTTTTTCAAGTTCAACCCAGTTTTTCGCGACGCGCTTTTTCACGCGACAGGACGATCAGCCATCTCATTTTCATAGCGGTCGACATAAACATCAACGGTATCGCCAATGTTTACTTCGCCTGCGCCAAATTCTTTAAGGGTACGCGGCCTTCGGATTTCAGGCCGACATCAACGATTGCATCGTCGTCAGTTTTCAATGACCGAACCGGTCATTACGCGGCCAACAAAACCTTCGTCTTCAGAACCAAGGGTTTCAGGCCAACAGAGCGGCAAAATCTTCGCCGGTCGAGAATAGTGCTTGTTCAGCGGTGGTCATAAACCAGACTTCCTTTCGAGTATCGTCACTAATATTCTGGCCAACCGGTTGTATCCGGTGGTCTAGCCGCAAAATCGCGGCGATCGTATCAGGCGCAATCCAAACCCGGACACATATAAAAGGCGAACCTTCCATACGCGAAAAGGTGAACGCACAAGTCGTTCACCTTAGGGACAGGTCGTAAGACCGGCACCTCGATCGTTCTTCGCCTGACGGTTAAAACGCCTTTTGATCAGTCATCCGCACTCATATGAGTATGGATATGCGCCATAACGGCATCGAACACTGCATTGGCATTCAGACGGTCCGTATCTATGGATTGCGTCTTTGCCATCATGAGCGGTGCGACATCGCGGGCACTGTCTCGGGCATCCCGTTCTTCAAGCTCTTGGAGAACGCGCTCGTATATAGCAGCGGGATTTTTTTCCTGCAACTGTTTGAACCGACGGTTTGCACGTTCTTCTACACTTGCAGTCAATAAAACTTGATCGGGGCTTCGGGACAAACGACCGTTCCAATATCACGACCATCAAGAACAGCCCTGCGCTTGCCCCCGGAGGGTTGCTTGCAAGGTTGCGCTGAAAATCGAGCAATACGGCGCGAACCTTTGGAATCTGCTGCAACTTTTGAGGCAGCAGTCCCGACTTTTCGCTGCGAAGCTCTTCGCCCGACAAGTCATCGGCACAAGATTTTCAGCCGCCTTTACTGCAACTGCTTCGTCGGCAGGATCGTTACTTTGGGCCAAAACTTTCGCACCGGTGGCACGATATAAAAGGCCGGTATCAAGGTAGGCATACCCCATTGCTTCCGCGACTCGACGCGCCAGTTCCCCTGCCGGACGCTGCCGGCCCATCAATGGCGATGATCATTTGCTTCGCTCCCTGTTTATATATCGGCTTGTGTATTGCTTTATATTGGGTCGGACGAATCACGAATGTAGCGCAAAACAGCGCCCATATCGCCCATCAATTTTT
Organism: Thalassospira sp.; assembly: GCA_048264285.1. Lineage (GTDB taxonomy): Bacteria > Pseudomonadota > Alphaproteobacteria > Rhodospirillales > Thalassospiraceae > Thalassospira. The sequence continues at coordinate 236,485 of JBLXDD010000001.1, forward strand.
CGAAGTTCGGGAAGCTCGTCGCAATCGGGTTGGCATCATCGACCGCGACGGGTTTTTCAGCACCCAGACCAGATCAGGAACGACATTGCAATCCGGTGATCCAGATGGGTTTCAACCATGCCACCGCCCGGAACAACACCGCCGGTTACAATCAAATCATCGCCTTCGATCCGGTGAATGACGCCATTGGCAGCAAGACCTGCCGCCACCGCCGCCAGACGATCCGATTCCTTAACGCGTAGTTCTTCAAGATCACATGCGGGTTTCGCCATCCGCATAGGCCGCTGCCACCGCCAGAACCGGGTATTCATCAATCATGGATGGGGCACGGTCGGCTGGAACCACAATGCCCTTAAGGCGGTTTTGCCCGTGACAACCAGATCGCCAATGGTTTCACCGGCTTCTTCGCGTCATTGGTGATCGATGTCCCCGCCCATTTCAATCAGGTGGTGATCAGACCGGTGCGAAGCGGGTTCAGACAAACATCGCGAATGGTCAGTTTGAATCCGATTTCGATCAGGGCCGACCAACGGGAAGGCCGCCGAACGGATCGGTCGGCACCACAATGTCGGCTGCCGTCATTTCCGCAGGTCCGGTCAGGCCGACGTGCGGCCGCCATCGTCATTGATTCACATCAACAGCGACACCAAGTGACGCAGCATGCGTTCGGTATGATCGCGCGATGGTTTTGGTTCAATCACCGTGGTGGTCCCTGTGGTGTTCAGACCGGCCAGCATCACAGCCGATTTCACCGAGCTGGATGCCATCGGCAGGGTATAGGTCACCGGTTTGCTTCGTCGGTGCCAATCACCGCCATCGGCGGACGGCCACGATCACGGGTGATGAATTTCGCGCCGAATTCGCAGCGGATCGGCAACACGGCCCATCGGGCGTTTGCACAGCGACGCATCGCCGGTGAAGAACGTCGTGATCGGATGGGTCGCAACGATACCGGCCATCAATCGAATGCCGGTGCCGGCATTGCCCATATCGATAACACTATCGGGTTCGCGCAAGGCCCCACACCAACCGCCGGTCACATACCAGTGCCATCGTCTCGCGGGTCACGGTCGCACAGCTTGCGCATGGCGTCCGCCGTTGCCAGAACGTCTTCGCCTTCGAGAAGGCCGGTTACTTTGGTTGTACCAATGGCCAGGCCACCAAACATCAGGGAACGATGGGAAATTGATTTGTCACCCGGAACCCGGATATCGCCCGAAAGTGGTCCTGATCTGGACGCGGAAAGCGGACGTTTGGTCTGCGAAGAACTCATTGAGCCATACCTGTCAGTAACTGTTTAACGTGATCAAAAGCGGATTGAAAACCATCGCGGTGCAGCCGTCCTTCAGGCGCTCACGGGCATTTCAATGCCGGTGGAAAGCTCTAACACAAGCGATTGTGACGCACCAGTATCGAACCCGATTTTCGGCTTAGGCATATCGACATTTATGGGCACATTTGCCTCTTCGCCGTCAGAGGAAAACGATCAATTTCCTTTTACAAGGCCGCAACAAGATGGCAATTGGGCCTTTCGGAAAACCTGTTTATGCGCTGCTTTGCAGCACGTTGCGACGAACAGTCTTTGTCTTGGATGATAACGGTAATTAAGAGGGTTTGCCGTAATGTCAGCACGCGGTAAGAAACGTCACTGCCTCGCCTGTGATACAAAATATTATGATTTGAACCGTCCCCGGTTGTTTGCCCGAAATGCGCCACACCTGATGGGGTCACAAAGGTCAAGAAATCCGCGGTTGCCAAACCAGCACCGAAGCAGATGAAGACATCGATGACGTCAACGATCTTGACGATGATGTCGACACGGATATCGGTGAAGACATTCTGAAGATGCTTCTGATCTTGGCGAAGACGATGATGATCTTGGTGAAGTCTATGAGCATGTCGAATCCGACGACGACGATCCTAAGATTTTTAGAAATTAGGTCTTGCCAAGATTTGGTGAACCTTCTAATATGCGCCGCGCCGCAGGGCTTACTTCGGTATCACTGCGACGCGGACAAAGTGGGGCCGTAGCTCAGTTGGGAGAGCGCTACAATGGCATTGTAGAGGTCGTCAGTTCGATCCTGATCGGCTCCACCATTCAAAACCCGTTGCCTTTGGCGACGGGTTTTGTCGTTTTGGGGTCTTGCTTGACATACACCCGCCATCCCCGAACACTGCCTCGCCACCAAAACCAACAGGGAGAGAAAAATGAGCAAAGTCTGGACCGTTTATTTGTCGGGTGAAATTCACAGCGACTGGCGCGAGCGCATTGAAGCCGGCGTCAAAGAGGCCGGCCTTCCTGTCGAGCTGGTGGCACCGATTACGGTGCATGAAGATTCAGATGATTGCGGCGTTGCGGTGTTTGGCGCGGAAGAAAACAAGTTCTGGCATGACCGCAAGGGCGCGCAGCTTAATGCCATGCGCACCAAAACATTGCTGTCACAATCCGACCTTGCCGTTATCCGCTTTGGCGAGAAATACAAACAGTGGAATGCGGCCTTTGATGCCGGTTATGCCGCAGCACTCGGCATTCCTTATATAACGCTGCATCCCACCGAGCATGACCACGCGCTTAAGGAAGTCGATGGTGCGGCCAATGGTGTTGCGCGCGAACCCGAACAGGTGGTTGCGGCACTGGCCTATATCATCCGCGGCGACATGCCCAAGGCATAAACATTCCGGCAAAAAGGGCCAGTCACCAGCCCTGATGCGCAGTATCGCAGCAACCTTGGAGCAGTTTCCGTTTCGATCGAAACGGAAATTGTTCTAATGCACGGTTGACCCGGATGCCGACCCTTGATCCATCGGGGGGATCAGGTCATTGGGGATATCGCCTGCCAGTATATTCACGGCATTACATGCGCGCGCGAGAATAATGCGGCCTTCGACAGGGTTGCCTTTTTCCTGACGCAGCACACCAAGCGTATCAGAGACAAGATCAAAACCGCATTCTGTCAGCCATTCGCCAATCGCGCGCTGATGATGGCGGAACCGTTGGCCAGGGCCAAGGTCGAACGGAAAAGTATCCCCATGTTCAAGACTGAAAACCATCAATGCCCCCGTACGCATCCGTGCGCGTGCGGCCCGCAATGCCGGGGCCAGATCGCCAAGATAGTTCAGAACATCGGCCGCGATCACCAAACTATATTCCGCCGCAATACCATCGGGCATGTCGGTAATGTCCCCCGCGACCAGATTGCGATACAAGCCCTTGGCGCGGGCACGGCCAATCATGCGCGGGGACAGGTCAATGCCATCCATCGCATCGACATAACCGGCAAAGACTTCGGCCACGAGGCCCGTACCACACCCCAGATCAAGCACATCAAGCGGGCGCAGCATATGAGGCAATTGGGGCCGGATGGCTTCAAACAGCAATTCCGGCCCGCGATAGGACAATCGATCTCGCAGGCTGCTTTCAAAGCGGGGCGCATAATCATCAAACAGGGCACGCACATAATCCGGTGGCAAGCGATCACGCAGGGTTGCTGCGCCAAGCAATGTCAGACGGACTTCCGCCCCCATACGATCACCGGGATCAAGCACCAAATAATGCCGGAAAGCATTGATTGCGTTTCCGGTTTCACCCACGCGCTCATAGATATCGCCCAAGGCAAAATGGGCTTCGTCCCAGTCGTTATCGGCGTCTACTGCCGCCTTGGCAACTTCAAGCGCAGCAGAATAGTCCGCCTGTGCAACAAGTGCCAATGCAACATCAAGTCGGCGGCTGGCCGACAAGCGATCTTTGGTCATGTATGAAATCCGAAAAAGGCCACGCACGGGGCACGAGGGGCAAAACCGCGCCCTGGGATGATGCTATATCTGCCTATTTGAAGGTTTTGGCAAGAGGGATTAAATCTTTTGAAATCAGATATTTAACGGAAACCGATCCAGGAAAAGAGCCTGATTATCCGCCCCGTTATGACAGATGGCGGTATATGAGATGGAACGGAATAGGCCTTAGGGATGCATTGCGGATATCGGCCGGTGGTCAGACCCGCAACCACCCCCACCCCTTTAAAATCAGTCCGAAAACGGGATGATCGATATTGATAAAATTAATTAATTCGCATATATTAATGTAAATTTCTGTTTCAATGGATGAAAAGATGGAAAATTTCACGCCGATTTCTGCCTTGATTGGCGGCGGGCTTATCGGTCTGGCGTCGGGGCTTTATTTTTTGCTCAATGGCAGGATAGCAGGCATCAGCGGCATTCTTGGCGGCTTGTTGAGCCCGGGCAAGGAACGTTCATCAGTCCTTTTTGAACGGCTTGCTTTCATCATCGGGTTGGTGGCCGGTCCGCTTATCATGATCAATGCGACCGGGATCAAAGCCCAGAGTGTGGTCACCAGTTCGTTTCCGGTCATTATCATTGCCGGTCTTCTGGTCGGATTTGGCACCACGATCGGCAGTGGCTGCACAAGTGGCCATGGCATTTGCGGCCTGTCGCGTCTTTCACTGCGTTCCCTGGTTGCGACCCTGTCCTTTATGGCGGCGGGATTTGTCACGGTTTATGTCACCCGCCATATGACGGGGGGCCTGTGATGCGTGTTATTGTTTCGCTGATTTGCGGCACGATTTTCGGGTTTGGTCTTTATGTGTCCGCCATGATCGACCCGCAAAAGGTTCTGGGTTTTCTTGATATCTGGGCGATTGCCGAGGGCGGCTGGGATCCAAGTCTTGCCTTTGTCATGGGGGGCGGTCTGGCGGTTGCCATGCCGATCTTTCAATTTGCCAAAAAACGCAGCCAAGCCGTTTGTGGTGGCGAGATGAACCTTCCGTCCAATCGCGCCGTTACCATCAAGCTGATTCTTGGCGGTCTGTTATTCGGGGCCGGTTGGGGACTGGTTGGCTATTGCCCGGGCCCGGCATTAAGCGCACTGGCTTTTGGCCATCCTGACACCATCATTTTTGTCGTGGCGATGGTTGCTGGCATGGGGGGTGCCCGTCTGGCTGGCGCGCACAAATAAAGGGAACGGATCATCTGCGGCCAAATTGATCTCCCCGGCCGTTTTGGCCGCAGGTATTGCAACCGCCCGTGCATCTTGCCGGGCGGTTTCGCATTTCCGGTCAAAATTTGCCTAGGCTCAAGACCTATTAATTTGATTTGAATGGCAGACGTTATATTTGGGAAACCCAAGGAAAAGCCTGCTGGTCGGGCTGGCTGCCCGGCCAAGGGGTTTGACGCAGGAGTTCGCAAATATAACGTCTGTCCTTCGGATTCACCGGGTTTGCACGGGCTACTTTGTCGCAAAGCCTTGAAAGATGTGTATCTTCCTGCGGTTTTGCTTCGCGTATCCGCACAAATCCGGTGAACCATTCAAACCAAATTAATAGGTCTTGAGCCTAAATTCTCGCAGCACCGGGCTTGTCTTTGGCGTTAAAATCCCATAACTGAGCTTAAGGGTTCAAACGCATTCCCGTGAACAGGCATATAACCGGGCACATGACCGGGACGATGATGTGAATGCGTTTTGATCCTCGCGCGCCATTGATGTCCATAAGGGTTTCCACATGAAGATCGGCATTCTTGAACCGGGACTTGTCCCCGACGACCTGCGTGGGGAGTTCGGCACCTATCCCGCCATGTTGCAATCATTGCTCGGCGCTGTTGACCCCAGCCTTGAATTCGAAACATGGACCGTGGTCGAAAACGATTTCCCGGCTTCGATCCATGATGCCGATGGCTGGGTGATCATGGGATCAAAACACGGGGTGTATGAAAACGCGCCGTGGATGATCCGCCTTCAGGGGTTCGTGCGCGACATCGTTGCCGCCGGCCTGCCGGTGTTTGGCATCTGTTTTGGTCACCAGATTCTGGCAACAGCCCTTGGCGGGAAAGTGATTAAATCCGACAAGGGCTGGGGCATCGGGGTTCATGAATACAAGGTCGATACCAGCAAAGTCGACTGGCTGGCAGACAGCCCTGAAACCATCCACATCAATGCTTTCCATCAGGATCAGGTTGTCGAACTGCCCGAAGGGGCCACAGTCTGGGCAAGTTCGGATTTCTGTCCCTATGCCGGTCTGCAATATGGTGAAAATGCCGCATCCATACAGCCACATCCGGAATTCATGCGCCCTTATGAAACAGCACTTTTGAAGGCGCGCTATACCTTGCTGCCGGAAAATGTGCACGATACCGCGGTAAAGTCGCTTGAAACCCCGGTAACAAGCCATGACTTTGCCCGTGCCATGGTCCGGTTCCTGACGCGAAAGCGGCTTAAAAGCGCGGCCTGATCATGCATGGTTCCGGAATTGGGGCCCGGTGCAAAATCACAATAATCGCCAAAAGCCATCAGCAATCCTGATGGCTTTTTTGCTGTCAGAGCCACAAAAGACTTTATCCCGCCGAGGTCTTGCACGATCCTGTTGGCAGATATCCAAGCGACCGGCGCATGAAAAACAGGCTTGCAGAGCAATGATCCAGAATGTGCGGCTATATTCCGGCCTGACCATGTTTGCCTATGTCCTGACCCATCTGTTGAACCATGCTGCGGGTATTGTTTCACCGGAATTGATGGAAACATTCGGAAGGTACACCACAGGCATCTGGAAATTCCCGCCGCTTGAAATCCTGTTGCTGGCATCGCTGATGACGCATTTTCTGCTGGCGACCGGGCGCCTGACCAGTCGGCGCACACTGCGCCTGCGCAAATCCGAATGGGCGCAGATGATCCTGGGTCTGTGCATCCCGTTCCTGTTGTTCCGCCATATCATCGCCACCCGGATCATTGATCTGGGCTTTGATGTTGACTCACCGTTTGAGCGGGTTTTGCTGGATCTTGCGGCGTTTGTGCCGCTGCAAGGCATCTTGCAGGCGATAACGGTGATTGTCGTCTGGGCGCATGGATGTATCGGCATTCATTTCTGGCTTCGGGTCAAACCGTTCTATCCAAAATGGCGCAATATCCTTGGCGTGTTTGCGATCCTGATCCCGACACTGGCCCTTGCGGGATATGGGGCGGCAGCGGCCGAAATTCTCCGCCGGGTCGAAGACGGCGGCCGCAAATATGTGTTTGGCGTGATTGATGCCGCCAATGTCAACCAAGCCGCCATCGCGTTTTATGAAAACGCAATCGTGCCTTTCACGATCCTGAGCATTGCCCTGGCCTTGGCGCCGTTTGGCGTGCGCCAGATCCGCCAGACCATTGACCGTGTCAAACGCGGCCCGATGCTGAGCCTTCCGAACGGGCGTTTTATCCGCGTGCCGCCGGGGGCAACCGCGCTTGAAGCGCTGCGTGATGCCGGGATCCCGATGGCATCCGTCTGTGGCGGACACGGCCGATGCACTACATGCCGCATTCATTGCGGATCAGGGGTCGATCATCTGACCCCGCCCGGCCAGATCGAGGCCGCCGCCCTGCAAAGCATCGAAGCCCCCAAACACATGCGCCTTGCCTGTCAGGTCAGGCCACAAAATGATCTGGCGGTGGCACCGTTGCTGCCGCCCAATGCCACCGCACGTGACGGGCGCCGCCCCGGCGGGCTTTCGGGCAGTGAAAGACAGGTTGTCTGCATTTTTATCGATCTTCGCGATTCGACCAAGCTTGGCGAAAGCAAGATGCCCTATGACGTGCTTTTTATCCTGAACCAGTTCTTTGCCGAGATGACCGAGGCCCTGCGTGCGACCGGCGGGTATTATGCCCAGTTTACCGGCGATGGCCTGATGGCGCTTTATGGTCATGAAAGTGACGATATCGAACGCACCATCTTGCAAGCCTTTGAAGGAGCAGCCGAGATGCTGCGCCGGATCGACGGATTGAACCAGCATCTGGAATCCGAGTTGCCCCACCCGCTCAGGATTGGCATCGGCATTCATATGGGCAAGGCCATTGTCGGGGAAATGGGCCCGCCGGGCCGCGAAAATATCAGTGCGATCGGCGACACCATCAATACCACAGCCCGCCTTGAAGCCCAGACCAAGGGCCATGGCGTACCATTGGTGATTTCAAAAGCTTTGTTTGATTTTGGTCCGATTCCCCTGCCCGATAATGCCGTCATGCATGAAGTTGCCTTGCGCGGTAAGAATCAGTCCGTGGCATATTATGCGCTTGATGCATTGCCCGATCTGGATGTTGGCGCAAAACAACCGCCCCAAAAGCCTAAGAATGCAGGCAAGGCTTGACTATTTGCGGGAAAACCACATTTATTCGAATAGATCAAACGTTCGATGCCGAATGACTCGGGTCGGACACCGGGATGCCCGAAACGCAGATTGCGTGGGATCCGAATATAACCACACTCGCTCTGACGGAGGAGGTGCTGCACATGTCGCGAATTTCAATGTTTAACAGCCCGTTGCTTTTGGGCTTTGATCAGATCGAACGCGTTCTTGATCAGGTATCGAAAACCAAGGCCGAAGGCTACCCGCCCTATAACATCGAGCAAATCGGTGAAAACAAGCTGCGTATTACCGTCGCAGTTGCCGGATTTGCCGAAGAAGATCTGTCGGTAACCACCGAAGACAACCAGTTGATCATCCGCGGCAAACATACCGATGATGACAGCGAACGTGTCTATATCCATCGTGGCATTGCGTCACGCCAGTTCCAGCGGTCCTTTGTTCTTGCCGAAGGAATCGAAGTTGTCGGCGCGCATCTTGACAACGGCTTGCTGCATGTCGATCTGAACAGACCTGTGCCGGAACCGGTCGTACGTGAAATTGCAATTGGATCTAACAAGAAAAAGGCTGTGCCTTCCAAGACCATCGACATGAAGGTCGAGGATGAAGACAGCGTTGCCGATCAAAAAGACGGCGAAGCCTAACCAAGGAGTGGTTCAAATGACAAATCGAACAGACAACCACGATACCAAACGTGATAAGCAGATCGCCCAGGATGGCGGGCTTCTTTCAAATGGTGACTTCGCCCTGCTGGGTATCCATGACGTTGCCTATATACGCCAGGTTCCCAATACTGAAGACGATAGCGACAAACTGGTCTATGGCGTCTTTACCGCCGATGGCACCCACATTGCGTCCTTTGAAAATCATGCCGTCGCGGATGCAGCCATCCGCCAGCATGATATGGAACCGCGCGCGGTGCATTGATCAAACGATTTACCGTCGAAATTTAAAGACGCCCGGCATCCTGCCGGGCGTTTTTTATTTTGCGGATTTCCTGCAATCAGCGAATTTCGATGACTTCACCGGGAACCGCCAAACGAACCTGTTGGTTATCGCGCAGGGCTTTGGCCATATCTGCGCGCGCATCACGTTTGACATGATAAAGCCAGAACCGCGCACCGGGCATATCGGATGCCAGCTTCATGACTGTTTCAAGATCGCAATGGGCGGCATGTTGCGGATCATGTTGCAAAAGATAGGTTTCCTGAAACACCAGATCAGCCCCGGTAAACAGCGCGGTACTATCTGCAGTAATGTTGCCATCCCCGGAATAGGCAAATCCTTTGCCGGCATAACGCAACAGGATCGCGTGGTTCTGGACACTGTGATCGGTCCGCGCAAAACGACATTCAAACGGACCAATTTCCGTAGTTTCGGCCAGCATATGCCAGACAATGGTAAACGGCCATGCTGACCCCAAGCCGGTAAATCCAAGTTCCATCAGTTTTTCAAGATGGGTCCGCAATTGTGGCGAACACAGGATATGAAGCGGCTTGGACCGTCCGTCATCGCGCCAATTCAGCATCACCGGCACCAGACCGAAAACATGGTCCGGATGCATGTGGGTGAAATAGATCGCGTCAATGGCATCGGGATCAGGGAACTTGCCAATCAAATGACCGGGAACCGTGGCACCGCAATCGATCATCAAGCGATAATCGCCTGCAGACACCACAACAGACGAATTCTCGTTGTTCGGATCGAATGCTTCGCCGACACCAAGAACATCGATACGCAAATGATCACTGTTCATTGCCTTACCCCCCCTAATTCGCCAGCCGATGACAACCATACCATCCTCAGGGCGACATTCTTGCGAATAGTTTTGCGCTGGCAAGCTGTTCTGCGCGGACCACAGACAACATCTTTAAACTGTCATATTCCAAAAAAGGGCAGAGCCGAATGGCTCCGCCCTAAAAGAATGATACCGTCGATCAGATTACATGCGCCAGGCAGAAACCGTTCTGCTAGCGGGCAAGAATTTCGGCGGCTTCGCGGGTACGCTGTACCGATGACGAAACCAGATCGGTCGTTGCGCGAATCGTATCAAGGTTATGCGACACGTCTTCGACGGCATGGGCCATTTCGCGCATATTGGCACTGACATTTTCGGTGACCGCCGATTGTTCGGTCACAGCTGACGAGATGCTGGTGACATCATTGCGCACCGTTTCAACAGAGCCGCGAATTGTTTCAAGCGCACCGGCCACTTCGTTGGAAATTTCCTGAATACCAGCGATTTCTTGCGTGATGTCTTCGGTCGCACGCGCAGCCTGATTGGCAAGGTTCTTGACCTCGTTGGCGACAACGGCAAATCCTTTGCCAGCCTCGCCAGCACGCGCACTTTCGATCGTTGCATTCAGGGCAAGCAGATTGATCTGACCGGCAATATTGCGAATAACATCCACAATGTTCCCCATTTCATCAACAACACCGGTCATGCGCTGGGTCATTTCGTTGGCGGTGTTGGTCTGTTCATAGGCGCGCTCGGTGGCACCTTGTGACTGGGCCATACTTTGGGAAATTTCGGCAATGGATGCGGCCATCTGTTCGGCACTGGCCGCAACATTTCGCGTAAGCTCCATCGTGTTGGATGAAACATCAACGCTTTGGGATGTGCGCCCCTTAAGTTCTTCGATATTGTTATTGATCTCTGCAAAATTGCCATCGATCATCTGTTTAAGGTCAATCAGAAGCCGGGTTTGTTCGGTGATATCGCTGGCAAATTTGATGATCTTGATCGGCTTGCCCACCGCGTCCAGAACCGGGTTGTATGTTGCCTCGATCCAGACTTTCTTGTCGTTCTTACCAACGCGGGCAAACTGCCCGGCCTGGAACTGGCCCTGATTCAGTTTCTGCCAGAAAGCCCGGTACTCTGCCGAATTACGCTGATCGGCCGGAACAAACATGCTGTGATGCTTACCCTGGATTTCGCCAAGGCGGTATCCCATCACCGACAGGAAGTTTTCGTTGGCCGTCAGAATCGTGCCATCAAGATCGAATTCGATCACGGCTTGTGATGTGCTGATGGCATCAAATACACTTTGCAGCAACGCACGTTCATTGCGCCGTTCCGTAATGTCACTGGCGAATTTGACGACCTTTATGACATTGCCGTTTTTATCGAGAATCGGGTTATAGGTTGCTTCAAGCCAAACCAGTTCGCCATCTCGACGCTTGCGCGGAAATGCACCATTAAGGAACTCGCCAGCGGCCAACCGTTTCCAGAAATTCTGATAGTCTGCCGACTGGATGATTTCGTCGGGCACAAACATCGAATGATGCTTGCCAACAAGCTCGGACTGCTTATAGCCCATTGTTTTTTCGAAATTCTCGTTGGCACGCAAAATGGTGCCTTTGGCATCGAATTCGATCCGCGCCATTGATTGGCTTAGCGCTGCACATACCTGTTGTTCGTTGCGCGCTTCTGAGTCTGCCTTAAAAATTCCAATGCCCATATCTGTCTCTTTTGATGTTGGCGAAGCGACACGTCGTGTCCCGTCCGTCTCGCTTGGTGGTCATCCTGACCATCTGTTCCCGATAAATGATAATCTATGCAGCCTGTTGCCAAAGGCTGCGTGTCCCGGTGACAAAATCACCTGATATTATTCGAATGCGCGACATACGAACCGTTATGAGGGAAAGATCACCTCCACATGACAGACAGGCCCGCAATATCACGTGATGGCGACTGATACCAACGTCACAGCAATGCTTGCAGCACACCAACCGTCATACCCGTTTTGCCGATCTGTCAGCTGTTATGAATTCGGTGCACTGTGCCCCGTTCATCACCAGCTTTCCTTCGTCACGATTAGTCGCGGGATAAAAACATATACCTTCGATTAGCACAACATTAATTGGAATACATCCCAAATAATAAACAACCCCGGATGGTGCCACATATACGAAACTGCAACGAATATAGGCAAATTAATGTTTGGTTACTGTTTATTACGCAGAAATCTAGATAAATTATATATCCATGAGAGGAATCAAAGCCCCGAACAGACAACGTGGCTGAAAAGTTGCCACCCCAAAGAAACACACCCTTTTGGATAGCATCCTGACAGGCTTTGCCGTTTGAATTGAAAGCAAACAGCAAAGGCCGTGCTTTCCAAGACCGGATCTCGTCAGACGGGGGATGGGTTTCGCGCGATCAGACGGCGGATCAGGCCGGCCATTTCACGATATAGCGGGTCAGATCCGGATGTGCTTCGTCTTCGGGGATTGCCATGCCGCGGATCGACATGCCAGCCGTGATGGTCGAATCGGGCGCCCCGGTTTTAAGCGGGTGCCAGTCGGGTAACGGTTTGCCTTCTGCCATCAATCGATAGGCACAGGTAGACGGCATCCATGACAGGGTTTCGACATTTTCCTTGGAAAGCTGAACACAATCAGGGACATGTTCGGTCCGGTTGGGATAATCCTTGCACCGGCAGGAATGACAATCGAGCAAACGGCAAGCAACCGACGTGTAATAGACAAAATCGTCTTCTTCGTCCTGAAGCTTGTGCAAACAGCATTTCCCACAGCCATCACACAGGGATTCCCATTCATCCTGCGTCATTTCAGCAAGCGTTTTGGTTTCCCAAAATGGTGCTGGTGGCAATGCGACGGGGTCTTTGTTATCCATGCTCTCTCTCATTCCGGCCGTCGATCAGACATATCACAGTCCAGCCTGCGGTAAAACGCAAGTTCGAGGCGCGATTGTCCGGCTCAGGGCCTAACTTCCGCGATCATATGGAAGAATGAGCCAAACACCCGCCCGTCCACCAAACCGGCCGGACCAAGGTCCAGCCCGGTTGCGCTTTTCATGCGGCAAAACGGCATGCCGTTTTCAGAAATCGTGGTCGCATAATGAAATTCATGACCACGCAATTTCATGCCAGCCGGACCAAACGGGGATGGAATCCCCAATTGAACTTCGCGATAGCCAAGATGAAGCCTGCGACTGGCAAAACTGGTTTCAAGCGGCAAAAGCCCCAGCATCTCGTGGCGGGTTCCCTTGGCATCGATCAATCCGTTTCCAAGGGTCATATACCCCCCGCATTCGCCATAGATCAGCACCCCCCGTTTCGCTGCGTCGCGCATGCCGGTTTTAAACATATTGGCACTGGCAAGGGTCGGAGCATGCAATTCGGGATATCCACCGGGCAAATAGATCGCATCACAGTCGGGGGTCGGGGCTTCGTTCGCAAGTGGCGAGAAAAAGGAAATCTTCGCACCGGCAGCGCGCCAGCCATCAAGAATATGCAGATAGCTAAAGGCAAAACCCGCATCCCGCGCCACGGCAATATGTTGCCCCAGCGGGGCAATCGCCGCCGTCGGCCCACTTGCTTTTTCCGATGGGCTGCCTGTTTGATCAATCAGCGCCATCAAGGCATCAAGATCGACATCACCCGCAATAATGTCAGCCGCCCGGTCCAGAAACGCATCAAGTTCGGAATGCTCGCCGGCTTGTACCAGGCCAAGATGACGTTCCGGCAAGATCAAATCTTCGCTGCGCCGGACCGCACCAAGCACCGGCAAATCAGGCAGATGTTTGGCACAAGCATCAACAATCATTTGCCCGTGGCGTTCGCTGCCGACCCGATTAAGGATCACACCTGCGACATTGATATCATCGCGAAATTTGGCAAATCCCGAAATCACGGCCGCTGCCGACGCAGACTGGCCTTTGACGTCAACCACCAGAATGACCGGCCACCCGGCAAGTGCGGCAAGATCGGCGGTTGATCCGTCGCCGTTTGCCGCACCGTCAAACAGCCCCATCACACCTTCGCAGATCAGGAACGCTTTGTCCTTTGCATGATCTTTGGCAAGGCTTGTGATCTGGGATGGCGTCATTGCCCACGGATCAAGATTGATGCAGGTCCCATGGCAGGCGGCCGCCTGAAACGCCGGATCAATGTAATCCGGACCGGTTTTGGCCGCAGCAATCGCATGACCCTTGCGCGTCAATGCCCGCAAAAGCGCCAATGTAATGACGGTTTTGCCACTGTTTGAGGCGGGGGCGGCAATTACGATCCCCGGAATGGTGTCTGTCATGCGACAGGATCTCCAAAGCAAATTGGCCCGCAAGAATGACTTTGCGGGCCAAACATATCAATGTGTGAATTAATGGGTCCTGAACCTGACCTTGGGGAATCAGCCGTTCTTTTTGATTGCCTCGGTCACACCCTTTGCCATGTCTTCGGGGCTTGTGCCGTAATTGAAGTGGCGGACAAACTTCCCTTCGCGATCCATCAGATAGACAAAAGATGAATGATCCATCAAATAGGTGTCGGTGTCTTCGGGTTCACCTTCGGGGATGACTTTGGCGTAATAAACCCGATAGGCCTTCGCCGCAGCGCTTGTTTGTTCAACCGTACCTGTCAGGCCAACCATGCGGTCATGGAAATAGGGAACATATTCGGCAACCGCTTCGACCGTGTCACGTTCGGGATCAACCGTAAAGAAGACCGGGGTGATTTCATCTGCGATGTCTTTGGGCATCATATCAAGTGCTGTGCCCATGACCTGCAATTCGGTCGGGCAGACATCCGGGCAAAACGTATACCCAAAATAGGTGAGCATATATTTGCCTGCAAAATCTTCCTGGGTGACGGTTTCACCATCCTGATTGACGAGTTCGAACGGACCACCGATGGATGCCGATCCCGACGAACCGGTTTCCGTGCCCATCATCATCAGGCGATAGGTCAATCCGATACCAAGCACCAGGGCAATTGCCACAATTGCCAGAAGCGTCTTTTTGCTCACGCGTTCACCTCATTTCATAGCCGGCCAAGCATCGCCGGCCTCTGTGCATCACGAACTATTTCCGCACTATAGATATCCCGGTCATTCTTGCAAGCACGCCCCCTGTGGGAAAGCTCACACCCAACCCATTGCCGATGCCGCCAATGCAAACAGGATCAGCCCATTGACGATCATAAGCCCGCGCCCGACCGGCACCATCACGGCACGCAAACGTTGCGCGGCATATTGCCCGACAAAGCCGATGACAAACAACATCGGCACCGTGGCAAGACCGAAAACCAGCATCACAGCGCCACCATTAAGCGCAGCCCCCGTGGCCGCCGCCAGAACAAGCGCCCCATAAACCAGCCCGCAGGGAATAAAGCCCAGCATCACGCCAAGCAAATAGCCGCGCCAACCAAAGGGGGCCGAAAACAAAGGCCGTGCATGATTGCCCACCAATTTGGTCCACCAGCGGGATTCCCCCGTGGATGGAAACAAACCACCCAGATGGGGCATCAGGCCCAGAACACCGAAAACAAGAAAAAACAGACCGGCTGCAATCAACAATACAGGCCCGATCCACCAGATCCGCGTAAGGGCGGAAATACTGTCTGTGAAATAGCCGGCCAAAACACCCAGCAGGCAATAGGTCGATAACCGTCCGAACTGATAAGGCAAAAGTGCCGCCCCGGTAAGGCGGCGGAGCTCGCTCATTTTTTCAAGCGGCACCTGTTCCATCCGGCTGGTGACCTGACTGACAACGAACGGGCCGCACATCCCCGCACAGTGGGTAACGCTGCCGACAAGCCCGGCCACCAGGGCCGTCAAAAGCACGCCGCCATCGGTGCTGACAATTTCAGCACATTGCGCCCAGCCGCTTTCAATTATCCGTATCAGTACCTGCTGTTCGTCCATGATCCATCCGGCTTGAAGCTGTGCGCGATTGTACAAATGCCTTGCCGGGCGGCAACGATATAAATCAATTCGTTGCCATCATAATTGGAGTCTTTTGCGATTAGGTTGAACCGTTATTTTAAGGATCAGCCGGTGTCGTGATCAGATCAAGCACCTGTTCGAACGGCACATGACGCACCGCTGTCACAACATCCTGTGGCGAAAGCCAGTTCAGACGATCACGCAAACCGACAACCTTGCCCAGAATGCACACAGCCGGGGGTTCAACACCTTCGCGTTCAACATCGTCGGCGGCTTTTTCAAGGGTGGTGATCAAAATGCCCTGCCCCGGTGTGGTCGCCTGACTGATCACCGCAAGCGGTTCGTCCGGCGCACGGCCATTTTCCATAAGTTGCGCAGATATCCGGCGTAGATGTTTCATCGCCATATACATGACAAGTACCGGTGCGCCCTGGGCAAGGGCGGCCCAGTTGATGTTGTCGGGCACATCCCCGCTTGATCCATGGCCGGTGACAAAAGTCACCGACGAATTGCAATCGCGATGGGTGGTCGGAATACCGGCATAGGCCGCACCGGCAATCCCGGCGGTAATACCGGGGACGACGCGGAAAGGCACATTGTGGTCAACAAGGGTCAGGCCTTCTTCGCCGCCGCGCCCGAAAACAAACGGATCACCCCCCTTTAGGCGCAAAACGCGCAAGCCCTGTTTGGCCAGCTCAACCAGTTGCAGGGAAATATCGGTTTGTTTTGAAGACGGCCGCCCGCCGCGTTTG
Source organism: Thalassospira sp. (assembly GCA_048264285.1). Classification (GTDB taxonomy): domain Bacteria; phylum Pseudomonadota; class Alphaproteobacteria; order Rhodospirillales; family Thalassospiraceae; genus Thalassospira. Next base: position 253,050 of record JBLXDD010000001.1, read on the forward strand.
CCGGCATAGATGCGTTCGGCATCGGGGCGCAAAAGATTCAAAATCCGTTCATCGACCAGCGCGTCATAAACAACGACATCGGCCTGTTGCATGGCATTGACGGCATGCAGAGTCAAAAGACCGGGGTCACCGGGCCCTGCCCCGACAAGCCATACCCAACCCGGTTCAAAAACCGGAAAATCAACACCAAGCTTCGTCATCACGCATTACTTCTATTCAATGGAATGCAGCCCTCTGTGCAGGACCGCATCAAGAAGATATGTTAAACAGCAATCAAACGATACGTACAACATATTTCCGATATTTTTTAGTATAAATATAAGAATAACATATTTTCTTGTGTTTATCTAAAAATAACGAACGGGCGTTCCGTTTGTTCAAGACAGGCACATCACTTAAACCGGCAGGATTTACAGGAAAACGCGCCGCCAATGACGAGAAAACCGGATGGACCACTGCGCAAGGGATGGACGACGGGGGCCTGTGCCACCGCCGCAACCCGTGCGGCTTGGCAGGCATTGCTGTCTGGTGATTTTCCAAATCCGGTTACCATCACCCTGCCACGCGGTGAAACCCCGTCCTTTAAGCTGATCAGGGCCGAAAAGGGCGATGGATGGGCACGGGCCGGCGTGATCAAGGATGCCGGCGATGACCCTGATGTTACGCACGGGGCAGAAATCATATCGACCGTTCGGATCGGCGCACCCAAAAGCGGTATTACATTCCATGCCGGTGACGGGGTGGGCACCATCACAAAGCCCGGGCTTCCATTGCCGCCCGGTGAACCCGCGATCAATCCCAAGCCACGCGAAATGATGATCGGTCAAATTACCGAACTGTGTGATCAGTTTAGCGCAAAAGCCGATGTCGAGATCGAGATTTCCATTCCGGGCGGTGCGGAAATTGCCAAAAAAACCTGGAACGGGCGTTTGGGCATTGTCGGCGGATTGTCGGTTCTGGGCACCACCGGCATTGTTATTCCATTTAGCTGCTCAGCCTGGATCCATTCGATCCATCGCGGGATTGATGTTGCCCGTGCCACCGGGCGCAACCACGTCGCCGGCGCGACGGGCAAAACGTCCGAGGCCGCCATTCGGGCATTTTACGGCCTGCCCGAAGAAGCCATTCTTGATATGGGCGATTTTGTCGGCGGGATGCTGAAATATCTGCGCAAGAATCCTGTGCCCTATGTCAGCATCGCGGGCGGCTTTGCCAAACTGGTCAAACTTGCCCAAGGCCATCTTGACCTGCATTCAAGCCGCTCACAGGTTGATTTCGACAGATTGGCGCAAACAGTTGCAAGCTGTGGCGGGGATGAAGCACTGCAAGATCAGTGTCGCCGCGCCAATACGGCCAAGCAGGTTCTGGAACTTTGCCAGGAATCAGACGTTAATATTGCAAGCACCATTGCCCGTCAGGCCTGTGAGTCTGCACGTGCGACCCTTGACGGTGCAGCCGCCGTGGAAATCGTCATCACCAACCGCGACGGCACCATCATAGCCCGCCATGGCATTGGTGATTTTGATCAGTTCCGACCGGTGGCATCGTAGCCATCAGGTCCATCCAAGCGTACAAAGCAACAACAAGGTCCTGCGCCCATGTCCCTTTCCCGCCCTGCCAATCGGCCAAAACATATCCTTATTTTTGGCGGGACCGGAGACGCAAACCGCATTGCCGAAGACCTGATGCATGAATTCGGCCGTGACATTCGCCTGCAACTTTCACTTGCCGGGCGCACCAGCGCCCCCAGCCTGCCTGATGGTATCCCGGTTCGGATCGGTGGTTTTGGCGGGCCCGAAGGCATCATTGCCCATTTCAACAGCGAACAGATTGATCTGGTGATTGATGCCACCCACCCTTATGCCACGGCAATTTCGCACAATATCGCCCAAGCCTGCCACGCGGTTGCGATGCCCTGTATTCAGTATCATCGCCCGGCTTGGGAAAAGACCGACAAAGACAACTGGATTTCGGTGAAATCAATCACCGAAGCGGCAAAAATTCTGCCTGACATCGGCACCCGTGCGCTGATCGCAAGCGGGGCAAAGAACTTGCATGCGTTTGAAGGACTTGAAAAAACCTGGCTGCTGGTCCGCACAGTCGATGCCCCGCGTGATCCGTTCGATCTGGAATATGGCGAATGGCTGTTTGCCCGTGGTCCGTTCAGTGTCGATGGCGAAACCGAACTTCTTGAACGCTATGAAATTGATGTCATCGTCTGCAAAAACAGTGGTGGCGATGCAACCTTTGCCAAGATCGAGGCGGCACGCAAACTTGGTATTCCCGTGATCATGATTGAACGCCCGGGTGGCGAACCCGTCATTCAGGCCCCGACGCGGGCGGAAATCATCGACAATGTCCGGGCAATACTTGCGAAGCTCGAGTCGCCTTGTGACAAGAATCACTCCAAAAAATAGAATTACCGAACAATAAATCCCCTTATGCGCGGAATATTCCGGCATAGATCAGGCGTTTTCGCAAACATTTCATAAAACTGATCCGTGCAAGACGATAAGTGTTGCAAGCGTTCGACTGCTTATAAATAGTTTTCCATTGATTGGTTAACTTGCGTGCGCTGCAATCTTCAATTGCGCGACCGGTGACTTATCAAATGGGGAACAACGTCCATATCGTTCGAAGCAAAGGCAAAAGCCGCCGAACACGTATTGCGCCGTTGAGGAAATTTGAAGAATGACTGGCAACCTTGGTTTGCGGGGACGCTTGATGATGGCCATTGTGCCCATCGCGTTACTCGCTGTTATCGCAGCAGCATTGGCCGTTTTTGCCTTTCGCATCACAGAATCACAGCAATCTGTTGTCGCTGAGGAAGCGATTCCCGCACTCGTGACCGGACAAGCGCTTTATGCGCGCAGCAATCTGGTCAGCAACATCGCGCGGAACGTTGCTGTGGCCAAGAACATCGACGAAGTCGAAGCCGCAAGTGCCGAGCTCGACCAGATTGAGGCCGCGTTGAACACCGATCTGACGACCCTTGCCGAACTTGGTGTCGATGGTGAAATCCTTGGCGAGTTTTCAGATCAGACAAAAACCCTGGTGGGAAATATCCGCGCCCTCAAAAACACCCAGCGATCGCTTTTTTCGAATGTGACGACGACCAAGGCCTTATTGGAAAAAGTTATCGCAAGTGCCAACAGCATCGAAGCATCGGCCCGTACATTGAATACGGATGCCAATATGGCGCTGACCAACAGTGCCTCGGCGCTTTATTCGCTGGTCGGTCGCCCGGAACAGACAAACGAAGCCTTTGACACACTTGATAAATTGCTGGATGTCGATGCGCTTGATGCCCAGAACATGGGTGACCTTCGGGCGATCGCGTTTCAGATCCCCGGCCTTGCCGAACAGGTGGTTGCGGCACGCGACAATGATGCACTTGATAAGGTCAAGTTTGCCATCAACCCGATCCTGACCCAATTGCAAAAGGGCATCGACCTGATGCCTGACCCCGACGCAAAGAAAACAGCCCAAAAGACACTGACCGAACTTCAGTCCGCCCTTGATCCGTCCAAGGCAGGCAACCTGTTTTCCCAGCGTCAGATGGAATTTACGACCATCGCGACGCTCCATACCATTCTTGACGATAACGCCGCCATTACAGAACGTATTGCCGCAACCGCCGAACGGCTGCTTGATGACATGCGCACCAAGATCGATGTCGCCAATAGTGGCGTGGCATCAACCATTGAAACGGCCGAAATCATCATGATCGTGGTCGCAATTGCCGCCATTGTCATTCCAACCCTGATTTTGTGGCTTTATGTCAGCCGCAACCTGTTGCGCCGCCTGATTAACCTGAACCTTGCCATGACACGCCTGACAAAGGGCGATCTGGATACCGAGGTCACGGATAACGGATCAGACGAAATTGCCGATATGGCCCGGTCGGTCAAAACGTTCCGCGAAAACGCACGCGAAGCAGAACGTCTGCGTGCGCAAAACCGCGAAACCGAACAACGCGCCGAGGAACAACGCCGCGCAGCCCTGCATGACATGGCCGACGGGTTTGAAAGTTCGGTCAATACGCTTGTGGCGGAACTTTTGACGGCGGTGAATGAAATGCGCGATACCGCCGATCATATGGAACGCAATGCCGGTGAAAATGTCACCCGCGCAGCCGAGGTGAACGAAGCGTCCCAGAACGCGTCACATAATGTCAGTTCGGTTTCTTCGGCCACCGAGGAACTGTCCGCATCGATCCGTGAAATTGAACGTCAGGTCGCAAAGGCCGAAGAAATTTCACAAAGTGCCGTTGCCGAGGCCCGCAAATCCGATGAGACCGTCCGTCAAATGTCCGAAACGGCGGACCGGATTGGCGAGGTCATCGAACTGATTACAACGATTGCCGACCAGACCAACCTTCTCGCACTTAACGCCACCATCGAAAGTGCGCGCGCCGGCGAAGCAGGCAAAGGTTTTGCTGTTGTCGCCAACGAGGTCAAAAACCTTGCATCTCAGACCCAACGCGCAACCGAAGATATCAGCCAGCAAATCAGCGAAATGCGGTCTGTCAGCAATCAGGCCGTTGAAATGATTTCCACCATCGCCCGCACGATTGGTGAAATTGACAGTATTTCAAGTTCGATCGCGGCCGCCATGAGCCAACAGGGTGCGGCCACCGGCGAAATCGCCAACGGGTCCGAAGAAGCCGCCAATGGCGTGCGCCAGGTATCGGAAAACATGGCCACCGTATCGCGTGCGGCCGAGGAATTCCGTGAAATGTCCGGATCGGCCCGCACTGTTGCCGAGGATCTTCTGGCAAAGGCACACAGCCTGCAAACCGAGGCCAACAATTTTGTCGCCCGGGTCCGCAGCGAATAACCCCCGGCAATATCACCAATCAAAAAAACCCCGCCGATATCTTGGCGGGGTTTTTCGTATCTTTGGCTTTCCGGTCTTAGACGAAACGGCGGAACTCGCCGGATTTGCGCGGCGGGCAGAAGCGTTTCAGATAGGACGGGGCAATGGCCTCCAGGCTGTTGGGGGTAATGCCAAGTTCGGCAAAGCCCTCGGCCCCTTCGGAGACCACGTTATCGGTTTTAAGCAAACGCACCTGATCAGGCGTCAGGGGCGGCACCGGCAGGAATTGCAGGAAGAATGCCTTGATCGACGCCAGCCAGAACGGCACCGGCACCAAAATGGCGCGCTGACGGGTAATGCGCAGCATATCTTGCAACAGCGCCATGAAAGACAGGGTTTCCGGTCCGCCCAATTCATAGGTCTTGCCGGCTGATTTACCCTCGGTAAGGGCTGTGACAAAGGCATCGGCCACATCGCCAACATAGACCGGCTGGAATTTCGGACCCCCTTCGCCATGCAGATCGATCTTGCCTTCGCCGAGATCAACTTTCGGCAGGCCCGGTGCGCCAATAACCGGCAGAACCGGGGAAAAACGCGCCATGGTCGCGAACTTGTTCAGGAAATTGTCATTCGGGCCAAAGATGACCGACGGGCGGAAGATCACGGCATCCGGGAAAACTTCGCGGACGGCTTTTTCACCCGCCAGTTTCGAGGTCGCATAATTGGCAGAGGTGTTTTTATCCACCCCCAACGCCGACATGTGCAAAAGCGTTTTTACACCACATGCCTTGGCTTCCTCGGCAATGCGTTTGGCCGCCTTGACGTGAATGTTCAGGAAATTCTTGCTGCCGCGCTCATAAAGAATGCCCAGCAGGTTAATAACAGCCTCGGACCCTTCGATCGCGCCCTTGATGCTGTCTTCATCGCGCACATCGCAATGGACCGGGACAACCTGACCAAGATAGCCCATCGGTTTGAGTTTCTTGACACGTTCAAAGCTTCGGGTCGGAACGCGGACAATAAAATCACGTTCAAGCAGACGCTTGACGATATGACGCCCGACAAATCCGGTACCGCCAAAGACGGTTACGATACGACGATCCATGCTTGCTCTCTCCTTGCCGACCGGGAAAATGCGGAAAAGACCCGCATTAAGGTGCCGGTACTCGGTGGCTTTTGGGCCCGGAAGGCAGCGCAATCCGGACCGAATTTGATCCTGTGGACAATCATATTGTGCCCAAACAGAAGACGATATGAGTGTCCGCAGGCACTTGCGGTTATATACGACGCAAAACCCGCGTCAACAATGCGGTTTTATGAAACAATTTCGTCTTTGGCCTGTCTTTTGGCCAGTATTTCATCATAAAGCGCCATCAAACCGGCGCGATAATCCGGATAACGCAGCTTTACGCCCAGTTCCTGCTTGATCCGCGCATTTGAAACCCGTTTGTTGTCTTCATAGAAACTGGCCGCCATCGGGCTCAGCACGGCAGTCGCAAAATCCTGTTCGGGTGGCAGATCAACACCCAGCAGCCCGCAAGCATGGGCAATCACATCCTGTGGCGGGGCTGCGTCATCATCACAGACATTATAGACCGCCCCGCAATCGGGTTTTTTGATAGAGGCCAGAACCGTCTGTGCGATATCTTCGACATGAATGCGCGAAAAGACCTGACCGGGTTTGACAATCCGGCGTGCCCGCCCTGACCGGACGGTTTCAATCGCATTGCGGCCCGGCCCGTAAATCCCCGCCAGCCGGAAGCTTTGCACGCATAAACCATGACGACGCCCAAGATCGAACCATGCCTTTTCTGCCGCCACACGTCTGCGCCCGCGCTTGCCACTTGGCAAAAGATCATCATCCTCTGTGACCTCGGCCCCGTCACGATCACCATAAACCCCGGTGGTTGAAAGATAGCCAATCCATGTGCCTTCTGGCAGCCCCGCCAGATCACCACCATGGTGATAAAGGACCGGGTCCCCTTGCCCGCCGGGCGGGGCGGATGCCAGAACATGCGTCACCCCGTCAAGGGCGGCCGTTATATCGGCAATCGGTTGATCATCACCAAAGATAAAGGGTTCGATACCATCGGATTTCAGCTGTTCGGCTTTGTCTGCACTGCGGGTGGTGCCGGCAATTTTCCAACCGTCGGCCTGCAATTGCCGGGCAACAAGGCGGGCGGAAAATCCCAATCCGAAACAGAACAGCTTATTGGTCATCAAGGCACCTTTTGTAACGCCATCATATTATGCAGGGCACAGTAGCGGCCTTGCCCCGCACAGACAAAACCTTTTGGCACCATGCTTTGTTCCCGGCTTTGTTCCCGCACCCCTTGGCATTCGGGAACAACAATCATCTTCTTGCCGTTTTCATAGTGTGAATCTTCAGAAATGTGAGTTTGCAGATATGCGCATTCAACCATGGCGGATTGATCGGTTCATCTTCTATGGTGACTGCCAGCAATTTTGCCAAAGACGGAGCTTTTTCATGTCACGACTTTTCGGCACATCGTTTCTTGCGCGCACCACAGGCATGTTATGCCTGGCGGCGGGAATGGGCATCTGGGTTGCCCCCGTTTCGGATGCCCGCGCGCAGGTTGAACGCAACGGTGGCATGACACAGGAAGAAAGCCAGCAATATCGCGACTGCATCAAGCTGGCCCAGCTCAAACCCGAAGACGGTTTCGAAAGTGCGATTGCCTGGCGCGACCTTGGCGGCGGGGAGCCCGCCCGCCATTGTGTTGCCGTCGCCCTGATATCGCTTGGCAAATACGAAGAAGCCGCCACCCGTCTTGATGCCCTTGCCAAGGACAGCACAGCCGGGCCGGGCGTGGTTGCCGGCATGCTGGCCCAGGCGGGCCAAGCCTGGATGATGGCCGACAACCTTGAATTTGCCTGGCGTGACCAAAGCCGTGCGCTTGAACTGGTGCCCAACAACCCGCAGCTTTGGGTGGATCGGGCCATGGCGCTCGGCCTTGCCGGACAATATTGGGAGGCGATTGACGATCTCAATGCGGCACTTGATCTTAAACCCGACCATACCGAAGCCCTGATTTACCGGGCATCTGCCTGGCGATTGCTTGAAAGTTACGATTTGGCAATGACTGATATTGAAAATGTTCTGGGCAAAGAACCCCAGAATGTTCAGGCCCTTTTCGAGCGCGGGAAACTCCATCAGATTGCCGGTGACAAAGATTTGGCACGGCGCGATTGGCTAACTGTCATAGAACTTTCAAACGGAACCCCTGTTGCCGACGCGGCAAAAGCGAATATAGAAAAGATGGATGTTCGCACCGGATCGAACTGACGTGACAGGTGCCTTCGGGCCCAGAAAACAGGTTCACGGTGATCGATTTCCTTGTATATGACCGGTAGAATCATCTGCCGGTCCATCACCGGATACGTTTTGGGGGACGAAATGCGTCGCACGCTTGCCTTGGCTACCTTTGCCGCATCAATAGCACTTCTGGCATCACCTGCCGCAGAAGCCCGTGATCAGATCAGGATTGTCGGATCCTCGACGATCTTTCCGCTGACCACCAAAGTCGCCGAGCATTTCGCCAAAACCACCGGTGCCCACGCCCCTGTCGTCGAAAGCACAGGATCGGGTGGCGGCTTTAAGCTTTTCTGCGGTGGTATCGGCGAACAATACCCTGATATCGTGGATTCATCGCGCCCGATCGCCGGGTCGGAAACCGCGATCTGCGCGGCCAACTCGGTCGATAAAATTACCGAAATCAAAATCGGCTATGACGGCATCGTTCTGTTGGGATCGCGCGACGCGCCGGATATGGCGATTTCTGCCCGTCATCTTTATCTGGCTCTGGCGCGCACCATTCCGGTCAATGGCGCAAGTGTGCCCAACCCTTATACCAAATGGTCTGATATCGACCCGTCTTTGCCCGATCTCAAGATCCGGGTATTCGGTCCGCCGCCAACATCGGGCACCCGTGATCTGATGGGGCAGCTTCTTCTGGATAATGGCTGTGCCACCTTCCCCGATCTTGCCAATCTTGAATCAAGCGACCCGGACAGCTTCCGCCTGTTATGCCGCACCATCCGCGAAGATGGCGCCTATATCGAAGCAGGCGAGAACGATCAGCTGATGATCAGCAAGCTTGAAAGAGACCCGACCGCCTATGGCGTGATGGGCTTTAACAATCTTGAACGCAATCATGAAAAGCTGCGCGGGATCGCCATTAACGGCATCAGGCCGAATTACGACACCGTTCTTGATGGCAGTTATGCCGGGTCACGGGCGCTTTATCTTTATGTCAAAGATGATCATGCGCAGCTTGTCCGGTCGCTTGGCGATTTCGTTTCGGCCTATGTGTCCGAAGATATCATTGGGGATGAGGGCCTGCTTGTGGATGCCGGGCTGGTACCGCTGCCTGCTGATCAACGCCAGGAAATGCGCGAAAGGGTTGCCAAGTTCGTCACGAACTAACCGGTTACCGTTATAGTGCTGCGAATAAATGACGGCCGGGCATCAGTCCGGCCGTTTTGCCAGCCAGACCTGATTGCTGGCATATTTCGGAGGATTACCCTGAAAGTCTGAAAATTCCGATATCGAAACAAATCCGGAAATTTCCAGCATCAGGCGCATCTCGCTGCGATGAACCCAGCGCAGATGATGCCAGGAATCCTCGCATCTGATGACATCGCCCTGATCGTTGATTTCCTCGAACCGCCAATGTTCGCTGAATTTCTGGGTCAGGGGATCATTGGTGCGTTCCATCGCCGTAATGCGAAGCCGGCTACCCGGTTGGCCGATGCCATCGGGCATGGGAAAGATCGGCAGTTCGACCGGATCGGGATCCCCTTCGGGCAGGCAATAACGAAGATCCGGGTCCATCAGATCAAGCGCAATCGCACCCCCCGGTTTGAGATGGGCAAAGGCACGTTCAAGTGCCCGCCTTTGATCATTGGCATCGGTGACTTCCTGAAGACCGCGAAACGGGATGATGACCAGATCAAATTTCCGCCCCAGATCAAAGTCACACATATTGCCCAGATGCCATGTCAGATCGGGGTATTTGGCACGCGCCTGACCCAGCATCGCAGGCGACAGATCAAGCCCTTCGACTGCAATGCCAAGCTTGGCAATTGCCGCACTGATCCGCCCCGTCCCGCAGCCCAGTTCAAGCACGCCATTTTCATGGGCAAGGCTTGTGGCAAGACGGGTATAAAAGGGAATGGGGTCATCGAAAATCTTACGATCAAGATCAGCACGAAGATCGTAACTGGCTGTATTTAACCCGCCTTGGGGATAGAATTCATCAGATATGGATGAATTCGTCATTCAAAATCCAGTTCCGCGTAATGGCTTGATGGCGGGAAGCTGGCCTGTCGATCGGCCAGAATGTCGCGCATGGCCGGGCGGCTTTTGATCCGCATATACCAGTCTTTGGCGCGCGGGTGTTTTGACCAGTTGATATCGCCCATATAATCGATGACGGAAACCTGTGCGGCCGCTGCCAGATCGGCCATGGTCAAATGATCACCCGCCAGCCAGTTACGACGTTCAAAAAGCCAGCCGATATAATCCATGTGATAGGCCGCATTGGTGCGCCCGGCCCGCAGGACCTTGGTATCGGGGGTGCCGGTCGCAAAGAAGCGTTTCAAAAGCTTTTCACCCAGCAAATGATCGGTGACCTCGCGATTGAATTTGCCATCGAACCACGCGACAAGACGACGGATTTCGGCGCGTTGTTTAGGGTCTGATCCAAACAGCTTCGGCTCGTCGGGGTAAACCTCGTCAAGATATTCGCAGATCACCGCCGAGTCACAAAGAACCAACCCGTCTTCGTCCCTAAGCACAGGGACTTCACCGGCCGGATTCATCGCCAGGAAGTCATCACGCCGTTCCCATACCGGTTCGGCGATGAGTTCGAAATCGAGCTTCTTCTCGGCCAGAACCAGACGGACTTTGCGCGAAAAAGGTGAGAGCCAAAAATGATATAACTGACGCATGAGCGTGACTGTACCCGACCAAGGATGAAGGTTTTGCAAAGACCCGTGACGGGGGCGCAAACATTCCAAAAAACCGCAAACAAGCCGGTTCGTTTCCAACCCGGAACTGCAAGATATCTCAAACCATGCAACGCGTGCGAAGTAAAGACCTTCAAGCACCCGAAAATAGAATTTTCCAACCGGGGTCACGCCCGGCTGACAAACGCTTAGGCCCGGCCTGTCACGCCCGGCTTTTCGCCAGTTCAAGCATCCCGTCAAGATCAAGGCAGGCTTCAAGGTGATCGGCCAGTTCATCAAGGGCTGCATCAATGCTGGCCTCGAATTGCGTGGTCCGGCCTACATCCCCCGGACGCAAGCTCGCCAGAAAGGCACGGCGGAATTCATCGCGGCCAAACAGGCCATGCAAATAGCACCCCAGAACGCGGCCGTCACCGCTGATCGCGCCATCAGAAAGACCATTCAGATCAAGCCAGCTTCTTGCCCGATCCGGTCCGTCCGTCCGGCCCATGTGAATTTCATAACCATCCACGGGAATGCCGGCGGCAATAGCAGCATTTTCGCCACGCGTCTGCCCGGTCGTCTTGCGCAGCGTCTTGTCACCGGCCATGACAGTTTCAACATCCAGCAAACCAAGCCCGGCAGCACTTCCCGGTGTACCTTCGACCCCGTCCGGGTCATGGACCATGCGTCCCAACATCTGATAGCCGCCGCAAATCCCGATCACATGACCACCACGCCGATGATGGGCCAGAATATCGATATCCCATCCTTGTTCTTTCAGGAATGCAAGGTCCGCCAGGGTCGATTTGGATCCGGGCAACAATACCAGATCGCAATCCCCCGGGATCACGTCACCCGGCTTGATCACCAGCAGATCAACATCATCCTCGGCCGCCAGCGGATCAAGATCGTCGAAATTGGCAATGCGCGGCAGATGTGGCACGGCAATGCGCAAAACGGCGTCTTTTCCGTCGCCCTGCTTGCGGTGATATTTCGCCGCTTTTTCCAAGGCCACACCATCTTCAGCAGGCAGCTTGTGGGCGCCGCTCCAATATGTTGCGATACCGTAACTTTTAAGACCGCAGGCCTCGTTAATGATATCGGTTGCCGGTTCAAACAGCGATACATCACCGCGAAACTTGTTGATCACATAGCCCTTAAGCCAGCGGCGATCATCCTCGGACAACAGCGCATGCGTACCCACGATCGAGGCAATCACCCCGCCGCGATCAATATCGCCAACCAGAATAACCGGAACGCGAATGGCCTCGGCAAAGCCCATATTGGCAATGTCAGAGGCACGCAGATTAACCTCGGCAGGCGACCCCGCCCCTTCGATCAGGACGAGATCGGCATCACGTGCCATGAATTCGAAGCTTTCGACCACCTTGGGCAACAGATCACGTTTGAGGCGGTAATAATCCCGTGCCTTGGCACTTGTCATGACCTTGCCCTGCACGACCACCTGCGCACCGATATCGCTTTGCGGTTTGAGCAAAACCGGGTTCATATGAACCGTGGTCGCCACACCGGCGGCGCGCGCCTGCAACGCCTGTGCGCGGCCGATCTCGCCGCCATCATCGGTGACAGCAGCATTATTGGACATATTTTGCGGTTTGAACGGACGCACGCGCAAACCCCGGCGCGCATAGGCCCGGCACAATCCGGCCACCAGCAAGGATTTCCCGACATCGGAACCGGTACCTTGCAACATCAGGGCGGGAACAGATTGCGCATTCATTCCGGGTTCAAAACTTTCTTGTGGGCGGCCAGCTAAACGATCAAGGCCGGATCAGAATTCGACCCCGATCTGCGCCTTGATCCCCTGTTCGCGGAACGGATGTTTGATCATGGTCATTTCTGTCACCAGATCAGCTGCTTCGATCAGGGTATCAGGGGCGTTGCGCCCGGTAAGAACGATATGCTGATCAGGCAGTTTGTTGGCGAGTGCTTCAAGCACGTCATCAAGCGGCAGGAAATCATAGCGCAGAACGATATTGATTTCGTCCAGAATCACCATCGCATAGCTTGGATCGCGCAGCATTTCCAACGCCTTGTTCCAGGCTTCGCGGGCCAGTGCCACATCCTGCGCACGGTTCTGGGTTTCCCAGGTAAATCCCGCCCCCATGGCATGAAATTCACAGAGATCGGGGAATTTTTTCAAAAGTTTTGCCTCGCCGGTTTCCCAGCCCCCCTTGATGAACTGGACCACACCAACTTTCATGTCATGCCCGACACAGCGCATCGCCATCCCGAAGGCCGAGGATGACTTGCCCTTGCCCTTGCCGGTATGAACAATGATCAGGCCTTTTTTATCGATCTTCTGGGCCATCATCTTGTCGCGCGCGGCCTTGATTTTCTTCATTTTTTCATCATGGCGCGCATTGATATCGACGTCTGGCTGGCTTTTGTCGGACATTGTTTCTTCCCTTTGAAATGCCGCCCCAGAATGCGGTGAAAGCCCCCCCGGATCAAGGGCCGTTTTGCCAGATCGGATCAAGTTTCGGATCAAATTTACGGTGGGTGGTTACAAAAAAAACGCGGCCCGTCCGGCCGCGCTGTGAATGATATCTAAACTGCTGTGTTCCGGCGTCGCAACTGGCGGCAATCAGAAGATTACCAGCTTGCACCGTCCCTTGTTGAAAGGCCGAGATCACCCGTCACCAGATCGGCCCATTTATCGGGTTCACGCATGTCGATATGGCGCAATTCCGGGCGACGCATGCGCGCCTTGTTAAACAGCTGCAGGCGATCACCGGGCGACATGCGGCGCAAACGATGCAGGGCCTTGCGAACGGCATCGTTGCGCGCCCCGGTCGGGCTTTGAAAACTTTTCTCGATCACCGCAAGACGCTTTTCCAGCCAATCGCGGCTGATCGCGACCTGTTCGATCAGGGTTTTGAATTCACGTACCACCGGAAAATGATCCAGACGCAAATGGGCAACCGCAATCGCCGTGCGCCAGACCTGGCGTTCGACACCTTGCAGGTAACGCCAGTAAATCTTTACCTTGGCATTGATTTCAAATTTGGTTTGATCCGGACCGGGAAGATGATGCGCAAGCTCTGCCATGCCGGCATGGAATTCTTCAAATGTTACCGGGCGATGCACACCGTTAAAGCGTTCCCGAACATCAAGAACCGCACGAATGGCCCCACGGGCCGGGCGATACCGGCCATTGCCGTGCAAATCGGCACGTAACCAGTCGGGCATGTCAAAATCAGAAAGCAGGAAGTTGATGATATCTGCATGCCGATCATGGGCAGGCATCGGGGTTTGCAAATAATCCGGCAAACGAACGTTGGTCTTGATATCCATCGCGGCCTCCGATCTGTTCGATCACCCTGCTTCCCATGCAGGCGATCCGAAAGCTGTGCCCCGTCCCACGCAACTTATTAACAGTTGGTTAATTGAGATATGGTGCGAAAACGTAACGTTTCAACTCCCCACATTGTTCCCACGGTAAAATTCCCGTGATTCCAATAACAAGCAACAGTTGACGCATTACTGTCCCAGATCGACAGCAACACTGTTGCGGCGCGGTTGCCACAAACCGCGTTCAATCGCTTCACGCAGGCGATCCTTGATATCCTGCAATGCATCGGGGTTATGATCGGCAATGAAATCGCGCACTTCGCCATCCCCCAGATAGGCATCATAGACCAGATCAAAATGATGATCGGCAACACAGCGCGCCGTGGCCGCAAAGGCAAACAGATAATCAACCGTTGCCGCCATCTCGAATGCGCCTTTGTATCCATGGCGCATGACACCCTTGATCCATTTGGGGTTCACCACACGGGCGCGCACAACACGGGCGATTTCTTCTTCAAGGGTGCGGATTTTCGGGCTTTCGGGGCGGGAATGGTCGCTGTGATAAACCGTCGGCTGTTTGCCCGAAAGGCTGCGCACCGCCGATGTCATTCCACCTTCGAACTGATAATAGTCATCGGAATCCAAAAGGTCATGTTCGCGGTTATCCTGATTGTGGACAATCGCATCAACCTTGGCGAGACGGGTTTCAAACAGATCGCGGGCCGCCGTGCCCTCGGCCCCGTTGCCATAGGCATAGCTGCCCCAGGCAAGATAGGCATCGGCAAGATCGTCTTCGTCTTCCCAGAGTTTCTCGTCAATCATGGCCTGCAAACCGGCCCCATATGCCCCCGGCTTGGAACCGAACACCCGGAATCCCGCCTGTCGGGCAGCCTGATCATCGGCCATCCCCTGACTGCGGAGTTTCTCGGTTTCGGCCGCAACACGCACGGCAATCGGATTGATGTCATCGGGTTCGTCGGATTGGTCGGCCACCGCGCGCACCGCACTGTCAAACAGATCAATCAACCCCGGAAAAGCATCGCGGAAGAAACCGGAAATGCGCAAGGTCACATCAACACGCGGACGCCCCAAAATGGATGCCGGCATGATTTCAAACCCGGTCACGCGGCGCGATGCGCTATCCCATGTCGGGCGTACCCCCATAAGCGCCAGCGCCTGTGCGATATCATCGCCACCCGTGCGCATGTTGCTCGTCCCCCAGACCGAAAGACCAAGGGCCGCTGGCCATTCGCCATGATCCTGCACATGACGTTCCAACAACAATTCTGCTGATTTCCAGCCCAACTGCCAGGCCGCCGGGGTCGGCACGGTTCGGGTATCAACCGAATAGAAATTGCGCCCGGTTGGCAACACATCGGGGCGCCCGCGGGTCGGCGCACCAGACGGGCCGGGTTCCACAAACTTCCCGGCAAGGCCACGTAACAGACCTTTGATCTCGGCCGGGCCACAGCCGGTGACAGCGGGTCGAATATTCGTTTCGATATCGGAAATAACATCAACGACCGCCGACCATGCCGGATCGGCCTTTACAGTGCCCTTGACCAGATCACGCGCCAGAAGCTCGATCCTTTCCACGGTGTCGCCCGTGGTGCGCCATGGTCCGATATCCGCGCTGTCATAGGCGGCCAGCACATCGGGCTTGGCGCCTGGCCAAAACTCGGCAAAGGCACAATCAAGCGGATCAAATTCCCGATCCCCCAGAATATCCTTGGCGATTGCACGGTGCAGGGATGCCTTGGGCCCGCTATCCGCCCCGCGTGGCAACCGCGCAAGCGCAACCAGAAGATCGGTCAACAGATCACCATCCGGTGCCTTGCCATAGATATGCAGGCCATCGCGGATTTGCAGTTCCTTAAGCTCGCACAGATAGTTATCAAGCTTGGCCAGCGCGCTTTCTTCGTCTTCGCCGGCCTCGATCCCGCAATCACGGTCAAGCCCGATGTGGATCGCCAGTTCAAGGATGTCGCGTTTCAGGATCACAAGGCGACGGGGGTCCACCGCAGCGGCGTCATAATATTCATCGACCAGCGCTTCGAGATCCTTGAGCGGACCGTAACTTTCAGCGCGCGTCAAAGGCGGGGTCAAATGGTCAAGGATCACGGCCTGTGCCCGGCGCTTGGCCTGTGTGCCTTCGCCCGGATCATTGACAATAAACGGATAGAAATGCGGCGTCGGGCCGAATACCGCCTCGGGAAAACAATCCTCGGACAATGCCAGCGACTTGCCCGGTAGCCATTCCATATTGCCGTGCTTGCCAAAATGAATGACGGCATCAACGCCAAACACATGGCGCAACCAGATATAAAACGCGAAATAATTGTGCGGCGGCACCAGATCGGGCGAGTGATAGCTTTCAAGCGGATCAATATTATAGCCACGTGCCGGCTGCAACCCGATCACCACATTGCCCAGTGGCAGGATCGAAAGCGCAAAGGCATCGCGGTCTGCCAGATAGAACGGATCGTTTTTCGGATCCCCCCAGGCTTCGGTCACCTGATCACGGATGGTTCGGGGCAGGGTATCAAACGCAGACTGATAATCTTCGCGTTTCAGGGTCACGCGGATCTCCCGACTGCCAAGCGATTTGAAATCGTTGGTCGGACCGGCCTTGATCGCCGCAATCAGCGCATCGCCATCGGCAGGCAGATCCGTGATCGCATATCCTTCACCCTGCATGGCACGCAGTGTTTCGACCATGCCGGCCGGGGTATCAAGCCCGACCCCGTTGCCAAGGCGGGCATCCTTGTTGGGATAGTTGGCCATCACCATCGCAACCTTGCGCGACCCGGCATCAGAGTTACGAAGGCGTACCCAATTGGCGGCAAGTTTGGCGGTAAAGGCTACGCGATCCCGCACCGGGATGTATTTCACCAGATCAATTTGCGTCAGGTCATCCTTGCCCGCCGATCCCTTAAACGAGATGGCGCGCGCAAGGATACGCCCATCGACCTCGGGCAGGGCGACATTCATTGCGATATCGCGCGCAGCCAACCCATTCACACCCTCGCGCCAGGCTTCTTCGCCGCCGCCGGAAAGCACCACCTGAAACACCGGCGCATCCACCGCATCAAACGGCCCGCCTTTTCGTTCTGATCCCGGAACGGATATCGCAAAGCCGGTGGTATTCAAAATCAGATCCGCATCGGTTTCGGACAGCCAGTCTTCCACCAAGGCCGCAGCCACCGGGTCCTTGAGGCTGGCGACAAAAATCGGCAATGGATTCAGATTATTGGCGACAAGTTCCGTCACCAGTGCATCGATTACATCAAGGTTGGATGCCTGCACCAATGATCGATAGAAAACAATCGGCGTAACCGGTTGACTGGCAACCCAGTGGCCCCGGATTTCATCAAGGCCTGCCTGTGATGTTCCCGGCCAATAGCCCCCGGCCTTGACCAGCGGGGCCGCCGGTGCCCAGTTCCAGTTTACGTCCGGGTTGAGCTTTTCATATATCAGACGCAGCAAATTCTCGGAATTTTGCGGGCCACCTTCCATCAGATAGCGCCAGATATTCTGGTAATCGCTGCCCTTGACGGTCGAAAGGGACAGTAATTCTGCATCGGGCTGATCATCGCCGGGCAACAGGACCAACGGAATATCTTTGGCACGTGCAAGGGCAACCAGCTGTTCGATGCCATAATCCCAGTATCCCCGTCCGCCCAGAATGCGCACGATGATGAATTTGGCATCCGAGACAACATCGTCGATATAAAGATCCACCGACATGTTGTGACCAAGCTGAAGCAAGCTTGCCAGTCGCAAGGACGGAACCGCGTCATGATATGCATCGACCAGACGCCCCTGCGCCCCGGCAAGACAGGCCAGTTCGGATTCAGCCGCCGACAGGATCACCACATCACCGGGTTGCTGTCCAAGGTCCACGGCCTCACTGCCATCGGTCACCATTCCGGGCTGAGCTGCCAAAAGATGCATCGGTTCTTTCCGTGTTTTGGGGCCGTTTTTTGAGGCCGTTTTTCAGGTCACTTTTCAGATGATGTTTCACGTGAAACAAAACGTGAACAAAATGGCTTATGCCCCCTTGATTGCGGCCTCGATGGCGGCACGGTCGAGACCATGCAAACCAATCACCACCAGTTCGGAACGGCGGGTTTCCCCATCGGCCCACGGGCGATCGAAATAGCGCTGGAACCGTTCGCCAACGCCCTGCACCACATGGCGCATCGGTTTGCCCGGCACATCAAGGAACCCCTTGATCCGCAGGACATCAAACTGCCGCACGACATCAATCAGGCGCTTTTCAAGGGCTGCCGGGTCGCTGATCGCATCAAGGGCGACAACAAAGCTGTCAAAATCGTCATGATCATGTTCGTGACCATCGTCATGGTGGCTTGGGCGGCTATCAAGATCATCCTCGGCTGCGGCACCAAGGCCCAGCAGGATGGCATTTTCAACGCGGGAATGTTCGGTTGCGATGATCTTGACCGACGGTTTTTTCAGCTCGGCCCGGATATCGGCTTCGACCTTGGCGCGTTCGGCATCGGTCAAAAGGTCGGTCTTGTTCAAAACCACCATATCGGCACAGTGAAGCTGTTCTTCGAACAGTTCTTCAAGCGGGCTTTCATGATCAAGATTTTCGTCTGCTTCGCGCTGGGCCTGAACCGCATGGTGATCATGGGCAAACAGACCATCGCGGAGTGCGGCCCCGTCCAGAACAGCCACCACCCCATCGACCGTCACGCGCGACCGGACTTCGGGCCAGTTAAACGCCTTTACCAAGGGTTTTGGCAGGGCAAGACCAGATGTTTCGATAACAATATGATCTGGTGGTGTGTCACGATCAATCAGG
Organism: Thalassospira sp.; assembly: GCA_048264285.1. Lineage (GTDB taxonomy): Bacteria > Pseudomonadota > Alphaproteobacteria > Rhodospirillales > Thalassospiraceae > Thalassospira. The sequence continues at coordinate 271,984 of JBLXDD010000001.1, forward strand.
CCTTGAATAGTAGGCAGAAAATCATCTGCCACCGTGCAACATATGCAGCCATTGGCCAGTTCAACCACGTCGTCTTCTGCACACCCTTCGATGCCACAGCCATTGATGATGCCGCGATCCACACCCAGATCACCAAATTCGTTAATGATCAGCGCAATGCGTTTGCCATCTGCATTTTCCAGCATATTGCGGATCATGGTTGTTTTGCCTGCACCGAGAAAACCGGTAATGACGGTTGCCGGGATTTTGCCCAATTGTGCCATTTGTGAAATCCTTAAAATTCAATAATTTGTGTTGCTATTTGACCTGCATCGGAATGCCGGCCACCACAAGGGTGACTCTGTCGGCAATCTCGGCAATGTGTTGATGCAAGCGCCCGGCATGATCGCGAAAGGCACGCGCCATCGCATTTTCCGGCACGATGCCGAAACCGACCTCGTTTGACACAAAAAGTACCGGCACAACAAGCGCAGGCACCAGATCACAAAGATCTGTGATTGCGCCCTCAATGTCGCGGTCTTCAAGCATCAGATTGGTCAGCCACAAGGTCAGGCAATCGACCAGAACCGGCTTGCCACCGGCAACATTGCAGGTCCGAAGTGCTGCGCACAGTTCAAGCGGTTCTTCGATGGTGTGCCAAAGATCACCGCGCGATTGTTTATGAAGATCGATGCGATTGGCCATTTCATCATCCCAGGCCCGTCCGGTCGCGATATAGGTTCCGCCACCGGCCTGATTGATGATGTTTTCGGCAAACCGGCTTTTGCCGGATCGCGCCCCGCCCAGGATCAGATGCGTCCCGCCAAGGGGTGCGTCAGGGGGTGCACCAAGGGGTGCAGAGGGGGGTAAAGTCTGGGTCATCCCGTTTGTTCCTCGCCATGGCCTCCCACCGAGGCCTGATTGCGTCGCCACCACCCACAAGAATAGTGACACCTTCGGCTGGTTTCCTGGCTGCGGGCATGAAAGAGATCCGCCTTCCCGGTGGCCCGGTGGCTGGTCCGGCGCATTGGCACCGACCCGGATTTCCCAACCCGATACAGTTGCGGGGGCAGCATCGGCATCGCACCGATTTCCCATCACCGAACGGTGGGCCGAACCTAACAGGTTTGCCGTCAATGCCAAAGGTCATTCTGTGGAACTACGCCTTGGGCGATACCCCAAACTAACCGGATGGTCAGTATTTGTAAGAATTGCTTTCTTGAGTGGCGAAATCAATTCAGCCAACATCGCTTTATCAGGCTGGGATCAGGTGGATCAAACCTTTCATCCAGCCCTTTACCGGGACACATAATACCCGGATGGCCGCAAAACATTTTGCGGCAAAAATAATTGGGGCAAACTGGAATTCTAGAAGCCGTTATGTCAATCGCTGCACATTTACCCAAAATCCATCAAATGAATTCTCCGACCTGGATCACGACATCTCGCATCGACATGTGGCTAGGTTTGCTGGGTCGGCTAAACAGTTCCGAGCGTGCATTTCATAACTTTCTGGAAGCACATGGCACCCAAGGAGAGATCACTCTTGCACGGCGCAGTGTACGGGAAATTTTCGCCCAAGATCCGTCCGAAGGTGTGATCGCAACCATCATCTGGTCACATGAACGCGGCATTCGCGTAAATGCACTATCGCTGCTGGTGCGCGACATGCCAACACTTGTGACCCTGATGTCGATTGCCGATTTCGGCTATCAGGAACTGAACGAACTTCTTGCACTGCCAGGCATTTCGGTACCCACCGCCAGCAAAATGCTTTCGGCCACCGGCAAGACCTTTTGCGGGCTGCCCGCAGCGATTATTGACGATACCATCATTCAGGTGATCGAAAACACGTCCTTTGCAGGCGATTTCCCGAATGTCGCAAAACTGCGCCACAAATCCCGCAGCCGCCCGGTGCCTTATTACGAGGCGTACTTGCGCGATATTTCCGACATTTGCGAAAAACACAATCTGAGCCCGGATTTGATGGATCGTTATCTGGCTGAACACGCGCTTGATGACATGACCTCTGAGATCAAGCTTGCATCAGCCTGAAACATCTGGCCCAACCCGGAAACTGCTCTAAAAGCGCAGATTAATGCCGGTCACACGCCAGCCGGGATTATCGACACCATCAATATGTTCGAGTGTCGTCAAACCCAGTGTATCGATGTGAAACGCCAAAGCCGTTTCAAGCGACAGATCAAGCGCATTTGCCAATATGGCACGTATGGTGCCGCCATGGACCACTGCGACAATATCCCGGCCAGCCCAATCGGCATTTAACCGATCAAACACCGGTTCAACCCGTGCAACAACATCTGAAAAGCTTTCGCCCTTTGGGGGCTGCTGACGGGCAAAGTCGGTCCAGAAACGTGTGGTTTCCCCCTTGGGCAGATCATTCCAGTTCTGCAATTCCCAATCGCCGAAATGTTGTTCGGCAAAGCCGTTTTCTGCTTGTAACGGCACGTCTTTATCCATGATGGCCTGAAGATGCAGTGCGGTATCGCGCGTCCGTGACAGATGGCTTGTCACCCAATGCGCATCACCGGGCAACTGCCGCGCAAGGGCGGTCAACGTCCTTTCATCAGACATATCAGCCGGCATATCGCTTTGCCCATAAACCAACCGTTTTGGGTTTTTGACCGGCGCATGTCGCACAAGCCACCAGCGCGTGGTTATCACACCATTTGCCGTGCGCGTTTTGTCTGTTGTGTTCATTCTGTTTCCGATCTGCCTGTTGTCCTGCGCGTTACCGACAATTGCCCGGAAAGATCAAATTGCGGCGACAAAGGCAATTCCGACCAACAATTCCGTCATGATCTGGGTCGCCCCCAACACATCCCCGGTCTGCCCGCCGATTTGCCATTTTGCCACACCCACCACAAGCAACGTTGCAAGAAACACCCCGACCAATACAGCAATGGTTGCGCCCGGACCTGACAAGACAAATGACAAGGTCATGGCAATCAGTAAACCGAGTGCCACCATTGTAACCGGCGGCTTTCCGGCGCCTTTGCCCAGACCATCTTTGCGTGCGGGTGGCAGGACATACATCACAATCGGCATTGCGGCGCGCGATGTGATCGCCAAAATCAGAAACAAGGCAACGGCCTGTCCGATTTCGGCCGCCTGATAAAGCAGGGTCAGGCGCAAACCAAAGCATAAAATCAGGGCCACCACACCATAGGTCCCGATATAACTGTCGCGCATGATTTCAAGCTTGCGGGAACGTTCAAACCCACCCCCGAAACCATCAGCACAATCAGCCATGCCATCTTCGTGCATGGCCCCCGTCAACAGGACCATCCCAGCCAGCGCAACAAGCACAAAAACCGCAAGATTTTCCGTCAGATGAAAGGCCAGCATCGCCGGCAACACCGCAAAACCGGCCAATAGCAACCCGACCAGCGGCCAGGTCCAGACCGACTTTGCAATCGCTTGGGGACGGAAATCTGTGATTCCGGCAACCGGAATACGGCTTAGCAGTGCCAAAGCCCGCCAGAAATCAGTGATTGGTGATGCACCATCCGGCTCGCCCGATGGCATGCCTGCCGCAGGTTTTGCCGTGGAATCTGCGTTTTGCTTTTTTGTTTCGTTTTGGTTATGATCTTTGGATACCATAATTTTCCGATTTTCAAACTGGCAATCTGGTGCGTCCGGGCCTAGTTTGGGCTGACGTCCTGAAACGTTTTGGCGTACTGGAACCGTTCCCATTGCGGATACTTGATCTTTTTTGGGGTCGCTTCCTGATAAAATGTCCAATCAACTGGTTTTCTGACCCTAATCCTTACCACCCCAGATGCCAAGCAGAACGCAGCTTTGCCGCCAGCCGGAGACCGACATGTTCAATTCCAAACACCCCCCCCAAAGTCTTGAGGAAATTCGCACGCTCCTGGCTGATCTTCCTGACGTCGATCTTGAGGCACAGGCTGCGGTCTCAGAACGTGAACCGACCTTGACCAAGCCCGCCGGATCGCTTGGACGGTTAGAGGATTTCAGCTTGTGGCTGGCCGGGTGGCAGGGATCATCGCGCCCGCGCATGGCGCGCCCGCGTGTAACCGTATTTGCCGGAAGCCACGGTGTTGTCGCCCAAGGCGTTTCAGCCTTTCCGCCAAGCGTAAACCAGCAGATGGTTGAAAACTTCATCAATGGCGGGGCCGCAATCAACCAGATTTGCAAATCGGTTGATGCGGAGCTCCGCGTGATGGAAGTCGCCCTTGAAATTCCGACCAATGATTTCACGCATGAACCGGCCATGGATGACGAAGGATGCGCCGAAGCCATGGCCTTTGGCATGAGCGCGATTGAAAAAGGGCTGGATCTGTTTGTTCCTGGTGAAATGGGCATTGGCAACACCACATCCGCAGCAGCCATTGCGCACGCCCTGTATGGCGGGGATGCGGCCGACTGGACCGGGCGCGGAACCGGAATTGACGACGAAACCTTGACCCGCAAGACCCGCGTCGTCGGCGATGCCATCATTTTGCATAAAAATCAGATGCGCGACGGGCTTGATATTCTGCGCTGTGTTGGTGGGCGTGAAATTGCCGCCATGGCAGGCGCAATCATCGCTGCCCGCTTTTCACGGGTACCGGTATTGCTTGATGGCTATGTTTCCTGTGCTGCGGCGGCCGTTTTGGCCGCGATCCGCCCCGATGCGCTTGATCATTGTCTGGTCGGGCATGTCTCGGCAGAGCCCGGGCATGGCCGTCTGATCGAAAAACTGGGAAAACAAGCCCTTCTTAATTTCGGCATGCGCCTTGGCGAAGGATCGGGCGCAGCGCTTGCCATTCCGCTTCTGCGCGCGGCTGCCGAATGTCACTGTGGCATGGCGACCTTTGAAAAAGCCGGTATTGACGGCAAAGAAGACGCTTAAACAGCACTTTCAGGCCCGTAACCACATAGCGCCAGATACCTGAATCTGGCGCTATTTTTTTGTCCGTTCGCTCATCAGTTGCTCGACATGGCGGCCCTGGAACATGGTGATATTGATCGAATGACCGAATTTGATGGCCCGTTCATCATCGCAGCGGCACAGGATAACACGTGTATCACCTGACTCTGCAACAGCGGCACGCATCGTTTCGCGATGCGCTTCATCCATGTTTTCCATATCCGCGTCCCACAGCATCTTGATCATATCAACGCCAAGCTTGTTGCGGTTGATATAAGGAAGCGACAGGTGACTGATGCCGTCAATACAGATGCGATATCCCCGATCACGGCAGAAATCACGCGCAAAGAAAAACGCCCCGAGATCGGCAAAGATATCGATCTTTTGCAATTCAAGAACAATCGTCCCGCGCTGCCCGGCCTTGACGTTACTGTCAAATGTCAGGAAATCCGGTGACAACAAGGTTGAAACATTCAAATTGATACTGACAGAACCGGTCACAGATGCATCATTGGACCGCGTCAAAAGCGACAGCATGCGCCGATCAAGAATTTCTGTCAGATGCTGAAACAACCAGCGATTTGACAGCACATTGACATCCGGCAGCAGCGTTTCCTGCAGGTCCTTGATCGAAATGAACAATTCATGGAAAACCGGCGTTGGATGGGCATCCCCAACCACCGCGCAAATCGCCTGACGGCGCATCAGATTGGACAAATCTGCGCGCCGCAGCGATTCATCAATGCGGCCAAGGATTTTTGGGGTCAATGGCGCGCGATCATCGCTCAGTTCCGGATGATCATTGTGGCGTTCAGCCGCCTTGCTGATAATTTTCGGACGATTGGCGTTGGCCCGCACCAGCATCTGGGTCAGATGCAGGAAGTCTTTATATTGCTGCCCGACATCGAAATAATCGGTGAAGCTTGCCGGTGCGCCGCTTTCATCCTTGCCCTCGCTGATCAGCGGATCATCATTGAACAGGAATTTCAGTCGGAAAATAACCGCATTCACCTCGTCCATCTCGGCAGCATCAAAGATGAAAACCAGATCCTGGTTGGACAAGGTGAAAATACGTCCCGTGACTTCCGGTACGATTTCTTCAAAGGCGTTAATCGCTGTTCGGATGTGATGGTCGCGGCGATTAAACGGGGACAACTTCGAAAAATGCACATGAACAGCACCGACACCTTCCTTGCGCCGCTCAAGGCGTCGCACATAGTCAACCAGGAAGGCTTCGGGCGATGGAAGTGAACTATCAGACATAAATGCAATGACCAGAAGTTGTTTTGGCGGAATCACAGCCGCTTATCTGCCCGAACCACGATAACGCCCGTCCATTAACAGGTTATGTATTTATCATTCTTATATAATGAAACCAAACCGCAATATCGGCGAATTTCAGACATTCCCTGAAAGACATAAGTCATAGCTTTCCGCCTACCAAGCTGCTAGTTTCTGCCCGTTTTGATGTCAGATCGATAGGGTTAGAGACGATATGTGGCGACGCAAGCGCGTTTTGGTAACCGGTGCGTTTATCTTTATGCCAGAAACATCGAATATTTCCGCAATCTGATTGCAAGACACGGCTGAGACGAATTAGCGAGCAGGACCCGAATTACCTATGGATATCAAAGCCTTTTTCGACGCCGAATTTGACGAGCATCTTGATCTGGTCAACAAAACCCGGGACGCCACGCGCGATGCTTTTATCGAGCTTGTCGAAATTTGTACTGATGCACTGAATGATGGCAACAAGCTGTTGTTTTTTGGCAATGGCGGCTCTGCTGCGGATGCGCAGCATATCGCCACCGAATTCACGGTCCGATATATCAATGATCGCCGCGCCCTTCCGGCGATTGCCTTGACCACCGACAGCTCGGCGCTGACCGCGATCGGCAATGATTTCGGATTTGATTACCTGTTTTCGCGCCAGATCGAGGCATTGGGCAACCCCGATGATGTTGCAATCGGCATTTCAACATCAGGCAACAGCAAAAACGTTAATCTTGGTCTGGCCAAGGCCAGGGAAATGGGCCTGATTGCCACGGGTTGGACCGGCAAGACCGGCGGAGACATGGTCGATTTGTGTGATCCGCTCATGATCGTACCAAGCAACACCACAGCACGCATTCAGGAAATGCACATCCAGATTGGCCAGATGCTGGTGGGGGCACTTGAACATACCCTGGGCCTGACCAAAAAATAAACGGCTGCCTGCCGATACTGTCTTGATATTCCGACAAAACAAAGAATTGCTGCCATGACCGATCTTAGCCATCTGGCCCAACAGGTTGAACGACTGACCGACGCCAAAGTCCTTTGTATTGGTGATGTCATGCTGGACCGGTTTGTGTATGGATCGGTCACCCGCATCTCGCCCGAGGCGCCCATTCCGGTCATCCGGGTTGAACGCGAAAGTGCGATGCTGGGCGGGGCCGGGAACGTCACACGCAATGCCACCGCCCTTGGCGCGTCGGTTCAGTTCCTGTCGCTGGTCGGGGATGATTTACCCGGACGCGAAGTCATGGAATATGTCGCAGGCGACAAAGGTGTCGAGCCCTATATCCAGACAGAGCGCAATCGGCCGACCACAATCAAAACCCGCTATATCGCGGGCGGGCAACAATTATTGCGATCTGACAACGAAACCACAGCCGACATTGCCCCGGCAACCATCAGCAACCTGTCAGCTTTGGCCGGTCAACTCGCACCGGACGTTGCAGCGATCATTCTGTCTGATTATGGCAAGGGCGTTTTACATCCCGATGTTGTCGCCGCGGCAATCAAAACCGCACGCGCGGCCGGAAAGCCGGTCATCGTTGATCCCAAAGGCAATGATTACAGCATCTATCGCGGGGCAACCGTGGTTACCCCCAACCGCGCCGAAGCCGAAGCCGCAACCGGCATCGCGGTCAATAGCGACGAAGACGCAATTGCCGCAGCAACCAAGATCATTACCGAATGCGGCATTGAAAATGTCCTGCTGACCCGAAGCCAGGATGGCATGACCCTTGTCACCAAAGACGGCGAAGCGTTACATTTGCCGACTGAGGCCCGCGAAGTCTTTGACGTTTCAGGGGCCGGTGACACAGTGGTCGCCTGCCTTGCATCGGCTGTTGCGGCGGGATCAAGTCTTGCTGATGCGGCGCGCATTGCCAATGTTGCCGCCGGTATTGTGGTTGGCAAAATCGGTACGGCGGTTGTTTATCCTGACGAGTTGATTTCGACCCTGCATCATCATGACCTGATGATTGGCGAAGCCAAACTGATGCCGCTTGATCGCATGGTAGATCGCGCAGAACGCTGGCGGCGCAAGGGATATACAGTCGGCTTTACCAATGGCTGTTTTGATCTGTTGCATCCCGGCCATCTTAGCCTGTTGCGTCAGGCCCGCGCGAGTTGTGATCGCCTGATTGTCGGACTGAATTCCGATGCATCGGTCAAACGCCTTAAGGGTGAGGCCCGCCCCGTCCAATCCGAAGCCGCCCGTGCGGCTGTATTGGGGTCGCTTGAAACCGTCAGCGGCGTGGTGATTTTCGGGGAAGATACCCCGATTGAACTGATCGAGGCAATCAAACCCGACATTCTGGTCAAAGGTGCGGATTACACCATCGACAAGGTGGTTGGCGCCGAAATCGTTCAGGCCTATGGCGGCAAAGTGGTTCTGGCCAATCTTGAAGACGGCTTTTCCACCACATCGACCATTGCGCGGATCAATCAGGGCAACGACTAATTTCCGTTTCGCTTGACCCGTCATCTGCCGGCCATGGCATAACGACCAGATCAGGCCAGATTGTGGAACCTCAATAGGTTGTCCCGGTTTAGGCCGAGACGACTGATAGGTGTCGTGTCTTTTATCCCGCCGTGGGGTCTGTGCCAATTGTAGAGATGGAGCCAGAGGGGCAGGTATTTTGCGCGTTGACCGGCACTCATAACCCGACCCAGATTACTTTGAGAACAATCGGCCAAGCAGCATTGATCAGGCAGGATGTGGTGAAAAGTCGTAATGCACGGTCAATATCATCCGCTGTCAGATCACGGCGGCCGCTGCCAATATAGGGGTCATCGACCAGTTCGTCGCCATAGTGTCGCGGCCCGGCAAGGGCAACATCAAGCGCCCCGGCAAAGGCGGTTTCCTGCCAACCGGCATTCGGGGATTTATGTTTTCTCGCATCCGCGATCATTGTTTTCCAGGCAGATTTGCCACTGGTTTTTCCGCCGATCAACGCCGCAAGGCAAATCACGGCCCCGGCAATCCGCGCGGGGATAAAGTTTGCCACATCATCAAGACGCGCAGCAAAGCGCCCGAAATAAAGATAGCGCGCGTTACGATGACCAATCATCGAATCAAGGGTATTGATCGCCTTATAGGCGCAAATACCAATCGGTCCGCCAAGCACATACCAGAATAATGGTGCGACCACGCCATCAGAAAAGTTTTCCGCACAGCTTTCAATGGCGGCCCGGCTGACGCCGGCCTCGTCAAGTGTATCTGGGTTACGCCCGACGATCATTGAAACCGCCTTGCGCCCGCCAGAAATGCCATCTTTCCTGAGCGCGATCGAAACGGCTTTGACATGCTGATACAGGCCCTTTTGCGCAATCAGAACCGCAACCAGAAGCACTTCAAACGCCCTGAAAACATCGCCAAATGCCGACACAAATTGCACCAGTCCACCAAACGCCGCCGCCACCGCAATCACAGCCAGGCTGGTGACAGTCCCGCGCAAAATCAGATCGGCATTGGCTCGATCTGAACGATTCAGGCGTTTTTCAAACCACGCAATCAGATTGCCAATCCAGACCACCGGATGGCCGATCCGTGAAAACAGCCACGGAAAATCACCAAACACAGCATCCAGCACCAATGCCAGCACCAGCATGGTGAAAAGCGGCCCGAAGAATGCGGGCTCTGGAATGAGAAAATCAATGAATGTCGGTTCCATGGCGGCAATGTGCGTGGTGATCGCCACAGCGTCAATCAGAATGACGGGTGATACGAATAAGCTCCGTCAAACCCACGCAGTTTGCCATCAGGTTTCAGGTTTGCTAGAAACAGTTCATACAAAATTTTATTTCGTCATACATGATCCTGATAAATCCTGCCTGCCCTGAACCACGTAAGGCAATCAACCATCGCCCGGCACCCCGCGGGAACCCGTTACAGAACAGCCAACAGAACAAAAGCCTGATCATCGCCCCACAATATCTTCGATACCCGGGCCGTACAGGCCCACAATAAGTAGTATTTTCGTCCCCCTTGCCCCTTGCGTACATTCTTGGTGTAGCTGCCGCTTGCATTCCGCAGGCCAATCGGTGAAAACGGGGGTGGCATCGGGTAGCGCATGGCAAAAATGCCATGCGAATAACACCATCAGAGAGAGACAAAGGAGCAGCCTTTTATGTCCCCCAAAGGCGCAGTAATGATTTGCGGTCACGGTTCGCGCGATGAACGCGCGGTTTCACAATTCAACGCGATGGTTGAAACGATGAAACAGACCCACCTGGCCGACTACGATGTCGAAAGCGGCTTTCTCGAATTTGCCCACCCGATCCTGCGTGACGGTTTTGAAAAACTCAAAGCCATGGGTCACAAAAAGATCTATGCGCTGCCCGGTATGCTGTTTGCCGCCGGCCACGTCAAAAACGACCTGCCGAGCGAAGTAAACAATTTCGCCCACGAAAACCCGGATATCGAAGTCCTGTTTGGCCGTGATCTTGCGATTGATCCCAAACTTCTGATGGCGGCAAAAGATCGTATCGAAGAAGCACTGGCAGACGTAGACGACAGTGTATCACGCGAAGACACGCTTTTGATGGTGGTCGGACGTGGCACCAACGATCCGGATGCCAACTCGAACGTCTATAAGGTTGCCCGTATGCTTCAGGAAGGCATGGGCTTTGGCCGGACTGAAATCAGCTATTCCGGGGTGGCCCATCCGCGTGTGAATGCGGGCCTGCGCGAAGCGATGAAACTGGGTTACAAGCGCGTCGTTGTATTTCCGTATTTCCTGTTTGCCGGCATTCTGATTGATCGAATTTATACCCACACCGACGAAGTCGCCGCCGAATTTGGCGATGTCGAATTCATCAAGGCGGGCTATCTCAAAGATCATCCAATGGTGCTGGAAAGCTTTGCCGAACGCCTGAGCGAGATCGATACCGGCGACAACAACATGAACTGCCAATTGTGCAAATACCGTGAGCAAATCATTGGCTATGAAGGCGATGTCGGCACCCCGCAGGTTGGCCACCACCACCATGTGATGGGCATCGGCACAGACGGGCACAGCCATGATCACGGGCACGGTCATGGGCATGGGCACGGGCACCATCACCACGGTCACAGTCATGGACACCATCATCATCATGGCCACAGCCATGAACACGATCATGAAGATGTGAAAAAGCCGACCGGTTCGTGACCGGTCGATCCTTGTCCCCTGAAAGGCGCGGTAATGTTTGACTATCTGCGTGACCCGCAGGAAATCTATGCCAAAAGCTTTGCCACCATCGAGGCCGAGGCAGATCTTGCGCGCTTTTCAAAAGACGAACGCCCGGTTGCCATTCGTATCATTCATGCCTGTGGCATGGTCGAAATGGCCGATCACATTGCCTTTGGCGGGGATGTGATCGCAGCGGCAACCACGGCATTCCAGGCCGGGAAACCGATCCTGTGTGATGCGGAAATGGTCCGGCATGGCATTATTTCCCGGCTACTGCCTGCCAACAATCCGGTGCTATGTACCCTGAATGACGGGAATACGCACAGTCTGGCAACCGCACTTGAAACCACACGGTCCGCCGCCGCGATCGAGGGCTGGCGCGATCATATCGAAGGAGCAATAATTGCCATAGGCAATGCACCAACCGCCCTTTTCCATCTGCTTGAAGCCATCAACGAAGGCCGCATGGCCAAGCCCGCCGTGATCATCGGCATGCCGGTCGGCTTTGTGGGTGCGCTTGAAAGCAAGGAAGCCCTGATTACGCATGCGAACGCCATCCCGTTTGTCACATTGCGTGGTCGATTTGGTGGCAGTGCGGTAACAGCCGCAACCGTCAATGCACTGGCCCGCATGGCACGGGGGGATGATGCCACCCCGGATGGCACACATGATCGCAAGAAAGGCGGGTTGGCATGAATGAACAATCCCCGATCAAGGGCCGGATCACGGTCATTGGCATTGGCGAGGATGGGTATGACGGGCTTTCGCCCAATGCCCGCCAGATCCTTGAAAATGCCAGCGTCATTTTTGGCGGCAAGCGCCATATTGCGATGTTGCCCGACAGTAACAGCGCAACCTGCAATCCTTGGATCACGCCGTTTGAAGCCAACCTGGCATTGATCGAAGATTGCCTGGATCAAAACCCGGTCGTTCTGGCCAGCGGTGATCCGATGTATTTCGGGGTAGGCAATACCCTGATTAATTATTTCGGCCCCGAACCGGTTTATGCCATCCCCGCACCTTCAAGCATTTCACTGGCAGCATCCCGCCTTGGCTGGCCGTTGGCGGAATGTAATGTCATTACCCTGCATGGCCGCGATCCGGAAAACCTGCGTGCCCATTTGCGCCCGCATGGCAAACTGATTGCGCTGAGTGCCGATGGATCAACCCCGGCACTGGTCGCTGTCATGCTGTGCGAAGCCGGATTTGATCAAAGCCGCATGTCGGTCTGCGAACGGCTTGGCGGCCCGGAAGAACGCATCACCACCCAGAGCGCACAGACATGGCAGGCGCGGGCAACATCCATGCCCGATATCAAACCGGTTGATCCGCTTAACCTGATCATGATTGATCTCGAAGCTGGCCCCAATGCCAAACTGCTGCCCAAGGGCCCCGGACTTCCCGATGATGCCTTTATCCATGACGGGATGATCACGAAATCGGAAATCCGCGCCCAGACCCTTTCGTCACTTGCCCCGTTTGAAAACGGTGTTTTATGGGATTTGGGGGCAGGGTGCGGTTCCATCTCGATTGAATGGCAACGTATGGGCGGGCGGGCCATTGCGATTGAACGTGATGGCGAACGTTGCGCCATGATCGCTAAAAATGCCACGCGGCTTGGCGTGCCGACCTTAACAGTCGCGCAGAAATCAATTGAAGATGCACTTGCCTTTGCCGATCGCCTGCCCAAGCCGGACGCCATCTTTATCGGTGGCGGGATCACCATTGACGGGTTGCTTGAAACCTGTTGGGACCTGTTGCCAAACCATGGCCGGCTGGTGGCCAATACGGTGACGCTTGAAGGCGAAGAAAAATTATTACGGTTTTACAATAAAAACGGTGGCACCCTGACGCGCCTGTCGGTTTCCCGACTGGTTCCGCGCGGCGGGTTCACGGGTTGGAGCAACCTTGCCCCGGTCACCCATTACCTCGGAGTAAAAGCATGAGCAGTGCGGAATTGCCCGCAAGCGATAGCCTTCCGGTTGCCGGAACGGCCTATGGCCTTGGTATCGGACCGGGCGAACCGGACCTGATCACGCTTAAGGCCTATAATATCCTGCAAAAGGCCGATGTGATTGCCTATCCCGCCCTTGAGGACGGCGTTAGTCTGGCGCGCCAGATTGTTGATCCGCACATCCCCGAAGGCCGGATTGAAATCGCCATTCGCATTGAAATGGGAAAGCCCGCCGATCCGATCTATGACGCGGCTGCGATTGAAATCGGCAAGCATCTGGCAGATGGTAAAACCGTTGCTGTGCTGTGCGAAGGCGACCCGTTCTTTTATGGCAGCTTCATGTATCTGTTTGGCCGCCTGGCAGAGGCCGGCCATCCGGTCAAAACCGTGCCCGGTGTCAGTTCCATGATGGCCTGTGCCGCCCAGCTTGGCGCACCCTTGGCCGCCAGGAACGATGTTTTGCAAGTCATCCCCGGCCCGCTTGATGCAGACCGCCTGCGCAAACAGCTGGCCGATACCGATGCGGCAGCGATCATCAAACTGGGCCGCCATTTTGCCAAAGTGCGTGCTGTGATCAATGAACTGGGCCTGACAGACCGGGCGCGCTATATCGAACGCGCGACGCTTGAAACCCAGAAGATGGTCCCGCTTGGCGAATTGCCAGAGGATGCCAAGGCACCATATTTTTCCATGATCCTGATCCACCGTCGCGGAGACGCATGGCGATGACCGCCCAGAACAACAATAACAATCCTGTATTGCCGACCGATCCGATTGCCCCGATTGCGGTGATCTGCCTGACGCAGCGTGCGCTTCCGACTGCGCGCAAAATCGCATCCAGCCTGCAAGGCGCAACCGTGCATGGCCTGCGCACGCGCGTTTCAACACGTGATGTCGATATCGCCTTTGATGATACCATTGCGCATCTGCAACAAACCTTTTCGGCCGGGCATGTCATTATCGGGGTGTGTGCATCCGGCATCCTGATCCGCGCCCTTGCCCCGTTGCTAAGCGGCAAGTGGCAGGACGCGGCAGTTATCGCCGTTGATGAAGCCGGTGATACCTTCATTCCGCTTCTGGGCGGGCATCACGGGGGCAACCGGCTGGCGCGCGATCTGGCCGACCGGCTGGGGGGCTTTGCCGCGATCACCACACCGGGTGATGCGATGCTGGGTCTTGCCCTTGACGAGCCACCGGCAGGCTGGAAACTCGGGACTCCTGAAACTGTCAAACCGGCGACCGCCGCCCTGCTGGCAGGGGCATCTGCCCGCTTTGAGATCGAGGCGGGATCAGCCGCCTGGCTCACCAACAGCGCCATTGCGCAGTCCGATGATGGCGATGTGGTCATTACCACCACCGCGCGGGCCATCGATGAACCTGCCGATAGCAACACCCGATCGGAAACCGCAATCACCTATCACCCGCCGGTTCTGGCATTGGGTGTCGGTTGTGAACGGGGCTGTCCGGTCGATGATCTTTATGACCTTGTGATGGAAACACTGGCGGGGCAATGCCTTAGCCCCAAGGCCATTGCCTGTGTCAGTTCGATTGATCTGAAAGCCGACGAAGCCGCCGTGCATGAACTGGCAAACCGTCTTGGCGTGCCTGCAAGGTTCTTTGATGCCAAAACCCTTGAGGCGGAGGCAGACCGCCTTGTGACGCCATCAGACGTCGTATTCGCCGAAACCGGCTGCCACGGTGTTGCCGAGGGTGCGGCACTGGCAACAGTCGGTGCCAAGGGCAAGCTGATCGTTCCCAAACACAAAACCAAAAAATCCACCTGTGCCGTCGCCCTGTCACAGGATGACATCATCCCCGAAACGATCGGAACAGCACAGGGCAGGCTTTCGATTATCGGCATCGGGCCGGGTCAGATCGGCTGGCGCAGCCCCGAAGCCACCGCGTTGATCGGCCGCGCAACCGATATCGTCGGCTATCAGATGTATCTTGATCTGCTTGGTCCGCTGATTGATGGCAAGAATTGCCACCATTCCGATCTGGGTGCCGAAGAAGCCCGTGCGCGCCACGCGCTTGAGCTTGCCGCGACCGGCAAGGATGTTGCCCTGATCGGGTCGGGGGATGCCGGTATCTATGCGTTGGCGACACTGGTGTTTGAATTGCTTGATCGTGAAGATCGCGCCGACTGGAACCGGGTTGCGGTTCAGGTTTCACCGGGTATTTCCGCCCTTCAGGCGGCGGCATCGCGGATCGGTGCGCCGCTTGGTCATGATTTCTGCGCGATTTCGCTATCGGACCTTTTGACCCCGCGCGAAGACATCCTGCGCCGCCTGAAAGCGGCCGCCGAAGGTGATTTCGTGATTGCGTTCTATAACCCGGTATCCAAACGCCGGCGCGATTTGCTGGCCAAGGCACGTGATATCCTGCTTGAACACCGCACTGAAGACACCCCGGTGGTTCTCGGCCGTCAGCTTGGCCGCCCGGATGAAGAAATCACAGTCGTTCCGCTTGCGAAACTTGAAGTCGACATGGTCGATATGCTGACCACGGTTCTGGTCGGATCAAGCAATAGCCGCCACATTACACGCGGGGAAAACCAATGGGTCTATACCCCGCGCGGCTATGCCAAAAAGGGCCCGGATGCAGCCAAGGCACCGGTCCTGAGCACATCTGGCCATAGCAGCACCGAAACATCCCAATACGATACTTCCAAGAAAGGCGGGGCAGAATAATGACTGTTCATTTTATTGGCGCGGGCCCCGGTGCCCCGGACCTGATCACCGTGCGCGGCCTGCGCCTGATCGAAAAATGCCCGGTCTGTCTGTATGCCGGATCGCTGGTGCCCGAAGAAATCGTCACCAGCGCCCCCGATGGTGCGCGCGTGATTGATACCGCCCCGATGAACCTTGATGAAATCATGGCCGAGATCGAGGCCGCCCATGCCAAGGGGCAGGATGTTGCGCGCGTCCATTCCGGTGATCCGTCAATTTATGGCGCAATTGCCGAACAGATCCGCCGTCTTGATGATCTTGGCATTCCTTATGACATCACGCCGGGTGTTTCGGCCTATGCCGCAACAGCAGCGGAAATCGGGGCGGAGCTGACCCTGCCCGATATTTCCCAAACCGTGATCCTGACCAGAACCGCCATGCGGTCGTCCAGCATGCCTGATGGCGAAAGCCTTAAGGAACTTGGCAAATCACGTGCAACATTGGCCGTGCATCTGTCGATCAACAATCTGGTCAATGTGGTGCGCGACCTGACGCCGCATTACGGCGAAGACTGCCCGGTTGTAATCGCCTATCGCGCCACCTGGCCTGACCAGCAATATATTTTCGGCACCCTTGGGGATATCCGCGCAAAGGTCAAAGGCAGCGGCATCACCCGTACCGCCCTGATCATGGTGGGCGAAGTTTTCGGGCGAAAAGACTTCACCGACTCTAGGCTTTATGCCGCCGATCACACCCATGTTCTGCGCCCGGCGAAAACATGACCGGGATCGGACAAATATAAAGTTCGCCCGTTTTTTGAACAAACCCCTTGATCACCAAGTTTATTTTTTCATCAAATTCTGAATTTGATGAAAAATCCGGCATTTCAACTTTGAACATCCTTGACCGCGCCGCGACCGGCACTCTTTAATCAAAGAGTCATAGAGGGGAGAGTGCATGTTCAACGAAATGAGTGTGAACGACCAAATTCGCGAACCTTATCGCGCTTTGGTTGACTGGATGGAAACAAGCGGCCCCGAGGTTCTCGAACAAAAACGTCTTGAGGCCGAAACCCTGTTCCGCAAGATCGGTATTACCTTTGCCGTATATGGCGAGGGAGGTGATCCCGAACGGCTTATTCCGTTTGATCTGATTCCCCGCATTTTCACATCCCAGGAATGGCGCAAGCTTGATCGTGGCGTCAAACAACGTGCCCGCGCATTGAATGCTTTTCTGTATGACGTTTACCACAACGCCGAAATCATCAAGGCCGGGATCATTCCGGGTGATCTGGTTTTTCGCAACGAGGCGTTCGAGCCGGCCGTAATCGGCATTAATCCGCCGCGCAATGTTTACAGCCACATCGTCGGTGTGGATATCGTGCGCACCGGGCCGGACGATTTTTACGTTCTTGAAGATAACTGCCGCACGCCATCAGGCGTATCCTATATGCTTGAGAACCGCGAAATCATGATGCGCATGTTCCCCGACCTGTTCAAAAATCTGCGGATTGAGCCGGTCGAAAGTTATCCTGACATGTTGCTGAAAACGCTTAAAAGCATCGCACCGCGCAAATGTGACCGTGAACCCAATATTGTCGTCCTGACACCGGGCGCAATGAACAGTGCCTATTATGAACATTCCTTCCTTGCCGATCAGATGGGTGTCGAACTGGTCGAAGGGCAGGACCTGTTTGTTTACGAAGACCGGGTCTATATGCGCACCACGCGCGGTCCCGCACGGGTTGATGTGATTTATCGTCGTATTGATGATGCCTATATCGATCCGTTGTGTTTCCGCCCTGACTCGGTTCTGGGGATTCCCGGCCTTATGAATGTTTACCGTTCGGGCGGTGTGGCGATCTGTTCGGCACCGGGTGCCGGGGTGGCCGATGACAAGGCGATTTACACCTATGTACCCGACATGATCCGGTTCTATCTGGGACAGGAACCGGTTCTCAATAATGTGCCGACATGGAAATGCGGCAAACCCGATGATCTGAAATACGTGCTTGAGAATCTGGGCGAACTCGTCGTCAAGGAAGTCCACGGATCCGGCGGGTATGGCATGCTGGTCGGCCCGGCATCAACCAAGGAAGAACAGGCAACATACGCCAAACGGATCGAAGCCGATCCCGGTGATTTCATCGCCCAGCCGACCTTGTCACTTTCGGCCTGCCCGACCTTTGTCGAAAGCGGCATCGCACCACGGCATGTCGATTTCAGACCGTTTTGCCTTGTTGGTGATGATGTCCGCCTGACACCGGGCGGCCTGACCCGGGTGGCCATGCGCGAAGGGTCGCTTGTCGTGAATTCGTCACAAGGTGGCGGGGTCAAGGACACCTGGATCATGAGCGATTAAAGGAAAGGGTTGAGAGATGCTTAGTCGTACCGCAGAAAACCTTTTCTGGCTGTCGAGATATGTCGAACGGGCCGAAAACATGGCCCGGTTGATGGAGATGGGATATCGCATGGCCCTGATGCCCGACTTTGGTGATTGCAACCGGTCGGAATGGGGATCGGTCTTATCGGCGTCGGGATGTGCAGCCACCTATGATCCAGATGCCCCGCTGCGTCAGGAAGAAGTCGCCAATTTCCTGATCTTTAACCGCGACAACCCGTCTTCGATCATCAATTGTTTTGAATGCGCGCGCGCCAATGCACGTGCCATGCGTACCGCGATCACCGCAGAGATGTGGGAAGCACTGAACAATGCGCTGATGGAGCTTCGCCGCCCGTCGATGCAAAATCTGGCAAAGACAGAACTGCCGGAATTTATCGACTGGGTCAAAAAGCAGGGCGCGCTGTTCAGAGGTGCGACCGATTCGACGATTTTGCGCAATGACGGCTATGACTTTATCCGTCTGGGCACCTTTATCGAACGAGCAGACAACACCGCGCGCCTTCTGGATGTCAAATATTACGTCCTGTTGCCTGAAACCAGCATGGTTGGCGATGGTGTGGATAATTACCAATGGACGACGGTTCTGCGTGCAGCATCTTCGTTGCGTGCTTTTCATTGGGTCTATCGCGATGGTTATTCACCGCACCGGATTGCGCATTTTCTGATCCTTAATCCGTTCAGCCCGCGATCACTTGCCCATTGTGCAGAAAAAATTACCCAACATCTGGAACGGCTTGCCCGCTTTTATGGTCAACGTCATAGCGTTCATCGGCAAGCGGTCGATATTTATTCCCTGCTGACGCAAAGCGATATGGACGAGATCTTTTCGAACGGGTTGCATGAATTCCTGAATGATTTTCAGGAACGCAACCGGATCTTGTCGCTTGCCATTGCTGATGCCTATCATTTCGGGGGGCAGTAAGATGCGCCTGACCGTCGAACACAGAACCCATTACCGTTACCAAACGCCAGCTTATCATGCGGTGCAGAGCCTCAAACTGACTCCGGCCAGTTTCGAGGGTCAGAAAGTCATCAACTGGTCGATCACAGCCGAGGGATGCACCATCGGTTCGGAATTCACCGATGGTAATGGTGATATCATCAGCACCCTCACGGCAAACGGCCCGGTCGAGGCAATTGAAATCATCGTCACCGGCGAGGTCGAAACCACCGATACCGCCGGTATTCTGCGTGGTCACAAAGAACGTGCCTTTCCCGCCGTTTTCCTGCGTTCAACCCCGATGACCAAATCAAGTAGCGCCATTCGTAAACTGGCCGAAAAGGTCGCCAGGAAGTCCAAGGACGGACCCATGCTTGAACTGGCACATGGACTTGCAGAGGCAGTCGCAGACGCCATTGAATATGCACCGGGCACAACCCACGTCCACACCACAGCAGCCGATGCAATCGCCGATGGCAAGGGGGTTTGTCAGGATCACGCACATGTTTTGATTTCTGCTGCCCGCCATCTTGGTATTCCGGCACGGTATGTATCGGGATATCTGTTTGCCGATCAGGATGGCAAACCGCACGAAGCATCCCATGCCTGGGCGGAACTCTATCTCCCCGAATTTGGCTGGGTGGGGTTCGATCCCGCCAACAAATGCTGCCCGACCGATTATTATATCCGACTGGGTGCGGGGCTTGACGGGCAAGTCGCGGCACCGGTTCGCGGTGTACATACGGGTGGCGCCAATGAAAATTTGGATGTAACAGTGGTCATCGCGCAGTCACAACAATAGTCGGGCGACAAGAAGATGACCTACTGTGTCGGGTTGATGCTGAACGAAGGGTTGGTTTTCCTTTCGGACACGCGGACCAATGCGGGCCTTGATAACATTTCGCGCTATCGCAAGATGTTTACCTGGGAAGTCCCCGGCGAACGCGCGATCGTGGCACTTTCTGCGGGTAATCTTGCCATTACCCAAGCGGTGATGAGTACACTTTTCGAGGCCATAGACGATCCCGAAACCGAGCCGGGAAACTGTATCCTGAGCGCACCGAGCATGTTTCGCGTTGCCGAACTGGTCGGGGAGGCCATGCAAAAGGTGCAGCTGAAATACCATGACACCCTTGAACAGCATCATGAAAGCAGCGCTGCCTCGATCATGATCGGCGGACAGCGCAAGGGCGGCGATCAACGCCTGTTTCTGGTCTATGCTGCGGGTAACTTCATCGAAGCCACATCCGACACACCCTATCTTCAGATTGGCGAACACAAATATGGCAAGCCGATCCTTGATCGGGTGATCACGCCCGATACGTCAATACAGGACGGGGTCAAGGCGGTGTTGCTGTCGATGGATTCAACCCTGCGCTCCAACCTGTCGGTCGGCATGCCCCTTGATCTGGCTGTCTTGCCTGATGACGCTTGCCAGTTTTCCGAATTGCGCCGGATCGAGGCCGATGACAAGGGCTTTCGCGCCCTGTCCGATGCCTGGTCAAACGCGCTTCGTGACGCCTTTGCCGATATGCCTGACGAGCATTGCGATATCGCTGCCAAATAAACATCTGGATATCAGATCTGCCAAAGCCGGACCCGAATGGTCCGGCTTTGTGTTTCGGGGGGCCCGATCCTATCGACCGCGATGCAGCGATCCCTCGACCCGGACCAGATGACTATGATGGCTTTGATGCCGGTGGGTCAAAAGCCGATAGACCCAAACCTTTATAAAACCTGCCACCACAAACCAGCAAAGCGCATATCCCCAGACAACCAGTGCGTGATACCAGCCAATCGGTGGCACGAACCAGCCATAGACCGCGGCCAGCGTACCAATGACCTGCGTAATCTCGGTTGCCAGAAACAGCTTCATGCCCGGATAGGGTTTCTGCCAGAAGAATCCCTTGTGCCGGGTCAGGTAAATCGTCAGGTGGCCTGCCACCAGAAGCTTAAGAAAAACAAGTGTCTGCACTTCGTCTGGCGGCAGATGCAACCAGGTTTCTGATACCCAAAGCAACGTAAATGAGGACATCACCCCGATCGCCCCCAAAAGCGACGCCATGGTCAGCGTATTGCCCATATTCCATCGCACCGGACGTTCGGCAACATCGGCATTGTCATAGGCAATCATCATGATCGGAAAGTCATTCAGCAACGCCAGCAACACGATCATCACCGCTGTGACAGGATAGAAATCAAACACCAGAATCGAGATCGTCATGAACAACAGAACCCGGATCGTCTCGGAAATCCTGAAAGTCGCATAACTGCCCATGCGCTCGAAAATACGTCGCGATTCCTCAATTGCGCTGGTGATGACCGAAATACCGGACGCCGTCAGAACAAGATCCGCCGCAGCACGTGCTGCATCCGTTGCATTTGAAACCGCAATGCCGATATCAGCCTGTTTAAGAGCCGGGGCATCATTCACCCCGTCCCCTGTCATGCCGACAATATGGCCGCGATCCTGAAACTGACGGACAATTGCATATTTATGTTCGGGAAAAACGCGGGCAAAGCCATCTGCCTGTTCGATTGCCAATGGGTCGCGTGCGCGCTTGTTCTGGTCAAACACCGCATCGGCAGGCAGGATATTCTGGCCCAATCCGAGCTGGCCGGCAACTTCGCGGCCAATGGCCTCGTGATCGCCGGTGATCATACGGATATCAACGCCCTTGCTGCGCAACTCAGCAATTGTGGATGCCGCATCCTCACGCGGTGGATCAAACAGGGGCAGTAATCCCAAAAAGCACCATTTGCCATCCCCATCCGTCTGCGCCACCCCCAAAGCACGGTATCCGTGTTCCGCCATGGTCTTGATCGCATCCATCACCGGACGATAGGGCGCGACACTTTCGATATCGGATGGCTCATCCCCGCATAGAAGCATTAACACCGCCTGCGGTGCGCCCTTGGCCACAGTGATAGACATACCGTCATGGATTACTTCGGCCTCTGCGCGTTTACGTACCGGATCGAACTGCCGGAACTTGGTAACGTCATAGCCTTCGAGCCGTGCCGGATCACCAAGAGTTGCAAAAACCGCACGATCAATCGGATCGTGACTATCGGCCTCTGATGCCAGTGCCGCCGCCCGGATCAATGTTTCTTCGTCCGTGGCATCAATCAGAACCGGTGCCCCGACCGTCAGGTGGTTTTGCGTCAATGTCCCGGTTTTGTCAGAACACAGGATATCCATGCCTGCCAGTTCCTCGATCGAAACCAACCTTGATACGATGGCCTTCATCCTTGCGAGTTTCTCTGCCCCGACGGCAAGCGTCACTGAAAGAACGGCCGGCAAGGCCACCGGAATCGCCGCCACCGCCAGGATCAAGGCAAACAGCAAGGTTTCCATCAAGGGATCGCCACGATACAAGGCCACGGTCATGATCAGTGCAATCAATCCCAAGGTGATCAAAATCAGGAAATTACCGATGCGCAGAACCGCACGCTGAAAATGCGATTGTTTGCCCGCACTTTTGACCAGACTTGCTGTTCTGCCAAGATAAGTCGCCATGCCCGTCGCGGTAACAATGGCTGTCATCTGCCCCTGACGCGCCACCGCACCGGAAAAGACCTCATCCCCGGTCTTCATATCAATCGCCAGCGACTCACCGGTCAGCGCGGATTGATCAACCCGCAAATAATCACCGGCCAGCAATCTGGCATCGGCGGGAATGATATCACCAAGCTTGATGCGGATAATGTCACCGGGCACCAATTCAGGCGCGGGAAGATCTGACCAGGTGCCATCACGCAACACCCGTGCCTCTGGTGCAAGGCGTTGTTTCAAGGCCGCGATGGCATTATCGGCCTTGAATTCCTGCCAGAAGCCAACCCCGGCATTGAGCACCAGCATCACCAGAATAATCGCAAAATCCGACCAGTGCTGCACCACAGCCGAAAGGATGGCCGCAACTTCGATCATCCACGGGATCGGCCCCCAAAAGAACGAAAGAAACTTTTTAAGGGTACTGGTCTGATCATCTTTGAGGCGATTTACGCCAAACTGCTCGGCCCGGTATTGGGCTTCGGCCTGCGAAAGACCCGTTTTCGGGTCTGTCCGAAGCAATGACGGGTCAACCGTAACGAAATCGCTTTTGGCAGTCTGTTCCATCATGGCGGTGCCCTCTGAGCCCCTGTTGGTGATACGGGAACTCTGATATCTGTAGATTATATTGCAGCGCACAACATTGTTGCACATCAATCTGGTCGACAAATCAGTTGGCACAAATTATCTATAAAACATGACAAAAAGCAGCACAGACACCACCGTCACCGGGCGCATTACCCGTGCCTTGGCAGCGCGCATCATTTCCGGCGAATTTGCACCGGGCATGAAACTGCGTCAGGACCATTTCGCCGAGGAATTCGGCGCAAGTCACGTGCCCGTGCGCGAAGCGTTCCGCCGGTTAGAGGCCCAAGGTCTTGCGGTTAGTGAACCGCGCCGAGGGGTTCGGGTTGCAAGTTTTGACATTGCCGAGGTCCGCGAAGTCGCCGAAATGCGCGCATCACTTGAGGTTCTGGCCCTGCGCCATGCTGCGCCCAACCTGACATCGGAAATTCTCGATATCGCAGAGTCCCATAATCGGGCTGGCGAAAATGCCGCTGATGTTCAGGCATGGGAACAGGCCAACAGGGCCTTTCATCGCGTAATCCTTGAACCGTGCGGCATGCCAAGGTTGCTTGCGACGATTGATGATCTGCATGCCGCCAGTGCGCGGTTTTTGTTTTCAGGGTTCCGCATGGAATGGGAAGCCCCGACCGATCAGGACCACCGCGCCATTCTGGCCGCGCTGCGGTGCAACCAGATAGATGTTGCCGCCGCCACCCTTGCCCGCCACGTCAAATGGATCGGCAACAAGTCGGGCAAAGCCCCCCATCCGCAAAAACCCGAATAAGCCCGCCCGGCGAAAATTTTTCGAAATGATACAGCCAAATCCGTCCAAACAGGACCGGATAACACCCGATTCAGGCCCGCACCGGATCAGAAACACGGGCAATGACGTCTTTCTGACATTATCCCTGTATTTTTATAGATAATATTATCTATTTAAAATCATATATTTATGCGCATGTAGCGGAAAATTTGACCGAAGAAGCACATATCGGATTATTTTTGCATTGATTCCGACACCTGATCACGGCGTAATTATCTTATTGTTTGCTATTTTATAGATAATTTCGAATTCAAGGCTTTTTCATACAGCCTTGTCGGGTTCAACCCCCGAACCCGTGCCGCCCGCACGGGTTTAATTGGCGAAGCTTCCTGTCTGCGGGGGGCTTCGCCATTTTTTTGCGGGAAAATTGGCGGGCCTTAATTGGCCTCGGCCGTTTCCTGTGGCTGATAGATAAAGCCATGCGCCGGATAGACCCGGCCAAAAGTGCCAAGCGTGTTCATCATGCGGACTTCCGACCAGTCATTATTGGGCGATACATCAACGACCGGCTGGCGATAATGCACCTTGCCGCGCGTGCGCGAATCGCTGCCCCAATTGGCGTGGTTCACAAGGATCTTGCGGTCATCAAGAATGGCTGACACCACCGCAACATGGCCCAGTTTCAGACGCGATGTTTTGCGGAGCGCAAGGACCGATCCGACTTGCGGGCGGTTGCCGCGCTGAAAATTTTTCTGACCGGCCTGGCCCCACCATGTCCAGGCATCCCCGTAAATCTCGATGCCGGAAACTTCACGTGCATAGGGCACGCATTGCAGGAACTTGTCCGTCGGGGCGAAATTGTTAAGCGGGGATGTCGGAACCTTGACACTGGCAAGTGTCTGAACAGAGTCGCTTGGCATCGGGCCTGTTACCTGGGTTGCCGAGTTCCCTGTACTGAAACAGGCCGACAGCAACAAACACAGTCCGACAATACCCACCAAACGCATCTGCAATTCCCCGATCTTCACATGATCTTGCACCATAGGGGGCATGCCTTAACAATCCTTTACCGCGACGCCCCCACACGCGTCAGCGCCCCGATGCGATAAAGACGCCAAAGCCCGCCACAGGCCGCACACAGGATCAAAACACCCGACCCACGCGCGGTATACTGGATGTTGCCCGCTTCTGAAATCGCCCCAAGCAACGTTCCGCCCAGCGCCATCCCCCCGAAACTTGACGCACTCCAGAAGCTCATCACCCGGCCACGCAGGCGATTATCAACCGTCAGCTGCAAGGCTGTTTGCGACCCCACGCCCACCAACGTCAAACCACCACCGGTCACCGCCACCAAAACCACCGCAAGCTCGTACCAGGGTGCAAATCCAAGACCCGTCATGCCAAGTGCAGCGGCAAAGGCGCCAAGAATGGTGACACGCTGATAGGCAAGGGCATCCGATGCAATGCGCGACAGGATAAAGGTCGATGTCACGGCCCCGATCCCGGCCGCAGATGCCAACATGCCAAGTCCGGTAACCCCCCGGTCGTAAACCGCCTCGGCAAAAACCGGCATCAGTTCGACCATGCCCGTTCCGACCAGCGAGACAAAGCACGACAATGCAAGAACAGAGCGGATCATCGGATGACGCAGGGCATAACGTGCCCCATCCACCAAAGCCGCCCAGATGCGCAGGCTTTTGGCATCAGATGCGCGTTCCATATGAATGGTCACGACCGAAATAATAAACACCATCGGCAAATAGCTGATTGCGTTGATCATAAAGGCCGCCCCGGTGCCCCATGTGGCAATCACCACACCGCCCACCGCAGGCCCGACCAACCGCGATATGTTGAAATTCATCGCCGCATAGGCCACCGCACGGCTCATGAAGGCACGCGGAACAATCACCGGCACCAGAGACAAACGAACGGGCGTCATCGCGCTGCCAAGTATCCCCATCGCACCCGCCAACGCCACCATCCAGGGCAAGGTCATCATCCCGGCATAGGATAGCCCCATCAAAAGAAAGGAAATGGCGGCCTGACCAAGATTGAGCAGCATCGCTGTACGACGCAAATCCACACGATCGGCCATCACGCCGAATATCGGGCCAAGGAAAAATGCCGGTGCAAAATTAAGCGCGGCAATCACCCCGGTCCAGAATGCCGACCCCGTTAGCGACCATGCCAGCCACGACATGGCGATTTTCTGAATCCACAACCCTTGGGTCGTGATGCATTGCCCGACCAGAAACAAAAGAAAATTACGATCTGAAAAAATCGATTGCTTTGCGACTTCGGGCGGTGAACCCGAACCGGGATCGGGAACAGGGGCAGGATCAGAAACAGGCACGCGGCCTCCATTCAGGGGGGACATCAAAAGCCGGGTTGGTGGCAATCGCCATTACAGCGCGGGAAATGCGACACATATCTTTTGTAACATCAAACCATGAATAACTGATAAAATAGGCCATAAACCAGCACCTTATCCATGCCGGGATCGCGCCACACATGGTTCAGACATTCCGCGACATCGAACGTGAAAAGTTCGCCATCAGTCCCACGACTTGTGAATGGACAGTTCGCGCAATGACGGCATTGCGGGCCAATATCGACATCAATATCAAGATGCATGGCCCGCATGAGCACCTTTCGCAGGGCGATATTTTCATGTTCAACCATTTCGCCCGGTTTGAAACCTTTATCCCGCAATATCTGATCGCGCTTGAAACCGGTGTTTATTGCCGGTCCATCGCATCGGGCGAGTTTTTTGCCCAGGACAACACCTTTTCACGCTATCTGCGTGCCTTGGGCGGTGTACCAAATGATTATGAACGCCTGTTGCCGTTTCTGGCCGAGGAAATCCTGCGCGGGGGCAAGGTCGTGGTTTTTCCCGAAGGTGGCATGGTCAAGGATCGCCGTGTCTTGACCAATACCCGCCCGCATCCCAAACGCCCGAACTACAGCATCTATTCCAGATCGGCCGACACCCGACGCGCCCACCATACCGGTGCGGCCCTGCTTGGTCTTTGCGTTGATGGCTTCAAGGTCGGGTTATCGTCCCTGATCGATCGGGGCAGGTTTGATGAACTGAAACGCTGGGCGGCGGTTCTTGAACGTAGTGAAGATGACCTGCGGGAAACACTTGCCAAACCGACCCTGATGTTTCCGGCCAATATCACCTTCCATCCGCTTCGCGTCGATCAGAACCTTTTGGCACGCGCGGCAGATATGTTTACCGGCGGGCTAAGCCCCAAGATGGCCGAAGAAATGATCATCGAAGGCAACCTGATGTTCAAAAAAACCGATATGGACATCCGGTTGGGCAATCCGGTCAATCCGCGTGATCAGTTCAATTGGCTTGATCGCCGGCTGCTTGCCAAGCGGGTCGAACAGGCAAAGTGTGTTGATGACCTGTTCAAGCCGGTCAAAGCACTTGAAAAAATGACCGAACGCATTCCGCAATTTGCCATTACCCGCAATATCAAACCGCTGCGCGATCATTGCATGTCGGTGATGTATTCCAACCTGACCATCAATGTCAGCCATCTGGCATCGCGCCTGATCATGATGTGGCTTGAGGATGGCGTCACCGAGATCGATGTCAGCCATTTTGACAGAACGCTTTATCTGGCAATCAAGAACATCCAAAAGGCCGAAAATGTCCATTTGCATCGCGGCATGCGCAATCCGGCCGACTATATCGGTATTTTCGACCTGAAATGCCCGCAAATCCGTTTCTTTATCGACAGTGCAGTCCAGCTTGGCCTGATTGAACGGCGCGACGGCAAATATTGCTTCTTGCCGAAATTACAGGCCGAAGCCGAATTTGATCAGATCCGCATGGACAACCCGATCATGGTCTATGCCAATGAAATGGCACCCATCCATGCCGCCTGGCAGGCCCTTGAACGGGCACGGATCGAGATCGATCACCTTGGCCCGGCCGATATTGCCCATCTTCGTTTTGATGATGAAATTCTGGCCTGGCAGTGGAACCGCAGCCGGTTTCAAAAACCCAAATATGACGCCATCAACACACAGGAAACCGCGACAGCAGATAGCCGCCCCTATTTGCTATTGCCCAACGGGCAGACACGCTTTGCCTGTGGTGTGTTACTGGTGCATGGCTTTTTGGCATCGCCCGCAGAACTGCGCGAACTGGGGGACAGGTTTGCGGCCATGGGTCATGCGGTTATGGGGGTTAGGCTTGCCGGACATGGCACATCGCCCCATGAATTGCAAAAACGCAAATGGACCGACTGGCTGGCATCGGTTCGGCGCGGCTATGAAATCCTGTCTGCTTTCTGCGATCAGGTGGTGATTGTCGGGTTTTCAACCGGCGGAGCTTTATCGGCGATCCATGCCGCCAACCATCCCGAAAAATTGCGCGCACTTGTTCTTGCGGGTACACCGCTTAAATTCCGCAATCGCAACCTGACGTTTGTGCCGCTGCTTTATGGGGCAAACAAACTGATGGGCTGGATGCCGTCCGCGCAGGAATTGCTTGGCTTTCGTTCCAACGAATCCGAACATCCCGACATCAACTATCGCAACATCCCGATTGGCGGATTGCACCAGTTGCGCCAGACCGTCGCCGAAATGCAACGCCGCCTGCCGGATCTGGATTGCCCGACCCTGATCCTTCAGGGCGATGGCGATCAGGTCGTCGACCAGGCCAGTGCCACCATGATCCGGCGGCTTGCGACCAACGCTACCGACATTGATGTCCAGATTCTGAAATCTGAACGCCACGGCATCATCAATGAAGATATCGACGGCGCGCATGACCGCATCATTGCCTTTGTGCAAAGCCATTGCGACGCATACTATAACCAGACCAAACTTAAGCCAGACCAAACCTACCCGTGCGCAATAAAATCGCACCATCCGCAACCAAGAGGCCCCGAATGAGCAGTTTTGGCGCAGAAGTCATCTGGAAGCGCAAGGAAGGCGAAATTTTCACCGACCGGCGCTATTCACGCGGCCATGTCTGGCGCTTTGACGGCGGGATAGAGGTGCTGGCATCTTCATCCCCGCATGTGGTGCCGCTGCCCTATTCCGTCGCAGAAAATGTCGACCCCGAAGAAGCCTTTGTCGCCGCACTTTCAAGCTGCCACATGTTGTTTTTCCTGCATTTCGCATCTGATGCCGGGTTGGTGATCGATCACTATTGCGACGCCGCCATTGGCAAAATGGAAAAAGTGGATGGCAAAACCATGATCACCAAGGTCACATTGCGCCCGGATGTGCGCTATGGCGGCACGCAACCCGACGTAGACCTTATTGCCGACCTGCATCATCGCGCACATGAGGCCTGTTTTCTTGCCAACTCGGTCAAAAGCGAGGTCGTCGTCGAACCGGTTTAAGCGCCGTCGGAAATCGGCTTTTGCGCGCAGATCGCATAACGATGCTGTGCGCCACGCTCCAGACCTTTGGCAAAGCTGATGTGTTTTTTCTGGGCGCTGTGGATTTTTTTCAGATCGAAATCCACCACAATCGGATCAAATCCGGTTTGGCATAGCATGGCTTTGACCTCTTTGGCCTGCGCCCCATTGGAAAAATGCACCCGCGCAAGAATATCCTGATGGGTCTGCATATGTGCTGCGACCTCGACCGGCTTACGCAGACCAAGCGTTTCAAGGAAACCCGTCATTGCCTTGTTGAATTTACTCGCCCAGGTCGGGGAGACAAAATCACCATCAACAATCAGAATCTTACCACCAGGCTTAAGCACCCGGAACCATTCCCTAAATGCAGCAGCCGGGTCGACCAGCGTCCAGACCAGATGGCGGGTGACGATCACATCATAGCTGTCATCATCTTCAAGTGTGCATTCGGCATCGCCGAGCAAGAAACGGATGTTCGATCCACGTTGTTTTGATTTGGCGCGCGCCTTTTCAAGCATTGCCTCGGACCAGTCCATGCCGGTCACCACAAATCCAAGATCATGCATCAGGTGGCTGATAACCCCGGTGCCACTTGCCAGATCAAGTGCCATACGCCCGTCGCCTTTGCCAAAATGACGCTCAAACAAGGCATGCCAGGCCGCACGTTCGGTTTCCGAGAAAATCTCGTGACCGGGCTGCGCGTCAAAGGTGGCTGCCCGCATTGACCAGTATTCCTTGATCTCGTCACGCAGGTTGTAATTGCTGGCCTGATGCATGGCGGTCGGGTCTCTCTCTGACTCTATTCTGCAACTCTCGGCAGGTTTTCCCGCTTTATCGCACAACATTAAAACAACCCGATATGTGATTGATTTGCAATTCCCGTGCGAAACATATTGATTTGCATTCTCAATACCTGATAATCCGGCGCTCAGGCAATTGTAATTTGAGGGTGCGGGAATGAAAATCTTTGGTGCATTTGCAGCACTGACCATGTTGGTGGCAGCGACTGCACAGGCAGCGCAATCCGTCACGGTAACGGATGTTGCCGGCCGCGAGGTTTCGGTCAACCTGCCTGTTGAACGCGTTATTCTGGGGGAAGGTCGCCTGATTTATGGCCTGGCCACGCTTGATAGCGAAGATCCCTTTCAACGTGTTGTCGGCTGGCGCGATGACCTGAAAAAGGCCGATCCGCAGACCTACGACATCTATGCTGCAAAATACCCGCGCATTGATGACATTCCGACCTTTGGCGGCATGAAAGACGGCACGTTCGATATCGAACAGGCGATCTCGGTCAAGCCGGACGTCGTAATCATGAATCTTGAAGCCAGGGCCGCAACCGAAGATGGCGGTTTTGATGAAAAACTGGCTGCTGTCGGCATTCCGCTGGTCTATATCGACTTCCGCGAAGCGCCGATGAAAAACACCGACACCAGCATGAAAATTCTGGGTCAACTGACCGGCAAGGAAGATCGTGCGGCGGAATTCATCAAATTCCGTTCTGACAGCATCAAGAACGTCACAGACCGCCTTGCCAAGGCAAACCCGGCAAAGCCGCAGGTCTTCATTGAACGTGCCGCAGGCTATTCGGATGAATGCTGCATGTCGTTTGGGAATGAGAATTTCGGCACCATGGTTGAAATGGCCGGTGGTGTGAACATTGCGGCATCGATCATTCCGGGCACCTTTGGCACCATCAACCCCGAACAGGTTGTGGCCTCCAACCCTGATCAGTTCGTTGGCACCGGTGCCAGCTGGGAAGCCTATTCGCCCGGCGGTGCATGGGTCGGTCTTGGCCCGGATGCAGATATGGTCGAAGCCCACCGCAAACTGGTTGGCCTGATGGAACGCCCGGCTTTCACCGGCATCAAGGCGGTTGAAAACGGCCAAATCCACGCGGTCTGGCATCAGTTTTACAACAGCCCGTATCAGTTCGTGGTGATCGAACAGATGGCAAAATGGTTCCACCCGGACCTGTTTGCCGACCTCGACGCCGAAGCGACCTTTAAAGAGCTTCATGAACGCTTCCTGCCACTGGATTACCAGCCAGGCTATTTCATCTCGATCAGCGATACAGTCACAAACTAATGACGACCAACCACATAACCGTCGAAGCCGGGAGCGCGCATTACAAGGCACGCTCCCTGCGTCGTTTCTTGCTTCTGCTTTTGATGGGCGGGGCCTTGTTTCTTTCATTCGCCGTGGATCTGGCAACGGGACCGGCGAATTATCCGTTATCAGACGTGATCGCCACCCTGCTTGATCCCTGGTCGGCCACCGATCAATTGCGCGTGGTGATCTGGGATATCCGCATGCCGGTTGCGTTGATGGCGCTGACCGTGGGGGCGGCCCTGTCGACCGCCGGTGCACAGATGCAAACCATCCTTGCCAACCCGCTGGCAAGCCCGTTTACGCTGGGCATTTCGGCCGCTGCCGGGTTTGGCGCGGCACTGGCATTGGTTCTCGGTGTGGCGCTTCTGCCGGCCTTTGTCGATTTCATCATTCCGCTTAATGCCTTTATCATGGCGATGGGCACGGCCCTGATCATTCATTTCTTTAGCCGCCTGCGCGGTGTGACGGTTGAAACCATTGTTTTGCTGGGCATTGCGTTGGTCTTTACCTTCAATGCGCTGCTTGCTCTTTTGCAATATCTGGCAAGCGAACAGGCCCTGGCCGCTGTTGTGTTCTGGACCATGGGGTCATTGGTCAAAGCGACCTGGACCAAGGTCGCCGTAACGGCCATTGCCGTTGTCATCGCCATTCCGCTCTTTACCCGGCAAGCATGGGCATTGACCGCGCTTCGTCTGGGCGATGCCAAGGCCGAAAGTTTTGGCGTGAATGTTCAAAGCCTTCGCCTGCGCACGATGCTGATTGTCAGCCTTCTGGCCGCTATTCCGGTTTCATTTGTCGGCACGATCGGCTTTATCGGCCTTGTCGGGCCGCATATTGCCCGCATGCTGGTCGGTGAAGATCAACGCTTCTTCCTGCCCGCATCCATTCTGTGCGGGGCCTTGATCCTGTCTGCCACCTCGGTTCTGTCCAAATTGCTGATCCCGGGTGCCATTCTTCCGATCGGGGTGATCACCGCTCTTGTCGGTGTCCCCTTCTTCTTCTCGCTGATCTTCGCAAGTCGGAGGAAATCATGGTAACGCTGCGTCTTGAGGATATCGGAACGCGCTATGGCAAGGTGCAAGTGGTTTCAGGTGTCACCACCCCCACCATCCAGCCCGGCACAGTAACAGCGGTCATCGGCCCGAACGCAGCAGGGAAATCCAGCCTGTTTCGCCGCATTGCCGGTCTTGCCCAAGGCGGCGGGATTGTCGATCTCGGATCGCATCATGCTGATCGCAACACGATCTGTTACATGCCCCAGGATACCGGATCGACGGCGGTTTTATCGGTTTATGAATCGGTCATTCTTGCGGCCAAACAGGGTTCAAGCCTGCGGGTACGCAATGACGAACTTGCCCGGATCGACGAAATTCTTGCCGCCTTGCGCATTGCCGATCTGGCCGGGCGCAATCTGGGCGAACTCAGCGGCGGGCAACGCCAACTGGTTGCCATCGCCCAGACACTGGTGCGTGATCCGAAAATCCTTTTGATGGATGAACCGACATCCGCCCTTGATCTGCATCGCCAGATGGAAGTCCTGTCCTTTATGCGCGATGTGGCCAAAGGTCAGAATATCATCGTCCTGATCGCCATTCATGATCTGAACCATGCGCTGCAATATTGTGATCAGGCCATGGCGATCCGTGATGGCAAAATGGTGGCGTTCGGTCCGTGTTCGGATGTGATCGACAGCGGCCTTCTGCGCGATGTCTATCAGGTTGATGGCCATGTCGAACTGAATTCACTTGGCCATCCCCACATTGTGCTGCGCGGCCCAAGCGATGAGACCAGCAGTCGCCATAACAGCGCGGTCGGTCACAATACAGAACCGAAAATCACCCGCGCCGCGCAATAGGGCCAATATCATAATCAAAGGAAAACAGCGCCGTCATCTGGCGCTGTTTTCGCAAGGGCACTTGCCAGGACGCTATTCCCGCGTGCCATTCAAACGTTCAAGCAAGCGTTCGATACGGTCTGCATGTGCGGCCTCGACACGGGCAAGGCTTTCAAACCAAAGGGCGACATCTTCGAGTCCCTCTTCGCGGGCGATGCGTGCCATTTCGGGATAGCCGGCTTCGGCCTCGGTCTTTTCCTGTTCGTATGCGGCTTGAAGATTAAGACGCGTCGTACCGATTTGCTTGCCGGTCAGGGGATCCCCCGCTTTTTCCAGAAATTCCAGATGCCCGAAAGCATGCCCGGTTTCGGCTTCGGCTGCTGTGCGAAAAAGCTCGGCTGCCTCGGCCTGACCTTCGATATCGGCTTGCTGGGCAAAATACAGATAGCGTCGGTTGGTCTGCGCTTCGGTGGCAAAAGCCGCCCGCAGGTTTGCCTCGGTACGTGTTCCCTTAAGCGCCATGTGCGCTGTTCCTTGTTATTTGTTTGCCATGCAGTTCTGTTGCATTGGCCTCGGTCGTCAATAAGAAAGCGGTACAACCTGATGGTTGTACCGCTTTCTTATTTGTCTTGAAATCTGTCCTCGTCAAGCAGCGCAGGGGCAAATGCACCGGCCCGCGATGAGATTTCATCAGCCTGTTACCTGAGCACGCAACGCAGGGCAATCTTATGTATCGATATGACTTATGCCGCGTTCTGCGCTGCGTGATTGCGACGCAGACGAAACACCAGATCGACCGATGCCAATTCCGTGCCTGTGGGCATGTTCGGAATGCTGGCGATCTTGACATCACCAGCCGGAATATCAGACAGCAAGCCGTCTTCTTCGCAATAGAAATGGTAATGTGGCTCGGTATTGGTATCAAAATAGGACCGGCCGGAATCAATCACGATTTCATTCAGAAGCCCGGCATCCGTGAACTGGTGCAGGGTGTTGTAAACCGTTGCCAGCGATACCTTGATATTGTTGGTCATGGCTTCGGAATGCAGTTGTTCGGCCGTAACGTGACGGTGGCCGTCATCAAACAGCAAACGCGCCAGTGCAAGACGCTGGCGCGTCGGGCGCAGGCTGGCATCTTTAAGTCGATTAAGCGCGTTGGTATATGGACGCGGAG
This sequence comes from Thalassospira sp., assembly GCA_048264285.1. GTDB lineage: Bacteria > Pseudomonadota > Alphaproteobacteria > Rhodospirillales > Thalassospiraceae > Thalassospira. The sequence continues at coordinate 306,665 of JBLXDD010000001.1, forward strand.
TATGTCCCATAGTTTTGCCCCTTCACATTGTCGGGCCGCGACAATGACGACCCCATTGAATTCTTGGCATAGACTAATGAACCCGAACGCGTTGTTCTTTGATTTTGATCAACTTAAATCGCGTGATGAAATAATGCTAAATACAAATAAAAAGGGCCGGTAAAGCCCGGCCCTCCTTTTTATATTTTGATCTGATGCAAGAATCAGTCGCCCGTCATGATACGGTCAACCAGTTCTTTTACAGTCGGAATATTGCCATTGGCATAGAACGGATCTTCGCCAAACTTATAGGCATTGTGACCGGCAAACATCAGTTCATGTTCGACATCGGCACCATGTGCGATGTTTTGCAATGTCTTCTGAATGCAGAAGGACCGCGGATCAGCACGCTTGCCAGTGGTGCCTTCGTGCTGTTCCCAGTTCGAGAACTGGCACTGTGACAAACAGCCCATGCAATCGATCTGGTCTTTCTTGATCGTCAATGCGCTTTCCGGGGTGACAAACACCATTGTGTCATCCGGGGTCGGCATGCCTTCGGTGTAACCGGCCTCAAGCCAAGCCTTGACCTTGTCGGCATCATCTTCACGCACATAGATCGGACGCCCACGACGGCCAAGCGGAATACCGACATGCAAATCGGCCTCGGCCGTCCGCGAATAACGGACCTGACGATCAGAACGCTGATGCAGATCTTCAAGGAACGCGTTGCGCACAGCCGAGCTATAGAAGCCGGTCGGGCTGAATTTGTGCAACGACACATCCCCGTTCTGAAGGCGGGTCAGACGCGCTTTCCATTCATCGGAAATCTCGCTTTCCTGGGTCAGAAGCGGACGGGTGCCAAACTGGAAGGCAACCGGTGCCACTTCCGGATTGTCGATCCAGTCTTCGAAATCACGCAGGAACCAGACACCGCCGGCCATGATGATCGGAACATCGTTCAGACCAACGGAATTCATGAATGCACGCAAAGCCGCAACACGCGGAAACGGATCTTCGGGCACCAGAGGATCTTCGGAATTCGACAGACCATTATGGCCACCGGCACGCCACGGATCTTCATAGACCACGCCGCCCAGCCATTCCGGAATTTTTTTGTACGCACGCAGCCACAAGGCACGAAACGCACGGGCCGATGACACGATCGGGTAATAATGCACGCCATATTGTGCTGAAATCTGCGCAATCTTGTAAGGCATGCCGGCACCACAGGTCACCCCGTGAATAAGGCCTTTGGCACCTTCAAGAACACCATGGAGAATAGGCTCGGCACCGCCCATTTCCCACAACACATTCATATGCAAACGGCCTTCGCCACCCCGAATTTCATGGGCGATCTGGGCCTGTGCAATCCCGCCACGAATGCCATAGGAAATCAGTTCCTGATGGCGATCACCACGGGTTTTTCCTTCGTATTCGATCGGGACCAGATTGCCGTTCTCGTCATAAGAATCGGCATTCACAGCGGAAAAAGTCCCGATACCGCCGGCAGCAGCCCATGCGCCGGAACTTTTACCCGTCGATACAGCAACGCCTTTGCCACCTTCGATAACTGGCAAGACTTCTTTACCCGACATGACGAGCGGTTTAAGGGCTTTCAAATTCGTCTCTCCCATTCGGCAATTGCCCGCGACACCGGTATCGCGCAGTGCCGGACGACGTCGTGTTTTATCGTCGTCCGGCATCCCGTTCGCTGTCGGCGTTGCCTTCTTCCAGTCAACACCGGTTTCCTGGTCGACGTTTCATCGACAGTTTGATTTTGCCACGGTCATCGAAGCCGATGACTTTGACTTTAACCTGATCGCCTTCCGATGTCCGAACCTGTTTGACACGCTCTGGTGCCAGTTCGGAGATATGAACAAGACCGTCGCGTGCGCCGAAGAAGTTAGAACGCACCGAAATCAACAGCCTTAACGACCTTACCGTCATAGATATGATTCAATTCAGGTTCCGCAACGATGGATTTGATCCAATCCACTGCCTGCTTGCCTTTTGCACCATCGGTATGTGCGACAGTGATCGAACCATCGTCTTCGATGTCGACTTTTGCCCGGTTTCTTGCAAATTTCGCGAATGACATACCGCCCGAACCGATGACATCACGAATTTTGTCTTTCGGTCGAGAACTGGGTGATGGTCGGAGCATTGCCGAAACTTCACCACGTGCTTCGGAGGGCTTGCCTGGACATTTCAAGAATATGCAGACGGCCATCATTACCTGTTCAAAGCAATCTGCATGATTTGCAGTCACCGAGGTGATGTGATGTCCATCTGAAGCGGTGATACCATTTTTCAGTACCAGCAACCTTGAAGTCCATGTCCTGGGTATCTTCATCACCCATGATGTCAGAGAACAGCAAAGTCGTCTGCTTCGATCAGGCCATTGCGATACCTGCAACCGGACGTACCAGCGGAACACCCGCATCCATCATAGCAAGCGAACTTGCGCAAACAGTTGCCATTGAAGACGAACCGTTAGATTCGGTGACTTCCCGACGATACGGTGGTGTAGGAAGGCATCTTTGGTCAGCATCGGGGTGCGGGGCACGCCATGCAGTTGCAGTGACCGATTTCACGACGTCCCGGCGAACCCGCGGAAACTGCACCAACCGAGTACGGGGAAGTTGTAATGCAGCGCTGAAGCTTTCACGGTATTCACCGTCAAGCGCATCAACGATCTGCTCGTCCTGACCGGTACCAAAGGTAACAACAGCCATGCCTGAGTTCACCACGGGTAAAGATCGAAGAACCGTGTGAACGCGGCAGAACCGAAACTTCGCCAATGATCGGACGAACGTCTGCGCCAGTACGACCGTCAATACGGGTACCAGTTTTCAGGATTGCGCCACAGGATGCTTTTTCCAGATCTTTGATGATCGAAACTTTGCCTTTAAGCCCGTCAGGAACTTCATCGCCGAGTTCTCGAGTTTCTATTTGGCAGCAGCAACAGCCGAACGCTCCTGTTTGACAACGTTGGCATACGCGGTCAGGCGTCGGTACAAGACCGCAATTTTCGACAGTGCGTCGTAACCTCGGAATTCAACGGCTTTGCGGCTGGCAGCTTCTTCAGCAAGATCGAGTCAGGTCAGAACGCCCTGGAACTGCTCATGACCAAATTTAACCGCGCAAGCATAACGTCTTCGGACAGCTCGGATGCTTCGGATTCAACCATCATCACGCCATCGCGGTACCCGCAACAACAAGATCAAGATCGCTCGATTGCTTCGGCGTCGGGTTCAGAAGAATTCACCATCTTTGTAACCAACGCGCGCAGCACCATCGGGCCGAGGAACGGAGCCAGAAATGGTCAGAGCCGCTGAGGTACCAATCATGGCAACCACGTCCGGATCGTTTTCCATGTCGTGGACAGAACGGTACAAACGATCTGGGTATCATTGCGATAAAGCGGGTGGAACAGTGGGCAGATCGGACGGTCGATCAGGCGTGAAACAAGGGTTTCTTTTCGACGGACGGCCTTCACGCTTGAAAAACCACCCGGGATTTTGCCCGCGGCAAATGCTTTCTGATAGTTAACCGTCAGCGGAAAAAGTCGACATCGGGCGCGGCTGTTGGCGCCAGCAGCGGTACAAAGAACAACGGTCTCACCAAGGGTACCTTAACCGCACCGTCTGCCTGACGGGCAATTTTACCGGTTTCAAGGGTCAGTTTGGCATTGCCTGCATTTTCATACGGACGACATTAAACATTATTTTCTCTTCCTCTTACAAACCTCTGGCGGACCCGGGATACTACACGAGTTCCGAACACATTAATTATGAGGCTTTGGTAACAGCTTCATAATTAATGGGTCAACGTAAGCATTGGGTCGGCCCATCCAAACCTGCTTCTCGTGTTCCGATCCACCGGAACAATAAAAAACGACGGCGAAGGTCACCCTCCGCCGCGGTTCTAATCAGCGGCGAATACCAGGCGTTCGATGACGCTCTCGTAACGCGGTGGTCTTTGCGCGAATGCCAGCAGGCGGCGACGCTGACCAGCATCATGAGAGGCCACGACGGCTATAGGTCGTGCTTGTGTTCTTTCATGTGCTCGGTGAGGTTCTTGATCCGTTCGGTCAGGATTGAAACGGACTTCGGAACGGTGTCACCATCTTTCTGAGCGTATTCTTTGATCAACTCAGCTTTGCGTTCAGCAGTAATCGACATCAGGCATCCTTTCGCCTTTAGAGATTAAAAACACGTACAGGCCGGATTTCGCCACCATTGATTTCAGCCAACGCAACCGCGCGGTCATGAAGCATGGCACAGACGATTTCGTCCTGCACGACGGGGTTTTCAAGGGCATTGCGCTTTGCCACCGGCAACAGCCCGACGGGCTGGCCAGAGGAAAGGCGTTGCGCCTCGACTTCGGTCAGGGCCAGCGCCGGGATGTCGTCCAGCGCGGTCTCAACCGGAAGCAGTTTCTTCATCACTTCGTCCGGGTCCATATCCAGCAGATCCTGCAGGGGAATGGAAGTCCCTTCGGAAAACGGCCCCGCCGATGTTCGGCGCAGCGCAGCGATATAGCCAACAGTGCCCAGGCGCAGCGCAATATCGCGCGCCAAAGACCGCATATACGCACCCTTGCCCGATATAACATCAAGCACAGCGTGATCGCGATCTGGCATGTCGACCAGTCGAAGATCCTTGATCAGAATCGGACGTGGTTGCAACACCACATCTTCATCGCGGCGCGCAAGATCATAGGCACGCTTGCCATTGACCTTGATCGCCGAAAACTTTGGCGGCACCTGCTGGATTTCACCGATGAATTCACCCAGCACGGCCTTGATTTCGTCTTCTGTCGGACGATGGTCAGAGGTTTCGATGACCTCGCCTTCGGCATCATCCGTACTACGCGCTTCGCCGAATTTCAGCGTCACGCGATAACTTTTGCTGCCGTCCATGACATAGGCAACCGTTTTGGTTGCTTCGCCAAAGGCAATCGGCAGAACACCGGACGCCAGCGGATCAAGTGTCCCGCCATGTCCGGCCTTGTTGGCATCCAGCAGACGACGCACCTGATTGACCACGGTTGATGACGTGATCTCCAGGGGCTTGTCGACCGCCAGCCAGCCATTAATGCTTTTACCGCGACGGCGACGCGCCATCAGTCGTCCTCATCTTCCGGGTCGCCAGATCGATCATCGGTCAAATCCTGCGCAACATGCGGGTCGCGCAAAAGGGCACTCAGATGATCAGCGACATCAAAACTCTTGTCTTCGACAAATCGCAATGCAGGCACGTATTTCATATGGACCGTATGGGCCACATGATTACGCAGGTGTCCTTTTTGACGCATCAACGCCTTCATCGACGTTTCTGCTTCTCCGCCACCAAGCGGGGTAAAGGATACCATAGCATTGCGCATATCCGGTGAAAGATTGACGCCGGTGATGGTCACCGGGCGCCGGGTCAGATCCGGATCGTAAATGTCTCCACGCTCCAGGGCCTGCGACAGCGCCTGACGGATTTCTTCCGCCACTCGGAGCTGTCGCTGACTTGGTGCTTTGGCCGGTTGCTTTGCCATTTCAGTTCCTCACCGCCTTACAGTTCGACGGCGATTTCCTCATTTTCAAAGCACTCGATAACATCGCCTGTCTGGAGATCGTTATATTTGGCAAACGACATACCACATTCATAGCCTTCGCGGACTTCTTTGACTTCGTCCTTGAAGCGACGCAGCGTGGACAGTTCGCCAGAATGGATAACGACGTTGTCGCGCAACAGGCGGACACCCGCACCGCGTTTGACGATCCCTTCGGTGACCATGCAACCCGCAATCTTGTTGCCGGAAATGGTAAAGATGTCGCGGATTTCTGCATAACCCAAGAACTTCTCGCGAACTTCCGGAGACAACATGCCCGACAGCATCTTTTTGATGTCATCCGCAACATCGTAAATGATCGAATAGTAACGGATATCGACGTTGTCACGGCGGGCCTGTTCACGGGCCTGCTGGTTTGCACGCACGTTAAAGCCGATGATCAGCGCATTCGAAGCACGCGCCAGTGTGACATCCGATTCGTTGATACCACCGACACCACTATGCAGGACACGAACGGAAACTTCTTCGTTACCAAGTTTCTGCAGCGTCCCGATAAGGGCTTCGACAGACCCCTGCACGTCACCCTTGATGACGATCGGGAGTTCTTTGACCTCACCGCTTTGCGAGAACATGTTCTCAAGCGCGGATTTCTTCATCGCGGCGGCCTGGGTTTCACGAATGCGGCGCTGACGGAAGTCAGACACTTCACGCGCCTTGGCTTCGTTTTCAACCACCACGAAATCGTCACCGGCGGACGGAACACCGTTCAGACCGGTTACCTCGACCGGCATGCCCGGGATGGCTTCGGAAACACGGTTACCGTGATCATCGACCAGGGCACGAACGCGACCCCATTCCGGACCCGTGACAAAGATATCACCGGTGCGCAGCGTACCGCGCTGAACCAGAACGGTTGCGACCGGACCACGGCCTTTTTCCATACGGGCTTCAACAACAACACCATCAGCAACACGTTCCGGGTTGGCTTTAAGATCCAGAACCTCGGACTGCAGCAGAATGGCTTCTTCAAGTTCGGTAAGGCCGGTGCGCTGTTTGGCCGAAACTTCGACCGCCTGCACATCACCGCCCATTTCTTCGACAACGACTTCATGCTGAAGAAGTTCGGTTTTCACCTTGTTCGGGTTGGCACCCGGCTTGTCGATCTTGTTGATGGCAACAATCATCGGCACATCAGCGGCCTTGGCGTGGCTGATGGCTTCGATCGTCTGCGGCATGACCGAGTCGTCCGCCGCAACAACCAGAACAACAATATCGGTTACCTTGGCACCGCGCGAACGCATTTCGGTAAATGCCGCGTGGCCCGGTGTATCGATAAAGGTGATTTTCGAACCGGTTGCCATGGTGACCTGATAGGCACCGATATGCTGGGTAATACCACCGGCTTCGCCACCAGCAACATCGGTGGAACGCAAAGCATCAAGCAACGAGGTTTTACCATGGTCAACGTGGCCCATAACGGTCACGACCGGCGGGCGGCCAACCAGTTGGGCTTCGTTGTCATCAGCCGATACCAGCGCTTCTTCAACATCGGCATCAGAAACACGGCGCATGTTATGACCGAATTCTTCGACCACCAGCTGTGCAGTATCAGGATCAAGCGACTGGTTGATGGTCGCCATGACGCCCATGCTCATCAGGGTCTTGATCACGTCTGCAGCACGTTCAGCCATACGGTTGGCCAGTTCCTGAACGGTGATAACGTCCGGGATAACCACATCACGCACGACTTTTTCCTTTGGTTTCTGCGGGCCCTGGGCGCGCGCTTTGGCTTTGGCCTGCTGACGCTTGATCGATGCCATCGAACGACGGCGACCGCCTTCGTCACCGCTCATGGCGTTATTGATCGAAAGCTTGCCACGACGGCGGCCATCATCGGCCTTACCACGTGCAGCACGGCCCTTGGCTTCTTCTTCGGCGCGTTTACGCGCAGCCACACGGGCATTTTCTTCGTCAATTTCCTTGCGGCTTTTGGCTTTGGCATCTGCCGGTGCGGCACGACGGCGTTCCTCGGGCACCAGCGGTTCGGCCGGTTCACCCTGCATGACGTTCTGGTCTGCTTTCGGTGTAGCAACCGGTTTCGGCTTGGACGTCTTGCCCTTTGCTGTCGATGCAGCAAGACGCTGTTCGACTTCTTCGACCGAGGGCGAATCCGAATCTGATGCCGCAGAAGCTTCTTCTTTCTGCTTGGCTTCCTCGGCTGCTTTGGCCTTGGCTTCTTCGGCTTTGCGTGCTTCTTCCGCGGCCTTGCGCGCAGCTTCTTCTTCTGCACGGGCCTTGGCTTCTACCTCTTCCTGCTTGCGGCGCTCCTCAGCAGCCTTCAAAGCAGCCATGCGGGCAGCACGTTCGCTATCGGTCAGGTTGCCATGATCTTCGGCGACCGGACGCGGTTTCGGCTCTTCGACCGGCTCTTTCTTGACTTCCGGTTTCGGCTTTTCTGCAGCCGGTGCCTGCTCTTCAACGAGATCCTTCTTCACTTCACGGAAGCGACCGGATTCGTTTTTTTCGAAAGTACGCTTCTTACGCACCTCCACGGTCACAGATTTTGACCGTCCATGTGAGAAGTTCTGGCGAACCTGCCCTGCCTCGACCGTCTTGCTCAATTCAAGCTTCGATCTGTTGAGGCTCAGCGGTTTCTTCTCCTGATCGCGATCACTCATAATCCGTACAACTTCCTCATTTCCTGCGGGATCGGGCACATATGCCGATCCTGTCCTGTCCGTCTGGCGCTGCTCTGGTTCCAGGGTCTGAAATCAGACAGCGCGAAATCCTTCTAGCCGCTTGCACGAACGCCCTAACCGATTGGCAAGGCCTCCTGGCGCAACGGCCACATGTACTGCTTTTTCGCGACCAAAAGCCGCGCCGATTTCAGCAGCATCCAGAACGGAATAAATCGGCAGATCCCGGGCCTTGGCCTCGATCTTGGATTTTCCGTCTGCGGCACCATCGCGTGCCGCCAATATCAAGGCCGCACCCTCGGCAATCTGGGCACGAACCTTTTCAAATCCTGCAACAGCCTGTCCGGCGCGTCGCGCCAGCGACAACAGATCGATACATTTGCGTGTCAGCAACTCTTCGATCCGGTCTGCAAGCGCAGCGTCGACCACGACTTTCTGCCGGGCCGCCTTGGCAAAGGCGTTCTTTGCACAGGCGGTATTTATCACATCCCGCGACGGGCACAACCATAATCCCCGCCCCGGTAGCCGTTCCTCAAGGTCGGGAACAACCGAACCATCCGGCCCGATCACAACCCTGAGAAGATCTTCCTTGTTCCGGACTTCGCCGGTGACAATGCACCGGCGTTCCGGAACCTCGGCTACCTTGCCGCCTTTACGATGCGACATGGCATCCTCCGATCGGCCTTAGGCCTCTTCGCTTTCACCGGCTTCTTCAGCCTCTTCGGCCTCTTCTTCAAGACCGTCGAACCAGCCAAGCTTGCGGCGGGCTTCCATGATCATGTCGTTGGCCTGATCCATGGTAATGGTATCGGCATCTCCGACATATTCAATCAGCTCGTCACTGGCGAGATCGGCAAAGTCTTCAAGGTTTTTGACATCGTTTTCGCCAAGGCGAACAACAACAGCCAGCGACAGACCCGGGAATTCAACCAGATCATCCGCAACCTTAAGCTCTTCACGACGCTTCTGAAGGCGTTCTGCCTCTTCGGAAAGGAAGGTACGTGCGCGGTTGCGCAGCTCTTCGGCGATTTCCTCTTCGAAACCTTCGATCTCGGCAAGCTCTGCGAGCGGCACATAACCGACTTCCTCGATCGAGGTGAAGCCTTCCGCGACCAGGAGATGGGCGATAACCTCGTCAACATCAAGGGCCTTGATGAACATTTCCGCACGCTTGCGTGCTTCTTCCTGACGACGTTCGCTTTCGTCTTCCTCGGTCAGAATGTCGATATCCCAACCGGTCAGCTGGGACGCCAGACGAACGTTCTGACCACGACGGCCGATCGCAAGGCTCAGCTGATCGTCGGGAACGACAACTTCGATACGGTTGGTTTCTTCATCGATGACAACCTTGGTGACTTCGGCTGGTGCCAGCGCGTTCACAACAAAGGTTGCCGGGTCTTCCGACCACTGGATGATGTCGATTTTTTCGCCCTGCAGTTCGGCGACAACGGCCTGAACACGCGAACCGCGCATACCGACACAGGCACCGACCGGATCGATCGAGCTGTCTGACGACAGAACCGAAATTTTCGCGCGCGAACCCGGATCACGGGCAACCGATTTGATTTCGATGATGCCGTCATAGATTTCCGGCACTTCCTGGGCGAACAGTTTCGCCATGAAGGTCGGATGGGTACGCGACAGGAAGATCTGCGGGCCGCGCTGTTCGCGACGGACATCAAGAATAAGCGCACGAACGCGATCACCCTGACGAACGGTTTCGCGCGGGATCAGCTCTTCGCGACGCAGGATGGCTTCGGCACGGCCGATATCAACAAGAACATTGCCGAACTCGACACGCTTGACGACACCATTGATGACTTCGTCGGCACGATCTTTGTATTCTTCGTACTGGCGTTCGCGCTCTGCATCGCGCACTTTCTGCACGATAACCTGCTTTGCAGTCTGGGCAGCAATACGGCCAAAATCGATCGGCGGCAGCGGATCAATCAGGAATTCGCCAAGATTGATGTTCTCGTCACGGATACGTGCCTGTTCGAGCGACATCTGGGTGAAATCGTTTTCGATTTCATCAGTGACCTCGATGAAACGGGCAAGTTTGATTTCGCCGGTTTTACGGTCGATATGGGCACGAATATCATGCTCATGGCCATATCTGGAACGACCGGCCTTCTGAATGGCCTGTTCCATTGCGCCGAGAACTTCGTCACGATCAATGCCCTTTTCACGGGCAACGGCATCAGCGACCTGCAAAAGTTCCGGCCGCGGCATTCCCGAAGTTGCTTCCATATCCAACCTCTATTCTGCGTTATCGTCATTCCGGCGTTCGCCGGTGACGTGCGCGATCAATTCATCTGTCAGAACCAATTTCGCTTTTGCGATATCGGCCAACGGCAACAAGACGCGTTCGCCATCCACAATCAGGGCGACCGCATTATCTTCAATCCCATCCAGCACACCGCTGAAACGGCGACGACCATCAAAGGCCATCACCAGTTCGACCTTTGCCTCAAAACCCTTCCACACATCAAAATGCGTGGCACGGGTCAGCGGGCGGTCGATTCCCGGGGAACTGACTTCAAGGTGATAGGCACCTGAAATCGGGTCCTCGACATCCATCAGGGCAGAAACCGTACGGCTGATTTCAGCGCAATCTTCAACATTGATGCTGCCTTTCGCATCCGGGCGATCTGCCATGATCTGCAGGATATTGTGATCCCGCCCCGTCATCGAAACCCGAACCAGCTCAAAGCCCAACGCGTTGATTGACGGCTCGATAATCTCGACGATTTTCGCCATCAACGGGTCTTTTAACTGTTGTCCAATCAGCTCAGCCATAAAGCGACGCCATACCCCAAAAAGCACAAAAGAGCGGGCGCAGGGCCCACTCTTTGTCAGAAATTACAAAAAGCTTGGCGGCTTTATACAGCCGGTTTGCGCAGAAATCAAGTCAGGATACCGGAACCCGACGCCATTCAACCCAAGGATTCCGGGTGCATTGGCCCGGTCCCGGTTGCCGCGATCAAACCGCGGAAGAATGCAAAGGCACGTACAGCGCCCTCGCGGACAGCCTGCTCATCTTTTGCACCAAGGGTCAAACCATTGACCTGCTCGACAAATTCACGCCAATGCTTGCCACGTCCCTTGGCATGGCCGGCCAGATGGCGCGCCCCGAATTCCGCGCTCAGCCCGATCCGGTCCGCCGCCTTAAGCAAAAAAGCCGCACCAAGTGACGACCCCTCGCAGACATAAAGCCAACCGATCCGTTCCACACCATCTGCATCGATCCTGTTGCGACTCCGGTCTTGCGTCCCGGCATATTCAAAACCATCACATTCCAGATCGGCCATATCGGCACAGACTGCTTCATAACGGCTGCGGCCGGCCAATCCGGGAATGATGCGGTTAAGGTCATCTGCCTCATAAAGCGGTTTCATCGCGCCATGAAAGATATGTTGCAGCTTTAAAAAACGCAGATAGTTCGATCGGCTTTCAAACGGCGCCATGGCCATCACCATGTCATCAACCGACTGGTGGTCGCTGCGTGTCGATTGCTTCAGTTCTTCAAGCCGGGTCATTCCCGCCAAAGATTGCCCTGATAGCGCGTTCATTCTTTCACCCTTTCATTGATCCGTCAGGTTGAGCCCGACTGGCCCCGATTGACCCCCGACTGGCCCATTGCCAACAGGGCCCCTTGTTTTCTAGACGGATCATGGGGGGTGATATCTGAAACGGGTTTTATCACGACGCGATCAATCTTCGCGAAAGGCCCGGGCAAACTGATCGCTCAGCGGTTTGAGAAGATAACTCAACGCAGAGCGTTCCCCCGTGGCAAGGAATGTTTCAACCGGCATCCCCGGCAACAATTCCCGTCCTTCAAGTTTGGCAACTTCACCGGCCGTGATGCGCACCCTGACATTATAAAACGTCTCACCGGTCAGTTCATCGCGATCCAGATCGGCTGAAACAAAGGATACCTGTCCGGCCAGTTCGGGGGTTGTGCGCTGATTGAATGCGGTAAAGCGCAACAATGCATTCTGCCCGACAAGAACCTGTTCAATGTCGCGCGGGTTTACCTTTGCCTCGATCACCAGTTCATCCTGATCGGGAACGATCCCCATAATCCTGTCACCCGGGCCGATCACCCCGCCAACCGTGTGCACGGCAAGCTGATAGACCGTGCCGTCATAAGGGGCGCGAATGTCAATGCGCCGCAATTGATCGCGCAAGGCGATTTCACGCTGCATCAACTGGGCGATCTGCTGATCTATGTCGGTCAATTCGCCCAGCACTTCTGTTTGACGATCACGATCAAGTTGCAGGATCTGCATTTCGGTTTCGGAAATTTGCATACGGGTTGCGGCAATCTGCGCGGTCAGTTCACCATGGCGTCCATCCAGACTGGCACGTTCACGGCGAAGGGCTGCGACCCGCGTAATCGGGACCAGTTGCTTGGCAAACAGGCTTTCAAGCCCGGTCAACTCATCAACAATATGGCGACGTTCTTCTTCGTTGGCATTTTTTTGTGCGGTCAGGCCAACGACTGTCTCTGACAACTGCGCAAGTTTCTGACGCAGCTGTTCCTTTTCGCCTTCAAGGCTGTTGCGGCGCGCAGAAAACAAACTGACTTCTGCGTCAATCAATTCAGATATCCGTGGTTCGGAAAGCCGATCTGCAAAAGATTCGGGCACCTCAAGCACATCAAGATTGTCGCGTTCCCCGGTCAGGCGCATCCGCCGGGCAATCAGGGCCGATAGCTGGGTCTCGACAATGCCAAGGCTTGCCCGCGCCATCGTATCATCAAGACGGATCAAAAGATCGCCGGCCTTAACCCGGTCCCCGTCTTGTACATTGATCTGCCCGACAATACCGCCTTCGGAATGCTGGACATCCTTGACATTGCTTTCAACCACCAGCTTACCGGTGGCAACCACTGCGCCTGAAAGCTGCGCCAGAACAAGCCACAAAACACAGCCGACAAACAGGATCGCGACAATGCCAGCCCCCCACAAAATATGCCGGCGCAAAGTGGCTGTTGCCGGTGAAAAGGCCGGTGAAGCCATCCGTCTTGCAGGTGAAACCGTCGGCGGGGTGGCAAAGTGTAATCCGGTCATGGTCATGCGGTTTCTCCCACCTGTCGCACGGTCTTGCGCATGATGTCGTCACGCTTGCCAAAGGCCACCTGGCGTCCATCCTGAATAACCATGGCGAGATTGACCGTTGCCAACGCACTGGGGCGATGGGCAATCAGCACCACAATTGCACCACGTGCACGCGCATCGCGTACCGCCTGAAGCAATGCCTGTTCGCCGACGCTATCAAGGTTTGCATTGGGTTCATCAAGAACAATCAGGAACGGATCCCCAAACAGCGCACGGGCAAGTCCGATACGTTGTCTTTGTCCCCCCGACAGAACAACACCCCCGGTCCCGATCCGGGTATCATAGCCACCGGGCAAGGACAGGATCATCTCATGCGCGCCCGCAGCCTTGGCTGCGGCAACAATCGCATCGTCGGATGCATCAGCCTGCAAACGGGCGATATTGCGCGCGATGGTATCGTCAAAAAGCGCGACATCCTGTGGCAGATAACCGATATGGCGCCCCAACTCGACAGGGTTCCAATGCGACAATTCCGCACCATCAAGGCGAATGCTGCCGCCGCGAAACGCGCCCATCCCCGCCAATGCACGCCCGAAGGTCGATTTTCCTGAACCACTTGGCCCAATGACACCAAGCCCGTCACCGGCACGCAAATTCATCTCGCTCACACGCAACAGAACCTGGTCCTTTGCGCTTTTATGATCGGCAGATGTCCCGATGATCAGACCGGAAACCACAAGGCTTTCACGCGGGGCAGGCAGCGTTGTGCGGTCCGGCTTGCCGTATTGATCATCCAAAATCCGGTCAAGACGCGCGCGCGCCTGTCGGGCGGCGACAAACCCCCGCCAATTGGCAATGGCCTGTTCTATCGGGGACAAGGCACGCGCCGTCAGAATGGATGCCGCAATCATCGCACCGGGGGTGACTTCCTGTTTGATTGCAAGATAGGCCCCAAGCGCAAGGACACCTGATTGCAACGCCAAACGGATCACTTTGATATAGGCCGAAAACGTGGAATTGACATCGCCAACAGCGGTATTGTCGTTAAGATACAGGTTGTTGCGGTTTGTCCATTCCCCCGCAAAGGCATCTTCCATCCCCATCGCACGAATGGCCTCGGCATTTTGTCGCCCGGCTTCGACCAAGGCATTGCGCTTTACGATCTGGCTGTTCATCCGCGCGACCTTTTTGCGGGTGGCAAACTCGCTGATCAAGGTCAAACCGACCAGAACGCCGCCGCCAACAAGCGCAAGCACGCCAAGCCACGGGTGAAACGCAAACACAATCCCCAGAAAAAGCGGCATCCATGGCAAATCACAGATCGCCACCGGTCCTGCCCCTCCGAGAAACTGCCGGATTTGATCAAGATCGCCCAGGGGCTGGCTATTTTCCCGACTGTTGCGCAGGCGCTGGTCCAATGTGCATTTAAGCGCCATAGGACCGATCTGTTCATCCACACGCCACCCGATACGCACCAGTATGCGTGCACGCAATGCATCGACCGCACCAAGAAACAGATACAATCCGATGACAAGACCGATCAGGGCCATCAAGGTCGGAATGCTTTGACTGGCCAGAACACGATCATAGACCTGAAGCATGAAAAGCGGGCCGGTCAGCATCAACAGATTGGCAACACCACTTATCGCCCCCACAGCCATAAAGGCCCAGCCCAGGGTTACGATGGCCCGGCTAATCGGCCCGGTTCGCGCCGACGCCACTGCGGCATTGGGGGATGCTTTGACAAACACGCTTTTGATACACCAGTAATCTAGGTTAGGTTGGGGTGGGTGCCGCTGTTACGCGGCACCCTGCAATCAAGACCTTGTGCCCGTTCCGCTCCTTGCGGGGCGGGCCGTTTTCGTTAAACGAAGTCGGTTGCATCAAGATCGTTGAAATCAACACCGGTCAGGGTGACGGTGCCATTGGCATGGGTGATCAGGGCATTACCCGCGCCATCGTCGCCGATGGTGACCGACGCATAGTCAATATCCAGAAGATCCGTACCATCTTCGAAGTCGGTCACGGTGTCGTTTCCGAAGCTCGACGAGGTATCAAACTCAAAGGTATCCGCACCACCGTTGCCGGTCAGAACATCGTTCTGTGAGAAACCACCAATAACGTCGGCACCACTGCTGCCTTCGATTTCGACAGACTGCGTATCGAGATAGTTCCGCAAAGCAGTACTGTCACCATTGCGCAGACCATTAAGCACAAGGTGGGTGTCATCTGTGTTGGTCGAACCGGTGATACCAAGATTGGAAATATCGATATCCGTTGCGGCCAGACTTGCAGAGCCACCGCTCTCGGAGACATTATCGCCGAACTGAACGCTGTCAATGTCGCCTTTCAGAACGTGACCGCCAAAGAAATCGTACTCAAGATCGCCACCAGCAATGTAAGCCTGATCAGTATCTGAGTCGGACATATAATACTGGGTACCATCAAAGATACCGCCACCGACAAACGTTCCAAAATCGAAAAGCCCCGATTCAAAATTTGAATCAAAGCTTGCAAGGTACGACTGGAAGTTGATTCCGGTTCCATCAGAATTGGAATCGTTGAGATCAATCTGAACAGCCATTGTTTACTCCTATCTAACGTTTTCACAGCTCCAGACAACACGTCTGAAGACAGAAGTAACGCTGCCATTATTGATAATGAGAATCAATACTATTTTTATAAAAAAATGTTTTATATCAATATTTTAAATACAGTAAAGCAACCGGTCACCTTGTCGGTGACCGGTTACCCAACGGAAGAGAAGAGAACGGAAGGACGATCTTAAAATTTACCCGTGATCGACAATGTTGCTGTCCGTCCTGGACTTGGCATCCTGCTGGTACTCATTGATTCGATATAACCTTCATCCAGCAAGTTATCGATATTCAACCTCACCTTTAGGTTGTCATTTAGGTCGTAGCTCGCATACAGGTCATAAAGGTTGTATTGCGTGTTGGTGTAGGCATCCAAACCGGACCCGTAACCGTTTGTCTCGCTGACATATGTCATGCGACCTCCGACAACCAGGCTCCGATCCAACAGCCGCACACCTGCGTCAAGAGAAAATCTGTGGCGGGGGGGCATGAATACACTAAGGAGTCCCCCACGCTGCCCCATATTGCTATTTGGAACGATAATATTGGTGTCGTCGGGATAAGGAGTGGGGTTGTAAGCACCATTAAATCTATTGAGGGTGAAGGTATAGGCTCCACCAACATAGTACTTGCCTGCGTCATATGAGGCCTCAAACTCGCTGCCCTGGAACTTGACCGGATCAAGAAGGTTCACATAACCGCTTGATGTGGAAGCAATGGCAAAGCCAGGTTGATAAACAAAGGCTTGCGCAATGTAATTTTCGATCCTTGTATCAAAATAGGCCGCCTTCATACGAAAACCATCACCGTTCTGGAAAACATCATCCAGAACGACATTTACACCAACTTCACGGGTGGTCGAATATTCAGACTCAAGGTTCGCATTCGGGATGAAGGGCGTTGTGCCACCAACATGGAATCCGTTCATCAGGGTTTCTACGATATGGGGGGGACGGAAACCTTTTTTCCAGCTCGCGTAAGGCTTAATAGCAGGGAACATTTCAAATGAGGCAGTGAAAGAGGGCAGATACTTGCTTTCGCTGAGATCGACCTCAAGATCCTCGCCAACTTGTCCGGCACCAGTACGTGAATAAAGCGTTGTATCGCCATTCAAGCTGTAATGATCATATCGAATCCCGGTAATCAGCCGAACGGTATCAGCAAACAGAGTATCTGCTTCGACGAAACCACTTTTTATGTCGCGCTCGCCCGAAGGTGTCGGTCCTTCGAACCACGCGGAATTGCTGTTGTTAATGATACCATAGGGTGTTGTTTCCGTGGTGGTTTCATCCACGAAGTATTCGACACCGTAGTTTAAACCAACATCAAGCCACTCGTTTCCCAAGAACGATGTATTTTGAAGGTTGTAACCGATCGTTTCAGTTAAGAAATTATTCTCGAAACCGTCATACGGCGTCCCTACATTGTAGCGAGGATCACGATTCTGCGTATTGTCTGCACGGTTGTATGAAACACCCGCCTCAAGATCGATCAGATCATTTTGCGCGTCCCAATGATAGTCTGCGCTCAGAGTCTGATTGAACACCTCATAAACGGCGAGGTCAGAATCACTCTGACCGAGGATATAGTCGTTGTGATACGCAACGTATCCAAGCTTTAATTCGTGATCTTCGAACGGACGGACATTAGCTTTGAGCAGACCCGAAGCCTGTTTCTGGGCAAAATTGATAAGATCTTTGTCATCGTCGGTCCGGTAATCGTTACGTTTCCCTGCCGCACTAATGTTGTAGTAGTAGAGTGGATCACGTTTACCGGCCTTATAACTGCCCAAACGTTTGCGTGATACTGCTGCTGTCATATCGAATTTGTCAGAAAACCGACCAGAAACAGCGGCATTTCCGGCAAAAATATACGCGTTGGTGCCATGAGTTACTGTGGCGTATCCCCCAAACTTTTCGTCTTTATCAAGAACATCTTCTGTATCAACTGTGCGCAGGGTGATAACGCCACCCGTTACCCCGCCACCACCAGAGCCAGATTTTGGGCCTTTTTCAACGACAGCTTCCGCCATAAGCTGGGGGTCAAAATACGTAAACCCTGTCGAACCATGTCCGGACTGGAAGTAGTTCTGCCGCGCGCCATCAATATTGACGTTAACCCGCCCAAAGTCCTGCAAGCCGCGAATATTCGCAACAAATCCGGGGTTTTGGTTATTGGTCACCGCACTTACACCTGATGTCTCGCGGAAAATATCGCTCATATTGCGTGGTGGTTTTTTCTCGATGGATTCGCGGGTAACAACGCTGACCGCTCCGGGCGTTGCATAAACCCAATCAGGCGTCCCATTCGGCCCCAAAGAACGTTCTCGTGCCGTCACCAGGACGGGCGTTGTCACGAATTCGTCGGTACCGCTACTGACACGGCTTGGATCAATAACCGAGATTGTCGTTCCATTCAGCACCTGCCAGACAAGGCCACTTTGCGACAACATTCTGTCCAGTGCTTCGGTTGCGGTCATATCACCCGATACGGCATTGCTTTGCAGCCCGTCAGGCAAAACACCGTCAATCGCAACATCAATTCCGGAAATGCGCGAAAAGGACACCAGCGCCATCGCGAGAGGTTGCGCCTCTATGTCAAATGTCCGGGTTTCACCAGACAAAGACCCAGATAAAGACATTGGCTCTTGGGCGACCTCAAGCGTTGAATGCAACGTGCTCTTTGCACTGTCATCGGTTTGTGCGATGGCGATGACCGGCGCAATCGACAGCAAACCTCCACCTAGCGCCCCCAACGCCAGCGCCTTAACACCCGTCAAGGATGTTCCCGATTTAAGAATTGTTTTTCTGGTATCGCCAAGGCGACCCACCCCATCTGAAGGCATTATTCTATCGTCTCCTGATTTCACGAATGCGACTTAGTTGCATTGATGTTTCGCTACTTTCTCAGACGAAGGAGAATTTCAGTTATCTGAAACAAAACGAAATTTTTTGAAAATAATTGTTATTTGCAAGGTATTTGTGCCGAAGCATCACGATCTGTGCCAACCTAATTGCAGCTCAGACCTCCCGGATAACTGTCAGATAATCTGTGAAACGGGTCACATCGACATGCAAGACACGCGCAAGAACCGGTACAACATCCCGCGACCGGTCCAGATCGACGACCAATGTTACAGGCCGCTGTCTTAAGGCCTCCCCCATGACGACGATCTTGCTCGACTGCCAACGTTCAAGAACCTTTGCCACATGCGCAAGCGGTTCTCCCATAAAGATCAATTGTCCCTGTCGCCAGGCCAGCGCTGATTGCACATCAACCGGGTGTGCTGCGGCTGTCACGCTCGACGCGTTATATGTCAGTGCATTCCCCGGCAAAACCGGATGGCGACGCCCGGCGACCTCAACGACCAGTGGATTTGTCTCTGCGATGGTTGTCACCCCGTCCTCGTAGGCGGCAACGTCAAACGTTCCTCCGGTTGACACGGCTTTGCCATTCCCCGCCCGCACAAAGAAACCCTGATTGCCGGCATCGCTTTCGAACCAAGCTTCGCCACGGTGGATTTCCACCCCGCTTATGCCCCCTTCGACAACAAAGGAAAGAAGACTGTTACTGGCGACAATACCGCGTCCTCGCAGGCCCGGGATGCTGATTTCACGTCGTTGGCCGGTTTGGGTTCTGATATCGGCCAATGGATGATATCGCGATACGCCCCAGCCAACCGCAAGCAAAACAGAAGCAACCGTCCCGCCAAGCATCGCCCGGCGCCCGATATGCCGGGAGGATGCGAGATCAAGGCTTGAACTGCCATTCCATAAACGCTCGATCTCAAAAAAAGCTTTTGCGTGCGCAGGGTCCTGATCAACCCATTGGGCAAACTGACGGCGGTCTTCCTCGCTTTCGCTGCCATCAAGCAGCAATGCGAACCAATAGGCTGCTTGCTCTGATACCTGATGTTGCGAAGAGTTCATGCTGTTTGCTCGTGCCATTGTTTGGTTGTTTTGAATATTGCCATGCCTGCCTGTGTCACCCTCAAGCGCGATTTGCGGCAGTGCTCTCTATGCTTTGACGATCCGGTTCAGCCAATATCCGACATTCCGGTTATTTTTTTTCCGCGCGGTCCATGGCTTCTTTAACCTGGCTTAGCGCGCGCACCATTCTGCTGAAAGCTGTTTGACTGGGAATGCCAAGCTTTTTACCGATCTGCACATAGGTCAGCCCTTCGATCCGGGCGAGAATAAAGACTTCTCGTTGTTGCTTCGGAAGTTTCCGCAAGATGTCTTGGAGCCGCTTTAATTCCTGGCGTGACCAGACGATCTGTTCCGGGGACGGGGTATCATCAGCCAGGGTTTCCAATTCATGCTCGGGATCAGGTACAAACCGCAAGATCCGCTCTCGCCGGAAATGGTCAATCACCAGATTATTTGCGGTCCGGTATAAATAGGATTTGGCAACTTCCTGATCAGGCAATGATGGCGTGGCAATGATCCGCAGAAACGTGTCCTGAACAATGTCATCTGCCATATGCCATGAAAGCTTGCGCCCGCGCACAAACTGTAAAAGCCGGGTACGATAGGTGCGAAAAAGTGTGTTTACATCCCAATGTGGCACGGCCGAACCTTTGGATTACGCTGCCACCGCGATAAAAGTCTGGCCTTTATGCCCGCGTGACAGTGACATCAGAGAGACAAGACCCGGAACATATCGCACATGACAATCATTCTCAACAAAAACCGGACATATTCGTCCATAAGCATATTTATAAACACTGGGCCAACGCAAAAACCCGCCTTTAAAAGGCGGGTTTTTGCGTTTTGATCCATCGTTATATCGATTAGAGCCGTTTCCATTCAGATCGAAACGGAAATTGCTCTAGCCCGCGCGCATTTTGCGGCGGAAGCGCAGATAGTTGCATTTCTTGCCCTGACGCAGGGCTTTTTGCTCATATCGCGTTCGAACCCAATCTTCTGGCGGTGTACGCCAGTCATCCGGACCATCGGCCAACCATTCGAAATCCGGATGGTTATGCATGTGCTGCAAGGTCCAGGAAATATACTGCATGTCATCACTTGCGACCCGGAACTCAGCCCCGTCTTTTAAAAGACGCGCCAGCAATGCAAGGTTTTTCGGCCCGATGAAACGGCGCTCGGCGTGGCGTTTTTTGGGCCAGGGGTCAGGAAACAGCAAAAACGCCCGATCAAAACAGGCATCTACCAACTTATAAAGCAACGGGCGCGAGTCATCAGCGACTACACGAACATTACTCAGATTACGTTCGTCAAGGTGGCGCAACAGACTGCCGACCCCGTCCATGAACGGCTCAGCCCCGACGATCCCGACATGCGGATTGGCTTCGGCCTGACCGGCAAGATGTTCGCCCCCGCCAAAACCGATTTCAAGCCACAGCTGATCGGGTTTGGCATCGAAATAACTGTTGGGATCAACCCCGGCTTCGTCCGGATAGGAGATGCCGATCTTTGGCAACATCGTATCCACAAGCACCTTGCGGGAATCCTTTAGCGGACGGCTGCCGCGACGGCCATAAAAATTCGGACGATCAGGGGTCGGGATCGGGCGGTCTTTGTTGCGCATGGTCGTTTCTGTCGATCAGGGTCGGGGTTTGCGGGTCAAGTAGACTGAAATCAAAACGGGCGGCCCGATATGTCCGGGCCGCCCGCCTCTTATCACGTCATGCGGTTTTGGCAAATCGCACTTTTTTACGCAGGCGCTGCCAATCAGGCACCAAATGCTGATTTCAACTCGCCAACCAGATCGGTACGCTCCCACGAGAAGCCCCCGTCATCGGTCGGCTGACGGCCAAAGTGGCCATAAGCAGAAGACGGCGTATAGATCGGGCGGCACAGCGACAGATGTTCACGAATGCCACGCGGGCTCAGATCCATAAGCTGACGCAGAACATCACCGAGCTTCAATTCGTCAACATTGCCGGTATCGTGGCTGTTGACATAAAGAGCCAGCGGCTTGGAAACACCGATCGCATAAGCAAGCTGAATGGTGCATTTCTCGGCAAGGCCGGCTGCAACCACGTTTTTCGCAAGATAACGCGCGGCATAAGCCGCCGAACGGTCAACCTTGGTCGGATCTTTACCCGAAAACGCGCCGCCGCCATGCGGGGCCGCCCCGCCATAGGTATCAACAATGATCTTGCGCCCCGTCAGACCGGCATCACCATCCGGTCCTCCGATAACGAAACGCCCCGTCGGGTTGATGTAAATTTCATCCGCAGAAGGCAACCAGCCTTCAGGCAGAACATCTTCGATATAAGGCAGGACAAGCGCACGGACGTCGTCCTGGCTCAGACCTTCGGCATGCTGGGTCGAAACAACCACAGAAGTCGCCGCCACCGGCTTGCCACCAGCATAGCGAAGCGTCACCTGGCTTTTGGCATCCGGGCCAAATTGCGCAGCCTTACCCGAATGACGATCTGTCGCCATCGCGCGCAGAATACGGTGCGAGAACTGGATCGGTGCCGGCATCAGTTCATCTGTTTCGTTGCAGGCATACCCGAACATGATGCCCTGGTCGCCAGCGCCAAGGTCTTTTTCACCGGCAGAATCAACACCCTGGGCAATATCAACAGACTGTTCATGCACATGGCAATCAATGTCGGCAGTCTTCCAGTGAAAGCCTTCCTGTTCATAGCCGATTTCACGAATTGCCTGACGGGCCTTTTCAATCATGACCTCTTTGGTCACGCTTTCCGGGCCGCGCACTTCACCAGCAAGAACCACACGGTTGGTGGTTGCAAGGGTTTCGACGGCAACGCGCGAATCTTCATCCGCAGCCAGAAACGCATCAACGATGGAATCGGAAATGCGGTCACAGACTTTGTCCGGATGACCTTCCGAAACGGATTCACTGGTAAATAGATAATCGGAAAGAGACATATAAGACCTTCTCCGGTAATGGGTTTCCATAACTGGACCGGAGGGCTCCCGATATAAAAATATATCGATAGCGCCCACTTAGCCTTTTTTTACGTGGTGGCAAGCGGTCCAAATCCGTCCACAATCTTCAATCTGCACGCGGCATTAATTGACGCTTGTGCCTGATCACTTTTTATAGGTCAAGCACCTTTGACGCAAAACCGTCATGTGCAACCTACAATATCCAGCGGCGTGTTGTATAAATGAAAAAGACGCAATTCGCTGCGCGCGAACCACGTCTTTTTAAAAAGAACCGGAATTGATCCGGTTACTTCTGATCGGAATCAGCGTTTTGTAGTGCACCCATCGATTTGACAAGCTCAAAAACCTTTTTGCGCTGGTTCGGATCGCTGATCCGGTAATAGGCACGCACCAGTTCGAGAGTCTCGCGACGGTTCATCGGATCATTGTCAAACGGATCCGGGCTTTCGGACATTTCACGACGTTCATGCACCGATTTCGACGAAATCTCGTCGGGCATATCGTCAAAAAAGAACGATACAGGCACTTCAAGGACCCGTGACAGATCGTACAGACGCGACGCACCAACACGATTGGCACCACGTTCGTATTTCTGCACCTGCTGGAATGTCAGTCCGATCGCTTCGCCAAGCTTTTCCTGACTCATACCAAGAAGGGTTCGGCGCAGACGAACGCGCGCACCAACATGGATATCGACAGGGTTTGGAGCTCCACTTGCAGTCCGGCCACGGCCCCGACCACGGGTGTTCTTTACCATCTTAGTTTCATCCTTAGGCGACATTGTAAGGCAGTTCCTTCTCTCACTCCGGCCTGTCCGTCCTTGTTCTGAAGGGACAATTTTTGGACGGTTTGGCAATTTTTTCAGCCGCCTAGAGGGATTTTGGCTTGCGACCATATCCCATAGCGAGAACGGCGAAGAAGGCGACAATACCGTAAAATAGAAAGTCACGCCACAAATAATATACTGTTGTATGGTTTTTATCACTCAAAAGAGGGTGAACCAAAACCCCCTCTTCGCCCAGTGACAGCGATGCTTGCTTGCGCCCGTATGCATCAATCATAACCGATACACCAGTATAAGCCACCCTTACGAGGGGGCGTCCTTCTTCAAGACTGCGAAACCGGGCCGCGGCCATATGCTGATATGGCCCTGCGCTGTGACCAAACCATCCATCATTGGTCACATTTAACAACCAGTCGGGCCTATTTTCGTCGTCAATCACCGCACCAGGAAAGATCACTTCATAGCAAATCAGCGGCGAGAAACTGGGCAACCCCGCGACCGAAAGGGTTTGCGGCCCTGGCCCGGCCGAGAAATCGGTCCGGCCGGCGGTCAGTTTCGGGAAAGGCAGAATAGAGCGGAATGGTACATATTCGCCAAACGGCACAAGATGGAATTTGTCAAACGTGCCGACAATCGACCCTGTCGCATCGATCACCTGAATTGAATTCCAGACCTTATATTCATCGGTATCGCGCGGATAAGTCCGCGGCGCGCCCGTAATCAGGATATCATCCGGACCAAGAATCTCGGCCATTTGCATCCGGGCAGTCGTTTGGGTTTCAACAAAGAATGTTGCAGCTGTTTCCGGCCAGATCACAATGCGTCTTTGATCCGCACGCAGACCGTCGGGACGGCGCGACATTTCAAGCAACATGGCAAAATGCCGGTTTTGCAAGTCCGGCCGCCATTTGTCGCGCTGGGGAATGTTGGGCTGTACAATTTGCACGATCGGCACATCTGCCGGAAGATCTGAAAGCACGATATCCGACGAATCCTGCCCGACCGTCATCAGGCGCAATGCCCCGCCCCCCCACAGAAGAACTGCAACCAAAAGACCAGCCAGAGCGGTCATCTTACCGGCTTTGCCGGCCACAAACGCCGACGGGAGCATTGCAAAAAGGGCAGTCACAAAGGACAGACCATACACCCCGACAACCGAGGCAAATTGCATCGGTGCCGCGTCAATTGCCCAAACATGGGCCAAAAGGTTCCAGGGAAACCCGGTCAGAAGATGACCGCGCAGATATTCCGCCATGGCCCAGAACACGGCAAGCAAAACTGTACGGCGGATCAGACCATCAGCCAATCGCCAGCTTGCCCAGACTGCCAGCATCGGGAAAATCGCCAATCCACCACCCAACCCCAACAGCGCAAACGGGATCATCCAGCCATAAATTTCGGGCTGCACCAGAAACGCATGGCTGACCCAGTAAAACCCTGCTGCAAAATGGCCTGTCCCAAACCACCAGCCCGCAGACAACGCCCCCTTGTTGCAGCGAACGCCTTCTAGGCTCCAGAGCAAAACCGCAAAACAGATCGGCAAAACCGGAAAAATAAAGAAGGGCGGCAAAGCAAGAACTGCCCCCGCCCCCGATAACAACAAGACAAAACGTCTGCGCCAGCCTGAAAGGCCGGCAAGACGGCATGCCAAGGCATCAATCATTCGTTTCTTCCTGATTTGTTGCAGGCGCGCTCGTGCCCTGTTCCTCTTCACGACGGATCATATGAATGCGCAGACGGCGGATGCGCCTTGGATCGGCATCAAGCACTTCGAATTGAATGCCGCTGGGATGTTCGATCAACTCGCCCCGCGCAGGCACACGCCCGGCCAGCGAAAAGACAAGACCGCCAAGCGTATCAATATCTTCGTCTTCATCCTCGTCAAGCAGCCTGAAGGACAGCTTTTCCTCAAGGTCTTCGACCTCGAACCGTGCATCGGCAATGTAACAACCATCCGAAAGACGGATCAGTTTGGGGGTCTGATCGATGTCATGTTCATCGTCAATTTCACCCACAATCTCTTCGACCAGGTCCTCGATGGTGATCAGGCCGTCAATCCCGCCAAATTCATCAACCACCAGCGCCATATGCGTACGTGACAACCGCATCTCTGAAAGAAGATCCAGCACCCGTATGGCTGGCGACACGAAAAGCACCCGGCGCAACAGCGATTGCAGGCTGAATTCACGCCCGGCAGCAACACAGCCCAGCACATCCTTGATATGAACCATCCCGGCAATATCATCGAGGGTATCGCCATAGACCGGCAGACGTGAATGGGCCTTTTTGACCATCACCTCTACCAGTTCTTCAAGCGTGATATTTTTGGGAACAGCAACAATATCAGCGCGCGGGATCATGACGTCTTCTGCCGTCATATCGCGAAGCGCAATAATGTTTTCAAACAGGGAACGTTCATGTAGCGAGACCGGCTCTTCATCCTGCTCGGTCCGTTCGGCAAGCTCTTCAAGCGTATCACTTAGCGAAGCTTCGCCATTGCGTGACTTGCGCTTAAGGCCAAGGGCAGAAGCCACATTGTCCCATAAGGAGCCGTTTTCGGCATCCTGATTTGTATCCTCGCCTGTGCGAGGGCGCATACTCTCGTGGTCGTCGTCGCGTTGACTAGAGTCGTTCATGGGTCGGTTTCGACATCCTTTAATTCAAATAAACCGCTTGTAAGCCGCTTGTAACGTCACACGCCCGGTTCATCTTCAATCGGCTCATAGGGATCATCAATCCCCAGACCGGCAAGAATTTGACGTTCAAGCTCTTCCATCTCTTCGGCTTCATCATCAACCATATGATCATAACCGACAAGATGTAGCGTGCCATGAACAGCAAGATGAACAAGATGATTTTTCAAAGACTTGTTTTGTTCGATGGCTTCGCGTGCACAAGTCTCACGCGCAATCACGATATCGCCCAGCATCAAAGGCATATCCGGTGCCATCATAAAGGCATCGGCATCCTCGGCACTTTCAAGCGCTGCAAAGGACAAGACATTGGTCGGCTTATCCTTATTGCGATAGTCCCGGTTCAAAACCCGCACGGCCCCATCATCGGAAAGCCGCACACCAATTTCGATTACCGGTGCAACCGACAAAAGCGACGCGCCATCGCCTTCATCATCAGATCCGTCGGTTGGCACCGCCGTTTCATCCCAAAGGGCGCCATCGTCACGCGCCGCATCAAGGGCTGCGATGACGGCTGCTTCAATGGCGTCGATTTCGGCCTTTTGCCAGTCGCCTGCGTCAACCTCAAGGTCCAGATCAAGCGGTGCTGTCATCGGCCGCGCCCTTAGCCTGAGTGCCGTCCTTATCCCCGCGATACCCCTTTTTCAGGCGATCACGCAGGGCATCGGCCGCATCATACGCCTGTACGATCTTGGTCACCAGATGATGGCGCACCACATCGCGCTGATCGAATTTGACGGTGGCCACCCCTTTGACATCACCAATGGTTTCAAGCGCATCGCGCAAACCCGATTTGGTGCCATCAGGCAAGTCGATCTGGGTCATATCGCCCGTCACCACCATGCGTGATCCTTCGCCCAGACGGGTCAGGAACATTTTCATCTGCATCGGGGTGGTGTTCTGTGCTTCGTCGAGAATGACAAAAGCATGCGAAAGCGTACGACCCCGCATGAACGCCAGCGGAGCGACTTCGATTTCGCCGCTTTCCATGCGTTTCATCACGACATCGCCCGGAAGCGTATCATGAAGCGCATCATAAAGCGGGCGCAGATACGGATCGACCTTGTCTTTCAGATCGCCGGGCAAGAATCCCAGCCGCTCACCGGCTTCAACCGCCGGGCGCGACAGAACAATGCGATCAACCTGACCAAGGATAAACGCCTGCACCGCCATCGCGACCGCCAGATAGGTCTTGCCGGTACCGGCCGGACCGATGCCAAAGATCAGCTCGTTATCAAGGATGGCCTCGACATAATCCTTCTGGCGCTTGGAACGCGGTGAAATCCGGCGTTTTTTGGTCTGGATCGTCAGGCGTGAACCGCCAAACATATCCTTGGTCTGGCCGCTCCAGGGATCTGCATCGTCCGGCTCGGAAAGGCGCACCGCACCGTCTACCGTTTCGACATCGATATGATCAATTTCCTTATCACGCAAACGCGCATAAAGCTGGGCAAGGACCTTTTTGGATTGGGCCACCTTGGACGGATCACCGGCCAGCATCACCATAAGCCCGCGGCTGGAAACCTGAACACCGGTGCGCTCAGACAGGCGCGTCAGGTTTTCGGCCTGCGGGCCGTATAAAACCTGCGCAAGCGCATTGTCCTGAAACTCGATCTGGTCGGAATCCTTCGGGGCGTGTTTTACTTTGCTTGCTGTCTTGCTTTTCGCGGGGGTGCTGCTCACGCAACGTTCCTTTCAGATTTCTGGTCGCGACAGGGCGCATCGACCAGTTCGCCGCCAAGGGAATTCGGCAGCGCTTCGGTAATTTTCAAGCGAACGATCTGTCCAAGGGCTGATTCCGGCAAGCCGCTGACATGGACCGGCTGCATATAGGGGCTTTTGCCCACCAGCTGGCCTTCATACTTGCCGCGGCGCTCAAGAAGAACGTCCATCTCCTTGCCGACGCTGTTCTGGTTAAAGACCAACTGCTGCTCGGCCAGAAGCGCTTGCAAGCGCATGATCCGTTCGGTTTTGACATTTTCAGGCACCTGCAATTCCATCGCCGATGCCGGGGTACCTGGACGCGGACTGTATTTAAAGCTGAATGCCTGAATAAAGGTGATATCACGCACGAGTTGCATCGTGTCTTCGAAATCCTTGTCCGATTCACCGGGGAAGCCGACAATAAAGTCCGAAGACAATGCAAGATCAGGACAGGCATCCTTTAGCCGTTTGGCAATCTCGCGATAATCCGCATTGGTATGTTTGCGGTTCATTGCCTGTAAAACACGGTCACTCCCGGCCTGAACCGGCAGATGCAGGAACGGCATCAGTTTCTTAAGGTCGCGATGGGCTGAAATCAGATCTTCGTCAACATCCCGTGGATGCGACGTGGTGTAGCGAATCCGGTCCAGCCCGTCGATTTCTGCCAATTCACGCAACAATCGGCCAAGTGTCCATTCCCCGCCATTCGGTGCTTCGCCGTGATAGGCATTCACGTTCTGCCCCAGAAGCGTCAGCTCTCGTGTGCCCTGCGCCACAAGCTGTTTGGCCTCGGCGAGGACATCGGCACCGGGCCGTGAATATTCTGCCCCGCGGGTATAAGGCACAACACAAAATGTACAGAACTTGTCACAGCCTTCCTGGATGGCCAGAAATGCTGAAGAACCCTGACTTGAAACCTGCTGGGGCAAATGATCGAATTTTTCCTCGGCCGGGAAATCGGTATCGATGATACGGTCGCGACCAATCGCACGGTTGGCGCGCGCCACCATTTCCGGCAGACGGTGATAGGTCTGCGGACCGAACACCATATCGACCATGGGTTCGCGTCTCATCAATTCCGCACCTTCGGCCTGTGCGACACAGCCAGCCACCGCGACAATCATCTTGTCGCCCCCATTGGCTTCCTTGGCTTCTTTGTGTTTGCGCACGCGTCCCAGATCGGAAAAAACCTTTTCAGCGGCCTTTTCGCGAATATGGCACGTATTGAGGATGACCATATCGGCCCCCTCTGCACTGTCGACCGACTGGTAACCCAGTGGCGCCAAGACATCCTGCATGCGCTGGCTGTCATAGACATTCATCTGACAGCCATAGGTTTTTACAAAAAGTTTCTTCGGTTCAGTCACGCCAAATCCGTTTCGCTCTCTCAAAACGCCGAAAAGCGGTGTGATTCCTCACACCGCACTAACCGGACATCTCGTTATCTGAATTTCCGGTCAGGTGAAACCAAATTTCACTTCAACCGGTGCATTATACGGCAAAACGGTCAGGAGCCGAACTGTCGATCCGGACCAAACAGTCGAAAATCTTCCGAAATGATCGCAAGCGGAGAGCTGCCAATCAATTCACCGGACAAATCGCTGTCAATCAACTGAACCGGCACACCCTGATGCAGGCCACGCAACGCTGCCTGATGTCCCTGGGCAACACGGGCTTCGCACATCCGGGCAAGTTCCTTGCGTGAACCGGCCGCATCGGCCAGCGTCACGGGCGGATGAACCACAATCTCGACCGTCACCTTGCCAAGCGCGAGAAACTGCCACAAATGCGGCGCCAAGTCCATATCCCCGTACCAGGAATAAAACGCCCGTAAATCGCGTCCGATCGGTGCCCCATCAAGGCGTGTCGCGGCGATCGAAATCGGCTGGAAACGCACCGGTGACCCATCAGGCATAACCCGCTCGGCCGAGGCAAACAGCGTTGATTTGAACGGCAAGACACGGTTGCCGTCATTGCTTGTGCCTTCGGGAAACAGGATCAGCTTGTCACCATTACGCAAACGTTCGCTGAGTTGATCGTTTTGTTCGCGGGACCGGGCTGCACGACGTTCGATAAAGGTCGTACGCGAAAGCTTGGCAAGCAAACCAAATACCGGCCAGTCCGCAACTTCGGTCTTGGCAATGAAACTGCCGCGCGTCAAAGCGCCCAATACCGGGATATCAAGATAGGATGCATGATTGGCAACAATCACGCCCGGCCCGTCCATCATATCCACACCCGACACACGGATTTCGATATGCAGGATGCGCAAGCAAAGAGCATGATAGAAGCGCGGTAATTCATCAGCCAGTTTCAGTCGGCATGCAATGGCCACCACCTGAACCGGCAACAACACCAGCGTCAGAAGCACATAGGCCATCAAACGAACGGCAGCACACACATAGCAGTTCACGACACCCTCGCGGTACGTTCATAATGCTTGTAATAGCGATCGGTTACCTTTTCGGTCGGCAACACGATGCAGATATCGGTGGTGTTGAACTGATGATCAACCACCGCCCCATCCCCGACAAAACCGCCAAGGCGCAAATAACCCTTGATCAGCGGCGGCAGATCACGAAGTGCCTGGCGCTGATCAATGCCATCGATTTCCGAACGCATCATCGGTTCGTAACGATCGGCAATCGCACGCGGGCGCATGTCTTCGGGCGCCAGATGATTGTGATGCAGATAGGTCAGCACATCCTTGAAGGCATCGGGGTCTGTCCCGTGAAACGATGCACAGCCAAACATCAGTTTGATGTCATATTTGAAAACATAGGCAGCAATCCCCTGCCACAAAAGCTGCAGGGTCGGCATGGTCCGGTATTCGGCCTCAACACAGGAACGACCAAGTTCCATGATCTCGCCGGTTTCCTTTACCGCCTCAAGCATACCTTCGATGTGATATTCATCGGCGCTGTAAAAACCGCCATGTTCGTTGGCCACAGACTGGCGCAACAAACGATAGGTCCCGACAACCGCATCCGCACCGGCACCACGGTTGTGATCAAGAACCAGAAGATGGTCGCACAGGGGGTCATAGTGATCGAAATCGCGCTTTTCAGCAGCCATTTCCACGCTCGGCTTGGCGCCGCGTTCGTCATAGAACACTTTATAGCGAAGCTTCTGGCTGGCGAGAATTTCATCCTGATTCTCGGCGAGGCGTACCTCAAGCCGCTGAAGCTTTTTTTCGTCACGCATGGACAACACCCTTTCGTTCATCTGCGCGGATTTTGCGCAAGAAAAGCGTGAAGAGCGAGTGAAGGCTTTGTGAAGAACAGGTAACAAAAATATGAAGGCCACTTGCTCAAATGCGCAAGTGGCCTTGAATGTCTGAAATCAAACGTAAAACCGAATGCCGGATTTACTTGTCGTCCTTCAAGGGAACACCATAAAGTTCAAGGCGATGACCCACCAGGCGATATCCCAGCTCGTTGGCGATCTCTTCCTGAAGCTTTTCGATTTTTTCGTTCGAAAACTCGATCACATCGCCCGAACGCATATCAATCAGGTGATCGTGATGCTCTTCGGTCAGTTCCTCGTAGCGCGCGCGACCATCACCGAAATCATGCTTTTCAAGAATGTCGGCCTCTTCAAACAGGCGGACAGTCCGGTAAACAGTCGCAATCGAGATTTTCGGGTCAATGTCGGTCGCCCGACGATAAACAAGTTCGACGTCCGGGTGGTCTTCGGACTCAGAGAGCACGCGGGCAATCACCCGGCGTTGGCCTGTCATTTTCAGGCCCGCGTCGATGCATTTCTGCTCGATAGTTGATTCTGCAAGCATTGTCTTGTTTCTCGTTTCCGTTTCCGGTTCCACCTGTCCCAGCCGAGACATGTCTCAAACGTCCGTAATACGTGGCTCAATATTGAAAAATCCGCCACAGTTCGCAAGGTTCAATTCGCGATAAATTTCGTCTTCCTCGGAATTACCGCCAATTTTGCCGGTAACCACATGCATATCGGTATTTTTATGACCACTTGCCACCGGCAATGATGAACGCTACTTCACAGAAGCGCATCAAGGCAGGAGACCGGCATGGCCACCACAACCCCAGACCAGAAAATCGACATCACCAAAGATGTCTGCCCGATGACATTCGTTCGAACCCGCCTCAAACTTGAAACCATGACAGCAGGTCAGGTTCTTGAAGTTACCCTTGGCGCGGGTGAACCGTTAAAAAACGTTCCGCGCTCGGTAACCGAAATGGGCGATGATGTCATCGATCTGGTCGAAATCGCTGAAACACCGGGAACCTATCGGCTGACAATCCGCAAAGGGGCTTGAAAACCGTCAGTTCCAATGCCCGATTACACTACAACAGGCTGCGCCATAAAACCACACCCTTTATGTGGATATACAGATTAAAATGCGTCCAGTTCGCGCAATTTCCTGCCGCAAAACATTCTTTGCGATGGCAAAATTTGTTTGTGTTATGCGCCCCATCCCAGAACACAGTGACCAAGACCACGTTCCATCACAAGCGCATCCACCGCCCGCCCGGATTTGCGGCGATAGTAATTCTTGCGGCGACCGATCTCGTCAAATCCAAGCTGCCGATAAAGTGCGATCGCCGGGGCATTGTCCTCTGCCACTTCCAAAAGCAACCGCCCGACACCCTCTTCGCGCAGGCGGTCAAAAACCGCTGACAGCAATTTACGCGCAACACCCTGTTTGCGGGCTTCCTTGGCAACCACGATGGTGTTGATCTCTGCTTCGTCCAGCACTGTCTGGATCAAAACGAATCCAAGCGGAATATCATCGCGGTTCCTGGCCCGATCCCCCGGCGCAAAGGCCAAGATGCCAAATCCCCCGGGAACATCAAGCAGCCGGATGATCGCGTCACTATCCCACGGATCTTCAAAGCCGTCTGCATGCAGTGCACTGGCAAGCGGGGCAAAGGCTGCGGTCAGCGCAACCAGTTCAATCTGCGTGCTGGGCTCTGGGCTTTGAGGGTCCGTGTGATCAACCGGCGTCATTTCTTTTTCCGTGGCCCCTGATCCTCGATGCGCTTTGCATCGGGTGCGCGCAAATAAAGCGGCACCGGCGCAAGATTTTCGCCGCTTTCCCAACGTTCGGCTGCGATCTTTGCCACATTTCCCGCCCGCGGAAGCCCCGGTGCGGTGCAATCATAAAAGGTATCTGGCGCATGCGCCGCCGCCGTCAAAAGGCGCGGAGTCGCATCACCTGCAAGCAATGTATCACCGGGGGGGGCCATCATAAGCGCCTGACGGGGTGCAACGCATTCGGGCGTGCTGAGCGGCCGTTTTTTGCCATCAAAGGCCTGGGCAAAGATTTCATTTCGTTTGCTATCAAGGGTAACAAGAATATTGCGCCCCTGCTGATCGCGCTCAGACACGCCATAGGCCACCGCTTCAAGCGAACTGACACCAACCACGGGGATCTTGCGTGCCAGACCAAGGGCGCGCGCAGTCGAAAGACCAATTCGCATGCCGGTAAATGCCCCTGGCCCCACCGTCACCGCGATCCCGTCCAGATCATCAAAACTGACTTTTGCACTCTCAAGCGTTTTGGCAATAAAGCCCATCAGATGTTCGGCCTGACCACGCTCCATGTCTTCATAAAGCTCGCCTTTGACTTCGCCATTGATCAACACAGCCGTCGAAAGCGACGTCGATGCCGTATCAATTGCCAAAATCGTCGGACCGGCATTTTCTGCCTTTGGCGATGCAGCATTTGATGGTTTATGGTCGGCACGATCTGATGCGCGCGACTGTCCGCTTAGCATTTTCTTTATGTAATCGGTAAACGACAAGAACAGGGGGCCTCCGGCAATGGCGCTGGTCGAAATTACGCCACAAGAATATGATGTCGAAATTGATATCGTCTATGCCACGGATCGCAATTTCACCGGGACACCGATTTATACACGACCTGCCTGCTATCTTCATGCGGATGCGGCCAAATGCCTTAAAAAGGCATCGGCCATGGCACGCCGTCAGGGGGTGAAGTTACGCATCCTTGATGCGTTTCGTCCCCAGGAAGCGCAACGTGCGCTCTGGAACCATTCGCCCAACCCCGATTTTGTTGCCAACCCCGATTTCGGATCGCCACATGGTCGTGGTGTGGCCATTGATCTAACCCTGATTGATCAAAACGGCAAGGAACTGGATATGGGGGCAGGGTTTGATGAAATGCATATCCGCTCCTATCACGGATCTGACCTGATCAGCAAAGAAGCCGAAGCCAACCGGTTTCTTCTGCTTGGCATCATGGTCAGTGCCGGGTTCGAGCATTACGACCATGAATGGTGGCACTATCAATTGCCCAATGCGCGCGAACGCTATCCCTTGTTCTCTGACAGCTCCCTACCTGAACCGATGATGGCCAAATAAACAAAATGGTGGCGCACCACGACGCCACCTAATCGCGCCAGACTCCGGGAATTAAGACACAGATTGATTGCTTTAAGGGTGACACGGTATGTCATAAAATTTTTGACACCATAGCGGTCTATGTCTCTTTGGCGTTTTTGGCCTTTTCTTCATCGCCAATCCAGCCGACCAGCCAGACTTCAATCGGCTTCAGGACGACCAGAACGAAAAAGGTCAGTACCGTCGCAATTACCACAATGTGCCAGGCGGCAAGGGCACAGGCGATACCAAGGGCCGCCGTGATCCAGACGGTCGCCGCCGTCGTCAGGCCGGAAACCTTGGCGTCTTCGGGCTGGCGCATGATGACACCGGCCCCGATAAACCCGATCCCGGTCAAAACACCCTGCAAAATCCCCTGGACAACGCGCGACAGCGCATCGGGATGATCAATCAAATCCTGAAAATGGACGGCCACCACCGACACCACCGCCGCGCCAAGTGACACCAGCGCAAGGGTGCGCATGCCGGTCGGCTTGCCATTCACATCACGGTTCAGGCCGATCATCATGCCAATGGCGGTTGCGACAAAAAGGCGCAACACCATATCGACAATTCCGATATCGAAATATTTTTCTGCTGTCGCAAAATAGGGCAGGTCGGTCAGCATACGGCGCGCCTTGATGGTTTCAGGGATCTTTAGAACGCCTGAAATCCAATGAATGTTCCGCCCGATCAATCGATCCTGACGGCGCATGTAACATCCGGCATATCAGATAAACAGCATTTCGCCATTCTGTTTGGCATCGTTAAGGAACGTCACCACACCGCCGGTTTCAATCGCAAGATCTTCGCGCTTGGCTTGGTCTTCAAGTCCAAGTGCGCGCAAGCCCATTTCACACACCATGAATTTGGCATTGAGGCTGACACAGGCCGATAACAGTTCTTCAAAACTGCCAATCCCGCGTGTCGCGTAACTCAGATCAATCGAGGTTGCCGTTGCACCATCAACCTCGGTTCGCAAATGACGCCAGCCCGATGGGGCAAACAATGCCCGGCTGGCATCCATGGTAAAGAACAAGGTGACTTCACGGCCCGACGCCAAGGCAGCGGATGCCATTACGAGTGCGTAATGAACCTTTTCATAGGTCCCGGAAAACACCACCAGCGACAGTTTTTTGGGCGTATCAAGCTCAGTGCTCATGGATAGACAGGTCCTTGATTGTGGCATTTTCTGAACAGGTCGGGCAGCCCGGATCGCGCGGCACCCGGATCTTGCGGAACGATGCCGAAAGGGCATCAATAATCAGCAACTGCCCCGACAGGCTATCACCAATTCCCATCAGTTCTTTCAGGATTTCAGTCGCCTGAATGCCGCCAATCATACCAACGACCGATCCCAGAACCCCGCCCTGTGCACAGGATGGAATCGCGTCTTCGGGCGGCGGAGCATGATAGATGCAGCGATAGCAGGGATGCGGGGCACCCAGATGGGCCTTGAATGTCGATACTTGCCCGTCAAAGCGAAGAGCCGCCCCGGAAACCAGCGTCTTGCCCGCCAGATAACAGGCATCATTTAGCAAAAATCGCGTATCAAAATTATCCGACCCATCGGCAATTACGTCATAATCGGCAATCAGATCCATGACGTTTGACGCATCAAGGCGGGTATTATGGGCTTGAACGGTTATTTCAGGATTCATGTCGGCCATGGTGGCCTTGGCACTTTCGACCTTGGGGGTGCCGATATCCTTCATGCCGTGCGCAATCTGGCGCTGCAGATTGGAAAGCTCCACCGTATCGGCATCAACAATGCCGATTGTCCCCACACCGGCCGCGGCAAGATACATGGCAAGCGGCGAGCCAAGCCCCCCCGCACCAACGATCAGAACCCGACCACGTTTAAGCTTCATCTGCCCCGTGCCGCCCACATCCTTAAGGACGATATGGCGGGCATAGCGTTGCACTTCATTTTCGCTGAAATCGAAATCACTCACGCGGGCGGGTTTCCTGTCAGAATGTCGGTCGTCGGATCACATGATAATCCATATGACTTCTGGATATAGCCCATGGAACAGGGGCCTCAAGCAAAGATTTCATATCTATATCAAAACGAATTGCTTTCGTTGTTGGATCACTCAAGTCAAAGCCACATATCCCGCCAAAGAAAAAGGCCCGACACAATGTGCCGGACCCTTTGAAATCTTTGGTCTTCTCGGCTGCTTATTGCAGACCTTCGAACAACGGGGTCGACAGATACCGTTCCGCAAAGCTCGGAATGATCACGACAATGCGTTTGCCTTCGTTTTCCGGCTTCTGGCCAAGCTCGATCCCGGCCGCCACCGCCGCACCCGACGAAATACCCGTCGGCAGGCCTTCAACACTGGCGAGCTTGCGCGCGGTGGCAAAAGCCGTTTCATTGCCAATGGTCATGACCGTATCAATGATATCGGTATTAAGGTTGCCCGGAATGAAGCCTGCACCGATACCCTGAATTTTATGCGGCCCCGGTGCACCACCGGAAATGACCGGGCTGTCTTCGGGCTCGACTGCCACGATCTGGATATTCGGATTGTGCTTTTTAAGCGCCTCACCCACACCGGTCAGCGTGCCGCCTGTGCCAACACCAGCAACAAAGATATCCACCTTGCCGGCAGTATCCTTGATGATTTCCTGGGCCGTGGTATTGCGGTGAATTTCCGGGTTGGCCGGATTGTCAAACTGCTGAAGCATCACGGCCCCGTCAATTTCCGACACCAGCTCTTCAGCGCGCGCGACCGCGCCCTTCATGCCCTTGGCCGCCGGGGTCAGATCAATCTGTGCCCCCAAAAGCATCAGCATCTTGCGGCGTTCAAGCGACATGCTTTCAGGCATGGTCAGGATCAACTTGTACCCCTTGGCGGCTGCGACAAAGGCCAGTGCAATACCGGTATTGCCCGAGGTCGGCTCCACCAGGGTCGCACCCGGTTTGATCTTGCCGGATTTCTCGGCATTTTCGACCATCGCAAGGCCAATACGATCCTTGACCGAGGCCAGCGGGTTAAAGAATTCAAGCTTGCCGACGAGATCGGCTTTGACACCTTCGGCTTCTGCCAGCCGCGAAAGGCGCACCAACGGCGTTGCGCCAATGGTGTCGATGATGCTGTCATAAATCTTGCCGCGAAACTCTGTCATATTTTCCTCGCACGTTTTGTATTTTTGCCATCAAGCACATCATACATGTGTATTTATATCACTATTTATCCGCGTCAAATGGATAGAAGGATTTTTTACATATCTGGTGCCGGGCAGCGTTCCATAAATTTGTAGTTTTTCCGTCAATAGCAGCAGTTTCTTGTTGAATGACGATACATCAAACCGCTGCCCCCCGATAAGATCAAATGATGAAATCCGGGGATTCTTCAATGCCACTGCGCAGGCCCGCATCACGTGCGCGGTTGCACAGGTCTTCGACCGTAATCTTTTCAAGTTGCCGGATCATTTCATCCTGCAATTCCCGCCAAAGCGGACGCACGACTTCCTTGCCCAGCGGTGATCCTGCCGGGTCCTCGATCGGATCATCGGATGTTTCCATCGACCGGATAACCGACACGATATCGGCAAGGGTAATGCGACGGCGTTCGCGTGCCAGTCGATACCCGCCGCGCGGACCACGTACACCAACCAGAATGTCGGCACGTACAAGCTGTTGCAGGGTCTGTTCCAGATAACGCTTCGGGATGCCCTGACGTGCCGTGATATCACGGCTCTGGACCGGCTCACCCGCCGCGTTATAGGCAATATCCACGACCGCCTCGATCGCAAACAGCATCTTTTTTGAAAGCTTCAGCATCTTTTCACTCTACTCCCCTTTCGGTTTTGTCATCCCCCCTGATGCCAAAACCAGATAGATTAAAACCGGGTCGACGGACCTGTAACCCAGCCTATTTGGCCGGGCCAGCTGTACCGGTCGAACCAAAACCACCGGCACCACGCGCCGTCTCATTCAGATCGGCAACCGCATTCCATGTCACCTGTGTCACCGGTGCGACGACAAGCTGGGCAATACGCATGCCGCGTTCAATTTCAAAATCCGCGTCACCATGATTGATCAGGATGACTTTGATTTCACCGCGATAATCGGCATCAATCGTGCCCGGACTGTTCAAAACCGTCACACCGTTCTTTGCCGCAAGACCTGAACGCGGGCGAACCTGTGCTTCAAATCCGGCGGGCAGGGCAATGGCGATCCCGGTTTCGACCATCGCCCGTTTGCCCGGTTCCAGAACCAGCGTCCCGTCAATCGCGGCCTGCAAATCAACTGCGGCCGACTGTGCGGTGGCATATTCGGGCAAAGGCAAATCCGCCCCGTGGGGCAACTGTTTCACATCAACGCTTAAAAGCGACATCGTCCATCCTTGTTATGGTCCGGCCTTTCGGGCCGGCGCGTATTTCCGTGTTTTCCCAAAGGCCGCGCCATCAGGAAAAATGCTTGATGATCCGCGCGCTCAACGCCCGGGCGACCCCGGTCTTGCTTTGGCGCTCCCAGCGTTCATCGCTATTCTCATCGTCACCTGAAATCAGGTAAATTTCGTTGTCATCCCCGCCAAAAGTCCCGGTTTCCGGGGCGACATCATTGGCCAAAATCCAGTCACAGCCCTTACGTGCGCGTTTGGCCCGTGCGTGGGCGGTAACATTTTCGGTTTCTGCGGCAAATCCGATTACAAGTCCCGGCCGATCCGGTCCGGCCTGACTGATGGTTGCCAGAATGTCGGGATTTTCCGAAAGTTTCAGGTCCGGAATCACACCCGACCCATCTTTCTTAAGCTTCTGCCCGGCTTCGTCTTTGGTGCGCCAATCGGCCACGGCAGCGGCACAAACGGCAATATCCGCAGGCAAAGCAGCCCTGACCGCATCAAGCATTTCGCGCGCGGTCTCAACACACACCACCCTGACCCCCAAAGGATCGGGCAGGCTGACCGGACCGCTTACCAGCGTCACGTCCGCACCGGCCTGTGCCAGCGCCTCGGCAATGGCATGGCCCTGCTTGCCCGAAGAACGATTGGCGATATAGCGCACCGGATCAATCGGTTCATGGGTCGGCCCACTGGTGACCACCGCCTTTTTGCCTGCAAGGGGCTTCGGCGCATCCTGGGCTTCAAGGAAATCAACAACACTTGCGATAATTTCGGCCGGTTCGGCCAAACGCCCCGATCCGACTTCACCACAGGCCAGATCACCAGCCGACGGGCCAACCCGGAGCACGCCACGGCTTTCAAGGGTTGCGATATTGGCTTGTGTCGCCGGGTGGTTCCACATTTCGACATTCATCGCAGGTGCAATCATCACCGGCTTGTTGGTCGCCAAAAGGGCCGTTGTCGCCAGATCACCGGCCTGTCCCGTCGCCATTTTGGCCAGAGTATCGGCACTTGCCGGCGCCACGAGAACAAGATCCGCCTCACGCGACAGGCGGATATGGCCCATTTCGGCCTCATCAGTCAGGGAAAACAGATCCTGATAGACCTTGTTTTCCGTCAGGGCCGCGACCGATAGCGGGGTTACGAACTCGGCCCCGCCCTTGGTCAGGATGGCCCGGATCGTGATCCCGTAATCGCGCAACCGACGGATCACCTCAAGCACCTTATAGGCGGCAATACCGCCCGAGATGATCAGAAGGACACTCTTTTGATTTAAGGCACCTGACACTGTGATTACCAATTAATTACGGTTAAGAAGTGTGGTTAACCTACATTGTCCCCCAGTTTGGCGCAAGAACCCAATAAGGACGGCATCAATCTTTGAAAAACGCCACGCCCGAAACCCGGACATGGCGCTGATTTTCCTATCCTGTCCAAGGCCGAACCCCGCCCCTGGATTTCCAAAACCGGATCGTTCTTAGGGCACGGTATAAAGCATCCCGAACCAGTGCCAGCGAGAATCCGGGCCCATGGCCGTGCAATTGATCCGCCAGCGCCCGCCTGAAACCGGACCATCAAGGCGGATTTCAATCCGTTCTTCGCCAAGGCGCGACAGGGTCGGCACCCCTTCGGACGGATAACAGTTCATCGACGGGGCCGGTTCCGCCAAGGTAAAACCAAACGCAGGTGGATTGCGCGTTAAGGTATAATTCGACGGCGTGACGTCACTGACTACAAGCGGCAAGGAATTTGCCGCCAGTTTGAAACGATCCATCGCCCCGTAATGTTCATTCAGTGCAAAGCGCGGCAGATACATGAAGTCAGAGCCTGTATGCATTGCACCGCTTTGTTGGCCAAAGGCCGCACGATAACCGGCCTCTTTTACCGCCGCGATCACCTCGTTATTGGCTTCACCATAGGGATACGCAAAAATTTCCGGCACATAGCCCAGTTCTTCTTCAAACCGCGCAGCAGAATTGGCCAGCTCTG
The DNA here is from genome assembly GCA_048264285.1 of Thalassospira sp. Classification (GTDB taxonomy): domain Bacteria; phylum Pseudomonadota; class Alphaproteobacteria; order Rhodospirillales; family Thalassospiraceae; genus Thalassospira. The sequence goes on from JBLXDD010000001.1 coordinate 347,355, forward strand.
CCTTGACCTGTTCGATATCAAGATCAGGCAGATGGGCATGGTTCTGGCTATGTCCGCCAATCGTCACGCCGGCCTTCGACAATTCACGTACCATGTCCCAGGTCATGTAGTTGGCATAACCACCATCAAGCTGTTCGGTCGAAACAAACACGGTAAAGGGCAGGTCATGCTCGCGGAAAACAGGCCAGGCTTTCTCATAGACAGAACGATATGCATCATCAATCGTGATGCCGATCGTGCGATCCGGCAGGCCAGCCCCCTCTGAAAGCGCACTTACGATCTGCGGGATACCCATCACGCTATAAGGGCCGCTTGTCAGTTCTTTGACGTGGGCTTCGAACTGATCCATGGTGATGTTGGTCGACGGGTAATCGTCTTCACCAAACCGGTGATACATGAAAACCACAGCCGATTTCGCATCTCCGCTTATCTCGGCGGTTTGGTGATCACTGGCTTGTTCTGAACCGTCTGTCTGCGTCTGGGCAAAGCTGTCGGGGGCAGCAAACGCAAATCCGGCCGCGATGGAAACACCAAAAATTGCGCCGCGTGCCAAACGTGACAACGTTACTTGTATTGATGCTGTAATCGCGTTTTGCCTTGTGGTCTTAACTGCCATGTCCGTTTCCAGTATTTTTGCGATCCACTCACGCCGGGGCACAACTCGTTTGCGCCCTCGGACTTCCTCCCCGATGAAAACCCTTTTCCTGTTTAACGCCATCACGTTCTGCAGGTTTATTTTGATCTCGAAAATACCAATGAACCATTTGTTTTTCCACAATTCATAATCGGTCACGATCGAATGGACATTGCATCACGGGCATCGCGCTATCTATATCGATAAGAGACCTAAAACTTTTGGTTATGAGGCTACATGCTTAGGCGTGGGATCTGACGGTTCTGGCACCGACCAGTGCCAATTGCGAACCGATGCGTATTACCTTTATTACCACAGACAAGGCCCGCGCACGGCTTAGGGTCCAGACTCATTCAAATGGTCGATCCGGCACTTGATAAGAGAGAAAAAGCAAGGAAAAGCCCGCAGATTGGGGTGATCCCCAATCAAGGGATTTGACGCAGAGGCTTTCTCTCCTATCAAGTGTCCTTTGGATCACCCGGATTTGCACAGGCTATTTTGTCGCAAAATCTTGAAAGATATTGATCTTCCTGCGGTTTTGCTTCGCATATCTGCACAAATCCGGGAAACCGGAACGAGCATTTGAATGAGTCTGGACCCTAAACCCTGTCTGGCGCCGGGAAATGTGGAAAAAACCATGGCGGCCCCGGTGACCGCGATCATCGCCCATGACATGGAATTTTACGAAAAACTGCCCGATCTTTTCCCCCACACAGATGCCCGGTCATGGTTCGCAGGCAAGGAAGAGGCCATCAAAACCACCGCTTTTCGCAATGGCACCCTGCAAGCAGGTTATTTCATCCTCGCCCTGCGCGCGCTTGGTCTTGATAGCGGTGCAATGTCGGGCTTTGACAACGCAAAAGTCGATGTCGAATTTTTTGCCGGCACCTCTTATAAAAGCAACTTCCTGCTGAATATCGGCTATGGCGACACTAGCAAGCTTTTCCCGCGTCAGCCGCGCCTCAGCTTTGATCAGGGAACAGAAATCATCTGATCGCATTGCAAATTGGCACCGGTCACATCGCGCCGTCGCCCGCGACGGAAATTTTCAACGACTTCAAAGCATAGCAAACTGTCATCAAAGTTTTATTTGATCTTTACCGGCCCATAACCATTTTAGGTCCACTTTTTATCACGCGCGTGATAAACCGCCACCACCCTCATAAACAGGAGCGTTAATTGGGTTTCCGCCAGTTAATACTTACGGCATTGGCGATCGCCTTTCCCGTTGCTGTTGTCTTCGTCGTTCTTGCGTCGATCGGACAACTTGGCGTGGGCACGGCAATCCTGTCTGCAATCCTGTCCTGGTTTGGCATCGCGGCCATGCTGCGGATCTATTTTGGTGATCTGCGCCGGGTGGCACATTACGCGACCAATTTGCGCGACCATTACAAAGGCACCCCGCCGCAACACATCACCTTTGGCGCTGCCGCAGAGCTTTCATCGCTTTATACCCAGATTGCTGCGGCTTTCCGCGACCGTATTGCCCTGCTTGAAGCCCAAACCAGCACCGATGCCGAAATTCTTGATCACCTGCCCAATCCGGTGGTGATGGTCAATCGCCATCGCGTGATTACGGGGTTTAACCGCGCGGCACAGGGGCTGTTTCATAACCTCGAAACCGGTCGTGACCTGACGCGGTTCATTCGTGACCCGATCCTGCTTGATGCCTTCGACGAAGTCGCCAATGAAGGCAAAACCATGAAACATGCGGAATTTGTTCTGGCATCTGACGCGCACCGTCATTTTGATGTGCTGACCGCGCGCTTGCCCGCCGCCGCAGGGGACCGAAGCTTTGTCCTGAGCTTTTCCGACCTGACAGAACTGCGCAAACTCGAACAGATGCGCGCAGATTTCGCAACCGATGCCGGGCACGAGCTGCGCACACCGCTTTCAGTCCTGCTTGGCTTTATCGAAACCCTTGAAGGCCCGGCCAAGGATGATCCGGATGCGCTTAATCAGTTCCTGCCGGTCATGCGTGATCAGGCCCAGCGCATGCAGCATCTGATCGAAGATCTGCTGTCACTTGCCCGGATCGAACTGAACGAACACACCCCGCCTTCTGATGACTGCAATGTCGGGAAAATCATTGATAAGGTCGCTGAAAGCCTTGCGATGAAAGCCCAGGACAAGGGGATGAACATCCGTGTCACCAGCACCCTTGAAAACACGGACATGGTCGGCGAAGAAAAGGAACTGACGCAGGTCTTTGTCAATCTGGTGGAAAACGCCATCAAATACGGCCACCCCGATACCGATGTCGAAGTTTCCATCAATCTGGCCAAAAATCCACCCGGGGCCTTGGCGCGCTTTCGCCATGACCGGATCATCGCGATTTCAATTCGGGATCATTCCGACGGTATTGCACGTGAACATCTGCCACGCCTGACCGAGCGGTTCTATCGCGTCGATACCGCCCGATCACGTGCGGTGGGCGGCACGGGCCTTGGCTTGGCAATCGTCAAACATCTGGTGCAACGCCATCGCGGCACCATGCAGATCGAAAGCGAACAGGGTGTCGGCTCGGTCTTTACCGTCTATCTGCCGGCCAAAACCGGCAACAATGTCCGGAAATTGCACACGGCGTAATACGGATAAACCGGATTTCCGACCGATCAACCAAAAAGGCCAGCAACAGCGTGCTGGCCTTTTGCGTATCTGATTTCCGTGATCGTTTCGATTACAAAATAAACTTCGAAAGGTCTGCATCCTTTGACAGATCTTCGACCTGTTCGCGGACATAGGCGGCATCAACCTTGAATGTCTCACCACCTCGGTCGGTGGCGGTAAAGCTGATGTCATCAAGCAGCTTTTCAAGCACCGTATGCAGGCGACGCGCCCCGATATTTTCGACCGTTTCGTTCACATTGGCCGAAATCCGGGCAATCTCATCGACCGCATCATCGGTGAAATCAAGTGTGACATCCTCTGTTTTCATCAGCGCGACATATTGCTTGATCAGGGATGCTTCCGGCTCCAGCAGGATGCGGCGGAAATCGCCTTCGGTAAGCGCCTTCAGCTCAACCCGGATCGGCAGACGGCCCTGCAATTCCGGCAAAAGATCGGATGGCTTGGCCAGATGGAACGCACCGGAACAGATAAACAGGATATGGTCGGTTTTGACCGTGCCATGCTTGGTCGAAACGCTTGTGCCTTCGATCAAAGGCAACAGATCGCGCTGAACACCTTCGCGCGACACATCACCACCACGTTCGGACCGTGCGGTGATTTTGTCGATCTCGTCAAGGAACACGATACCGTTCTGTTCGACATTTTCAATCGCCTCGGCAGTCACCTTGTCCATATCCAGAAGCTTGTCGGCTTCTTCATCGATCAGGCGATCAAAGGCTTCTTCAACAGTCATGCGCTTGGGCTTGGTATTGCCGCCAAATGCCTTGCCGAACATGTCGTTCAGATTAAGCATCCCCATCTGTGCACCGGGCATCCCCGGGATATCGATGGTCGGCATCGAGGCCGCACTGCTTTCCTGAACGTTGATTTCGATCTCTTTGTCCTGAAGCTGACCTTCGCGCAGCATCTTGCGGAATTTCTGCCGGGTTTCAGGCGAAGCATTTTCACCCACCAGCCCATCCAGAATGCGTTCTTCGGCCTGCATTTCGGCCTTGGCATGGACTTTTTTGCGCATGCTTTCGCGGGTCAGATCAATCGATACTTCCACCAGATCACGCACGATCTGTTCAACATCGCGTCCGACATACCCGACTTCGGTAAATTTGGTTGCTTCGATCTTGATGAACGGGGCCTCGGCCAATTTGGCAAGGCGCCGCGCGATTTCGGTTTTACCGACACCGGTCGGCCCGATCATCAGGATGTTTTTCGGAAGCACTTCATTGCGCATGGTTTCGTCAAGCTGCTGACGGCGCCAACGGTTACGCAGCGCAATGGCGACCGCACGTTTGGCATCCTTCTGACCGATGATATGACGATCCAGTTCGGAAACGATTTCGCGCGGGCTGTAATGTTGGGTCATGATTTATTCCGTATCTTTTTGCGACGAATGCAGAAGCGGCCCGATTTTGGCGCCTTGCTTATTTGGCATCCTCGATATCAATCTTTTCCAAAAGCACATTGCCGTTGGTATAGACACAAATCTCGCCGGCAATCGCCATGGCCTTGCGGGCAATTTCCTCGGCACTCAAGTCCTGATCAATCAGGGCCCGTGCCGCGGCAAGCGCATAGTTCCCGCCTGATCCGATGGCAATAATGCCGTCTTCGGGTTCAAGAACATCCCCCTGGCCGGTCAGAACAAGCGACACATCCTTGTCTGCCACCGCCATCATGGCTTCGAGCTTGCGCAGGTAACGATCGGTCCGCCAATCCTTGGCCAGCTCGACACAGGCGCGCATGGTCTGGCCCGGATGACGATCAAGCTTGGCTTCAAGCCGTTCAAGCAGGGTAAAGGCATCCGCCGTTGCCCCGGCAAAGCCGACCATGATCTCGCCCTTCTGGCCGATCCGGCGCACCTTGCGGGCATTGCCCTTGATCACCGTCGGACCAAGTGACACCTGACCATCACCGGCCACCACAACTTCATTGCCCTTGCGCACAGACAGAATTGTCGTGCCATGCCAGCTTTGTTGTTCGCTCATGAATAATCCTTGAATCTCATCGATTGCTTCGCCCAAGAGTTAGCACGGTAAGCGCCCCGGTCAAGGGCAGAAGCCGCCTGGCCGCAGCGATACGACCTTTGCCGTGGTGCAAACACTGTTTCAAACGTCCGGCGATAAAAAATCCTAAGCACGCATCGCCACATGCTTTACCTTTATCAGGCACAAAAGAATTCCCGGAACAACAAGGACCAGAACCCATGAGCAGCGATCTTACCCAAACCCGTCTTGGCAAATGCATCCTGGCCGGTCAGGGCAAAATCAAGGCGGATCTGGTTCTGCGCAATATCGGGCTTCTGGATGTCATCACCGGCAAAGTGACCGAAACCGATATTGCCATGGTTGGCGACCGGATTGTCGGCACCCATGACAGCTATGCTGGCGAGATCGAAATGGATTGCACCGGCAAGTTCGCCGTGCCGGGCTTTATCGATACGCATCTGCATATTGAAAGCTCGCTGGTGACCCCGCTTGAATTTGATCGTTGCGTTTTGCCACACGGGGTGACGACGGTTCTGTGTGACCCGCACGAAATTGCCAATGTGCTGGGCACTGAGGGCATCAAATATTTCCTTGATTGCGCGGAACAGACCGTGATGGATGTGCGGGTTAATCTGTCATCCTGCGTTCCGGCCACCGCGTTTGAAACCGCCGGTGCGCGGCTTGAAATCGAAGACCTTCTGCCGTTTCGATCCCATGAAAAGGTCGTCGGTCTGGCCGAAATGATGAATTATCCCGGCGTGCTGAACCTTGATCCGGGCATCATGGCCAAGCTCGAAGCCTTTCAGGATGGCCATATTGATGGTCATGCGCCGCTGGTGCGCGGCATGGACCTTAATGGCTATATGGCCGCTGGCATTCGCACCGATCACGAAGCCACCACGGCCAAGGAAGCCCGCGAAAAGCTTGCCAAGGGCATGGCGATCCTGATCCGCGAAGGATCGGTATCCAAGGACCTCGAAGCACTGGCCGAAATTCTTGATGAAAACAGCTCAAGCTTTGTGGCCCTTTGCACCGATGACCGCAACCCGCTTGATATCGGCGAAGAAGGCCATCTTGATAGTCTGGTACGCCGTTTGATCGGCCATCTGAAATCCCGCAACTGCCCGATCCATCATGCCTATCGTGCCGCATCGCATTCGGCAGCACGGATTTTCGGCCTGCGCGATCGCGGGTTGATCGGGCCGGGCTGGCGGGCTGATATCGCCATCCTTGATGATCTTGAGACATGCGATGTTAGCGCTGTCATCGCCGGTGGTCGCCTTGTCACCGATGATCTGTTTGCCAAACGCAAAACCATCGCCCCGGTCGGGCTTTCTTCGATGAAGGCAACCCCGGTCACGGCAGAGGCCTTTGCCTGTGACCCCAAACCGGGGCAGAACCAGACCCCGGTCATCAAGGTCAAGCCGGGGCTAATCCTGACCTTCCGCGATGAAGCCACCCTTGAAATTGGTGATAACGGCCTCAAACCTGATCTCGATAACGACGTGATCAAGGTCGCCGTCGTCGAACGCCACGGGATTAATGGCAATATCGGGCGCAGCTTCGTGCGCGGCTTTGGCCTTAAACGCGGGGCGATTGCGTCATCTGTCGGGCATGACAGCCACAATATCACCGTGGTCGGCGCAAGTGACGTCGACATGGCCGCCGCCGTCAATCGCCTGATTGAAATGGGCGGGGGCTTTGCAGTTGCCGATGGCGGCAAGGTCACTGCCGAACTGGCACTTCCCGTGGCAGGCCTCATGAGCCTTGAACCCTTTGAAACCGTCGAAAAACACCTGATTGATCTGCGCAAGGCGGCCAAGGATCTGGGATGCGTTTTGCCCGAACCGTTCCTGCAGGTCGCCTTCCTGGCCCTGCCGGTGATCCCGCACCTGAAAATGACCGATCGCGGCCTGTTTGACGTCGATAAGTTCGACTTTGTGTAGGGCCAAAGCAGCTTGTATGGCGGGATAAATGATGGTCAGGAAGCATGGCCTGCGAATTCACGGGGTCTTGCGGGCAATATCTTGCCACCTAAAACTGGCTTTTCCACAGCTTTATTGCTACATACGGTCCGTCATATGCATCAATATCTGCAGGAAAGGAGCTTTGCATGCGCAAGGCCCGCGTTGAGCGTAACACAAACGAAACCCAGATCATGGTTGAACTGAACCTTGACGGGACCGGCGTTTATGACGTCGAGACCGGGGTCGGGTTCCTTGACCATATGCTCGAACAGCTTTCTCGTCACAGCCTGATGGACCTTAAAGTCCGGGCCAAGGGCGACCTGCATATTGATTTCCACCACACCACCGAAGATAGCGGCATCGCGATTGGCGAGGCCTTTGCCAAGGCGCTGGGCGATAAAAAGGGCATCACGCGCTATGGCAGTTGCCTGCTTCCGATGGACGAGGCACTGACCCGTGTCGCGCTTGATATTTCAAGCCGCCCCTATCTGATCTGGAATGTCGAATTTACCCGCGACAAGCTGGGCGATATGGATACCGAGCTGTTCCGCGAATGGTTCCAGGGCTTTGCCCAGGCGGCTGGCATCACGCTGCATGTCGAGAACCTTTATGGTGAGAACAACCACCATATCATCGAAAGCGCCTTCAAGGCGCTTGCACGGTCGCTGCGCGTCGCAATCGAAATTGATCCGCGCAAGTCCGATGCCATTCCGTCCACCAAGGGTACTCTTGGCGGGTCGCTTTAATCAGGTCAGTCCGATCTGATCGAAAAGACACCGGTGGCACACCAAACTGCCACCGGCCCAAAGAACCGGTTTTCGATGAAGGTTTACACAGTCCATACCCATCCCGGCGATGCCGACCCGATGGAAAACGCCATCCTGATCCGCGAAGGTTTCAATTTCTGGGCCTTTCTGCTGTCGGGCCTTTGGGCGTTGTATCATCGGCTTTGGCTGGGCTTTATCGGCCTTGTGGTTGTTTCGATCTTGTGCAGCTTCGCCGTCGATCTGTTTGACGGCGGGCCAGAGATGGACTTTGCACTGGCCCTTGTGACCGGCATCGGCTTTGGCCTGATCGCCAATGACCTGCGTCGTCGTAAACTGGCCGCAAATGGCTGGCAGCTTGTCGATATTGTCGCGGGCCGGAACGAAACAGATGCCGAACATCGCTGTTTTGAACGTTTCAAGAATTCACGGCGACATATCCCGCAATCCGCGGCCGCCGTTATTACCTCCACCCCCTCAACCGGGAGCCCATCCTACCCATGAGTGTTGCGATTATTGATTACGGTTCCGGCAATCTGCGTTCATGCGCCAAGGCGTTCGAGCGTGCTGCGCGTGAAACCGGCTTTTCTGACGAGATCATTGTCACCGATGACCCGGAAAAGGTCCGCAACGCCAGCCATATCGTGCTTCCGGGCGTTGGTGCCTATGCCGATTGCCGCGAAGGCCTTGATGCCGTGACCGGCATGGTCGATGTTTTGACCGAACAGGTTATTGCGGGCGGCAAACCGTTCTTTGGCATTTGTGTCGGCATGCAATTGATGTCGACCGTGGGGCGCGAATTCACCAATACTGACGGCCTTGACTGGATTTCTGGCGAGGTTGTGGCGATCAAGCCCGACGACCCGGCCCTTAAAATCCCGCATATGGGCTGGAACGAGCTGGTGCTTGATCCCGCAGGCAAAACGCATCCGGTGCTTGACGGCATCAAGGACGGCGATCATGCCTATTTCGTGCACAGCTATCACATGCATGTCACCAACCCGGATCAGCGCCTGGCATCGGTTTCCTATGGCGGCGAACTGACGGCAATGATCGGGCGTGACAACATGATCGGCACCCAGTTCCACCCGGAAAAAAGCCAGAAAACCGGGCTGACCATTATTGGTAACTTCTTGGGATGGAAGCCATGATCGCACCTTCTGATACCATTCAGCCGGGCGTCATTGCCGAACATGTCACGGAACTTTCCGCTGGCGAGATTTCCGATATTGTCGATGCCTGCACCCAGGCCATTGTCGAAGGGGGCGGATTTGGCTGGCTGACCCCGCCGGATCGCCCGGACATGGAAAAATACTGGCGTGGTGTGTTGCTGATGCCCGGTCGCCATCTGTTTGTATCGCGCGTCGATGGCGTGATATCGGGTGCGGCCCAGCTGATCGAAACCCCGGCCAATCTCGAAGCGCAACGTCATTCTGCCCAGATTTCCGGGCATTTCGTTGCCCCCTGGGCGCGCGGGCGCGGCAATGGCAAGGCCATCGTGCGTTCGATTGAATATTTCGCCCGTGAAGCGGGCTATAGCGTCTTGAAACTCGACCTTCGCGAAACGCAGGAAGCCGCCATCGCGCTTTATAACGGGCTTGGCTATTCCCGTTGGGGGATCAATCCCTATTACGCGATGGTCGATGGCAAGATGATCGAAGGCTATTACTACACCAAGAAAATACAGGACACCGACCAGTGAACCTTTATCCCGCAATTGACCTGAAAGACGGTGCATGTGTGCGCTTGCTTCGCGGCGACATGGACAAGGCAACCGTGTTTAACGACGATCCCGGCGCACAGGCAGGCGAATTTGTCGCCGCTGGCTGCCATTGGGTTCATATCGTTGATCTGAACGGCGCCTTTGCCGGTGAGCCGGTCAACGGGGCGGCGGTTGATTCCATCCTTGCCGCCGTGTCAGGCAAGGCCCAGACGCAGCTTGGTGGCGGTATTCGCACCATGGAAACGGTTGATTATTGGCTGAACAAAGGCATCACGCGCGTGATCCTGGGTACCGTGGCCCTTCGCAATCCCGATTTCGTCAAGGAAGCCTGTGCGAAATGGCCGGGCCGGGTGGCTGTCGGGATTGATGCCCGTGATGGTTATGTCGCGGTTGAAGGCTGGGCCGAAACATCCGAAGTCACCGCCCTTGAACTGGCCAGGAAATTTGAAGATTGCGGTGTGGCGGCGATCATCTTTACCGATATCGACCGCGATGGCGCGATGGGCGGCCCGAATATTGAAAGCACCGTGGCCCTGGCATCGGAAATCTCGACCCCGGTGATCGTATCGGGCGGGGTTTCATCGCTTGATGATCTGATCGCGGTCAAAAAACACACCGATGCCGGCATTGATGGCGCGATTTCCGGACGTGCGCTTTATGATGGCCGCATTGACCTGGCAGAGGCCATCGCGGCCCTTTCGTAACCGACCCAACAGGAAACAGACCATGTTAAAAACCCGTGTCATTCCCTGTCTTGACGTCAAGGACGGCCGCGTCGTCAAAGGGGTCAATTTCGTTGATCTGGTTGATGCCGGCGACCCGGTCGAACAGGCGCGCATCTATGATGCAGAGGGTGCCGACGAACTGTGCTTCCTTGATATCACGGCATCAAGTGATAACCGCGATACCATCTTTGATGTTGTCGCCCGCACGGCCGAGGCCTGCTTTATGCCGGTCACCGTGGGCGGCGGAGTGCGCACCCTTGAAGACATCCGCAAACTTCTGCTGGCCGGTGCGGACAAGGTTTCAATCAATACTGCCGCCGTCAAAAACCCCGATTTCGTGCGCGAAGCGGCGCGCAAGTTCGGATCGCAATGCATTGTCGTTTCGATCGATGCCAAATCAACCGGGCCGGACACGTTTGAAATCTTTACTCATGGCGGGCGTGAACCGACCGGGATTGACGCCGTTTCGTTTGCAAAACAAATGGTCGAATATGGTGCGGGTGAACTTCTTGTCACCTCGATGGACCGCGATGGCACCCAGTCGGGCTTTAACATTCCGCTGACCAAAACCATCGCCGATGCTGTACATGTACCTGTCATTGCCTCGGGCGGGGTGGGGACGCTGGACCATATGGTCGAAGGCGTGCGTGATGCCCATGCATCGGCGGTTCTCGCCGCCTCGATCTTCCATTTCGGCACCTATCGCATTCGCGAGGTCAAGGAACACATGAAAGCGGCCGGCATTCCGGTACGTGAGGACTGAGATCATGGCCGACACAGACAACAGCCAACACATCCTTGATGCGCTTTATGCGACCGTTTCTGCCCGCAAGGGGGCCGATCCCGACACCAGCTATACAGCCAAGCTGTTTGCCAAGGGCACCAAAAAAATTGCCCAGAAAGTCGGCGAAGAGGGCGTTGAAACCGTGATTGCCGCACTTGCCGAAACCCCGGAAAAGGTCGCATCCGAAAGTGCCGACCTGCTTTATCACCTGACCGTGCTTTGGGCCGATCAGGGGGTGAAGCCACAAGATGTCTGGAAGATCCTCGCCGAACGTCAGGGCATTTCAGGCATTGCCGAAAAGGCATCGCGCAAAGGCGATTAAGTAAGACCCAAGATTACCCCAACACCCGTCATGCCCGCGCAGGCGGGCATCCATATCGGCACAACCGCTACCATGGATTCCGGGCCTCCGCCTTGCTCCGCCCGGAAGGGTGGAAATCGGAAAATGGTCGCACTTTCGCAAAATCGAAATTGCACCAGACGCCAAGCCTGTCCAATATGGCATTCATCATTGGAATATCTTGATCAGGAGCCCCGACATGGCCGTTCAGCCTTACGATCCGGAAAACATCTTTGCCAAAATCCTGCGCGGCGAAATTCCGTGCACCAAGGTCTATGAAGATGACCATGTGCTGGCCTTTAACGATATCGCACCACAGGCCCCGACCCATATTCTGGTGATCCCCAAGGGGGCTTACACCAGCTATGACGATTTTGCCCAGAATGCCTCGGATGCCGAAATCGTCGCCTATACCCGCGCGATTGGCAAAATTGCCAAGGAAGCCGGCGTGGTCGAGGATGGCTACCGCCTGATCGCCAACACCCGCGAAAACGGCCGCCAGGACGTCCCGCACCTGCATGTGCATATTATCGGCGGAGAGAAACTCCCAAGGATGCTGCCGGGCGCGTAAACGAACCCAAACCCGAATTAAAAAGGCAGGGTCCAGCAATGCGCGCCCTGCCTTTTTCATCCCGACAGCCCCCAAAGGCCCAAATGTCCCCCAACAAACCCGATACCCCCGACGCATCCGAAATATTCCAGACCCTTGCAGGCAACTGGACGCTCGCGCGTGATCTGGGTGCGGCGGGGCAGTTTACCGGCGATGTCACGTTTCACGTTGCCGATCCGGGCCAACCCAATATGCTGCGCTATCGCGAGGAGGGGTTTTTGACCCGCACCGATGGCAAGCGGTTTGATGGCTATCGGGAATATGATTTTGTCCTGCATGAGGATTTAGGCGCGATCGAGCTTCTGTTTCGCGATCCCTTAAGTTTCGGCAATCGCTATGTGTTGCTGCAATTTGGCGAAGAGGGTGAATCAGGTCTCTGTGCGCGCGATATCCATCCCTGTGGGGAGGACTTTTACCATCACTGCATGATCTGGAACGGGCCGGATCATTTCGAAACAAAAATAAAAATCACCGGCCCAAAGAAAGATCACCTGCTGCACAGCATCTATCGCCGCGCCTAGCATCCCGAAATACGAGACACCCGTCCATAATTTCAAATGCTTGTCGCGTTATTCTGACAATCCGGATTCACTTGCCAAACCCAGCACCCAGTCGCGAAAGGCGCTGACTTCCGGCGTCTCCATTCGGCTTTCCGGCGTAATCAGATAATATGCACCATCGGATTTCAAGCTGGCCTGACTGATGATTTCAAGGCTTCCATCGGCAAGCGGCCCGTCGATCAAAACCCTTGGCAACAGGGCAATTCCCATGCCCGCCTTGGCCGCTTCGATCAGCATAAAGAAATGCTCAAACCCCGGGCCGGGCGCACCGGTGATGGCAATCCCGTTTGCCTGTGCCCAGTCATGCCATGCCTTGGGCCGGGTGGTGTGAACCAACCGTGGATACCGCGCAGCAAGGGCGGCGATATCGCCTTTTTCATCTGAAGTCACATAACCGGGTTTGGCGACAACCACTTGAATTTCATCAAAAATCTTGTCGCACACCATGCCGGTCCAACGGCCATCACCGAAATAAAGCCCGACATCAATCTGACGCCCGCCAAGGTCGGGACTACGTTCCGGGGTGGCGAAATTAAGTGCCAGCGTCTCGATCACCGGGCGGATATCAGGGTATTCGTTTTGAAATCGATTTAATTTTGGAATAAGCCAACTACTGGCCAGGGTGTGCAGCGCGCCGATGACAAGTTTCCGGTCCCCCGCGCCATGGGTGACGAGATCAAGGGTGGCGGCCTCGATCTCGTCCAGTGCCCGGCGCAGGCTGGGCAAATAGGCCCGCCCCGCGTCGCGCAAACTCAGTTTCGGGCCATTACGCGCAAACAGGCTCATGCCAAGGCTGGCTTCAAGATTGGCGACCTGCTGGCTAATCGCGCCTGCGGTCACTGAAAGTTCCTCGGCAGCCCTAGCAAAACTGCCAAGCCGGGCGGCGGCTTCGAACGCACGCAGCGCATTCAGCGGCGGGGTGGTCGGGCGGAGCGCCATAAAATTAGAATTCCTATTGATAGATGCAGAACTTCTGATTTTGTCCGCAGTATTATGCTGAATTAGACTGGTTCCAACAACAAAGCATTAGATAAACTTTACGAGGTTGACCATGTCTTCGCCATCTTTGCCACCCTTCCATCTGGCCTTCCCGATCAAATCGATTGCGGATACCCGTGCGTTCTATATCGGTATTCTTGGCTGTGACGAAGGCCGCTCGACCGAAGCCTGGATTGATTTTGATTTCTTTGGCCATCAGCTTTCTGCCCATGTCCGCCCGGAGGCCGGTCAGAACAAGGGGGCCGGGGATGTCGATGGCGATGCGGTGCCAATCCCGCATTTCGGTGCGGTTCTGGAATGGGAAAAATGGCACGAACTGGCCGACAAGCTTAAAGCAGCCAATGTCAAATTCCTACTGGAACCCAAAATCCGCTTTAAGGGCGAACCGGGTGAACAGGGCACCTTCTTTGTTGAAGATCCGGCGGGAAATGGCCTTGAATTCAAGACATTTCGCGATCCGGCCATGATCTTTGCTCACTGATCATATCGCTGATACCACCGGACCGGCCTTGTGAAACCGGGCCGGTCCATGACAGACTGATATCCTTCGCGCCGGAACGCTTTGCGCTCTGGCGCGTTTGGTATGTACAACCCGTCTTGTCACCCAGCTTATCGCGCCAAATTTCAAAGCTTTGATCAGGAGTCCCCGATGTCGATCCCCAACGCCCCGCTTAATATTCTGATTTCTGCCGCTGGCGAGGATGACAAATGGAAAAGCGTGATGGTCGAGCGGCTGCCGGATGCCAATATCGTCACCCTTGATGATAATTACGATCCTGAAACGATTGACTATGCCCTGTTCTGGAAACAGCCACAGGGCCTGATCAAAACACTGTCCAATCTCAAAGCCATCTTCTCGCTTGGCGCCGGGGTCGATCATGTCGTGTCATCGCCCAGCCTGCCGCGTGAATTGCCTGTCATTCGCCTTGAAGATGCCGGAATGGCCGATCAGATGGTGCAATATCATCTGTATGCCGCGCTTCATTTCATGCGCGATTTTGATATCTATGCCACCCAACAGGCCAAGGCCGACTGGACCCAGCATGACGTGGCGCGCATTTCCCGATGCCGGGTCGGGGTGATGGGGCTTGGCGCGCTGGGCTCGGCGGTTGCCAGCGCACTTTCCGGTCTTGGTTTCACTGTTTCGGGCTGGAGCCGTTCGATGAAGGTCATCGAAGGCATTTCAACCTATGCCGGGCAAGAAACGCTCGGCGAATTTCTCGGGCAGGCCGATATCCTGATCTGCTTGCTGCCGCGGACGCCTGAAACCGAAAATGTCCTTAACAGCAGCACGCTTTCCTTCCTGCCCAAGGGGGCTGCGATCATCAATGCCGCCCGTGGCGCCATGATCAACGAGGCCGATTTGCTGCGTGCCCTTGATACCGGGCATCTGCGCGGGGCGTTTCTGGATGTTGCGGTGACCGAACCGCTGCCCGAAAACCATCCGTTCTGGGATCATCCCAAAATTCGCATCACGCCGCATATTGCCGCTGCCACCCGGCTTGAGGAATCAGTCGATCAGATCGCCGAAAACCTGGATCGCCTCGCCCGTGGTGAAACCCCGCGTGGGTTGGTCAATCGCGATATCGGTTACTAGGATTCCTTGCCCGGGCGGGTTTTGCTTGTCGGGCGGCATGGTTTCTGAAAAGAACAGATGTCGCCCACCAAACAGGATTTCCCATGGCTGCCAAAACCTTTGTTGCGCTGCGCGTTGACTGCGATGCCGCCACCGCCTTTGAAACCTTTACCCGTGAAATTGATCACTGGTGGAAACAGGGGCCGCGCAACCGCCTGATCGGCAATCGCCCCGGCATCATGGAATTTGGCAAAGACCCCGCAAATGGCACACGTTATTTGCAGGAAGTCGATAAACGCCGCCCGGATTTCATTGTGCGCGCCGGTAAAGTCACCAAATGGGAACCGGGAAAACAGCTTTGCTTTGAATGGAACTGGCCGATGGCCGATCCCAAGGAACCGGCGACCCTGGTCGATATCCGATTTAGCGCGCTTGGCGATTATACCCGCATCACACTGGAACATCGCGGCCTTGAAAAGCTTTCCATGGCCCATCCCGGTCGCAATGGGTTAAATGACAACCGCTTCAAACCGATGATGACCCATTACTGGCAGGCGCATCTGGTTTCATTGCGCAACCGGATCAAGTCCAAGACCATGGCATCAAACGCTGATTGATCGGTTAAAGTCGGTTCTTGCAAACAGCTCTGTCAGCCAATCGACAAAAACCCGCACACGTGCCGAAAGCTGCCGGTTTTGTGGATAAAGGATCGAAACCGGCATCGGATCAGGCGGATAATCTGGCAAAAGTTCGACCAATCGCCCCGATTCAAGGTCTTTTGCCACGCGATAGCGCGGCACCTGAATAATGCCCAATCCGCCGCCCGCACAGGCGGCATAGCTATCCGCCCCGGTGACCGAAATGCTGGCAGGCAACATGATTTCACGCCGTTTGCCATCGACAATAAAATCAAGCGGGATCGGCTTGTCATCCGCGCCGGACAGGAAACACACCATCTGATGGCCCTGACGTTCAAGATCATCAAGGGTTTCTGGCATGCCAAAACGCGCAATGTAATCCGGGCTTGCCACGGTCGCCTCGTGCAACAGCGCCAAGCGCCGCCCGATCATGGATGAACTGGCCAGATCGCCACTGCGCAGCACGCAATCAAATCCTTCATGCACCAGATCGACAAACCGGTCGCCATCGGCCAGCACCAGATCAATGCCCGGATAGCGATCGCGAAAGTCCCCGAGTGCAGGAATGATAAAGGTCCGGGCCAGCGTGCCTTGCAAATTCACCCGCAACAACCCCTTGGGATCGGTATTGGTAAAACTGCCATCGGCTTCTTCCAGATCGGCAAGAATCCTTATACAGCGCTGATAATAGGCGTCCCCGTCACGGGTGGGGTTGACTGTGCGCGTTGTGCGTTCGAGCAACCTTGTGCCCAACCGTTCTTCCAGACGCTGGATCGAATTGGTCATGGTTGCACGCGGGATCAAAAGATCACTCGCCGCCTTGGTAAAGCTTTTGCGCTCTACCACGCGGACAAAGTTGCGCATTTCTTCAAACCGATCCATTCGCCACCCTAATTGTTATCCAAATTCGAATAATGATGTCGATAATAGACCAATTATCCCAAAAGTCATTCGCGGCATAGTGGGGCATCGCACGTAACATCTTTCCCCAAGACCAAGGAGACTGTTCATGTCTGCCAACCAAAACAAAACCGCCATCATCACCGGTGCTGCGCGCGGCATTGGCGTTGCCCTTGCCAAACGTCTGGCGGCCGATGGTTTTGCCGTTGTCATCAATTATGCCAACTCTGCCGGGGCGGCAGAGGAACTGGCCGAAACCCTGAAATCCCGGGGCCACAAGGCCGTCGCAATCAAGGCCGATATTGCCCGCCCGGATGCGGTCACGGCCCTGTTTGACAAAACCATCGCCGAATTTGGCGGTGTTGACGTCATTGTCAATAATGCCGGTGTCATGATGACCGAACCATTGGCAGACATGGATGATGCCACCTATGACGCGATGATGGATATCAATCTGCGCGGCACCTTCAACATGCTGCGCGAAGGGGCACGGCATTTGCGCGATCATGGCCGGGTGATCAATTTTTCAACCACCGCCCTGCACCTCAAACTGCCGGGGTATGCGGTTTATAACGCCACCAAGGCCGCGGTCGAAGCCATGACAGGCGTTTATGCCAAGGAACTGCGCGGCCGTCAGATCACGGTCAATGCCGTCGCCCCCGGACCGATCGCAACCGAGCTGTTCCTGAGCGGCAAGACAGACGAACAGATCGCGCAGTTTTCCAAGATGGCACCACTCGAACGGCTTGGTCAGCCCGATGACATTGCCGGTGTGGTGTCCTTCCTGGCTGGTCCCGATTCCGGCTGGGTCAACGGGCAGACCATCCGTGCCAATGGCGGGCTGGCTTAAGTCCGCCTTCCCCGGCATCCCTGCCAGTCTATTCGTTTCTGCCTGATAACTTAGGCTATGCCAGAGGCTCTTTTATGGAACCTGAGAATCGACACTTCCAAACACGACAGCCAGCGGGGCGGTTTATGTATCTGTCAATGATACCAGCCATCGTTGCAGCAAGTGCGGCATATAGCACAACGCTCTTTGATTTTGCAGCTTGGGCGATGTTCATTGGTTGGGTTGCCTTTTTCATTCGGCCACCGTCTTTGCGCAATGGCATTGTTTCCCTGACTTGTGTGTGGATCGGCATTGCTTTTGGAACGATGGCGGCTTTGGTGCTGGAAATTCTGGCACCAATATTTGGCAACGTGACATTGGCGGTTGTGGTTTTCATGGTCGCAATGACTGTCGTCTCGTTGCGGGCTGTGCCACTACTTAATGTTGTTCCAGCCTATTTTCTTGGCATGATTACATTTTTTGCAGCCCATCTACCGCCAACTCTTGCAAACTATGGCGAATTGGCGGTTACCACAGGCATCGGAACAATAGCTGCCTGTGTAGCAATGGGGCTTCAAAGCCGCATCCTGCGTCAGTAACAAAAACCAAAATACCTCGACAGATTTTGATGACCGGTCATTTTCCCCCATCCCCTGACCAGCCATCATCTTGCGGGACGCGATGTAACAGCATCGTGTCCCGTTTGCGTCAAAATGATTTATGATCAAACCAAAATCGGTTAAATCGTGACCCTGTTCTCAAATCAGATGGCGACTGTCAAAACCGTGATGAAATCCGGGATAACAACGCAATTTGTTTTCATAGGGGAGTTCTCATGACCACGACCACCGACGTCAGTTTTCGCTATGCCACCCGCGATGATTTGCCCGCCATTGTTGGCCTTTTGGCCGATGACGAAAAAGGCAAAACCCGTGAAGAGCTTTCCGATCCGCTGCCAGATGCCTACACCGCCGCATTTGATGCCATGGAATCGCAATCAACCGATGCCTTGCCCAACAAATATCTTCTGGCCCTTCAGGGCACGGAAATTGTCGGTTGCCTGCAATTGACCCTGATTGCCGGATTATCTCGACGCGGGCAATTGCGGGCCCAGATCGAAGGGGTGCGGGTGGCCAGTTCTGCACGTGGTCAGAAGATCGGCGAAAAACTGATTACGCAATCTGTTTCGATTTCGAAATCACTTGGCGCGGCATTGGTGCAATTTACCACGGATAAAACCCGCAAGGATGCCCATCGTTTTTATGAACGGCTGGGCTTTGTCGCCAGCCACGAAGGCATGAAAATGCAGATTACCTGAAAGGTGTCGTAATCTTTTCTTGCCCGGGGCGATTTTTTTGCGCTTGCGCAATAACAGGGCTGTTCCACATCTGATAGAATGTGCTTTTAAATACACAGCACAAGATCGGAGACCCGCCCATGAATTTGATCGAACTGCAAGACCTCGCCCGTGAACACGGCTTTTCCCATGTTTTCAGCGCTTCGGACAATCACGTCACCTGTGACGGCCTTGAAACGCGCTATCACGCCGATGATCTGACCATCATCGATTGTCGCTCGGTTGATAGTGGTACCGATCCGGGTGATGACGCCACCCTTTATATGATCGAGGCCAAAGACGGCACGCGTGGCATGCTGATCGTCCCTGACAGCTTCCACACTGATCCCGACAAAGCCGAACTGGTCGATCATTTGCGCCGCAAGCAGGGTTGATTTCGGAACAAGATGCCAAGGTCTGCGTTTGTCCTGTATCAGAAATTTTTGATCAAGGAGATCCGCAAATGACCTTGGCTGAGCTTCAGGCAAACGCAAAAGAACACGGTTTCGAACATCATTTCATCGCCGAAAAAGACGGCGTGCGCAGCGACGGCACCGGCAAGCTCTATCAGCCAGATGATCTGCGCCTTGTTCATTCCAACAGCATCGACCACGGTACGGATCCGGGGGACGAGGCAACATTGTTCATGATCGAGGCCAAGGATGGCACCAAAGGCGTGATGATCCTGGCCGATCCCTTTCACGCCGACCCGCAAAAGTCCGAAATCATCGATATCCTGCGCCGCAAACGTGCTGCCTAAGTGGCGACAATTTGCCACATACCAGCCCGTCTATGACCCTGCCGCCCCGATTGCCATAGCATGGCTTGCCGTCCCTAACCCTCAGGCGGCAGGCATCCGGCAATCCGGGGCGGAGCCCGGGGGCCGGGATGAGGATAGGGATAGGGATGGGAACAGACTCTAGCGCCGATATGCCATCTGGCGGTAATTCAGCGCCTCGGCAATATGGGTACGCTTGACCGCCGCACTCCCCGCCAGATCGGCAATCGTGCGCGCCACCCGCAAAATCCGGTGATAACCCCGCGCTGACAGCTTCATCTGACGCGCCGCCCCCTGAAGCAATCCGCGCCCCTCTTCATCAAGGGATGCGGCTTTTTGCAAGACCTCGCCATCGGCCAATGCGTTGGTTGATATGTTTTCGTTTTTATATCGCAACATTTGCAATTCACGCGCCAGAAATACCCGTTCACGAACCGTCTGGCTGGTTTCGCCTTTGCTTGGCATATCAAGATCTTCGGGTTTGACGGCGGGCACATCAATCTGGATGTCAAACCGGTCCAGAAGCGGCCCGGAAAGCCTGGCCTGATATTCCTCGCCGCAGCGCGGCGCACGGGTGCAGGCCAGTTCATTATCCCCCAGATACCCGCAGCGGCACGGGTTCATTGCCGCCACCAGCTGGACGCGCGCGGGGTATGTCACATGCGCATTGGCACGCGCGACAGATACCTGCCCGGTTTCAAGCGGCTGACGCAGCGCATCAAGCACGTTGCGTTGAAATTCCGGCAATTCATCGAGAAACAACACCCCGTTATGGGCAAGCGATATCTCGCCGGGCCGCACCCGATGACCACCGCCCACAAGGGCAGGCATAGAGGCCGAATGATGCGGTTGCCTGAAGGGACGCGTTCTGATCAGCCCGCCTGCGGGCAACATCCCCGATACCGAATGAATAACCGTGGTTTCAAGCGCCTGTCTGGCATCAAGATCGGGCAAAATGCCCGGCAACCGTGCTGCGAGCATGGATTTCCCCGATCCGGGCGGCCCCGACATCAAAAGATTATGTCCGCCAGCCGCGGCAATTTCCAAGGCGCGCTTGGCACTTTCCTGCCCCTTGATATCACGCAGATCCCCCTGAAAATCATTGGTCTCTGCATTTTCGCGCCGGGTGGGGCGGGGCAGTATTTGCGTGCCTTTGAAATGATTGATCAGGCTCACAAGGCTGGGGGCAGCCAGAATTTCAAGCTCCCCCGCCCAAAGCGCTTCTGGCCCGTTGGCCTCGGGGCAGATAATGCCGCTTTCCTGCATGCCGGCTTCCATCGCGGCGGGTAAAACCCCGCCGACCGACGTCACGCTGCCATCAAGCCCCAATTCACCAAGCACCAGAAACCGCCCGATATCATCATGGCCGATAACATCCATCTCGGCCAGAATACCCAGTGCAATCGGCAGATCGAAATGCGATCCTTCCTTAAGCAAATCGGCCGGTGCCAGGTTGATGGTGATGCGTTTGGGCGGCAGGGCCAAACCCATGGCCGAAAGGGCCGATCGCACCCGTTCACGTGCTTCGGATACGGCCTTGTCGGGCAGGCCAACAACGGTAAAAGCCGGCAACCCACTTGCCATTTGCACCTGAACATCGACCGGTATGGTTTCAATCCCGGCAAAGGCAACTGTGGTAACCCGTGCTGTCACTTCATCTGCCCCCATAACCCCAAGTTGTACCACTTTGACGGTAAATCGGGGTCAAGGCAACATGTCGTTCAAACACAATCAGTTGGAACAACCTTGATCCGAATTCTGATCCAGATCGGTATTGACCATCCAGGGCGTCCCGAACTTGTCCGTCACCATACCAAATCCTTTTGACCAGAAGGTTTCTTCAAACCCCATGATGACCGTGCCGCCCTTTGCCAGCCCGTTAAAATATTCACGGGCCTGTCCCACGGTCGGGGCATGAATGGAAATGTTCATTCCCTTCATCGGTTCAAACGTACCTGCCGGGCAGTCTGATGCCATGATGGTCCAGCCATCCCCCATCAGGCAGGCATGGGCCATCTTGTCAGCCATATCGGGCATGTCCGCTGCCATCGGCGTATCGCCATAAGGCATGGTGATCAATTCACCGCCCAGAACGGATTGATAGAACGTCATTGCCGGGCGGCAATTCCCGTCAAAATTCAGATAACTGATAACCTTCATCATAGTTTCCTTTTTTCAATGTGGTGTGCGACGGCGGGGCGGAATCGCCTAGGGTTCAAGCCCGAACCGGGCTTCGCCGCTGTCAAAATCAAAAGGCACGGAAAAATGTTTATGCATGATGCGCCACTGGCCATCATGCTTTTCAAGGTGAAAGCTTGCCCGCATCCAGCTTGCCTGTTCGCCGCCGTCATTGTCACGAATGCCACACCGGATTAGAAAATGCGCAACCCCGAGATGGCCAGATACCCGGATCACGGGTGTCTGCATCTCGATGATCATATCGGCATCTTTGGGCATGCATTTTTCCCAATGCGCGCGATAATCCGAAATATCCTTGAACTGCAAGGGCGCCACCGCGTCATAGGCACAGATATCAGGGCTATAAAGGGCAATGATTGCATCAATATCCTTGCTGCGATTTGCATCCGCCCAACGGGCAAACAGGTCTGTAATTGCCGCGTGGTCCCTGACTTGTTTCTCGGTCATTGGACATCTCCTTGGTGCGAACGCCTGACGGATAGAACAGGCCTTGGCAGGGCGTATATCGGCCACCCTTCCGAACTGGAAAACCGGAAAATGGATTGGCGATTTATGGTTTTCCCGTTTGACAAAAACGTTGATATCAACATAATTAAACCATGTCAAAAAAAGATTTCAACCATAGCGATCAAACTGTCCCTTTTACCGACACTATAATGGTTCGGGACTCGTGCCTTTGCCTGCATGTGCGCCGGGCGGCACGGACGATTGCGCGCCGCTTTGACGATGCCTTTCGCCCGCTTGATCTGACCAGCGGGCAATATTCGCTTTTGATGTCCCTTAACCGGCCATCTGCCCCGCATATGAAGGATGTTGCCAGTCTTCTGGCCATGGATCGCACCACACTGACGGCCAATCTCAAACCGCTCGAACGTCGCGGGCTGGTTGAAATCCTGCCCGACCCGAAAGACAAACGCGGGCGTCTTTTGACATTGACCAAAGATGGCCGCGCCCTTTTGGCCCGTGCTTTCCCGATTTGGCAGGAAACCCAGAAACAGTTGGAAAATCAGGTTGCTGACACCGATCCAAAGCAACTTCTCGCTGCCCTGATCAACCTGTCGTCGGAGCCCGGGAAATAGCATTTCTGCCCGCAAAGGTCATTTTTGCAAGCCTGCCAAGCAAAGCCCACCGCATCACGCAATTCACCATGCCCACCAATAAAAAAGGCGCAAGAACCATTGGTTCGATGCGCCTTTGAGCAATGGGTTTGTCAATCAATCTGCCGCCATCACCCGTCCCGTTTGCGATAGCCGATCAGTCCGAAGACTGTGCATCTGTTTCGCGTGGCGGCAGAAATTCCTTGCGACATGGCACGGCTTCTTCATTCACCACCGTCCAGCCGAAATTGCGGAACTTGCCGAAGCTGGCCTTTTTCATGGTGATGCCGCTTTCCTTGTGCTTGCGCACTTCGCTGGCATCTTCGCCGTCGATCCGGGCCGCACGGGCCCAGGCACGTTCGCGCATGGCTTTGGTAATGGTCGGTTCAGTCATCAGCGTGTCGCAAGCTCCGTTCGCAATACTGGTCGCATCTCAGTTCGCATTTCTGGCGTCAAAGGGCGGCGATAGCACGTCTGGCGATATTTGTCGCATTCAATCGGCTCAAACCGCATTTTGCGTCGACACGCGCAAACGTTCTATATCCGAAACGATATCATCAATCAGGTTTTCAACATCATCGCGTGCCAAACCGCTTTCGATCATGCCGCGCAACCCGGTAATACTGGTTTGCAGCTTAAGCGCGGCGCGATGCGGATCGGTATCGGGCGCAATTTCACCAGCTTTGCGGGCCGCGTCAAAGGTTTCGGCAAACAGATCGGCCACGTTCGAAAGCTGCCGGGCGGCCAGTTCTTTCAGATCAGGCTCTTCATTGGCCATTTCAAGGGCGGTCTTAAACACCATGCAGGCATTTGACGGCATCTTGGTTGCACCGGACGCCGTAATGCTGCGCACATAGCCGATCAATCCCGAAAGCGGCGAGCGTGATTGCGCCATGAAATCGCGGAATTCTTCTTCGACACCGGCGGAATAGAATTTCAGCGCCTCGGCAAACAGGTCCTTTTTACTGCCAAAGGCGGCATAAATACTGCCAGGCTTAAGCGACAGGGCAGCTTCGATATCCTTAAGCGACGTCGCATGAAACCCTTTGCGCCAAAACAGGTTGCGCGCATTGGCCAAAGCATCTTCACGGTCAAACGAACTGGGTCTCGCCACGTCTTTTCCTTAGTTTTTGAGCATTCACTCAAGAAATAGCTTGATTTCGAAAACCCGTCAAGTTAGCGTCGGCCCATCATTGTTGAGCAATCACTCAAAAATTCAGGAGACATGATAATGTCTGACTTCAAACTGCACGATCTCGAATCCGCCCCGGCAGACGCCAAACCCCTGCTGCAAAAATCCATTGATGCTTTTGGCATGATCCCGGGCCTTCACGGCGTCATGGCCGAAGCCCCGGCGGCGCTTGAGGGCTATCAGGTCCTGCACGAACTGTTTCAGAAAACCAGCTTTGATGCCGAAGAACTGACCGTTGTCTGGCAGACGATCAATGTTGAACATGCCTGCCATTATTGCGTGCCGGCCCACACCGCGATTGCCCATATGATGAGAGTCGATGAAGACATCATCACTGCGCTGCGCGATGAAACCCCGCTTGCCAGTGAAAAGCTCGAGGCGCTGCGCACCTTCACCCTTGCCATGGTCCGTGAGCGCGGCAATGTCACCCAGGACCAGCTTGATGCATTTTATGCAGCCGGTTACGGGCAACAACAGGTGCTGGAAATCATTCTTGGTCTGGCCCAGAAAGTGATGTCGAACTACACCAACCATGTCGCCAAGACCCCGGTTGATGAACCGTTCCAGAAATTCGCATGGGAAAAATCGGCCAACAAAGCGGCCTGACCGCGCATATATTCAGCGCATGACCCCGACGTAAAATAAATCCCCACCCCTTACGTCATAAACCTTGCGTTGCCCGCACCGCCCGCATTCCCCGGGCGGTGCTTTTTTATGCCTGCTGGTCAATCCCCGGCATGGGGCAGGTGGAAAACGGTTTCGACAAAGGATGGCCGCTCAGACATGACCGCCATCCAGTCACGGACGCGCACCGGAATATCAAACCGGCGATCGGGCCAGCGGAAATCAATGTAATACAGCGCAACCAGCACCGACCAGGTGCCAAGATGCGCATCCTCGGTCCGAAGGCCGGCAAGCCCGTCGATAATGGCCTCAATGCCCGAGGTGATCGCCTGCGCCTGCCTTTCCATTACGTTTTCGCAACGGTCTTGTTCTGCGCGATTGGAATCGGCAAACAGGCGCCCGGTCGCAGCCATCATACCATCTGCCAGCCCCTGCCATTTCAGGGCGTTCAACCGCGCGGATCCGTTTTCAGGGATCACACCCCCCGACAAACCGGCAGATTTCGCCACTTGATCCAGATAATCACAAATCACCGCGGACTCGAACACCGCCATGCCATCGTCAAGGATCAGGGTCGGGACCTTGGCAAGCGGGTTATGAGCACGCAATGCCTCGTCTGTCCAGGGATCAATCAGAATTTCGCTGATCTGTTTTTCCAGCTGCAATTCACGCAAAACAACCCGCACCTTGCGCGAAAAAGGTGATGTCGGCGAATAATAAAGCTGCATCATGATCCATCCACTTCCCTTGCCATAAACACATGTCAGGTCGGCATCATGACAATCTCAAAGACCAAGATCCGGCGTCCAGCCGATGCCTTCAAGATGCCAATTGGCGTGCCAGTTGGCGCCGCTACGTGACAGTGTAAGGTAATTTCGCGCTGCACAATAGGTGCCTTTGCGCCCCGGCAAAGGTCTGAGCTTTGTCGGACGATCCGGAAGCGGGTGATCCCCGATCCACGCCAAAAGGCCCAAAACCCTTGCAAATGTCGCCGGTGGTGCGGTGTGCGAGATACCCGACGCCACCAGTTGATGGATGGTTTTGCCCCGTGTTTCAAAGGTGCCGCGCGTCGCCACATGAATTTCGCCAGACAAAAGGGTGATCTCGTGGTTGCGGTCATTGGCGATATGTTCGATCAGTTCAAGAAACCGGCACCATTCGCGCCGGTGCCAACGGCTTTGCCATTGATCGCGCAGGTCATCCTCGTATTTCTGGGCTTTGGGCAACAGATGCAAAACCATCTCGACCAGCGATAATCGCGGCCCGATCACCGGCACACTCGACATCAGAAAAATACGGTTGCCGTCGGGCACGGTTTCAAGGCTTTGCGGCAAATCGCGCCAGCCATGTGCCCCCATGATATCGCCGGGCGTACGTTCCGACCGCAAATCCGGGGCGATGATGCTCATGCCCGGGAAATCCACCCGCCAGCCAAGGCTTTGGCCATCCCGGTCCATCACCATGTCAGGCAGATCATCAGGCAGGCAACACAGCTGCATCAGGCAAAAGGCCGTCCGGGCACAGTCAAACATGCCCTTGGCCACCGCCGTTCCCTGAAACCATTTTTTATGACTGCCCCAACCATCAAAAATATCATGATCATCCCAGATCATCAGCGATGGCACCCGTGCAAGCATATGGCTGATCTGCGGCTGGCCATAAATCGCCAGATAATGGTCAAGATAGAATTTGAACACCGCATCGCGCAGGGCATCGGAAAATTCAGTCGCCGCCCGGTCGCGCCGCCCGGCCTTTTGCCAGGCGATGATATCGGGGTGACATTCCCACACCCCGTCGGCGTAAATCTGGTCTCCGCCATGAAGCAAAAGCGAAAAGGGCTGTCTGGCGTGCTCTTTGCCAAGATCAATCCAAAGCGCATTGCGGTCTTCAAGCGGCCGATCCAGATCGCCGTCTTCCTGACCATTGCACGATACAAACCCGATGCGCAGATCCTTGCCCAGATCGGTGCAAACCTCATACGTTTCACTTCCGAAACAATACGTGGCAACACTGTTGGCGGGCAATTCAAACGCGAACCGCCAATAGGTCCGGCCATAAAGGCTTGCAAGCTTTGCCGGGGCGATCACATCCGTGCCATTGGCACGAAATTCCGGAATTTCGTGCCCGTCATCGGCAACAACAAGCGCGGCCAGCTTGACCGACCGGGCATTTCCGCCCCGGGCAAACAGAAACGGCCCAAAAAGATCCTGATCAATGATGGTCTTTGCCTCGATACTGGTCATGCGCTGTCACTATCTGTCAAATTAACGGGTCCGGATCTTTGGGCTCCGACCCTGTTTCATACGTTTGATCGCGGCTTTGGTTCCTTTTATCACAAGCTTAGGGTCAGGACGGCACCTTGGCAAACCAATCCAAAACCCGAAAACCGGCCACAAAAACCGGTCATAAAAAAGGGCAGGTGAAACCACCTGCCCAAATCAAATGCCAAAATGCTGTATCCCGGCTTAGCCAAGGCGCGTTTCAATCGCATCCCAAATCAGGCTTTCAAGTTTGGAACCGTCAAACCGGTTGATTTCCTGCAAGCCGGTTGGCGAGGTGACGTTGATTTCCGTCATGTAATCGCCAATCACGTCGATCCCGACAAAGATCAGGTCGCGCTTTTTAAGCTCCGGCCCGATACGGTCGCAAATCTCGCGTTCGCGCGGGGTCAGCATCGATTTCTCGGCCACACCGCCGACATGCATGTTTGACCGTGCTTCGCCTTCGGCCGGCACACGGTTGATTGCCCCCACCGGTTCGCCATCGACCAGAATGATGCGTTTATCGCCCTTGCGCACATCGGGCAAATAGGCCTGTACCATCAAAGGTTCGCGCGACTGGGCGGCAAACAGTTCGAGCAGGGAATTAAGGTTCTCGTCCCCGGGTTTGAGGTGAAACACACCCGCCCCGCCATTGCCAAATAGCGGCTTGACGATGATGTCCTTGAATTCTTCGCGGAATTCCTTGATCCGCGCACCTGACCGCGTGATCATGGTCGGCGGCATCAGATCGGGAAATTCGGTGACAAAGATCTTTTCCGGCGCATTGCGGACATGGCCCGGATGGTTGACCACAAAGGTTTCCGGGTGGATCGCCTCAAGCAGATGGCTTGCGGTGATATAGTTCATATCAAAGGGCGGGTCCTGACGCATCAGGATGACGTCGGTTTCGCGCGCCAGATCAATCACCCGGGCGTCCCCCAGATCATGATGATTGCCATGTTCATTGCGCAAAACCATCGGGCGGACTTCCGCCTTGATCCGGCCCCGGTCATAGAACATGTCATCGGGATGATAATGCAAAAGTTCATACCCGCGTGCCTGGGCTTCAAGGCCCATCACAAAGGTAGAGTCCCCTTTGATATCGATATGCTCGATCGGGTCCATCTGGATGGCGACGATACGGCTCATTAAACGCGTTCTCCTGTTCACCGGTGGTCAAACGGCCTGCAATTACGGCTCAAATCCGCCAAATAAGGTCATTTGCGGGCAGGCATTGACCCGGCTGGCCTTCACGGCCAAATGATGCGATATGTATTTCGCGTAATAGATGGCGTGATTTTTATCATTCGCCATTCCTGTTTCGCAATCACGATCAATTAATTGTTCCGAAGACCAGGCAAGCCCGATGACCCTTTTTACCAAATCCCCGCAATCCCGTTTGAAAATGATCGGCACCAAAGGCCGTTCCATCATTGCGGCTGGCGTCATTGCAGCGGCGATCGGTCTGGGCGCGGTCAGCAGCCTGATCTTTTTGCCAAGCCCGGCCCACGCCCAGTCAGCGGAAAAAATCTCGCCGGCGATGATCGAAAAGATCGAAAACTATCTGGCAGGGATCACAACGCTTAAAGCCGAATTTGTCCAGATTTCATCGGATGGTGGTGCTGCCGAAGGCAATCTGTTCATGGAACGTCCGGGCAAGATGCGGTTTGAATATAATCCGCCGGCACAAATTCTTTTGGTCTCGACCGGCCATGATTTCATCTATTTTGACAAGGAAATCAACGCGCCGACCTATTTCGATATCGATGAAACACCTGCGGGCATCATTCTGGCCGAAGACATCTCTTTGACCGACAAGGTCAAGATTGTCGATTACCGCCATACCGCTGAAACCGTCCGGGTTGAAATGGTGCGCAAATCTGATCCCGGTGCCGGAAGTGTGACCCTGGTCTTTTCCGAAAAACCGATGCAGCTGCGCCAATGGATCGTAACCGACCCGACCGGCATTGAAACCACGGTAACGCTGTTTAACATCGAAGAAGGCATGGCCCTTGACCCGGAACTGTTCAAATTTGAACGGATCTGGCCCAAACGTGGCAGTTAACCGGATTTTTTTTCGTCATCCTCTGTGAATGAAAACCTGCCCCGTCGTAAACCTGCGGGGCAGGAACATTTTCTGATTCAAATGCTTGGCAGACACCCCGTCTTTGTTTTGAATTTGCAACGAAACCGCCAGTGATCTGAAACCCTGCCGATATCGCAAATTTTATCTGTTTTCGGGCTTGAACCCATAGCGCCGGGGCCATCGGCTTCCTATATGTGAGTCTGTCACAAGGTTCCCCTGAACGACGGGAACCCCGTGTGAGGAAAAGGTCTCCCCTACCTTTCCTCACGCTCCAAATCATCGGAGCGCTGGCGTCCGGTTCCCCCCCTGACCGGACGCCTTTTTTTTGCCCAATGCCTGCGATAGGACGCATAATGTGCGTTGCAATTATGCGAAATTTTCTGCCCATGAAGATGTGATTTCACGGGCTGTTAATTTTAATTGCCTAGGAATCCAAGGCATGATTCCCTTGTAGAACCAAATTAACCCCCGAAACGACAGGACCTTCGCCTTCAATGATCAATGACTTTTTGAAATCCGTTGCGCAGTTTTCCGACCCGCGTTTTCGCAAAGTCGTGCTGATCGGTGTGGCCGGTGCGCTGGCAACCATTGTCGGCCTGTGGGTTCTGATCTGGTTCGGGTTGAGTTCCATCACCTTCTTTGCCGATGGCGGCTGGCTTGAAACCGCGGTTGACTGGGTTCTGGGCATTGGGCTGACACTGTTGGTACTGTTGCTGTTTCCTGCGGCAACTGTCCTGATCTCAAGCCTTCTGCTTGATCAGATTGCCGATGCAGTCGAAGACAAGCATTATCCGACCCTGCCCGATACCCGTCCGCAACCCATCAGCGAAGCCCTGATCAGCGGCCTTAAATTCGCCCTGACAGCCTTGGCACTGAACATTCTGATTTTGCCGCTTTTGTTGGCCGGGCCGCTTTATGTCATCGCGTTTTACGCGATGAACGGCTATCTTTTATCGCGTGAATATTTTGAACTGGTTGCTGCGCGCCGCTATGATGCGCCAACGGTTGAGGCCATTCGCAAAAGCCGCCAGAAAAAGCTCTGGATTGCCGGGGTCGGGCTAACCTTCCTCATGACTGTTCCACTGGTCAATCTGGTTGCACCGATCATCGCCACCGCCTTCATGGTCCATTATTCCGTGCGGCTTGGAACCTATGTGCCGAATGCCGCATAACCCATAGCCGCAACACCATTTCACCCGGACCAACACCGAAACGAAAAGACAAGGATCTGGTCATCCCATGTTTGGAAAGAAAAAAGCCAATAAAACAGTCGACAGCACTGCGACTTCGTCAGATACATCTCGGCCGGATGCATCAGACACGCTTTCCGGAACCGTGACCAGCGCAGCAGAACCTGTTTCTAGAAAAACCGCCGATATCCGCGATACCGGCACAACCGAGAAATCGGAAAAACAAACCGAGCCGCGTCTCTTTACCCAGTCGCGCACAAAGGATGAACCGCCCATGTCCAGTAAACCGCACTCTACCAATTTCCGTCCGGAAATCCCGAAACGTCCGCTTGAAATCCCGACCCGTGGAAGTTCAGGACGTCCGTCAGGATCAGGCAACAATGTCGAAGGCAAAAAGCTGACCGTTGGTCGCGCCATCACGCTCAAAGGTGAAATCGGTTCCTGTGACATTCTGGTGGTTGAAGGCATCGTCGAAGCCCAGATCAAGGATTGTGCCCGTCTTGAAGTTTCCGACGGTGGCAGCTTCATCGGATCCGCCGAAGTTAGCGAAGCCGAAATCAGCGGCAAATTCGAAGGCGAATTGACAGCCGGTCGTGTGGTGATCGTGAATTCTGCCGAGATCAGCGGCAAGATCACCTATGGCGCGCTTCAGATCGAAAGCGGTGCACGCGTCAAGGGCGAACTGGAATATGTCGAAGGTGCCGATGCCGGCCTTGGCCGTTCGGGCAATAGCGGCGCGATCACCATCCCGCGCAAATCCGACGATTCCTGATCCGTCAGCGCATGATTGATCTGACCCGATATTCACCCCGAACGGATCTTTCCCGTCCTTTCGGGGTGGTTTTGCTTTTGCTGATCATCGCCACCGGTCTTTCGGCCTGTGGCGGGGCATCATCTGTGCCGCCCGGCACGACAAATGCCGATTACGGCGCACTCGATGCCCAAGGCAACGTCACCACTGCCCAGCCCGAGGCACGCCGCAAACCGGAAAATTCGAAATCACGCACCACTGCGGCCATCCCGTTCAAACCGATCCCCGATAGCAGCCTGATGGGGCTGTCCGAACAACAGGTCCGGGCAAAGATCGGCGCGCCGGAAATGATCCGTGGCGAAGGCGACATCCGTGTCTGGCAATACCGGTCCGATCAATGTTCGTTTGATGCCTTTTTTGCCCCGGCAACCAAAGGCGCCCCGCGTGAACTGCGTCACATGCTGGCGCGCATGCGGCGCGGCAATCAGCCGATCTCGGTGCAGGCCTGTCTCGATCAGGTGGTTAAAAACCATCTCGTACGCGGATAGCGGAGAAAAGTCTGTTTTGAAAAATTTTGTGAAAACCGGTCTCTGATCGACTATCGGGCAAATTCCTTGGTTTAATCTTTACCTTTTGGCGGCAATGTCGAAAACCGAGCCTCATAAATTTGCCATATCCTTTGGATTTTATGCGTCCAAACGCGGTCCAACCGGACCGATCCCGAAACTTCAGACACGATACGCGACCTCATGAAAAAACACGCCCATCGTCTCGTCAGAAATTCGTTTTCCGCAGCGCTTCAAACCAAAATTCTTGGTGCCATTGCCTGCGCCTTTGTGCTGGGTCTTTCGGCCAACAGCGCGCACGCCCAGAATGCCCCGCAGCTGATTGATGTCTTCAGCAAATGGGAAGCCTATACCTATTCCGAAGACGGCCAGAAAGTCTGCTATATGGGCAGTCAGCCGACCTCGGCCAAAGGTGACTATACCCAGCGCGGCAAAATCTATGTCATGGTTACCCATCGTCCGGCGCTTAAGCTTCTGAACGAAGTCAGCTTCATTACCGGCTATACCTATAAGGCTGGCAGTGATGTTGATCTTCAAATCGATTCCAAGAAATTCAAACTGTTCACCCATGATGATTCCGCCTGGGCTGTGAACAGCGAAGAAGACCGCAAACTGGTCAGCGCGATGAAAGCCGGGTCGAAAATGGTTGTGGTCGGCTATTCTTCACGTGGTACCAAAACCACCGATACCTATTCTTTGTCGGGCTTTACTGCGGCCTATAACGCCATTTCGAAGGCTTGCAACACCAAGCCGGTCAGCTGATCAGCACCTTTGTCAAACCGATAGGTGCGGCTGTCATGGTTTGAATTGCAACCTTGATTGCATGGCTGCCATAGCAGCAATGTGAAATTTATCGTTTCTAAATTGCCTTGGCCCCGCTATATGCGGGGCCAAGCTTTTTGGTAAATTTTCTGGTATAGTCCGCAACCACGCCAGAAGAACCGATCTTCAAAACTAATCGTCCGATAAACCGGACCACCCACAAGACACAAAAGAGAGAGCCCGGGATGACCGACGTCCTGACCGAAAACGCACCCGCAACCGACGCCCCTGCCAAGCAGGACGGGCCGTCGCTGACCGACTTCGTTACGCGCGCCGCCAACGGGCAGGCTGCCGACGGGCGTCGTGATCTGGTGGGCATCACCCGCGAAGAACTGACCGAACTCATGGCCGACATGGGTGAAAGCAAATTCCGCGTCAAACAGCTCTGGAACTGGATCTATAACCGCGGTGTCACCGACATCGAGGATATGACCAACATTTCCAAAAAGCTGCGTGACCGCCTGTCACAGGATTTCTATGTCGGTCGTCCGGTTCTGACAGCCGATCAGAAAAGCTCGGATGATACCCACAAATGGCTGATGAAATTCCATGACGGCAACGAGGCCGAAACCGTCTATATCCCCGATCGCAACGAAGATCGCGGGGCGGTTTGCATTTCATCCCAGGTCGGTTGCACCCTGACGTGCAAATTCTGCCATACCGGCACGCAGCTTCTGGTGCGCAACCTGACCCCGGGCGAAATCGTCAGCCAGTTCATGGTTGCGCGCGACAGTTACGGCGAATGGCCGACCCCGGCCAATGGCATCCGCCGCCTGTCAAACATCGTCATGATGGGCATGGGCGAGCCGCTGTTTAACTATAAAAATGTCCGTGATGCGCTGCGCATTGCCATGGACGGCGAAGGTATTTCGATCTCGCGCCGCCGGATCACGCTGTCGACATCCGGTGTCGTGCCCGAAATCGTGCGCTGTGGTGAAGATCTGGGGGTTGGTCTGGCGATTTCGCTACATGCGCCTGATGATGATCTGCGCAATGAAATCATGCCAATCAACAAGAAATACCCGCTCAAAGAACTGATGGATGCATGCCGGAACTATCCGGGCATGTCCAATTCACGCCCGATCACCATGGAATATGTCATGCTCAAAGGCGTGAATGACAAACCCGAACATGCCCGTGCGCTGGCCAAACTGGTCAAAGGCGTTCATTGCAAATTCAACCTGATCCCGTTCAATAAATGGCCGGGATCGGATTACGAATGCACGCCGACCAACGATATCAAGAAATTCGCGC
The DNA here is from genome assembly GCA_048264285.1 of Thalassospira sp. Lineage (GTDB taxonomy): Bacteria > Pseudomonadota > Alphaproteobacteria > Rhodospirillales > Thalassospiraceae > Thalassospira. Next base: position 381,170 of record JBLXDD010000001.1, read on the forward strand.
AAATCCTGCTTGATAACGGCTATGAAGCGCCGATCCGCTGGCCGCGCGGCCGTGATATTCTGGCTGCCTGCGGGCAGCTCAAATCCGAAAGCCAGCGCCAGCGCAAATCCCGCGCTGGCAACACAGAAACTCCGAGCGGCTGTGCAAAACCGGGCACCGATACAGATGACAAAGGCGTCGTCGCGGCACAGTAAATCTTGCCGGTTTCGGAAAACCAAAAGACAAAACCAATCAATGGCACATTGCTATTGATTGGTTTTTTTTCGGAATATCGATTATTTATTGGATATAGATATAATTAAATAATCCTATCCATTATTCCCGGCTATACCCAGCGCAATTGCGGCTTATGTGATTTTACACCCGGTTCATTGTCATTGTCGCGGGTCCGGAGATGATCAAGATTGATATTCATGATCAGGATGCCGCCAAGTCCGCCTTCGGTCATCTCAAGCAATCTGCCGCCGATCCGGTCACGATCAAGTTCCGCGACATATGTGTCACGGGCCGTTTCATCGATGAAATCGATATTGATCACATGGGTGAAACCTTGATGAAGGCCGCTGCCGGGCATATTCGCCCCGCTGCAAAAGGCAACAGTCCCGGGCATCGCAAGGGCGATCTGTTGCAGTTGGTCGAACATACTATCGATTTTATCGCGCGCAATGTGGCTTGGGATCTGCAACAAAACAATATGACGGATCATGAATTGTTTCCCGGCTGAGTGCCTTCATCCTGCCAGTTTGCCGGATCAATGCTATTGGGTAACAGGATATATTTCCGCCCCAACCGGTTCATATGCCCGGCATAAAGGGCGGCCTCTTCGCCCGGGCCAAAGAATATATCACCGCGCACCGGCCCGCGAATGGCCCCGCCGGTATCCTGGGCCACCATCAGGCGGCGGAATTTACGATCGGCATTCATCGGATCACGGGTTTCAAGCCAGACCGGCACCCCCATGGCATGGAACCGCCGATCCACCGCCAATGACCGACCGGGTTCAAGCGGCACCCCTTGTGATCCCAGGGGTCCGGCATCGGGATCATTGGGATCGACCTTAAGCGGCTGGAAAAACACATAGGATGCGTTGGTATTCATCACCGCATCGGCTTCATCGGGATGATCATGCAGCCATTTGCGGATTGATTGCAGTGATACGGTTTCACGGGTCAGTATATTGCGCGCAATCAGTTCACGCCCGATGGCAAAATACGGATGCCCGTTGGTCGCGGCGTAACCCACCCGAAGCACACTTTCATCGGGCAGAACCACCCGGCCGGACCCCTGAATTTGCAGGAAAAACGCATCGACCGCATCATCGACCCAAACCAGTTCAAGGTCCCGGTCAGCCAGTGCACCGTCTTCGATCTCGGCCCGATTGAAATAGGGTTTTACCCGATCCCCCGATACCCGACCGACAAGTTTGGTCCCCTTCAGATCATCGCGAAATTCGCCCAGATCAATTGTCACCATATCATCGGGTTTAAGATAAAGCGGCGTCTGGAAATCCCCCCCGCGCGTCAACTGTCCGTTCAGTTCCGGTTCGTAATAGCCGGTAAACAGGCCCTCGGGATTATCACCATTCCCACTCAGATAGGGCTTAAATCTGCTTTCAAAGAAGGTTCGGGCATCTTCCTTGCGCAGGCTGTCAATATCGAGTTCAACCGCCGTCTGGCAAACATCGCGCCATTGACCAACCGTCCCCATACGGGCATCGGGGCCAACTGCACGGTCATCATCGCGTCTAAGCATCGCCTGGCAGGATCGGGCAAAGGCGCGCACAGATGCGCGCATGTCATCGCTTTGCCAACCATCAAGATCACCAAAGCTTACCGGGCGCAATGTCAGCTTGTCTTCGACCTCGGCCGGGGGTTGTTCAATTTGGCCGGTGATCTGTGGCCAGAACATCCAGACCAAAGCGGCCCCGGCACCGACCAAAATGGAAATCAGCGATAAGCTGCGCGATAAAACCAGTCGTCTTTTCAAGATGAAACCTGCTTTAGGGTCAATACGCATTCATGTAATCATCCCGGTTTCCCGGGTTTGCGCAGATATACCGTTTTGTAACGGTTCTACGAAAAAGCCGATCTTGCCCCGGACATGCTTAACAAGCCGATAATCGCCCGCTGCCGGCATCGAAAATCATCATCTTCTTCGGGTTTTGGTATCAAAAAAGGCGACCCGTTTTTTCGGGCCGCCTTGATATCATTGCCGGTGGTTTGAAACCCGCCTCAGTCGGTGGTTTCTTCTTCCGGGGTTTCGGTCGCAACCAGTTGCCAGTTCGGATCGCGGCTTTCGATATTGCGTGCAAAGGTCCAAAGATCCTCGGCCTCGATCACCTTGTTGGGATCACCGTCAATCACGTCGCCTTCGGCATTGCGAATGACCGATACTTCTTCGGAAACAAACTTCACCGTAATATAGGCCGTGCGGCCCTCAAGGCTGGCATCATGGATGGTGGCACTTTTGATACCCACCAGCGTGGTTTCCTCGTGCTCGCCCTTTTCGGCGCGCGCATCAATCGCAGCGGCGAAATTCTTGTAAACCTCGGCCGAAAGCAACGGGTTCAGACCGTCCTTGTCGCCTTTGGCAAAATATTCAACGATCATTTCAAACGCCATGCGCGCCCCGTTCAGGAAATCCTGCTGGGTAAAACCCGGATCGTTTTTTTGAATCTGCTGCAAGGTGCCAAATGCGCCGGATGGAACATTTGACATATCCTGATCGTTACCGGAATCAGGCAGACGATAAACATTATCGGTCTGAGGCGCTGCGTCCTTCTGATCTTCGTTGTCATGAGTCTGACGGCCAAAGATATCGGACGGCCCCTGTTTTTCATTGCCGGTGCGACGGCCAAGCACGCTGCGCAAGCGCAGCACAAGGAAAACCGCAATCAGAGCGAATAAGAATATATCGAAATACTGCAAGACCGGTCTCTTGATCCTAGTGGTTTCAAACGGGTTGCGCTTATATCACAACCATGGTCGAGAAATGGTATGAACTGAACCAAATGCAAGGGCAACCGCCGATCACACCCAAGGATGTGATCATCTTCACCCTCTTTACGTACGCAATGCACAACCGATTGATGGGATGCCGCATTTTTGTCGTGTTATTACATTAGCATCCTGACCTAGTGGCCGGTACCATCAATGCAGATTAATGAGAAATCCCTGAAAACCAAGTTGTTTTCTGCAATAGTTTTCGCCAAGACGTCAGCTTTAACCCCAAATCACGGTCCGGAATGGACCCTTTGCGGGAGTTCGCGCCAGAGAATGGCAATAAATCGCCAATAAACGGAGAAGAAATGGGCTTTTACTTTCTCGCGATATTTGTCGCCATACCGATCATCGAAATCGCAGTATTTATTCAGGCAGGCGAGCTGATCGGGCTTTGGCCGACCATTGGCGTTGTCATTCTGACCGCAATCCTCGGAACATCTCTGATGCGTGCCCAGGGTTTGCAAACCCTTGCCAAGGCCCAAAGCCAGATGGATCAGGGCGAAATGCCCATCGGCGCGATGTTTGACGGCATCTGCATTCTGATTGCCGGGGTATTGTTGCTCACCCCGGGCTTTGTCACCGATACAATGGGCTTTTTGTTGCTTGTCCCGCCCTTGCGTCAGCTGGTCGGGGCAAAACTGATCATGAAGCTTGTGCAATCTGGCAATATCCGCACCAATTTCGGTGGCCGCGGCTTTGGGGCCTCTTATTCCGGGCAAAGCAGCACAGCCGGAAACGGACAGCCCAACCGGGGCGGCGGGGCACGCCCGCGCGGGGCTGGCCCGATCATTGATGGCGATTATCAGGATGTCAGCCATGATGATCCGTCAAATGACGTCGGCGATGGCAAAAACCCCGACGCGACACGCAATTTGCCACCGCATGACGAGCCCCGCTGAATAAAGCTGAATTCACAAGAAAATCACACATTTCAAAAGGCTGACCCAAGCACGGTCGGCCTTCTTGTAAGGCCAAGGGTTTGATACAGATCCAGAACAGGAAAACCCGCAGAAATAAGCGCTTTGCACGTCTTTTGATTGGCTTGCCCGTGCTTGCGAGACGTGCTAGGCCAACATGTCCAATTCATCTGCCGCAATGTGGCGGCGTCAGTAATAAGCATTTCAGCACGGGCAGGGGCCCAAAATGCCGAAAGCTTTTTTCTGACCAAGACAAAATGACCTCTAAGGGAGCTAGACTTTAATGGCCGACGAGAATACCACCGGTGCACAAGGCGCTACAGAACAGCAGCAGCCAGCCGCAAATCCGATCACGATCCACACCCAGTACATCAAGGATCTGTCGTTCGAAAACCCGAACGCACCGGAAAGCGTTGCCCTGCAACAGCAGCCGAAAATCAATATTGATGTTGATGTCGAAGCCCGCACCACCCAGGACCAGAAACTTCACGAAGTCACCATCAAGATCAATGTCAAAGCCGACGTTGGCGAAAAAGTGGCCTTCATTGCCGAACTGCAGTATGGCTGCGTTGTGACGCTGAATGTTTCTGACGAACATCGTCTGCCGGTTCTGATGATCGAAGTGCCGCGTCTTCTGTTCCCGTATGTCCGCAAAATCATCGCCGACCTGACCTCTGACGGTGGCTTCCCGCCGCTTATGATGCAGCAGATTGATTTTGCTGATCTTTTCCGCAAGAAATTTGCCCAAAGAATGGATGGTCAGCCGGCTGGCAATGCCTGATTGACCCCATATCCCCGATTTGGTTCGATACCAAAACAAAGGCCGCCTCATGGGCGGCCTTTTATTTTAAAACCGTAATGAAATACCGGATGCGGCTATTTTCATGCCCGATCAGAACGGTTTTACGACCACCATAAAGACGATAATAATCATCAGAACCGTCGGTACTTCATTGAAAAACCGATAGAATTTCTGTGATTTGGTATTGGCATCGGCCTCAAACGCCCGGCGATAGCGCGCCAGCATCATATGCGCCACAGTCATCAGAATGACGCAAAGAAACTTCGGATGGAACCATCCCTGGCTAAGCGCATCGATTTCAAACATCAGATAAAGACCAAAAATCCACGATGCGATCATTGCCGGATTCATGATCGCCCGCAAAAGCCGGCGTTCCATCACTTTGAACTTCTCGCTGGCCTCGGAACCGGGCGTGACTTCACAGTGATAAATATAAAGACGCGGCAAATAGAGAAGACCGGCCATCCAGGAGATAATGCTGATCACATGCAGAAATTTGATAATGCTATAGGTATCCATCTCTCTCTTCTCTAAATCGGGCTTCTTTAAATCAGGTCCGCTCAGGCGGGATCCGGACCATCAAGCATCCAAGCCAGCCCCGAAGCGGAACCGGCCTGAAATCAACCTGAAAACCTTCAGGCACCAGCCGGTTTAAGCCCCGGTTGCTTGGCACTTGCACAGGAATGCTCATCAGGGCACCACCAGCCGCGCGTCTCGACCGACGGATCATCAGCACCCTTTTCATCAAGTTCATCTTGCGTTTGTTTTACAACCGAAACAAGTCCGTCGATAAATTTCGGATGGGAACAGACCGTGCGCACACGTTCATAGACCGGCACCTGTTTTTCATGGGCCAGTTCACCATATTCGATATCAAGTTCGACCAGGGTTTCCGAATGTTCGGTCACAAAGGCAATCGGCACAACGACAATCGCCTTGTTTTCTGCCCCGGCGCGTTCGATTTCGTCCTCGGTTGATGGGCCGATCCATTCCATCGGGCCAACCCGGCTTTGATAACAGACATTCCAGTCCAGGCCATCAATCGCCATTTTTTCGACAACGGCGGCCGATGTTTTTTCGATCTGCGACTGATAGGGATCGCCACGCTTGGTAATCACCGCCTTGGGCACACCATGGGCGGAAAACAGAACACGCGGCTTATCAATGCCAAGTTCCCGGGTTTTGGCCAGTGCGCTTTGATATCCGGCCTTGATCATCTCGGCCGATGCCTCGACAAAACCCGGATTGGTCGGATAACAACATGCGGTCTTGATCGGCGAGGTCAAACCAACCTTTTTACAGGCCCGTTTCCAGTCCTTGACCGACGATCCGCTGGTTGTGGTGGAGAATTGCGGATAAAGCGGCAGCAAGATCTGTTCATCTGCGCCCCATGCCTTGACCTCGGCTGCGGTATCATCGGCAAACGGTTTCCAGTACCGCATGGCAATGAAACAGCGGTTTTCATACCCGTCATCTTCGGAATTCAAGGCCGCTTCAAGCGCATCTGCCTGTTCCTGGGTAAGCTCCAGCAATGGTGATTTACCGCCGATATGGTCATAGATTTCGCGCGCAATCGGTGCACGACGACGTGAAATCAGTTTGGCCAGCAAAAACCGGAACGGATTGGGCAGGCTGATGATCGCCGGATCATTAAACAGGTTGAACAAAAACGGCTCAACAGCTGCCGGACTGTCCGGGCCACCCAGATTGAAAAGAACAATGGCGCGTTTCTTGTGCGTCGTCTCGGACATAGGGACTACCCTTCATGGCATTAAAGATCAGGGACCATTGTCACAGCCCGTGATCCATCCGGTTCCCGACAAACCAGACATCAATTCGTGGTTAAATCCGTCCTGCTCCAACGGCCCATTCTGATCAAATAGGCCCAAAGCACAACGGATTTAAGCCACTATACGCATTGAATTTTCCAATCGATTTGATTGATTTCAAAAATCACAAAATAAAATGCAGCAATTGCCGACATTTATCCTTTGTAACTTCGGATGAACTCCACCAGCTGGCCAACATGTTCCGGCGGGGTTTCCGGCGTGATGCCATGGCCAAGATTAAAGATGAACGGGCCCTTGCCCAGCGTATCAAGAATGCGTTTGGCTTCATCAAACATCGCATCCCCGCCGGTGATCAAAAGCATCGGATCAAGATTGCCCTGCACCGGACCCAGTTTCTGAAGGTTTTCCGCCACCCAGTCGAGCTTGACGCCACTATCAAGGCCAACTGCGGTCACACCGGTTTTCTGTTTGAAATCCACCAGGTGCAAGCCACAGCCGCGCGGGAAACCGATAATCGGCAGATCCGGGTGAACCGCACGCAAGTTTGCAACGATCTGTCTGGTCGGCTCGATCACCCAGCGATTAAAGCCGGTTTCGGACAAAACCCCGCCCCAGGTTTCAAACAGCTGAATGCATTCTGCACCCGCTTCAACCTGTTTGAGCAAATATTGTGTGGTCGCCTCGATCACGATGTCGATCAGCTGGCCAAAGCCCTCTGGATCGCCATAGGCAAAGCGGCGGATATTGGCAAAGTCTTTGGATCCTTTGCCCTCGACCATATAGGTCGCAACCGTCCAGGGCGCACCGGCAAAGCCAATCAGCGATGTATGGGATGGAATGGCATCCGAAAGTTTGGAAACCGTTTCATAGATCGGACCAAGGGTGTCATGAATGCCATCAACCGAAAGCTTGCCAAGGCCTGAAGCATCTCTGATGGCCTCAAGCTGCGGGCCTTCTCCCTGCTTGAAGGCCAAATGCTGCCCAAGTGCCTGCGGTATGACGAGGATATCGGAGAACAATATCGCCGCATCGAAATCATAGCGCCTAAGGGGCTGCAAGGTTACTTCGCAGGCAAGATCGGGATTATAGCAAAGATCAAGAAAAGAACCTGCTTCTGCGCGGGTTGCCCGGTATTCTGGCAAATAGCGTCCGGCTTGGCGCATCAGCCAGATCGGCGGGACCGAAAGGGTTTCACCGGCAAGGGCACGCAAGAAGGTCTTCTGGGTGTTGGGCATCTGGTTTCCTGTTCGTTTGTCCCGATCGCTTTTTAAAGCTTGGCTCTGACGGTGACCCGTCCAAAGAAGTCGCCAGAACCGGTTTTGTTATTTCGTGAATTCTGTCCTGAAGCGGGGCTTCGGACGTTTTCCACGTTCTGCCTAACAAAACCTTATTTAATAAAAAAGGATGTTGTTTGTGAGTGGTTCCCTGTGGATAACAGGGATTAAATTTCGTGCACAGTTTACCCACATTCCGACTCGGGAAAAATGATTCATCTCAAGCCGTCTTGGGGAAAACTGTGTACGACTCCGAACGACTCCCGGACTCTGCCTTGGGAAAAGCCTGTTTTGAAAAATGGGGATAAGGTGAATAAGTCTGGTTTTTGCGTTCTTATCCCTGTTATTACGGGAAAAAATAGGCACTTATCCCGGTCTGGACAGACGCCATAAGAAAGTTTGTATGAGGAGGAGGATAATTCCTGTGGAAAAAACCGGGCCGGAGTCGCACCCGTTATCCACAATTATCCACAGGGCCGACTCCGAAGCCGTAACTTTCGGTTGGGTCCAAAACCCTTATCCGTTCGGGTAGTGATCGGAATTTTGAACAGCCTGTCGGGCCGTCAAAGAAAGTTTGAAAAATCGCTTGGTGTGCAAAAAGTGGATAAAAACTGCTTGCACAGGCCAAATTGGGACAAGGAAACAAACCGCGCATGGTCGGGACAGATAAAATATTCCATCTTCATCTGGTCTCGGACTCAACCGGGGAAACGGTTGACGGCATTGCGCGCGCCTGTGTGGCGCAATTTCCCGATGTGCGTGCCCATGAACATGTCTGGTCGCTGATCCGCACCGATGCCCAGTTGGCGCGGGTCTTGGCCGATATCGAACGCAATCCGGGCATCGTTCTTTACACCGTCTTTGACAGCGACATTCGCCGCAAACTCGAAGAAGGCTGTCGGCGCCTGCAAGTCCCGCACAGCCATGTGCTTGATAATACGGTGACCATGATGGCGGGCTATCTTGGCCAGCAATCGCACGGTCGGACCGGTGCGCTCCATAAAATGGACGAAGAATATTTCAGCCGGATCGAAGCCATTGATTACGCCCTGTCCCATGATGACGGGCAATCGGGCTGGGATCTGGAAGAAGCCGATGTCGTGATTGTCGGCGTATCGCGCACGTCAAAAACCCCGACCTCGGTCTATCTCGCCAATCGCGGGATCAAAACCGCCAATATTCCCTTTGTGCCGGGCTGTCCGTTGCCGCCGGAACTTGATCAATTGAAAAAACCGCTGGTGGTCGGCCTGATCAAGGATGTGGATCAGCTGGTCTCGATCCGTAAAAACCGTCTGCGTCAGATCGAACGCGGCGAGGGCGGCGATTACATTGATCCGGTTGCGGTGCGCGATGAAGTTCATCAGGCACGGCGATATTTTACCGAACGCGGCTGGAAGATCATTAATGTGACCCGCCGTTCCATCGAAGAAACCGCCGCCATCATTCTGGCCACCATGTATGATCGGCGCGGCCATCAGGGTTAGGGTTCAGACCCAAGCTGACACCAACAGGATAAATACATGTCTATTACTCATCGTCTGATTCTCGCATCCAGCAGCAAGGCCCGCCATGCCATGCTGACCAATGCCGGTATAGAATGCGAAGCCGTGGCCTCGATGATTGACGAGGATGGTTATAAACAGGCGATGAAAGCCGAAGGGGCCAGCGCCGCCGAGGCCGCCGAAACCCTGGCCGAAATGAAAGCGCTGCGCATGTATCGTCAGCAACCCGATGCCATTGTCATTGCCGCTGATCAGATGCTTGAATGCAATGGCATCTGGTTTGACAAGCCGATGGATCGCGATAATACCCGCGCGCAACTTCTGGCTCTGCGGGGCAAAAGCCACAAGCTGGTTTCAGCCGCTGTTATATATAAAGAAGGCTCGCGCATCTGGGGGACGATCGATACCGCCCATCTGACCGTGCGCAACTTCACCGATGAATGGCTTGAAGATTATCTCGATGCGGCTGGTGAAGACATCTATCGCTGTGTTGGCGGCTATCAGCTCGAAGGTTTTGGTGCCCAGCTTTTCACCGAGATACGCGGCGATTATTTCACGGTGCTTGGCATGCCGCTTTTGCCCTTGATCGGATTCTTGCGCGATCATGGCGTTCTGAAAGCATAAGGAAAGCGTCGTGCCAACCTGCTGGATGCCCACCTGCGCGGGCATGACGAAATGAACGAAGAGTTTTTCCCAATCGCCACCCCCGCGAAGGCGGGGGTCCACAAGGTCTGGTACATCATTTAAAACAAAAGAATCTTTCAGGCAGGAACCAACGTAACATGACAGCGCACATATCCTATCGCACCCTTTCCGGTACATCGCGTTTGGCCGGTGTCATGGGCTGGCCGGTGTCACATTCCAAATCGCCGCGCCTGCATGGTTACTGGTTGGCGAAATATGGCATTGATGGCAGTTACATGCCGCTGCCTGTTGTGCCTGAAAACTTTGCAGATGCGCTGAAATCTTTGAAAAACCTCGGGTTTTCGGGGGTAAATGTCACCATCCCGCACAAAGAGGTAACACTTGCGCAATGTGATCAGCTTTCTGATCGTGCCAAGCGGATCGGGGCGGTCAATACTGTGACATTTTCCGAAGATGGCCTGATTTTGGGCGATAATACCGATGGTTTCGGCTTTATTGAAAACCTGCGTCAAAACGCGCCCGATAGTGCCTTTGCCAGTGGTCCGGCGGTGGTGTTGGGGGCGGGCGGCGCATGCCGGGCCATTCTGGTGGCCTTGCTTGATGAAGGTTGCCCGGAAATTCGTCTGACCAACCGGACCCGCAAACGCGCCGAAGACCTTGCGCGCGAACTTGATGATCCCAGAATAAAGGTTTTCGACTGGCCGCTTTCTGCGGATGCCCTGGATCAGGCATCGCTTGTGGTCAATACAACAAGCCTTGGCATGGTCGGACAACCGGAACTTGCCATTGATCTTGATGGTTTGCCGCAAACTGCCCTTGTGACCGATATTGTCTATGCGCCCTTGATGACCGGCCTTTTGTGTCAGGCTCGCGATCGCGGCAACCCGGTCGTTGATGGTTTGGGCATGTTGCTCCATCAGGCCCGGCCGGGGTTTGAACGCTGGTTTGGCATTGATCCTGAAGTGACGGCCGAATTACGCGAATTCGTTATTTATTCTAAATAAGATCATATTGGTGATCATATAATGAAAATTCTTGGGTTAACCGGATCAATCGGTATGGGGAAGTCAACCGCGGCCGGGATGTTTCGCTATCTTGGTGTGCCGGTCCATGATGCCGATGCCACCACCCACGAATTGATGGCACCCGATGGTCTGGCTTTTGATCCGATTGCCAGGGCCTTTCCCGATGTGATTTGCGATGGCCGGATTGATCGACAGGCCCTGGGCAGGGTTGCCTTTGCCGATCGGGCTGTTTTGAAAAAGCTCGAAGCGATCCTGCATCCCCTGGTGCGCGATGCCGAAAACAAATTCCTTGCCAGTCAACGCCGTCTGGGACGCAAACTGGTTGTTCTCGACATCCCGCTTTTATACGAAACCAACGGTGAAACGCGCTGTGATCATGTTGCGGTTGTTTCAGCGCCAGGGTTTATTCAACGCCAGCGTGTTCTTTCGCGAGAAGGGATGACGGATGAAAAATTTTCCGCCATTCTGTCCAAACAGATGCCCGATATCGAAAAGCGAAAGCGCGCTGATTTCATCATTCCCACAGGGTTGGGGCGCGCGGTTACTTTTCAGTATATTCAAGGCATTGTCGATCAATTGACGTGAATACTGGACATTTAATACATGCGCGAGATTGTGCTTGATACCGAAACCACCGGCCTTGATCCCTATGCAGACCACAGGCTTGTGGAAATCGGCTGTATCGAGTTGATCAACCACATGCCGACCGGGCGTCAATATCATCAATATATCAACCCGGAACGCCCGATGCCCAAAGAAGCGTTCGACGTTCACGGGCTTGGCGATGACTTCCTTAAAGATCAGCCGGTTTTTGCCGAAGTCGCCGATGATTTCATCGAATTCATTGGCGAGGATTCGGTGCTGGTCATCCACAATGCCGCCTTTGATATGAAGTTCCTTAATGCGGAGCTTGAATGGCTGAACAAGCCGCGCATTCCGATGGATCGGGCGCTTGATACCGTCCAGCTGGCGCGCAAAAAATTCCCCGGTTCTCCGGTCAGTCTCGATGCGCTCTGTCGTCGGTTCAAGATCGATAACTCCAACCGTACTTTGCACGGGGCGCTGCTGGATTCCGACCTTCTGGCACAGGTCTATCTTGAATTGCTGGGCGGCCGCCAACATGGCCTGTCACTTGATCCCAATGCGATGAATGGTGATCAGGGCGATGAAAATGCCGGTCGGCGGGTTCTGGGACCGAAAGGCAAGCGACTGGAACCAAGGCCGCATGTGATCAGCAAAGAAGAACTTGCCGCCCATCAGGCCTATATCGAAGCCAAGGTCAAAGATGCCCTCTGGCTGGCCAAGCAAGAGCAATAGAATGAAAAGTCGGCAATGGTTTGCATCGGTTTTTCCAAAACATCGTGAAAAAAAGTGCTTTCTTTTGCTGCCGACGCGCCTGCTTCTTGCGATGATGCTCTGGATGCAGCCCGATAGCATTCGGGCACAGGAAGACCCGCAACAAGATGTTTCGGACGGTTCCGTCTTTGATGGCACCTATGCCATTCATTTGTCCGAAAGTGCGAAAATTCGCGCATCCGGCCGGGCGGAGCCTGGCTATTTTGACAATCTTGCCATCGAACTGTTCGTCAAGGCCGGGCTCAAGATCGAAATCATTCCCCAGATGCCCTGGAAACGCCAGATGGAGCTGGCCGAACGTCTGCCGGGCCAGGTGATTTATCCCACCACCCGGATCGGTGTTCGCGAAGATCATTTCCAATGGGTCGGCCCGGTCAGTCGGACATTCTGGAATTTTTACGGGCTCAAAAGTTCGGGCTGGCCAAACACATCTTTTGAAACCCAGTTACGTGATGCCCGGATCGGGGTGCTGCTGGGATCGGCCCGCGAAGCCTATCTTCGCGAACGCGGTGCGGCAAATCTGATTACCGTCCCGCGCGAAGAGCTGATCTTGCCGATGTTAATGGCCAATCGCGTTGATGTGATTGCCATTGGCGGAAGTGTGCTGCGTCATTATCTTGCCGTGCAAAAGGTTGAAAACCCCGATTTGCCGGTTCCCGTGTTGTCGCGATCGGCTGCCTATCGGACCTGTTATCTTTATATCGCGATCAGCGGGGATGTCCCCGATCAGGATATTACAAAGCTGCAAACCCAGCTTGATCTTTTCAAAACCAATGGCTTTTTCGTTGAAAACCGCCGCCAGCACGGACTTTCAACCGACACCGAAAGCGCCTTTCTGAAAGCCATGCTTGATCTTGATAATAACGGTGTTTCTTGTATCGATCATTCGGCGAGTGCTCAATAGGGCCATTCGATTTTTATATCTCTGGGAAATGATCAAACAGCATTCCAAATGATTTGCGCTGTTTTTGATCGCCGATTAAACCGACTGTTGCCCAAAGCCCGGCGACCGCACTTGAAACCACGGGAATTCCTGTCTCCTGTTCAAGGATCGGTGCAAGACCAATGGTTTGCAATCCGCCGCAAGAAATAAGAAAAGCATCACATTCACCGCTTTGTCTTAAAAATTCCCGTGATTTCGACAACAGATATTCGCCCGAAATATGGGGAAGATCGGCAATGTTGCGGATATTAAGCCCGGAAATCTTCACCGTTGTGACGCCATAGGCAGACAAATAGTCACATAGCTTTGTGTTCACATCGGTTTCATAGGCGCTCAGAACAGCAACCTTTTTGGCCGAAAATCGTGACAGACCATCGATGATTGCCTGGCTCATGGTTGTGGCAGGAAGCCCGGTTGCAGACTTTAATTGCCCGATCAGTTTGTCGTTAAATTCTGGTCCTTTGAAAAAGCTTAGGGACGTTCCCATCAGGCTGATTGCATCAGCCCCCGATGCGGCAAGCGCGATGGCATGATCGACGGTATCAATAATGACCCGGTCATAATCCTTGTGGGCCATTTCCACCAAACCAAGACCGCGGGCGATGAAATTCATATCCGGATAGATATGGCTTGCCTCAGGCGGAACGTCACCTGCGCGCGGAGGCACAATCAGGCCGAAAGTCGGGGCAGAATTTTTCATCACGACACTGGTGCTTGCTGTTTTTTGCGGAATTTCCATTCGTTACGCAGGCTCCAGACCAGCGAAAGAACAGCAATAGCCAAAAGAATACCGGAGACAGGATTGGTAAATAGCGGCATGAAACTGCCATCATAAATCACCAGACCGGATCTGAGATTCTGTTCTGCCATCGGGGTGAGAATATAGGCAATGATGAAAGCACCAGTGGGGATGCGCGCTTTGGTCATGACATATCCCAAGCAAGCAAATACCAGCATCACACCAATATCAAAAAACCGGCTTGAGACAGAAAACGCCCCGATCATGCAGAACACGACAATCGGCGCAAGAAGATAGGCCTTATTGATATGGGCAAGTTTGGCCAGAAACGGGGTTGCGATCACCATGATCAGAAACATTGCAAGGTTCCCGGCAAGAGCACCGGCAATGATGGTATGCGCGACCTCGGGATTCTCGGCAAAAAGAAGCGGCCCGGGATTAAGGTTATGGATCACCATCGCGCCCAGCAACACGGCAGTAATCACCGAGCCCGGAATACCAAGGGTAATCAAAGGTACAAGCGCGCCTACCGTACCGGCATTATTTGCAGTTTCAGCAGCAATGATGCCTTCTTCTGCACCGTCGCCAAATTTTTCCGGGGTTTTTGAGGTCGCCTTGGCTACGGAATAGGATGCAACAGATGCTGCAGTCCCGCCAACACCGGGCAAAATCCCGATCCAGGTTCCGATAAAGGATGACCGGATATATGTGATCATATAACCGGTGATGTCACGCCAATGCATGGAAACTCTGGCTTTGGTACGATTTGTTTTGGGGCTGTTCAATGCACCTTCGCAATCGATCAATACCTGTCCCAAAACCAGCATTCCAAGAATAACCGGTAGCAAAGTCAGGCCGTTATCAAGTGACGAAAAACCGAATGTCAGTCGCAAAGAACCGGAAATCGGATCAATACCAGGCAAAGATAACATCGCCCCGAAGGCAGCAGCTATCAGACCGGCCAAAAGACTTCCCTGCGACACAGCAGCAATCAGGCTAAGGGCGACAACTGTCATCGCAAAAATGTCAAACGGCCCGAATTTGACGGCGATTGCCGATAATGGCGGCGAAAGAACTGCCAACATGACCCACGCAAAAATACCACCAAAGACCGATGCCAAAACCCCAAGACCCAAAGCCCGTCCCGGTTCCCCGCGTGCGGCCATCGGATAGCCGTCAAGCGTTGTCATAATTGCGGCTTCTGTGCCGGGCATGCGCATCAGTGTTGCACTGATCAGGCCCCCGGTTGTTGCCCCGATATACATCGATACCAGTAACAACAAAGCGTCATTGCCATTCATGAAATAGGTCATCGGCAAGGTTAACGAGATGACCATGGCGCCAGACAAGCCGGGGATTGATCCGACAAATATCCCGATTCCGGCCCCGGCAAAAATCCAGATCAAACCGGACGTAAAGACATAAATATATGCGTCGAACATTCAGATACTCCTGACCCTGCGGTTGGTGCCGGGGCTTAGATATCGATATAGAACAGATGCTTGAAAACAAGGTCGAGAACGACCGCAAGTACAATGCTGCAACTTGTAATCAGCAGAACCTTTTTCAGGCTGTCCGGGCGGGCCAGAAGACACATGACCAGGCTCAGGAAGACTGATGTCGAGATGCGAAAATCAATCCCGCTATAGGACATGGCAGCAAGATAAAGCACCATCGCCCCCAGCATCAGTGCGGGTTTGCGATATTTCTTCCAGGAAAAGGACCGCGGGATGATTTCCGATTCTGCCGAGGATGTCGTGCGGCCATGATTTCGGATCAGACTGATCGCCTGCAATGCGACCAGGCATAGCGTGATCACTCCAAGAGCCTTGGGAAAAGCGGCACTGCCAAGCGGTTCATAGCTGGCAGGGGGCAGCAGGCTGCTTCCGTAAAGGCTGGCCGCCGCAAAAGCGGCGACCAGAAGTAGGAAAACAATCGCTACCGCGTTCTGAGTGAGGAAGCGGTACATTGGACTTCTCCAATTTCGCCCCAATCCGATCCCGGATCGGGGCGGGGTGTCATCTGCAAACAGGGAAATGCCTTTGAAAAAGGCTTCTATTTGGCAGAAGACTTCTTGACGATCTCCACCACGTCAACATAGCGCTGATAGTCCTGCGCAACCGCATCCTTCAGCTCTTGTCCGCGTTTGATGGAAAGCGTTTCACCGTTTTTCTCAAGATATGCAGCAACTTCGGGGCTGTGCAGGGCTGCTTCGATCGCATCGGCAAGCGTATCGATATTTTCCTGCGGGGTGCCGGCCGGAACCCAGTAACGACGATTCAGGCAGGCCTGGACGTCAAAACCAAGTTCCTCGGCAGTCGGAAGATCCGGTGCTTCTTCAAAACGTTCATAGCCCAAAGCAGCCAACGGTTTGAGATCTTCTTTGCCGCGCGTCAGCCAGGATGCCGACATAAAGGCCATGTCAAGCAACCCGCTTTTCAGTGCTGCAAAACGTTTCGAGGTGCCCCCGGTGGGAACAATGGTCCACGAGGTATCAGAAGCCGCCATCAACTGTGCAGAGGGAAAATGTGTCGCGCTTCCGATATCGTCAGCCTGTTTCAGACTGCCGGGATTTTGTGCCGCATAGTCAAGCATGTCCTGAAGACTGTTGAATTCGGAATCAATCGGGACAGCAACATACATGCAGCCTTGGCTTGCCTGGATAACCGGTTCGAAATCAGCAGGGCTGTAATTCACCCGACCCAGGGCCGCAGCAGCAAACATTTCCTGATGGATCTGCAAGACGGTATAGCCGTCCGCCTTTGATTCAAGAACATGACGGGTGCCAACTGTACCGGCGGCACCGTCGGCATTAACGACAACCATCGGTGCCGGCAGCAGTTTTTCTTTTTCGATCACCGCCTGTACAGCACGTGCCAACCCATCACTGCCGCCGCCTGCGCGGAACGGAATGATCAGTTTGACCGGCTTTTCAGGGAATTCTGCTTGTGCTGGCAACGCAGCGGCACCGAACGATATCCCGATCAGGGCTGCAATGGCTGTTTTGGTCATAAATCTCATTTTTAGTCCTCCCATGGTTTTTCTGTGATCGCACATTCTTGGTGGTGTCGATCATTAAAATTAGATTGACTATAAACATTCTAGTAGTCAACTATCTAGTTATGCATTATTTCAAACTTATCGTTTCCGGGTCGTAGAAACCTGGACAAAAGCCTTATAAATCAAGGAGAAGAAACGTGAACCTTACCATTAAATCCGTTAAGGCCGTTCCGGCCTATATCCCGGTAAACCTTTCAATTGGCCCGGTCGATGTTGAAACGGCACTGTCTTGCGTTGTGATTGAGATCACAACTGAAGACGGGGTGGTTGGGCACGGTTTCACTGCAATTACCGATGAAGAAGTGATTGCCGGGATCATCAGTGAACTTGTTGAACCCAATCTTGTTTCGTTAAACAGCCTTAATCGTGAACATATCGCCGAACGCCTGTACTGGCTGCTCAGCCCACGGGGTCAGACCGGCTATGCCAGCCACGTTGTGTCGGCAGTTGATCTTGCGCTTTGGGATATTCTGGGCAAGGCGGTGGACCAACCATGTTGGCGTCTGCTTGGCGGAGCACGGACCGAAGTACCGCTTTATGTGACCTTTGGCTTTGGCTCTTTTGATCGTGATCAGCTTTCGGACGCGGCAAAGCACCTTAAAAATGACGGGGTGGAACGGTTCAAGATGGTGGTTGGTCATCATGCGCTTAAAAAACGCAATGACGGCGCATCTGTGCGCGCGATCATCGAAGAAGACATCGAACGTGTGCGCATTGTGCGCGAGGCCATTGGCGATTGCGATCTGTTCATTGATGCCAATTGCAGCCTTGATGCATCATCGGCCCGCTATCTTGCGGATCGTCTGCGGGACTATGACGTGACCTTCTTCGAAGAACCGTTGCGTGACAATGACGTAAAACGGCTGCGGGATCTGCGGGATCAAACCGGAATCCGCACTGCCGCCGGTCAAAATGAAGGGCAGCTTTTCCGTTTCCGTGATCTGTTAGAGGCCGGTGCTGTCGATGTTATTCAGCCCAATGTCGCGATTTGCGGTGGTTTGACGGCAGGGGCCAAAGTTGCGGCCTTGGCCCAGGCTCATAATGTGACCATGGCCAATGGTGGGGCCTTCCCGTTCCATAACATGCATCTGCATGGCGGCATGGCCAATGGTGGTCTGGTGGAATGGCACCTGATTTCGGTCGAAATGTGCCGCGCACTTTATGGCAATTTGCCCGACCGTTCTGGATCAACCATCACATTGCCTGAAAAACCGGGTCTTGGTTTCGTTGCCGATGGCGATGCCCTGCGTGATTTTGCATCCCGTCCGACATCGCACGGTGTGGGTAAGGGCTGATACAAAGGCTGATATCATGTCACGACTTGTTTCATTTGACGATGCACGCGAAAAAGCGCGGCGGCGGTTGCCGCGTTTTGCCTTTGATTTCATCGATGGCGGAGCGGGAACCGAAACCGGGCTTGAACGCAATCGCAAGGCATTTATCAACCGGGTTCTTGAACCACGTGCTTTGATCAATGTTGATGGCGATTTATCGACACGGACCCGGTTGCTTGGAAAAAACTGGGCTGCTCCCTACGGGGTGGCGCCGATTGGTTTGGCCGGTTTGGCCTGGCCGGGGGTGGACCGGCTTTTGGCGCGCGCTGCCGAGCAGGCCGGTGTGCCCTATTGTGCCTCGACACCCTCGACGACCAATCTTGAAGATTTGCATGACTGTGCGCCCAATTCCGGCTGGTTTCAGCTTTATGTCGGCAGCTCAGAGGAAATCGTCGATGATCTGATCGAACGGGCCCGGATTGCGGGATATGACAGCCTGATCGTGACCGCAGATGTTCCGCGTCCGGGCAAAAGACGCCGCGATCTGCGCAATCAGTTTGCCTTGCCTCTTAAAATTACACCGCGATTCGTCTGGGAACTGGCACGCCATCCGCAGTGGTCCCTTGCGGTTCTGCGTCAAGGGGCGCCGCGCTTTGCCAATCTTGAACGGTATGCGACACCCGGTGCCAGCACCACCTCGCTTGCCAGTCTGATGGCCAAACAAAGTTCTGGTCGTCTTGATTGGGATGTCTTGGCCGATATTCGTGCAAAATGGTCAGCCAAATTGATTCTTAAAGGCATTTTGTCACCAGAGGATGCCAAAAAAGCGATGAATCAAGGTGTTGATGCAATTGTCGTTTCCAATCATGGCGGACGGCAGCTCGATGGGGCGCCGGCAAGCCTTGATGCGCTTGGACCAATCCGTGATGCGGTCGGATCGGCTTTCCCGCTTATTGTTGATGGCGGGATCAGAAGCGGCGAGGATGTTCTCAAAGCTCTGATGGCCGGGGCTGATTTTGTGCTGATGGGGCGGGCGTTTCTCTATAGTGTTGCGGCACTTGGGCCTCAAGGCGCGACAGAAGCATTCGCTATGCTTGGTGCAGAATTGACGAATGCGATGGCCCAGACGGGTTTACGAGATATAGTTGATATTTCGAAGTAACAAAGTTATTCGAAAAGACATGACATCGATCGGGGCCGATTTCCGTGTCTTTCAATAGAACGAGATTAATAACTTGACTAAAAACAACGATGTCGCACTGGGTCCGCTTGAAGATTTCATCGGATTTTACTTGCGTCGCGCATATGAAAGAGCATTTTCGGATTTTTCGGAAATTCTCGGGAACGATTCTTTGCGTCCGGGGAACTTTACACTTCTGGTTCTTATCCATGAAAATCCCGGCATTACCCAGGTCGAGATTTGTCGTGCAGCCGGACGTGACAAGTCAGGGGTGACGCTTTCGCTGCGCCAAATGGAAGATGACGGCCTGATCGAACGTATCCGGGTTGAAGGTGATCGCCGCTCATATGCCAGCTATATCACCCCCAAAGGACGCGAGCTTTACGTGCGGGTTCTTGAAAAGGGTGAAATTCACAAAAAGCAGCTTGATGATCGTATCGGTGCCGACAAAAAAGCCGAGATGATCGATCTTCTTAAAAAGTTGATCGCCGAGGACTGAGCCGAGGACGGATACGAATTCGTGTCGGACAGTTCTGTTCCTGAAGCGTCTTGTGGCTTTGTGTCGGGGTGCCGGTTGTAGTCGACAGCTTGCAAGAACGACTTACAAGAACGACAGGCGCGGTTGCGCGAAAAGGAAGGACACGGCAATATGCCGCAAACATTCCTTTGGGTGACCGGGCTGTTGCGAACAGGTGATATCGGACAGACGATGCAGCTTGGCGCACATGGACCGCGCCAACTGCATATCGTTCTGGTGGATGAAAAGTAAAAGACCAAATAAACGGAGCCGTACCGTCAGTGACGAGGAAAAGACCCTCTGGGAAGTCTTTACCCGTGACGTCAAGCCTTTGCAAAAAAAGCGCAAAGGCCATGATGATGACATGGCCGCGTCTGATGACATCCACACCAGCGATACCGCCATCACCTTGCCCGACAATCTTGGCGAGAAGCTTGAACAGTCCGAGCAAAGCCGTGCTGCGCGCAATTTGCCATCTGCGCGCAATGCCGATCGCGGCCCGCAGATCAAAAAGCAGAAGCTTGGCGATCTCAAACCCGGTGTCACGGACGGCATTGATCGATCGACCGCCAACAAGTTCCAGAAGGGCAAAATGTCGATTGATGGCCGGATTGACCTGCATGGCATGACCCAGGATGTTGCCCATAATGCGTTAAATGCCTTTATCGAGGATAGCTGGCGGGCCGGAAAGCGGTGTGTTCTGGTGATTACCGGCAAGGGATCGCGCGCCGATGAATATGGTCGCACCGGTCTTTTGCGTGAACGCACGCCGCAATGGTTAAGTGCCCCGCGCCTGCGTAACCGCATCCTTGCCATCAATCAGGCCCAGATCCAGCACGGTGGTGCCGGGGCCTTTTATGTCTTGTTGAAACGGAGACGCCCGTGACACCTTTTGGCAATCGCATCAGGGAATTGCGGGCGAAAAACAATGTGACGCTGACCGATATGGCAAGCGCACTTCAGCTGTCACCGGCTTACTTATCTGCCCTTGAACATGGTCATCGCGGGCGGCCAAGCCCCGGTCTGGTGCAGCAAATATGTGGCTATTTCAATCTGGTCTGGGACGAGGTTGATGACATCAAGCGCCTGGCCCAGCTGTCACATCCCAAAATTACGGTCGATACGGCCGGGCTTGCACCCGAGGCCACCGAACTGGCCAATCTTTTGTCCGAACGGATTGCCGGTCTGAGTGATGATCAGATCGGGCGGATGCTCGACATCCTGCGTGAACGTCATCCCTAATCCTGACCCCGAGGGCGGATTTTGGGGCATTTTGTCGCGGAATCGTGTTTTTTGTACAACGCAGACGGGAAAATAGCTGCATTGCACGAAACACGGTTTGACTATTGCGACGTTCAAGGGTATCAATCGGTGGTGTTTCGATCCAGAAACATGAAAGTACCTGCCTTTATTGCAACTCCAAGGTTTTTGATCCGTCCGCACGCACCAGCAAAATGTCTGAGCGCCTTGCCTGATGGTCAACCGCACATCTTCTTTTCTATCTCCATAAAACCTTCGCCCTTTCGGCAACCACAGATCATTAAACGCACATATGCATCTTCAGGACCTTAAAAAGAAATCTCCGACCGAGCTGCTTGCTCTGTCAGAGGAACTCGAAATCGAAAATGCCAGCACGCTCCGCAAACAGGAGTTGATGTTCGCCATCCTCAAACAGTTGGCCGAGAATGACCACGCCATTTTTGGCGAAGGTGTTCTTGAAGTGCTGCCCGATGGTTTCGGCTTTTTGCGTAGCCCCGAGGCAAACTATCTTGCCGGCCCCGACGACATTTATGTCAGTCCAAGCCAGGTAAGACGTTTTGGTTTGCGCACCGGTGATACGGTCGAAGGCCAGATCCGTTCGCCCAAGGAAGGCGAACGTTACTTTGCGTTGCTTAAGGTCGACAAAGTCAATTTCGATGCACCGGAAAAAGTCCGTCACCGCATCAATTTTGACAACCTGACCCCGCTTTATCCTGATCAGCCGCTTAAGATGGAGCGTGAAGCCGATCAGGAAGGCACGAACAAAGACACCACCAACCGCGTGATCGAGCTGGTCTCTCCGCTTGGTAAAGGTCAGCGTGCCCTGATCGTGGCCCCGCCGCGTACCGGTAAGACCGTGATGTTGCAAAACATTGCGCACGCGATCGAAGAAAACCACCCGGAAGCCTATCTGATCGTTCTTCTGATTGATGAACGCCCCGAAGAAGTGACCGACATGGACCGTTCGGTGAAGGGCGAAGTCATTTCTTCGACCTTCGATGAACCGGCCCAGCGTCACGTTCAGGTCACTGAAATGGTACTGGAAAAGGCCAAACGTCTGGTCGAACACAAGCATGATGTTGTCATCCTGCTTGATTCCATTACCCGTCTGGCACGTGCATACAACACCGTCGTGCCCAGCTCGGGCAAGGTCCTGACCGGTGGTGTTGATGCCAATGCGCTTCAGCGTCCGAAACGCTTCTTTGGTGCGGCCCGTAACATCGAAGAGGGCGGCTCGCTGACCATCATCGCAACCGCGTTGATTGATACCGGTTCGCGTATGGACGAGGTCATCTTTGAAGAATTCAAAGGGACCGGTAACTCTGAACTGGTTCTGGATCGCAAACTGTCTGACAAGCGTATCTTCCCGGCGATTGATATCCTTAAATCGGGTACCCGTAAGGAAGAGCTTCTGGTCGATAAGGGCGTTCTGTCCAAAATGTGGGTTTTGCGCCGTATCCTCAACCCGATGGGGTCGCAGGACGCGATGGAATTCCTGCTTGGCAAGCTCAAGAGCACCAAGAACAACGACGATTTCTTCGATTCGATGAACGGATAAGACATCGAACGGATAAGACATCATCGTCCAAACAAAAACGGGGTCCTTTCGGGCCCCGTTTTTTATGTCTGGCTTATGGTTTCTTGTCCGCCTGCTGGTCAGTAGGCCCCGGCCGAATAGGTCAGTTCATAGCTGTGGCTATAGATTTCAAACACATTGCCAAACGGATCTTCGACATAAACCATGCGATAGGGCTTTTCGCCCGGATAGTAATACCGGATCGGCATGCGTTGTTTGCCGCCATGGGCAATGATCTTTTCCACCAGCCCCTCGACATCCGGGTCCTGGACACAGAAATGGAAAGTACCGGTTTTCCAGTATTCCAGATTGTTGTCCGGGCGTTCATTGTTGGGGAATTCAAACAGTTCCACACCAATCCGGTCGCCGGTTGACAGATGGGCAATCCGGAAAGAGTTCCATTTTGCGCCAAACACATCGGTGCACATCTGGCCGATATCGCTGTCATCTTCTTCGATTTTGGTCGGCGCCATAATGACGTACCAGCCAAGAACCTCGGAATAAAACTTTACGGCGGCCTCAAGATCAGGGACCGAGATGCCGATATGCGAAAAGCTACGTGGATATTGAGCCGTCATGACGGGTCTCCTGCTGTGATTTCGTTCTGCACAGCATGGCCGGGTTATGATATAAGTAAAATAGACATGAACTTATCAATTTGATAAATTATCTTTATGCTTAATCCGGGATGAGTATCACAGGATGAATATCGCACCGGCTTGGCTGAAAACATTCTGTACGGTCTGTGATAGTGGCTCTTTTACCCGTGCGGCCGATGCGCTTGGCCTGACCCAGGCAGCCGTCAGCCAGCATATCGCCCATATCGAACATGTTGTCGGGCCGGTATTTTTGCGGCGCGGGCGCAAGATCGAAATCATGCCGTCGGGCAGGGCGCTTTTGCAATATGCCCGCGATGTTGATGCCGCATCCCATCGTCTGGCACATGCAATTTCACCAGATCGCAGCCATGCGGGCACCATCCGCATTGCCACCCCGGGCAGTTCGGGATTGCGCATTTATGATGCTTTGCTGGATCTTCAGGCCCGCCATCCTGACATATCAGTAGATCATCGCTTTGCACCGACCGATGACATCATCAATGCGGTGATTGGCAACCGGGTGGAGCTTGGCATCATTACCCATATGCCCGATGATCCGCGCCTGCGGGTGCGCAAGATCGGCATTGAACCGCTTGAACTGATCATTCCGGCCACTGTTAAAATCAAGAATTACAAAGAT
The DNA here is from genome assembly GCA_048264285.1 of Thalassospira sp. Lineage (GTDB taxonomy): Bacteria > Pseudomonadota > Alphaproteobacteria > Rhodospirillales > Thalassospiraceae > Thalassospira. The sequence goes on from JBLXDD010000001.1 coordinate 405,271, forward strand.
TTATGTGATCTTGGCTTTATTGATCATCCTGATGGTGCGTCGATGGCAACCCGTTTGTTGGGGCAGGTCTTTGGCGACTTTTCCGGTATCAAACAGATCCCTTGTCGTGGCTTTTCCAACCAGATCACTCTGATCCTTGAACCGGTCGCCCGCGGGTTTGGCTTTACGATTTTGCCCCGCTTTGCGCGCAAGGCTTTTCGCGCCCAGGATCAGATCGTTGTCCATGACCACGGGCCCAGGGTCTTTGATACGCTTTATGCGATTTCACGGGCCGAATGGCCGCTTTCGGCCCTGTCGGAAACCGTGCTTGATGAAATTCATCGCGTTATCGCCGATCAGGATGGACCAAGCGCCTAGAGCAATTTCCGTGTACGAACGGTCATGAAGACTTGAAACCGGGCAAAAGCCGTGTGATTCTTGGGGCTTCCTTCACCACAGTATCGCGCTTTATGCAGCTTTTACTCAAATCTGTTGATTTTGCCGCCCGCGCCCATCGCGATCAGCGTCGCAAAGGGGCCGCACAGGAACCCTATATCAATCACCCGATCGAGGTTTCCCGCCTGATCATTGAATGCGAACCGGGCACGGATGAAGATATCCTGTGTGCGGCGGTTCTTCATGACGTGATCGAGGATTGCGGCGCCACGCGCGATGAAATTGCCGCCTGTTTTAATGACATTATCGCCGATATCGTCCTTGAAGTCAGCGACGACAAAGCCTTGCCTCGGGACGAACGCAAAGCCAAACAGATCGAAACCGCGCCATATCTGACCAATGGGGCCAAGCTGGTCAGGCTGGCCGATAAGGTCGCCAATGTCGGCGCAATGCTGACCGACACCCCGATCGGCTGGGATGACAAACAGATACTGGCCTATGTCGATTGGGCCGAAGCCGTGGTCGCCCCGTGCCGGGTGGTCAGCACCCGCTTGTCTGATCGCTTTGACGCGATTGCGCGCGATGTCCGGGCCTTTCACGAAGACCAAAACATTCTCGCTGCAAAGTAACCGTGCGCGAAGGCATTTCGGATATCTCGTCATTCCCGCGCAGGCGGAAATCCATGTGCCGGTGATAAAGCCGCAAACACCAAAGGCAGGGACCAAGCCCTGCCTTTGAAAAAGTCATGATATCAGATATTTAGACCGTAAAGACGATCGATCCATTGGTTTTGCGGCCTTCAAGATCGTCATGCGCCTTGGCGGCATCGGCCAGCGGATAGGTCGCGGTGATATCGATCTTGACCGCGCCGGATTTCAAAACCGCAAACAGGTCATTGGCACTGGCAAGCAACTCTTCGCGGGTTGCGTTGTAATTAAAAATGCTCGGCCGGGTCAGGAAATATCCCCCCGGCGCCAGCTGTGCCAGCGAGATCGGCGGAACGGCCCCCGATGACTGGCCAAAACAGACCATCATGCCAAGCCGTTTAAGGCATTTGAGCGAATCTTCAAACGTGTCTTTGCCAACCGAATCATAAACAACTTCAACGCCCTGGCCGTTCGTGATTTCCGCCACACGCGCCGATACCACCTCTTCGCGATAAAGGATCGGGTAATCACAGCCCTTGGCCTTGGCAATCTCGGCCTTTTCCTTGGAGCCCACCGTGCCGATCACGGTCGCGCCGAGATGCTTGGCCCACTGGCAGACGATCTGGCCAACGCCACCCGCCGCTGCATGGATCAGGATGGTGTCGCCTTTTTTGACATTATAGGTCCGGCGCAAAAGATATTGTGCCGTCATGCCCTGCAACATCGCCGCTGCGGCCAGCTCAAAACTGACATCATCGGGGATTTTGACCAGCCCCTTGGCCGGCATCACGCGTGCCTCGGCATAGGCGCCAAGCGGCTGTGCGGCATAGGCCACGCGATCACCGACGGCAAGATCACTTACACCCGGCCCGACTTCTTCGATAATCCCGGCCCCTTCAAGGCCAAGACCTGATGGCATGCTTGGTGCCGGATAGACCCCGGACCGGAAATAGATATCGATATAGTTCAGCCCGACGGCCTTTTGCGTCAGCCGTACTTCGCCGTCGCCCGGGGTGCCGACATCAACATCTTCAAAGCGCAGCACATCACTGCCGCCTGTCTCATAAAAACGGAATGCTTTGGTCATGGATGACCTCCCTGTATGCGTTTTGAACGCCTGTTTCGTTAATGAGACAAGTCTATGTCAGATAAGCGCTTTTTGCAGCAGATGAATTATACTCGAACCCGGTGTCCGACTTGATTTCTGGCCCTAAAGATCAAGACTGCCCTGATCGCTGCCAAGGGGCAGGGCAACCCCTTCGATCTTTAAAAGTGCGCGCTTGGTTTCAAGCCCGCCCTCGCCGGAATAGCCACCGGGTTTGTCGCCACTGGCAAGCACCCGATGGCAGGGAATGATGATCGGGATGGGATTAAGCCCGCAGGCCGTGCCGACCGCCTGAAATGCCTTTGGCGATCCGGCCATTGTGGCAAGTTCCTTATAGCTCGCAGTTTTGCCAGCCGGGATTTTGCACATGGCTTGCCAGACAGCTTGTTGAAATTCCGTCCCGTCCGGCGCCAGCGGCAAATCGAAATCGCGCAGGTCACCTCGGAAATAGGCGCCAAGCTGTTTTTGTGCTTCTTCCAATACCGGGCTTGGGTCGATTTCTTCAACAAATCCCCATTCAAGTGCAACAATCTGATCTTCAAATGCGAAAATCGTAATTGCCCCGACGGGTGTATTGATCGAGATTTGCGGCATGGCGGTGGCTTTCGTAATCGGCAGAACTTTTATAATCGGCAGGCAGGGGGGATCAGCTTGCTGTGGCGGGCAAACCGGCAAGAAGTTTGGTCAAATCGCCAACATTTGTCACCGGTGCCGAGCATACCGGCCCCTGACAGACATAGGTGGTTTCCTTAGCCTGTATGGCGGTTTTGCCCTGGGCCGGATGACCATCAGGCAGGGGATCACCGTCAGAAAGGATCGTAATCGCCCGGTTGGGCAGATATTGGCCGAAAATGGCGCGGCGCATTTCTAAAAAGGTCTGGCTGCGTTCATTGGCGATCAAAACGATCTGTACCGGGTTTTGCAGCATTTCGGCCGCCATCAGAAGGCCCGGCATATTGGGGAATTGTTCGCCAATGCGTCCGGCAAAGGCCGAAAGGGTAATTTCCGCCTGATCGCGATACTTGTTTTCCCCGGTCAGGGCAAAAAGTTTGGCCAGATTTTGCGCCATGATCGCATTGCCCGATGGCACCGCGTTATCCATAAACGGTTTCTGACGGATGATCAGATCGCTGGCATCGGACGCAGACTGGAAATAGCCGCCTTGCGCATCGGCAAACAGGCTTTCGACCATGGCTGTCCAGTCGATCGCGGCCCGCAGATAGGCTTCCTCGCCAAAGCATTCATAAAGCCGAAGGGCAGCGCGGATCATATGGGCATAATCTTCGAGCATCCCGGCATGCTGCACCCGGCCATCGCGATAGCTGTGCAAGAAACGCCCGTCTTTCATCAGGCTATTGGTGACAAAACCAAAGGCAAGCTTGGCATAATCGAGCCAGTCCGCGCGGTGGAAGGTCATGGCGGCCTCGGCAAAGGCGGCGATTGTCATGGCGTTCCAGTCGGTCAGCGCCTTGTCATCCCAGCCCGGACGAATGCGTTTGGCGCGCTCGGTCAACAGTTTGGCCCGAAGTTCCGCCAGCTTTGCCTCGGTCGCGTCATCAGAAAGGGTCAATCCCGATGCCGTGCGGTTGAGGATATTATGGCCTTCCCAGTTGCCATCTTTGGAAATGTCATAGAATTTTTTGAACAGATCGGCATCCGTGCCAAGGACGGCGTCAATCTCGGCTTCGGACCAGACATAAAACTTGCCTTCGACGCCTTCGCTGTCGGCATCGAGGCTGGCGGTAAAGGCGCCGCCGGTAATGCGCATTTCGCGCAAGATCCAAGTAATGGTTTCCTCGACCCGTTTGGCATAAAGCGGATTGGCATCCACCCGCCAGACATCGCACATCAGATCAATCAGTTGTGCGTTGTCGTAAAGCATCTTTTCGAAATGCGGCACCAGCCATTGATCATCCACCGCATAGCGGGCAAAACCGCCGCCCAGATGATCATAAATCCCGCCCTGGCACATGCGATCAAGGCTGTGGGTGACGATGCCTTTCAGCTCGTCGTCATCGGTGCGCACAGCCGTGCGCCAGATAAAGGATAACAGGCTGGGCTGCGGGAATTTCGGTGCACCCGATGTGCCGCCATTTTCCCGGTCCATGATCTGCAAACAGCTTTGTCCGCAACGATCAATCATCTCAAGGCTGGGGATTGATCCCACCGTGGCCCGGTTCATCTTGATCAGGGCATTGGAAATCTGGCTGACATTGTGGCGCACATCATCTTGCTTTTCGGCATAAATCCGCGCCACGGTTTTGAGCACATCATCAAATCCCGGCCGGCCATAGCGCGCTTCCTTGGGGAAATAGGTCCCGCCCCAGAACGGCTCGCCATCCGGGGTTAAAAACATCGTCAGTGGCCAGCCACCCTGTTGCCCCAAAAGGGCAAGCGCATTCTGATAAAGCGCGTCAAGGTCCGGGCGTTCTTCGCGATCAAGCTTGATATTGATGAAAAGCTCATTCATCAGGGCGGCAATGCGGTCATCCTCAAAGCTTTCATGGGCCATGACATGGCACCAGTGGCACGCCGCATAGCCGACCGACAGCAAGATGGGCTTGTTGGCCGCCTTGGCCGCAGCAAGGATGTCGCTGCTCCAGGGTTGCCAATGCACCGGATTGTCGCGGTGTTGTACCAGATAGGGGCTTGTTTCCGACCCAAGATTATTTTGTGCGAGATTCATTTTTTGTCCTGTGCCATCCATTGGCGGACGGCTTTATCGTTTTGCGGGGTTGAATCCGATTCTGTTACAATGAGTCTACGGGCAATGCGGTCATTCATAAAGGCAAATGGCGGAATTCTTTTGTCGCATTAATGTGAACTTGCGCTCGCGGGCTGCCTCTGCATTGCATATGCTATAAGGGTGGCGATAGTAACCGGGCCAGCCAGATACAAAGCCAGCTGGACACAAAGCCAGCCGGACACAAAGACAGAGATCGAAAAACACAAAAGATCAGGAGATCAGGGCGATGAAAGTAACCGTGAATATTGATTGCACCCCGGAAGAGGCGCGCACCTTCTTTGGTCTTCCTGATGTTCAGCCGATGCAAAAGGCGATGATGCAAGATATCGAAGACCGGATGAAAGCCAATCTGGCGGCCATGGACCCCGATACCATGCTCAAGACCTGGTTGCCGCAGGGCATTCAGAACTGGGAACAGCTTCAAAAAGCCTTCTGGGGCCAGTTCAATGCCGGTACCGGCGGCGCCGGTGACAAGGACAAAGGCTAGGCAGATCCAATCCCATGCGTGAACACTACTATCAGGCACATGTCTTTGTGTGCCAGAACGAACGGCCAAGCGGCCATGAACGCGGCTGTTGCCAGTCCAAGGGCGCGACCAAGCTTCGCAATTACATGAAGGTCCGCGCCAAGGAGCTGGGCCTGCCCATGACCCGGATCAATACCGCAGGCTGTCTTGATCGCTGTGAACTGGGCCCGGTGATGGTGATCTATCCCGAAGGGACCTGGTATCGCTATGAGACGATGGCAGACATTGATGCGATCTTGAATGACCATCTGATCGGCGGGCAGGTGGTTGAACGCTTGCGGCTTTCGCCCGATCAATAAACAACAGATTTTAAACAAACCGGTCCGTGACATGTGCGTGGCCGGTTTTTTGTGCCTTGCTGCAATAGATGCCCGCCTGCGCGGGCATGACGGAACCTTGCCATATACTGCTGTCACCCCCGCGCAGGCGGGGGTCCATGGTCCATGACGGCGTGAATACCAGGGGCATGGCGGCCCAAAAGACAGGCCCGATCACCACAGGTCCCATTAAAGCCCTGTTGGTATTTTACGCGCTATGTTGACCTTTGTGCCTGTCTGAACGATATCCTCTGCATCCTTTGCCACATGCCCATTCAAAACTGACGGACCTGCCATGATTGCCAGCCGAGAAACCATTTTTGCCCTGTCATCCGGTGCGGGGCGTGCCGGTGTTGCCGTGATCCGGTTATCCGGGCCGCGTTCGGGCGCGGTGCTGTGCGCGTTATTGGGGCGCGATACCCTGCCTACGCCGCGCCATGCGATCTATGCACCGATCCGCGATCCCAAGTCGCATGAACGGCTTGATGATGCGGTGGCGATCTATTTTAAGGGCCCGGCAAGCTTTACCGGCGAAGACGTGGTTGAACTGCATGTTCATGGCGGGCGGGCTGTGATCGAAGGGGTGCTTGATTGCCTGTCGCGTCAGGACGGATTGCGCATCGCAGACCCCGGGGAATATACCAGACGCGCCTTTGAAAACGGCAAGATGGATCTGACCTCTGCCGAGGGGATTGCCGATCTGATTGATGCCGAAACCGCCGCCCAGCGCCGGCAGGCCGTGCGCCAGATGGCGGGCGAGCTTGGCACGCTTTATGAAGGCTGGCGGGCGCGTTTGATGAAGGCGCTGGCCCATATCGAGGCCGATATTGACTTCCCCGACGAAGATTTGCCCGATGGCATCGTGCCGGTGGTGCATGGTGATTTGCGCGCCGTAAATGACGAGGTCAAACGCCATCTGGCCGATAACCGGCGGGGCGAGCGCCTGCGCGAAGGATTCCAGATCGTGATCCTTGGCGCGCCCAATGCCGGGAAATCAAGCTTGCTCAACCGGCTGGCACAGCGCGATGCCGCCATCGTGTCCGAGATCGCCGGCACCACGCGCGACATGATTGAAGTCCATCTGGATCTGGGCGGTTTCCCGGTGACCATGGTGGATACGGCGGGCCTGCGCGAAAGCGGTGATGTCATTGAATCCGAGGGCGTGCGCCGGGCGACCGAGCGGGCCGAAAATGCCGATTTGCGTCTGGTGGTGATTGACCGTAATGACTGGCCGAACATTGATCCGGAGGCCGCCCGCCTGATCGATGACAAGACGCTGATCCTGATTAACAAGGTCGATGGCAGTGACGGAAATGAAATCCCGGCACGCTGGCAGGGGATATCGGCCGATGGCAGGGCGCTTGAGCTTCCCGTTTTGGCCATATCGGCCATGACCGGGCAGGGGATGGAAAGCCTCTTGCAACTGCTGGAGACTCGCGTAAAAGAGGGGCTCGATTTCGCCGGGCCTGTGCCCTTGACACGGTTGCGCCACCGGCGGGCACTTGAAAGTGCCAGCGATCATCTGGATCGTGGATTGCAGACCGATATCGCAGAACTGGCGGCCGAGGATGTGCGCCTTGCAGTACGCGAAATCGGCAAGATTACCGGACGCGTCGATGTGGAAGATTTACTCGATATTATTTTCGGGGACTTCTGTATTGGCAAATAGAATTAGGGAAGAGTCGCTAGACCTATTCCCGGCGAATGTTTCACGTGAAACATTTCGCACAAGATTGACCATATAAGCCTATTTGAACCGAGTACGGTTCACGCCCGCATCATGATAAGCATCAATTGTGCGGGGATTGGAGTGAGGAAGTCGATGTCACAGAACGTGCCAAATAACCGCCTTGATGTGCCATTTGATGTGATCGTGGTTGGCGGTGGTCATGCCGGATGCGAGGCCGCTGCCGCTGCTGCGCGCATGGGGGCGGCGACCGCGCTGGTCACGCACCGTGCGGATCGCATCGGGGAAATGTCGTGCAACCCGGCCATCGGTGGTCTGGGCAAGGGGCATATGGTGCGCGAAGTGGATGCGCTTGACGGGGTGATGGGCCGGGCAATTGACCGTGCCGGAATTCAGTTCCGCATGCTTAACCGCTCCAAGGGGCCAGCCGTGCGCGGCCCGCGCGCACAGGCTGATCGTAAGCTTTATCGTCAGGCGGTGCAGGATATTCTGGCGGAGCAGGAAAACCTCACCATTCTTGAAGGCGGTGTCGAAGACCTGATCATTGATGACCACAACCGGGTCAAGGGTGTGGTCACTGGTGATGGCACGGAATATCTCGCCGGCGCGGTGGTGCTGACCACGGGGACGTTCCTGAACGGGCTTATTCATATCGGCGAGAAAACCCATGCCGCCGGACGTATGGGCGACGCCCCGGCAACAGGCTTATCCGAAACGCTGGCAAAATATGATTTCCGATTAGGGCGCTTGAAAACCGGCACCCCGGCCCGTCTTGATGGTCGCACCATTGATTGGTCCGGGCTGCAGGAACAGCCGGGCGACACTCCGCCAGAACCGTTTTCGTTCCTGAACAAAGAAATTACCGTGCCGCAGATCCCGTGTCATATGACCTGGACGACCGAGGCCACCCACGAAATCATCCGCGCCAATCTGGATCGCGCACCGATGTATAGCGGCAAGATCCAAAGCAGCGGCCCGCGCTATTGCCCGTCGATTGAAGACAAGGTTGTGCGCTTTGCCGAGAAAAATCAGCATCAGATTTTCCTTGAGCCGGAAGGCCTTGACGATCCGACCGTTTATCCGAATGGTATTTCGACCTCGCTTCCCGAAGACGTGCAGCTGGCCATGCTGGCCACCATTCCGGGGCTGGAAAAGGTCGAAATCTTCCGCCCCGGCTATGCGGTGGAATATGACTTCGTTGATCCGCGCGAATTGCGCCATACGCTGGAAACCAAAAAGGTCGGCGCATTGTTCTTTGCCGGTCAGATCAATGGTACGACCGGCTATGAAGAGGCTGCTGGCCAAGGGCTTGTTGCCGGCGTAAACGCGGCCCTGCTTGCAGGCGGGGGAGAACGCGAATTTGTTCTGGACCGTGCCGATGCCTATATCGGTGTGATGATTGATGATCTGGTCACGCTGGGGACGCGCGAACCGTATCGCATGTTCACTTCGCGCGCGGAATATCGCCTGATGCTGCGGGCCGATAATGCCGATCAGCGCCTGACGGATCGCGGGCTTGATATTGGCTGTGTCGCATCGACCCGCGCGCAGGCATGGGATGCCAAGAAGACCGCCTTGAATACCGCAAAGGCAGAGGTTTCTAACCTGACCGAAACGCCCAATGGCTTGGCCAAGTTCGATATCAGGATCAATCAGGATGGTGTGCGCCGCTCGGCCTATGACCTTTTGGCTTACCCCGATATTGATTTCGATACCCTGACCAAAGTCTGGCCGCAGCTGAGCGATCTTGATCCGGCGATCAAGGAACAGGTCGCCATTGATGCGCAGTATAAAGGCTATCTCGATCGGCAGGCAGCCGACATTGCCGCTTTCCGCCGGGACGAGGAATTGCGCTTGCCGCGTGGTCTTGATTTTGATGCGGTTGGTGGCTTGTCGGCTGAGGTCCGCTTGAAGCTAAAAGAAATCCAGCCGGAAACCATCGGCGCGGCATCGCGCATTCCCGGTGTTACCCCGGCGGCGGTGACCGCCTTGCTCGGCCATATCAAAAGTCACAAGCACCAGACTGGACCCGCTACCCGAACCGCCTGACCGGCATTTGGAATAGGCGGGCAATAGCTGCATATATATAATGTGTCATCATCAAACACGTCTGATCCAATACCGACACCCGGCCAGATCTTTGGCCGGGTGTTTTTGTGTCTGTAGTCACCTGCGCGAAGCACCGCCGGGGATGGAGGTCGCGGCGGAGAGAAGGTGGCACATGCTGCGGGGCACCAGAATTACCGCGTAGGGAAGGCGGCCTTCCGATACCGAGTCGCAAGCGGTTGTGCAAGACTTGTGGCCCGACTCGCTATATGGCGAGCTGTTGTGTCCTAAACTTGCATGAAGATGCGGCGAATTTGATCTGGAGTGATGTGTTTTGATCGTCGGAATGTTTCACGTGAAACATTCGATGTGTTTTATTTCGATTTTATCGCATTCGACGCGGTGAAAAACACAAAAGGGTAAAAATCAAGACTGGAGTGTTTTTCCGGCTCGGCCTATAAATCAAATATGCAGACAAATTCCACACCCGTAAAAACCTGGTTTGAGCAAGATTTGAATGTTTCACGTGAAACATTGGATCGGCTGAATCAGTATGCAGACCTCGTCGTGAAGTGGCAGCCACGCATCAATATCGTCGGCGCCAGCACGGCAGAAGACGTTTGGGGACGTCACTTACAGGATTCCGCACAGCTTTGGCCGCACCTTCAGGATATCGCCGCAACCGGTAAGATCGTTGATTTTGGGTCGGGCGCTGGCTTTCCGGGCATCGTTCTGGCGATCCTGGGGGCCAACAATGTCACCCTGATGGAATCCAACACCAAAAAGACGGTCTTCCTGATGGAGGCTGCGCGGGTTTGTGGTGTTTTGGGTCAGACCGAGATTGCACGCGAACGGATCGAGGCGGCAGCCCCACGGCAGGCCGATGTGATTACGGCGCGGGCCTTTGCCCCCTTGCCCAAGCTTCTGGAGCTGGGGCAGCGCCATTTGAAAGACGGTGGCCATTATGTGCTGCTAAAGGGACGTGCCTTTGAGGATGAGCTGGCGGACGCACGCAACGCCGGTTGGACATTTGATGTAACCACGCATGCCAGCCTGGTCGATCCGGACGGTGTGGTGATGATCTTAAAAGGAGTGGGCCGGTGACGGATGTGATTGATTTGCCGCTTTCGACGAAATCAGACGGTATTGGACACCGTCCGCGTATCATTGCCGTGGCCAACCAGAAAGGCGGGGTAGGCAAAACCACCACAACCATCAATCTGGCAACTGCGCTTGCGGCTGTGAACCAGCGGGTTCTGATTGTTGATCTTGATCCGCAGGGCAATGCCAGTACCGGTTTGGGCCTGCGTCCGTCTGACCGCGAAATCAGTTCCTATGACGTGCTGATCAATGGCAATACCCTTGAAGAAGCGCGCAAGGAAACGGCGATCCCGCGTCTGAGCATCGTGCCATCGGGCATGGATCTTTCGGGGGCTGAGATCGAGCTGGTTGATTTTGAACGTCGCGAGACACAGCTTAAAGAATCGCTGGGTAAATTGCCGCAGGATGTCGATTACGTTCTGATCGATTGTCCGCCGTCGCTGGGTCTTTTGACCCTGAATGCATTGGTGGCATCCGATGCCGTTTTGGTGCCGTTGCAATGCGAGTTCTTTGCCCTTGAAGGGGTCAGCCATCTGGTGCGGACCATCAAGCGGGTCAAGAAGGCGTTCAACCCCAATCTCGAGATTCAGGGCATTGTCCTGACCATGTATGACAAGCGCAACAACCTGTCCGCCCAGGTGGCCAATGATGTGCGCGATTATTTCGGGGATGTGGTGTATCGCACGGTGATCCCGCGCAATGTGCGTGTGTCCGAAGCGCCAAGCCACGGTACGCCGGTGCTGGTTTATGACATGAAGTGCCCGGGGTCACGGGCCTATTTGAATCTTGCGAGCGAAGTCCTGAAACGCGAAGGGGTAAAAGCATGAGCGAAGCAAAAAAACGCGGCTTGGGCAGGGGATTGTCCGCACTTCTGGGGGAAGAGGACGAAGATGTTGCGGTTGCTGCCAGTGGTGATGACACTGGCCAGGCTGCCCATCCCGGACCGGGCGGGACGACGCAGCATATTGCGATTACCGACCTGAAACCATCGCCGTTTCAGCCGCGCAGCAATTTTGATGATGATGCGATTGATGACCTTGCGGCCTCGATTCGCGAAAAGGGCATCATTCAGCCGATTTTGGTGCGGGCGTCTTCTACGGGCGAAACGCGTTATGAAATCATTGCCGGTGAACGGCGCTGGCGCGCGGCACAGCGGGCACAGCTTCATGAAGTGCCGGTATTGGTGCGTGATTTTGACGACCGCGAAACCGCAGAAATTGCCCTGATCGAAAACCTGCAGCGTCAGGATTTGTCGCCGCTTGAAGAGGCCGAAGGCTATAACCGCCTGATGAACGAGTTTTCCCACACGCAGGAAGCGCTGGGGCAGGCGCTCGGCAAAAGCCGCAGCCACATTGCCAACAGCCTGCGTTTGCTGGGCCTGCCGGCGCCGATCAAACAGATGTTGTCCGATAAGGTTCTAAGCCCCGGCCATGCGCGTGCGCTGCTTGGGGCAGAAAACGCGGTCGAGCTGGCCGGTCAGATTGTCAAAAAGGGTTTGAATGTTCGTCAGGCGGAAAAGCTTGTCAAAACCGATGGCGGCAAGGCATCGCGTCCAAAGAAATCGTCAGGTGGTGCCGCGACCGAAAAAGACCCAGATACAGTGGCTCTGGAGCGTGACCTTAGCAATATGTTGGGGTTGGCGGTCAATATCGACTTTGACGGAGCTGGTGGAAAAATCTCCATCCGTTATGAAACGCTTGAGCAGCTTGATGACATTCTGCAGCGCTTGACGCATGGCAAGGCCGATGCGCTTGGCGAGGATGAGGCTGTTAGCGAGTCGGTACAAAGTGAAAGTGACGAAAACGAATTCGATTCGATGTTTATCGAAGAGGATGAGGATGAAGACGCGCTGACCGCAGAGCTCGAATCGATTGCCGATATTGTTGATGAAGGTGCTCCGGCCGTGCCGGTCGATTCGCCTGAGGTCGACGGGGAGCCCGAAGGCGATATTCCGATCGCACAGGATCAGGTTGATGAGGATGCGCTTGCGGAGGTGGCCGAGAGCACCGGAAAAAAGCCGTAAGCAAAACCAGCATGAAAGACCTGAGCCGGGACAAGATCAAACAGCTCGAAAAGCTTAAAGAAGAAGACGCCAAAGCGCGCCGGGGATCGGTTGAGGTGAAGCGGATTCTCTAAGTCTATTCTTTGAAAAGCACGAGTCATTATAGGCATGTCGTATTGCGCGGCATGCCTGTTTTCTTGGCGTACCGGGATAAAGGTCGATGATACGACTCGGTGCGTGTGGTCGAAATTGCTCTAACGCCGGACCTGTTTCTGTCGGGCAACCGCAACCTTGATCATGGCGCGGTGCGCAATGGTTTCCGGGATTGCAAGACCGCTTTTGCAGTCCTTTTCGGCTTCCAGCAGGATTTGCAAGGCACGCTGAAGATTGTTGACGGCCCAGTTGTTCAGGTTGGCGCGGAACTGATCGGCGGCCTTGAAAAACAGGGGTGGGCGCAGCGATTTCATTGCCTGATCGGCACTGGCCCCCTGGGACACCTGACCTTTGACCAGATGCAGTTTTTGAAAATAGCTGATCATCATGCGAAGAGCCCCGACCGGGTTAAGGCCCTCTTCGACCAGACGGGTGAGGGCGGCATCGAGGTTAACGACATTGCCCTGTGATACGGCCTGGATGACATCGTCATAGTGGCGTGCCGAACTATCCCCGACACAGGCCATGGCGTCCGTGAGTGTGACCTGACCTTCTTTCAGCGCATAAAGCGCGAGCTTTTCCAGCTCGCTGCGTGAAATCATGCGGTCCGAGCCAAGATTGGCGACCAGATAGCTGGTTGCATCGCGGTCAATGCGCAGCTTGTGTTCTTCCATGATCGAATGGATCAGGGCTTCGATGTCGCGGCCGCTATCGGCATAGCAGGGTAGTGCCATGCCGTTGCCGGCTTTTTCAACCGCCTGACGCAGTTTGGAACGGGTCGGGAGGCTTCCGGCTTCAATCACAATCAAGGCATCGCCCGCAGGGTCGCCAAGAAAGTCGGCAATGACCGGGGCCTGTGCATCGCCGATATCGCGCAGACGAATGACCCGGCGTCCGCCGCCGAAACTCATGGCGGCAGATTCGTCGCGCAGCCGGCTGGTATCTTCCTTAAGCTGAGCGGCGCCAAGCTCGATCACGCGGAAAGGGTCCTTGAGATCCTCGACCACGGTTTTGGCCAGCTTTGTTGCCCGTTCGCGGACAAGGCCTTCATCCTCGCCATAGATCAGGACGAGCTGGGCCTTCGCATCCGGGGCGCGCAGAAAATTTTCAACCTGTGCTGCCTTGAGCTTCATGCCGTGCCTTGTGGTTCGTTAGGGGTGGTGTGAATCTGTGAATCGAGTGATCCGGGGTGATTATTGCGAACGCAGTCCGATTGCCACCTGATTGGCCAGTTGCTGGGCGAGATTGCGCGCAGCATCCTCGCGGGCAGTGTCTTCGGCCTCGATACTGGCAAAGTCCGAATCGACGATATTGTAACTGGTGCGTGAACGCGCGTTGCCTTCGCGCAACACCTTGCTATCAGAACGTCGGGTTAACCGATATTGTGCCCTGATCAGATAATCTGAAATGGTGGCTTCGTTGTCTTTGGTAAAGCCCTGGTCGCTTGTCGATTCGCTCAAGGTCACTTCCAGATCATAAAGCGGGTTTGCGCTTTGTCCGCGCGGGGTCAGCGTTTCGATCAGGGCATTGCGGGTCAATTGTCCGACCCGGTCACTGATCACAGCGACCTTCACGCGGGCCATATTGGCGGTGGTGTTATAATCATTGTCCGTTGTGGCATAAAGCGGACGAAACCCGCAGGCGCCAAGTGTTGTCAGGGCCAAGAGTGCCATGATTGGCAAAACCGCGCGCAATGTCATTGATTGGTACCTTCGTTTTCCTGTCTGCCGGATCGTCTGAGCGGGGCATGGTTGATCCGTCCCTGACGCCACAATAATTCGGTTGCGATAAAAGGGCAAAACAGAGTTAGGCCATAGAGAAAAGAAAGATACGCACCGCTGTTTTCGGGGGTGCTTTGAACTTTCTTGAAGGAGTCGCGAAGATGCGCAACGGCCAGATTGTTTTTGCCCGATATCAAAGCATCAATGAGTTCGCTCGACTGTCGAGCCGCTTCATCGCAAAGGATGGCGGGTCGATCTCGCCCGTGGCGCCAGACTTCTCGCAGCCAGCGCCAATGACCGACCAGACTGTTGTGATTAAGGGTGAGGGGGCGATGGATGGGGACATCGGCCAAAAGGGCGAGTGTCAGGATATCCAGCCCGACGTCGCGGCAAAGTTGCCCGGCGTTGCTCGAAACCCCGTCTGCGCTGACAATAGCCGGATGGGACTGAGAGATCACGCGGCTCCGGGTGTCTGACATGATCGATTGAATGATTTTATCAAACATCCGGACACGCAAGGCGGTGAGGCCATGTGTATCAAGGTCAAAGCCATCCAGATAGCCCGGCCAGACAAGAAACCCCCAGTCGCGTTCAAGCGAGTGGGGGTTGTATTGAGGTGATATATAGGTCGTGCCGTGCGACATGCCCCTTATTGTGAAGCGGCCGTGGCGCTATCGATACGAAGTTGGCGCGCGCGGGTCAGGATAGCGTCTTCCATGGAGGTCACGGTACCGGGTTCGACCACGGCATCCTGCCACTGATTGGGTCCGACATTGACCTGACGGAAGATCGAAACCTTGATCGCATCAGAGCGCAGAGCCGTGCCGAGGATATAGGCTGTCAGCTTGAAGCGTTCGTCCGACGATTCGGGCGGGCTATACCAGTCGGTAATAATAACGCCGCCGAACGGATCAGCAGAGTTAAGCGGCATGAAGGACAGCGTGTCTAAAGTTGCACGCCACAGGAAGCTGTTGACGCCGATGCCGGAACCACCCTCTTGTTTCTTTTCTTCACCACCAAAGATATTCAGGCCATCATTGCCGAACAGCCCACCTTCATTTTTGACATCGGCAACGGTTGCTGTACGGCCTGTTGTCCCAACACGTTTATCACCGGGAGCAGATCCCGGATAACTGTCATAGTCGCTTTGACTGCCAGCACTACAGCCGATCAGCAATGCGAGCAAAGAGCAAACTGTCGAGAGTTTCAATACAGAATTATGCACGTTTGTCCGACCCCGGTTAGCAATTGATACTTCAACTTTGCCAGCAATATAGGGGGCATTGCGCTTTGGGGCAAAGGAAACGAGTGTGTTTTTTTTACAACAGTTAAGTGGGAATGTGTTTTTTTTGCCACAGCATTTGTTGACTTTGCTGGATATTGATGGCTCCATCCTTCTCGAACCGGGCGGTAAAAGCTGTCCAAAGATATTTGTTGTGTTTAACGCATGCAAAGACGTTGAGGGAAAAGATGAAAAAGATTCTGGTAGCTTCCAGCGCACTCGTCGCTGTTGGTTTCGCAGGCGCAGCAGAGGCTTCCGAGCCGATCAGCCTGTCCGTAGGTGGTTACATGGAGCAGTGGGCTGGTATTGCTGACTCTGATGATGGTGATGAAGCGAAAAACGCTTTCCAGTCCGACTCGGAAGTTTACTTCCGTGGTAAAACCACTCTTGATAACGGCATTGAAATCGGTGCGGTTATCGAACTCGAAGCAGAAACCTCTGCTGACCAGATTGACGAACAGTATATCTTCGTCAATGGCGGCTTCGGTCGTTTCGAAATGGGTAAAAACGACAGTGCAGCAGACGCAATGGGCGTTACCGCACCGTCCGTTGGCCCGGTTGGTGTTAACGATGGTGACATGACCGCTTGGACCGACAGCGTTTCGCTGATCGACACCGTTCCGTCGAGCGGTGACCAGAACCGTGTAACCTATTACACCCCGAGCTTCTCTGGCTTCCGTGCTGGTTTCTCCTATGCTGACCAGAGCAAAACCAATGGTTCGTTCGACAGCACCGTTACTGGTACCTCCATCGGTGGTTATCATAGCGACTCGGCTGGTGACGGCATGAGCATCGTTTCCGGTGGCTTGGAATACAAAGGTGACTTCGATGGCTTTAGCCTCGGCGTGTCGGCTGAAGGCGAACATCAGGGTGAAGGCGCTTGGTACGGCTTCGGTGCAAATGTTGGCTTCGGCGCATTCACCGTTGGTGCTTCCTATGGCCACACCGAAGACGATTACGCTGTTTCCGAAAGCGCTACCACCAACCGTGGTGGCGACACGGATGCATTTGACGTCGGTGTTTCCTATGCAATGGACGCAGCTGCAGTCTCTCTGACCTATGCATACCAGGATGACGAAGGTAACAACGTTGAGACCCAGGCAATCGACCTTGGTCTGGCTTATACCCTTGGTGCTGGCGTTGCTTGGAAAACCTCCCTGTTCTGGGGCGAAGATGACAACCAGTCTGGTGCTGACACCGATGCTTACGGTGCGGTTACCGGTCTGCGTCTTGACTTCTAATTCTTCGGAATTTGAAACAGACGAAAGGGGTGGCTTTGGCCACCCCTTTTTTTTTGCATTTTCTGAAGATGACTTTTAATCGAAGTCTTTTATTGGACATCAGTGACTATGCATTCGGCTAATTTCTAGCCTAAAAACCTTTTGTCTTTCCTGTATTAAAACCCCCATACACTTGATTGGCGAGGATCTTGGTTTCGGACAGGATAATTGTATTGGCATTGAAGCCAGAGAATACTTTCCCAGCAAAAATAGCATCCCTTCTATAGACCTCTCGTGTGAGAGCAAGGGTCCTGATGGTAATCAGGCAGTCGGCCTTTGTTTTTCTGACTATGGCGGCATGTAAAAGTGGTTTGCGTGCGTGCCGACTAATAGCTCTTGCGGGATAAAGTGCCTTCATATGCCGCTTTTTCTGAGCAACACATGGCTGCCAGTGGTGGGAGTCGACATTTCCCCGTCAATTTAATCACCCTAATCTCGATGGCTTGATAATTACGACTGTGTTCTGATTTTGTGCACAAACCAGATGAGACACTCGATACCGGCTTTGCTGATAAAAGTGACCAACGGTCATGTATATTCCATAAATTTTTGTATGAGAATTCACGGTTCGTTATCCTAACCCCACCAAAGTCATGTTGCAATTGTGCAACGCTACGCGAAATAAATAACCATTGGTCATTTGTTGTTGTTGACCATTGGTCATTTGAGTGGCCTTATCTGTTGCGCAGAGCGAAGGGCACTTGGTTCGTGCTTTCGCTTCCAACGTTTTTTATTGAGGGTGATGATGAAAAAGATTCTCTTTGCATCGAGCGCACTTGTCGCTATCGCGGCTGCGGGTTCCGCACAGGCTTCCGAGCCGATCAAACTTTCGGTCGGCGGCTTCATGAACCAGTGGATCGGTGTCGCTGATGAAGACAATACCGGTTCTGATGGTCGCAACAACGCGTTCCAGTCCAACACTGAAATCCACTTCAAAGGTTCAACCACCCTTGATAACGGCATCGAAGTTGGTGCGGTTGTCGAGCTTGAGGGGGAAACCTCCAGTGACCAGATTGATGAACAGTACCTTTATGTAAACGGTAACTTTGGTCGCCTTGAAGTCGGTAAAAACGACAGTGCAGCAGACTCCATGCAGATTGTCGCACCGGCTGTTGGCCCGGTTGGCGTCAACGACGGGGACCTCAGCCTTTGGGTTGACTCTTATCTGATCGATACTAGCACCACCAGTGGCGACCAGAACCGTGCAACTTACTACACCCCGAACCTGAATGGCTTCCGTCTTGGCGTATCCTTCGCCGATGATAGCGGTCGTAACGGCTCGTTTGACACCACTGTCGACGGTAGCTCAATCGGTGGCTATCACAGCGACACCTCTGGCGATGGCGATAACATCGTTTCTGTTGGTGCAGAATATACGGGTGATTTTGACGGTGTTTCGTTCGGCGTGTCTGCCATCGGTGAAAACCGCGGCGAAGGCAATGTTTATGGCGGTGGTTTCAACGTTGGCGTTGCGAACTTTACCTTTGGTGGTTCGTATTCCCACACCGAAGATGATTATGGCATCAGCGATCGTGGCACCCCGGCTGTAAGCGATACCGATCAGTTCGACATCGGTGTTTCCTATGCAATGGATGCAGCGGCTGTTTCCCTGACCTATGGTTATGCTGATTATGGTAACGCCGATACTGATGGTTCCCTGACCGGTGCGGGTGAACTCAACACGGTTGACCTTGGTCTGGCGTATACCCTCGGTGCAGGCGTTGCTTGGAAATCATCGATCTTCTGGTTCGATGATGAAGTTGAAGGCGGTACCGACAATGACGGCTATGGCGCGGTTACCGGCCTGGCTCTGTCCTTCTAATTCTTCGGAATTTGATGACACGTTTGAAGGAGGCGAGAAATCGCCTCCTTCTTTTTGTTTGTGGCAAGCCCGCGACCTTGCGGCCTTGGGACTTTGGCCTTGCTATCGTGCCATCGCGCGAGCGACACACAGAGCGACAGTTCAGGCGATTTTCAGATCGTCGCGCAGGACGTCCAGAATGTCTTTCTGGTCGCGGAGCAGCTCTGCAACGCAGGGAACCGGCGCGTCGATGGTCAGTTGTTCGGCGATGGCCTTGTTGCTTTGTGTCGGGACATCGCCAAGCGCATCAATGGGAAGTTCCAGACTGCCCATGCAGCCGATTTTGCCATCGGCACTGGCACGCAGTTTTGCCAGTCCGCAGGGGGCACAGCAGAATTCACCTTCATACCGGCTTTGCCAGCTTCGTAAATTGCGGTGCCGTCCTTGCAGGACTTGCCCGGATGCAGATGTATAAATCGCCAATCCCGGTGTCTGAAACAGTTTGGTGATATGGGCCGGGCCACTATCGGCCAGCACGACATAATCCTGGTCGGCAATGAATGCCGTAAGCTCCCCGATGGTCTTGAAGCCGTCAATTGCGGCAATATTGCCTTGCGCGCCGAGATCAAGGCTGTTTTTATATTTCCTCATCACCCCCTGATAGGCATTCAGGCTGATCGTGACCTTGTGCCCGGCCTTACCCAGAAGGGCTGCCATCTGGTTGACCAAAGCGGGCGGCAGGCTGCGCAACGGTGACGACGCCATGGGCAGGATCGCGATGTTCATGGCCGGTTTGAGGACAGGTGCGCGTTCAGGCAAGGTGACGGGTGTAAGGTCAAATGCCGTGCAAAGCGCTTCTTCGGGGTTAACAGGCATGCGGTCAATCGTTTCCCAGCCTTCCATTTCGCTCAGATCAATCACGGTATCAAAGCCGGCAAGGTGCTTTGACGAAATGAAAAGCTGAAAAATCGCAATCTGATCAATCGTGGCAAACAGATCAGAGGCACCGGCACTGTTTAAAACACCGATTCGCGCCGCAGGGTAACGTTGCCGAAAGGCGCGTAAAAACAAAACCATGCCAACGCAATCGCCCAACGCATCATCGGGGATCAGAAACAACACAGCGCTTTGCGCGAAGTCGGTTTCCGACCATTGCGCGCGTGGCAGAACCAGCGGCCGAAAGATATCAGACTTGATTTTTACCCCGGGTGCTGTCGCAAGTGCCTGCTGGCGCAATAGGGAATTGGCCCGCGTCAGATAAATAGGGCTGCCATCCGAACTTTGCCCAAGCGCCGGGCTGACATTGGGCAGGCCGAACTGAAACGGTTTCTTTGACGCAAAGCGGGTGAATTTCTTGCGAGCGGGATGCAAGTTGCGGGGCATTCGGTCCTGACTCTAAGCGGGATATTTTGGTTTGACGATCAACCGACAGAAAACCCGATCCCCGCCACCGACGCAATAGCACAAGTGCGCAATGTGCCGACATTTCGGCGATCAATGCCACCAAGGGCGATCGGTTGCATGTCGTGCGCGTGACACAGCAGGCTCATTTTCGACAGACGCTGCAATCCAAGATACGCGCTGCCCGGATGGCTTTTGGTTGCGAAAACCGGCGAGATCAGAACGCCATCAGGGCGGTTTTGCCGTGGCAATTGCGCAAGATGGCGGATGGTCTGGCCATGATGGCAGGCGGATGTGCGCAGAAGATGATCGGGAATTCGCCGGTAAATGCCCGGATCACTCAGAGCGCGATATTCGGGGAAATGAAGACCATCAGCCCGCAGTCTAAGGGCGAGCGAAACGTCATCGGCCACCAGAAAAAGGATGCCCCGCGCGCGGCAGATGGTGCTCAGGCGTGCACCAAGTTCTGCCCGCATCGGGTGATCGTAATGGCGAAAAATCACCATGCTGTCGCGGGGCAGGGCACGGATGGCAGGTTCCGGATCGGGCAGGCGTTTGTCATCGGTCATAAGCACAATCGGCGGAATCGGGCAATTATTGCGGCCATTGCGCTTATTGAGATTGCGTGCCTGCTTTAACAGGGTCTTATCCATTGATACACTCCCGATTTGGCAGCTATACCTGCTGTGATCCGCCGTGCCGGCAGCGTTACCGATGAAGGAACATCATTCATGAGCCATCCTGATCTGTCATCTGACAAAACCGATGTTGCCAACAACCTTGCTGAAATTCAGAGCAATATCAATGCAGCATGCGCGGCCGCCACACGCGACCCGAAGGATGTGACACTGGTCTGTGTCAGCAAAAACCACGATGCCGATCATGTCCGCAAGGCACTGGTTGAGGGCAGAAGGGTATTTGGTGAAAACCGGGTTCAGGAAGCGGCAGGAAAATGGCCGGGATTGCGGGCGGAATTTCCCGATATCGAGCTACATCTGATCGGGCCGCTTCAGACCAACAAACTCAAGGATGCGGTCGCGCTTTTTGATGTGATCGAAACCGTCGACCGGCCCAAGCTTGCCAATGCGCTGGCCAAGCATCGCGATAAAACCGGGTCCTGCCCGGATCTGTTCATTCAGATCAATACCGGCGAAGAAGAACAAAAAGCCGGGATTGCGCCGAAGGATGCGGATGATTTCATCACGATGTGCCGCGCAGAGCTCGATCTGCCGATCAAGGGATTGATGTGCATCCCGCCAGTCAACGAGGAACCGGCCGCGCATTTTACCCTTTTGGCCAAGATTGCCGATCGCCATGGTCTGAAAATCAAAAGCATGGGCATGAGCGGCGATTATGAGGCGGCAATCCGGTTTGGCGCGACCCATGTGCGGGTTGGGACGGCAATTTTTGGGTCCCGAGGCTATTAAATAGCAAAACAAGGGCTTTTTTCCGCTGTTGAGCCGGGTTTTCGGGTAAAAAACGGTAAAAATAGCCCTATTTTGCACGTAATTTTGATTTTTACGTCTGTTTTATGGGAAATTTGGCCGCCCTGTGGATAATCAGGACGATATCAATGACGGTAAGTTCCAGGTTTTGTGACAAAAAAATCCCGCAGATGCGGGATTTTCTTTCGGCTGGTTTGAAAACCACAACCTGATTACGGGATCAGTTTATATCCGCCGGGCTCGGTAATCAGGATCGCTGCGTTTGACGGATCCTTTTCGATTTTCTGACGCAGGCGGTAAACATGGGTTTCAAGCGTATGGGTCGTCACACCGGCATTGTAACCCCAGACTTCATCAAGCAGGGTTTCGCGGCTGACCGGTTTATCACCCGCACGGAACAGGAATTTCAGGATCGAGGTTTCCTTTTCCGTCAGGCGGACTTTTTTCTCGGTCTCGGTTTCGATCAGGATTTTGGCACTTGGCTGGAAGCTGTATGGGCCAATGACAAAGACCGCATCTTCGCTTTGTTCGTGCTGACGGATATGGGCACGGATGCGCGCCAAAAGCACATTCAGCCGAAACGGTTTGGTGACATAGTCGTTGGCACCCGATTCAAGCCCGAGAATGGTGTCGGAATCGCTGTTGGCACCGGTGAGCATGATAACCGGCGATTTGACATTGGCGCGGCGCATCAATTTGCAGACATCGCGCCCGTCCATGTCAGGCAAACCGACATCAAGCAAGATGACATCGAAATAGGAATCCTTGGCAAGATCAAGAGCTTCCTTGCCGCTATTGGCCACCACACATTCGAAGTCTTCATGCAGCCTGAGCTGTTCGGTCAAAGATTGGCTGAGAGCGGGATCGTCCTCAACCACCAGAACCTGTTTACCTGTCGACATTCACCATCCCTTGCTGCTTGTCCGTTCCCGTCTATATATAGCCTGCCTAAACCGGATACCGGGTGTCTTCATTATCGTTCCGACACAGGGTAGTCTATCAGTCCCGGGGGCACCGTCTATGCAATACGTTTTTAAAGATCAGCATCTTGAGTTGCATTTTCAAGAACAAACTGTTTTCGCTTTGGTCCTTTAACTCCGGGCCCGACCGGATTAGGTAGTAGAGGTGATTTGTCTGCCGGGCCATGTCGTAAAATCTTGAAAGATGCGTTTCTTCCTGCGATTTTGCGCAGCACCGCCAAGCTGCTATTCACCACCTGATGCGCTTATATGAAGTAAACCGGGTGTTTATCCAGCCCCATCGCCACCGGATCGCGATGTTGTGATCACAAAGACAAGAAACCGATGACCCAAAGCACCGCCGTGACGGCCCAAAAAGACAAAAATCTGATTCCGGCGACCGACCTGATTACGGTTTCGCGTGCCGTGGCAGATTTACGCCGTGGCGAAATTGTTCTGGTCATGGGCCAGGAAAATGGCAAACCCCACGGGGTTGCGGTGATTGCGGCCGAACCGTTGCCACAACAGGGGCTGGAACGTTTGCGCGGCATCGCCAGCAGCACTGTCAGTCCGGCGATTGTCATACCGCGTGTGCGTGCCAAATCACTGGGCGAGGTACGCACGAATGATGCATTTGTGGGTTTTGTTGCCAAGAATCCAGCCGAAATCGATGCTGATCGCCTTGGTCAGATTGCCAATCCGTTGCTTGAACTTGATGGGTTGCCTGACGGGGACTGGCGGGCGATCAACATGGCAGAAAGCGCCGCCATCCGGCTTTCGAAACTTGCACGGTTATTGCCCGCTGTGGTGAGTGTTCCGGTCGATGCCGATCAGATTGATGCCCTGGCAGCTGCGCAGAATCTTTTGGTTTTGCCATCAGAACATATCAATGGCTATGAAAACGCATCGGCGGCAAGCCTGCGGCAGGTCAGCCAGGCACGGGTGCCGCTTGAAGACGCGGAAAATGTCACGGTGATTGCCTTTCGCCCGGCAGATGGCGGGCAGGAACATCTGGCCATCGTGATTGACGAACCGGCCAGGGACAAACCGGCTTTGATCCGGTTGCATTCGGAATGTTTTACCGGCGACCTGATCGGATCGTTGCGCTGTGATTGCGGTCCGCAGCTGCGCGGGGCGATTTCGGAAATCGCCAAAAGCGGGCAGGGCGGCATTGTGCTGTATCTGCGTCAGGAAGGACGCGGCATCGGGCTGGTGAACAAATTGCGGGCCTATGCGCTTCAGGATCGCGGGTTTGATACCCTTGATGCGAACGAGGAACTTGGTTTTGATGCCGATGAACGTGTGTATCGCCCGGCGGCAGAAATGCTGCGCCAGTTGGGCTTTGAAACAGTGCGTTTACTGACCAACAATCCGGAAAAGATGGCCGGGCTTGAAAATTGGGGGGTTACGGTATCAGAGCGTGTTGCGCACAAATTCCCGTCCAATGGTCATAATGAATTTTATCTGCAGACCAAGAAAGAACGGGCCGGTCACCTGTTTTAAGCGGGACGCCAGTGCTCGTGGATCTGTCATTTTCGTCGCATCCGACACAGTTTAAAATTCGCCTGATTAAAAGTGCCATTCCTACCCGGCAGAAGATTCCGGCAGGCAAGTCCGGCGAAATTCTTTCCCAGAAAAATCAATATAATTCAATGCGTTAGTTTGCGCTAAAACTGGCACCCCTTTTGCAAAACAGATGGCAAGAGGAGGACAGATATGTCGATTGGTGAGAATTGGCGGCAAATTTCGCCCGGTAACCCAGCCGGTGGCGCAAGCGGCGCAAGTGGTGTGGCAAACGACAAGTTTGCCCAATCCGGTGCGGCTGATCAGCTTTCGGCTGATGGCGATGGCCGGACATTTTCCCAATACATGTTTGGTGATGACGGTTTTGAGTTCACCGACTTTCTCGATGTCATCAATCCCTTGCAACATATTCCCGGCGTCGGGATGATATATCGGTCCCTGACCGGGGACGAGATCGGCAATGGTGCGCGCGTTGTCGGCGGTGGCCTGTTTGGCGGGGTGTTCGGCCTTGCCGGTGCGGCCGTTGATGCCGTGGTTGATGCGGTCACGGGCGAGGATACCGGCAGCCACGTCATGGCCTTTGTCGAAGACAGCTTTGGCGGCAGCGGCATTGATGACGGCACCGCAGTGGCCGATGCGACTGGGGCGACCGGGGCGACCGGGGCCACAGGTTCGGCGCATGATCAAATGGCTGATGTGGCGCAAAATGGTGCCTATCAGGGGGATCTTGTGTTGCCGTGGATGACGGCCGACCAACCCCAAAAAGCACCGGCAGCAGAACAGGCAACCATCGTCCAATCCGCGCCGACCACCCCGATTGATGCTGCCCCGATCAATCAGGCGACATTGGCCTCTGCCGATAGACCGCAAGATTTGCGCGTAAAGGCATCTGATCTGAATGTGCCGTGGGGTCAGGTGACGCAGGTGGCGCAGGTGACGCAGGATGGTGCACAGGTCGCGCAAGCGGCATATAATCAGGCATCCCCGATATCACCCCGGGCAGAGCTTGCAATGGCAAATGCTGTTTCGGGGCAGGCAACCGATCCGGCAGAACTGACCGTTGCCATGGCCTCGGCCGGGACGGCAAACCCGGTTTCGACCCTTAACCGCATGGTATCTTCAAGCGCGACGGCAAATGAACCCGTAGCGCGCCCGGTATCCAATAGCAGCGATGCGAATACCGTTTGGGGACGGGCGGCAAGCAGCGGGCGCATTAACCGTCAGGCCCATGCATTTGCCATTTCTCCGGAAATAGCTGCTCATGAAGCCAAACATGCCAAATTGAACGCCGTTGAGGCCGAAACCGTTGATGGCAACGCATCGGCTATTCAGACCACCGGTGCAGATGGTGCGCCCCTTTCGGCGGCGGAAATGGCCGCGCGCTTTAATGCTGCTCTTGGCCGTGACAAGGCCCAGACCATGGCTGCGGATGCGCGTGCCGGCAACAATGCGGTGGCTGATGACCGCCCGGAAAATCCAGATGGGCCCGGATCGGCAACAGTTGCCAGTGCATCCGCCGATGAAGAACCGGCCAGCCATCCCTTGTTGCAGCAGGCATCAAACAATCTGAATGGCGATGCCCCGGTGGGGGCCTGGTTCAGCCAGACGATGATGGATGGTCTCAAGAAATATCAGGCGATGCAGCAAAACCCGGCACAGTCCGGTAATGCGATTTGATAACGGTTATTTTGAAGCCGAAATAAAAAGCCCGCCAGGTTCAAACCGGCGGGCTTTTAGCTTGTTCAGGTGATACTTTCGCGATCAGCTATTGAGGAAACCGACGATTTCCTTGACCTCTTTGAGGATCGGCCGGGCGATGGCGTCTGCGCGTTCTGCACCTTTGGCCAGAACAGAATCGATATAGGCCGGATCGGCCTTGAGACGTGCCATTTCCTCGGTGATCGGGGCCAGGTTTTGCACAACCACGTCGGTCAGTGCCTGCTTGAAGCCCGAGAATTGCGTGCCACCATGTTCTGCCAGAACCGCATCGATCGTGCTGTCGGTGAGGGCTGCATAGATGGTGATCAGGTTCTTGGCTTCGGGGCGGCCTTCAAGGCCGGCGGCCTCGGACGGGAGTGGTTCCGGATCGGTTTTTGCCTTGCGGATCTTTTTGGCCAGCGTATCGGCATCATCGGTCATGTTGATGCGCGACATGTCCGATGCATCGGATTTCGACATCTTTTTCGAACCGTCACGCAGCGACATCACACGCGTTGCCGGACCAAGGATCAGCGGTTCGGGCTGCGGGAAGAAGCCTTCGACATCGTAATCGGTATTGAATTTCAGCGCGATATCACGCGCCAGTTCAAGATGCTGTTTCTGGTCTTCGCCGACCGGCACATGGGTCGCCTTATAGGCCAGAATGTCCGCTGCCATCAGGCTCGGATAGGCATAAAGGCCAAGCGATGCATTTTCGCGATGCTTGCCGGCCTTTTCCTTGAACTGGGTCATGCGGTTCATCCAGCCGATGCGCGCGACACAGTTAAAGATCCAGGCCAGTTCGGCATGGGCGGAAACCTGGCTTTGGTTAAACAGCACCTGATTTTCCGGATCAATGCCCGATGCGATCATGCTGGCGGCCAGTTCGCGGATGTTGGAACGCAGTTCCTTGGGGTCTTGCCAGACCGTGATGGCATGCATATCGACCACGCAGAAGATGCATTCATATTGCTTCTGCAGTGTGACCCAGTTGCGGATCGCGCCAAGATAGTTGCCAAGGTGAAGGTTACCGGTGGGCTGAGCGCCCGAAAACACACGTTCCATAACGTCGTCGTCCATTTCATATCTTGAGTAAGGGGACTTGCATACTCCGCCAGGTTTTGGACACCCGCCGGCGGACGAGCATGCAAGTTTCGCGCGCGAGTTAAGCCCCACTGTCCTGTAAGGTCAAGCTGCTTGTCAGGAAATGGCTGGAAATAATCCGATCAGGCGGGTTTTCCACGCTTCAATGTTGATTTGAGCTCGGAAAAGCTGGTCGCGCCAAGCAATTGGGCGCTTACCGCATAGATGGCCATGCCCGCGCTAACAATCACTGCCATGGTGGTGATGCGTGTGATCGAAAGCGCATCATTTTGCCAAAAGGCATCAATCGCAAACCAGAGTGCCGCACCCATCAGGCTTGATGCCAGCAGAATGCGCGGCACACGTTTCAAAAGGCGGGCATCAAAGGCCAGATCCCCGCGCCGGTGCAAGATAAAGCCAAGCGAGGCGGCATTGACCCAGACCGAAACCGACGTTGCCGCCGCAATGCCAAGATGCCCGAACCAGGGCATCAGAGCCACAATCAGGATGATGTTAAGCACCATGCAGGAAATGCCGATACGGATCGGTGTTTTGGTATCTTCGCGCGCAAAAAAGCCCGGTGCCAATACCTTGACCAGAACCGATGCCGGCAGGCCAAAGGCAAACACCGTCAGCGCCATGCCGGTCATAAGGGTTTCTTCCGCACCAAATGCGCCGCGTTCAAACAAAACATTGATCACCGGCAAGCCCATGACCCCAAGAGCCACGGCGGCGGGGAAGGTCAGAAGAAGGGCGATTTCAATGCCGCGATTCTGGCTGTGCATGGCGGTTTTGGCATCATCGCCCTGTAACTGGCGCGACAGCGTTGGCAGCAGGGCCGTGCCAATCGCGATACCGATCACGCCAAGCGGCAATTGCTGTACACGATCGGCATAATAAAGCCAGGAAACCGCCCCGTCGGAAACCAGAGAAGCCAACATGGTGTCGATCAGAAGATTGATCTGATAGACGCCAGCCCCGATCATGCCCGGAATCATCCGTTTGCCCAAAAGCTTGATCCGGTCATCAATGCGCGGCAATTGCCATTTGATGGCAAAATCAGCGCGTTTGCAGGCAATGACCAGCATGACGAACTGTGCCACCCCGGCAATCGCCACCCCCCATGCAAGCGCATGGGCCGGTGTTTCCGTGACCGGTGTCAGCCCCAAAAGGGCAGCGATCAGGCAGATATTGAGAATGATCGGCGCGGCGGCGGCGGCGGCATAACGATGCAGCGTATTCATCACACCCGACATCAACGCGACAGCAGAAATAAACGCCAGATACGGGAAGGTGATACGCGACAGTTCGACGGCCAGTGCGAATTTTTCCGGGTCTTCGGCAAAGCCCGGTGCAAACACATACATCGCCCAAGGCATCAGAATTTCAATGATCGCCACCAGAAAGCCGGTGATCAGGACCAGCATCGACATAGCGCGTGCGGCAAATTCGCGGGCCGCATCCAGACCGCGTTTTTCAATATCGCCTGCCAGAAGCGGGATGAAGGCCGCAGAAAACGCACCTTCGCCAAACAGGCGGCGAAACAGATTGGGAAACTTGAACGCCACAAAGAACGCATCGGCCATACCGCCGGCACCAAGCATTCCGGCAATCAGAATATCGCGGCAAAATCCCAGCAACCGGGATAGCAGGGTAAAACCACTTACCGTGGCGATAGAGCGAACAAGCGACATGGGTTAAGCGTTCCGTATCAGGACATCGGCAAACAGTCGGCAAACAGGCCGACGGATATCTGGCAATTGCGGCGAATTTTGCGGGAAGCCCCGCCGTTGCAGAAGAAATCTGACATCCGAAGGTGAATAAGTCGTAATGACGGGGCTGTAAGGGGGGACTGTTATATTTCTTTTTTGTGAAACTCGTTGAATTGCCGCAATTTCTTGCGGTTGCTGTGACAGCCGTCACAGAAAAACGATTGCGATGAGCTTATTTTTCGTCGCGCTGAGGAGTCGTTGGGACGCGAGCCTCAAATACAGACGGGCGGGGAATTAAGGGATCCACCTCAACCTGCTGCACTCCGAGGATTTCGACAGGGCGCCAAACAGGCCGCGTTGTCGGGTTTGGTTTTACCCTTCCTCGTCCGTCACACTTTCCAAAAAAATGCACCAAATCGGTCTTATGGACCGGGCGACCGGATCTGATCCCTATCGTGGCGTGACCAAGGGTTACGCGCGGATATGGATCGATCCGGTTTGTTTTGGCAATCCGGGCCGGGGTGTCGGGGGATGTTCAATCGTTGCGAATGGCCTGTGTCAGGGTTTCCCTGACCTGTACGAACTTGGTCCGGCTGTCGATTTTAAGACCAAACACATCCTTGACGTAAAACACATCGACGGCGCGTTCGCCAAAGGTTGAAATCCGGGCCGAGGCGATCTGAAGCGACAGATCACGAAGCGCGCGCGTAATGTCATAGAGCAATCCCTGACGGTCGCGTGCGGTGATTTCAATCACCGTATGGGTACGGCTGGCCTTGTTGTCGATAATGACATTGGGTTCGACCTTGAACACGGCGGTGCGGTGTTTGTTGTCCTTGGTCTGCCGGCGTTCGATTTCCCGACTGGGGCGCAATTGCCCGGAAATGACCTGTTCAAGGGTTTCGCGCAGACGTTCGAGCTTGGAACTGTCATTGAAGGCTTCGCCATTGGTGTCCTGGACAAAGAAGGTATCAAGCGCCATGCCATCGGCAAGGGTCAGGATCTTGGCATCGACAACATTGGCCCCGCACAGCGCCATGGCACCGGCAATCTGGGAAAACAGGCCGGGATGGTCGGTGGTGTGTACGGTGATTTCCGTGGCATCAATTTCGGTATCAATCCGCACATCAACGGTGATTTCCGCGCCGCTTTCCTTTGCCGCGCGTGTCAGGTGGGCATGATGCACATGGACATCGGTATCAAAGCTCAGCCAATAGGATGGATAGCCGCGTTCGATGAAATCTTCGATATCCTGTTCGGGCCAGTCAGCAAGGGCCGCGCGCAGGGCGCTTTGTGCATTGGCCACGCGCGAATCGCGGCTATCGGCATTCAGGCCGCCGGACAAAAGATCATCCGTCGCGTAATAAAGTTCGCGCAAAAGCGTTGCTTTCCAGCCATTCCAGATATTGGGGCCAACCGCGCGGATATCAGCAACCGTCAGACACAACAACAAACGTAACCGTTCATGGGACTGCACCAGATCGCCAAAGGCGCGAATGGTGCTGGGGTCATTAAGGTCGCGCTTAAAGGCGGTCAGGCTCATCCACAGATGGGCCTTGACCAGCCAGGCAACGGTTTCGGTATCAGCAGGCGACAGGCCAAGACGCGGGCACAGCTTTTCGGCAACTTCGGCCCCCAGTTCGGAATGATCGCCGCCACGGCCCTTGGCGATATCATGCAAAAGGACCGCGACATAAAGAACGCGCCGTGAAATCACTTGACCCATGATGCGGGTGGCAACAGGGGCGTCTTCGGCCAGTTCGCCACATTCGATCTGATTGAGGATGCCAATGGCGCGGATGGTGTGCTCGTCCACGGTATAGGTGTGGTACATGTCATATTGCATCTGGGCAACCACACGACCAAAATCGGGGATGAAGCGGCCGAGCACCCCGGCTTCGTTCATTTTGCGCAGCGTGATGTCGGGGTTGTTGCGCTGGGTCAGGATTTCCAGAAAGACCTCGTTGGCATCCGGGTCGTTTTGCAGCTTGTGATCAACATATTTCAGGCTTTGGGTGATCCAGCGCAGCGTCTCGGGGTGAATGCCGACCCCGTTTTGATGGGCGACCAGAAACAGGCGCAAAATCTTGATCGGGTCTTTTTTAAAGACATCGAGGCTTTCGACCGTCAGACGGTCGTTGCGCAATTCGAACCCGTCAATTTCGCGTGCGCCAAACAGCTTGCCGGGAAAACGGATCAGCGGGCGGCGCTGATGGCGTTCTTCAAGGGCTGCACAGAAGATGCGCGTCAGATTGCCGACATGTTTGACCATCAGGTAATAGTGCTTCATGAAGCGTTCAACACCCGATGCCCCGGCATGATCGGTATAGCCCAGTCGGCTGGCGATTTCGCGCTGCATGTCAAAGGTCAGGCGGTCTTCTTCGCGGTCCGAGAGATAATGCAACCAGCAGCGCACCGCCCACAGGAAGTTTTGCGCCTTAAGGAAGCCGCGGGCTTCTTTGCGGGTCAGGACCTTGAGATCAACCAGTTCCATCGGTGAATTGACGCGATAAAGGTATTTGCCGATCCAGAACAGGGTGTGCAGGTCACGCAGGCCGCCCTTGCCATCCTTGACGTTGGGTTCGACCACATAGCGCGAATCCCCCATGCGCACATGGCGGTCATCGCGTTCTTCAAGTTTCTTTTCGATGAATTCAAGGCCGGTGCTTTTGACCAGTTCATCCATGAAACGGGCGCGAAACAGGTCATAGGTTTCTTCATCACCCCAGACAAAGCGGCTTTCAAGCAGGTTGGTGCGAATGGTGATGTCCTGTTTGCCCATGCGCAGGCAATCATCGACCGAACGCGTCGCATGCCCGACCTTAAGCCCAAGATCCCACAGCATATAAAGGATGAATTCGACGATCTGTTCGCCGTGCGCTGTTTGTTTGTAGGGAAACAGAAACAGGATATCGACATCGGAATGCGGCGCCATATCGCCCCGGCCATACCCACCGACCGCGACCACCGACATGCGTTGTTCATTGGTCGGATTGTGCAGCGGATAGACGAATGTCGCGGCAAAATCATGGATCAGTCGCACGATCTGGTCCATCAGGAAACTGTTGGAAAATACCGTTTCCTGCCCGGAATTGCTTTGTTCAAAGCGGGCCCGGATCACGGATCGTCCGGATTCCAGTACCGATTTCAGCTTGTTAAGAACAGCTGTGCGCTGTTTGAAGCTTTTGAGATCGGGGTCTTTTGCGATGGCCTCAAGCTCGGCAAAGATTTTTTTGCGGTCGATGATTTCGCGCTGTTTCTTGATCTTGTAGGTCACGTCGGGCGGTTTCCTTGCGCTTGCTTGGTCGGAATTGAGGCGGCCTTTATGCCGATCAGCCATCTTTTGGCATTCCTGACGATCCTTCAGAAGGCGCGTCATTCACACCGGATTTTGCAACGCCCCTTGCATCTGGCGTGCCGAATCGTGAAATGGGCCCGCTGCCCCCGGCAGACAAGGGTTTTGGGCCACATTCAAAACAGGCACCTGCCTGATATGGGGGCAAGGTGCCTGTTTTTCATGCGTTTATCATGCCACAGCTTATAGATCGCGCAACCGATAGAGCGCATCAAGCGCTTCGCGCGGGGTCATGTTGTCGGG
Organism: Thalassospira sp.; assembly: GCA_048264285.1. Lineage (GTDB taxonomy): Bacteria > Pseudomonadota > Alphaproteobacteria > Rhodospirillales > Thalassospiraceae > Thalassospira. The sequence continues at coordinate 437,480 of JBLXDD010000001.1, forward strand.
ATCAAGGTCGGCGATGGCATCAAGCAGCGCCTTTTGATGTTCCGACAGGGCCGGGCTATTGGCGCGTTCTTCCTTTTCGGCCTGTTCGATGGCAACCGCAAACAGCGGCAGATCATCGGCCAGTTTGGACACGGCCCCGCCCTGTTCGCCTTTTTCAAGGGTTTTAAGCACCTGTTCGGCGCGTTTGATCACGGGTTTTGGCAGACCGGCCAGCTGGGCAACATGAATGCCATAGGACCGATCCGCACTGCCTGCGCCGACTTCATGAAGGAAAACAACCTCGCCCTGCCATTCCTTGATCAGCATGGTGTGGCACGACAGGTGTTCAAGTTTGGCCGCAAGGGCTGTCAGTTCGTGATAGTGGGTGGCAAAAAGACCACGGCATTTGTTGATTTCATGCAGGTTTTCAACCACCGCCCAGGCAATCGAGAGACCATCAAAGGTCGCCGTCCCGCGCCCGATTTCATCGAGAATAACAAGCGACCTTTCGGTGGCCTGATTAAGGATCGATGCGGTTTCAACCATTTCGACCATGAAAGTGGATCGCCCGCGCGCCAGATCATCGGCCGCGCCGACGCGCGAAAACAGCCGGTCAATCACACCGATATGGGCGTGTTCGGCGGGCACAAATGCGCCGATCTGGGCCAGAACGGCAATCAGGGCATTCTGGCGCAGGAAGGTCGATTTACCGGCCATGTTCGGACCGGTGATCAGCCACAGGCTTTGTTCATCTTCAAGGCGGCAGTCATTGGCAACAAAGGGCGCATCGCCATTTTCACGCAGGGCAGCTTCGACCACCGGATGGCGACCGGCCCGGATATCAAAGGCAAGGCTGTTATCAATGGTCGGGCGAATGCAGCCCTGATCACGTGCGAGTTCGGCAAGGGCGGCTGACACATCAAGCCCGGCCAAGGCCTGCGCACATTTGGCAATGTCATCGGCCTTGGCCAGAACGGCCTGGACCAGTTCTTCAAACAGTTCAAGTTCAAGGGCAAGTGCCTGATCACCGGCCTTGGAGACCTTGCTTTCAAGTTCGGACAGTTCGACGGTGGTAAAGCGCACCGCATTGGCCATGGTTTGACGATGAATAAACTCATCGATTTCCATCATTTTATCAGCAGTTTTGGCCGACACTTCGATGAAATAGCCAAGTACGTTGTTATGTTTGACCTTAAGGTTGGTGATGCCGGTTTGTTCGGTATAGCGGGCCTGCAGATTGGCGATCAGCTTTTTGCTTTCGCTTGACAGCATACGCAATTCATCAAGCGGCGGGTGATAGCCCCCGGCAATGAAACCGCCATCACGCGCCAGAAGCGGCAGGCTTTCGGCGATTGCCCGGCGCAACAGATCAATCAGATCGCCGTGATGGCCCATCATGGTCAGATGTTCGCAAAGGGCTTCGGGCTGGGTGGTCAGGCCGTCATTGCCGCCATCGGGTTTATTGAGAAGATTGCCAATGGCAAAGGCACAAGCCAAACCATCGCGCATCGCCGCCAGATCACGCGGCCCCCCGCGCCCGACCGAAAGACGCGACAGCGCACGTTCAATATCGGGGCATTCGCCAAGGGCCGTGCGCAGATCGGATCGCAATCCGTCGCGGTCATGGAAATATTCCACCAGATCAAGGCGTTTATTGACGTCATCGGCATTGGTCAGCGGGGCGGACAGGCGGGCAGCAAGCAACCGCGCCCCGGCACCGGTTTTGGTGCGGTCAATCACCGACAGCAAAGATCCCTTGCGTTCACCCGATTGCGTCTGGATCAGTTCGAGCGACCGACGCGTCGCAGCATCGATTTCCATTGCCGCGCCCTCGGCCACCCGGGTGGGCGGGGCAAGACGGGGCATCTGGCCCTTTTGGGTCAGTTCGACATAATCAATCAATGCGCCAGCAGCCGACAATTCAGCAACTTCAAAGCCGCCAAAGGCATCAAGCGCCTCGACCTCATAAAGCTTTTTAAGCCGCAACTGCGCATTATCAGCATCAAAGCGCGCGCTTGGCTGCGGGGTGATGATGTTTTTGTATTCTGCGTAGATGTCGAAAACCTCGGATCGGTTCAACATCTTTTCCGAAAACAGGATTTCACCCGGATCAAGCCGCGCCAAAGCGGCACCAAGCCCGGCCATGTCACACGGCTGCACAAAGAAATCCCCGGTCGACATATCAAGCCAGGCGAGGCCAATCTTGCCACGTACCTCGGAAACAGCCGCCAGATAATTGTGACGCCTTGCATCAAGCAGGCTGTCTTCGGTCAGGGTGCCGGGCGTGATCAGGCGGACGACACCGCGTTTGACCACGGATTTTGCCCCGCGTTTTTTGGCCTCAAGCGGGTCTTCCATCTGTTCACAAACGGCCACCCGGAACCCTTTGCGGATCAGACGCTGAAGATAGGTTTCGTGACTATGGACGGGAACACCGGCCATGGGAATTTCGTTACCCTGATGCTTGCCCCGTTTTGTCAGGGCGATATCGAGGGCCTCGGCGGCTTTGACCGCATCGTCAAAGAACAGCTCGTAGAAATCGCCCATCCGGTAAAACAGCAGGCAGTCCTGATATTGTTCCTTGATTTCAAGGAACTGCATCATCATTGGCGTTGCACCTTCCTTGGAGAAGGAAGGGGCTGTTGGTGTGGTATCGGATGTATCGGCGATCTGGTTCATGATGACTTGATAGCAAACCCTGAAGGCAATGACGAGAGGCGTCGAGAATGACCCGGAATGGTGCGGTGATAAAACTTGATCTATGCCATTGCAACGCCTGAATTTCCGCGCAATCTATATAGATAAGCATCGCGGATTCCCGCGACAGAATAACAGTCACCAAGGAGCGTACAAAATGGCAGAAGAACAGACCACCCCGCAGGCCCCGGAACTGGTCGGACTGTTTGATACCAAAGACGGTTTCGATGCGGCCATGCGTGCGCTTCGCGATAGCGGATTTGAACGCACCGATTTGTCGGTGCTCAGTTCACATGAATCGATTGACGTGGCGGGCAAGGATGGCCGGTCCTGGTCGGATGTTCTGACCGCCCTGGTCGGTGAAGCCAAATATGAAGTGCCATTGGTGGCATCGGGTGCGATTGCGCTGTTTGGCGGGGCGGCAACTGCGGCTGCGGCCCTTGCGGTCGGGGCAGGCGTCGGTGCGGTGGCACTGCGCGAATTTATCGAAGAAGTGACATCCACCCCCCATACCGATGATTTCGCCCGCGCGGTGGATGCCGGTTCGGTGATCCTGTGGGTGCGGATCGACCCGGACCATGAGGGGGCCGAGGCCAAGGCACGTGCCATTCTTGAACAGCATGGTGCAACCAATATCCATCTGCATGTGCCGAAATAAGCCGTCCCGTTGCCGGGCGACCAAGTTGGCGACAGTATGCGATTGAAAAGCTGTTGATACGGAAATGCGGGGGCCTTGGTCCCCGTTTTTCGTATCGTGGAAAGTTTATGTTGTCGGGATCGGCAGGACCCGATTGCGCGGTGCAATAGAGGATGCAGCGTCTTTGGGGATTTGGGCGGGTTCGATTACTTCTCTGAAAAATAACAGGTTATTTTTCCGGGCTTGATGCCAAAGGGGATTGGTCCGGCGATTTGATGATTGAAATTTACATTCCTAAACGGCTTGTTTCGATGAATATGCTGCGACGCAACATACGGAAAACGCTACGTAATTTTGCGGTTGCCGTTAACGTCGCCTTTGACCCGGGGCCCGAAGCCTGATTTATTGGGCGGTCCGACATGACGGTCCCACACCGGAAATTTGTCGATCAGGGAAATTTACACACAACAACAATTCAGACCGAACAGGTTGCTTTCCATCTCATCACGCAAGCGTCAGTGAAAAACACAATGTCAGATACAGAAATCAAGGTTCGTGACCGTGAAGCGCTGCTGTTTCATTCCAGCGGCCGCCCCGGCAAAATCGAAATTACCGCATCGAAACCGCTGACCACTCAGCGCGATCTTTCGCTCGCCTATTCACCGGGTGTTGCGGTGCCGTGTCTTGAAATCGCCAAGAACCCGGCGACGGCTTATGATTATACTTCCAAGGGCAATATCGTTGCGGTCATTTCCAACGGGACAGCCGTGCTTGGCCTTGGCAATCTCGGGGCGCTGGCATCCAAGCCGGTGATGGAAGGCAAGGCGGTTCTGTTTAAACGCTTTGCCGATGTTGACGGCTTTGATCTTGAAGTGTCGACCGAGGATGTTGACGAGTTTGTCAATTGCGTGCGCTTCCTGGGGGCATCCTTTGGCGGCATCAATCTTGAAGACATCAAGGCGCCGGAATGCTTCATCATTGAACAGCGCCTGCGCGAAATCATGGACATTCCGGTGTTTCATGATGACCAGCATGGCACGGCGATCATTGCGGCATCGGGTTTGATCAATGCCTGTGACCTGACGGGGCGCAAACTTGAAGACATCAAGCTTGTCATCAATGGCGCGGGGGCCGCTGCCATTGCCTGTTGCGAGCTGGTCAAAAGCATGGGTGTGTCGCCTGATAACGTGATCATGTGTGACACGCGCGGGGTGATCTACAAGGGCCGTGAAGATGGCATGAACCAGTGGAAATCGGCCCATGCTGCCGAAACCGATGCCAGAACCCTTGAAGATGCGATGAATGGTGCCGATGCGTTCTTTGGTCTGTCGGCCAAAGGTGCGGTGACATCGGCAATGGTCAAATCGATGGCCAAACAGCCGATCATCTTTGCCATGGCCAACCCGGATCCGGAAATTTCACCCGAAGAAGTTGCTGCCATCCGTGATGATGCGATCTGTGCGACCGGGCGTTCGGATTATCCCAACCAGATCAACAACGTTCTGGGCTTCCCGTATATCTTCCGCGGGGCGCTTGATGTTCAGGCATCAACGATCAACGAAGAAATGAAGATTGCCGCCGCCCAGGCCGTGGCATCGCTTGCACGTGAAGATGTGCCCGATGAAGTGGCGGCAGCCTATTCCGGGCGGCGTTTGCAATATGGTCCGGAATATATCATCCCGGCCCCGTTTGACCCGCGTCTGATCATCGCGATCCCCAAAGCGGTTGCCCAGGCGGCAATGGATAGCGGGGTGGCGCGCCGTCCGATTATCGATATGGACGAATATGAAAACCAGCTGCGCGGTCGCCTTGATCCGACAGCGGCGCATTTGCAGCTGATTTCCGATTATGTCCGAGCACACCCGAAACGCATTGCCTTTGCCGAGGGCGAAGAAGAAACCGTCATTCGTGCGGCGGTGGCCTATCGCAATTCGGGCTATGGCACGCCGATCCTGATCGGCCGCGAAGACCGCATTCATGAAAGTGCCAAAAAGCTTGGTATCGAAAGCCTTGAGGGCGTTGAAATCAGTAACGCGGCCCTTTCGGAACACAATACCGAATATGCCGAGTTCATCTATGAACGCCTGCAGCGCAAAGGGTATTTGTGGCGCGATTGTCAGCGCATGGTGAACCAGAAGCGTAACGTGTTTGCATCGGTCATGGTCGCCAAGGGTCATGCCGATGGCCTGATCACGGGGCTTACCCGTAACTTCAATCGCAGCTTTGCCGATATTGCCAGCGTGATTGACGCCAAAGAGGGCGAAATCCCGATGGGGCTTTCGATTGCGATCGCCAAGGGCCGGACGGTATTTATCGCCGATACGCGGGTGCATAATCTGCCCAATGCCGAAGAACTGGCCGAAATCGCCATTCAGGCGGCGGAAAAAGCCCGCCAGATGGGCCATGAACCGCGTGTGGCACTGGTATCGCATTCGACATTCGGCAACCCCTATAGCGAGGATACCGACCGTATCCGCGAAGCGGTGGGCATTCTGGAAAGCAGCAATGTCGATTTCGAGTTTGATGGCGATATGGCCGTTGATGTCGCACTCGATACCGAGCTGCTCAAACTCTATCCGTTCTGCCGCCTGTCAGGCCCGGCCAATGTTCTTGTCATGCCGGCCCTTCATGCGGCGACAACCGCATCCAAGCTGCTTGACAAGCTTGGCGGTGGCACGGTGGTGGGGCCGGTGATGATCGGTCTGGAAAAACCGGCCCAGATTGCCCAGATGGGGGCGACGGTGAACGATCTGGTCAATCTTGCAGCGCTTGCCGCGCACGAGGCAGAGCACGGCTAAGCCCGCAAGAAACGCACATCAAAAAAGGCGGAGCTGTGATTGCAGTCTCCGCCTTTTTCATATCTTGATTCCGGCCTTGTTCGTTGGCCGGGTATTATGGCTGTTATTCCACCGCTTGCCCGAATAGGGCAATCGCCGCCCCAAGGGTGGCCAGCACGGCATAGAAACCGGTTTTATGCCCGCCATCACGGCGTTTTATGGCAATCACCGCTGCCAGAGCGGCCTGCAGGCCGTAATAAATTGCAAAGCCGCGCGACGCGTAACTGACAATCGCAAAGATATCGGCCGACCATGTCAAGGCAATGCCGATGATGCCCAGCGCCAGATAGGCCTGGGGTTCGGTAATGCGATTATGCGACAGTTCGGCAAAAAGCCCGCCTGAGCCGCTGGTATCGGCAATGGCGGCACTGAATTGCGATGCCAAGGCCGCAGCCACCAGCATAAAGGGCAGGATCGGAGCGACGATTTCCATCATGTCGATGATCCCGGTTTCCGAGGTCGACATCTGATCGGGTGCGAAGACATAGGAAATCAGAAGGATATAGACCAGATAGATCAGGGTCGAAAGCCACTGTGCCAACCGCATGGAACGAATGCGCGTGGCGGCATCATAGCTTGATCCGAGATAGCGCGATGTTTCGAAACCCTGAACCGTGATCAGAAGGCCAAAGGCCATGGTAATGGCCGACCAGCCGGAAATGTTCGGATTGTTGAAGATCAGTTGGTCCCTGACGGTCTGTTGGCCGAAATAGGCCATCAATCCGAGCAAAAGACCGGCAATGATCGCCAGCTTCAATCCGACCGAGACATATTCGAGATGTTCAAGGCTTTTGAAACCGCGTGACCAGCCGACCAGTATGATGATGCCAAAAACACCGGTGGTCATGATCTTTGCATCCCGGGCGGAATCAAAGGATGTCAGGCTAAGCGAAAAGGCCCCTAGAAGATTAAGGTAATAGGTTACCGAGATGATATAGGCAAAGGCCAGCGCCCAGGTGGACAGGATTTCGATCCGTTGGGCCAGTTTGCCATAGGTGCCTTTGATGATGGCGTCTTCGCCGGCTGCGATATTGGCGCGGATCACGGCCCCGTACATATAGGCCACCAGACAAAGAACAAGCATGGCCAGCGGTGCAAAGCCGCCATAGCCGAGATTGAGCATCGGGCCGAGAATGAGAAAACCACTGCCGATGATCGATGCCAGCGGTGTGACAACGGCGCGCCATGTGGTGGAGCGCGAAACGCGGCGCATGGAAAGAACAAACGCAACAGCAATGGTTGCGACGGCGATGATCAGATCGAGTATCACGTGACTTGCTCGGATTTTTGCAAAGCGGTGGTGTGATTTTCAAGGACTGAAAACAGGTTTGATATCCATACCATATCAGATCATGTGTCTATCAGAAGCAGGTCGGGATTGCGCACCTAAATTCAGCCTGCCTTTTTTGGGGGGATGAGTGGTAATCTGTTTGGCATGGATGCCCTATTGTCGACGGTGGTGACAGCAGGATGTGACATTTGTCCCGATTTTTGCCACATCACAGCGGCAAAAGTCCGGCAGAATATATAAAACGTTTAGAAAACAGGAACCGCTTATGGGCCAGTTGACCCGGCTTTTCGCCGTTATCATGTTTTTCCCGTTGCTTGCTGCCTGCGAAGATGAACAGGCCGGCGGCCCGACAGCCGATGAAATCACCACTGCCGTGATCGAGCGGTTCCGTGATGATCCCTATGCCAAGGTCGGGCATGTGGAAAATGTGACCAAGACCAACAGCATTTCCGAAGACGACAACGAAGTGATTGTCATGGTGCGTTATGAACTTGTGTTTGATCGCACCGTTGCCGATTTTGCCGATGACGTGACTGAAAAGGGCAAGGCTGCCGGATCGATGGATGATGTCGGCAATACGGTGCGTGATGCGCTTGATCTGGTGAAAACCAAGATGCTCGCGCTTAAGGAAGGTGACTTCAAGGTCGGGGAACGCCGGGTGATCGAAGACGAGATCAAGCTTTTGAAATCCGAAAAAGGCTGGATCTATCGCGGGCGTTCGTAACGTTCCTTGCGGGATCGAAATGCAAAAGGGACCCGGTCAGGTCCCTTTTTCAAGATGTCGATCGAACGTTATTCTTCGAGTGCTGCCAGCACTTTGGGCGGCGGTGGAACGTCGCCGGCGGCAAAGGCAAGGCCATCGAGCTCGTTAAGGCCATTCACGCTCATGATTGCATGCAGGCTGTCGACATATTCTTCGCCGCGTTCGGAATATTTGGTCAGGGTTTCGGCCAGTTCCCAGCCGCTGATCATTTGGCCTTCGGCACGCAGCGTTGCGCGGCGGTCGCGCAATGACTGATAGGCCGGATGGGAATTGATATTGCGGGCATAGGCCCGAACGCTGTCCATCAAACTGCCGAATGACTTGATTACGTGGGTTTTGCCTTCTTCGCGACCTTTGGGAACGATGCCTTCGTCATCCCCCCAGGCCCATTGACCAAAAAGAGCATTGCCCGTGCGCACAAAGCGCGATGTGCCCCAGCCGCTTTCTTCGGCGGACTGGGCAAGGATCAGCGATGTCGGGATCACGTCAATCCGTTCAAGAAGGGCGGTGATGCCACCATCGGTCACGCGATAGCGTTTCATCAACTGATTGACCCATTGCTGGTCGCTTTCATTTACCGGGATGCCGGAAATACCTTTGGCCTGAATGGCCAGAAGACGTTCGCGTCGCGCGGTGATTTCCTCGTTTACCCGCATGGCGAGCGGCAACATGATGCGCAGGAACATCTGTTTGCGTTCGTCAACGGATTCGAGATCGCCAAGGCCCTTTGGCACGCGCTTGATATAAACGCGGGGCACTTCGGAGACATCGTTTAAGGTATAGCCGATGCTTTTGAAATACTGGCTGAGCGCGATCACTTCCGTTCCACGGCGATAAACCGGTTTTTTCTTTTTGACGGTTTCAAGCTCCGGAGCGGGTTTCAGACTGGCCGTCTTGATACTTTCCGGCATCGGAGAAAGATCAATTCCGGCAAAAATACCAATATACAGGAAGGTAACCGCTCCGATAATCGAAGCAAGCGCAGTATTCCGGTAGCTATTTGTTTTTGCGCTAGTCATCATCGAATCTCCAGGATCAGCAAAACTGTCCATCTCAAAAGGAGCTTATCTATGCCTGTCGCGCTTCATGATCGCAACGGGCAATGTCTCCGAGAGTTGAAAACGCCAAGAAAACCTTTTCGTTCGGCGCGAATTTTTAACGCCCGGCGCGGGCAAAAGTTCGCGCCGGGCGTTCGAAATTGTTAACGACTCGTAAAAAGGGGCGTGGACAATTTACCGATTGGCCTGTTGGTCATCTGATGGGGGATCATTTTCGTGATCGGTCGGAAAACTGTCTGACGGTCCTTGTCGGCTTAGTCGGCCATGACCGGCTCGACGGCCTGAACTTCGGGTACGTAGTAACGCAGCATGTTTTCGATGCCCATTTTCAGGGTCGCGGTGCTGCTTGGGCAGCCCGAACATGCGCCATGCATTTCAAGATAGACGACGCCATCTTCAAATTTGTGGAACACGATATCACCGCCATCCTGGGCGACAGCCGGACGGACACGGGTATCAAGCAGTTCCTTGATCTGGCTGACCAGTTCGTCATCGCCTTCGGCAGCAGAGCTGGTACCGGTGGCGGCGTTGGAATCCTGATCAAGCACCGGCTGGCCCGAGGTGTAATGTTCCATGATACCGCCAAGAATCTGCGGTTTCAGGGTCTGCCAATCCTTGGAGTCATCCTTGGTGATGGTGATGAAATCACCGCCCAGGAACACACCGGCAATGCCATCGACTTCAAACAGCTTGCGTGCAAGCGGCGATTTGATGGTCTCGTCACCCTTGACGAAGTTGGCGGTGCCAAGGCGGCCCATGACTTCTTCGCCCGGAAGGAATTTGAGTGTCGCCGGATTCGGGGTCGGTTCGGTCTGAATGAACATTTTCGGCTTGTCCTCTCACTCTGATTGCCGGGACGTCGGGGCCGTGGCCCATCGCATGGCCCAGCGTGCACGCAGCAATCTCTATTTCATTTTGTTAGGCCCTAAATGGGGCAAAAAACACAAAAGATCAAGTCGCAGCGCGCAACTCAGGTATTCCATGCGGCGCAAACTGTGATCACTAGGGGGGATATCAGCGTTGCAGAATGCTGCTGATTTCGCGCATCTGGGTGCGGGCGCGCAACAGATAAAACCCAAGACCCGCCAGATGATTGGGGAAGATGATGCCATCGGCCGAGCCATTGACGACCACCATCGGATCAAGGGCGGCGGCGGCCTGAAGCGAGCCGATCATTTCTGCCCAGGCCGGGGCGATCTGGCGTTCATTGATGATCTGTTCGAAATCGGTGCCGAGATCGCGCAGGATCAGGCTATAGGCATAAAGCCGGCCCTTGGTGGCATAGAAAACATCATCAGCGGTGCGATCAAAGATCGACGGTGTTTCGACCTTGTCATCAATCAGCGCCGATGCCGAGCCGAGATCATTGGCAAAGCGGTTGAGTGTTTCCTGCAGGTTGTCTGCACGGCGTTCAAAGACGGCCTCGCCATTGGTCAGGCGGGTGTTATAGCGTTCCAGCGCACGGATGGCTTCGCGGTATTGCTGTTCGGATGTGACACCGGGCAAAAGCGAAACACTGGGATCAAACACCCATTTATCGCCGCGAAATTTCAGCAGACCGGCTGCATCGTCAAGATCGGGGTCAACCTGGCTTGAGCCACGGGTCCGGCCGATCTGATCGGAAAGCTCGATGGCAAAGCGCGACAGGGCATAGACAATGCCGGTCTGGAAATTCGGCATGTTATCAAGGGCTGCACTTGGCAGGAAGAACGGGTCATTGGCCGTCCAGCGGTTCTGGTTGACCTCGCGGTCAATCAGGCCGGCTGCGGTACTGACCGCATGACTGCCCCCTTGATAATTGCCAGCAAAGTCGGGGTTATCATCAATCTGATGCACAAGCGCCATGCCTGCCGGATAATAGATCACGGCAATCAGAACGATCACACCAAGGCTGCGTACCCAGAATTTTCCCGATCCGAAAATGGCCTTCAGACGAGAGCCAAATCCTGCAACGCCGCCTTTTTTATAGAGATAATCGTCTTCAATCATGGCCTGTCCTGTGAATTGATCGCGCTCTTGAAACTAGGCTGTCGTTGCCAAAACGGCAAGTCCATGATTTTACGGATTGATGGTGATGAATGTCTCATGGCCGGCCAGTTCAAGCAGTGTTTCAAGGTCCTTTTCCGCCAGCGCAACACAGCCTTCGGTGCCGCTATAGTCGGGTTTGGCGATATGCATGAAGATGGCCGATCCCTTACCGGGGACGGGCGGATCGTCATTATGGCCCAGAACAACGATGATGTTATAGAGATGGTCATCGCGAAACAGCTTTTCATGGCTGGCATCAAAGGGCAGGCGAACCGGGCAGTTGTAATCGGGATGGCCCGGATCATCACACCAGCCATCGGAAAAGGATATGGTGGTGACCGGAAGCTTGGTGCGCGGGCAGGGTCTGCGATCGGCACGATACATCACATAGCGCAGCTGCCAGCGCCCGGCGGGTGTTTTGCCATCCCCTTCGGTTTTGTGATCCGCATCAATGATGCCATTCACCCCGAGGGCGCAACGAAACCGATGGGGGCCAGCATGCACGAAACCCTCGGCCGAAACCGAGAATTCAAGCGGTGCGGGCGGCGCATCTGCACCAACGTTGCTTTGCATTCAATCAGAGACCTTGCTGGATGGGCCGGAATATCGGGTATCTTTGACGAGCGTATGTTTTGAATTACGCGCACAAGGATAAGGAATAACAAAGGTAAATTTGTGGCATCTGTGGCGATTTTCCACCCTGTTCACAAATCCTTGATGGAAAAGGCCAGAGGGCCGGTTGGCTTTGCGGTTTTTGCCAAATGCCAAAAAAACAACGCTCCGCCAAAAAATGACGGAGCGTTGCAGGACGGGTTTGATCCCGTTTGATGGTGTTAAAGCAGCCAATTGCTGCTTGTTTACCGATTACTTGCCGAGGCGGGTGATGCCTTCTTCGATCAGTTTGGCGGCTTTCTCAGCGCCTTCCCAACCGGTAACCTTTACCCATTTGCCTTTTTCGAGGTCTTTGTAACGCTCGAAGAAGTGCTGGATCTGATCGCGCAGGATCTGCGGCAGATCTTCGTGGGATTTGATGTCGGTGTAGTACGGGTCGACCTTGTCATGCGGAACGCAGATCAGTTTTTCGTCCTGACCGGCTTCGTCTTCCATCATCAGAACGCCGATCGGACGTGCGCGAATGACAGAACCGGCAACGACCGGCTCGCGGAACATGACCATGGCATCGACCGGGTCGCCGTCTTCGCCAAGGGTGTTGGGGATAAAGCCGTAATTGACCGGATAATACATCGAGGTGTGCAGGAAACGGTCAACAAAGACAGCACCGGAGTCTTTGTCTACTTCGTACTTAACCGGTCCGCCCTGCGGAATTTCGATGACGACATTTACGTCCCACGGAACATCTTTGCCAACGGCAATCTTGCTGAGATCCATCTGGGAAAATCCCTTTCGCTTTTTGAACGCATGCCCCGATCACCAGGGCGGCTGAAATGAGCTTCGAAGATGCGATAGATGCATCCGAAGGAAAATGATGCCGCCCTTTTATCGCGAAACGCCGCCGCTTCCAAGGGGGCAGGAAATGATACTTTTGATGCGAAACGTTACGCCGTTTCTGAAAGTGCCAGCAAGGAGCTTTTCAACGGGAAGAAACGGGTTGTTTCTGCTTCGAGATTTCGGAAATAGCCCGGATTCTTGGATTTCTTTGCATGACGATCCGGAAGCGATCGCCCGTGGAAGAGATGCAGTACGGGAGAATCATATTCCACATTCTTACGCCGGACACCTGATCGGATCATGCGCAAGACAAAATCAGAATCTTCCAGTCCGTGGCTTTCATAGGCTTCGTCGAAACCACCAATTTTGAGGATATCTTCCCGAAACGCGGCAATATTGCAGCCTTGCGCTTTTTTCCAGCAATTGGCATGTGCCCACAGGCTTTTGCGGCTTTGCGGGATGGGGATAAATTGGAACGGGCGATTGGCATTGCCAGTCAGGCCCAGCATGAACAATACAGCACGCGGCCATTTGTGAAACCGCAGGCGATGCTTCATCACCAGGTTGGTAAAGCGCTTTTTGAGGAAAACACGTTTGCCCGTCACAAAGCAGCCAGGTTCCGCTGCCTTGCGATGACGGGCGACAAAATCGGGCATGAGACAGCAGTCACCATCGGTAAAGACGATAATGTCGCCTTCGGCCATTGCGATCGCCCCGTTGCGGACGCGCGACAAACGATAACCTTTGTCTTCTTGCCAGAAATGTTTGATGGGAACAGGAGATTTCTGTTGCATCCGGGCGATGGTTTGGGCTGTTTCCGGGCCGGATCCGTCATCGGCGACAATGACTTCGAAATTGTCATCTTTCTGATCAATGAGTGACTGCAAAACCATTTCAAGCGCTTCTGGCCAGTTATAGGTCGAAACGATGACAGAGACCTTATGCACGAAAATTTTCCCCCTGGTTTTTAACGTGAAATTCCTGTTCTGATTTCACGTTTCCCGATATCCCCACGCGAACACTATTGCCGAGACGCCGGACGATCAATATCGAATTGAGCGCGCGCCATGTTGATATCATTTTGTGAATTTCTGGTTTATCGGGTGTTTTTAAGGGTGTTTTGATAATATTTCCAGGCGTGCTCGATGATCTGTCGTGGTGATGGATATTGCGGTTGCCAGTCGAGCAGTGCATTGGCCTTGGCCGGATTTGCGACCAGTTTTGCCGGGTCGCCCGGACGTCGTGCATCGTCAATTACCGCGAAATCGCGCCCGGTGACTTCTTTGCACAATACGATGATATCCTTGACCGAGCATCCTTCGCCGGTGCCGATATTGACGATCTCCAGCGCGGGGGTTTCTGATGATAAAATGAAACCAAGCGCCTTGAGATGCGCGTTGGCAAGATCATCAACATGAATGTAATCGCGGATGCAGGTGCCATCTGGCGTATCATAATCAGTGCCATAAACTTTGATATGGTCACGCTGACCGGCAGCCGTTTGCAGTACCAACGGGATCAGGTGGGTTTCGGGATTGTGTCTTTCGCCCGTGCGGCCCATCGGATCGGCCCCGGCGGCGTTAAAGTAGCGCAGGGCAATGGCGTGAAAGCCATAAATCGATGCAAAATCAGCCAGCATGGTTTCGACCATGGCTTTTGACCGTCCGTATGGATTCTCTGCACGAATATCGAGCGTTTCGGAAAGCAGCCCTGTGTCACGGTTCCCATAAACCGCAGCAGTTGATGAAAAAACGATATGTTTGCAGCCATTTTGCCGCATCGCTTCAAGAAGGTTGAGGGCACCCGCCGTATTGACGGCATAGAAATCGGCAGGGGCGACCATAGAGGTGCCGGCCTCAATCAATGCGGCCATATGAATGACGGCGACCGGCTTGAAATCGGTAAAAGCCTTGTTTAGCGCAGCACGGTCGCGAATATCGGCTTCGATAAAAGCAATGTCTGATGCCACGGCGTCGCGGTGGCCATTTGAAAGATTGTCAAAAACGACCGGCTGATAGCCGTTTTCCCGAAGCTTGATACATATGTGTGAGCCGATATAGCCCGCACCGCCTGTGATCAGAATATTCTTCATGGAGCTGAACTGTTTTTCCGTTGTCGGACTGTTGTTTGCACAGTGATCACAACACCTTTTTGCGGGCCAGTGATGCGGTTTTGGGGTTGATCAGTTCGCGAATCCAGTTGGCGGCTTCGATCACGATCGGGTCTTTTTGCCGGGCCGGGCGGATCAGTAGACGATACCACCAGTGCGAAATGAAATCCGGGAAATTAAGGGCCACCAGTTCGCCGCGTTCAACATAGTTGCGCGCGACAACATCGGTGCTGGCGACGATGCCCTGACCGGCACGGGCGGCTTCGAGGGCCCAGATATGGTGGCTGAAGGTCCAGCAATCAGACAGCGCAAAGCTGGTATCCTTGAACCATTGTTCGATCTGGGAAAACTGTTCGCTGTCGCTGTCAATCAGCAGGATATCGCGCGGACCAAGCGCACGCACATCGACATTGCTGGCGTCATAGCCGCGCTTTTCAAGCCATTCCGGGGCGGCAAAGGCGGTATAGACTTCGGGGGTGAGAAGCTCGGTAATCCAGTCTTCTGGCCCCGGAAGGTCTTTGGGCGCAATCTGAAGGGCAAGATCGATTTCAAGCGGATCAAGCCCGTCATCAAATTCGATCTTGCGAAACTGCACGGGAATATCACCCGGTAGCCGGGCGCGCAGGTTATCAAGTTCATATAGAAGCACCGTCAAGGCAGGGGTTGCCAGCGCACCGATACGGATCGCCTTGCCCTTGTCCGGGCCGACTTCGCCGGTGATGTCGGCAATGCCGTTCAGCGCCTCGGTCAGGCGCGGTAACAGAAGTTCCGCCGATTTCGTCAGGCTCAACCCCCGGCCTTTACGGGTAAACAGCACGACGCCAAGACTTTCTTCAAGCTGGCGAAGCTGATGGCTGATGGCACTTTGGGTGACATGCAGCTCTTCGGCAGCTCCTTTGACGCTTTGATGACGGGCGGTGGCTTCAAAGGCGACAAGGGCGCGCAATGGGGGCAGTTTTCTGCGCATCGAGTTTCCATCCAGACGGTTTTTTCTGTTTTCTATTGTTTTGGGTCCAGACCCTATCAGGACTGATGAAAAATTGGGTCAAAAAAATCTCAACAATGGCTGAAAAAGCTTCATTCGTATTTTTCAAAACAAGCAGGCAATATCATCGCCATACAGGGTTTCCGGCCGTGTTTCTTTGATGTCTCCTTGCGCCACCACGTAAGTCAGTCTCCCCCGGACTGCCGGAAACCCCCGTACTTTTTCTGAAAACAGGATTGATCATGATCGCAACGCGACTAAGCGGTAATTTCCGCGGCGTCCTGTGGATGACGGCTGCCATGGCATCGGGTGTTTTCGTCGATGTCTGTGCCAAGCTTGTTTCCCATGATGTTCCGACATCGCAGATTCTGGCGATGCGGGCGCTGACCACGGTTGCGGTTTTCCTGATGATTATCCTGTTCATGGGCACGCGCCAGATCAGAACCCGCCGCCCGGTGGCCCATATTGCACGTGGTATCTTATGGTACGGATCGCTGTTTTTCGTGTTCTTTGCGCTGCGCCAGATGAGCATCGCCGAGGTCAATGCCTATCTGTTTATCGAGGCATTGCTGACCGTGCTGATGGCGGTGGTAATTCTGGGCGAGAAACTGACGGCGCGTAAAATAATCGCAACCCTTTTGGGGCTTGTCGGCGTTTGGGTGATGTGTGTGCCGCGCATGGATGGCTTTGGTGTGCCGTTGGGGGTGGCTGCGGCCCTGATCGGGGCGTTTTGCTTTTCTGCGCAGACCCTGTTTGCCAAGGTGCTGACCCGGACCGAAACCAATTTTTCCATGTTGTTCTGGCCGCAGATCATCGCGGTTGTGATCTGGGTGCCGATTGCCATGATCACCTGGTATCCTGCTTCAATCGCCGACTGGTTATATGCGTCGGGTGCCGGTTTCTTTGCCATGCTGACCAATTACATGGTGCTGCGTGCCGTCCGTGTGGCGGATGCCAGTGTGGTGTCGCCAGCGGCCTATACGGCCCTGCCATTTTCGGTCGCCATGGACCTGATCTTTTTTGACATGCTGCCCGTGCCGGTCATTTTCATCGGGGCCGGGATTGTCGTGGTGGCGGTGATGCTGCTTGATTTCAAAGGCGGGGCGGCCAAACCCGCCAATGAAAGCGAAGAGGACGCGGCGCTGGAAAGCATGACAACGCTTGCCCGTGCTGATGAAAATCCGCAAGCCAAGCCGTCAGAAGCCTGATCGGTATCATTCACGCCAAGCGGATTTACCCGCCAAGCAGAGAAGCGACAAATGCCGGCACCAGTTCGGTGGCGGGGCCATAGCGGCTGTGATCGAATTGGGTGGCACCGGAACTGGGTTCAAGATTGAGCTCGACCGTTTCGGCCCCGGCTTCTTCGCGGGCGACCTGAACGAAGCCTGCGGCGGGATAGACATTGCCTGATGTGCCGATAGAGATAAAAAGCCCGCATTCGCCAAGGGCGCTATAGATGCGTTCCATCTCAAGGGGCATTTCGCCAAACCACACCACATGCGGACGCAATCCACCCGCCTTGCCACATGCCGGGCACGGGGTTTCCCTGGCAAGGTCGCCGGGCCAGTCGGTCATAAGATCACAGTGATTGCAGCGGATTTTCAAAAGCTCGCCATGCATGTGGATCAGATTTTTTGATCCTGCCCGGCCATGCAGATCGTCAATGTTTTGCGTCACCAGCAACACATCACCGGGCCAGTCGGCCTCAAGCCGTGCCAGCGCCAGATGGGCTGCATTGGGTTGAACTGCCGGGTCATGCAGGCCCGCACGCCGATCATTATAGAAATGATGCACCAGATCGGGATTGGCAATGAAGGCCTCGGGGGTTGCGACCTCGGAGATATCGTATTTCGCCCAGATGCCATCTGGATCGCGGAAGGTATGCAGGCCGCTTTCCTTGGAAATGCCGGCCCCGGTCAGGATGACAATCGGGGCTTTCTCATCACGTAAAACGTCGATCAGATCAGAGCGAAGCGGCATGGGGTGCGGTCCTTTGGCCTTATGGATGCCCGCCTGCGCGGGCATGACGGTCTTGTGGGTGATGGATGATCCAATAGCCTACGTCATTCCCGCGAAAGCGGGAATCATTGAACGTATGCAAACAAAACGGCCCCGCCAAGTGTATCTGGCGAGGCCGTGAACCCGATCCGCTAAAACCGGTTTATCGTTTATGCCGCCCTCAGGCAGAGGTATCGACATTCCCGCCCGGGGTGTCGTCCTGTGCGGGTGCATCGCCCGCCGGGTTCTTGGTAACACCGACCATGGCCGGGCGCAGCAAGCGGCCCTTTAGGACGTAGCCGGCCTGCATGACCTGTGCGACATGACCGTCGGGATATTCCGGATGCGGCATTTCAAACACGGCCTGATGTTTGTTCGGGTCAAGCTTTTCACCAAGCGGTTCAAGCTTTTCGATGCCGTTCTTTTCAAGCGCCTTTTGCAGGGCCTGTTCGGTCATCTCGACCCCGTCCACCAGCGTTTTCATTGCCGGGTCGGCATCGGACGTATCGCCCGCCGCATCAAGGGCGCGGCGCAAATTGTCGCTGACATCCAGAAGGTCACGGGCAAATTTGGTGATGGCATAGTTGCCGGCATCCTCGACGTCTTTTTTCGCGCGGCGGCGGGTATTTTCCACCTCGGCGGCCTGACGCAGCAGACGGTCTTTGAGTTCCGCGACTTCGGCTTCAAGTGCCTCGATCGGGTCCTGCGGGGCGGCATCTTCGACGGCTTCGTCTGTCGCCTCTGCTGCGACCTCTTCAGAAGCGGTTTCCTCTGCATTGACGTCTGCATTGACGTCTTGCAGATCTTCCGGAGTGTTCTTTGCGGTTTCCGACATGGCTAACCTTGCTACTTTCACGTTATGCGGCCTGACACGCAGCGCCGCGATTTATCCAATCAGTCGACCGACCAGCTTGGCGGTGTAATCGACCAGCGGAATGATCCGGGCATAATTGATCCGGGTCGGTCCGACAACCCCGATTGCACCCACAATGCTGCCTTCAGCATTCTGATAGGGTGAAATCACCATCGAAAGACCCGATCCACCAAACAGTTTATTCTCCGACCCGATGAAAATCTGAACGCCTTGGGCATCCGTCGTCACATCGAGCAATTCAATCATCTGATCGCGGGCTTCGAGCACGTTAAACAGGCGGCGAACGGTCTCAAGCTGTTCAATCGTATCGATATTTTCCAACAGCTGGGATTGTCCTTTGACGATCAGAGACGATCCCTTGACCCCGCCCGCCCATGTTGCCAGGCCCGCATCAATCAGTGTGGCCGAAAGATCATCAAGCTCCTGTTTCAGGCGATCACGTTCCTGGGTAATCAGAAGGCGTGCATCATCAAGTGTCTTTCCAGCCAACCGGGTATTTAGATAATTTGCCGCTTCTGTCAATGCCGAGGCAGGTAAATCTACCGGAACATCAAGGATTCGGTTTTCCACATTGCCGTTTTCCGAAACCAGCACGGCAAGGACCTTACCCGGCGACAGGGCAACAAATTCGATCTGTTTAAGGCGAATGCCATCGGTCTTGGGCGCAACCACAAGCCCCGCACAGCGCGACAGGCCCGACAGCATGGTGGTGGCTTCGCCAAGCATCTGATCAAGCGAATAGCCCGCCTGTTCGCAGTTTTTGGTCAGCTGGTCGCGTTCGGCATTGGGAAGGTCGCCAACCTCCATCAGGGCATTCACAAACAGACGCAGGCCCTTTTCACTGGGCAGGCGCCCGGCGGAAACATGCGGCGCAACCAGAAGACCCATTTCTTCAAGATCGGACATGACATTGCGAATGGTCGCGGCTGAAAGGTTTTCCGACATCCGGCGCGCAATCGAACGCGATCCGATGGGTTCGCCGGTTTCGACATAGGCATCGACAATCTGGCGGAACACTTCACGTGACCGCGCATTCATGTCGCCCAGCAATGTATCGTCAAAATGCGCCATGTGTTGCGTGTCAATTGTTCCAGGTGGATGATAGAGAGAATTTAGTCAGGCAATTGCATTGCGTCAATTGCACGGCCAATCGTGCCAGCCATCGCGATGTGACCGGTTCAAGTTGTTGGTTTATCTGCATTGCGTCAAATTTGCAGCTAAATGGATCAAAACATGCGGGGAAACTGCTGGACGTTTGGTGGGGCACATCTTACTTTGGGCCAGATTTTCAAGACAATTTTGCTGTGTTCCGGTGTGTGATTGCAGCCAAGACAACCAAGAGGTTCCATACCCATGCGCCCTTCCGGCCGTACCCCCGACCAACTTCGCGATGTGACGATTGAAACCGGCATTTCCAAATATGCCGAGGGTTCCTGTCTGATCAAATTTGGCGATACGCATGTGATTTGTACTGCCACGGTCGAAGACAAGGTGCCGGGCTGGATGCGTAATTCCGGCAAGGGCTGGATTACGGCCGAATACGGCATGTTGCCGCGCGCAACCGACAGTCGCATGAACCGCGAAGCCGCCCGTGGTGGTCAATCCGGCCGCACCCAGGAAATTCAGCGCCTGATCGGGCGTTCGATCCGCGCCGTTGCCGATATGAAGGCCATGGGCGAAATGCAGATGCGCCTTGATTGTGATGTCATTCAGGCCGATGGCGGCACGCGCACCGCATCGATCACGGGTGCTTATGTTGCAGCCCATCTGGCGTTCCAGGGTGTGCGTCGCCTTGGCCTGATCAAGGAAATTCCACTGACCCAGCCGGTCGCAGCTATTTCGTGCGGTATCTATAACGGTGAAGCCGTGCTTGATCTGGATTACGCCGAAGACAGCAATGCCGGGGCGGACGCCAACTTTGTTCTGGCGGGCAATGGCGGCATTGTCGAAGTACAGGCAACCGCCGAAGATGTGCCGTTTGATCGCGCATCCTATGATCAGATGTTTGCGCTGGCGGAAAAAGGCTGCAAAGAGCTGTTTGAAAAACAAAAGCAGGCTCTGGGTCTTTAAGACCCGGTCTTTGGCGGCAGGCATCCCACCTGCCGCTTTTCGCATCTGTTGGATATCGCAGTTTCAGGCAAGAAAATGGCCCGTCGCTTTACGGAAAAAAAACTCGTCATCGCCAGCCACAACAAAGGCAAGATCAAGGAAATCGGCGAACTTCTGGCCCCCTTTGGCATTGAAGTCTTCTCAGCCGGGGAGCTTGATCTTCCGGAACCCGAAGAAACCGAAAAAACCTTTATTGGCAATGCGCAACTGAAATCAATGGCCGCCGCCAAAGGGGCCAATCTGCCAGCACTTGCCGATGATAGCGGCTTGGCGGTGTCTGCCCTTGATGGTGCGCCGGGGATCTATTCGGCGCGCTGGGCAGGGCCGGACAAGGATTTCGATATGGCGATGGAAAAAGTCCATAACGGGATCGGCAACCATCCGGACCGTCGCGCTTCGTTTATCTGTGCCCTGTCGCTGGCCTGGCCGGATGGCCATGTGGAAAATTTCGAAGGCAAGATTGATGGTGAAATCGTCTGGCCCAAACGCGGCAGCCACGGTTTTGGCTATGACCCGATTTTCCAGCCGAAGGGATATGACGAAACCTTTGGTGAAATGGACCCGGCAAAAAAGCATGAGATGAGCCACCGCGCCGATGCCTTTGCCCAATTGGTCAAGGCCTGTTTCGAAGATTGATCCGGGTGTTTTAGGCCCGCATCAAACCCATGCATGCATCGCCGGTGTTGTGATCGGCGATGCATGTTAATTTGGGGCACCTGTTTTCCGTTTATGAATCGAGCCGTCTGTGTCCGCACCGCTTGCTGAAACCGTGCCGTTTGGCGTTTATATCCACTGGCCGTTTTGCCTGTCGAAATGCCCTTATTGCGATTTCAACAGCCATGTGGCTAACAGTGTCGATCACGCCCGCTGGCGCACGGCATTGCGCGCAGAGCTTGCCCATGGCGCGGCCCGCCATCCGGGGCGCGTGGTCGGATCGGTGTTTTTTGGCGGCGGTACGCCATCGCTTATGGACCCGGAAACCGCAGGCGCGCTGATTGAAGACATCAAATCCTTCTGGGCGGTGAGCGATGATCTTGAAATCACACTTGAAGCCAATCCGGGCACGGTCGAGATTGACCGTTTTTCGGCCTTTGCGGCCAATGGCATCAACCGGGTATCGATCGGTATTCAGGCGCTCAATGACCGCGATCTTAAATTCCTGGGTCGGTTGCACAGTGCTGATGAAGCCATGCGTGCGCTTGATGTCGCGACATCGGTGTTTGATCGGTTTTCCTTTGATCTGATCTATGCAAGGCCCGAACATGATCCCAAGGCCTGGCGGGCGGAACTGCGCGAAGGGCTTAAGATCGCCAACGGGCATATTTCGCTTTATCAGCTCACCATCGAGCCGGGCACACAGTTTTATACTCTCCATCAACGCGGCGATCTTGTCGTGCCGGGCGAAGACCTTGCGACCGAGCTTTATGAAATCACCCAGGAAGAAACCGAGCGGGCCGGCTATCGCTGCTATGAGGTTTCCAACCACGCCAGACCGGGGCAGGAAAGCCGCCATAACCTCGTTTACTGGCGCTATGGCGATTATCTTGGCATCGGACCGGGGGCGCATGGGCGCGAAGCGGTGGCGGGCACGGATGGCAACACGACACCGATGGCAGTACGCCGTCACCGGGCACCGGATATCTGGCTGGATCGGGTGGAAAAGCATGGCCACGGCACGCAGGAAGAAACCGTGCTTGAGGCGGACGAGCGCCTGCTTGAAATGGTGATGATGGGCTTGCGCCTTAATGAAACCATCCCGACTGCGCGTTTTGATCGCATCATCGGCAAGGGACCGCGCGAGGTGCTGGCGAGTGACCGGCTCGAAATCCTGATCGAGTCCGGTGATCTGGTTTGTGATTCTGCGGGGCTTCGTGCCACCGATCAGGGCCGGAACCGTTTGAACGGTGTTCTGGCCTATTTATTCGACCATGCGGTGTGACGGCAAAATTGCCAGAAACCTAACAAGAACCTAATGTTTCGGGGCAAATACCTGTTGGCGCGATTTAGTTTCATCAAACCATCAAAAAGTTGGTTGACACTTAAGCCTGACCGCGTATATTCCGCCCCGTTCCGGCGGGAAACTCCGGACAAACCAGATGCCCCTATGCCCAGGTGGCGGAATTGGTAGACGCGCTGGCTTCAGGTGCCAGTGGCCTTAAGGTCGTGGAAGTTCGAGTCTTCTCCTGGGCACCATACCCCAGCACATTTTTGATGTGCTGGGGTATTGTCGTTTATGGGGCATTTTCAAGTTTTAAACTTTGCGCAGCCGGTTTGACTGGTTAAAAGCAGACATCATTCAGAAAATGAGCTGCAGATATCATGCAACCCGATGTCAGTTTCGTTTTGCCGGTCTATAACAAGGCAGCCGCACTTCCGTTCTTTTTTGCATCTTTGGTGGCGCAAACCGGCGGAATTTCGTTCGAAGTTGTGTTTGTTGACGATGCGTCGAGAGACAATTCGCTTGAAATTCTTGACGATTTTGCCGCCCGGCACGATTTCGTCCGGGTCATCCGAAATGACGTCAATGTCGGCCCGTCCATCCGCCTTAATCAGGGGGCTGCGGCGGCAAAGGGCAAATATCTTGCGCTTTTTGATTGCGATGAAATTCTGGCACCCGATGCGGTTGCAACCCTGCTTGCACTGGCCCTCGAACATGATGCGGACATGGTCCATGGTCGGGGCCGCAAAACCACCGATCCGATCGAAAGCGTGAAAGCCGCACCGATCGGCGGGGATTTTAGCGTAACGGTCCATGATGATCCGCTGGCACGTGTGCTGGGTCGGGGAATGGTGCGCATGACCTGGCTGGTGGCGCGCGATCTGTTCATCAAGGCAGGCGGCTGTGATGAAGCTGTTTTCATTCAGGATGAATCCTTGCCATTGCGCCTTGCTGCCCATGCCAGACGGATTGTCGATGCCGATATGATCGTAACCATGATCCCGGATATGGGCAGTCATTTGTCGGCAAACAAATTGCAGCAGAACCATGACCGGTTTCTGGTTTATTTGAATTTCCTGCAAGCTTATCCGCACCTGTCGCGTGACGTGCGCATGAAGCTTTATCGTAAATCTGTATCTGCGGTTAAAAAGGCACGCAGGGACGGGGCATCTATCCCGGCAGTTCCGGTGTTGGCGCGATATATCATGGGCAAATTGGGGCTGATTGATCCCGATCCGGCAAGTCTTGTGCCGTATCGTGACATGCTGTTGCGTTTGCCAAATATCCGCCGCGTTGAAGAAAAGTGAGTTTTGACCATCATGAATCCGCTTGAGAAGAAGCTGCATCTTGCAGCCAGTTTCTTGTTGTTTTGCATTCCGGCCATGTTGCTATTTACTCGTGCCGGAGCCGATATTGCGGTGGTGCTGATCGGGGTCATCTTTTTGGTGCGTTCGGCCCTGGTTCGTGATTGGTCCTGGGCGCGCGAAAAGGATATTTTGATCCTGCTGATCATTTTTATCCTGATGAATGCCCTGGTATCCCCGTTTGCCGAACATGTGAGCAAAAGTTTCAGCCGGTCGCTAAGCTGGTTGCGGTTTGTCGTGTTTTATGCGGCGGTGACCCGTTGGGTGCTTCAAGATGCACAGACCATTCGCCGGTTTGTCATTGCGTTGTTTGCGACGATTTCTGTCGCGGCCCTTGATGCGCTTTATCAATTCTTTGTCGGTGTGTCTTTGCTTTCGGGGCAGGTCATGACGGGGCGTCTGACCGGTCCGCTGGATCGACCGAATATCGGGATGTATCTGGCGAAAACGGGTCTGGCGGGCATGGTGATGGCCTTTGCCTTGTGGCTTGGCAAATCGTCGAAAAATCTTTTTGCAATGGGGTGTGGGCTTGCGCCGGTTCTTCTGAGTGTGATTTTCCTGAGCGGCGAACGTGCGGCAAGTGTGCTGACATTGATCGCCCTTGTGCTGATTGTGGGTGCGCTGTTTCTTGTTGGCGGCATGGCACGCAAGATTTCGGTCGGGTTGGCGTTGTGCGGTGCGGGCGCACTGGCCTTTTTGCTTTCGACAAGTGATCGTATCTGGTCGCGGGTCGAGGCATTGGCAGATGTCGTGACCAATTACAGCGAGTCGATCTATGGGCAGCTGGCGCTGTTGGGCTTGCGGTTCTTTGGGGAAAGCCCGCTGACCGGTGTGGGCATGGGCAACTTTTCCCTTGTCTGCAAGGACTACGCCCAGAAGGGGGTGGATGGGGCGTTGTGCCATCCGCATCCGCATAATTTTTATGTCGAATGGCTGTCTGATACCGGCTTGATCGGGACCATTCCCTTTACGATTTTCATGGTGGTGCTGTATTGGGCAGGGGTCAAAACCCTTGCAGGATCGCGCGAAAACCGGCTGCTTGGCGGGCTTTATCTTGGGGTTCTGGTGATGTCGTTATTCCCGTTTTCGGCAACACAAAGCCTGTTTTCCAACTGGCCGGCCATTCTGGCCTGGATGTCAATCGCCAGTGCGGTTGCCGCCGTTCGATTGGTAAGCAATAAGCCGGCCTGAGCACCGAAAACCCGCTGCTACGGCGATCCATGATCTGATGAACACAAAGACACTGCCAGTACGATTGGCGGTGTCTTTGTGTTTTCTTTGCGTTTTCAGGCGGAAAAGGCAAAGAAAACGGGCCGGAATATGCGACTTTTGCGATGCGATGCGCGGTATGCTGTGTTAAGAACAGGCAAATTTTGACATTTGGAGAACCGCGATGACCAATTTCCTCCATCTCGGAGATCTGCCTGATGACCTTGACCTTGGTAAGGTTGTGGCAATCGACAGCGAGACCATGGGCCTGAACCCGCACCGCGACCGTTTGTGTGTCGTGCAGCTTTCAAGCGGGGATGGCAATGCCCATCTGGTCAAGTTTGATGGGGAAGATTACAGCGCACCGAACCTGAAAAAGCTTCTGGCCGATCCGGAAGTATTGAAACTGTTTCATTTCGGGCGGTTTGATATTGCGGTGATGGACAAATATCTGGGGGTACGTTGTGCGCCGGTCTATTGCACCAAGATCGCGTCGAAACTGGTGCGTACCTATACCGACCGCCACGGTTTGAAAGACGTTTTGCGTGAAACCGTCGGGGTCGAGATTTCCAAACAGCAACAAAGTTCCGACTGGGGGGCCGCGGAGCTTTCCAAGGAACAGATTGATTATGCCGCCTCGGATGTTCTTTATCTGCATAAGGCGAAAGAAGAGCTTGATCGTCGTTTGGCGCGCGAAGGACGCACCGAACTGGCGCAGGCCTGTTTTGACTTCTTGCCGACCCGTGCGACGCTTGATCTGGCGGGCTGGGAAGAAACCGATATCTTCGCCCATTCATAAGGCCGGTTAACCAACTGTGAAGTTTGATCCTGTATCGCGTGTGCTTGGTAATTGACCCTCACGTTAAGCGGGTTCATAGTTTTGGCCCAATGATCTGACAGATTGGGTAAAACTGCCTGACTTCGGGTTGGAAACGCGAAATAAGAAACAGATGACAGTGACCCCAGACGCCCCGAAAGAATCCCGCAATATGCCGGTGCCGGCAAATGATGCCGATCTGGCAATCGCACGCCGTGTTCTTGAAATCGAAGCAACCGCGCTGCACGAACTTGCAGAGTCGCTAAATGGCGAATTCTGTAAGGCGATCAACCTGATCGAGGGTCTTAAGGGCCGTCTGGTCGTGACCGGCATGGGCAAAAGCGGCCATATTGCCAAAAAGATCGCCGCGACCTTTGCATCGACCGGGACACCGTCCTTTTTTGTCCATCCCGCCGAGGCCAGCCACGGCGATCTTGGCATGATTGGCAAGGATGATGCGGTTCTGGCCCTGTCCAATTCCGGTGAAACCCCGGAACTGTCCGATATTATTGCCTTTACCCGCCGTTTTAACGTGCCGCTGATCGGCATGACCCGCAAACCGCAAAGCTCGCTTGCCAAGCAGTCTGATTGTCCGCTTGTTTTGCCGGCAAGTCCGGAAGCCTGCCCGAACAAACAGGCACCGACAACATCAACCACGGCGATGCTGGCCTTTGCCGATGCACTGGCCGTGACCCTGATGGAGCGGCGCGGGTTTTCACCCGAAGATTTCCGCACCTTCCATCCCGGTGGCAAGCTTGGTCAGCGGTTGCTTCATGTGCGCGATGTCATGCATGAACGTGACAGCCTGCCATTGATCAAACCCGATGCCCTGATGGCCGAGGCCTTGGTCACAATGACCAGCCATTCGTTTGGGTGTGTCGGTGTGGTCGATGATCACGGTGTTCTGGCCGGGATCGTGACAGATGGCGATTTGCGCCGCCACATGGCCGACAATCTGGTGGCGATGAAGGTTGGTGATGTCATGACGGCCGGGCCGAAAGTCACCAGCACCGATGCCCTTGCGGTCGAGGCTCTTGCGATCATGAATGATCGTTCGATCACATCGCTGTTTGTGCTTGATGATGGTGGTGTGCCGGTCGGGCTTGTGCATATTCACGATTTGTTGCGCGCCGGAGTAGCTTAAAGCATGGGCACCGAGGGCACGCCAAAAAACGAGAGCGATACCAAAGCACCGGAAGGACGCGAAGAACGTCATGCCCGGGGCTTTTCGCGTGATCGCGTCCCCTCGGCACGGCGCAATGTGCGGATCAACCCGTTTCGCCGTGTGATCGTCAATATGCTGAAATTCGTGCTGCCGCTGATTGCGATGACGATCATGGCGCTGGTGGTGTTGTGGCCGCAGATCGAACAGGTTCAGGAAAGCGGCTTTCGGCTGGGCTTTTCGACCTCGCCCGAAGATCTGATGGAAAATGTCGCCATGAGCAAACCGCGCTATTTTGGTGTGGATGGCAGCCGGCAGCCCTTTACCGTTACCGCAACCGAGGCCGTCGAAACGGTTGCGAGCGAAACCCGGCCCGATCATATCTATCTTGATGCCCCGCAGGCCGATATCACGCTCAATGACGGATCATGGATCGCCATGACCGCCAATGAAGGATTTTACACCGAAAATGACGGGATGCTGGATCTTGTCGGGACGGTGAATCTTTACCACGATAACGGCTTTGAAATTCATACCGAAGAAGCCGAAATCGCGATGAATACCGGCAGTGCCAGCGGTGACGTGCCTGTGAATGGCCAAGGGCCGTTTGGCACGATCACGTCGGATTCCGGCTTTGAGCTTGAAGACAAGGGGGCGGTGATCCGCTTTTTGGGGAAATCGCATCTGGTGATTTTCGACAGTGCAATGAATTCGACGGAGCAATGAGAGGGAAGTCATGATTGCGATGCCGCATCTCGCCCGCAAGACTGGAACGCTGCTGACAACCCTGATGCTGGGGGCGGCCATTTTCGGGCTGTCTGCCATGACGCAGGAAAGCATGGCCAATCCGTTGGGGCTGGCCAATAACGGCAGCGGCGGGCTTGAGGTCGAGTCAGATAACGGCATCGAATGGCGCCGCAACGAACAGATCCTGATTGCGCGCGGCAATGCGGTGGCCAAGCGCGGCACATCGCGCGTCGATGCCGACGAGCTGCAGGCACTGTATCGTGATCGCGACGGCAATAGTGAAATTTACCGCATTATCGCAATCGGCAATGTGAAATTGTCGTCTGATACCGATGTCGCAATCGGCGATCGTGCGGTCTATGACATTGACGAGGCAGTGGTGGTTCTGACCGGTGAGAACCTTAGATATACCACGCCCAATGAAACCCTGACGGCGCGTGATAGCCTTGAATATTGGGAAACCCAGCGGATTGCGGTTGCGCGCGGGGATGCGGTTGCGGTATCCGAAGACCGCACCTTGCGCGGGGATGTTTTGACCGCGCGCTTTGAAGCCGGTCCGAATGGTGGCAACGAGCTGAGCCGTATTGATGGACAAGGAAATGTGAATATTCGCACCGCAACAGAGTTTGTTGTGGGGGATCAGGGTGTTTATGATGCGAAAACAGGTATCGCCACCCTTATCGGATCGGTTAAGATCACCCGCGGAGAAAACCAGTTGAACGGGGACCGCGCCGTGGTCGACCTGAATACCGGGGTGAGCCGCCTGACTGCCGATGGCAATTCGGGGGGTAAAACCCGTGTTCGGGGGCTTCTGGTTCCGCAAAAAGACGAAAATAACAGCCCGGCCGATGCCGGGACCGGTAACTGAGAAAGGTCGGTCATTTGTTCTGGTCGCGCAAAAGCGTACAGTCGGAAAACGCAAAGGCGCAGGCTGCATCTGGCAGCGTAAAGCCATCTGATAGCGGGGCCGCCGGCCCGCGCCTGATCAGCACAAACAAGGGTCTTGTGGCGCACAATCTTGGCAAAAGCTTCAAGAAGCGCCCTGTGCTCAAGGATGTTTCTGTGTCGGTTCAGCGCGGCGAGGCCGTGGGCCTTCTTGGGCCGAACGGGGCCGGCAAGACCACCAGTTTCTATATCATTACCGGGCTTATTGCCGCAGACCGTGGCACGATTTCCCTTGATGGGCGCGATATCACCATGATGCCGATGTATCAGCGTGCGCGCATGGGGATCGGCTATTTGCCGCAGGAAGCATCGATTTTCCGCGGTATGACGGTTGAACAAAACATCATGGCGGTTCTTGAAGTGGTCGAAGATGACCGCATCAAACGCGAACAGAATCTTGAAGATCTTCTGGCGGAATTTGCCATCGAACATTTGCGCCGGACACCGGCACTTGCGCTTTCGGGTGGGGAACGCCGCCGTTGCGAGATTGCGCGCGCCCTTGCCGCGCATCCGAATTTTGTTCTGCTTGATGAACCACTTGCCGGGATTGACCCGATTGCGGTGGGCGATATCCGTGATCTTGTACGTCATCTGAAAGATCGTGGCATTGGGGTCTTGATTACTGACCACAATGTGCGCGAGACTCTCGACATTATTGACCGGGCATATATTTTGCATGATGGTCGGGTTTTGATGGAAGGCGGTCCTGATGAAATCGTCAGAAATGACGATGTTCGCAGGGTTTATCTGGGCGATCGCTTCAGCCTTTGATAAAACCGCCTGAGCCTAGAAAGTCTTGGGGGGAGTTCGGATTGACACGGGGTAGTGCATAAATGGCCCTGAAGGCGCGTCTGGATTTACGTCAGTCCCAGTCACTTGTCATGACTCCCCAGCTGCAGCAGGCAATCAAGCTGCTGCAATTCAATAATATTGAGCTTTCCAATTTCATCGATAGCGAGCTTCTGGAAAATCCGCTGCTTGAGCGGGCCGATCCGGGCCAGACCTATGCCGAGGCCGGCGATAGTGCGGTCGGCAATGGGGACGAAGGGCTTGATAGCCGATCCAGTGACAATTTCGCAGATCGTGATGACCAGTTGGGCACCGACCGTCTGACGGCCAGTGACACCATGGGCAGTGACGATGGCCCGCTTGATGTCGCAAGTGATGCGCTTTATGGCGGCGAAGGCGAAATTACCCGTAATGGCGAACCGGTGGCGGGCAATCACGACTTTTCCGCACCCTATGGTGCCGGTGGCGCTGGTGGCGGGGCGGTTGCTGGCGGTGATGATCTTCCGGGCCTTGAACAGACATTGGCCGATGAAACCACCTTGCGTCAGTCGCTTGATGATCAGCTGAACATTGCCTTTGCCGATGCCAGGTCGCGCATGATTGGCAGCTATCTGATCGATATGCTTGATGACAATGGTTATATCAGCGGTGCGCTTGATGAGGTTTCAGAAGCCCTTGAATGTGATCTTGAGGATGTCGAGCGTGTCCTGAAGGTGATGCAGGGCTTTGATCCGGTGGGGATTTTTGCCCGCAATCTGGCGGAATGTCTTGAATTGCAGCTGCGTGACCTTAATCGATTTGACCCGGCTATGGCAGCCCTTCTGGATCATCTTGATGTTTTGGCCAAGCGGGATTTTGACCGTTTGCGGCGCATTTGCGGGGTCGATTCGGACGATCTCCATGACATGATTGCCGAGATCAAAACCCTTGATCCGCGCCCTGGAAAAACCGCCGATGGCGAGATAGCAACCCCGGTTATTCCTGATGTTCTGATGCGTGCAGCCGGGAATGGCAACTGGCATCTGGAACTGAATTCCGAGGCGTTGCCGCGTGTTCTGGTCAACGAGGAATATGTCGCCCAGATCGGGGCGGGGATTCGGGATCGTGAAGAACGCGGTTTCATGAGCGAAAAGTTGCAGACCGCCAACTGGCTGGTCAAGGCGTTGCACCAGCGTGCAACCACCATCATGAAGGTGGCCAGCGAGATCGTCCGTCAGCAGGATGGTTTCTTTGCCTATGGCGTGTCGCATTTGCGGCCGCTTATTTTGCGTGACATTGCCGAGGCGATCGGCATGCATGAAAGTACGGTTTCACGGGTCACCAACGGCAAATTCATGTCGACACCGCGCGGCATGTTCGAGCTGAAATACTTCTTTACCACAGCAATTTCGTCTTCTGATGGCGGGGATGCCTATTCATCCGAAGCTGTACGTCATCGCATCAAGTCATTGATCGACAACGAGGATCCAAAGAAGATTTTGTCAGACGACAAACTGGTCGAACTTCTTGGAAAGGAAGGGATCGACATCGCGCGTCGAACAGTGGCAAAATACCGTGAGGCGATGCGCATACCTTCGTCTGTTCAGCGTCGGCGCGAGAAAAAAGCACGTGCGTCATAGCACGGAATTATCGAAAAATAGTACCCCTAAGGTGCTGTAAATCAAGGGAACATACCCATATCTTGACTTGGTAATGACGAGGGAATATGGTGCGGCCTCCTGATTGAGGGGCACCGAACATCCACATGTAATGGAATGTCACTCAACCGGGGATAGGCGATTCATGCAAATTACGGTTATCGGTAAGCAACTTGACGTTGGTGATGCTTTTCGCCAGCACGTCGTCGAGACCTTGGACCCTGCAGTAGAGAAGTATTTCGATCATGCGATCGAAGCCACGGTGACGCTCACCAAGCAGGCACATCTCTATCACGCGCAGATTTCGGTCCATGTCGGCAAAGGCATGATGATTCAGGCCAAGGCATCAGCGAACGAGATTTATCCCGCTTTTGATGCCGCCTGTGACAGAGTGGCCAAACAGTTGCGGCGCTATAAAAGGCGTCTGCGTGATCATCACGCAACCCGGGACCATTATGAGGAGGCTCGCCTGGAAGCGGTCCATTATGTGATCGCACAGGAAGATGAAGATCATTCGGATGATAATCACTCAGACGGCTACGAGCCGGTGATTGTTGCCGAGACACCCGATCGCATTGATACGCTTTCCGTCGGGGAAGCTGTCATGCGGCTCGATTTGGGGGACATTCCGGCACTGATGTTCCGGAATGGCAAACATGGCGGACTGAATGTTGTCTATCGTCGCTCAGACGGTAATATTGGCTGGTTGGATCCAAAAGATAGTGATACGAGCGACGCGTGACTGATACAGAATCCGAGCCAAACAACGCAACGCGAAAAATGGACATATCATCGATTCTTACTCCGTCAGGAGTTATCCCGGCACTGCGTTCCGGTGCCAAGAAGGCTGTGCTTGAGGAACTTGCCGAAAAGGCTGCCGAAGTTACCGGACGTTCTGCAACCGAGATTTTCTCTGTCTTGCTTGACCGTGAAAAGCTTGGCAGCACCGGTGTTGGCGGTGGTGTCGCGATTCCGCATGGCAAGCTCAGCGATCTGGACCGCCTGTACATGGTTTTTGCCCGTGCAAGCAACCCGATCGAATTTGATGCGGTCGATGAACATCCGGTCGATCTGTTCTGCATGCTGATTGCACCCGAAGAAGCCGGTGCCGATCACCTGAAAGCGCTGGCACGGATTTCCCGTTTGCTGCGCAATCAGGGCATGTGTGACAAATTGCGCGGGGCCGGTTCGGCCGATGCGATCTATGCATTGCTGACCCAGGACGAAGCCGAACAGGCTGCCTGAAACGTTCCGTAAGTGTCGGGATTTTCCCGGCAACAGCGACAAGATTTAAGAAAACCGGACGCCCGATCAGGCGTCCGGTTTTGTTTTTGGGGATATTGCGTTCAGATAATCAGGCACTGGCCTTGCTGGGGTCTTCTGGTTCCTTGATGTTGGTCATGCGACCGGCAAGGACAACCAGATAAAGAACCGGAATGCCAAGAATGGCGGTGCCGATAAAGAACCAGCTATAGCCGAATGCATCAACGGCCGTTCCCGAAAAACCGGCCAGGATTTTGGGGAACAGGGTCATGATCGAACTGAAGATCGCGTATTGCATGGCCGTAAACGAGATATTGGTCAGGCCGGACAGATAGGCAATGAAGGCGGCTGTGGCCAGACCCCCGCACAGGTTGTCGGCCATCACCACAATGATAAACAGGGTCGTATCCGCCCCGATCTGGGCCAGAATGGCAAACAGGATATTGGAAATCGCCGCCAGAAACGCCCCGAGGAACAGGATTTTCAGAACCCCGTAACGTACAGAGAGCACCCCGCCAAGGAAACTGCCACCGATGGTCATGAACAGGCCGAAGGTTTTGGACACGGCGGCGATTTCTTCCTTGGAAAAACCAAGGTCGGTGTAAAACACATTGGCCATGACACCCATGACGATGTCGGCAATGCGATAAATGCCAATCAGCACCAGAACGACAATTGCCGCCTTGCCATAACGATCAATGAAATCTTTGACCGGCGAGAGATAGGCTTCTTGCACCATGCCGGTCGGCGTCAGCCCAACCCGTGTGGTCAGCCAGGCGACAAAGATGGCAAACGCAATGGCAATACCAAGTTTCAGCGCCCCGGCGATAAAGCCCGAAAGTTCCGTGATCATGCCGGCATCTGTCAGGGATGCACGCAAAGGATCAATGAGACCTCCGGCATAATAGATTGCGCTCACAAAGGCGATGACCGTCACGGCAAACATCGCCAGAAAACGCGCATAGTCCGAGGTTTTATGGAAAAATTTGCTGTCGGTGCGCGTGACGTCGGGTTCGCTGACCAGAAGGGTGGTGATCACCCCGATACACATCGCAAGCGCCATGCAGCCATAGGCGACGGTCCAGGCATAGTGCTGATAGGTGCCTTCGGCTTCGAACAGACCGGCAATGGTAAGCGCCCCGGCCCCGGCAATGATCATGCCGATACGATAACCACCGATATAGGCCGAACTCATCATTGCCTGCAGGTCGGTATTGGCCGCCTCGATGCGATAGGCATCAATGACGATGTCCTGGGTTGCGGATGCAAAGCCAAGTGCCACGGCGGCAAAGGCCATCATGGTCAGATTTTCGGCCGGATCGGTCAGCCCCATCCACAGGATGGCGGCGATAATGGCGAATTGGGAAATGATCAGCCAACTGCGCCTGCGGCCCATCAGGCCGTGCAGGACCGGGAAGGGCAATCGGTCAATCAGCGGCGCCCAGACAAATTTGAAGGAATAACCAAGTGCTGCCCAGCTGAAATAGGTGACGGTCGATCGATCCACGCCCGCTTCGCGCAACCAGATCGACAGGGTCGAGAAAATCAGAAGGATGGGAATGCCCGCCGACAATCCCAGAAACAGCATCGTGATCACGCGCGGGTGGATGAAGGCACCAAAGGCCGCACCCCAGCTTCGCTTTTCTGTGCTGTTCATTGATGTCCCCCGCGTTGAAATATGGTGACATGAAGCTAGGCCAAACAGGTTAATGAAATTGAAAAAGCCGGGGTCAGGATGTGGACAAGAAAAAGGCCGATCCATGCGGACCGGCCTTTTTGAATTTGGCGTGACAAGAAAGGGCTTAGCCTTCTTTCTTGCGGCTTTCGCGCTTACGCACGTTCGGGTCAAGGTGCAGTTTGCGGATACGCACGCTTTGCGGGGTGACTTCAACCAGTTCGTCGTCCTGGATGTAGGACAGGGCTTCTTCCAGCGACATACGGCGCGGCGGAGTCAGGGTGACGGCCTCATCCTTGCCCGATGCACGAACGTTGGTCAGCTTCTTGCCCTTAAGCACGTTGATCTCAAGATCGTTGTCGCGGTTATGTTCGCCGACAATCATGCCCTGATAAACGCGTTCGCCATGTTCAACGAACATGATGCCGCGATCTTCAAGGTTAAACAGCGCATAGGCAACGGCTTCGCCCTGATCGTTGGAGATCAGCGCACCGTTACGGCGACCGGCGATCGAACCTTTGACCGGGCCATAGGAATGGAACACACGGTTCATGACGCCGGTACCGCGGGTATCGGTCAGGAATTCACCGTGATAACCGATCAGGCCACGCGACGGTGCAAGGAAGATGATACGGGTCTTGCCACCGCCAGATGAACGCATGTCGGTCATTTCGGCTTTGCGCAGGCTCATTTTTTCGACCACGACGCCGGAATATTCTTCGTCCACGTCAACCTGCACTTCTTCGTACGGTTCGGACAGGACGCCGTCGATTTCCTGGAACAGAACGCGCGGACGCGAGATCGACAGCTCAAATCCTTCGCGGCGCATGGTTTCGACCAGAACGCCCAGCTGAAGTTCGCCACGACCGGCAACTTCAAATGCATCCTTGTCGGCGGTTTCGCCGATCTTGATTGCGATGTTGCCTTCGGCTTCGCGTTCCAGACGGGCACGGATCATGCGCGAGGTAACCTTGTCACCTTCCTGACCGGCCAGCGGCGAGTTATTGACCGAGAAGGTCATCGCCAGGGTCGGCGGATCGATCGGCTGGCTTTCAATCGCGGTGGTGACTTCGGTGGCACAGATGGTATCAGCCACGGTTGCTTCGGTCAGACCGGCAATCGCGATGATGTCACCGGCAACGGCTTCGTCCTGCGGAACACGTTCCAGACCACGGAAGCCCATCAGTTTCGACAGACGACCGGTTTCAACCGTGCCATCGCCGCGCAGAACTTTTACCGGCATGTTGAGTTTCGCACGGCCCTGATAAACACGACCGGTCAGAATACGACCCAGGAAGTTATCAGCATGCAGCATGGTGGCCAGCATGGCAAAGGGGGCGGTTTCATCAACATCCGGTGCCGGAACATGTTTAAGAACCAGTTCCATCAGCGGGGTCAGGTTTTCTTTCGGGCCTTCCGGGCTTTCAGCAGCCCAGCCATCACGACCGGATGCATACAGAACCGGGAAGTCGAGCTGTTCTTCGGATGCTTCGAGCGATACGAACAGATCAAAGATCTCGTCGAGGACTTCTTCGGCGCGCTGATCGGGACGGTCGATCTTGTTGATGACGACAATCGGCTTCAGGCCCAGTTTCAGCGCCTTGCCCAGAACGAATTTGGTCTGCGGCATCGGGCCTTCGGCCGAGTCAACCAGCAGAACAACACCTTCGACCATGGACAGGATACGTTCGACCTCGCCACCGAAATCGGCGTGGCCCGGGGTATCAACGATGTTTACGCGGGTGTCGCCCCACTGAACGGCCGTCGGTTTTGCGACGATGGTAATGCCGCGTTCACGTTCCAGGTCGTTACTGTCCATGGCGCGTTCATCGACGCGCTGGTTGTCACGATAGACACCGGACTGACGGAACATGGAATCGACCAACGTTGTTTTGCCATGGTCAACGTGGGCGATGATGGCGATATTGCGCAAGCTCATGGGCGCGGACTCCAGAAATAAAAATGCCGCGCGCCGGGGGCTGCCCATGCGCATCGGTCAGAAAAACAAAGCAAGACCAGTAGATATTCAGCGGTATGCACGATGTCTTCCACGCACCGTTTCCGGTGGCGGGAACCCGACATCAACCCATGTGCTGAATGTTTACTGGTCCGGTTTCGGGCACATGCCCGGTCTATATCACCCGAAGGTCGCCCTGTCATAGCCAATGTGAAGGCGAAAGACCAGCGTTGTGCGCGCCATGCGGGGTTGATTTTTATGCATTGCGGGCTGTTTGCGGCAAAGTTTGGATAAAGTCAATGCTTGTGTTGCGTTGCAGCGCCATGCAAATCCGGCCTTTGGGCAGAAAAAACGGGACGACAGTGAAATGTTGCCGTCCCGTGAAATCTTTTGCCGGGGTCTGTTCTTTGTATAAAGAGACCTCAGATCGCCTTGGCAATCAGTTCTTTAAGATCGGCATCCGGGCGCGCGCCCATGTGCGAAATCACTTCGGATGCGCAGATCGCACCAAGCTGACCACAGGTGGCAAGCGGGTGCCCCTGGGTATAGCCATACAGGAAGCCTGATGCGAACAGATCGCCTGCACCGGTGGTATCGACCACTTTGGGCACCGGTTCTGCACTGATTTCGTAAAGTTCGTCCTGACTGACGATGACCGCACCTTTTTCGCTGCGTGTCAGGGCAGCAACACGGCAATGCTTGCGGGCTTCTGCCAGGGCTTCTTCAAAGGTTTCGACTTCGTACAGAGATTTGATTTCGTCTTCGTTGGCAAACAACACGTCGATATGGTCATCGACCAGTTCGCGGAAAGACGCGCGATGACGATCAACACAGAAGGAATCAGACAGGCTGATGGAAACCTGACGACCGGCATCATGGGCGACCCGGGCGGCTTTGATAAAGGCTTCCTTGGCTTCGGGGCGGTCCCACAGATAGCCTTCCATATAGGTGACCTTGGCTGATTTGATCAGGTCTTCGTCAATATCATCCGGGCCAAGTTCGGCACAGGCACCAAGGAAAGTGTTCATGGTACGGTGCCCGTCCGGGGTGACAAAGATCAGGCAACGTGCGGTCGGAGACCCTTCGGTCGCAGCCGCAGAATCAAATGCCACGCCCATTGCACGAATATCGTGGCGGAAAACCTGACCAAGCTGATCATCGCGTACCTTGCCGATATAGGCCCCCTTGCCGCCAAGAGCGGCGATCCCGGCCATGGTGTTGCCGGCCGATCCGCCCGACATTTCAAGACCCGGCCCCATTTGCGCATAAAGCTCGTCTGCTTTTTGGGCATCAATCAGCGTCATCGCATTTTTCACAAGGTCCAGACGTTCAAGGTCTTCTTCCTTGCAATGGGCCAGTACATCAACAATCGCGTTGCCGATGCCAACGACGTCGAATTTGGTGTCGCTCATCTTGTATATTCCTGCGGTTGGTCAGGGCCTGAGCCCGTTTATATGCCTATGGCCGAACGGCGCGGGCAATGGGTCATCCCGGGTGCCATTAATCTGGTTGCGGCGGAGTATAGGGACTGGATTTTCTGGTGCAAGTATTGCGACTGTTTCGTCCCCGGTCGTTTAACCTGTGCTTAACATTTAAAAAAACTACAAAAGATGTTTTTTCGGCCATGCATCGGCGAAATTTGATCCGAAGCCGGTTTGAAAATGTGCCCAAAGGGTGAAAATCCCGATCGGGTCTTTGCCTGTTAAAAATCAGCCCTGCGCAAAGCCCCGGATATCAACGGTTTGGCGGTATATTACAGGTTCCAAACTTAACAGTCTGATGTCACCGGAAAAATCGGGCGAAAATGCCGAAACAAGCAAATTTATATGATTTTGAGCCGGTAAAACCACCGATTACATGGGGGATGAAAAACCAGACAAACCAGTTTGTTTTGAAATAGTGATTTCTGATGATGGTTATTCATGCATTTTTATGACGATTTAGATATAAATGATTATTTCTATATGCATAAAAATCCCATTACGCCCAGGATTTGATGAGATTGTGTCTTTGGGCTGCGTGCGCGCCTGTTGGCCGTCCGACCCGTCTTAAAAGTCGGATTTCCGGCCCCGGACGGGGCCGGCATTACACGGTTTAGGGTTTATTTATCGGGGAAAAGCGGGATGGGATCGTTACTTGATCGCGGTGTGTGATCGGTGTCTTGATCCAGGTCCTGATCGGGTTTTGCTGTCTGGACCGATGGTTCTTTGTCAGAGTCATTTTGGCAAAGACGATCGCGCAATTCTTCGATGACAGCTTCGATCCGGGCCCGATGGAGCGGGTCATTGCAGCGTTTGACAAACTGTTCAAACGCACCAAGCGCCATATGGTCCTGATCAAGGCGGGCATAAAGCGCGCCCAGCTGATGCCAAAGGCCTTCATGTTCTGGCGCGATCAGTAAACTATGTTCGACAACACGGGTGGCAAGGTCAATCTCGCCGGCGCGAAGGGCGCGTACCTTTATGTTGTTTTGAAGTCGTAACAAAATATCGACATCCGAAGACGGCTTGTAATGTTGCGGGGAAAGTTCCGCATCAAGACCGCTAAAGGATTTCAGCAATTCCCGCAGTTCGGCCGGGCCGAGTGTAATTGCACCGTGGAACGGATCGATCATCTTGCGTTTGCCATTCACCTGTACGCGTAACAGGAAATGACCGGGGAAATCGATCCCGGTAACGGCAATGCCACACTGCCGGGCCGCATGAATGTAAAGCATCCCCAAGGCGACCGGCAGGCCGCGTTTGCGTTCGATCACTTCCATCAGGTCGGCATTGGCCATGGCATCATAATTTTCCGCATCCCCCTGATAGCCATTGCGATCGGCAATGACGGTTTGCAGGGCCTGCACCACCTGTTCAATCGTCGGTTCGGCTTCTTTGTCGTCAACCGGAAGGGTGCCCGGGCCACCATCAATGGTGAGATCAGGTTGCAAGGTCAGCCCGGCCAATTCCGAACGGACCTGACGGGCCAAATCGTCAAGTATGGCTAGAAACGGTGCAATATCGCGCTTATGCGTGCCGTTTGACTGGTTTAAGCGGGCAAAATGCAGGGCGGCCTCGGCCACGCTGGCGTCAGGTTTTCTGCCCTTGCCGTAATCGACAAGCCATTGACGGTCCGGATCGGTTGGCGCTGTTATGTGGCTTACGCTACTGATGGCTCAGGTTCCTTGTCGGCTGGCGTCGTTTTTGAGCCGAATGTGGCTGACGACCCGTTTGACATAGCTGGTTTCGCGGGCATGCGAAATCACACGATCACGTTCAAGTTCGTCCTGGGCAATGCCCATCAGATGAACCGTCCCATTGACGGTTTCAACGCTGTAATTGATCGCAAAGACATCGGTGTCAAACATGAGTGCGGTCTTGATCTTGGTGGTGATCAAAAGATCGCTCGCACTATCGACGAATGTCATGTTGTCGCCGATTTCGATCTCGTTATGAACAGTTTTGACCCCGTCCACCTGCCAGGTCAAGCGCACAGCTTCCAGCTGATCGGCAACGGTGGGGACTTGTCCGGCCAGAAGAACTTCGCCTTCGACCACTTCGATCTCGATATCAAGAAACAGCCTTTCATCCTGTGCTAGAAACTTTTGCCAGATCTGAGCCGTGATCGCCGTATCACTGACCGCGCCATCAAAGCCGCGTTCCTGAAAGGCGGCGACACCGGCAGTTGCACCTGCCCCGACCACCACGGATGCAGGTGTGCATCCCGAAAGTGGCAGAATGCATATACCTGTCAGTAAAAGTGCTTTGGCAACGCCAATTGATCGATTGGCTGTTGTTGTTGGTGACATTTGCGGATGTCTCGTTTGGTTCCCCCGGTCTCTTGGACCTATCATTGCGCCGCGGGGGTTAACGAGTTTTAAAATCGCGGCATTTTTATCAGCAAAAATGCATCTTGTGTGCCACATGCTACATGCCACATGCCGTGTGATCAGGGGCGTGGGCGCCAGGCGTCTGTGATGTGGCTGATTTTGATGCGATCATGAACAATCATCAGATCCAGTCGCAGATCACCCGTATGCCCCGCGCGCCCGGCAAAGCCATCAAGGGCACGTGCAATGCGATTTTGTTGTTTCGCCGACACGGCATAAAGGGCGGTGTTGCGATCAATACGGTTTTTGACCTCGACCGCGATCAGGACATTGCCACGTTTGGCAATAATGTCGATTTCCCCGACCGGGCTTTTATGGCGGGTGGCCAGAATGCGATAGCCTTTAAGCCGCAGCCAAAAGACACACAGCCTTTCCGCCC
Source organism: Thalassospira sp. (assembly GCA_048264285.1). Taxonomy (GTDB): domain Bacteria; phylum Pseudomonadota; class Alphaproteobacteria; order Rhodospirillales; family Thalassospiraceae; genus Thalassospira. The sequence continues at coordinate 478,049 of JBLXDD010000001.1, forward strand.
GGCGCCCGGCCTTTTCCGCGCGCATGCGGTTTGCCTTGTCATCGGGCAAAGGGCGGGTTCGGGCCATCGTCAGTCGCTGTCCGGTTTGGCCAGTTCGAGGGCGCGATTATAAAGATCACGCTTTTTAAGGCCGGTTTCCTTGGCCAGAATATCAGCCGCCTCTTTGGTGCGATGGGTTTTGATCAGTTCCGCCAGACGGTGATCGATTTCCTCGGCACTTGGTTCGTTGTCACTGGCATCGGCCGGGCCGACAATGACAACGATCTCGCCTTTTGGCGCGCCGGCCTCGTTATAATGGGCGGCAAGATCGCCGAGCGTGCCATTGCGCACTTCTTCGAACATCTTGGTCAATTCGCGGGTGACGGCCGCTTCGCGCGTTGCGCCAAGCGTTTCGGCCATATCGGTCAGACTGGCGGCAAGGCGTTTGGGGCTTTCAAGAAAGATCAAACTGCCCGGGATCGGGGCAAACCGCGCCAGTTCGCGTTTGCGCGCCATCGATTTGGGCGGCAGGAAGCCCGCATAGAAGAAATGATCGCTTGGCAGGCCTGACAGAATCAGGGCAACAATCGGCGATGCCGCACCTGGCGCAGCGGTGACGTTAAAGCCTTCTTCCTTGCAATCGCGGACAAGTTTATAACCCGGATCGTTGATCAATGGCGTACCGGCATCGGAAATAAGAGCCAGTCCTTGCCCTTTGCCGAGACGATCCATGATTTCCGGGCGCATCTTGGCCGCGTTATGTTCGTGATAGGCGATTCGCTTGGTTTTGACCCCGTAACGCGACAACAATTTGCCCGATGTGCGGGTATCTTCGCACAGGATCACATCGGCGCGTTTAAGGATATCAAGCGCTCTGAACGTAATATCGCCCAAATTTCCGATTGGAGTAGCGACAAGATAAAGACCAGACGAAAGTGGCAAAAGGCTTTCATCATGTTTACTTGCATCCTCGCCCGCATTACCCTGCGGACGAAACGACTTATCGGGAGGTGAGATTGGGTTGTCCGAAACGTCATCCGTCAAAGAACCGGATGCAGAAAGAGGCGTTGCCGCGTCAGGCATTGTCAGATCAGGGTCGGTTTTCGGATCTCTTGCCGGCTTGGGGCCGGGTTGCGCGCCGGACGGCATCTGTGGTTGTCCTCTCTTTCGGGCTAAGCGCATGTAATGCGACCACGAGTATCACGGACCTGTTCGGATCGCAACGAGACGCGCCGGTCGAAAGTGCCAATCAACCCGCCCCGACGGTGGTTGATCCCAACAGCGCACCGGATCAAAGCCTGATTCCCGAAGCGGCCCCCTGGGCAAGCGATACCACCCTTCCTGAAGGTGAGGGGGCAGAGCTTCCGGCCCTTTATAATGACGATGCAGCCGTGTTTGAAAAGCGTGTCGCATTGTTGTTGCCGCTTTCGGGGCAGCATGCCGAACTGGGGCGCGCGATGCGCCATGCGGCCGAACTCGCGATGTTTGATATTGCCGGCGATGATTTTGTACTGATGCCGATTGATACGGCCGGAACCTATGATGGCGGGCAGAGCGCTGCGCGTGAAGCCGTCAATGCGGGTGCGAAAATGATTCTTGGCCCGCTGTTTGCCGAATCGGTCAGTGGGGCCAGCGAAGTTGCCAAATCGGCCAATATTCCGGTCGTGGCCTTTTCCAACAATCGCCGGGTGGCCGAAAGCGGGGTCTGGGTCAATGGCCTGATCCCCGAAGACCAGATTGCCCGTGCCGCCGGATATGCCACAACGCAAGGACGTTATCGTTTCGCAGCCCTTTTGCCGCAGAACGATTATGGTCGTCAGATCGCAAGTGACCTTGATCGGGTTGTGTCGCGTGTTGGCGGCACCCTTGGCCGGGTGGCGTTTTATCAACCCGGTTCGGAAAGCTTGCAGCAAACCATTCGTGAATTTGCCAATTATGATGCCCGCCGCGCCAATCTGCGCGCGCACAAGGCACAGCTTGAAGCCGATGGCAGTGCCGGGTCGAAACGCGCGCTTCGGCGGCTTGAGGGCATCGACACGTTTGGCGAGCTTGATTTTGATGCCTTGATCCTGCCCGCGACAGGGGGAGAGCTGCGTCAGGTTTCCTCGCTGCTATCGTATTTTGATGTTGATCCGTCGGTGGTGCAGTTTATCGGTACCTTTGGCTGGAATGATCCAAGCCTGTTTGCCGAACCGGCGCTTAAGGGCGGGATTTTTGCGGCACCGGATCCGGAAAACTGGGAACTGTTTGCGTCGCGGTTTGAACGCACCTTTGGCAATCAGCCGCCGCGTATTTCAAGCCTTGCCTATGACAGCACAGCGCTTGCCGCATTGATGGCGCGTGACGATAACGGCATCAACCAGCAGGCCCTGACCAATACGGGCGGTTTTGTCGGTGTGGATGGTATTTTCCGTCTGACCCCGAATGGCCAGTCCGAACGCGGCTATGCCATCATGCAAGTCCAGCCAGGCGGTGCAAAGATGATTGCACCCGCCCCGGCAAGCTTCGATCAGGTCTTCTGATCACGACTTGATAAGCCCAGACCTTTTAAACGCCTGTCGGATCAAGCCCCGGCAGGCGTTTTGTCTTTGTAATTGCACAGATCATTGACGATGCAGTCCCCGCAGCGCGGCTTGCGTGCCTTGCAGATATAGCGCCCATGCAGGATCAGCCAGTGATGGGCATGGGTCATGAACCGCTCCGGCACCTTTTTGAGCAGCGCCTTTTCAACAGCCAGAACCGTTTTGCCATTGGCCATGCCGGTGCGATTGCCAAGCCGGAAGATATGGGTATCAACCGCCATGGTATGTTCGCCCCAGGCAATGTTGCGCACCACATTGGCGGTTTTGCGGCCGACACCGGGTAGGGCTTCAAGCGCATCCTGATCGTTGGGGACAATTCCGCCATGCTTTTCAACAAGGATTTTGGCCGCGGCCATGACGTTTTTGGCCTTGCCGCGATAAAGGCCGATGGTCTTGATATGTTCGATCAGGGCCTCTTCGCCCAGATCAAGCATATCCTGCGGGGTTTCGACGATCTGAAACAGCTTTTTGGTCGCCTTGTTCACGCCGACATCGGTGGCCTGTGCCGACAGGGCAACCGCGACCAGAAGGGTATAGGGATTGGTGTAATCAAGCTCGCCTTTGGGTTCCGGGTCAGCATCGGACAGACGCTGGAAAAATTCTTCAATGGCGGCTTTGCTCATCGGGCGGGACATGGCTGCGGTCTCTTTTTATGTGTCGATATTCGGGGCGAAATCCGTATCCCCTGATCCGATCTCTTCTGGCATTATATAAACCGGCAGGTTCGAAAAATCGAATTTTCATTGCAGGGCCCCAAGCCCCGGCGCACACTTAAGGGGCAAGCAACAGGCGGGGCAAGCAACGGATCAAGTCACATGGCAAATGTGCCACGTTCAGCAAAACCGATTTTTCGGGTGGATCTGTTTCCGCCCCGGTCCCTGTCGCGCCGGGCGGCGCGCAATATTGTCCTGTTTCTGGCCGCACTGACCACCACCATCGGATTTATCTTCTGGTCGGTGGGGGCCTGGCCGGTGATCGGGTTTCTGGGAATTGATGTCGTGTTGCTGTCACTGGCGTTTCATTTCAGTTTCCGTTCCGCCCGTCAGGAAGAACGGATCGAACTGGCGCGGGGAAACCTTCGGGTAACGCGGATTTCGGTGCGTGGCGAACGCGAGGAATTTGATTTTCAGCCCTATTGGCTGCGCGTGGTGTTGGAACGCGGCGAGGATGAACAAGCTGCCCTGTTTTTGCGCACGCACGGCAAAAGTCTGGAAATTGCGCGTTTTCTTGGGCCAGATGAAAAGGAAAATCTGGCAAACAAGCTTGAGACCGTGTTGCGCCAAGCCCGCTGTAATCCTGCTGATATTCCGATCTGAGGCCCGTGATCTGAGTGTTTTGCAACCCGGTTATGAAGCAATTCGAAAGCCGGGTTTTGTGCCTTGAAAACCGGCTTTTCTTGCCCGTTGCGCCGGTTTGTCGGGCCTGAAATGCGGTTGATCGGATCAAAAATGCGGTTTGAAGGCAAAAAACAGCCAAGATTCCCCACTTTGACCGCTTGCGACTTTGTGGGGACTTTCATATATAGGTTCGCGGGGTAACGAAGAACCCCCAGAAAAATTGCGTGTATTATAACCATTGGTCCCAGGAGGTCCTGCGCGGCGCTTTGTTTTGAAGGCTGCGGGACGGACCGGCCGCTAAAAGAGGAACTTACTATGGGTAAGATTATTGGTATCGACCTTGGCACCACGAACTCGTGCGTCGCAGTCATGGACGGCAAAGAAGGCCGTGTGATTGAAAACAGTGAAGGTGCTCGTACCACCCCGTCAATGGTCGCTTTCACCGATGATGGTGAGCGCCTTGTCGGTCAGCCGGCGAAACGTCAGGCTGTGACCAACCCCGAAAACACCCTGTTTGCCATCAAACGTCTGATCGGGCGTCGTTACGGTGATCCGGAAGTCGAAAAAGACAAGGATCTCGTACCGTACAAAATCGTATCGGGCGAAAACGGCGACGCATGGGTTGAAGTCAATGGCGAGAAAATGGCACCGAGCCAGATCGCAGCCATGGTGCTTCAGAAAATGAAAGAAACCGCCGAAGCCCATCTGGGTGAGCCGGTAACCGAAGCGGTTATTACCGTTCCGGCATATTTCAACGACTCCCAGCGCCAGGCGACCAAAGACGCCGGCAAGATCGCGGGTCTTGAAGTCAAACGTATCATCAACGAACCGACCGCAGCTGCACTTGCCTATGGTCTGGACAAGAAAGACGGCGGCACCGTGGTTGTTTATGACCTTGGTGGTGGTACTTTTGACGTGTCGGTTCTGGAAATCGGCGATGGCGTTTTCGAAGTTAAATCGACCAACGGTGATACCTTCCTTGGTGGTGAAGACTTCGACAAACAGATCATTGATTACCTTGCTGACGAGTTCAAAAAAGAACAGCAGATCGACCTGCGTAAAGACCGTCTGGCCCTGCAGCGTCTGAAAGAAGCCGCAGAAAAAGCCAAGATCGAGCTTTCGTCTTCGATGCAGACCGATGTCAACCTGCCGTTCATCACCGCAGACGCATCTGGTCCGAAACACCTCAACATCAAGCTGTCGCGTGCGAAGCTTGAAGGTCTGGTCGGCGATCTGATCGAACGCACCATGACCCCGTGTAAAGCGGCCCTTAAGGATGCCGGCATCACCGCCGGTGAAATCGACGACGTTATTCTGGTCGGCGGCATGACCCGCATGCCGAAGGTTCAGGAACGCGTTAAAGAGTTCTTTGGCCGTGATCCGCACAAAGGTGTGAACCCGGATGAAGTTGTTGCCCTTGGTGCTGCAATTCAGGGTGGCGTTTTGCAGGGCGACGTCAAAGATGTTCTTCTGCTTGATGTGACCCCGCTGTCGCTTGGTATCGAAACCCTTGGTGGTGTCTTTACCCGCCTGATCGACCGTAACACCACGATCCCGACCCGCAAGTCGCAGACCTTCTCGACCGCTGAAGACAATCAGACGGCCGTGACCATCCGCGTCTTCCAGGGTGAACGTGAAATGGCGGCTGACAACAAGATGCTTGGCCAGTTCGATCTGGTTGGTATCCCGCCGGCACCGCGCGGTGTTCCGCAGATTGAAGTGACCTTTGACATTGATGCCAACGGTATCGTCAATGTGTCTGCCAAAGACAAGGCGACCAACAAGGAACAGCAGATCCGCATTCAGGCATCTGGTGGTCTTTCCGACGAAGAGATCGAAAACATGGTCAAGGATGCGGAAAGCAACGCCGAGGCTGACAAGCAGCGCAAGGCCCTTGTGGAAGCCCGCAACCAGGCAGAAGCCATCATCCATGCCACCGAAAAGAACCTTTCGGAGCATGGTGACAAGGTTGACGATGCGACCAAGTCTGAAATCGAAAACGCCCTGTCGGCTTTGAAAGAAGCCAAGGACGGTGAAGATGCCGAAGCCATCACCACCAAGCTGAACGAACTGCAGCAGGCCTCGATGAAACTTGGCGAAGCCATGTATCAGGCCCAGCAGGAAGAAGCTGGTGCCGGTGATGCGGCGGATGCTGATGCCTCTGCACAGGCCGATGACGGCGTTGTTGATGCCGACTTTGAAGAAGTCGACGACAACAAAAAAGACAAGTAAGGCGACCGCAGAGGTCGTCTTGAACGACGCCCTGTAAAGAAGAATCGGGCCGTTCCGGACGCGAATGTTTGCTGGAACGGCCCGACCGTATTTCGGAGTTACAGATGGCGAAAGAAGATTATTACGAGCTGTTGGGTGTCAGCAAAGATGCCAGCGCAGCCGAGCTTAAAAGCGCCTATCGCAAACAAGCGATGAAATATCACCCGGACAAGAATCCGGGCGATGCCGAAGCAGAAGTCAAATTCAAGCAGGTCAATGAAGCCTACGAAGTCCTGAAAGATCAGGAAAAGCGTGCGGCCTATGACCGGTTTGGCCACGCAGCCTTTGAACAGGGCGGCCCGGGTGCGGGTGGCGGTGGCTTTGGCGGCTTTGGTGGCGGCGGTTTTGCCGACGTCTTTGACGAGATCTTTGGCGCCATGGGCGGCGGACGCCGCGGCGGTGGCGGATCGTCACGCGGGGCGGATCTGCGCTATAATATGGCGATCACGCTTGAAGAAGCGTTCGAAGGCAAAAAGGCCGAGATTACCATTCCGGGCTCGGTATCGTGTGAAAGCTGTGACGGGACCGGTGCCGAGGCCGGTTCTCAGCCGGTGACCTGCCCGACCTGTAATGGTCATGGCAAGGTCCGCGCACAGCAGGGTTTCTTTACCATCGAGCGCACCTGCCCGACGTGTCATGGCAAAGGCAAGATCATCAAAAACCCGTGCAAAACCTGTCATGGTGTTGGTCGCGTCGAAAAGGAAAAGACCCTTCAGGTGACCATTCCGGCCGGTGTCGAGGATGGCACCCGCATCCGTCTTGCGGGCGAGGGCGAGGCCGGGACCAATGGTGCGCCTCCGGGGGATTTGTATATCTTCCTTGATATCGGGCATCATCGCTTCTTCCAGCGTGAAGGGGCGAACCTGTATTGCCGGATTCCGATCCCGATGAGCAAAGCTGCACTTGGGGGCACGATCGAGGTCCCGACGATTGAAGGCACGCGCACACGGATCAATATTCCGGCGGGCACCCAGTCCGGTCAGCAGTTGCGTCTGCGCGGCAAGGGCATGACCATCCTTCGGTCACAAGCACGCGGGGACATGTTTGTTGAAGTCAGCGTCGAAACCCCGGTCAATCTGACAGATCGTCAGAAAGAACTGCTTGAGGAATTCGACGAGATTTCGCGTGAACAGGGGTCAAGCCCGGAAAGCGAAGGATTCTTTTCCAAGATGAAAGAAATCTGGAAAGATCTGACTGATTGACAGCATCAGGCTTTTAAAAAGCGATATTCGAAACCCCCGGCAGCTTTGTCGGGGGTTTTGTTTTGCGCTGTCGGGGCCTTGTGTTAAAGCAAACACAGATTTGAAATTACTTGCCCAAAGGATACCGGAAATGAAGATCGGGATTGTTGGATGTGCTGGCCGCATGGGGCGGATGCTGGTGAATGAAACAGCCAGGACAAAGGGCTGTGAAGTCGGTGGTGGCACCGATTTGCCCGGAAGCCCGTTCATCGGTAAGGATGTCACCCTGATTGCCGGTCTTGAAGAAAGCGGCGTTGTTGTCGGGGACGATCCCAAGGCGTTGTTTGAATCGGTTGATGCGGTGATTGATTTCACCACCCCGGCGGCGACCATGAAACATGCGGAACTGGCAGCAGAAACCGGGACCATCCATGTGATCGGCACCACTGGCCTTTCCAACGATCAGAAAGACCAGCTGAAAGTTGCCGCCCAAAAGGCACCGATCATTTTTGCACCCAATATGAGCGTCGGGGTGAATTTGGCATTCGCGCTGGTCGAAAAGGTCGCCAGTATCCTGGATAAGGATGTGGCGGATATCGAAATCGTTGAAATGCACCACAAACACAAGGTCGACGCCCCATCGGGCACGGCCCTTGGTCTGGGCGAAGCTGCGGCCAAGGGGCGTGGTGTCAATCTTGATGATGTTGCCGTTCGTTCGCGTGATGGCCATACCGGCGTGCGCGAAGATGGTGCCATCGGCTTTGCAACACTGCGTGGCGGGGATGTGGTTGGTGATCACACGGTGGTCTTTGCCTGCGAGGGGGAACGCATCGAGATCACCCATAAGGCATCCTCACGCGAAGTTTTTGCCAAGGGCGCGGTGCGTGCCGCGAAATGGGCCGAAGGCAAGGCGCCGGGGCTTTATTCCATGCGTGAAGTGTTGGGACTTTAAGCCCATACAGACCGCCGCCGTCACACCCGCGCAGGCGGGGGGCATCACATTAGTGGACCTAAGTTTGCAGCATCAAGCGCGAGATCCCCGCTTTCGCGGGGATGACGTTTCGTGATGTTTTCTAGTGCGCGTCGGCCCAGCTATCGCCAATGCCGGCATCCGCGATCAGCGGAACCGACAGATGGGCAGCGTTTTCCATGACGTCGCGGATGACTTTGATGGCCTTTTCGGTTTCGTCTTCTGGCGCTTCAAAGATCAATTCATCGTGGACTTGCAGCAACATGCGGGTTTTAAGCCCGGCATCAAGCAACGCGCCCGGTACGGCAATCATTGCACGTTTGATAATGTCGGCAGCCCCGCCCTGAATGGGCGCATTGATTGCGGCCCGTTCGCCAAAGCTTCGGCGCATGCCGTTTTTGTCATTGATGCCGCTGATATGGATATGGCGGCCAAACAGGGTGCGGACAAACCCGTGCTTTTTGGCAAATTCCTTGGCCTGATCCATATAGTCGCGAATGCCGGGATAAATCTCGAAATAGGCTTCGATGAAGGCCTTGGCTTCTTTTTGCGGTATGCCAAGCTGGTTGGCCAGACCAAAGGCCGATATGCCGTAAATAATACCGAAGTTAATTGCCTTGGCCTTACGTCGCACCATCGGGTCCATGCCCTCTATCGGGACACCAAACACTTTGGATGCGGTTGCGGCGTGGATATCCTCGCCATTTTTAAAGGCTTCGCGCAGCGCTTCGATTTCGGCGACATGGGCCAGAAGACGCAACTCGATCTGCGAATAGTCGGCAGAAATCAGCTTATGGCCCGGTTCTGCGACAAAGGCGGTGCGGATTTTGCGGCCTTCTTCGCTTCGGATCGGGATATTTTGCAGGTTCGGGTCATTTGATGACAAACGCCCGGTATTGACGTTGGTCTGCCCGTAGCTTGTGTGCACACGGCCTGTGTTCGGGTTGATGTGATGGGCGAGTGCATCGGTATAAGTGCTTTTAAGTTTTGAAAGTTGCCGCCATTCCAGAATCTTTGCCGGCAGGTCATGACCCTGGGCGGCCAGCGCTTCAAGCACGTCTGCCCCGGTCTGCCAGGCGCCGGTTTTGGTCTTTTTGCCGCCCGGAAGGCTCATTTTATCAAACAGGATTTCGCCAAGCTGCTTGGGGCTGCCAAGATTGAACGGTTCCCCCGCCATTTCATGAATGGTTTCTTCGAGCGTGGCCATGCGTTTGGCGAAATCGTCCGACAGGGTTTTCAGGATTTCGGCATCGACCTTCACCCCCAGGCTTTCCATTCTGGCCAGAACCGGGACCAGCGGGCGATCAAGCGTTTCATAGACGCTTGCCATATGTTCCTGTGCGATGCGGGGTTTAAGCAACCGATGCAGGCGCAGCGTGATATCGGCATCCTCGGCGGCGTAATCAAGCGCCTTGTCGAGCGGCACCTGATCAAAGGTGATCTGGGTCTTGCCGCTGCCGCATACGTCCTTGAAAGAAATCGGTTTGTAATCAAGATGCAGCTCGGCCAGTTCATCCATGCCGTGCCCGTGGCTGGTGCCATCAAGCACATAAGACAGCACCATGGTGTCATCCATGGGCGCAATATTGATGCCATGGCGGGCCAGAACGATCATATCATATTTCAGGTTCTGACCAACCTTGAGCACGCCCGGGTCTTCCAGAAGCGGTTTCAGCAGTTCAATCGCACGGTCCAGCTTGATCTGTTTGGGGGCATCGTTTGAGTCGGCGGGATTGTCGCCGAAATCAAAACCGCCCTGTGCCTCGCCGCTGACATGCCCCAGCGGGATGTAACAGCCATTGCCCGGCTCGGTCGAAAGCGAAATGCCGACCAGTTTGGCCTGATGGGCATCAAGGGATGTGGTTTCGGTATCAACCGCAACAGTGCCAAGATATTCGGCCTCGGAAATCCAGTGCTTTAGGCGATCTTCATCTTGCACCAGTTCATATTCGGCCTTTTCGACCTTGATATCATTTACGCCAACGCCGGGTTGCGTGGGGTTGTCAAACTCGATATCACCGCCAAATTTCGATTTTACTTTAGAAAGGAGTGATTTAAAGCCGTGACTTGCGATAAAGCTTAAAAGAACTTCGGGATCAGGTTCGCGTAACTCAAAGTCACCAAGCGGTTCAACCACCGGCACGTCGGTTTTTAGCGTGACGAGATCACGCGAAATGCGGGCAAGTTCGGCATTTTCGATCAGTTTCTCGCGGCGCTTGGGCTGTTTGATTTCACCGGCGCGTTCCAGTAGTGAATCAAGATCACCATATTCATCAATAAGTTGGGCGGCGGTTTTAACCCCGATACCGGGGACGCCGGGCACATTATCGACGGAATCCCCGGCAAGCGCCTGAATATCAATGACCTTGTCCGGGCTTACTCCGAATTTCTCGAATACTTCGGCGGCCCCGATGGTGCGATTCTTCATCGCATCAAACATTTGTACCCGGTCGGTGACAAGCTGCATCAGGTCCTTGTCCGAAGACACGATAATCACGTCAGAACCTTCGGCTTCGGCCTGGCGGGCATAGGTGGCAATCAGATCGTCGGCTTCAAATCCGTCCAGTTCGATTGACGGCAGGTTAAAGGCGCGCGTCGCATCGCGGATCAGGCCAAACTGCGGTACCAGTTCTTCGGGGGGCGGCGGACGGTGGGATTTGTATTCCGGATAGAAGTCGTTGCGAAACGACTTGCCCTTGGTGTCAAAGATCACCGCCATATGGTCTGGTTTGGTATCTTCGCGCAGCTTCATCAGCATGGTGCAGAAGCCATATACTGCATTGACCGGCGTGCCATCGGGACTTGTCATCGGCGGCAGGGCGTGAAAAGCGCGGAAAATAAAGCCGGAACCGTCAACCAGAACGACGCGACGCGGGGCTTTGTCGGCGGGCGAACCGGTGCTGGACGGGGCGGAATCTGTCATGCGTCTCGTGCTCTTGTATTCGTTAAAAAGATTGGCCCGAAGAATGCCCGATCCGGGCTGCCAAGTCGAGTATAGCCTGTGAATTCGTGCTAAAAACCATGTGGCTCCTGACAGTTTCGGACCAGAGGGCCAAAGCCCGGCAGGGCGTGGCTTGAAATATGTTTTGTTTTCGAAATGATATCGAAAAGCGCCCTGTTTTCGGGATTTCGGGTGCCGTGTGTCTTTGTGCTTATCAGCATGCGCGTGGATTGCTATGGTAAGATTATATTTCATCCCCAGGGACACGGGAGAACGGGTGCGTGGCCCGGAAACCAAACAAGCCGGTATTTTTGCCAAAAGGCATCGGTGTTGAAACCGCAGGCCCGGCGCGTGAGCTTTCAGATGACATGAAGCTTGCCAGCCGGAGACGCAAAGACAAAAAGGCAAACCGTCGCGCTGCGAACGGTTCGGTTTGGCGCAACTTTTTTAGCGTCGGTGCCTGGCTGCGCTTTGTTCTGACCTTTGGCAGTTTTGGCCTGCTTGTGCATGGGTTGTTTGTTTTCTTCGGGATTTACGAACGTAATCAACGCCTTGCCAATTTTGATCACTTTATCTTGCTGATCAAACTCGTGATCTTTGGTGCGCTGATGTATCTGTTTTATGCGATGCTGATGCATTATGGCCCGATCCGCCACAAGGTGCGGGGTATTTTCTTTTTGGCGCTGGCGCCGGTGGCAGCACTTTGCATCTTCATGATTTACGGTGGTGGGCAGGTTTTTGGCAGTTTCTTGCCGGTATTACAGTTTCTGACCCTGACAATCGGGGTGGGCGGGTTCTTGCTTTATGTTCTCGGATATACCTGGCTGACCGGGCGCAAGGTCAGACGTGATAACGTACGGAGCCGTGACCTTGCAAAATCGCCTGACGATCGTTTGAAAAAACATCATGCGGATCTGCCGCCGCCCGTCCGGCAGGATCGACGCCGGGTGCATAAGGCAGGCAATCTGCGTTTGCGCCGAACCGATGGTGGTGATGGCGCGCCCGGCGGGGGGCGAAATAACAAGGGCGCGAAAAAGGTCCGTTTACCGGAAATCTGATCCGCAATCATCGAAGTAAAGCCTGTCTACATGCGCTGTGATATGCCTGATCAGGCGTGATTTTCCAGAACAAGCCCGGCCAGATACAAGGAGCCAAGAATAAGAACCCTTTTCGGGGCCGGGCAGGCATCAAGAAGCGGCGCAAGGGCGGCTTCGAACCCGTCACAGCAAAAGGCCGGGGCAATACCGCATGAAATTGCCGCATCGCGCAGGGTTTCGGGCAGATGTGCCTGATGTTCGCCGGGGATCGGCACGCCGGCAAAGGCGGTAATATGGGGTGCCAACGGTTTCAGGAATGCCGTTGCATCGCGGTTGTCGAGCATGCCCATGATGACAACGGTGTCGCCGTCGGGTTGGCGCGATAGCCAGTCGGCTATGGCCTCGGCTGCGGCAATGTTATGGCCGCCATCCAAAATCAGTTCGCACCCGTCGGGCAGGGTATCGCATAGCGGTCCGGTCACAAGTTTCTGCAAACGTGCTGGCCAGCGGGCATTGGCAAGGCCACGGGCAAGGATTTGTGTGTCCTTGCCATCAAAGCCCGGAATATTTGCCGTGCGTACCGTCGCAATAGCAGTGGCGGCGTTGGTAAATTGATGGCGACCGGGCAGAGCCGGAAGCGGCAGGGTGATCTGATCGCTGCCAACGCGCAGGACAAAGCCGTCTTCGTGTTCCTCGATTACTTCGAAATCACTAAAGACCGGGGCGGAAACACGGTTGGCCTGACAGGCCAGAGTGTTAAAGGCCTCAAGGCTTTGCGGGGCAGTGATGCAGGGCACGCCGGGTTTCATGATCCCGGCCTTCTCGAATGCGATTTTGGCAATCGTATCGCCAAGGAACCCCTGATGATCAAGCGAGATCGGGGTGATTACGGTTGCCGCCGGGGTGTCAATGACGTTGGAGGCATCCACGCGCCCGCCCAATCCGGTTTCAAGCAACAAGACATTGGCCGGAACCCGCGCAAAGGCAAGAAAGGCTGCGGCCTGGGTGATTTCAAAGAAGGTAATGGATTCGCCGTTATTGACCGTTTCGACTTCGGTCAGAAGATCACATAGCGCGTCTTCGGAAATCATCTGTCCGGCAAGGGTGATGCGTTCGTGAAACCGCACCAGATGCGGTGAGGTGGAGCAATGCACCCGAAGACCTGCCGCCTCGTAGATTGCGCGCAGATAGGCAAGAGTCGATCCCTTGCCATTGGTGCCGGCAATATGAATGACAGGCGGCAGCGAAAGGTGCGGATTGCCCAGCTTTTCAAGAAGCCGGGTAATCCGCCCTAGCGAAAGATCGATGACTTTCGGGTGCAGCTTGCCAAGGCGAGCAAGAATTGCGTCGCTTTGGGCCAAGTTACTTGTCCGTGCCGAGGTCTTTGGATTTGGTTGCCTTGGCTTTGGCGTCCTTGATCGGCACCACGCTTGCACCCGGTTTGGTGCGGCGGATCATGTCGATCAGGCGGCCAAGGGTTGCGTTCAATTCAGAACGCGGGACAACCATATCCACCATGCCATGTTCCAGAAGGTATTCGGCCGTCTGGAAATCGTCTGGCAGTTTTTCGCGGATGGTGCTTTCGATCACGCGACGCCCGGCAAAGCCGATCTGTGCGCCCGGCTCGGCGATCTGGATGTCGCCAAGCATGGCAAAGGATGCCGAAACACCGCCGGTGGTCGGATCGGTCAGCAGCACGAAATAGGGCAGGCCCTTTTCCTTGACCTTTTCGATCGCGGCCGTGGTGCGGGCCATCTGCATCAGGCTGAGAATGCCTTCCTGCATACGTGCACCACCCGATGCCGGGACGATGACGAGTGCTGCGTCCTGCACCGATGCCAGTTCGGCGGCGGCAACGATGCCTTCGCCAACGGCAATCCCCATCGAGCCACCCATGAACGAGAAGTCAAAGACAGCAACGACTGTCGGATGACCACCCACTTCACCATGGGCAACAGCCAGCGCATCCTTGAAGGTTGCTTTGGCCTGGGCTGCCTTGAGGCGGTCGGTGTATTTTTTCTGATCGCGGAATTTCAGCGGATCGACCGGAACATTCGGCAGTTCGATGGTCTGGTAGTTGCCACCATCAAACATGATATCAAGACGGTCTTTGGCGGAAATGCGCATGTGATGACCGCAATGCTGGCAAACATGATTGTTCTTTGCCAGATCACGGTGGAAGATCATCTGTTCGCAGGACGGGCACTTGTGCCAGAGATTTTCGGGCACATCGCTGCGGCGAACAAGTTTCTGAATCTTGGGACGGACGAATTCAGTCAGCCACGACATATCGGATACTGATCCTTGGTTCTGTCTGTATCGGTTCTAAGAAAACGCGCTGCATTATTTGCGCGCGTTTCGGACCCCATTTGCCAATTCGCTTACAAGGTCGGTAACCATAGAGGCGGTCTTATCGGTGGCCTTGCCGTTTTCGTCAAGACTTTCGGCAATTTTTGAAACGATTGCCGAACCGACAACAGCCGCATCTGCCTGCTTTGCGACATCCGCAGCCTGGGTTGCAGTCTTGATGCCAAACCCGACAGCAATCGGCAGATCGGTATGGCGACGCAGGCGTCCCATGGCTTCTGTGATCTGATCGTTGCTGGCCGATCCGGCACCGGTCACGCCCGCTACCGATACATAGTAAACAAAGCCCGATGTATTCTGAACAAGTTTCGGAAGGCGTTTGTCGTCGGAGGTCGGCGTGGTCAGGCGAATAAAGGACAGGCCCTTTTCCACGGTCGGAACGCATAACTCTGCGTCTTCTTCGGGCGGCAGATCGACAACAATCAGCCCGTCTACACCGGCATTGCGCGCGTCTTCAAGGAATTCGGCAACGCCATAGATATAGATCGGGTTGTAATAGCCCATCAGAATGATCGGCGTATCATGGTCCTGATCGCGGAAGCCACGCACCAGTGACAGGGTTTTGCGCATATGCATGCCCGCGGCCAATGCGCGGTTGGATGCTTCCTGAATGGCGGGGCCATCGGCCATCGGGTCGGTAAAGGGCATGCCCAGTTCGATGATATCGGCACCGGCATCAGGCAGTTGTTTGAGGATTTCAAACGAGGTTTCCGGGTCCGGGTCGCCAGCGGTGATAAAGGTTACCAGACCAGCGCGGCCTTCTTCCTTGAGCTTGGCAAAACGTTTGGCAATGCGGTCCTGGCCGCCGATGATAGCGTCGCTCACAATTCTACTCCCAGTGCTTCGGCCACGGTAAAGATGTCCTTGTCACCCCGGCCACTCAGACACATGAGGATGATCTGGTCCTTACCCATTTTGGGCGCTTCTTTCATGATCTGCGCAATCGCGTGGCTGCATTCCAGCGCCGGAATGATGCCTTCGAGTTCCGAGCACAGTTTAAAGGCGGCAAGGGCTTCTTTGTCGGTGATCGGTTCGTAACGCGCCCGACCGATATCCTTAAGCCAGCTGTGTTCCGGGCCGATGCCCGGATAATCAAGACCCGCCGAGATCGAGTCGGCTTCCTTGATCTGGCCATCGTCATCCATCAGCAAATAGGTGCGGTTGCCATGGAGCACGCCCGGCTTGCCCGCCGACAGGCTTGCGGCATGCTTGCCGGTATGAACGCCGTGACCAGCCGCTTCGACGCCGACGACTTCAACGCTTTTGTCATCCAGGAACGGGTGGAACAGGCCAATGGCGTTTGATCCGCCGCCAACAGCCGCAACGATCTGATCGGGCAGGCGGCCTTCGGCCTCCATGATCTGTCTGCGGGCTTCGTTGCCAATAACAGACTGGAAATCACGCACCAGTTCCGGATAGGGGTGCGGGCCGGCCGCCGTACCGATGATATAGAATGTGTCTTCGACGTTGGTGACCCAGTCACGCAAAGCTTCGTTCATCGCATCTTTGAGCGAATTCGACCCCGAGACCACCGGTTTGACTTCAGCCCCGAGAAGACGCATGCGGAACACGTTGGGCGACTGACGTTCGATATCCTTGGACCCCATATAAACCGTACAGGGCAGGCCAAAGCGGGCACAGACGGTGGCCGTCGCAACCCCATGCTGACCAGCGCCGGTTTCGGCGATGATACGGGTTTTGCCCATACGCTTGGCCAAAAGGATCTGGCCGATGCAGTTATTGATCTTGTGCGCGCCGGTATGGTTGAGATCCTCGCGCTTGAAATAGATCTTTGCACCGCCGAGTTCCTCGGTCAGGCGTTCGGCAAAATATAGCGGGTTTTCACGGCCAACATAGTGACGGAGATAGTAATCCATCTCTTTTTTGAAGGCGGGGTCTGCCTTGGCGTCCTTGTAGGCTTGCTCCAGATCAAGGATCAGCGGCATCAGGGTTTCGGCGACAAAGCGTCCGCCGAAATTACCGAAATGCCCGTCCGGATCGGGCAGAGCGCGAAAGCTGTTAGGTGCAGAAGACGTCATGGAATTTCCCCGTGGATTGGCCGTGATGGCGTTCACGATAGCATCAGGCAGGTGTCAGAATATGGTCCGCCAGAAGGCCTGCGCGCAATATCTGGCAGGATCTGACCCATACTGTACCCGAATTGGTACGGTTTGGATTAGTGGGCTGCGTGTTCGGCCAGGGATTTGTCGAAGATATATTTTTTCGAGCAGTACGGGCAGACCACCTCACCCTTTTCCTCAAGATTAAGGTAAACGGTCGGGTGTCCAAGGTGACCTTTTCCGCCGTCGCAGGCAACATTCATCGTGCCGACTTTGATTTCTTCGGTGATCTTCATATATCCAGTTCCAAGTTTGCCATTTTCTAGGCTTTTATGACCATCGGGATTGGCCGCGCACTGTGGACAGCATTGACCCCGGTTTCCCGGGAATGATACCGATTGGGCATATTCAATCAACACTTCCGCGTGCGCGTGGCGCATGTAGGTCTTAGCGCAAACAAGCGACGCGGAAAAGAGTGGAGATCACTGACTTATGACTGCAATGCCCGACTATGCCATCGAAGTCGAAGGGCTGACAAAGGTCTATAAGGGATCAAATGGCGAAAAACGTGCGCTTGATAATGTAACGCTCAAGATTCCGCGCGGCTCGTTTTTTGCTCTTCTGGGGCCGAATGGGGCTGGTAAGTCTACGTTTATCAATACCTTGGCCGGTCTTGTGACCAAGACCAGCGGCACGGCGAAAATCTGGGGCTATGATATTGAAAGCCAGATGCGGGCCGCACGCTGTTCGATCGGGATCGTGCCGCAGGAACTGAACCTTGATGCATTTTTCACCCCGCGTCAGGTGATGGAATTGCAGGCCGGTCTGTATGGTGTGCCGAAATCCGAACGTCGCACCGACGAGATTCTGTCGGCCATCGGCCTGGCTGATAAAGCGGATTCGTATGCCCGCTCTCTTTCGGGGGGGATGCGTCGGCGTCTTCTGGTTGGCAAGGCCATGGTTCATACCCCGCCCGTGCTGGTTCTTGATGAACCGACCGCCGGTGTGGATATCGAATTGCGTCAGCAGCTTTGGGCCTATGTCAAGGAACTGAACAAGGCTGGCGTGACCATTGTTCTGACCACGCATTACCTTGAAGAAGCCGAAGAACTGTGTGACGAGATCGCGATTATCAATCAGGGCAATGTCATTGCCCATGAAGACAAACGCAGTCTTCTGCGCCGGATTGATCACAAGACGCTGCTTTTGACGGTAAATAATGATCTGAATGCGGTGCCCGATGCGCTGGCCCCGTGGGGGGCAGAGCTTAAAGCCGATAACCAGATCGCGCTGCATTACCGCCCGAGCAAAACGCAAATGGCGGAAATTCTTGAGGCGATACAGGGTTGTGGATTGGCCATCAAGGATTTGTCGACCGAGGAAAGCGATCTTGAGGATATCTTCCTGAAGCTGACGCGTGACAATAACAAGGAACGTGCAAGCAAGGCCGCCTGATGATTGCCAGCGATTGCTGATCATAACGTGACGTCAAACCCCCGCAACCTCTTGCGGGGGATTGATCCTGCTTGTTTTTCCATCCGGTGCCCTGTGTTTTTTATCCCTGCATTTCGAAAATTTCCGCCGTTTCTGATTGGGGTGTTGCTGATTGTCGGGGTCGGGGCCTGTGCACCGACTGTGCGTCCGGCCGGGGCACCCGTTGCCACGGCGATGCTGTCTGCGGATGCCTTTGTTGCAACAGACGGAACACAGCTTCCTTTGCAAAGCTGGGGCAATCTTGAAAACCCCGATGCGGTGATTTTGGCCCTGCATGGTATGGGCGATTACGCCAATGCCTTTATGGAGCTTGGAGAGCAGTTAGGCCCGACCGGGATTGCCGTTTATGCCTTTGATCAGCGTGGCTTTGGCCGTAGCCCCACCCGCCCGTTCTGGGCCGGAGTGGCCAGCATGGTCAATGATGCCAGTGATGTGCTTGGCCTGTTGCGTGCCCGATATCGAGACCAGCCGATTTATCTTTTGGGGAATTCCATGGGCGGCGCGGTGGCGATGATTACGGCGGCCAGTCGCGGGCATTTGATGGATGGGCTGGTTCTGGTGGCGCCTGCTGTGTGGAACCGTGATATGATGCCTTGGTATCAGACGGCCCCGCTTGCGATCATATCGCACAGCCTGCCTTGGCTGCCGCTTAGCGGCAAGGGGCTCGATATCTGGCCGTCCGATAATATCGAGATGCTGAGACGCCTTTCGCGTGATCCGCATATGATGTCATCGGTACGGGTCGATATGATTGCCGGTATTGCCGATCTTATGGATCTGGCGCGTTTACGCGCAGGCGACATTTCTGTGCCGACCTTGTTGGTGTCAGGCGCAAAGGATCAGGTCATCCCGCCCGAAGCCGTTGCCGCCCTGGATCGGGTATTTGTCGCGGCGCATATGACGGATTATCACCGCTGTCTTTACCCGGCGGGCTATCACATGTTGTTGCGTGATCTGAACGGGCCGCTGGTGATCGAGGATATCGGGCGATGGATCCGCCGGGCAAACAGGGCCGGGGATGGCGGGTATGCGTTTTCGTGTGGTGGATCATGATTGCTTTTTGACCCCGGATCAGTGATCAGGTAGCATTTTTAATCGGTTGCGGGACTTCTCGCGGGTTGTCTAAACCTGTTTGAGTCCCGATATGCCAGCAATAAACCCGCTTATTCGGAGGATCAGGACCGGCATGCTAAGGACCATTCGGGCGAAGTTCCTGGGTGTCGCGGCCTTCTTTGTCGTGTTTCTTGTCATGGCGACGGGGTTCTCTGTGATCCAGTCGCTTGGCATCAATGGCGATCTTGAGGCGGTGTCGCGCTATGTCACGCCGGTCAAGGATTCCCTTTCGGATGTGCGCGCACGCCAGCTTGAACAGATTTCGCTGCTGGATCGTTACATGCGGGTGGTCGAACGCAACGGGCCAAAAACGTCGCTTTTGAATGGCATCGAAATCGAAATCGAAGCCAAACAGACGCAGATCGAACAGGCTTTCCGCAAATCCTTTACCTTTGCGGCCCTTGGTCGGGCGCAGGCATCGGGCCATTTCGAAGAAGGCGTGCTGCTTGATCTTGATGTGCGCATGCGCGAATTTGCCGATATGTCCGCGCAGTTTTCCCTTGGTGTTGAACGGCTGCTTGATCACGTGCGTGCGGAAAATCTGGCAGAAGCACAGGCACAGGAAAACACCGTACGTGGTCTGCACCGGATCATTGTTTTAAACCTGCGCAATGAAATCCGCCTTCTGGAAGACTATGCCGCGATGACGGTGGAAAACGTTTCCAAACGTGAAGATTTCCTGATTCAGGCGGAATTCATCATGATGCTGGCGGCGGTGATCATCGGGATATCGCTGGCTTATTATCTGGCGCATGCGGTGGTGGTGGCCGTGCGTAAAACGATTACGGCCCTTAATTCCATTCAGTCGGGCAAGCTTGATACCAAGCTTGAATTCAGTTCCAAGGGTGATTTTGGCCGCTTGGCCGATGCCTTTAACCGCATGTCGCGCGAATTGCGCGTGCGATTCCGGATGCGTGAACGGTTTGGCAAATATGTTGATCCCAAAGTCATCAACAACCTGATCAATCAGGAAACCGCGCTTGAAAACTCGGAAAAGCGGGTGATGACCGTTAGTGTCGTCAACCTGACCGGGTTTGACTGGCTGGCGGAACATACCCCGCCCGAAAAGCTTGTGGATTTCTTGAATGACTATCTGACCGCAATGACCGAGCCGATCGCCAATCAAAGCGGGATCATCGACAACTTTGTCGGGGATCGGGTGATTGGTTTCTGGGGCCCGCCATTTTGCGGCGAAGGGGCCCATGCCAAACACGCCTGTCAGGCCGCCCTTGAGCAGGTTGCACGGTTTCATGCGCTTAAGACCAAATATGCCGATCTGATCGGTGATCATGGTCTTGAAATCCGGGTGGGCATTGCGACCGGCGAGGTGGTTGTCGGCTCCATCGGGACGGACAAATCACGCGCCTATACCGTGGTGGGCGATTGCGTGAACTATGCCAACCGTCTTGAAAAGGCCAACCGGGTTTACGGCACGCAAATCCTTGCTTCGCACGAAACGGCCAATATGGCATCTGGCGAAATTGAAATGCGCGATCTCGATCATGCGGTGCTGCTCGGTACGGAAAAGGTCGTGTTCCTTTACGAAGTACTGGCCACCGGCGGGCAGCTTTCCGAGGAACGGCGCGCGTGGCGGACCAAATATGAAACCGCCATGGCCCACTACCGCGAAGGCGATTTTGATGCCGCGCGCCCGCTTTATGAAGAAGTCATGGCGTTTGATGACAGCGATTTTGCCGCCCAGCTGATGATGAACCGGATGGAACGCCTTGAACGCCGCGAACAGGACCGCGAATGGGATGGGACATGGGTGGTGCGTGACCCGTATGAACGCCGCGATGTCGAAAGCTGATTGGCGCTAGGGCGTCCGATGGCTGCCATCGGATGGGTTGGTCAGAATTCGACGGGCAAGGAACGTCAAAAACCCTTGCCCGTTCAGGCCAAAACCTGTATCACCCATCGCACTCGGGCCTTATATTCCAGTTACGGCCCCACATATTGCGCACCCGTAGCTCAGCTGGATAGAGCGTCGCCCTCCGAAGGCGAAGGCCACAGGTTCGAATCCTGTCGGGTGCGCCAAATTTCTCTCTTAAGCCGTCGTCCTGTTTGTACTGGTATTTCCAGCATGGGTGTTTAGTCTTGCACGAACTTATTCGAACTTCGGGATTCAGATTATGCGCGGATACCTTCACAACCTTTCTGGTCATAATGTGCTGTTTTGTATGGCGGCACCGGCGGAATATGGGGATTACCTCAAAGAACGGTTTACGCCGCTTATGATCGGGGTGGGGCCGGTGGAGGCTGCGATCAATTTGACCGCAGCACTGACCGAATTAAAGCTATCCGATGATTTGCCCGATCTTGTTGTGACCTTGGGGTCAGCCGGATCGCGAACGCTTGAGCAGGCCGAGGTTTATCAGGCGGTGTCGGTATCTTATCGGGATATGGATGCGTCGGTTCTGGGGTTTGAGAAGGGCTGTACGCCGTTTGTTGATTTCCCTGCCGAAATTCCGATGGATTTGCGTATTCCCGGTATTCCCGAAGCGCGGCTTTCGACCGGGGCCAATGTGGTGTCAGGTGCGGCCTATGACGTTATTGATGCCGATATGGTTGATATGGAAAGCTTTGCCATCTTGCGTGCGTGTCACAAGTTTGAAGTGCCGCTGATTGGTCTGCGTGGCATTTCTGATGGCAAGGAAGAGCTTAAGAAGCTTTCGGACTGGACGGCCTATCTGCATGTGGTCGATGAAAAACTGGCCGTTGCCGTCGATGCGCTTAAGGCCGGGCTGGAAAGTGGCGAGATCAGCATCCCGAAGGGCTGATCCCGCTTATTGCGATTTCGAAATAATCAAAGAGAAATCATGACCCGGCCCGGATCTGATCAAGGGTTTTGATCGGGGTGAGGGCCTGTGGGTCAACCTGGATTTCGAGGATGGCGGGCTTGCCACTGGCAACCGCGCGGTCAAAGGCGGGGCCGAAATCCTCAGTCCTCGTGACGGTTTCGCCATATCCGCCGAACGCCTTGGCGTAGGCGGCGAAATCCGGATTATGGAGTTCGGTGCCCGAGACACGACCGGGATAGTTGCGTTCCTGATGCATGCGGATGGTGCCAAACATGCCGTTATTGACCACCAGCGTGATGATATTCGCACCATATTGCACGGCGGTGGAAAATTCCTGTCCGTGCATCAAAAAGCATCCGTCGCCAGCAAGGCAAACCACCGGGCGATCAGGATGGGTGAGCTTGGCTGCGACTGCGGCTGGCAATCCATAGCCCATCGAGCCCGATGTCGGGGCCAGCTCGGTGCGGTATTCCCGATAGCGGAAGAAACGATGCAAAAAGGCGGCATAGTTACCCGCCCCGTTGGTGACAATCGCATTATCAGGCAGTTTTTCGCGCAATTCCGCCACCACATGGGCCATTTTGACATCACCCGGGGTTTCAACCGGAGTGGAAAAGGCAATGTAATTGGCATGCGCGGTTTCGATCATGTCATCGCGTGCGGATCCATCCACCGGTTCCATCATGGCGATGGCCCGCAGGAAGGATCGTTGGGATGCATTGATCGCGATATCCGGGCGATAAACCCGGCCGAGTTCATCCGGCCCGCCATACACATGGATCAGTTTTTGGTGCGGGCAGGGGATATCCAGCAGGCTATAGCCGCTGCTGGTCATTTCCCCCATGCGCGAGCCGACAAGGATCACAAGATCGCTGTCCTTGATAAACGCGGCAAGCTTTGGATTGATGCCGATGCCGACATCGCCGACGAAGTGGCTGTGCGTGTTGGGGATATAGTCCTGACAGCGGAAACTTGTGGCAATCGCAACATTGTTACGAACTGCAAACGATTTAAGGTTTTCGGTTGCTTCGCGGGTCCAGCCGCCGCCCCCAACAATCATGACGGGTTTTTCGGATTTCGAAAGGGCCTCGCGGAAACGGGCGACGTCTTCGGGGGCTGTTTTGGCTTCAACCGGGACATAGGGTTTGGCATCCGGTACGTCCGCACTTGAAGACAGCATGTCTTCGGGAAGCGCCAGAACCACCGGGCCGGGGCGGCCGGATGTCGCGATATGATAGGCGTGGCTGATATATTCCGGAATGCGGTTGATGTCATCGACCTGCCCGACCCATTTGGCAAGGGGTTCGAACATTTTACGATAATCGACTTCCTGAAAGGCTTCGCGGTCCACCATGTCGCGTCCGATCTGCCCGACCAGAAGGATCATCGGCGTGCTGTCCTGATGGGCGACATGAACGCCGGCCGATGCGTTGGTCGCACCCGGGCCGCGCGTGACCATACAGATGCCCGGCTTGTTGGTCAGCTTGCCATAGGCCTCTGCCATGATGGCAGCACCACCTTCCTGACGGCAGATGATCGGATCAATGTCGGGATGATCAACAAGACCGTCAAGAACAGCGAGATAGCTTTCGCCCGGTACAAGAAAGACGCGTTCTGCCCCATGCAGGGCCAATTGATCCACCAGAATACGACCGCCGTGGCGCAGATCGTGTGGGTGTGGCTTTTCCGTTTTCCCGACCATGTGTGAAAAACTCCGTGATATGGGGCTATGGTTTGTTTTGCTGTATTTGTGGTGCGCACATTGGTACCGAGCCGTGATTTCATCATGAATTCAGGGCCAAGGTAAAGATGCCAGGCAGGCAAAACAGAGGAAAATTCAACAGTTTGTAGAGCTATTCCAAAAGCCTGACTTTATTGCTGCGATGCAGCAGCATGATGCTCTGCCAAATGGTTGTTTCGCAGTGATTTAAGAGGGGCAGTGTCATCGTGACCGGATCGACCATTTGAATGAGGCTGGACCCTAGAAATACCGTTCGGCGACCCGGATGATATCGCCTGGCAGGACAATGGTTGCGAGTGTGGCAGGAAGGGTGATGCGGTCTGTGTCATGACCCCGCAGAATTTCGATATCATCTTCATCCCCGCGATAGGTCAGACCGCCACCAAGGGCAATGGCATTAAGAACATTCATCCCCGGTACATAGTCATATGATCCGGGTTGATTGACCTCGCCCAGAATGAAAAACGGCCGGAAGGCAATAATTTCGACCGCAACATCCGGGTGCCGCAAATAGCCATCCAGATAGGCATCATGAATTTTGATGCGTGCCTGATCAGCGGTGAGATTGCTGACCGTGACCGGCCCGATCAGTGCAAGGTTAAGCTGGCCGCTGGCATCGACAGTGAAGTCACCGGAAAGATCAGGTTCGCCAAATACTGTAATGCGCAGCGTATCGCCGCTATTGATGACATAGACGGTTTGGGCATTTGCGGTGCGCGTCGCCGTCATTCCGATTGCCAGCGTCATAAGGATCATCATCGTTATCGCGATAGCGCGCACTGGCGCAAAAAAGGAAATGACTTGCTGTTCGGGGACGGTCATTTACATCTCCAGCGTTAGGCGAATGTGGCTTTGCAAGCGTTTGAAATCTTCGTCCTGACGGGTTGAGTTGCGGTGGTCATAGTCCAGTCCGCCAGTGATGCGCGCAAACCGATTAAGCGTGTAATTGATGCCAAGGCCAAGACGGGTGGTGTCATCGCGCCGGGTGGTTTGTTTAAAGGTCTCATCGCGATAGCCAGCCCGAAGCGATATATCCAGCCCGCGCCGCAATTCGTGTGAAATGGTGGCGCCAACATCGAAGCCCAGAATGCCACTTGCCCCGGTTTCGGTGGTTTCGCGCACGGTGCGGGCTGCGTTGAATGTGATGTTGGTCAGGCGGGTGACCGACCAGTCGAAATCACCGCGCAGCGTATAATCGCCAATATCGCCAAAAGCCGGGTCGGCATAGATCTGGCTCATCCAGCCCGCCGCCAGATCAGCGGTTATCAGATCGGTCAGATCCAGACGAATACCACCAAGCAGTTGATAACCCGAAGAGTCGCGTATCCGGCCGCCATCATCGGGCGTGCGATCATATTGCCGTTGATTAAAGCTGACTTCGCCAAAGGCTTCGCGGCCCGGGCCAAATGGCAACAGAACCCTAAGGGTTTCGCGCAATTCAACGCGATCGCGATCATCATTGCGGATGATTGTGCCGTTGCGTGCTGTGCTGTCATCAAATTCAAGACGCCGGAGCGCAAATTGCGTTTCGTACTGAAGGCCATCGGTAACATGCCGTCCGTTAATCCGGGCACGGGCATCGCGGTAAATCACGGGTTCTGTTGCGCTGGTCGGGACATCGTTGCTGCCGCGTTCATCATGGGCGCGTTTAACTTCAATGCCGCCTTCAACCGATGTTGCCCCGAGATCAAGGCTGGTTGCGGCCTGAAATTCAAGATCCTGATAATCATCATCCGATGATGAAGCATAGAAACCAAGTTCACCGCCAGCGGCAAGATGCAGGTGAAAAATACGCCAGTCACCTTGCAAAGCCAGGCGCGGGGTCAGGGTTGTGATCGTGTCGGCATGGGGATTGTGATCGCTTTGGAAAATGTTGCTGTCATATCGCGTGCCAAGACCAAGCGACGGTGTCGCCAGAAGACGCCCCAGCCGGATGCCGTGATCATCAACAGGTTTTTCCGTTGCGCGGCTATGTGCCGGGATGAGGGCACAAAACAGTGCGCATGCCAGCACATATTTGCCTGTGACATATGTGCGCATCAAGCCGGTCGCTGGGGACATTGAAGACAGGGTTTCATCCCGTCACAGGACCGGTGACGGCAGTGATAACGCCTCAGAGCCCCAAGCGGAAGCAGTGCCGTGCGGATCAAAATGGCACAATCCAGCACAGGGTTATGGCGTGCAATATATTGCAGATCGCATCCGAGCCGTTCTTTCAGATGTACGGAGTTGCATACCGGTCCCCGCCAGCCGTGAATTTGTGCCCATCCGGTCATGCCCGGTTTGATGGTTAACCGGTCACGATAGTCGGCAATCTTTGCGCTAAAGCGGCGATGATCGGCAAGGCTATGGGGACGTGGCCCGACCAGCGACATTTCGCCGCGCAGGACATTTATGAATTGGGGTAGTTCATCAAATCCTGTGATCCGAAGGATTGATACGAGTTTTTTCGAAGACCGCAAAAGGGCCGGACCAACCGCGCGGCAAGTGCCATCCCGAAGCGTTCGGAATTTGATGATGACAAAGACATTGCCGTTCAGGCCGACCCGTTTCTGGAGAAAGATCGGCTTTTGAAAGCCATGTCCGAGTAACAGCAAGGCGATCAGAATAAAGGCCGGTGAAAACACCAAAAGGCCAAGACCAGCCAACAGCATATCAAACAGGCGGCTACCCCGCTGGTCGCGTTTAGCAAGCGCCCGTTTATGGACTGGTTGCTGTTGTGATATGCCGGTTTTCCCAATCAAGCCGGATGTCTTCCCCAACATTCTTATCCCTGATTTCCCATAACTCAGGGTAGATGTATTTGCAGAATTTTCAAGTTTTTGTCGGGAAACTGCTCTAGCGCAGGGACGGGATGCTTGAAAGCACGGTTTTCATCAGTTGTGGTTGCCGGTTGACGCCAGTTTTTGAAAAGATGGTCTTAAGATAGGTGCGCGCCGAACTATGCGATATGCCGACAAGTTCGGCTGCCTGATCAAGGGCAAGACCTTCGGCCAGTTTTTGAGTCAGTTTGGCTTCGGACCGGGTCAGGCCGAACAAATCCATCAGGTCGTTAATTTCTGGCGGCCGCTGCTGGCTCGGATCAACGAGAATAAGCATGAAGCTTTGCTTGGTGCTGGTCTTTTTGGGCATTCGGCGGACCAGAAGAGACAGCTTTTCACCATCGCATTCAAGCAAGAAGCTGTGATGGCTTCGGGGCACGGTTTTGCCCATCGGGGATAAAAAACCGGCCAATTCATCAGGCGTGCGATCAAGGATCAGGCGGCCTTGCCCGTCAGAGCGCACCAGTGAAGACCGGGCAAGGAGTTCGGCGGCCTGTGAATTCAGATGCAGGATCGAAAGCGTTTCATCGACCGCCATCACACCAAGTTCGAACAGATCAAGAAATTCTGTCGGGAGCGTATCATCGCTTTGACCTTGGCGGCGTGCCAGTTCGGTGCTGATATCGTCAAGCATCACTTCAAGGTTGGTTGGCTTGGGATAAAAGCGAAAAACACCCAATTCATTCACCGCCAGCAATGCTGATTGCAAGTCGGCATAACCGGTCAACATCACAATGATCAGGTCTTTTCGAACGCTGCGTAGTTCCGCTGCCAGTTCAAGCCCCGTCATACCCGGCATGTGAATGTCGAGAATGACAGCGGAAATGTCCCGATCATCCGTGATCACATCACGTGCGGCAATCGGGTCATTCAGAAAGACACCCTGCCAATCCGGACGCAGGCGGGCGAAATTGCGACGATGTGACGACAAAAGGTTTTCGTCATCGTCGACAAATGCAATCCGGGCCGACTTTGGGGCCGTCATGAACCGTGACCTCCTCATATGGGGATATTGGACAGCGATAGTCTGACACTAATTTTTAGTGGTTCAAAGTCCGACGATATTCAACACATGCTTTTAACCGCTGCCTTTGGTTCAGAATTATGCGGTCAAAAATGCCCCGGAGATACTGGTTTATGGATCAGGTCAACAAACAGCGCCCGGTCATTTTGATGATTGATGACGATGAAAAACTGTTGGCTGCGGTGCGTCGTGCTTTGTCACGCTGTTTTGAATTCGTGACCCATACGAATGGCCGTCTGGCCTTGGACTGGCTTACGGAAAACCGCGAACGTACGGATCTGATCATTGCCGATCTGGTCATGCCCGAACTTGACGGCATTTCCTTTCTGAAACAGTCGGCCAGCATCGCACCGACTGTTCAGCGCATGTTGTTGTCTGGGAATGTCTCAAGCCTGTCGCTGCGTGAGGCGATCAATCAAGCAATGGTTTCCCGCGTTTTGGCCAAGCCGGTTTCTGTTGCGGTTCTAAAACAAACGATTGATCATGTTCTTAGCGCCCAGCCCTTGGTTAACAAGACCGTGGCGGGCCTGTCCCCGGGTATGGTGAATAATGCCATTGACCGTTCGGATTTCCACACCGTTCTTCAGCCACGTTTTCGCGCTGGCGATCTGGGTCTTTGCGGGGCGGAGATTCTCTGTCGCATACCGACACTGGAAAAAGATTTCGCCATCACCGAAATCATCGATACCTGTCAGGATCATCCGGTGATCAATCGTCTGAGCAGTCAATTGATGGCGATCATGGTCGATCAGGCGCCGCGTTACAGTGCGCTTTTGGGCGATCAATCCAATCTTGCCGTCAATATCAGTGCCTTTTCGCTCAAGACTCCGCAATTTTTTGAGCTCATGATCCGTTTCTATGAAAAGATGCGGACGCGCGGTGTTACGGTGTCCTTTGAAATTCCCGAATGGCAACTGTTTCCCAATGATCTTGAAATGCTGGCCAATGCCAGCCTGTTGCGTGAACACGGCGTCAATCTTGTGATTGATGATTTCGGATCGGGGAATAATTCGCTGGATCTTTTGCGTCAGGAAGTCTTTGCCGGGATCAAGCTTGATGGTGAACTGGTGTCGGGCACCATGAGTGATTTTCTTGACGATGCCTTTGTTGAGTGGATCACGCAGGTTTGTGCAAAGATGGGGCTGTCTGTTTCAGCCAAGGATATTGAAAGCAGCGCGGTCGCAGACAAGCTACAACATTATGGAATCGGAGAATTTCAGGGGTTTCATTTCGCCGAGCCTGTTGCGCTTGAACAGTGGGAACAAATTTGTGCTAGCCGCCATTGAGAAAACGCTTGTCCACAAGCAATCTGCACAGGCATGTGAAGGAGCATGAGAACAATGATAAAGAACAGGCTTAAACAGATTGCGGTGTTGTTTGTTCTGTCTGGTTTCTATGCTGCGCCTGCGCTGGCAGAAAGCAGCCTTTCCATCACCACAGCCGATGGCGAGACGGCCCGTATTTCGATGGCGGAACTGATGGCGCTTGAGGCAACAGAAATCAACACTTCGACCCAGTGGACCGAGGGTGTGCAGAAGTTTCGCGGCGTTGCCTTTGACGTGCTGTTTGATGCTTATGGGCTGATTGCCGAAACCGTGCGCGTTTCGGCACTTAATGATTACAATGTGATGGTTCCGGTAAATGTCCTGCGCGAAGACGGTGCCATTCTTGCCTATCACCTCAATGGTGCCGAGATGTCGGTGCGCGAAAAGGGGCCGTTCTGGGTCATTTTCCCGTATGACGCGGAAGAACGATTTAATACCGATACCTATTGGGCCTATTCCGTCTGGCAGGTAAAGTCGGTTGATGCAGCAAATTAAACCGACCATTTTCAAGACCACAGGCAGGGCCATGTTTGTTGCACTGGTTCTGTTCGTCGCGCTTTATGGTGTTCTTTCCACGGCCCTTGTTCGCCAACTTGATGACGAGCGATTCATATATCGCGAAAACTTCGTCTGGGCGGTGTTTCAGGTGCAGCGGCAGTTTCTTGTTGTGCAACGTGATATCGAGGCTGCCTTTGGCCGGGTCGGTCTAGGCGATGATGTCGTTAATGACATTTTGCTTGAATATGAAATTCTGGTCAGTCGTGTGTTTCTGCTGCGCGATGGTGACGGTTTCAAGGTCCTGTTCACGGTGCCCGAAGTTGCCGAAACAGTTGAACAACTTGAAGTCCAGATCAAAAAGATCGATGCCGCCATGGCGGCCATCACCGACCCTAAAGAAAAGCTAAGCACGCTATATCGGTTGCTGGAACCGTTAAACGAGCCTTTGCAACAGGCGGTGGTGCGGACGACCAATTTCGTATCCGTCTATAATGCCAACAACATTTCGGTCGTGAAGACCGATATTCAGGTTCTGTCTTATCTGTTCTTTGTTGGTGTGATTGTGATGGTTGCGCTGGGCGGGTTCATGATCCGGCAGCGTCAGAAGATTTTTGCAGCCGAGATCGCCACCCAGAAAGCCCGCCAGGAACAGGAAGTGATCGAAGAAGCCGCCGATTACGCCAAAATGCATGCGCTTGGGACGCTCGCAGGCGGGGTGGCACACGAAATCAACACGCCTGCGCAATATATCCAGAACAATCTTGAATTTTTGTCTGACAGTTTTTCCGACCTGATCGGTGCAATCGAGCGCGAAGATATCAACAATCCGGACGCGCCAGCGCGACTTAATCTTTCAAGGGACAAGGTTGCTTTCATCACCGAAGAAGTGCCGATGGCAATAGACGAAAGCATTCAGGGCCTTAACCGGATTGCCGAAATCGTGCGCGGTATCCGCAAATTTGCCCACCCGACAACCGATGCGGTGGAATTGATTTCCATTGCCGAGGAAGTCGATACAGCGGTGACCCTGACCCGCAATCAGGTCAAGCATATCGCGGATCTGGATGTTGTCATGCAATCAGATGTTCCCGATGTCAGTGGTCGTCGTAACCATCTGTCACAGGCGTTGATCAATCTGATTGTCAACGCATCACAAGCCATTCATGAAAATGGCCAACGTCGCGGGCGTATTGAGCTGCTTGTGAATTCCGATGACGAGAATGTCTATCTGCGTATCCGTGACAATGGTGGTGGCGTGCCTGTGGAAATCCGCGAACGTATCTTTGACTATTTCTTTACCACAAAGGAACGCGGTGTCGGCACCGGTCAGGGATTGCCGATTTGTCGCAAGCTTATTCAAGATGACTTTAACGGTGACCTGACCCTTTCGGATGAATATGTCGACGGGGCCGAGTTCGTCATTCGTTTGCCGCGCCCTGAACATAATGCAATGACCGATGCCCGGTCCGATGGCTATGAAGGACTAACCGACCTTAACAACCTGCTTCGTTAAGCCGATATCATTGCGGTCATCCCAGAACGGGTTTGAAGCGGGTTTCGGCCGATTTGCGCAAAAGATAATCACGAAACAGTCGGGCAGCACTGGTCAGGTTGGCATCGCCCTCATGGGCGATCAGCAATTGGCGCTTGGCCCAGTCATCGGCGATTGGCGCGCCTGCGATATTCATATGGCCAAGATATCCTGCAACCGAACTTTTACGCAAAAAGCCGATCCCAAGACCGGCTGCGATCATTTGCCGTAATGACCCGAAACGCACCACCCGGATATGGGGGTGCATGTCGAGTTTGAGCTTTGCGGCGGCTTCGGAAATCAGATCATCAATCACCCCGCCTTCAAACAGCGATATGATATCGTATTTCGCCGCATTGGCGAACGTTACCGGCTTGGGGTTTTCGGCATCAGGAATAAGCGGATGTCCCTTGGGGGTCACGACCCAGATCGGATCATCGCAAAACACTTCGTGGGCAAGGCTGCCAAGCGGGCTGTTATCGGCCAGAATGGCAAGATCTGCACGACCTTCGCGCACGGCCTCGGCACTTTCGCGTGACGTCAATTCACGCACATCGACCGTGATATGGGGAAAATCGCGTTCAAAATCGGCAAGGAAATTCGGAAGGCCGGTCAGAATAGCCGATGTCACGGCGGCCAGGTAAATCTTGCCTTTTTCGCCGGTGTTGAAATCGCGCAATTCGTTGGAAAGGTGGTTCAGATCACCCAGAAGCTTTTCGCCATAGCGGGCGAAAATCGCGCCTTCTTCGGTCGGTTCGACCCCGCGCGGCAGACGTCGCAAAAGTTTGACACCCAGCATGGCTTCAAGTTCGCCAATGCGCCGGGAAACAGCAGAAGTCGCGATGTGTTCGCGCCGTGCTGCTTCATTGATGCTTCCGGCGCGCACAATGGCAACAAACAACCGGATGGTGACAATATCAAACTTTTGCATAGAACCGTTGTCGGTGGTTCAGCCCGAAGCGTCAAGAGCTTTGAAATTATGGAACGATACTGACCGTCGCATAAAGTCAAAGCCGGGGCATCAACCCTGAACCTGACGCCACGCCTTGTTCCAGTCCGCAGTCAGTTCTGCGTGGGTTTTGGCTTCGGATGCTTTCATGATAATTGCAACCTGAAAAGCCTGAACAAGGGCGGTGAACCAACCGGTGCGAACTTCGCGTTCAATGCTGGTGGCGTCTTTAAATGCAATCGTCGTCATGGCTTTGATCCTTGTCGAAACCGTGTGTGTCTGGGGTGAATTCAGATATACCGGCAGCCGAGTTTGACGACTATTCTCGTTTCACCGCTATCCCGTTCTTGTTTGGAGAACGATGGTTCTAATTTATTGAAACAAAACGTTTATTTTATGTTGCATTGCGTCGATAACAGATTTCAAAACATCATTCAGTTTGCGATCGGGATGGTTTTTGCGCTGTATTGATTTCTGCTATAGCTTGGCAATTCGTGATGAAAGGGATGGCCCGAATATGAGCGGCACGGACGAAAATCTGGCCTATGAGCAGGCCCATGGCAGCGCTTTGCAAGACCATCTTGGCTATCGGCTGGTGGAATGGGCCGAAGATTATGCGGTGGTTGAACTTGATGTGCAAAACCATCACTGCAACCGGGCGGGTATTCTGCATGGCGGCGTTCTGACAACCCTGATGGATACGGCATCGGGATATGCGGTGTGTTTTTGTGCGGTGCCGGGCAATGTGCGCAAATCTCTGACGCTATCCCTGACGACCAATTTTCTGGGTATGGCCAAACAGGGGATTGTGCGCGTGGTGGCCCGCAAACAAGGCGGTGGTCGCAAGGTGGTCTTTACCGAGGCAATTGCCTATGACGCTCAGGGCAATGTGATCGGCACATCAACAGGCACGTTTAAATATCACCGCGGCAGTGAAGACCCCGATGGAGTGCCGCGCGAGGCATAGAGCAGTTTTACCCAACAGGTTTTATCAAACAAAAAGGGACGCAACCAGTTGGTCGCGCCCCTTGTTTTTTGGTTGGCAGGTGCCCTTAAGCCGGCATCTGCCATTTGCCATCAACCAGACGCAGGATATTGAGCGGATTGCCATCCTTGATCGCATCAGGAAGCAACGCATCGGGGAAGGACTGATAGGAAACCGGGCGCACAAAGCGCTTGATGGCAAGCGACCCGACCGAGGTTGACCGCGAATCGGTACTGGCCGGGTAGGGGCCACCATGAACCATGGAATGGCAGACTTCGACACCGGTCGGCCAACCATTGATCAGGATGCGACCGGCACATTTTTCCAAGGCCGGACGCAGGGCATTGGCCAGATCGGCATCGCCATCGGCCATGTGAATGGTTGCCGTCAACTGCCCGATCAGGCTGCTTGAAAGGGCAAGCATTTCATCGACGCTTTCGCATTCAACAATGATACCGGCCGGACCAAACATTTCCTCGGCCAGTTCAGGGTTGGCCTGCCAATCAGCAGCCGTGGTGCGGAAGATCGCCGGGCTGCCGTCGAATTTTCCGTCTGAGTCGCGCCGTTTAAGGACACAAGTTACCTTGCCGTGTTTGGTCATGGCATCGGTGATGTCGTGATAGGCACCGGAAACACGATCGGTCAGCATCGCCATGCCACCGATCTGGCCCAGTTCGCTTACCGCTTTATCAACAAAGGTTTCAAGATCAGCCCCCTTAAGTGCGATCAGAAGACCCGGATTGGTGCAGAACTGACCAACACCCATGGTAAGGGATGCCACCCAGCCCTTGGCAAGATCAGAGGCCTTGTCCCCCATGAGTTTCGGCAACAGGAAGACCGGATTGTTCGAACCAAGTTCGCCATAGAACGGGATTGGTTCCGGGCGCGATACCGCGATGTCAAAGAGCGCGCGGCCACCTTTGGTCGAACCGGTAAAGCCAACCGCCTTAATCAGCGGATGCGACACCAATGCTTGGCCCACCTCGTTTCCGCCACCCTGGATCAGGCTGAACACGCCTTTGGGCATGTCGGTTTTCTGGATTGCGGCCGCAATCGCCTGGGCGACAAGCTCTGCTGTGCCGGGATGGGCGGGGTGGCCTTTCAGTACAACCGGGCACCCAGCCGCCAAGGCCGATGCGGTGTCCCCGCCTGCGGTGGAAAATGCCAGCGGGAAGTTCGACGCCCCGAATACGCCCACCGGACCAAGCGCCTTGTTCATCACGCGGATGTCAGGTTTTGGTAGCGGTTGGCGATCCGGTTGCGCGGTTTCGATGCGGGCTTCAAGCCATGATCCTTCTTCGATCCAGTCGGCAAAGAAGCGCAACTGGCCGACGGTACGGCCGCGCTCGCCGGTCAGGCGTGCCGCAGGCAGGGCAGATTCCAGATTGCCGATTTCGGTGATTTCATCGCCACGGGCATCAATTTCATCGGCAATGGCGCGCAGAAAATCGGCGCGTTTGGCCGGAAGCATGGATGCGAATTCTTCAGCACAGCGATCCGCCGCGATAACAGCCTGACCCACGATTTGCGTGGTGCCGTTGTAAAATTTGGTCGGGAGCTTGCCACCCGTAGCCGGATTGTCGGCCTGAAAGGTATCGGGGCCATCAATCCATTCGCCTGCGATGTAATGCTTTCCACTGAACATATGGCGTCTCCTGTGTGGTTAATTCTTTACGTGACGGGTGGCGCGGCGTGATGCTGCCGGAAACGTATAGCCGCTAACAAAGGCAAGATCAGGTCAGCGGTCGCTATATGGCAAACTGAGCAAAGCCGGGATCCTTGAGCTGGCGCGATAAACATCAGACAGTGCGCCAATATTGCGAGGTTGCCAAGCCGCGGCCTTGCGGACCATAGCAAAGGAACGCAGGGCGCGTCGAATATTTTATACAATCATGTCACATGCATCGAAATGATGCCAAATTTACAGGCGTTTCGGCCTTCGGCCCGGATGGGCCGTGTGGATAAGGTTCAGGTTTGATTGTGCTTTATTGCAAAATGTGAGGATTACTCACAAACGTGATCCGGCGCAATTTATCGGCGCGCACGGCAAGGGTGAATAAGAGGGATGATCGAAGGTTAGCTGGCTTCAGAAGTTGGGGTGCGCCCGAAAATGCTGGCGAAATCGGTTTTGGCCGGTTTGGGGCGCTGCAATTGCAGTCGGTCCCGGATGGCATCAAGATGGCGTGACATTTCAGTCGCGGCAATGTCGGGGTCACCGCTCAGCAAGGCGTTGAGCAGCCGGTCATGTTCGGAGTGGGAGCAGTCAACCGGTTGCGGGTTTCCATACATTGCAATGATCAATGATGTTCGCAGGATCAGACGTTCGAGGAATTCCTCGATCACGAGGTTGCCGCTGAGTCGGGCGAGAAGAAGATGAAATTCCCCGGACAGGATAATAGCTGCACGATGATCACCGCGATCATGCGCATCATGTTCGCGATCAAGATGTATCTTGATCTCTTCGGCAAATTCCGCCGTCATGCTTGTTGCGACCTTGCGGGCGATGCCATCTTCGATCATGCGGCGCGCAGAAAAGACTTCGATGGCTTCATCAATGGTCGGCTCAGAGACAAAGGCGCCGCGATTGGGGACCAGATTGATCAGCTTGTCATGGGCCAGCTGCAGGAAAGCTGCGCGAATGCGCGCACGACTGACGCCAAAGGTCTTGGCAAGGTCTTCCTCGACCAGTTTCATGCCCGGCTCCAGACGGCGATCGAGAATCGCGTCAAGCATCTCGCGATAGATCATTTCCTCCGGGCGCAGTTTTTCACTGCCTTTATAGCTGCCGTTTTGGTCGGCCTTGGCCATCGTGACGATACTTTCCAGCGTTCATGTGTTTTGGATGGTCATTAACTTCTACAAAATTGTTGACGATTTGCACAACATAAAACAGGCCCTCTATTATTCCGATATTGGCGATAGTGATTATATTTTTTGCAGATAAATAACTTTGACTAAAATTTATGCAAAAATAAGAGCCTGATGCGGTCAATAATCCGCGTTCTGGTTTCAATATTCCTCCGAGACTCGTTGATAAACCGCCAATTGAAAATAAATGGCACGCATCTTGCGTCGAAAGCCCGCGATGATTGTTAACAATTTTGTGTGCAGCGACGGGTGAGCGGATGACGGGCAACGGGGCCATTGAATTGATTGCTGTCAGTAAATTTTATGGCAGCACACAGGCAGTGAAATCGATTGATCTGCAAATTCCGGCAGGGGCGTATTGCTGTTTGATCGGTCCATCAGGGTGCGGCAAATCAACCACGTTGCGCATGATTGCCGGTCACGAAGTGATCAGCGAGGGCGATCTTCTGATCGGCAATCGCAATGTCACGGAATTGCCGCCGGTCAAGCGTGGCACGGCAATGATGTTTCAGAATTACGCGCTTTTTCCGCACATGACCTGTGCAGAGAATGTTGCCTTTG
The DNA here is from genome assembly GCA_048264285.1 of Thalassospira sp. Classification (GTDB taxonomy): domain Bacteria; phylum Pseudomonadota; class Alphaproteobacteria; order Rhodospirillales; family Thalassospiraceae; genus Thalassospira. Next base: position 514,486 of record JBLXDD010000001.1, read on the forward strand.
GCCTCAAGATGCAAGGCGTCTCCCCGTCGGATCGTAAAGATCGGGCCAAAGAGATGCTAGCCCGGGTCCATATGGAGCAATTTGCAGATCGCAAGCCCGACCAGCTTTCCGGTGGACAGCAGCAGCGTATTGCGCTGGCGCGGTCGCTCATTACCGAGCCGTCCGTTCTTTTGCTTGATGAGCCGCTTTCGGCCCTTGATCCGTTCCTGCGGGCGCGTATGCGCGACGAATTGCGCCGCCTGCAACAGGAACTGGGGATCACGTTTGTGCATGTCACCCACGCCCAGGACGAGGCGCTTGCCCTTTCGGATATGGTTGTCGTGATGGAAGACGGCATCATTCGCCAGAAAGGCACGCCGCACGAAATCTTCAACCAGCCCAAATCGCGTTTCATCGCCAATTTCATGGGCGGTCAGAACATCTTCAAGGGCACTGTTTCGGAATCCGGTCCGACTGGCACGTTGCTTATGCGTGGGCCGGACAGTTTCTTTTTGCCCGGTTTTTCCGATGGCAAGCCGGGTACCGAGATCGAATTCACCATTCGTACCGACCTGATCGGTCTGGACGAAACGCCACCCGAAGAAGCCAAAAACGGGCAGATTCCTGTCGAAATTACCACGGTCGAATATCTCGGCCTGTGGGTGCGGATTGTCGCAACGACGGCCGATGGCAAGGAAATAACCCTAATGAAGACCGAAAGCGAATTTCGGCAAGCACCGGTCAGACGACTGGACAAATTTATCGCCTATTGGAAGCCGGAACACGCACATGTTCTGGCCTGAATAACATAAACCAACAAGCTATCAGGAGTGCTTCACATGACGACCGAACAGAAAATGTCGAAGAAGACCGCCAAGCCGACGGCTGGCGTTTCGCGCCGTGGTTTCGTTAAGGGTGCCGCAGTTGTTTCCGGTGCGGCCATCGGTTCGGGGGCAATCACCGGCTTCCCGACCATCTGGGCCCAGAACATCAAGAACGTTACCCTGCGTCAGTTCGGGACCGGTGTTTCGAACATCAACGCCGTTGCCGACAAGGTCAAAGAAGATCTTGGCTTTACCCTTCAGATGACCGCCCTTGATTCCGATGCGGTCGCCCAGCGTGCCGTGACCCAGCCGAACTCGTTTGATATTGCCGATATCGAATACTGGATCTGTAAGAAGGTCTTCCCGGCCGGCACCATGCAGCCGATGGATACCACCAAGCTTAAAAACTATCAGTACATCTCCAAGCTGTTCATTGATGGCAAACTGACCCCGGATTCAGAAATTGCCCAGGGTACCGCGCCGCATACGGTTGGCTTCGTTGAAGGTGCCGACAGTGTCGAGTTTGCATCTGCGCCGACCCAGTGGATGACTCTGATCCCGACCATTTATAACGCAGATACCCTTGGTATTCGCCCTGACCTGATTGATCGCGAAATCACCAGCTGGGCCGATCTGCTTGATCCGGCATTCAAGGGCAAAGCATCGATCCTGAACATTCCGTCGATTGGCATCATGGATGCGGCGATGGTGTGCGAAGCCATGGGCGAAGTCACCTATGGCGACAAAGGAAATATGACCAAGGAAGAAATCGACAAGACCATCGCAGTCATGATCGATGCGAAGAAAGCTGGCCAGTTCCGTGCTTTCTGGAAAAGCTTCGATGAGTCGGTCAACCTGATGGCATCTGGCGAAGTTGTCATTCAGTCCATGTGGTCGCCAGCCGTTGCTGCCGTGCGTTCCAAAGGCATTGCCTGCAAATACCAGCCGCTTAAGGAAGGGTATCGTGCATGGGGTGGCGGCATCGGTCTGGCCAAGCACCTTTCGGGTCTCGAGCTTGAAGCAGCCTACGAATATATCGACTGGTACCTGTCGGGCTGGGTTGGTGCGTATCTTAACCGTCAGGGTTACTACAGCGCAGCACCGGAAACCGCGAAGAAGTTCATGTCCGAAGACGAGTGGGGCTTCTGGATGGAAGGCAAAGCTGCCCAGGGCGACATCCTTAGCCCGGAAGGCAAGGTCATGGAAAAAGCCGGTGCGGTTCGCGATGGCGGTTCCTACGAAGATCGTATGGGTTCGGTCGCGTGCTGGAACTCTGTCATGGACGAAAACAAGCACATGGTCCGCAAGTGGAACGAATTCATCGCAGCATAATCTGCGAAGGATGTCTGACGGGCGCGGCTTTGGTCGCGCCCGTCACCCCCGGTTTTGATTTCAGATTTTGAATTTTCCGGTACCGGGCGGCGCAATTTATTCGTTTTTGCCTTTTGAATTTTACGTCTTGGTTTTTGTTTCTGGTTTTCTGGCAGGGTTTCAAGGACAGAGCATGGCTTCTGATACGTCAAAAAGATCGTCCTATTTCCTGATCTCGCCGATGGCGCTGATCTTTGCGGTGTTTCTTGTTATTCCGCTTCTGACCATTGTTGTAGTCAGTTTCTGGGACTATGACGAATATCGCATTCTGCCGGATTTCATTTTAGAGAATTACAGCTATTTGCTGGGCTCTTCGGTAACCTGGAGCATCTATCTCAATACCTTGAAATATGCCGCACTCACATGGGTCTTTACCCTTTTGATCGGGTTTACCGTGGCCTATTTCCTGGCATTTCATGTGCGCAGTCTGACCTGGCAGATCGTGTTGTTCATGCTGTGCACCATTCCGTTCTGGACCTCGAACATCATTCGCATGATTTCGTGGATTCCGTTCCTTGGGCGTAACGGGCTTTTGAACTCTGCTCTGATCAATCTCGGAATTGTCGATCAGCCGCTTGAATTCCTTCTGTTTTCCGATTTCGCAGTCGTGTTGGCAGATGTGCATCTTTACACCCTGTTCATGGTGGTGCCGATCTTCAATTCCATGATGCGCATTGACCGGTCATTGATCGAGGCGGCCCGTGATGCCGGGGCCAGCGGGTTTGAAACCCTTAAATCCGTGATTGTGCCGCTGTCCAAGCCGGGCATTGCCATCGGGTCGATTTTTGTCATTACGGTGGTGATGGGTGACTTCATTACGGTGCGCCTGATGAGCGGCGGGCAAAGTGCGTCGGTCGGTTTGCAGATTTCCAACGAAATCGGGTTGTTGCAGTATCCCGCAGCGGCGGCCAGTGCGGTGGTGCTGTTGATCACGGTGTTGCTGATCGTGACGGCATTGTTGCGTCTTGTTGATATCCGCAAGGAGTTGTGATCATGGCATTGCTCACCAAAACCCGTGAACGTCGCCCGACCAGCTTCTATTTCCTTGCGGCTTTCTTTGCGCTGTTCGTGCTGTTTCTCTATGGCCCGATGTTGACGATCTTCATCCTGTCCTTTCAGGGGGAGAATGGCGGTTTGACTTTTCCGATGAACGGGTTTTCCTTCCATTGGTTTGGTAATCTGTTTGAACGCCAGGCGGTTGGGGATTTTGGCGGATCGTTTATGCGGTCGCTGAAACTTGGCCTGATTGTCATGGTGGTCACCGTGGTTGTGTCATTCATGGCCGGTCTTGCTTTTCGCAAGCGGTTCCGCGGTGACAGTGTGATTTTCTATCTGGCGATTGCCAGCCTGATCGTGCCGTCGATCCTGATTTCGCTGGGCATCGGGTTGCTGTTCAATATTGTGCAGTGGCAGCCGCAATGGTTTACCTCGGCCCTTGGTGCGCATCTGACTTGGACTTTCCCGTTCGGGCTTTTGATCATGTTTGCGGTGTTTAACCGGTTTGATCCATCTTATGAGGAAGCCGCCCGCGACTTGGGCGCAAGCAACTGGCAAACCATTCAATATGTTGTTTTGCCGATGGTGGGGCCAAGTCTGATCGGGGTTGCGATGTTTTCATTCACCCTGTCTTACGATGAATTTGCCCGAACCCTTATGACGGCGGGTGCGCTGAATACCTTGCCGCTTGAGATCTATGGCATGACGACCAACGTCACGACACCGGTGCTTTATGCGCTGGGCACGGTGACCACAGGGTTTTCTTTCCTGGTGATTGCATTGGCATTGGGGGCGGTGGCGATCATGCGTCGTCGCAAAGGACAAAAAGCATGAGCCGCATCGCCGTTATCAATCCCAACCTGTCGATCGGCTTTACCAGAAAGGTTGGCGCGCAGGCGCAGAAGATCGTCGGGCCTGCCACCCATGTGCTTGCACTGAACCCGACTTTCGGGCCAGACAGCATCGAAGGCTATTACGACGAGGCCTTTGCCAGTGTCGGGTTGCTATCAGCCATTCGTGAACTTGAAGCCGCACCGGAGCAGGACGCAGATCCTGTCGGCGGGTATGTTGTGGCCTGTTTTGATGATACCGGCGTCGATGCCGCGCGGTGTTTGACCAATGCACCTGTCATGGGGTTGTGCGAGGCGGCCTTGCGCATGGCGGCTGCCGTGTCATCGCGCTTTGCGATTGTTACCCCGATGGCGGTTTCGGTTCGCCCACTTGAACATCTGGTGTCGAAATACGGTGCGTCATCGCAATGTGTTGTGCGCGCCGCCGGTGTCCGCACCCTTGATTTCGAAGGCGATAATGCCAAGGCAGCTTACATCGCGCTTAAAAAACAGGCCGAGATTTGCCTGTCTGACGATGGTGCCGAGGCAATTGTGCTGGGCTGTGCGGGTATGACCGATATTGCCGACCGGCTTCAAGTTGAGCTTGGCGTGCCGGTGGTCGACGGGGTCAGTGCGGCGGTCAAGATGATCGAAGCCATGGCATTTTTGGGGCTTCGCACCAGCAAGGCCGGTGCATATGCCAATCCGCCGTCCAAGGCCTATCACGGGATGTTTGCCCAATTCGCACCGCAGGGCTGATCACGGACGTGTTTGTCCGTGCTTCTTGTGATCAAAGCCCGGTTCAGATTCAGGTTTGTTTCAGGGCATGTTCAACTTCGGACAGGTGGCGACGCATGGCGGCTTCGGCCCGTTTGGGGTCGCGCTGTTCGATGGCATCGACAATATCGCGATGCTGGGTGCTGAGTTCTTCGATCAAGGTATCTGAATGGCTGCTTTCGCGCAGGCGTGCCCAGGCGGCCTCGCGCCTTACGGCGTTTACGGCTTCGAATACAGCCAGAAACAGGGTGTTTTTGACCGATTCCGCCAGTTTCTGATGAAAGGCAGAATCCCACTTTTCATAATCTGCCTGTGTTGTGGCGCTGGCTGCTTTTTCGATCATGTTGCGCATGGCATCAATATCGGCCTGTGAGGCACGCAAGGCGGCAAAACGTGCCATCGGCGGTTCGATTTCCTGGCGGACTTCCATGATTTCGAACGGGCTTGTTTTGGTCGCCAGCCCTTCAAGCTTGCGCAGGCGCGGGGTTGGTGGCGTGCCAACAAAAGTCCCCTGACCCTGGCGGCGCCAGATCAGACCTTCGGATTCAAGCTGATCAAGGGCTTTGCGCAGCGCACGGCGCCCAACCGAAAGCTGTTCGGCAAGGGTGCGTTCGGCGATGACGCGGCCGTCCTTGACGAAATCGCCATTCGAAAATCCGTCTTTCAGTTTTTCTGCCAGATTGATTGTAGTGATATCATTCATGACCGTTTTTCATTCTCATGGCGTTTCCCTGACCGAACCATTTTTATTGTAGGTGATTGGTTCGGTATAGAACAAATTTGCAGTGACGTGCCCGACGGCACGTCAACCGAGCAGATCATGGAACATGCGCAGTGATGTAATTGCCAGAAACAGGCCAAAACACATGCGCAAGGCGCGCCTTGGTATCGTGTGTGCGATGCGTGCGCCAATCGGTGCGCACAGCACCGTCATGGGGATCAGAAGGGCTGCGGCAAGCACATTCACATAGCCCACGGAAAAGGGCGGGCGTCCATCAACGCCGACACCTGACAGGGCATATCCGACCGTTCCGGGCAGCGCAATGATCAGGCCGATGGCCGCAGCGGTGCCAACCGCACGACGAATGTCATAGCCCAGAAAATTCAACACAGGGACGCAAATGGTTCCGCCTCCGATTCCCATCATGGCAGACAGGCTTCCGGCAATGACGCCAAGGGCGGCCCAAACCGATTTAGGCGGATTTTTGGCGTCGCCGGGTTCGCGGTCTTTTACAAGAATCATGTTTGCGGCAACCAAAAGCGCCACCACAGCAAAGACGATGGTCAGAACCCGTCCGTCGGCAAGGCCGCCAATCGCAGTGCCGATGATCACGCCGATGATAATGAATGGCCCCCAGCGTTTCAGAAGCCCGACATCCACCGAGCCTTTTTTATAGTGACTTCTTGTCGAAGAAATCGCCGTGGCGATGATGGTTGTCAGCGATGTGGCGACGGCAACCTGCATGCGCAGGCTTTCATCAACGCCCATGGTTGTCAGGAAATGATAGAGCACCGGCACGATGACAATCCCGCCGCCAACGCCCAGTAGCCCGGCCATAATGCCGCCAACCACACCTGCAAACAACATGGCCGCACCCCAGACAAGATACAGGCTCATTGTGCCTTCGACTTCAAACATGAAAACCAATCCAAACCAATTTTGATATCAATCGTTAAATGGTACTATCCATGTTTAAAGGTGCTATGCAACAAAATCCTGACTTTTGCGGAAAATTTCATTTTGCACTTGCGGAATTGGTTTGTTGGTGCAAACAATACGGAACGATCGAACTGAACCAAAGTTAAAATGGTTCACGACATGAACGTGGTATCAGGAGGCACATACATGTTCCGCAAGATTGCTGTTGTGGCCGGTTTGATGGCGGCTGCCATTGCTGGTCCGGCTCTGGCACAAGACTATCCCGAAAAACCGATTGAATTTATCGTCCCGTGGGGTCCGGGCGGCGGCAGTGATACGCTGATGCGTCTTGTTGCACAGGGTCTGGCAGAAGAAACCGGACAGGCCGTTCCGGTCATTAATATGCCAGGTGTTGGCGGCAATATCGGTTTGGCCGAATTCGCCAAACGCCCGGCAGATGGTTACACCATTTCGCAGATTCACGAAGGTCTTCTGATCTCCAACGGTACAGGGATTACCGACCTGAACTGGGACAGCTTCATGCCCATCGCGCTGGTAACCTCGTCGCCGCAATATCTTACACTTTCGAAGAACGAGAATTTCTCGAACTTTGAAGAAATGGTTGCCTATGCCAAAGACCATCCGGGTGCCGTGCGCGCCGGTGTGACCTTGGCAGGTGTTCCGCATCTTCACATGGCGATGATCGAAGATGCATTTGGCATTCAGTTCTCTTATGTCGGTTATGAAGGTACCGGTCAGCGTATCCGTGCGCTGGTTGGCGGCAATATCGACGTTGCAATTGGTGATGTGTCGTCTGCTGGTCAGTTTGTTGAAAACGGTGATCTGATCTTTGCCGCAGTCGGTATGCCCGAACGCACCGCAGAGGCACCGGATGTCCCGACCTTTGCCGAGCTTGGCCAAGACCTTGATCTGGCTGTGACCCGTGGTGTTGTTCTGCCAAAAGGCACCCCGCAGGAAATTGCAGATGCGCTTGAAGCACATCTGGAAAAGGTCATGCAGAAAGAAGACGTTCGCACCAAGATCAAGAATGTCGGTTCCGAGCCGATGTTCCTTGGTCAGGAAGAATACAAAGCCTATCTCAGCAAACTGTCTGACACTGTTAACCGTCTGGTTGGCAAGTTGGCAGGATGACGAGCGGGGCACCGAAATCAGCAGCAGCGGGTGCATCAGCATCCGCTGCTTCGCGTGCAAGAACCGAGTTCGCACGGCTGATTTCCTATATCGTTTTTGGTCTGGGATCGGTTTACCTGTCGCTGACGGCGGGCAAGTTGCCCACATCACGCTGGGAGCCGCTTGGTGCAGGATCTTTTCCGCAGCTGGTCTTTGCCGTTCTGGCGGGGCTTTGCCTGATTGCCGCAGTGCGCGCGATCATCGATATCCGCAAGGCCGGTCAACTTGACGGTCTGTCAGAAGCATTGTGTGGTTGGGTGAAAACCCGCCGGATTTCCTTTGCTTTGTTTGGCTTTCTGGTCGTCTATCTGGGTGTTTTGCCGATAGCAGGTTTTTCGCTGTCGACATTCGTCTTTTTGCTGATCACGCAGTTAATGATCGCCGGCCTTTCGAAAAAGACCCTCATTCAGTCTGTGATCGCCGCCCTGATTTTCTCGGTTGGCTTGAATCTGCTGTTTGCGGAAGTCTTTAACGTGTTTCTCCCGCGCGGCGTGCTGTTCGCGGGCTAACAGAAGTTTACGATCATGTTGGATGCATTTCTTGCCGGTGCCCATCAGGTTTTCGCATTCGATACCCTGATTTACATGCTGATCGGTTCCGTCGCCGGAATCGTTGCCGCTGCCATTCCCGGCTTTACCGTAACGATGGCCATTATCCTGACATTGCCGCTGACGTTTGCCATGGACCCGCTTCAGGGCGTTTCGGTGATGCTGTCGGTCTATGTCGGGGGCTATACCGGTGGTTTGATCAGTGCCGCACTTCTGGGGATTCCCGGAACACCAAGTTCGGTTGCCACCACCTTTGATGCCTTTCCCATGGCACGGGGCGGCGAACCGGGACGTGCGTTATCGCTTGGTGTCTGGTCATCTTTCTTTGGCACGCTGATTTCCACTGTTATCCTTATTGTTGCCGCCCCGCCTTTGGCGCTGATCGCGGTCAAGCTTGGTCCCTGGGAATATTTCTCGTTGATCGTGTTTGCCTTGACGATTGTGGCAAGTCTTGTGGGTAATTCGCTGATGCGTGGTCTGATCGCCGGGGTGATTGGCCTTGGTTTGGCGACCATTGGACCGGACCCGATGATGGGCCGTCCGCGTTTGACGTTTGAATCCGATATTTTGATGCCGGGGCTGCCGTTCCTTGTTGTTCTGATCGGTATTTTTGCCATCAGCCAGTTGATGGGCGAGGTTGAAGATCACGGCAAAAAGAATGGCAAGGGCGCGCTGATCCCCGATGTGATCGAGTTTAAAACCTGGGCTGTGATGCGCGAAGTTCTGATGCATCCGGTCAATCTGGTGCGGTCTTCGTTGATTGGTGTCTTTATTGGTGCCCTTCCGGGGGCAGGCGGATCGATTGCCAACCTTCTGGCGTATGATCAGGCCAAGCGCAGCTCGAAAAAGCCCGAAGAATTCGGCAAAGGTACGCCCGATGGTGTGATTGCGTCCGAGGCCGGGAACTCTGCCACCGCCGGTGGTGGTTTGATCCCGATGATTGCGCTGGGCATTCCGGGGTCTGCTGTGGATGCCATCCTGATGGCGGCTCTTATGGTGCATGGCATTTCAGTCGGGCCGCGCCTGATCATGGATAATGCCGATCTGGCCTATGGTATGTTCGTTGCCATGGTTGTCGCATCGCTGATGATGCTGGTGGTGTGTGTGTTGTCGATGCGCCTGTTCCTGCGCGTGACCGACATCCCCAAACAGTTCATCGTGCCGACGGTGATGATCTGTTGTGTGATCGGGGCCTTTGCGCTCAATAACCGGGTGACGGATCTTTATCTGTTGGGGGCGATCGGGCTTGTCGGCTATGGGCTTAAATCTCTGGATTATCCCTTGGCACCTTTGGTGCTTGGTGTGATCCTTGGTCCGATTGCGGAAACCAATCTGCGCCGTGCGCTGATGAGTGATGGCGACTGGACTGTATTCTTTACCCGCCCGATTTCGGCTGTCTTGCTCGCAGCGGCATTGCTTTCTGTTATCTTCAGTGTTCGTTCGGTTCTGAAGATGCGTCAAAAAGACCGTCCTGCCACCGATGAACAAGACGGCGATTAGGAGACTCCAATGAAACTTCGTCACGATGCGCTTTATGCGTCACGCCGCTCGCCGGTTCTGGCACGCAATATGGTTTCCACTTCCCAGCCGCTGGCCGCTCAGGCCGGTCTTCGGATGTTGCTGGCAGGGGGCAATGCTGCGGATGCGGCACTGGCATCTGCCATTGCCCTGACAGTGGTGGAGCCGACCGGCAATGGTCTTGGCTCTGATGCATATGCCATTATCTGGGATGGTCAGGAATTGCATGGCCTGAATGCGTCGGGTCGTGCGCCAGCGGCCTGGAACCCGGCGCGTTTTGCCGGGGCAGATACGATGCCTCAGCGCGGCTGGGAAGCCGTCACCACACCGGGGGCTGTTTCCGCATGGCAGGCAATATCTAAGAAATTCGGCAAATTGCCTTTTGAAAAGCTGTTTGAGCCGGCGATTGAATATGCATCGCGCGGGTTTGCCGTATCGCCGATCATCGCCACCCTTTGGGAAAAAGGCGGGGAAACATTGGGCAAGCAACCGGGATTTGCCGAAGCGTTTTTGCCTGATGGCAAAGCCCCCAAGGCCGGCGAATTGTTTGTAAACAAAGCGATTGCCGACAGCCTGATCGAGATTGCCGAAACCAAGGGTGAAAGTTTCTATCGCGGGAAACTTGCCGCCAAAATCGCCGCCTTTGCCAAGGAACATGGCGCGGCTCTGTCCGAAGAGGATCTTGGCAATCACAAGGCCGATTGGGTCGGCACGATTTCACAAAGCTTTGGCAATGTGAAACTGCATGAAATTCCGCCAAACGGGCAGGGGATTTCCGCCCTGATTGCGTTGGGTATTCTGCGCCATACCAACATCACCGATTACGAACCGGATTCGGTTGAGGCTCTGCATCTTGAGATCGAGGCCATGAAACTGGCCTTTGCCGATATGCGGACCTATGTCGCCGATCTGGATTACATGACCGATGTCACCGTCGAACATCTTTTGTCCGATGATTATCTGAAATCACGTGCAGCCCTGATTGATGCCAACAAGGCGCAGGATTTCAAGGCCGGTGCGCCCAAGCATGGTGGCACGGTCTATGTCACGGCTGCTGATGAAAGCGGCATGATGGTGTCGTTCATCCAGTCAAACTATATGGGCTTTGGGTCTGGTGTGGTGGTTCCGGGCACGTCGATCAGCCTGCAGAACCGTGGTCACGGCTTTAGCCTGAAAGACGGTCATCCCAACCTTGTCAAAGGCGGAAAACGTCCGTTCCAGACCATCATTCCGGCCTTCCTGATGAGCGACACCGGCAACCCGATCATGAGCTTTGGCGTCATGGGCGGGCCGATGCAGGCACAGGGACATTTGCAGATGACGCTGCGCACCCAGCTTTGGGGGCAGGATCCGCAAACCGCGGCTGATGCACCGCGCTGGCAGGCGCTTTCGGGGCTTGACGTTGCGGTGGAAGCCTCACTTGGCGCAGAGGTAATTGACGGCCTTAAGGCAAAGGGCCACGCGATTAAGGTTGAAACCCCTGACAGCACCAATTTCGGATTTGGTGGTGCACAGCTGATTGCCAAAACCGATACCGGTTACGTTGCCGGATCGGACCCGCGCAAGGATGGCTGTGCTGTCGGTTTCTGATCGCGCATTTTGAACATCTTTCTTTTCAGATCGGCAGTCGCAGTCATCTGAAACAGATATGGCCGGTCCATTTACGTGGACCGGCCATTCTTTTTCGGGCAACAGGGAACAGGGGAGGGGGAAGTACCCGAAATCACATGTCAGGGGGCGGGTGATCAGGTTTATTGTGCGCCGATGGTCAGACCTTCGGGGGCAAGGCTTTCATCGGCCAGTTTGGCGTCTTCGATCGATTCGATGATGTCCCAGTTATGGTTGGCGCCCCGGATGAAGCCCGGAATATCGGTAACCCAGCGTTCCTGAATGTCTTTGTTCAGGTTCAGATACAGTTTGTCATCAACAATGCGCCATGCTTGCGGGTCGGCACCGAATTTACGCCCCATCGCCGCACCAAAGGCGCAGAACCCGCCATATTGCGGCGCGTATTTTTCAGGATCGGCGTTAAACAGGTCGCGGTTTTCAGCGCTGGCAAAGCGATAGGTCGCACCGTCGTAATCAGCCTTGAAGTCGGAGTTGCCCGGCGTCGGCGCGCCGACGGTGAAATAGGCAACCGGGTCAAAACCCTGCAGGGCATAGCCATCGACGATGTTGACTTCCTGGGCGGCATTTGCCGGGGTACTGGTGGCTACAACACCGCCAATCGCAGCAATACCGAGAACAGCAGCAAGGGCTGTGGAACGCAAAACGTTTGAATATCGGGTCATGTTATCATCTCCTTCACGGGGTGATCACCGGGTCGTTACTGGCCGAGGATCATGAAACTGGTTCATCAAGAGGTGTCTTGAAATCTGAAAACAGCCTATCGGCGGAGATGTGATTTGTTGTCTGAGGAAGCGCGCAATTCGTCTGAGAGTGATGTTTTGTCGGATCTGTTTGCCGGCAACCATCCGCGCGGCGATGTGTTTTTTTCCGGCACACATTGTGGCAGCAGTCATCATCGCGGGCGCGACGATCTGTCACCTGCACGTCAGGGGATGTTGCATGTTCTGCAAAAGGGCCGCATGCGGGTTCTGTTTGATGGTGAAGAACCAGCCATCCTTGATCGTCCGGGGTTGGTTCTGTTTGGAAGCCCCGTCCCCCATGATATCGATACACCCGAACGGGGATCGGAAGTGGTTTGTGCCAATCTTGATTTTCCGGATACGGGGTTGAGCCCGGCCAAACTTGGTTTGCCGGAATATCTTGTTCTGCCCTTTGATGAAATTCCCGGACTTGAACCGATCACCGGACAATTGTTTTCAGAATCACATCAAGATGCGCCGGGGCAACGAACGGCGATCAATCTTTTGGTGGATTTGTTGTTATTGATGGTGCTGCGTCATTGCCAGGCACATGACCTTGTGCGGCCGGGTATTTTGGCGGCCATGCGCGATCCAAGGATTGCACGCGTGGTCGGCAGTCTTCATCAACATCCCGGCGAAAACTGGTCGGTTGAGCGACAGGCAGAGCTGGCAGGCATGTCGCGGGCAAGTTTTTCAGCACGGTTTCGTGATTTGCTGGGGACATCGCCGGGGGATTTTTTGCAAACCATCCGGCTTGATTTGGCCTATGGCCTATTGTGCGAGGGTAAAAAATTGCAGTTCGTGGCGGGCAAGGTTGGCTATCGCAGTACCACGGCACTCGCACGTGCCATCCAGCAACGCCATAATGTATCACCGCGTGAACTAAGCGCCGATTCCAGCGCAGAAATCAAAGCGACATCTTCGATTGCCTGACCAACAGATTTGACCTTTCGTCAAGCAGTTCGTTTGCGCGTTTTTCTGTGATAGCCCATGCAAAAATGACGCTTTTCCAATGGCCTGTCCGGGGGTAGAGAAAGCCTTTCGGCTAACGCAACAGGTGTGCCTTTGCGGATTCTTACCCTTATGGCGACACATTCCTGCCCAGTTTTTTGTGCACAAGATCAGCCAATAATGTCTTGAAAACCAACGGTTGGTAACAAATACGAGCATGACACATTATTTTCAGCAGCGCGTAAAGCTGCCCTTTGCGCGTGTTCTTTTGGGTGCTTTGGCGTCTTCGGTGGTCACATTCGCAGATCTGGCACCCATCCAGGCGCAGGAAAATGACCCTGCTTCGACCTCGCAAAATGCCGGGGCAGGCGAAGTCATGCCTGTACCATCGACGGTGACACCGTCGGTCACAGGGATCGAACAAAGATTGCCAGCCGAACAGGGCAGCGCAAAAACTGGCGCGGGCGAAGGCGCGGCCCAAGAAACCGCCCAGCCCGAAGCCGATGATGCGGCCCCGGTTACCGAAAAGCAGAAACAGGCACCTTTTTCCAAACCGGTCATGTTTGATCCGGCGATGGTGACCGATCTTGCGCGCAATCTTGCCTCTCAGCCGTTTGAAAATCCGCATCGCGAATTGCCAGAAGTGCTTTCGGCGCTGGATGCCGAGGACTATCGGCAAATTCGGTTCAAGTCCCAGCGGGCGTTTTTCAACCCGGCCGAAACCGACTTCAGTCTGGAACTTTACCATCCGGGCAACATGTATGATGTGCCCGTTACCATCAATCTGGTGCGCAATGGTGAAGTCCAGGTGATTCCGTTTTCTGCCGGGCTGTTTGATTTCGGCAAGACCGGCTTGTCGGGGAATGATTTTTCCACCCAGAACTATGCCGGGTTCCGGTTGCGCTATCCGTTGTCGGACGTCACCAGCAAGGATGAACTGACACGTTTTCTTGGCGCGTCCTATTTCCGCCTGCAAGGGCAAGGCCAGTCGATTGGCCAGATGGCGCGCGGTCTTGCGGTGGATCTGGCCGGGCCGACCGGCGAAGAAATCCCTGTTTTCCGCGAATTCTGGATTGTCGAGCCCAAGAAAGGTGCAAAGACCATTACGGTTTATGCGCTTTTGGATAGTGAACGGGTCACAGGTGCCTATCAGTTCGACATTACACCGGGCACGCGCAGTCAGGCCGATATCAAAGCCCATCTGTTTTTCCGCGATGGTGTGGAAAAAATCGGCATTGCACCGTTAAATGGCATGTTCCTGTTCGGGGAACAGGGGCGGCGGTTCTTTGATGATTATCGCGGTGAAGTGCATTCAAGCGACGGGCTGTTGATCAATAACGGACGCGGTGAATGGTTATGGCGTCCGCTTGATAACCCCGAAAACCTGCAGATGAGTTCGTTTCTGGATGAAAACCCCATCGGGTTCGGGCTTTTGCAGCGTGACCGCGATTTCGATCACTATCAGGATCTTGAGCGGCGCTTTGACCAGCAACCGGGATACTGGGTGACGCCAAAAGGCAAATGGGGCAAAGGCCATATCGAACTGGTCGAAATCCCGAGCCCGTCGGAAACCAATGACAATATCGTGGCCTATTGGGTGCCCGAAACCAAACCGGTCGCGGGGGGTGAAATGCAGGTCGAATATAGTGTGACCGCAACCCGTGACGGCACAAGTTTGCATGGCTTGGCACAGGCGACTGATACGCGGCTCCAGCGTCTTGCGACACTCGATGATGATGGTCAGCCAGCCACACGTTTTGTTTTGAACTTTGTCGGTGGTGATCTGGATTATTTTGTGAAGGATGCCAAGAACCTGCGTGCTGATATCAGCGCATCGGAGGGCGAAGTGCAAAATATCCGCATTCTGCCTGATCCGGAAAATGGTGGCGTGCGCGTGTTCTTTGATCTGATCAATAGCACGGATGCTGCTTCAAGTAATCTTCGGGCCTTCTTGCTGTATCAGGACAAGGTCCTGAGCGAGACCTGGACCATGCCGTGGGCCTTTTGACCGGCTGGTCACGCGCCTTGATTGACCCGTTACAGGTATAACTCCAGATGAGCCAGATGACAGACACATCCGATAAAGCCGATCCAGAAACCGTCCCCCTAGACGGGCAGGCGGATGCACATTGCGATCCGACGGTAAAGCTCCGCGGGCCGGGGGTCGGGTCGCGGCGGTTTTTCCTGTTCGGGGCGTCGATTGCGGCAACCATCTATGCGGCCTGGCTGATGACCGATGTGCTGGGTGCGGATCAACTGACCATTATGGAAATGGTGGTGGTGACGTTCTTTACCATCAACTTTGCCTGGATTTCCTTGTCCTTCTTTACCGGGATTGTCGGGCTTGTTCTGCGCGGGTTGAAACTTGATGCGATTACGCTGAAACGCCTGAAACCGATCGTGCGCAAGGGGTCGCTGCGCTCTAAAAACGTTGTGGTGATCCCGGTCTATAACGAAGACCCCAACCGTGTTTTTGCGGGCTTGCGGGCCAGTTATGAAAGTCTGGCTGCGACCGGCGAGCTTGATGCGTTTCATTTCTTTGTACTGTCTGATACCCGCGATCCCGATATCTGGATCGCCGAGGAAATGGCATGGGCCAAGGCCTGTTCGGATCTGAATGCACGCGGCAGGATATTCTTCCGCCGTCGGGCCGAGAATACCGAACGCAAATCCGGCAACCTCAAGGAATTCTGCGAAACCTATGCCGCCAATTACGATCATATGATCGTCTTTGATGCCGATAGCGTCATGTCGGGTGAGGCCATGGTCAATATGGCCTATCTGATGGAAAACAATCCCGATGCCGGGATCATTCAAAGCCCGCCACAGCCGACCGGTCGTCAAACCCTGTTTGCCCGTATTCTGCAATTCATTTCGCGTGTGCATGGTCCGACCATGTCGGCAGGGCTTTCATTCTGGTGCATGGGCAGTTCGAACTATTGGGGTCATAACGCGATCATTCGCACGAAGGCGTTTATCGAATGTTGTGGCCTGCCGGTTTTGTCGGGCAAACCGCCCATGGGTGGTCATATCCTTAGTCACGATTTTGTCGAGGCCGCCTTTATGCGCAAGGCCGGTTGGCGGTGCTGGTTGATCCCGCAGCTTGAAGGCAGCTGGGAAGAATTGCCGCCCAACCTGATTGATTTTGCCATTCGTGACCGCCGCTGGTGTCAGGGCAATATGCAGCATGCGCGCCTGATGGTTGCACCGGGTTTCAAGCCGCTTAGTCGTCTGCATTTCTTTATGGGGGTGATGAGCTTTGTGTCTTCGCCGCTTTGGCTGTTGTTGTTGTTAAGTTCGACCATTGCCACCCTTCAGAACACCCAGCTGACCTATAGTTTCTTTCCGGGGCATTTCACCATGTTCCCGCAATGGCCGGTGGATCGGTCATTTGAAATGCTGGTGTTGCTGGTCTTTACCATCGGCATGCTGGTGTTGCCCAAGATCATCTCGATCCTGATGGTCTGCCTTGGCCGGGATCGCAAACAGTATGGCGGGGCGATGGTATTGGTAAGCGGCCTGCTTGAAACCCTTTATTCCGCCTTGCAGGCACCGATCATGATGATGTTGCATTCGCAATTCGTCTTTTCGGTGCTGACGGGTAATCAGGTCGGTTGGGATGCGCAGGAACGTGATGATGCCGGGGTGCCGTTCAAGGCTGCTTTTAAAACGCATCGCACCATTATCGTGATTGGTCTTGTTTGGGGCGCAGTTGCAGTTTTTGTTGATACGGCTTTCTTCTGGTGGCTGTCACCGATTCTGGCCGGTTTGGTGCTGTCGCCCTGGCTGACCCATTATTCCAGCAGCCTTGCCATTGGTCAGGCCGCACGCCGGATGAAGCTTTTCGTCACGCCCGAGGAATATGACAGCCCCGAAGAGCTTCGCGCATTGGCCCGGATCAGTGCGAAAAGCAGCGAGGATGATGTCAAAGACGGGCTGCTGCGCCTGATCGAAGACCCTTATGCCAATGCATTGCATTCGGCCTTGTTGCCGATGCGAAAGCCCGATGCCCGCACCGCGATCGAGATCGGTATCATCTATGAAAAGCTTGCGCGGCTGGGTGTTGAAAGCCTGACACGTGATGAAAAGCTTTTGATCTTGTCATGGCCGGTCAAGCCGCTTGATCAGATCATGGCCGGGCGGGATCACAGTTTGGCAGGTAAAAGCAAATCGATATCGTAGTGTTTTGTTTTAAAACGATTTAACGCGCCACAAAAACGCCCAGATTCGGGCAAATTATCCCGCGCTTTTTCAGTGAAATTGGCAGTTAACGAAGCGTTAAATTCCGCAGATCGTTTACTGCCCGGAGGGCCAAACAAATGACTGACATGACCTTTGCATCAAAGGGTTTCGCATATGCCGCGTTTGAATCAGCCGCCATGACGCGTCTGATCGAGGATACAGCACGTGCGTGGCTGCGTTCGTTCGGCGTTGCCGGTCCGCAGGCCACTCAACGTATGATCAAGGCACTTCGCGATGCATTGGCAGAAGACAGCATTGCGGCCAAAGACCGGGCCAGCATGCAAGATATTCTTGATCAGGCCGCCCATGACGCAATAGCCGGTTGGCTTGCGCATGTCACTGGCGAGCATGACTGTCATGGCTCAAACCGTTTTTCGATGCTGCGCTGTGCGTTTCTTTCTGCGAACCGTGATGGCATCTGGTCGGATCAGTTCCTGGATGCAAAACGCGACAACCGTGATCTGGCCATGGCGCTTTTTTCACAGATGATGTTGCCAACACCGGGTCTTGTTGCCTGTGAAATGCCGCGTCAGTCCCTGGAACGGCGCGCTTCCTGATACGGCCTTTCCTATCCTTTGCCCTATACGTCTTGTCGAACCCTCAACGTCTGGCGTTTTTTGCAAAGGTGGCACCGCCATTTTCCCCTGTGGCGGTGCTTTTATATGTGGATCTCACAAAAAAGAACCCGCCACAAAGGGCGGGTTGAGTTCAGCGGGCGAGAGAGCCCGATTTTCAGTGCGGATCATCCACAGCCGTAAAATCAGGCCCCTACGAGACGCCGGAGCACACACTTCCCCGGCGCCATAACGGTCAGGCTGCTTTGTGAAAGCGGCCCAGTTTCGTAAGCAATTTTGCAACCTGCGCGTCGTTCTTGCCGTTGCGATCAAGCTCAAGGAAGAAATCCGGATAGGGCGGTTTGCCCGGTGTCAGGTTGTATTGTTCGAAATCGGTCACACCGATGGCTTCAAGCACGCTTTCATCGGTAAAGAAACCGCCGGTGATGTCGCGCGATGGTGCGGTAAGGATCGCATGGGCCGCATCGGCCAGAATTTGCGGCCTGCGGGCGCGGCCCTGTTCAAGACCGGGGATCATGTTGAGTGCTGCGGTTTCAATCACGGTGACGGGCCAAAGCGAATTCACAGCAACCCCGTCATCAGCAAATTCTGCTGCCAGACCAAGGGTGATCAGGCTCATGCCGTATTTCGAAATGGTATAGGCCGTGTGATTGGCAAACCATTGTGGCGACAGGTTGGGCGGTGGTGACATGGTCAGGATATGCGGATTATCCGACTTCAAAAGATGCGGCAGGCAGGCCTGTGCACAGGCAAAGCTTGCACGGGTATTGACCTGATGCATCAGATCAAACCGCTTCATCGGGGTTTGCAGGGTCGGGGTCAGATTGATCGCGCTTGCATTGTTGATCAGGATATCAATCCCGCCGAATGTCTCGACGGTTTTGGCAACGGCGTCGGCAATCTGATCTTCTTCGCGGATATCTGTTTTAAGGGGGAGTGCTCTGCCCCCGGCCTCGATGATTTCGGCTGCAGCACTGTGGATCGTGCCGGGAAGCTTGGGATGGGGTTCATCGGTTTTGGCGATGATCGCGACATTGGCACCGTCACGTGCCGCGCGCAGGGCAATTTCCTTGCCAATACCGCGCGATGCGCCGGTGATAAAAAGTGTTTTACCTTTGAGATTTGCCATCAAATTCTTCCCTGAATTTTTTTTATGATTTGCCAAAACGCGGTGTGCGTTTTTCCACAAAGGCTGTGACGCCTTCTTGGAAATCGGCGCTTGTGGCGCAGTCGGCGAATGATTTGGCCTCGGCATTGAGTTGGGTTTGCAGATCGACATCAGGGGCGGCATTTAAAAGCGCCTTGGTCCGCGCAATGGCGTCGCGTGGACCATTTGCCAGTCGGCTGGCATAGTTCGCTGTTGCAATGGCCAGTTCATTGGCCGGAACGACTTTGTTGATCAGGCCGCATTGATGGGCATCAGATGCGCCAAAACGATCCCCGAAAAGGGCGATTTCCTTAGCCTTTTTCATACCAACCAGACGGGTTAACGAATGGGTGGAGCCGCCATCGGGCGATGTGCCGATCTGGATATAAGCCAATGTGAAAACAGTTTCCTCGGCCGCGATAGCAAGGTCACATGCATTCATCAAACTGATGCCAAATCCGGCAACCGCGCCTTCGAGTTTGGCAATCACCGGGCGGGGCAGGGCATTGATCCGCGATATGATCGCATGCACCCGATTGATCATGTCTTCGATCAGGGGGCGGGCTTTCTCAGTGGGTGACTGGCTGATTTGATAAAAGAATTTCACATCGCCACCGGCCATAAAGGTGCCGCCCGATCCTTCGATGATGACGGCACCGATGTCGGCAATGTTGGCTTCGATCTTGTCCATTGCAGCACCAAGACCCGAAACCATCGCCCGATCAAGGGCATTCATCCGGTCAGGCCGGTTAAGAGTGATGGTTGCAATCGCGTCAGTTATCGTCAGCAATACGGCGTCATCGGATGCCATGTCGTTTCCTCCTGCGGGGCGTTGCCGCATGTTTTGATCCCGTTTGCCGGGATTTGGTCGTCACTGTTAATGCGCAAGCCGGGCTTCGATGGCGGTTTCCATATCCGGCCAGCCAGACAGCCAGTCTGGCATCGAAGGGGATGTTTGTTCCGCCCCCACCAATCGACAGACTTCTTGGGGGGCAATGATGCCATCGGGGCCGACAAACACCGCCTTGACCACGCCAAGGGCCAGTGTTTTGCCTTTGGCGACAAAGCGCTGTTCAAGATAGAAACCCTTGTCATCCCAATAGAGCGCCTGGGTTTCGAGGCTGAATTTCTGAAACGGTTTGATCGCACGCTTGAATCGCATGGTCGATCCCGACACGACCGGTTGCCATTTGTGTTTAAGCATCTGTTTGGCGATGCCGTTGCGCACGATCAGTTCCGTTCTGCCCAAATCCATCAACGCGAAATACCGCGAATTGGTCATATGCACATTGATATCAAGATCCAGTGGCCATGCTCGGAAATGCAGGGTCGATGGATCAAGCGGATGCAGGCGGGGCCGCAACAGAGACAGGATCACAATACGGATCAGCCGGAAAATCAGATTCACGACAAAGCTCCGTTTGATGAAGTCCGGTAACGTTGAATACGGCCCGCAGCCATGATCAGAACAGCTCCTCGTCAAGGGCCATCATGGTCGATGATCCTGACATGATCTGGCTAAACAGGGCACCCGATTGCGGCAGGATACGTTCCATATAGAACTTGGCCGTAATCAGCTTGCCCTTATAGAAGCCGTCCTTGTCATCGTCCTGTTTGGCAAGGGCGATTTCCGCCATGCGAGCCCACATGAAACCAACAGCAACCAGACCAAACAGACGCAGGAATTCGCTGGCAGCGGCCCCGGCTTCGTCGGGGTTCTTCATCCCGCGCTGGGCGAGTTCACCGGTTGCCTGTTGCAAACGCATGAACGCCTTGGCAAGCGGCTGGACATAGTCGCCAAGCTCGCCGTTCGAGACATTGGCTTCGATATATTCCTGAACCGGGTGGAAGAACCGCCGAAGATACCGCCCGGCCTTGGTCGGCATTTTGCGGCCAACAAGGTCAAGCGCCTGAATGCCGTTGGTGCCTTCGTAAATCTGGGCAATCCGGGCATCACGGACATATTGTTCCATGCCCCATTCACGGATATAGCCGTGCCCGCCAAAGACCTGAACACCAAGGTTGGTATTGTCAAAGCCCCAGTCGGTGAACAGTGCCTTGACGATCGGTGTCATCAACTGGACGAACTCGTCGGCCTCTTCGCGTTTGACCGGATCTTTATGATGTTTGGCGGTATCAAGCGCACGTGCAACCCACATGCCCATCGCCCGGCACCCTTCATTGGTGGCTTTTGCGGTCAAAAGCATGCGCCGCACATCGGGATGGACGATGATGGAATCAGCAGGCTGGTTTGGTGATTTTGCCCCGGTAAGAGCACGACCCTGCAGGCGATCCTTGGCATAGGCACGTGCGCCCTGATAGGCCGCTTCGCCAAGACCAAGCCCCTGAATGCCAACCGAAAGGCGTTCCTGATTCATCATGGTGAACATGGCGGGCATGCCTTGATGGGGTTCACCGACCAGATAGCCAACTGCGCCATCAAAATTCATCACACAGGTTGCTGACGCCTTAATCCCCATCTTGTGTTCGATAGAGCCGCATTTGACTGCATTCCGATCGCCAAGTGATCCGTCATCGCCCACCATGAATTTCGGAACAAGGAACAGCGAAATGCCCTTGGTGCCGCTTGGGGCATCGGGCAATTTTGCCAGAACCAGATGGATGATGTTTTCCGTCAGGTCATGTTCCCCGGCCGAGATGAAAATCTTGGTGCCGGAAATGGCATAGGACCCGTCATCAAGCGGCTCTGCCTTGGTCTTGATGATGCCAAGATCGGTACCGCAATGCGGTTCGGTCAGACACATTGTCCCCGACCAGGTGCCATCGACCATCTTGGGCAGGAATTTATCTTTGAGTTCATCCGATGCGTGGCTGTGAAGTGCGGCATAAGCGCCAAAGGACAAGCCCGGATACATGCCAAAGGACAGGTTGGTCGAACAGATCATTTCTTCGACCAGGGCATTGATCGATTTGGGGGCACCCTGACCACCATATTTCGGATCGCAGGCAATTCCCGTCCAGCCACCTTCGGCGAAGGTTTGATAAGCTTCCTTGAAACCTTTGGGGGTGGTGACCACCCCGTCATCCCAGGTGCAACCTTCTTCGTCACCAGATCGGTTGATCGGATAGAGGACCTCTTCACAGACCCTGGCGGCTTCTTCGAGAACCGCATCAACCACGTCCGGGGTGAAATCCTCGCAACCGGGCATCTGATTGATATCGTTGTAATCAAACAGCTCGGTCAGGACGAAGCGCATGTCGCGCAAGGGTGCTTTATATTCAGCCATTTTACTTTTCCTCCTGGACCGTTAGTTGCGCAACGGCTTGCCGGTCAGCAGCATATGTTCAACACGGGCCATGGTGCCTTCATTGCGGACCAGCCGCATGAAGCCTTCGCGTTCCAGTTCAAGAATGTCGTCTTCGGACAGTTCCTCGGTCACGTCGGTATCGCCGCCGGCCAGAACCTTGGCCACCTCACCGGCAACCACACGGTCGTAATCGGTGGCCTTGCCAAGGCGATGGAACCCGTCAACGGCCATTTCAAAGGCCACCCGGGCGGCTTCGCCCGGCAGGCGATAGGTGAATTCTTCGGGTGCTTCGTAGCCATCAACCATGGAAAGCGCGCGTTCCTTGGCATCGGCCAGCAAACGGTTACGGTTCATGGTGATGCCGTCAGTTTCACGGAAGAACAGGTTTTCCTTGGCCTCCATTGCGGATTTGGCAACGGTTGCGACCGAGATGATCTCGAATGCCTTGGCACTCGGGGCCATCGGGCCTTTGACGAATTTGGGATTTTCCGCCCAGCGACGGATCATTTCCTTGCACCCGCCCCAGGCCGGGATCAGACCGACACCGGGCTCGACCAGCCCGATATAGGTTTCCCCGTGTGCCTGAACCGCATCACAATGCAGCAGAACTTCACAGCCGCCACCAAGGGCCAGGCCACTGGGGGCCCCCACCACCGGGAACGGCGAATATTTCAGTGCCTTGTAGGTTTCCTGGCCGGTTTCAACCAGATTTTCAATTTCCGGCCATGCGGCGATATTGGCGGCAAACAGCGCCAGACCAAGGTTCGCCCCGGCCGAGAAATTGCTGCCTTCGTTATAGATGACCAGTGCCTTGAACTTCTTTTTGACAGTCCGGATGGATGTTTTGATCGCGCCAAGAACATCCGAATCAAGGGCGTTCATCTTGGTATGGAATTCAAGGCAGGCAACGCCATCGCCGATATCCCAAAGCGATGCGGCACGGTTACCGGCAACCCGTTCGGATTTGCGTTTGATGTCTTCAAGCAGGATGACGCCATCCGGGCGGGTGACTTTGGCATAGGTGCCATCAAAGCCAAGGTAATAAAGATCACCATCTTCGACCTTGTAAAACGACTTGCCAGCCGCCTTTTTCAGCAATGCCGGGACTTCAATGCCGTCTTCGGTCAGCATCGAAATCAGGGCATCAACGCCGATGGCATCCATCAGTTCAAACGGCCCGGTTTTCCAGGCATAGCCCAGCTTCATCGCGTCATCGACATCGACGATGGAATTGGCCGCGGATTCAGCAATATAAGCAGCATAGGCAAGCGTCTTGCCCATGACAGCGCGGCCATACTGACCCCCTTTGTCAGAGGCCTGCATCATCTTGCGCGGGTCTTTGCCAGCGTCCCTGACACTGTTTAGGCGGGCCTTTTCGGACTTGGAAAATTCACCGGTTTGCAGATCAACCGATTCCTTGACCTTTTGGCCGCCATCGCGGTTCAGGCGGTAAAAACCACCTTTGCCCTTGCGCCCGGTATAGCCATCAGCAATCAGTTTGGCGACCAGTTCGCTTTCGCGGTAAATGGCGTGGAACGGATCGGATTTATCCAGAAGTCCTGCCATGCTTGATTGCACATGGGGCATCAGATCAAGACCAACCAGATCCATCAGGCCAAACACCCCGGTTTTGGGAATGCCAAACGGGCGACCAATGACGCTGTCGGCTTCTTCGACAGTAAGGTTGCGGTCCATGGCCTCGGTCATGGCGGCCTGAACCCAGTAGACGCCCAGTCGATTGGCGATAAAGCCCGGTTCGTCATGGCAGGTGACACAGGTCTTGCCCAGTTTGCGATCGGCAAAATCGGCAATCGTATCGATCACGACATCGCGGGTTTTGCCTGAACCGACCAGCTCCAGCAGACGCATATAGCGCGGCGGATTAAAGAAATGGGTGATGATGAAATCCTGTGCGAAGCTTTCATCCATCCCGTCAATCAGGGTGGCCAGCGGAATGGTCGATGTGTTTGATGACACCACCGATCCCTTGGCACGCACCGCATCGATCTTGCAATAAAGGTCCTGCTTGATATCAAGGCGTTCAATGACGGCCTCGATGATCCAGTCGCATTTGGCGATTTTATCAAGGTCATCCTCGATATTGCCGCATGTGATCAGCTTGGCGACCCGTTTGGACATGAACGGGGCCGGGTCGGTTTTCAGCATTTTGGCAACCGCGCCCTCGGCAACCGCGTTGCGGTTTTTCGCCCCTTCGGGAACGATATCAAGCAACAGGACAGGTGTCCCTGAGTTGGCGATATGGGCAGCAATCCCGGCCCCCATAACACCGGCACCGATAACGGCGACCTGTTTGATGTCTTTGGCTAGCTTGGGCATTACATCGCCTCCAGAATGGTCGCGATCCCCTGACCCCCGCCAATGCATTGCGAGGCCAACGCATATTTGCCGCCATCACGTTTCAGGATGCTTGCAGCCTTGCCGACAATGCGTGCACCCGTCGCCCCCAGCGGATGCCCAAGGGCAAGCGCACCGCCATCAATATTGACCTTGGTCCCATCCAGACCAAGATCGGCAATGCTTGCCATAGCCTGGGACGAGAAGGCTTCGTTAAGTTCGGTCACATCGATATCGGCCGCACTCAGACCGGCACGCGAAAGCGCCTTTTTCGATGCGCCAACCGGGCCGATCCCCATGATTTCCGGTAGGCAGCCATCAACCGCAACCGATTTGATGCGTGCAATCGGGGTCAGGCCGTTTTGGGTGGCATATTCTTCGGAGCACACCAGAACCGCCGATGCCCCGTCGGTCAGTGGCGAAGACGTGCCTGCGGTGACAACGCCATCCGCCTTGAATGCCGGTTTAAGGTCGGCAAGGCTTTCGGCGGTGGTTTCAGCACGAATGCAGCCATCCTGGGAAACAACGCCGTCTTTGGTCTGGATCGGGATGATTTCATCAACGAATTTGCCAGCGGCTTGGGCGCTCGCGGCACGTTTGTGGCTTTCAACCGCAAAGGCTTCTTGGTCGGAGCGGCTGAGTTTGTATTTTGCCGCAACGTTTTCAGCCGTATCGCCCATGCCCATATAGGCTTCGGGCATGGTTTTATAAAGTTCGGGATTGGGCAACGGGTTAAAGCCCATCATCGGGACGCGGGTCATGCTTTCGACACCGGCACAGATGAAAACATCACCAGCCCCGATGGCAATTGCGCCAGCGGCCTGATGAATTGACTGCATCGAAGATCCGCAGAAACGATTGACTGTCACACCACCGACAGAGCGCGGAAGATCAGCAAGGAAAGTAATCAGGCGGGCAACATTGAAGCCCTGTTCACCTTCGGGAAAGGCGCAACCAAGGATCAGATCCTCGATAGCTTCGGGATCAATACCGGTCTTTTTGACCAGACCTTTGACGACCTGTGCCGCAAGGTCGTCAGGACGAACCTTGGCAAGGGCCCCTTTGCGGGCCGGGGTAAAGGGGGACCGGACATACCCGGCAATTACGGCGTTGGTCATGACTTTGTCTTCCTTCCTGAGCTTTCCTCTGATCCGGAAGCGATTTACGCGACCGAATCGATTCCTTTTTCTTTAAGCGCATCAACCGATTGTTGTTCGATGTCGCGCAGTTCGTCCAAAGTGACGTCCAGTGCCTGGCGTTGTTCTTCCAGGTCCGAAATCCGTTCCCGAACACGATCAAGCAGCATTTTGATCTGCTCTGCCTGGGTGGGGTCCGCGCCATAAAGATCGAGATAATCCGCGATCTCTTTCAGGCTAAAGCCCAGTCGCTTGCCCCGCAAAATCAGGAGCAGCTTGGCGCGATCCTGTCGGGTATAGACCCGGGTTGTGCCGGCACGCTGCGGGTTTAAAAGCCCCTTTTGCTCGTAAAAGCGGATGGTGCGCGGTGTGATGCCAAGATCGTCAGCCAGTTCGGGAACGGTATAAAACCGTTCGTCAATTTTGGTCATTGTTCGCCCTTTATGGTATCTATTTTTCAGTATACGTCAATTAGTTTACGTTAACGTCACTAAGATTTTTCGCGTGTGTGTGATGTGGCGTTAACGCATTGTAATTAAGTCATTTTTCTTTCTCTCTTTTGGCGCTCTTCCTCGACCAATTCCTTTTTTGACAGTTTGCCAACCATGGTCTTGGGAAGTTCATCGCGGATTTCGATTTCACGCGGCATTTCGATTCTTGATATCTTGTCATCAAGAAACGCCCGCAGGTCTTCGGCCGTCACATCGGTTACGCCATCCTTTAAGCGGACAAATGCCTTGGGCGCCTGACCACGATATTGATCGGGCACGCCGATACAGGTGACTTCAGCAACCTGTTCATGCAGATAAAGTGCTTCTTCAATGGCACGTGGATAGACATTGTAACCACTGCACAAAATGACATCCTTGAGGCGGTCGACCAGAAATGTATAGCCATCCTCATCCTGATAGCCGACATCGCCGGTGCGCAGCCATCCACCAATAAATGTGTCTTTGGTTGCGGCCTCGTTCTGCCAGTAACCCGGCATGACTTGTGGCCCCTTGACGCAAACCTCACCCTTTTCACCAAGTGCAACGGCCTGTTCAGGGCGATCAAGGGATCGGATTTCAATCTGCGCGCCAGGCATCGGAATGCCGATTGAGCCTTCTTTGTTTTCGCCTTTCACCGGGTTACAGGTGCACACAGGACTTGCTTCGGTAAGGCCATAGCCCTCAACCACCTTGGAACCGGTGATTTCCTCAAACCGGTGTTTGACTTCGACCGGCAGCGGTGCACCACCCGAAATACAGCATTTGATATGCGACAGATCGTGCTTGGGCGTTTCGGGTGAGTTGTTGATCGCGGTATAGATCGTCGGCACACCGGGGAAAATGGTGGCCTTTTTCTTATCAAGCGATTTGAGAAGCGCTTCCAGTTCAAATCGGGGATGCAGAACCAGTTCTGCGCCCAGATTGATTGAGGTGTTGAGTGCCACTGTCATCGCAAAGACGTGGAAGAACGGCAGAACACACAGCGTTACTTCATGCCCCGGATTGGCATCGGGCATCCAGCGGGTTAGCTGGTCTACGTTCGCACTCAGATTGGCGTGTGTCAGCATGGCGCCTTTGGGCCGACCGGTGGTGCCACCGGTATATTGCAGAACTGCCAGATCTTTGACATCCACATCAACGATCCTATCAATCGGTTTGCAGCCAATGACGCGGTCATAGGGGATGTGACGCAGATCGGTCGGGACGTCTGCCAGTTCACTGCGTTTAAACAGGGAAAACAGAACGCTTTTGACTGCTGGAAGGATGTTGCTCATCTCGCAGACGACAATCCGCTTCAGGCAGGTTTCATCCAGACAGGCGGCGACCTTGGGATAGATTTGTTTCAGATTCAGGGTCACCATCAGGCGACAGCCGGAATCCTCGATCTGATAGGCGATCTCGCGCTTGGCATAAAGCGGGTTGAAATTCACAACCACGCCGCCGCATTTCAAAATCGCGTAATAGCAAACCACATAATAAGGCGTGTTGGGCAGGCACAAACCGACCTTGTCACCCTTGCGCACACCAAGCTGTTTGAAACCTTCGGCCGCGCGATCGATCTGTTCGCCGATGGTTTTGTAATCATAGATGCGGCCAAGGAAATCAAGGCATGGACGCAGTGGGAAACGTGCCGCAGCACTATCAAAAATCTCATGCACCGGACGTGTATGGACGGGCGAACTGATATCAACGCCGTTCATCAGGATGGGTGCTTCTTGAACGTTTACTTTGTTCACTTGCGTTAACTCCATTACGTTAACGTCACTTTGCGGGCAAAAAAAGGGAACCCGGTGCGAGATGCCAAGCATCCCACACCGGAAAGTATAGCAGATCAGAACTTGAAATTCGCCTGCAACGCGATGATGTCGACGCGGGCTTCGTAGTCGGCTGCATAATTGCCAAGGGCAGCTGATGCATGATCGACCCGTGCTTCATCGGCGAAGATATGGGTGTATCCCAATGTTACGTCCGCCCAGTCGGTCGCTTTGTAGGTTGCGCCAAGTGACACCCAATAACGGTTTGAATCAGGCAAGCGCACATTGCGGTTGCGGGTTTTTATCGGGGTTTCGTCATATGCGAAACCGCCTGTAAAGGACCAGTTCTCATCATGCTGGTAGCGGGCACCGAGTGCACCAAACCAGGAAGTGCCCCAGTGATAGCTTTCGGTACTGCTGCTACTTGTCGCGAGAGAATTGTTGATCAGCCCGTCATAGTTAAAAACGAGGTCCTTGACGGAATTCCAGTTCGTCCACTGCAGGTCCCCCATGACCGTCCATTTATCGGTGAGATCATGCGAAGCACCAAACGCAATGGATTCGGGTGTGGTAATCTTGGCAGTCGTTTTGCGGTCAATATAGGGCGTTGCAAGATTCTTTGCGGCGCTGTCGAAGGTAATGTCACCTTCAAGTTTGTGTTCGACCTCGGAGTTATAGGACAATCCAACACGGGTGTTGTTTGTAATCTCCCAGTTCATCCCGGCAGTCCAGCCATAACCGATATCATCACCCTCGACTGTCGAGTTGCCCTCTGCGATTGGGCCGCCAAGCGATGGTACAGCTTTGCTCAGAGATGCTTCGAAACGTTGAATCTGCGGGCCTGCACCAATGCTCAGTCCATTGTCGAAACGATAAGCAACTACCGGTTTGATATTGACGGTTTTGATTTTCGAGGTTGTGCCAAAGAAACGCCCGGCAAAGTCGGAATCATTGTCCGTGACCAAACCCCAAGGTGAGGTAATCGAAACCCCAAGATTAATCTGTTCGTTCAGTTTCCAGACGGCATGGGCATTGGGAACCACGGCATCTTGAGCCATGTCTTTATAGCCACCTCCGGTCTGAGCAATTGATGTTCTTGTTCCATTGGTTGCGTCTGTATTCGTTGCCTTTGCGACAGGGACAATGAGAGTCATGCCAGTACTATAGCTTGTCTCGTCATATTGCCCGACTGTGCCCGGGTTATAGGACATGGTTGATGCATCAGTTGAAAGTGTGGTCATGCCCGCAAAGCTTGAGCCCTGCAGGGTGCCGCTGGTTTCGCGGACCTGAAAACCCGATGCTTGTGCGGTGCCGGCACTCGCAAGCGCGCATAGAAGTGCGGTGCCTGAAGCCGCCCCCCAAAGGCAGCCTTTCGTAAAGTAGGACATTTGTTTCTCCCTAATTTTTTAACGCCTCAAATCTTTGATTCAAAACGCCCGCTTTTTATTGTTGAAGGCTGGATGCATCGACCCTGATAAAATCGATGTCGTAGCCTTTCTTTTTAAATTTCGTTCTCAGAAGTTTTCCGTCGGTGCCGTACCAGAGATCCCGTTCGACATCGCCAGACATTTCGTAATGGACTGCCGGTGTTTCCCGGCTTTCGACCATGACGATTTCTTCACCCACCCTTTGCGTGTTCACACGATAGGGCTCGGCATTGATGACGCTGAAAAGATCGGATTTGTTCGCGATATCCTCGTGCCACAAGGTAAGCGGCCAGGCCCCGTCACAGGCATCGCGTTTTCCGACCCCCTTTCCGGCAAGCGTATAACAATCTGCGTCATAGCTTGCTGTCCAGGTGTAGTGTGTGCCGTCATCATTGGTGGTTGTTTCGACCGATACCAGATTTCCGCCCTGCCATTGTTCGAGGCGCTGGTGGTCATAATGAAACTTCAAAAACAACACCCGTACGTCTGTCCGGGTCTCGACCTTGACGGTCTGGCCGGTAGAAGTCGGGATAATTTCGACCTTTTCATAACCAATCGGCTCCCCGTCCTTAAGGACACGGAAGTTCAGTATTTCCGATCCGGATGCCAAAGAAGGCGTGGCACAATGGATGACAAAACCGGCAATCAGGGCCGATATGCTGCTTTTCGAGATGCGGTTACGCATGCTTCCCTCATAAAACGAACCATCCTGACCAGGTTAGTCAAGCATGGATGACAGTTTTGCTGCCACGCCCATCGAACCCTTGATCTTCAGTTTGCCCAAGGTAAAGGCAAGCATCGGGTCAAGTTTTCCGGCGATCAGTTTTTCGAGGTTGGCTTTCTTGATTTTAAGCACGCAATCAGCATCGGACAGGTCGTCATCACTG
The DNA here is from genome assembly GCA_048264285.1 of Thalassospira sp. Taxonomy (GTDB): domain Bacteria; phylum Pseudomonadota; class Alphaproteobacteria; order Rhodospirillales; family Thalassospiraceae; genus Thalassospira. The sequence continues at coordinate 544,762 of JBLXDD010000001.1, forward strand.
ATTTCCGGCTCATCCCCGGTGGCATCTACGACGATCTGCCCATCATCGCCGCAATCAAATGCAACGACCGCGTTCAGACCGCGCAATTGCGGCAGTTTTTGTTTTACGGTTTCGAGGATGTTATCCACGAACGCCTCCCTCGGCTATCGACTGGTTTTATTATGGTTATTGCAGAACTGTAATACAAAGTGACGTTAACGTAAAACAAATAACTAATGCGGAATCAAGAATACCTTTAAGTAGTTGAGTTGTAATGAATAAATGCACTCTTTATTTGCAATTTCCCGGAAAAAAAGGCCCGGGGATGCCGGACCAAATGGAAACGTCTGCTTTGAATTGCAAGACTGTCAGGACATTTGTGGGGATAGGACAAGGGTGCGATTATTCACGGGCCTTGTCATTTTCATGCAAAATATAACCCGCCCCGGCACCGACAGCACCACCGATGACCGCGCCACAGCTTACACAGCCGCCGGTAATGACGGTGCCAACCGCGCCAACACCTGCACCAATCGCAGCGCCGCTGAGCATTTTTTGATCGCGGCTGCCTAATCCGCTACAGGCGGACAATCCCATGGCGCCCGCAACGACAAGAACAGTGGCTGTCTTTTGCATGTTGCATATCCCTTTTGCATTTGCTCGTGTGCTTGGGTCGTTCAAGGACCTTTTTGTATGTCCACAGCCTGATGGGCAAAAAGGAAAGCAGTTTGACCATAATGGGGGATGTTTAAGGCAGTTATGTCGATAAAAAGGCATGTGAATTGCTTTATTTCGTCCAAATACCTTTGGTCGAGGGTCTAAATTCGGATGTTTTGTATCTAGATGGCTTCAAACGTGCCGTGTAGCAGGCGTTCTTTGCCAATCATCGCCGGTTTCCCGCGCGCAATGACGCTATCAGGGGTCAGATCATCATTTAAAGCCACAATATCTGCATCGTAACCCACCCTGATCTGCCCTTTGCTCGCGGCAAGGCCCAGCATGCGTGCCGGGTTAATTGTGATCGGGGCCAGTGCGGTCGGGATAGCAAGTTTTTCAGTTTCAAGCATGTCGGCAAATTCACGTGGCACGGTTTCAAAGCCTGCAACCGACAGTCCGATCATATTGCCATCAGAATCGAAATCAGGAAGCGATCCGTTACCATCCGATGTCATTGAAATGCGATCAAGCGGTACGCCATCGGCGAGGCATTCGGCGATGCTGGTGGATGTTTTCGTCGCCCCCTTGGGATCAGGTTCAGCATCAATCCCGGTGGTGAAGTCTATATTGCCGCCTCGCTTGGCCCAGAGTTTTGCTGCGTCAAGCAAGACACGCTTGCGGTTTACATGGGTCGGGATGAATTGCCCGATCGGGATTTCGGTTTGTTCAATGACGTCAATTAGCGGGTCAAAATGCCCGTCGCCGTCGCCCAGATGAACAACAACCGACCCGGCCTTGCCCGATGTCATGCCGCCAATGCGCGCTTGTGATGCGATACGGGCAAGCTCGGCCGTCGTGCTTTGGCTGCTGCGATGGTCGGAAATTGCCGTTTTCAGGCCAATGCAGGCATCAAGAAATGTAACATCATCACCGATGCTTCCGGTCAGGGTCGGCGATGGCACGCGGTAGCCACCGGTAAAGAACCATGCCGATATGCCTTCGGTGCGAAGGGCTTTGGTTTTGGCATAAAGCGATGCGATATGGCGTGTGGCGGCATCTGTGCCCAATAGCCCGCAAACCGATGTGATCCCGGCTTCGATCAGTTTGCCCACCGCCACTTCTGGCGTGCGGGTGGCAAATCCGCCTTCGCCGCCACCTCCGATCAAATGGACGTGCCCGTCGATAAAGCCGGGCACGGTTATTTTGCCGCAAAGATCGATGGTTTTAAGCTCGGCCGGGACAGATACAACCAGATCCGGGGCAAGGGCGACGATCTTTTCGCCGCAGATCAGGATGTCATTGATGCCAAGCGGGGTTGGGGCATAGACATTGGCATTCTTGAGCAACAGAAACATGTTTTGAAACCGTATTTGCGGAAAGTAGCGTGGTGGCGCAGTCGTGCGCAGGCGCATCATAGCGACAGTTCATTTCCGTTGAAACGGTCCAGACAAGGATATAGCTTTCCTTCACAACAAGCGGGAAATCAACCCGCGCCACCAAAAGGAAACGTTATGAGCTTTGCTGCATGGTTGTCGGTTGCAACCATTTGTATTCTTGGCGCAATGACGCCGGGCCCCAGTCTGGCCGTTGTTTTGCGCCATTCGGTTGGTCATTCACGTCAAGCGGGTTTTGCCTGCGCCATTGCGCATGCGCTTGGCATCGGATTTTATGCCGTTATCACCATGACCGGTCTTGGCATTCTGTTTCAGACGGTGCCGGTCTTTCACAATGCGGTCAGCATTCTGGGGGCGCTGTATCTGATTTGGCTTGCCATCAAGGCATGGCGGGGTGCGACGGCAGGTGCAAAATTTGACGTAGATGAAACTGGCAAGGTATCAGGTTCTATCCCGCAGGCAGCGCGCGACGGGTTCATGATCGCGTTTCTCAATCCCAAGATTGCCCTGTTTTTTCTGGCTCTTTTTAGCCAATTTGTTTCGCCCGAGTTCGAGTGGGCCGGCAAGTTCCTGCTGGCCTTTACGGCCGCAGTGATAGACGGGGCGTGGTATTGCCTTGTGGCAGTGGGATTGTCGCACGGGGCAGTTTTGCCATGGTTAAGAGATCACGCCGCATGGATAGAGCGCACGATTGCCGTTCTGTTCGTGTTGATTGCGCTTCGCGTATTGTGGGGAGTTGTCGCGGTCTAGCGGTGACGTTCCTGAATTTGAGTTCACCCGAATTTCTGTTCGCGCCACCCTTGCGACATAACACGGATCATCTAAATGACTGACAACACGGCCCCGAAACCCATCCATTCCGAACCAAGCCCATTGGGAAAGAGCGCCACATCTGACGAAGGACGTGGTTTCCGCCATTTGGGGGCACATATCGGATTTTTGCTAGCGATCCTGCTTTTGGCAGCAAACATGCGCGGCAGCATCGTCGGGCTGGGGCCGCTGGCAGAAATCATTGGTACCGACCTTTCGCTTTCAGCAACCCAGCTTGGCTTGTTGACGACCCTTCCGGTTCTGAGCTTTGGGGTATTGTCAATGTTTGCACCACGCCTTGGCCAGAAATTCGGGCTTGAGGCAACCTTGCTGACAATGTTGCTGTTTATTGCGATCGGGCAGGGGCTTCGGGCCAGTGGTGCGTACGCTATTATGGTGGTTGGTACGATCATCCTCGGTGCGGCGATTGCGGTTCTGAATGTGCTGACACCGTCACTGGTACGACGCAGCTTCCCGACCCATGTGGCGCTTGTTACCGCCCTTTATACCTTTGTCATGTCAAGCGGTGCGACGATTGCGGCATTTTCCGCGATTCCGATCCGGAATGTTGCAGATGGTGACTGGCGGTGGTCATTGGGTGTGTGGGCGGTGTTTGCCGCGATTGCGTTTGTCTGCTGGTTGCCGATGCTGCGGTATCGTCACGTGGCATCCCCGGCACCGGCCAACCGTCTTTCACTATGGAAAAATGTCGAAGCCTGGTGGCTTGCGCTGTTTTTCGGCTGTCAGTCGCTGATGTTCTATACCGGCACGGCCTGGGTCGCCAAAATCTTCATCGACAAGGGGATTTCCGAGGCCGAGGCGGCAACATTACTGACCCTGTTTAACGTCTTTGGTATTCCTGCGGCATTTGCCGCGCCCTTGATCTATTCAAAGATCGCGAACAAGAAACTGGCGATGCTGGTTTTGCATATTCCGCTTATGATCGCCATTCCGGGCTTTGTGTTTGCGACAACCGAACTGCCTTATGTCTGGGCAGTCTGTCTGGGGCTTGGTCAGGGCAGCATGATCAGCATCGCGCTGACCCTTGTTGGAATGCGCGGTTCCGATCCGCAAACGTCTGCGCGGCTTTCTGGTATGGCGCAGTCCGTTGGCTATTTGTTTGCGGCGGTCGGTCCGGTTCTGTTCGGGGCATTGTATGATCTTCTGGGGGATTGGCAGGCCGCACTTTATTTCCTGTTTGTGGTTGTCACCATCCAGCTTTGTGCGGCAATGCGTGCCGGTTCATCAAAAAAGATCGGCGCCGATTAGCCGTCCAAACATTGCGGGCAACCGTGCCCACAGGACGCAAAACACCCTCGTTATGGCGAGGGTGTTTTTTTGCGTGTGAACATGATCACCAGATCATAAATCCACCCAATATGATCTTGACTTGCATTCTTAACAAACATATAGCAATGCAAATCATTATTAATAACATTGTATTTGATAAGGAGTTTGCGATGTCCGGCATCGCAGAAAAAACGGGGCATGCAGGAAAGTCCGACACAATAAAACAGATGCAGGTGCATGATCTGATGGGGGATGACCGTGAAATCATCATCATCCATCAGGGGGAAGAATACAGATTGCGTCTGACATCAAATAACAAATTGATCCTGACCAAATAGGCGTTCAAAGCGCCACATTCTCATACCATTTGCCAGCCAGCGCGCCAGTGCCCTGCACAAGCCAGCCAGCCAGCCGAAATCGGTACAAAGCTAAAGCTGCCTAACAGGGGAACATTCATGGTTCGAACCACTTCTGCGCGCCTTCTTATGGCGACAGTTTCCACACTTGCGATCAGTGCTGCGGCCAATGCCCAGCAATCATCATCAAGCGCCGACATCAATCAGCAGGCCGCCGAAACACAAAATGCGCCAATTGCTGAAACTGCGGTTGTGCTTGATACGGTAACGGTTACGGCAAACAAACTTGACACATCGGTGATTGATGCACCGGCATCGATCTCGGTTGTGGATGACGACGAACTGGATCGTTTTCAGCCAGACGGTTTGGGGGACATGCTTAATAGTCTGCCGGGTGTCGAAACATCAGGTGGGCCGCGTAGCTCGGTGCAAATTCCAACCATTCGTGGTCTGACGGATGATCGTGTTGTGGTTCGAATTGATGGCGCACGGGCGAATCTGCGCAGTGGTCACAAAGGCGGGATATTCATTGATCCCGAGATGTTGAAATCGGCCGAGATTTATCGTGGCCCGGCCTCTACCATGCAGGGAACTGGTGCGCTTGGTGGTGCGGTTGTTCTTCAGACGCTTGGTGCGAAAGATCTGCTTGACGGTGATGATCGCATCGGGGCGCGGGTTAAAGTCGGCTATGCATCCGTGGACCACAAACTGACCCTTAACAGTACGGCCTATGGTCGTCCCACGGAAAACAGCGACATTCTGGTTGGTGTGACGCGCAAAAGCGGCGGCAGCTACGAGAATGGCAGCGGAGAAAAAGAACCCTATACCGACGACAACTATATCAACGGTTTGTTCAAGGGCGGGATTGATTTCAGTGATACCGGTCGTCTGTACATGACCGTGCAGCGCTACACCGATGATCATTATTTGCCTGCTGCGCCGGATGGGGACAGCCTTTCCAATATTGTCGATCGTGAAACCGAACAGCTTACCGGTGTGTTTGGTGCAGAGTATTTCAGCCCGACCAATGATCTGATTGATTTCAACGGTACGGTCTATGGCATGCGCACAGATCTGGATGAAAAACGCCTCAGTGATGGCCGCCACGATGAGCGCACGCTTGAAACCATTGGGATCGAAGGTTCCAATACCGCACGGTTTGATCTTGGCGGCAATGAACTGGCCGTGACCTTGGGCGGCGAAGTGTTCGAAGATACCCAGGAAGGTCGTCGCGACGGAGAACCAACAACAGGTCTTTTCCCGGATGCGGAAATGCTGATTTCCGGCGTTTATCTGGATAACCGGCTGACACTTATGGAGGATCTGGAACTTACAGCGGGTGTTCGCTACGATTCCTTTGATCAATCCGCAACAGGTCAGTCCGATCGCTCGGATGATGCTATTTCACCAAGATTCTCCGTGGCCTATCGCGTCACCTCTTGGTTGCAGCCTTATGTTAGCTATGCCGAGGCCTTCAACGCACCGTCGCTGAGCCAGCTTTACAACGATGGTCTTCATTTTGCCATTCCTGGCCCAACGCCGGACAACTACTTTGTGCCGAATCCGGACCTTGACCCGGAACGGGCAAAGACGTGGGAATTCGGTGCGAACTTCAAGGTTGATCACCTTTTGACCCATCAGGATGTCTTGCGGGCAAAAGTCGCCGTATTCCGCAATGAAGTGACGGATTATATCGAGCAATCGACAGATGTTGCGGCAGGAACCACAACCAGCAGCAACCTGCCGGAAGCCGAAATCAAAGGCTTTGAGGCCGAAGTCAATTATGACACCGGCTTGTTGTTCAGCAGTGTTGCGGTGTCGATGCTGCGTGGTGAAAACAGCGAAACCGGCGAATACCTTTCCAATATTCAAGGTGACAAGGTGAGTTTGTCCGGTGGGTATCGCTTCATGGATAAAGCTCTTGAGCTGGGCGGGCGTGCAACCATGGTCGCCGGTCAGGACCGCGTTCCGGACGATACGGCAAAACGCGGTGGCTATACGCGTCTTGATCTGTTCGCACGTTGGGATGCCAGCGATTATGTCGATGGTTTGCAGGTCAATGCCGGTATCGACAACCTGCTTGATCAGACCTATCGCACCAGCGATGCGATCATCTATGAGCCGGGTCGCAACTTCAAAATTTCCGCCAGCATGAAATTCTAATCTCACAGGATCAGACGATGCCGTCCTTGCATCGTCTGATCTTACAGGAGGACAAAACGCCATGAGTGAAAACAATTTTAAAAATGTGACCGAAGCCTGGACCGCCTTTGCTGCTGGTGAGGCCAAGGGATATGCTGTCGATATTGCAGCCGGGCTTGGCCTGAGCGAAGGCGAACTGGTTGCCGCAGGCATTGGTAGCAATGTGGTACGTCTGGATGGGAACTGGGCTGATTTTATTCCCCGGCTGGAAGAGCTCGGTCAGGTCAAGATTTTGACGCGTAACCCAAGTGTGGTGCATGAAAAAATCGGCACCTTTGGCAAGGTCAGCATCAATGGCGAGATGGGGCTTGTGCTTAATCATGATGTTGATTTGCGCTTGTTCCTGGGCCGTTGGGGGCATGGTTTTGCGGTTGAAACCCATAATCCGCGTGCCGGACGCCGCCGCAGTTTCCAGATTTTTGATCATGATGGTCGTGCCATCCACAAGATTTTCCTGACCGATCAATCCGATGAAGCGGCCTATGACAAGCTGGTCAGCGATTTCAAATCCGACGATCAGTCACCCGGGATCGAGGCATTGCCGCCATTGCCGAAATCGCTAACGGTTGCCGATGAACAGGTCGATGTCGAAAATCTGCGTGCCCATTGGCGCCGTATGACCGATGTGCATCAGTTCCACGGGCTTTTGAAGGATTTCAATGTCGGCCGTCAGCAAGGGTTGCGTTTGGCCGGGTCGGAATTTGCCGAACGCCTGAGCGTTGATGCCCTGAAGGTCCTGCTTGAGCAGGCATCGCAAAGCGGCGTTTCGATCATGGTTTTTGTTGGCAATAGCGGGGCGATCCAGATCCATACCGGCCCGATCAAAACCATTCGCGAAATGGGTGACTGGATCAACATCATGGATCCGACATTCACCCTGCATTTGCGTATGGATAAGATTTTTGAAGCGTGGATCGTGCGCAAACCGATCCGCGAGGGCGTGGTCACCACCATCGAACTCTATGATCGCGAGCTGAACAACTTTGCGATTTTCTGCGGGGAACGCAAACCCAAAGATCCCGAAAATCCCGATTGGCAGAAACTGGCGGAAAGCCTGCCGCGCCTTGACGGCACCATTGCGGCAGTGGCGGAGTAATCAGGCTATGCGTTATTTAGTCGGCTTTGTTTTGGCCATCATCGGTTTTGTCGGGCTGTGTTTGCCCGCCTTTGCCGATGGCGTGCCACAGCGCGTGATTACCGTCGGTGCGCCTGCGACCGAAATCGTCTTTGCGCTTGGCGCTGGCGATACAGTGATTGCCACGGATACCACCAGTACGCGCCCTGAACCGGTGCCGACCCTGCCAAAGGTTGGCTATATGCGTAATCTGGCAGCAGAGGGCATCATTGGCCTGAAGCCGGACCTGATTGTCGGGGTCGAAAAATCCGGACCGGATGTTGTCCTGGGTGAGTTGCGTGATCTTGGCATTCCGATTGTCATTTTGCCGTCCTTGGCAAAGATGGAAAATCTGCCAGATGCCATTTCCATGGTGGGCAATGCCCTTGGTCGGGCCACGGCGGCAAAAGACCTTTCGGATCGGGTGCAAGCCGACATTGCGCAATTGCATAATCGCAAAGACGCAGATCGGCCAAGCATCGTATTCCTGATGGCGGTTGGCCATGGCAAGCCGATGTCTGCCGGGCGGGAAACCACGGCGGATGAAATCATCTCCATGATCGGCGGGATCAACAGCATGGCAGGCTTTGACGGGTTCAAGCCTGTCTCGCCCGAAATAATTGCCGCTGACGCAGCCGACTATGTTCTGGTGACCCAATCGACCCTTGAACAGTTGGGCGGCATTGACGGACTTCAGGCTCATCCGATCCTTGGTCTGAACAAGGCGGTGGCGAATGGTCGGGTTCTTACCATTTCTGCATCAACCATCCTTGGTTTTGGCCCGTCATCGGCCACAGAAATTCGCGAACTTGCCGCACATCTTGGCACGGTCAAACAGGGTTCGTGATCGCTGTGAAACAGATGGTCTCTGTTCTGCGGACGCGGCTGCCGGTTAACCGGTCTGCCTTGTTTCTGATCCTTTTGATGGTCGCACTATGTGGTGCGACCATCCTGTCGCTTGGCATGGGCGGGGTGCAAATTCCGGTGGGGGATGTGTTTGCCCATCTTGGGCAGCGCATCGGGTTATTTGATGTCGGCATTGATGCATTTGATGCCCGCATTCTTGATAGCCTGCGTCTGCCCCGTATTCTGCGGGCGATTGTGATCGGGGCGGGTCTTGGACTTGCCGGGGCGGTGATGCAAAGCCTGTTTCGCAACCCGATTGCCGATCCCGGTATTATTGGCGTTTCGGCCAGTGCGGCATTTGGTGCGGTGGCCATGATTGTTGCCGGTCACCTTATACTGGGCAGTTATTACGCCGTATTCGGGCCTTATGGCGTTCCGGTCGCGGCCTTTGGCGGGGCGGTTCTTGCCACCGTCATCATCAGTATTTTATCGCGTCAGGATGGCCGCACGGATGCCGCGATCATGTTGCTGATCGGTGTGGCGGTCAATGCCATCGCCTTTGCCGGTGTGGGTGTTTTTACCTATATGGCCGACGATGCCCAGTTGCGCAGTCTGACCTTCTGGCAGATGGGGGCGCTTTCGGGCAATGGGGCGACGGATATGCCCGCCCTGATCGTCATGATGCTGGGCATTGCATATCTGTTGCGGCTTGGCACGCCGCTTAATCTGTTTTTGCTGGGCGAGGCAGAGGCACGCCATCTTGGCATCGAGGTTGAAAACCTTAAACGTCGTGCGGCTGTGGTGACAGCACTGGTGGTCGGGGCGGCTGTGGCGGTTTCGGGCATCATCGGTTTTGTCGGGTTGGTCGCACCACATCTGGTGCGTTTGGCGACGGGGCCCGATAACCGTTATGTTCTGCCGGCATCGGCAATGGGGGGTGCCATCATGTTAACCGCCGCAGACGCGGTGGCGCGCATAATCGTCCTTCCGGCGGAACTGCCCATCGGGTTGGTTACCGGCATTGTCGGCGGGCCGTTTTTCCTGGGACTTTTGATTGTTGAAAAGAAAAGGCGTCGCCTATGACCCTGATGGCGCATAAGGCAGATTTCAAGGCACGCGGGCGTTACCTGTTGCGGGATGTTTCCATCGCAGTTGAACCGGGTGAAGTTCTGGCTATTCTTGGGCCGAACGGAGCGGGAAAGTCCACTTTGCTTAAGGTGCTGGCAGGGGAACTTGCGCCAAGCGGGGGCAAGGTGTTTCAAAACGGTCGGCCGCTTTCGGATGTTTCTGCGCTGGATCTGGCACAGGAACGTGCGGTAATGCCACAAGCGGCATCAATGACTTTTCCCTTTACGGTATTTGATGTTGTTGCACTTGGTCGTGCCCCGTTTCGTAAGGTTTCCACCCGCCAGTTTGACCAGAAACAGGTCCGGCGTGCGATTGAACTTGCCGATATCACGCATCTGGCAGGTCGGGCCTATCCGGCCCTGTCTGGCGGGGAGAAACAGCGCGTTCACCTGGCGCGGGCGCTGGTGCAGCTTTGGGGCATGAAGGATGCCACACAGAACAGCACGATAAGCGGCGAGGGCGTCGAATCCGGTGCGCGGTTCCTGTTGCTGGATGAACCGACCGCAGGTCTTGATGTATCCCATCAACATGCGGTTCTGGATCTTGCCCGGCGCGAAGCCAAGGAATGCGGTGTTGGTGTCCTGATGATCCTGCATGATTTCAATCAGGTCCTGACATATGCCGATCAGGTCGCAATTCTGACAGCGGGCGAGGTGGTTGCATATGGTGCGGTATCCGAGGTCATGACACCTGATTTATTGTCATCGGTGTTCAACAGCCCGATACGCGCGATCAATGATCCGGCCGGTGGTATGGTGCTGGTCAGTCATCCGGCGTGATATCGGCTTGATATCGGGGGGATATCAGGCGAGGGTGCCCGGCGGGGTGATCCGGCCGTCCTGTTCGGTTCGGCATGTTGCAAGCAGCCAGTCGCGAAACGCACGGACGGCAAAGTTGTTTTCCTTTTCCTTGGGATAGACCACGTAATAGGCGTGCTGATTGGGGATGGAAACATCAAACGGTGCCACCAAGCGCCCGCTTTCAAGTTCTTCACGTACGAGAAATTCCGGCAAAAGCGCCAATCCGAGCCCTGCTACAGCTGCCTGAATGACCATGTGGAAATGTTCAAACCGGGGGCCGGCCAATTCATCGACCACGGCAACGCCGGTTGCTGCCAGCCAGTCCTGCCAGGCACGCGGGCGGGTCGAATGTTGCAACAGGGTGCAGTTGCGCACCCGTTCGCGCGCAATTGGCAAATCATCATTTTCTTTCAATAATTTGGGTGCGCAAACCGCAATCAGGGTTTCCCCCATCAAACGGTGCGTCACACAGCCCGGCAGGTTGTCTTCGCCAAAATGAATGGCAATATCGATGCCTTCGCGGTCGAAATTGAATTCACGTGTCTGGGTAATGAGATTGAGCTGAATGTCAGGCCAGGTCGCCTTGAAATCGCCAAGGCGCGGGACAAGCCAGCGCGCCCCGAATGTCGGCAAGGTCCCGACATTGAGCATCCCGCCTGCATCGGAATAGGCCATGACCTGAAGCGTGGCTGCTTCGGCCCGATCCAGAAGATCGCGCACCTGTGCGGCATAAGCTTCACCGGCGGCGGTCAGTTTCAGACGCTTTTTCACACGGCGAAACAGATCACGACCCAGATATTCCTCAAGCGCACGAATCTGACGACTGATCGCACTTTGCGTGACATTGAGTTCCTCTGCCGCACGGGTAAAGGACAGATGGCGGGCCGAACTTTCAAAGAATTGCAAAGCGGTAAGGGATGGTAGAACGCGCCGCATGGTGACACCAGTTCATAACAAAATGGAATGATATGGTGCGAATATATCGTTTGTTTGCTGTGCAGCCAAGGCGTAACGTTTTAAGTGGATTGAAGCCCCCCTCGCGTCATCAAATATTGCGGCTGGGCCAAAAGTCTTTGCGCTGGAATGCCACGAGTTTGTAATGTTTCGGAACGATGTCCCCCCCGTTCCCGACATTAGATGGCATCCAGCGCAATATCGCAAAAAATCCGGATCGCAAATGACCGGAGCATAACAAAATGCATCAGGTAGAAGGCTGGAATGGGTTCTGTTGACGAAAATTATGATGTGATCATCGTCGGTGGTGCGGTTATTGGCAGTTCCATCGCATGGCATTTGACCGGACGAGATGATTTCAAGGGCCGGGTTCTGGTGATTGAAAAAGACTCGACCTACGAGTTCTGTTCAACCGCACTTTCGGCGGCATCGATCCGCCAACAGTTCTCGACGCCGATCAATATTGAAATGTCGGCCTATGGCATTCAGTTCCTGCGCAATCTTAACCGTGATCTTGATCCCGATGTTGATATCGCGCTGCACGAAAAGGGATATCTTGTTCTCGCAACCGATCAGGGCCGCGATATCCTGCGCCAGAACCATGCGACGCAAACCGAATTTGGCGGCGATATCATCTGGATGGAACCCGACGAACTGGCGGCCAAATATCCGTGGATGAACACATCCGATCTTGCCGCTGGTTGTTGGGGGCGCACAGGCGAAGGCTGGTTTGATGCCTATTGCCTGATGCAGTCATTTCGTAAACAGGCACGCCGTCGTGGTGCGGATTACATTGACGGCGAAGTGGTTGATGTTCTGCGCGATGGTGATCAGGTGACGGGTGTTGTGCTTAAAGACGGCCGTCGTTTCGGCTGTGGCCAGCTTGTGAATGCGGCTGGCACGGGTGGATCAAAGGTCGCGAAAATGGCCGGTCTGGAGATCCCGGTTGAACCGCGCAAACGGTGCATCTTTGTCTTTAATTGCCGCGATGCCGAAGACATCAGCGTATCTTGCCCGATGCTGATTGACCCAAGCGGTCTTTATGTCCGCCCCGAAGGTGAGTTCTTTATCACCGGTATCGCCCCGCCCAAGGAGCGCGATCTGGAATGCTGGGATTTCGACGTTGATCACAGCCTGTTTGACGACATCATCTGGCCGGGGCTCTATGAGCGCTGCGAACGGTTCGAGGCGATCAAGGTCGTCAATGCCTGGGCAGGTCATTATTCCTATAACCTGCTTGATCAGAATGCGATTCTGGGCCGCCATACGGATGTTAAAAACTTCATCTTTGCCAACGGGTTTTCCGGTCATGGCTTGCAACAAAGCCCGGCAGTCGGTCGCGGCATTGCCGAACTGATCGCAACCGGCGGCTATGAGACCCTTGATTTGTCGGTATTTGGCTATGAGCGTATTCGTGACAATGCTCCGGTCCTTGAACTGAATGTTATCTAATTCGTTTGTATCATCAAAAAGGTCGGAGCAGCCCCACATGCCCCGTGACGACAACACTAAATCTGCTGATGACAGCACCTTGATCCGGGATCGTGCCACGGGCTCGATATCTGCTGGCGTGCGCAATGTGCATCCGGTTTATCTCGATCGCGCCCTTAATGCCGAAGCATGGGATGTTGAGGGCAAACGCTATATCGATTTCATTGGCGGGATCGGTGTTTTGAATGTCGGGCATCGTAACCCGGTTGTGATGGAACGCGTTGCCGCCCAATGCGAACGCTTTACCCATAGCTGCTATAACGCGCTGCCCCACGAACCGTATGTTGCGGTTACCGAATGGTTGGCGGAAAATTGCCCGATTGAAGGGCCTGCAAAATCAATGCTGACCAATTCCGGGGCAGAGGCGATGGAAAATGCGCTGAAGCTTGCACGCGCCTTTACCGGTCGCACCGGGGTGATCGCCTTTGAAGGGGGATTTCATGGCAGAACACTGGCCACCCTTGCGCTGACGGGCAAAACCAAACCTTATAAAACCGGGCTTGGTCCGTTGCCGGGGCCGGTGTGGCATCTGCCATATCCTTGCCCGGAAACAGGGGTATCAACTGATGATGCGATGGCGGCCATCGCCAAGCTTTTTGCTGTTTCCGCCGATCCGGCATCGGTCGGGGCGGTGGTGATTGAACCAGTACAGGGCGAAGGCGGTTTTCGCGCTGTGGATGGCGCGTTCCTTGTTGCCCTGCGTCGTTTGTGTGATGAAAACGGCATGGTTCTGATTGTTGATGAAATCCAGTCGGGCTTTGGTCGGACCGGCAAATTGTTTGCCATCGAACATGTTGGTGTTGCACCTGATATTCTTGTCATGGGCAAGGGTATTGGCGGCGGTTTTCCGCTTGCGGCCATTACGGGTGCCGAGGATGTCATGAATGCGTTGGCGCCCGGTGGTCTTGGCGGGACTTATTCGGGCAATCCGGTCGCCTGTGCGGCGGCAACCGGCGTGTTCAAGGTGTTGGAGACCGATAAACTTGTTACGCGTGCCAAACAGCTTGGTGAAAAATACGCCACCCATATTGCATGGTTGCGCGATCTGCCCGGCGGACATGTGATCGGCAATATGCGCGGCGTCGGGGCGATGCGTGCTTTTGAATTGATTGCAGATGATGGCACACCGTCACCCGAACGTTTGCAAAGCTTGTTGCGACTGGCGCGTGCAAACGGACTATTGTTAATGCCAAGTGGCGAACACGCCAATGTCGTGCGCTTGCTGGCACCTTTGACCATTCCGTTTGATCAGGTCGATGAGGCCTTTGCCATCATCGCCAAGCTGCTGCCCAAGGTGGCCGATATTAAACGCGACGCGCTTTAGGAATTGAACAGAGATCGAATTTGCCGGTGATCCGCGCCGGAACGTTTAAAACGAAGGGAGTCTTATTGTGAGCTACACATCCATCCTGACCGAACTTGGTCTGTCCGAAGCAGAAATCGCCAAAGGCACGCTGAAAGTCCAGACCCCGATTGATGGTTCGGAATTCGCATCTGTTGTCGAGACCGATCCGGCAGAGATGACCAGCATCATCGGCAATGCCAAAAAGGCATTTGGCGAATGGCGTCAGGTTCCCGGTCCGCGTCGTGGTGAACTGATCCGTTTGCTGGGCGAAGAACTGCGCGCTGCCAAGGAACCACTTGGCCGTCTGGTATCGCTTGAATGCGGCAAGATCTATCAGGAAGGTCTTGGTGAAGTTCAGGAAATGATCGACATCTGTGACTTTGCCGTTGGTCTGTCGCGTCAGCTTTATGGTTTGACCATCGCGTCCGAACGTCCGGGGCATAAAATGATGGAAACCTGGCATCCGCTGGGTGTTGTTGGCGTGATTTCGGCGTTCAACTTCCCGGTCGCTGTCTGGTCGTGGAACACTGCGCTTGCACTTGTTTGCGGGAACTCGGTGATCTGGAAGCCGTCTGAAAAGACCCCGGTCGTTGCACTGGCCTGCCAGAAAATTCTTGAAAAGGCCTTGGCGAAATTCGGTGACGCACCGGCAAACCTGCATCAGGTCGTTGTTGGTGATCGCCAGATTGGCGAAGCTCTGACCGACAGCCATGACGTTGCCCTTGTTTCGGCAACCGGTTCGACCCGTATGGGCCGTGAAGTTGCCCCGCGCGTTGCAGAACGTTTTGGCCGTACCATTCTTGAGCTTGGCGGTAACAATGCCATGATCGTCACCCCGTCGGCCGATCTTGACATGACTGTGCGTGCGGTTGTGTTCTCGGCTGTTGGTACCTGTGGTCAGCGTTGCACAAGCTTGCGCCGCCTGATCGTTCATAAGGACGTCAAAGATCAGCTGGTTCCGAAAATCGTTGCTGCTTACAAGTCTGTGAAAATCGGTGATCCGCTTGCCGACGGTATTCTTGTCGGTCCGCTGATTGATGAAGACAGCTTCAACAACATGCAGAACGCTCTTGCCAATGCCAAGAAAGACGGCGGCATCGTGCATGGTGGTGAACGTACCCTGGAATCGGAATATCCCAATGCGTTCTATGTCACCCCGTCTGTGGTTGAAATGCCGTCCCAGACCGAGACCGTGCGTAACGAAACCTTTGCGCCGATCCTCTATGTCATGACCTATGAAACCCTGGAAGAAGCCATCGCGCTTCAGAATGATGTGCCCCAAGGGCTGTCATCTTGCATCTTCTCGACCGATCTGCGTGAAACCGAACTGTTCCTGTCGGCGGTGGGGTCTGATTGCGGTATTGCCAACGTCAATATCGGCCCGTCCGGTGCGGAAATCGGCGGTGCGTTTGGCGGTGAAAAAGAAACCGGTGGCGGTCGTGAATCCGGTTCGGATGCGTGGAAAGGCTATATGCGCCGCGCAACCAATACCATCAACTATTCCCGCGAGCTGCCGTTGGCTCAGGGCCTTAAATTCGATATCTGATCACTCGCCCGATCAGGTTCGATCCAAACCCCGCCGGTTTTCCGGCGGGGTTTTGTCTTTTTGGTTGATTTGTCTAGGATTTGTTTGCGCAAAACTAACAAATGCTATTTAAAATGCTAAGAAGGATATCATGACATCAATCAGGAGGGGTAATTGTCTGGCGATATTGAAGTGTCAATCGTTGATGTAAGGCTGGAAGCTGAGACGCAAAATCTATTGGAAGAAGTGACCAGTGCGCTCGCGGAGGTAAACAAACATAGGCCATTTGATGCAGAAACTAAGTCTCGGATTGCAACTGCCTTCTTGCCAGATCGAGTAACTGCTAGTCTTAATATTGAAGGGATAGCCGTCTCCAGGCGCCAGACATTGGCGATGATGGATGCAATGATTCTTACAGATAATCACTCTAAAGCAGAGTTAGAAATCTTCAACGCTCTTAAGGCTGATGAATATGTTGTTGATTGTGTTGAAAGCGAAGTTTCTTTAACGGCAAGCACAATCAGAGAAATAAACGGTTTATTGCAAAATCAGGTTCGTGCGGACGCTGGTGTTTATCGCACTGAAGATGTCGAAATTAGCGGTGCGTCCTTTCAGCCTCCCAGCCATCTTGATGTGCCTGAATTGGTGCGTGGGCTGGTTGATAGTTACCATGCCCTCAAGGGGAAGTTGCACCCCCTACTTAGATCAGTATGGCTGCATGCATCCTTTACACATATTCATCCCTTTGTTGACGGTAATGGAAGAACTGGACGATTGCTTCAAGACTTATGCTTGATGACTGATGGATACTTTCCAACAGGGATCCCATCTGCAAAGCGCGATGATTACTATGACGCACTTGAGCAGGCAGACGGAGGGAACTGGAACCCATTGTGTCAGATGGTTTGCCAATTTGAACTTGAGGTTGTTTCAAAAGTTCAATCAATACTCGATGAAATAAAAAACAGGGGAGATTGGGTTCAAGCCCTTGCGAAAAGAGCTCAGGAGAAAAAAAGTGGTACCCTCCACAAGCAGTATATTGTTTGGCGTCAAAGAATGTCAAATATGGTTAATGCAATGGAGGAAATTTGCGATGAGTTATCTTCCGAGTCTGAAGAAATAAATATACGGTCAGAGAAATATAATATAATATAATAGATTTCGAGAAGTGGAATGAAATCAAAGATACCGGTGTTTCTAGTCACACATGGGCGTTGAAGCAGAATTGGTACTTTGAAGGAGAGCTGTTTTATAAAATAATTCTATACTTTCGTAGGCATTATTTCCGCAGTGAAGATTTATTCGACAGAGATAAAATGCACGGAAGTGTGGCAATGTTTATTACTGGAGGAGACCCTACAGAAACGAGGTATAACTTCGATCAATTTTATGATCGCGAAATCCGTTTTAGGGAACTTTGCTATGTGGATGATTCCCTGCAAGTCTACACAGGAACGAGTAAATTTGTTGAAGTTAGTGGTCACAAGAGGGAAGTTTGGGAATGTACCTCAGATTTAAAGCCAAATGATGTGGCTCGTGGGATTGTCGAGGACATCCTAATACGAAAACTTGGTTTGTGAGGCGAAAAAAACGGCCCCCGAAGGAGCCGCTTTCTTTGATTTGGTCTCAAAGCGAAAGGCTTGATTAGCCAGCTTTGGAGAAGCGCTCTGCGACATATTCCCAGTTTACCAGGCTGTCGAGGAAGGCTTTGACATAATCCGGGCGCGCGTTGCGGTAATCGATGTAATAGGAGTGTTCCCAAACATCACAACCAAGCAGCGGGGTCTGACCATGAACAAGCGGGTTTTCCGCGTTCGGGGTTTTGGTCACGACCAGC
The DNA here is from genome assembly GCA_048264285.1 of Thalassospira sp. Classification (GTDB taxonomy): domain Bacteria; phylum Pseudomonadota; class Alphaproteobacteria; order Rhodospirillales; family Thalassospiraceae; genus Thalassospira. The sequence continues at coordinate 562,490 of JBLXDD010000001.1, forward strand.
TTGCCGGATTTATCCATTGCCAGCCAGCACCAGCCGGAGCCGAACTGGGTGACGCCAGCCTGAATGAAGGCTTCTTTGAAGGCATCGACAGAGCCGAAATCTTCAACGATTTTCTTTTCGAGTTCACCCGGGATGGCGCCGCCGCCATTGCCCTTCATCATCTGCCAGAACTCAATATGGTTCCAGTGCTGGGCCGCGTTGTTGAACAGGCCAGCTTTGGAAGCGTCGCCGTAGGAAGCAACAACGACTTCTTCAAGCGATTTGCCTTCAAGGCCCGAACCTTCGAGCAGCTTGTTGCCGTTCACAACATAGGCGTTGTGGTGTTTGTCGTGGTGAAACTCAAGGGTTTCAGCCGACATGACCGGTGCAAGCGCGTCATATGCATACGGAAGTGCTGGGAGTTCAAATGCCATGATACAGTTCCTCGACTTTCATTATTGATCTGTGCGGTAACGCAACATATCCCTTTTTGCGCCTTTGATAAAAGTGAAAATCCCGTGCAACCTGTTGGCAAGCTTTGTTACCGTGCCGGCAGGTGCATCAAGCGCGTTACCTGTGGTCTTCTATCTAGCGCGTCAGGGCATTTATGCAACGTATCGCGGCGTTACAGTTCGATGTTTCGATATATATATTGAACATCGTGGCGGTCAAAACGTTCCTGAAAATCCCGGAAAATTTTATCCGCAGCCGATGATGGCACAGGCGGCTGGCCTGGTTGCCTATTCTTTGAAAAGCCCGATCATTTTCTGGCTTTCATCACCATTGACCAATGTGACGTCATAGTCCCCGCGTGCAAGTGACGAGATATCGATTGTGCAGGGAAACCGGACACAATCGCGCATCAAGGCGATGGAGCCATCAGGACGGAGCAGCGTGACCCGGCCCTTGGTCATTTCGGAATGGATGGTGACACTGTCCGTGGTTGGTTTCGGGGCGGCTTTGATCGCAGCCAGCGCTGCTGTCGTGATCGTCATAAGACCAATCAGGGCAATGGCAACCGGCTTGCTGCGCAGAGATCTAAGCATGGCTTCCTCGCGCGGTTGTGCTTTGTTCATGGTCCCTAACATGACGCACGAAGCCGAAGAATTAACGGCGCAATTTTGGCATTTCCGTGCCGTTCATTGCGCCTTGAACGCGCCAGCCATGCGTTTGGCGCGCAGGGTGCGGGCACAAGACCCGTCATTTGCCTGTATCTAGCGCGTTCCCGGATGTGAAAGACCGGGTGCCCTATGAAAGCCGGGCGCGCGCCGATCTGAGGTTTTCAGCAATCTCTGCGGCGGCTGCCTTGGGATCAGGTTGCCCGCAAATGGCCGAGACAACGGCAAGTCCGTTTGCGCCACTTTCAAGAACCGGCATGACATGTTCACGTTTAAGACCGCCAATCGCAACCGACGGCAAACCAACCATCCGCGACAAGTTTTCAAGCCCGTCAAATCCGATGGCCGGTTTGTGGTCGGGTTTGGTGGGTGTGGCAAAGATCGGACCGATGCCGACATAATCAACAATGGTGCGATCAACCTTGCGCGCGACCTCTTCGCTTTCAATCGAAAGGCCGATGATCTTGTCCGGGCCAAGGCGTTCACGTGCGCGTGCGGATGGCATGTCATCTTGCCCGACATGCAGGCCATGTGCGCCAATCGCGATGGCAGCTTCGATATCGTCATTGACGATCAAAGGCACATTTGTGCCTTCCATCGCGCGCATCAAGTCCCGACCGACGCGAACAAGGCCATCAGTTCCGGCGGTTTTGTCGCGCAGTTGAACGATGGTTGCCCCGCCTGCAATCGCGGCCATCGCTGTTTCCACCATTGAATGGCGACGACACAGATCGGGATCAAGCACAAGATAAAGAGACAAATCAAACGGCATCATTGCGGATCAATCCGAAGGTTCCTGGCATAGGTTTCCCCATCAAGATTATGCAGGCCATCAATGAAAGCAGTCATGAAAGATGCCGGACCGTTTGACGTCTGCGCTGCGATCTCACCGGCAACGGCGAAATTGCCAAGGGCCGCAACGGTGGCTTCAAATGCCTGATCGGGGGCAGTGCCAAGATAGGCCCCGACAAGGGCAGTTAACGAGCATCCGGTTGCAGTAACTTTCGCCATCAGATCCGATCCACCGGCAATGCGCACAGATCGGTTGCCATCGGTTACAAAGTCAACCTCGCCGGTGACGGCAACGATGGCTCCTTGCATGCTTGCAAGGCCGCGTGCTGCCTCTTCGGCCTGTTCGACCGGATCGCCGCTATCGACACCCTGACCGGCACTTTGCCCGCCGCCAAGGGCAATGATTTCCGATGCGTTACCACGAATGACGGTGGGGTTGAGTTTAAGAAGTTCTGCCACGGTGTTGCGGCGATAGCTGGTGGCAAAATGCGCTACCGGATCAAGAACCCACGGTTTGTCCGCGTCATTGGCAGATTTGGCAGCGGCAATCATGCCTTCGACCCAGTCGGGTGAAAGCGTTCCGATATTAACCGTCAGCGCGCTTGCAATGGTGGCAAACTCGCCGGATTCTTCGGGGGTATGCACCATGGCGGGCGATGCCCCGGCCGCCAACAGAACATTGGCGGCATAATTCATCGCGACATAGTTGGTAATGCACTGAACCAGCGGATTGGTGGTGCGCATCCGTTCAAAAATATCAGTCGTGGTTCGGGAAATTTCGGTCGTCATGTCGAGGCCCCAATGCAGAAATTTTGCGGTTGGAGACCCAGTTCGAAGTCGGAAAGATGGAGAACGTTGTGATCAGCGTTCGCACCGTCCCTACGCCAGTATGAACTGGATCAGGTTCAACGGGTCACTGCGCTGTTTGCACACGGCAGTTTCTCAGCCCCCTGTCGGGGCTCCCCTTGGTGAGTGCCCAACATGGGTTTTAAAGCGTCTTCTGTCAATTCATCCGATGGTGATGAAGCTGCAAAACAGAAACGGCGGAAATGCGTTTGCCATTCCCGCCGTTTTGAAAGTGTTTTGCGTTATCGCTACTTGCGTCGTTCCATCGCGGCCTTAAGGGCGGCGGCCATGGCGCCACCGTCACCGCCTGAATTGCCGCCTGCATTTGCACGCCCGCCACCCTGTGGACGGTTGCCCGGTGAATGCTGTGAACGATTGCCGCCACGCGGTGCCGCACCGCGATTGTCGGCGCGCTTTTCACGTGTGGCTTCGTAATCGGGTGCTGATTTCATCGAAAGCCCGATCCGCTTACGCGGTGCATCGACTTCCATGACCGTCACCGAGACAATCTGACCAGCCTTGACCACCTGACGGGGGTCCTCGACGAATTTATCGGCGAGCTGCGAGATATGAACAAGACCATCCTGATGCACGCCGATATCAACAAATGCGCCAAAATTGGTCACGTTGGTGACCGTACCCTCAAGTTTCATGCCGGTGCGCAGATCTTTGATCTCGTTTACACCTTCGGTGAACTTGGCGGTCTTGAATTCCGGGCGCGGGTCACGGCCGGGCTTGTCAAGCTCGGCAATGATGTCGCGGATGGTCGGCACACCGAATGTCTCGTCGGCGAAATCTTCGGGTCGAAGCGTTTTGATAAATGCAGAATCGCCAATCAACTCCGCCAGTGGTTTGGCGGCCTTGGCACTGATCTTTTCGACCAGCGGATAGGCTTCGGGGTGGACCGCCGACGCATCAAGCGGATTGCGCGCCCCGCGAATACGCAAGAAACCTGCGCATTGTTCAAACGCCTTGGGCCCCAGACGTTCGACCTTTTTCAGATCGGCGCGGGACTGGAACGCACCGTTGGAGTCGCGATAGCTGACAATATTGCGTGCCAGTGTTTCGGTCAGACCGGCCACGCGGGTCAGAAGCGGGATGGAGGCAGTGTTAAGGTCAACACCAACGCCATTCACGCAATCCTCGACCACGGCATCAAGCGATCTGGCCAGCTTGGTTTCGGAAACATCGTGCTGGTACTGTCCAACGCCAATCGATTTCGGTTCGATCTTGACCAGTTCTGCCAGCGGGTCTTGCAAACGGCGTGCAATGGATGCTGCCCCGCGCAGTGACACATCAAGATCGGGGAATTCTTCGGCGGCAAATTGTGATGCGGAATAAACCGATGCCCCGGCCTCGTTCACGATGACCTTGGTGGCCTTAAGGGCCGGGAAGCGTTTCAAAAGCTGACCGGCAAGTTCGTCTGTTTCACGTGAAAAGGTCCCATTGCCAATCGCGATCAGTTCGATCTTGTGGCGTGATGCAAGGGCGGCCAGGGTATTCAGCGCCCCTTCAACGTCATTGCGTGGCTGGAACGGGTAAACCGTTGCGGTATCCACCAGCTTGCCGGTGGCATCAACCACCGCGACCTTGACCCCGGTACGCACACCCGGATCAAGCCCCATGGTGGCCTTTTGCCCGGCCGGTGCGGCCAGCAACAGGTCCTTCAGGTTATCGGCAAAGACCTTGATCGCGCCTTCTTCTGCGGCATCGCGCAAGCGCCCAAACAGATCAAGCTCGATCGACAGCGACAATTTGACACGCCAGGTCCAGCGTACCGTATCCATCAACCATTTATCAGCAGCCCGCCCCTTGTCGGCGATACCAACATGGGCGGCAATCATGATTTCTGCCCGACCCGGTTGGCCGCGCGGACGGTCTTCGTCCTCTTTGCCAAGTGTCAGTTTCAGTTGCAGGATGTCTTCATTGCGGCCACGGAACAGGGCCAGCGCACGGTGCGACGGGCAGGTTTTGATTTTTTCGGAATGCTCGAAATAGTCCGAGAATTTTGCGCCCTCGGCCTGTTTGCCTTCGATCACTGATGCGGTAATTTCGCCTTCATTCCATAAATGGTCACGCAGTTTGGCGACAAGGTCGGCATCCTCGGCAAAGCGTTCCATCAGAATCTGGCGCGCCCCATCAAGGGCCGCCTTGGTGTCTTCAACGCCCTTTTCGGCATCAACAAATTTTGCCGCCTCGGTTTCCGGGTCAAGCGTCGGATCGTTAAACAGATTCTCGGAAAGTGGCTCCAGCCCGGCTTCGCGTGCGATCTGGGCCTTGGTGCGACGTTTTTTCTTATAAGGCAGATAAAGATCTTCAAGGCGGGTCTTGGTATCTGCCTCGTTGATCTGGGCTTCAAGTTCCGGGGTGAGTTTTTCCTGTTCGCGGATGCTTTCAAGGACCGATGCGCGGCGCTCTTCAAGTTCTGTCAGATAGCGCAGGCGTTCTTCCAGCGTACGAAGTTGGGTGTCATCAAGCCCGCCGGTTTTCTCTTTGCGGTAACGGGCGATGAACGGAACGGTGGAACCTTCATTAAGCATCTCGATGGTGGCAATGACCTGTTCCGGACGAACCGAAAGTTCTTCGGCGATACGCTGGGGAATTGGACGCATGGTTTCTCCTTGTTTTGCTCGTATGCCTGAAATAGCGGCTTTGGGCGTGATGGAAAAGAGTCTGTTTTTCCCAAAATTTCGCGCACACCCGCATCAGGATTCCCTGTTTGATTCCAAAGGACTGAAATCACATGGGTTTGTGGCGATTTTACCCCGACCGCAAGCAGACTTGCCGATGCCGGTCCGAGACGCTATTTCTTTGGCAAATGTGAAATTCCCGGGCGCTGCCCAAAGCAGGAGAAGCCGAATGGCCGGAAAATTCCGCGAGACCGTCATTCACGAAGTCCCCAAGGAAAAGGCAGAACCGCAAACCGATGCGAATGTGGCATTTGACGAGATTGCTGGTGCCGATGCCGCGCCCAAGTTGTCTCAGGATGCGATCAATGCGCTGAATGAAGCCAAGGCCGCAAAGGAAGCCGCCGCCAAAGCCCGTGAAATTGGCGGCCCAAAGGGCCCCGAACCGACACGATTTGGTGATTGGGAAAACAAGGGACGTTGCATCGATTTTTGATGTGACTTCTAAACCGCGCGGCTATGTGACGGGGGTTCGGCATTGTTCATGCCCGGATTTTTGACCGTCGACACATAGTGGGTACGCAAGGTGCGCGCATCGCGCTTGGTAACAGTCAACAAATCAGTTGATTGCAAAAGCGCATTAAGTTCCCGCAAGACAATCGCATGAGCCATCCCGAAAATCCGGGCAAATGTCCGGCTATCAAGGGCGATCTTTTGGTCTGCTGCGACAAGAATTCCTGCTTGAACCGGGGTGAGTTCCGGGTGGCTTACCATCGCGCGTTCCACCAGATGCAGAAACGTTGATGCATCTGGTGGGTGATCGTCGCCCTTGCGACTTTTGGGGGCGCTGTTCAAACCCGGTTTTCCGAACGGAAGGAAACCATTACCGATTTTGACGTCGGCGTATCGCTTTGTTCACCGGCACTGCCAAGCGGTACCAGAACATTGAGTTCAGGATAATATCCAGCCACACTCCCGCGCGGAATGTCATAAGAGACGAACCGGAAATCATCGGCAATTCGTTCGATCCCGTCGTCATATTCACAAATAACATCAACGCGATCACCTGCCTTCGCACCGAGGGACGCAAGGTCATCCGGGTGAATGAAAATAACCTTTCGTTCGCCATAAACCCCGCGATAGCGATCATCAAGACCGTAAACGGTTGTATTGTACTGGTCATGTGACCGGAATGTCTGCAAGGCAAACCGGGATTGTGTGTCAGACGCAGACCGGTTTTGGCGTGCCTGTTGATGCACGGTTTGTTTCGGAAGGGGGGCATCGGAAAATGTCGCCTTGCCAGCCGGTGTATTCCATTCCCGGTGGGCCGCGTCATTTCGCAGATGGAAGCCACGCGGCTTGCGCAGGCGGGTATTGTAGTCGGCAAATCCCGGCACGGTTGCTTCGATATGTTTGCGGATCAGTTCGTAATCATCGGCAAGGGCAGCCCAGGAAACGATATCACTGCCGACCGTGGCATCGGCAATTCCGGCAATGATGCCGACTTCGGACAGAAGATGCGGCGATGCCGGGCGGTTGATGCCAGCCGATCCGTGGACCATGCTCATGGAATCTTCGACACTGACCACTTGTGACTGTCCCTGGGAATTAAGGTCAATCTCGGTGCGGCCAAGACAGGGCAGGATAAACGCCGTTTCACCAGGCATAAGATGCGAATGATTGGGCTTGGTTGCGATGTGAACCGTCAGCTTAAGGTTCTTCATCGCCTTTTCGACAAGTGCGCTGTCGGGCGTTGCGCGTGCGAAATTCCCGCCAAGTCCGATAAAGGCCTTGGCACTGCCATCAAGCATTGCACCGATTGCGGCCAGAACATTGTGACCATGTTTGCGCGGGGGCGTGAACCCGAATTCCTTTTCCAGCGCATCAAGGAAGGCTTCGGACGGTTTTTCATTAATCCCGACCGTGCGGTCACCCTGCACATTGGAATGCCCGCGGACCGGGCACAAACCTGCACCGGGACGGCCGATATTACCGCGCAGGAACATGAAATTGGCGATTTCGCGGATCGTCGGCACGGAATGAAGGTGTTGGGTGATGCCCATTGCCCAAGTGCAAATGACGCGTTCGGCAGACAAATAGACATTTGCCGCCTGTTCGATTTCTTGTCGGCTCAGGCCGGATTGGTCTTCAATTTCCGACCAGCTGGTGGCATCGACCACGGCCCGGTATTGGGCAAGCCCGGCGCAATGTTCTTTGAGGAATACATGATCAAGAACCGATGGTTGCCCATTGGCCAGTGCGGCATCATCGGCGGCAAAGACAGCTTTGCTCATGCCCCGGATGGCGGCCATATCGCCGCCCAGGCAAGGTTGAAAATAATGGCTGGCGATCTCGGTGGATCCGCCATGCAGCATTTCAAGTTTTTCCTGGGGATCGGAAAAACGTTCAAGCCCGCGTTCCTTGATCGGATTGAAAACAACGATTTTGGCACCCCGAATTGCAGCGCGGCGCAAATCACCCAGCATCCGGGGGTGGTTGGTGCCCGGGTTTTGCCCCAGCACGAAAATGGCATCTGCCTTTTCGAAATCTTCGAGCAGAACCGTACCCTTGCCAACCCCGATAGCCTGACGCAGGCCTACGCCACTGGCTTCGTGGCACATGTTCGAGCAATCCGGGAAATTGTTCGTGCCAAAAATACGGACAAACAATTGATAAAGATAGGCGGCCTCGTTGCTGGCGCGGCCGGATGTATAAAACTCGGCCTCATCGGGGGTGCTCAATCCCTTAAGGATGTCACCGATTTCGGCAAAAGCATCTTCCCAGGCAACCGGCTGATAGGTGTCGCTTTGCCGGTCATAGCGCATCGGATGGGTGATGCGGCCGTTCAATTCCAGCTCGTAATCGCTAAGCTTGGCAAGTTCGGTCACGGTATGGTTGGCGAAAAAGGCGGGGGTTGCACGCCTGTCTGTCGCTTCCCAGGAAACGGCTTTGACGCCGTTTTCACAGAATTCGAATGACGATCCGTGCTCGGGGTCACCCCATGCACAACCCGGGCAATCAAAGCCGTCAGGCTGGTTTGCCTTAAGCATCGTACGTGCGCCGCTCAGGGGGCTGCCGCTTTGCAGCAACTGTTTGCCGCAACTTTTAAGTGCGCCCCAGCCACCGGCTGCCGACGATTTTTTTCCGATGAAATGTTTGTTCATGCAGGCATCTATTTGCCAGAACAGAAATTAGGTCAAGTATGCATACCTAATCGGGCGATAGAAAAAATTTATCAAACAGTTCCAGCAATGATTTGAATGTGTTCAAAACGCAATCAGGGTCAGAACCGTTTGATGGTTCCGACCCTGATAAATTTTTGACACTGCTGTCAAAGCAGATTATGCGCCGCGGATTGCCTTGATGTTGTTGGCATATTCGCCCGGGCCGCCTTTGAAGGTGGCGGAACCTGCGACCAGAACATTGGCACCGGCTGCGATGACCTGCGGGGCGATTTCCGGATTTACGCCGCCATCAACTTCAAGGTCGATATCACGACCTGTGGCATCGATCATCTTGCGGATGCGTTTGATTTTCTCAAGCTGGCTTGGAATGAATTTCTGCCCACCAAAGCCCGGATTTACAGTCATGACCAGAACCAGATCAACCAGATCCATGACATATTCAATGACGCTTTCCGGCGTCGACGGGTTCAGCGAGACACCGGCTTTCTTGCCAAGTGACTTGATCAGTTGCAACGAGCGATGCAGGTGCGGGCCGGCTTCGGCGTGGATGGTGATGATGTCAGAGCCGGCATTGGCAAAGGCTTCGATATAGGGATCGACCGGCGCGATCATCAGATGGACATCAAACACCTTGTCGGAATGCGGGCGAAGGGCTTTTACCACATCCGGGCCAATGGTGATGTTGGGTACATAGTGACCATCCATCACATCGATATGGATATAGTCAGCGCCGGCTTCGTCAACAGCGCGGACATCAACGCCAAGCTGGGCGAAATCGGCCGAAAGGATCGAAGGTGCGATTTTGATATTTGACGAGGTCATGCGTCACGGGTCCTGAAGCGATATGGGATACGGGAAATTCGCGGCCTTCATACCCCAGATTGCCCGTCGTGTCACCCGAATGGGACTCATGCCTGCCTTGTTGGCGCGCAGGCATGATATTTTGTCCTCAGCCTAGGACTTTTTGACGAGACGGGCACAGAAAAAGCCGTCCATGCCGCCAAAATCGGCCATATGGATCGGAAGAATGCGCAATTCGCCCGCGTCATTGATCGCCTCATCCCAACCGCCAAGCTCGTCGGCGGTGACGGGTTTGCGTTCATAGTTCGGGTGATCGGCAAGGAAGGCCTTGATCTGATGTTCGCCTTCTTCGGGTTGCAGCGAACAGGTGCAATAGATCAATTCGCCACCAACATTCAAAAGCTTGTCTGCCTGATTAAGAAGCTTGGTCTGGATCGGCAGAAGCGACCGCATCAGTTTGTCATTCTGACGCAGCAGAATGTCGGGATGGCGGCGAATGGTGCCGGTGGCCGAACAGGGCGCATCCAGAAGGACCGCATCGGCACGCGGGGTGTCGGGGGCCAGATCGGTGGCATCGCCTGTGACCACAGCCGCGCCAAGTGACACACGTTCAAGGTTCTCAAAGACACGTTTCAGACGGCCTTCGGATTTATCCACCGCGATTGCACTGGCGCCAAGGGATGCCAGTTGCATGGTTTTACCGCCCGGTGCGGCACAAAGGTCATAGATGGTTTTGTCTTTATAGGCTGAAAACAGCGTTGCCGGAATGGCGGCAGCTGCATCCTGTACCCACCAGTCACCATCCTTGTACCCCGGAAGGTCACGAATACGGCGGCCCGGTTCAAGCCGAACCGATCCGGTCGGCAGAACAATTCCATCCATCTTTTCCGCCCATTTGGCGGCTTGTTCGCGATCCTTGATTGAAAGATCAAGCATGGCGTGACCAAGGCTGGCTTCGGCGATGCCTTGGGCGATCTCGGCGCCGTAGGCCTTTTTCCAAGAGCCGCGCAGCCATGCCGGAATGTTAAGTTGCCAGTCTTCGACACCTTCGGGCCATTCAAACCCGTCACGTTGCAATCCACGCAGAACCGCGTTCACCAGCTTCACATATTTATGAAGCCCTGCATCGCGGGTCAGATTGACCGTGCTGTCAACCGCACCGTAATCGGATGTATCCATAAAGAACAGCTGTGCGACGCCCAGACGAATGATGTTGGTCAGGCGTGCGGCAACCCGATCCTGTGGCGGCTGATAGCGCGGGGCAAGGACGGCATCGATCTCGCCGAGATGGCGCAGCGTGGTGCCAAGCAACTGACGCAGGAAATTGCGATCCAGCGACGGCAGGCCATAGCCATGCTTTGACAGAAGTTCATCCAGCGTCACTTCACCACCGCGCAATTCCTGCAAGGTTTTCAGCGCAAGCATGCGCGGATCAGGGGCCTCGACCGCTTGTTTGCGGGGGGCATTGCGCTGGGAAGGACGGGAACGACGTTCTGCCAAAGGGATATCTCCGGTTTCGATTTATGTGCAGTAGTTAAGCCCGGCAGCACCAACTGTAAAGCATCAAGCACGGTTTTTACCATCATGACTGCTCTGTGTGCGGTAGGCCATCGGGTCGCGTCCGGGTGAAAAACCTTGCGATGGGGGGTGGAGCCAGCTAATCCAGACGGATCAATCTGACGGGGACAGGATAAGGGCAACCCAACGATGACTTTTGCAGGACTTGCAACCTTTGCCAGTATCTTTGTAATCAGCTCGATGTTGCTGACATGGGGTGTTCTGAATTATCTGCGGCGCAAGGCCATTCTGGATATGCCCAATCATCGTTCAAGCCATGTTCTGCCCACCCCGCGTTGAGCAAAGGACATCTGATCTGTTTTCAATTGCAGCGTGTTGCTTGACTTGAGGTGGGCAGAACGCGAAAAGAAACCCTTATCCGTCTGTTGCAAAGCGGGTATATCCTTGGAAAATACTGAATTTTATCGGTAAGGAACCGCAAGGTGCGAATCATTCAGCGAAGCCACATTGCCTTTGTCCATGATATTGCCATGGCGGCCCTGTCCTTTCCGTTGGCGCTTTATCTGCGGGTCGGGGATGGTGTGGCCTATTATGCGCCCGAAAACATTCTGTTTTCTGCAGGCATTTTTACGCTGATTTCCGGGGTATCGTTTTGGTATTTCGGATTGTATCGCGGTATCTGGCGCTATGCGTCGCTAAATGATGTTGTGCGCATTGCCAAGGCAGTATCGGTTGCGGTTGCCGTTCTGTTTCTTGTGCTGTTTTTAACCGCCCGCCTTGACTGGTTGCCTCGTTCTGCGCCGATTATTCAGTGGTTCTTACTAATTGCTCTACTGGGCGGATCGCGTTTGACCTATCGGATTATCAAGGATAAATCGACCGCGCGTGCGCTGGTGCGTCAGGGGCAGGTCAGATTGCCCGTATTGTTGATCGGGGCAGGCGACGAAGCCGAGGCATTCATCCGGGAAACCGAACGTTCATCTGATACGCCATTCAAGGTGATCGGCATCGTATCCCTGACGGACGGGCGGGTCGGACGGAACATGCATGGTGTTGATGTTCTGGCAACGGTCGATCAGCTTGAAGACGTCATCGGGAAATTGCAGAACGGAAAGCACGGCTTGCCGCGCCGGTTGGTGCTAAGCGGGGATGCCCTGCGCCATGAAGACAATACCAAATGGGTCGAGATTGCTGATCGTTATGGGATGAGTCTGGCGCGGTTGCCGAAACTTGGCGATCTGCGCGAAGGGCTTGCAGATCCAATGCAGATCCGACCCGTCGCGATCGAGGATTTGCTGGGGCGCCCGCAGGCCCGGCTTGATCGCGATCGTGTGCGCGAAATGATTGCAGGCAAACGGGTGCTGGTAACCGGGGCAGGGGGCTCGATCGGTTCGGAACTTGTGCGCCAGATTGCATCTTATGGCCCCGATAGCCTGACCTTGCTTGATGCCGGGGAATTCCAGCTTTACGCCATCGATATGGAGATGTCGGAAAAATATCCCGATCTTCCGCGCGAAAGCATCTTGGGCGATGTGCGCGATCAAACCCGGATCAATCAGGTTTTTGCCCATTACAAACCGGAAATCGTGTTCCATGCGGCGGCGTATAAACATGTCCCGCTGGTCGAACATAACCCCAATGAAGGCATTCTGACCAATACGCTTGGCACACGTAATGTGGCGGAGGCCTGCCGGGCGCATGATGTTGCTACAATGGTTCTGATTTCAACGGACAAGGCGGTGAACCCGGCCAATGTCATGGGAGCATCAAAACGTTTGGCCGAATGTTATTGCCAGGCGCTGGAAACATTGCCGTCAGATCAGCGCGGCTCGACCCGGTTTGTCACTGTGCGTTTTGGGAATGTTCTGGGGTCAACGGGGTCTGTTGTGCCGCTTTTCAAGCGCCAGCTAGAAGCCGGTGGTCCGCTGACCGTCACTCACGAAGGCATTACTCGATATTTCATGACCATTGCCGAGGCGGTGGAGCTTGTTCTGCAATCAGCGGAATTGGGACGCCGGGGTGTTACCGAGGGCGGGAAAATTTTCGTCCTTGATATGGGGCGTCCGGTCAAAATCATCGATCTGGCACGACAGATGATCCTGCTTTCTGGCTTACAGCCCGACAAGGATGTGGAAATCAAGGTCACCGGCTTGCGGCCGGGCGAAAAGCTGTATGAAGAACTGTTCCACGATTCAGAGCCGCCCGTTCCAACCCAGACCGATGGCGTGCTTTTGGCAGCACCTCGCGTGGTTGATTATGGTAAGATCAAGCAGGTGTTTGACGCCCTTGAAGACAGTGCAGTCAAGCGCAATACAGCAAAAACGCTGGAGCTGATCAGCGAATTGGTGCCAGAGTTTCAGCCACCGGAAATCGGTGTAAGATCGATCTTTGCCAGCAAAAATGACAGCGAAACCAAGCCAGCATCTTAAGGCTGATTTCCCAACACGTTTGCATACCATCGGCCGCTGACTGTGTTTCATTTTGTTGTTTGAATGATGGGCATGTTCATTCTTTTTGGGAATGAATTGGTGCCAAATTGTCGTTTGTCATGCCCGGATAAGGGTCATATTTTGCCTTCATAATGATCAAAGGGAATGATCTTGACGTTTGGATTGTTCCTGAACTTCACTGTGATCCCATCTTTTGGAGGCCCCATGTCGACAGACGCTTTTGTTCATCCCGACGAAATTCGTTCGATGTTTTCCAGCGCAATGTCCGACATGTATCGGGCCGAAGTGCCGCAATACGGCGCTTTGATGGAACTGGTATCAGAGATCAATCAGGACAAACTGGAAGTCGAGCCAAAGCTTGCCGAAAGCCTAGAGCAAAATGGGGAGCTTGACCGTATTGACCTTGAGCGCCACGGCGCGATCCGTTTGGGCAAACCCGAAGAGCTGTTTAACATGCGCCGCCTGTTTGCCGTCATGGGCATGCATCCGGTGGGGTATTACGATTTGTCTGTTGCCGGTGTGCCGGTGCATTCCACGGCCTTTCGCCCGATTGAGGAAGAAGCACTGAAACGCAATCCGTTTCGTGTCTTTACCTCGCTTTTGCGCTTGGAACTGATCGAAGACGATGACCTGCGCCGCCAGGCCGAAAGCATTCTGGCAAAGCGCGATATCTTTACCGCAGATGCGATTAAGCTGATCTATCTTGCAGAGAAAAATGGCGGTTTGACCAGACATCAGGCCGAGCAGTTTGTCGCCGAAGCACTGGAAACTTTCCGGTGGCACAGCGATGCGACCGTGACCCGTGAAACCTATCAGAAACTTCATGATGCTCATCGCCTGATTGCCGATGTTGTCTGTTTCAAAGGGCCGCATATCAATCATTTAACGCCGCGTACCCTTGATATTGATGCCGTTCAGCAAGGCATGCCCAAACGCGGCATTACGCCCAAGGCCGTTGTCGAAGGTCCGCCCGCGCGTTCATGCCCGATCCTGCTGCGTCAGACCAGCTTTAAGGCGCTGGAAGAACGGGTGAATTTCGTCGGGGGACGCCTGGATGAAACAGTGGGTACCCATACCGCCCGATTTGGCGAGATCGAGCAACGTGGTATCGCGCTTACGGCTGCGGGGCGTAAGCTTTATGACACGCTTCTGGCCTCTGCCCGACATGCGGTGCAAATTAATGCTGGCGGATCGAATGCGCGCGATTATGAAACCGAACTGGCAGAGCGTTTCCGCGCCTTTCCTGATGATTATGAAACCCTGCGTGCCGAGAAGCTGGCCTTTTTCCGCTATAGCCCGACCAAGTCCGGTCTGAACGCGGCCAAGTCCGGCGGGGTGTCCGGTTCGGTCAATGAGTTGGTCGACAAAGGGTATTTGCGCGCGGATCCGATCATTTACGAAGACTTCCTGCCGGTGAGTGCCGCCGGGATTTTTCAGTCCAATCTTGGCAGTGACGAGCAGAAAAATTATGCCGAACAATCCAACCAGGATGTGTTCGAGGAATGCCTTGGTGCACCGGTTGGCGATGAACTTGCCCTTTATGCCGGGCTAGAGCAGGCATCTTTGACAAATGCACTTCAAATGCTTGGCGTCCGCAGAAATGTTGCCTGATTAAGGTGGGCCCCGGCCGGGAATGCCGCCATGCAAGAATTCGGGGTCCACATTTTGCGTCGCACATGCTAAAGCTCCGGCCGAAACATGGTTCGGACTCATTGATCATGTGTCGGCCCGGATCGGATGCGTTATTTCCGATCGCGTTTTAAGGCCGGTTTGCCCGCAACACTGTCATTTCGCATGCACGAGCAGCCATGCGCATTCCTGATTTTGTGGGCCGATATATCATCAATGGGTCCGCAACCCTCATCACATTGATGCATGAAAGCGAACCCAATGACTGCTCGTATTGCGCGCGCGCTTATTTCCGTTTCCGACAAGACCGGTCTGGTCGAATTTGCCAAATCCCTTCACGCCCAGGGTGTTGAAATCCTGTCAACTGGCGGCTCCGCCAAGGCGATCGAAGCTGCTGGTGTGCCGGTCAAGGAAGTTGCTGATCACACCGGTTTCCCTGAAATCATGGACGGTCGTGTCAAGACTCTTCATCCGAAGATTCACGGCGGCCTTCTGGGCCGCCGTTCTCTTTCCAGCCATATGCAGGCGATGGAAGATAACGACATTTCTCCGATCGATCTGGTTTGTGTGAACCTTTATCCGTTCGAAGAAACCGTTGCCAAGGGTGCCGATTTTGACACCTGCATCGAAAATATCGATATCGGCGGGCCAAGCATGATCCGTTCTGCGGCCAAAAACCATGAGTCGGTTACGGTTGTTGTCGATCCGTCCGATTATGACCGCGTCATTGCCGAGATGAATGACAATGGTGGTGCCACCAGCGCTGAAACCCGCCGCGTTCTGGCGGCCAAGGCATTTGCCCGTACCGGTGCCTACGACTCGGCAATTTCAAGCTGGTTTGCAGGCGAACTTGGTGAAACCTTCCCGCAGCGTCTTAATGTTTCGGCAGAACTGAAACAGACGCTTCGTTACGGTGAAAACCCCCATCAACAGGCGGCGTTCTATACCAATGGCAAGAACCGCCCGGGTGTGGCAACCGCAACCCAGCTTCAGGGCAAGGAACTGTCGTTCAATAACCTGAATGATACTGATGCCGCCTTTGAACTGGTTTCCGAGTTCGATGAAAAGCCGGCTGTTGCCATCATCAAGCACGCCAACCCGTGCGGCGTTGCCGAAGGTGCAACCCTGATCGAGGCCTATAACAAGGCCCTGTCTTGTGACCCGGTGTCGGCATTTGGTGGGATCATTGCGGTTAACCGTACCCTTGATAAGCAAACCGCCGAAGAAATCGCCAAGCTGTTTGCCGAAGTCGTAATTTGCCCGGATGCAGATGACGCCGCCAAGGAAGTTCTGGCTGCCAAGAAAAACCTGCGTCTTCTGGTTACCGGCGGCATGGCCGATCCGGAAGGTGAGGACATGACCCTGCGTTCGCTGGCTGGCGGCTATTTGCTGCAGAATCGCGATGCCGGTCGTGTGAAGCGTGAAGAGCTTAAAGTTGTGACCAAGCGCAAGCCGTCTGAAGCCGAACTTGACGATCTTCTGTTTGCCTTCCGGGTTGGCAAGCACGTCAAATCAAACGCGATTGTCTATGTCAAAGACGGCAAGACCGTGGGTGTTGGTGCCGGCCAGATGAGCCGCGTTGACAGCTCGCGCATTGCCGCATGGAAAGCAGAAGAAGCTGGCAAAAACGCCGGTGAAGGTGAACTGCGCACCAAGGGCTCGGTCGTCTCGTCTGATGCGTTCTTCCCGTTTGCGGATGGTCTTCTTGCGGCGGTCAAGGCCGGGGCAACGGCGGTTATTCAGCCGGGTGGTTCGATGCGTGACGAAGAAGTCATTGCTGCTGCGGATGAGCACGACATTGCCATGGTCTTTACCGGCATGCGTCATTTCCGCCACTAGACGATTCAAGACTCCAAAAGAAAACCCCGCAAGATCACCTTGCGGGGTTTTTTGTTTGCTAGAGCAGTTTCCGTTTCGATCTAAACGGAAACTGCTCTAAGGCAGAATTGAAACTTATGCCTGAACCGCGGGTTTGCTGTCTTTGACCAAATCCCCGTCGCTTTCCTGATCGATTATGGTGCCCGATTGTGTAATCGCGGAGGGTTTTGCAATGTCGGCTGCGGTCTTGGCGACTTCATCCTGATGAACCCGCAATGGCGCACGCCAGTCAACACTGCCAAACGAATGGCAGGACGGACAGGAAACAACCCAGCGGTCGGTTTCTGCGCCACAAGCCCCGCATCGCCAATCCGGGTCCGGGTTGGCGTGGCTTGCCTTGATCAAAAGATCACGTGCCTTTGCGCCGTCTTGATTCTCACGCAATTCAAGATCCGCCAGAAGACGGTAATGGCGTGCTTCGGCCTTGGTGGTGATGGCCTTTTCAAGATTGCTGCGCGCAAGCCCCCAAAGATCGGCTTCAAGTGCGGCCTCTGCCAGAAGGATCTGGCTTTCGACATGATCGGGATTGTTGGCCACAAGCTTTTCAACCGACTTGACCTTTGCCAATGGATCACCGGCGAGCGTTTCATAGAAAATCTTTCCCAATACGGCCGTTGGCGCTGTTTTCCAGCTTTGGCTAACGACGTCGCGTACCTTGTTTTCCTGTTTCAGGTCGCGATACAAACCGGCCAAAAGAACCGCCGCCCCGGTAAAGTCCGATGCCGAATTAAGCGCCTTGCGCAAAAGTTTGATGGCTTCGGTATTTTCGCCAGCAGAGATCGCATCTTCTGCCTTGGCCGTGATCAAAAGAGCGCGGCGATGGGTAAGTTCGTCTTCGCTGTAAACCGATGCTTTTTGTGCATCAACCAACAAACCAAGGGCACGGTCCCAGCGTTTTGAAGTCAGAAGAAGGTCAAATAGCGTAACGATCACAGCGGGGTTTCGCGGACGCAGGCGGTGCGCGCGCTCGGCATATTCAAGGGCAGCTTCGCGGTCGTCAGCTTTAAGCGCCAGTTGCAAAAGACCGCGCAGGCCAAAGAATGCCGAGTCCGGTTTTTCCAGCATCGCTTCGAACTGGCGTTTGGCCGCATCATTGTTGCCATCAAGTTCTGCGGCCTGGGCTGTCAGAAGGCGGGTCAGTGTGTCGTCTTCGAGATACCGGTCCACCGCGCGGGTATGTTTAAGCGCCTGACGCACGTCACCGGATGCAAGTTCCAGCAAGCCCATTGTCAGAGCCTGTTGACCTTTTTTGCGGCGGCGACTGCCCAGTAACCGACCAAGCCAACCAGGTGAATTGGCAATGATCGTCCATCCACGCCATAACAAAACAAGGACAGTGGTCAGGGCCAGCAGACCCAGTGCCACCATGCCGATAGAGCCATCAAAGCGATATCCCAGCCAGACAATCGTCATGTTGCCGGGATTGTTGGCAAACCAAACCGTGCAAAATACCAGTATCGCCGTAATCAGGATAAAGATCAGAAGGCGGATCATTGGCTGCCCTCCGCGCCGTTACTGGTCAAAATGCCAATCGCGTGCGAACTGAGTGTCGCAATTGCTTGGTTTAGAGTCTGACGGTTTTCTGCGGCACGCAACCAGTTGCTGACGGCTGCCGCTGCGTGATCACCTTCGACACCTTGAAGGGCTGTGATGGCAGCATCAAGGTCATCCTGCGCAAGGGCGTTTTCTGCCAGAACAAGCCGGCCTTCAAGTGATTCTTCACCAGCGGCATCAACACGCCGGATCGGAACCAGTTTTTTGATGTTTGCCCAAGTGGCGTCAAGCACACTACCTGAATGGTCATCCGTTGCAGCAGCAACGGCTTCCTGAGCCATGGCAGGGAAGGATTGGCGCAGTTTTTCAAGTGTCGGTGCGCCCTGCTCTGACAGCGGTTTCAGGATTGCAATTTGTTCTGAAATTGTCGGGTCATCGCCGGCACTGCGTTCAAGCTGATTGAGTGCAATGACAAATGGCCCGCCACGCTGAAGGGCATCACGCAGGATGGTGACGGCCATGGCAATTGCCTGACCACGGCTTTCAACTCTTAGCCCGCTGGTTGCGCGGACTTCTTCTTCCATCGTTGACAGACGGGCTGACAGGTCGCGTATTTCATTGGCAACACCGGCAAGTTCACTTTCAACCCGTGCCAGTTCCTCAATCGGGGTGGAACGGGTTTCAATTTCCGCCAATCGGCGCGCCACGGTGCTGTTAAGGGTATCACCGCGCTCATTGTTCAGGCGTTCGCGCAGTGCGTCGATCGTTCCTTCCAACCGTGACAGGCGTTCTGTCAGTTCCGGGGCCATCACAACGCCCGTATCGTCAAGGGGGGCAGTGTTTGCAGCTGGTGCGGTTTGCGCTGTTTCTGTGTCTGGTTGGTCTTCGATTGCCGGGGGGAGGTTATCTGTCTCAACGAGGGGGGCGTCTTCGTTTGACGCGTCAGATTCCGTATCCTCGGAGGTTTGGCTGGTCGCCGGTTCGTTGGCAACGGTAATGTCGGTGTTGTCGGTTTCCGCCGTGCCATAGCCTTCGGGCGTGATTTCGGCAAGAATATCGGCCGGGACATATTGGGCCAGAACGGGTTGCGCTTCGCGCCACCAGATGGTGCGGGTCAACCAGCCGGCAGCCAGAGCGCCGACGATGATGATCACAAATAAAAACAGGGCCTTGCTGCCACCTGATTTGGGTTTTGCGCCAGTCCCTGTCTTTGCGGATGTTGCCGCAGTTTTTTTAGTGTCATCAGACGCTTTGCTTTCTGATTTCGGGGCATTGCTCGCAGCAGGATTTGCGCTGCTTTTTGTCTGATTGGCAGTGCTGGTATCTTTGGTGCCCCGAATGTCTTTGGCCGCGCCCTTGTCTTCGGGCTTGGAAGATGTCGCGGTTTCGGCCTTTTTCGAGGTTGCGTTGGCATTGCCCTTGCTATCAACGGAAATGGTTTCGGACGAGCCTTTGGTCTCGGCCGGTTTTGCGGAAGCATTGGTTTTTGGCGTTTCTGGTGTTTTCACGATCAGACCATTGCAGTTTGCGGTTATTCCCAAAACGGCGTCAGGCGCAGGAAGCCATTACGACAGGGACCCTAGCTCGGAAAGAAGGTATTCTTGTGTCGGTTGTGATGCAACGAGGGTTCTATGCCATGTAAGGTCGGATATCTTCGATTGCACCGCCGGACTCAGGCAAATTGCGTTTGTTTCGGATAAATCTTGTTGCAGATTATAGCGCTGAACAAGCTTAACAAAGCTTTCCGCCGTACGGGGAGAGAAAAATAAAATCGCATCAATGTCATGGTTTCGCAGCGCGCTGATGACAGGGTCAGGGAGCGTTTTGCTTTCTTCGGCTTCATAGACCGTCTGGCGATCAACCCGATATCCACGGGTTTTCAACATTTCGCCAAGATCTCCGGCAGGTTTGCGTGCCGCAGGATGAAACAAGGGGCCTTGTTTGGCATCAACCATTCTGAGGATCAATGCCGCCAGATCGTGGATATCGCCATTTGCGGAATAGACATCATCAAATCCGCAAAGTTTGCACATTCTGGCGGTGGCATCCCCGACGCAATAAGCCGTCAGGTTGCGATCTTCAGACAGTTTGGTAAACGCGCGTACACCATTGGCCGATGTAAACACCACCCCCTGATAAGGTGCGATATCGACCGGGCGTTCGATGGGCGGAAAATTGATGCTGAGCATCGGGGCCGAAAGATGGCGATACCCGCGCTGCTCAAGTTCAGTCAGCAGTTCTGCAGAGTCGGTATCGGGCCGGGTGTTCAGTACCAAAGGTCCCATCTCGGTCCCCATCTGTTGGTCGGTCAGGCTGAGATAAAGTCCGGACCACCACGTTCCTTGAGTTCTTCACCCGCATCGGTGCCCGCTTGGGCGGCTGTGGACATATCGGGTGCGTTAATCATGCGTTCTGTATCAAGACGTTCGCTGCCATCAGGGCGCACAATCGATACACGCAGACGCAGGCGGCCATCATCCTGAAATTCGGCAAGTGCCGCGATCGGTGTGCGGCATGACCCGTCAAGCGCCTTGAGTGCTGCGCGTTCTGCTGCGACACGGATGGCAGATTTTTCGCAATGAAGTGCTTTGAGCCAGGTTTTGCTTTGTGTGTCACTTTCGCGGATTGTGATGCCAATGGCACCCTGTGCGACGGCGGGCAGCATGTCATCTTCGGCAATCGGTGCCGTTGCGATATCGGGCTGCCCAAGACGGTTCAGGCCAGCCATGGCCAAAAGTGTTGCATCAACCTGTTCTTCGCTCAGTTTGCGCAGACGGGTTTGCACATTCCCTCGGAAAGTCACGACCTTCAGATCCGGATATTTGTTCAGGATCATGGCCTGACGACGCAGGGACGCAGACCCGATCACGGAACCGGCCGGCATTTCGGCAAAGCTTTTATATTTCAGCGAAATGAAGGCATCCCGGACGTCTTCGCGCGGCAGAATGGTCGGCAAGATCATGCCGTCGGGAAGGACAGTCGGGACATCCTTCATGCTGTGAACAGCCAGGTCAATCTCGCCACCCAAAAGGGCGTCATCGATTTCCTTGGTAAACAGCCCCTTGCCACCGATTTCCGACAGGGCACGATCAAGGATCTTGTCGCCGGTGGTGGTGATAACGGTAATGGCAATCGCGCCTTCTTCGGCAAGTTCCGGATGGGCTTTTGCCAGTTTGTCACGGACCTCATGCGCCTGTGCCAGAGCCAAGGGTGAACCACGAGTGCCGATGCGAAGTTTTGCTGTATCTGTCATGAATGAAGTCTTAGTCTTAAAACCGGTTGAAAACAAGGCTTGCGGACGGATCTGTGCCCTTGGCAAAGAGTATGATTTTGCAGCAATTGTAATGGACTGCGATCAGCCTGCATTGATTTAGGTCGGATGCCCGGAAATTCGCGTTATCTGTGAAACGCGATAACTGCATATGGCAATTGCGCGGCACGGGGGTGGAAAGCATTGATCGTTTCCGCTACATCATCGCAACGCCCATGTCTAATTGGGTTCTGATTGCCGCATTTAACGGCAGAGATTGGGAATACGGATCAAAACCATGATCGTTCTGGGTATCGAAACAAGTTGTGATGAAACAGCCGCTGCTGTCGTGAATGACAAGCGCGAAATTCTGGCAAACCGTGTTTTGTCCCAGCTTGATGATCATCGACCGTATGGCGGGGTTGTACCCGAAATTGCCGCACGCGCCCATCTGGAACATCTTGATCGTCTGGTGGCCGAGGCCATGGACGATGCAGGGGTTGATTTTGATGATCTTGACGCTGTGGCCTGCACAGGCGGGCCGGGGCTGATCGGGGGGGTGATGGTTGGTACCATGACCGCCAAGGCGATTGCCTTTGCCGCGCAAAAACCGTTTCTTGCGGTCAACCATCTTGAAGGGCATGCACTGACCGTGCGCTTGACTGATGATGTTGCGTTTCCCTATTTGCTGTTGTTGGTGTCTGGCGGGCATTGTCAGGTTCTGATTGTCGAGGGTGTCGGCAAATACAAACGTATCGGCACTACCATTGATGATGCCGTCGGCGAGGCGTTTGACAAAACAGCCAAGATGATGGGGCTTGGCTATCCCGGTGGTCCGGCACTTGAAAAGATTGCCGCCAAAGGGGACCCGAACCGGTTCGGATTGCCTCGGCCATTGCGCGGGAGACCGGGTTGCGATTTCTCGTTCTCGGGCCTCAAGACCGCGGTTCGGACCTATCTTGACGGTTTTCCGATCGAACAGCAGACCGATGAGGTCAAAGCCGACCTTGCGGCATCCTTTCAGCGCGCGGTGGGCGATACCCTGATTGATCGGGCGCGCAATGCGGTGTTTGAATTCATGCGTGACTACCCCGAGGGCAAGACACTGGTGCTGGCCGGTGGGGTTGCAGCAAACAAGTATTTGCGAGGGCGATTGGTTGAACTGACCGATCAGGCCCGTATGGAACTGGTTGCGCCACCACTTGATCTTTGTACCGATAATGCGGCGATGATTGCATGGGCCGGCCTGGAGCGGTTCCGATTGGGGGAGCGCGATGACCTTGATTTCAAACCGCGTCCGCGTTGGCCACTGGACCCGGAGGCCCCCAAACGCCCGGGGGCGGGCGTTAAGGCTTAGTTACGGCTTCTAAGAAGCAGAAAACATCTATCAAGCTTCATCACAGTTTCACTTTTGCCGGACGCAGATCATGAAAAAACGCATTACAGTTGTCGGTGGTGGTGCCTGGGGAACGGCTTTGGCTGTGCAGGCTGTTCGTGCGGGCGAAGATGTCGAACTTGTTTTGCGCAACGAAGAACTTGCAGACCGGATCAATACCACGGGGGAAAATGATCTGTATTTGCCGGGGATCGAATTGCCCGGTGCATTGCGTGCGACGACGCATATAGAAGGTTTGCGGGATTCCGATGCGGTGTTGCTGGTGACACCTGCCCAGCATTTGCGCGAAACCCTGACCAAATTGTCATCCCATTGGCCTGCAAGCTTGCCCGCAGTCATTTGCTGCAAAGGGATTGAAAATGAAACCGGCGCATTGATGGCGCAGGTTGTTTCCGAGACGCTTGGCGATGTGCCGGTTGCAGTTCTGTCAGGACCAACATTTGCCCAGGAAGTGGCACTTGGCCTGCCTGCGGCAATTACGCTGGCATGTGAAGACCGGGTTCTGGGGCGGCGTTTGGTCGATCTGATCGGAACGCCGGAATTTCGTCCCTATTTCAGCACAGATGTTGTCGGGGTCGAGGTTGCAGGTGCGATCAAGAACGTTCTGGCAATTGCCAGCGGGGTTGTTGCCGGTCTTAAGCTTGGCGACAATGCGCGTGCAGCCCTGATTACCCGTGGTATTGCCGAGATGTCGCGTCTGGCCGTTGCCATGGGCGGGCGGGTTGAAACCATGTTGGGGCTTGCAGGGCTTGGTGATTTGACGCTGACCTGTACCGGGACATTATCACGCAACTACACCTTTGGCGTCGCGTTGGGCGAGGGGCGTAAAGCACACGCCATTCTGGCAGAACGTCGTTCCGTTACCGAAGGCGTATATACTGCTGCATCCATTGCGGCAGTTGCGGAAAAATACGGAGTCGAAATGCCCATTTGTGCGGCAGTTGATCAGGTCGCTAACCACGATGCGGATCTGCGCAGTACAATCAATGCTTTGCTGCAGCGCCCCTTCCGCGATGAACTTGAAAGCGCTGACTGAGTTCCGCCTTTGTCGCAATTTACAAACGGGTTCGGCTTGAGAATGGGCTGACCTTCTGTCACTTTATGAATATTGATCTCATAAAGAAGCAGGAAACAGTTCATGCATTTCTATATCCGTTGTGTTGATAAACCGGGCCATTTCGACGTTCGCAAGGCCAATCGTGACGACCACCTTGCCTATGTAAGAAATGGTTTCGCCGATCGCATTGTGGCAGCAGGTCCGACGCTTGATCCTGATATGGAAGGCATGAACGGTTCAGTCTTTATCATCGAGTTCGACAGCATCGAGGAAGCCCGCGAATTTGCGGCTAATGACCCTTATGCCAAGGCGGGGCTGTTCGAATCCGTCGTGATCCGGCCCTTCAAAAAGGTCTTCTGATCCATGGCGTACTGGCTGGTCAAAACCGAACCGGGTAGCTGGTCGTGGGACGATCAGGTCAAAAAGGGTGTCGAAGGTTGGGATGGTGTTCGCAACCATCAGGCCGCCAAGAATTTGCGGACCATGAAGATCGGCGACAAGGCGTTCTTTTATCATTCGGTAAACGAAAAACGCATTGTCGGGATTGTCGAAGTGGTGCGCGAGTTTTACCCGGATCCGACCGACGAAAAGGGCAAGTTTGTTCAGGTGGATTTCAAGACGGTCAAACCGTTTAAAACGCCAGTAACCCTTGCCGACATCAAGGCCGATCCGCGTTTTTCCGATCTCGCTTTGCTCAAACAGTCGCGTCTGTCGGTCATGCCGATTGATGACGCGTCCTGGGCGGCAATCTGTGAAATGGGTGGTGTTGACCCATGACCGATCTTCCTGCGGCCGGAACGGTGCTTTGCGTGCTCAGCGATCTGGATGCAACCGGTGCCAAGGGCGTTAATCTTGGCGGGACGGGAATTTTTGTTGTCCGAAGTGGCGATGATGTCTTTGGCTATATCAATAGCTGCCCGCATATTGGCGTTCCGCTCGAGCTTGAGCCCGATGAATTCATCAGCGATTTTGGCGACGAAATTGTGTGTTCGACACATGGTGCGCGTTTTCGCATCGAGGATGGCGAATGCGTTTCCGGTCCGTGCATGGGCGACGTGCTTGAACCGGTTGCAGTGAAAATAAAAGACGATCAGGTCGTTCTGGCCTGATCGTCTATCGCCACACGTAATTTATGCGAGACGGCGCATTATCCCGCCGTCTTTGCGATCACTTCGTCGATATGTTTGGTGATCACGTCAAGCTGATCTGGCTCCGACAGGCGGTGATCACCGGTCTTGATCAGATCAACCCGGACATCGTCGGTGACCAGTGCCTCGGTCAGTCGGATTGCCGTTTTCCAAGGCACATCAGGGTCCTGCATGCCCTGAACCAGACGGACCGGGCAATTCAGATCAATCGGTTTGCGCAGCAAAAGCTGATTGCGGCCATCCTCGATCAGATTGCGCGTGATGGTATAGGGATCATCGCCATATTCGGTTGGCTCGATCAACGCGCCTTCGGCCATGATGGTTTTTTTCTGATCTTCGCTGAACTGCGCCCACATCAGGTCTTCGGTAAAGTCCGGGGCTGCGGCAATGCCTATCAGTCCTTTGATGCGATCCTTGCGGGCAAGGGCTGCCAAAAGCATGATCCAGCCCCCCATCGAAGAACCGACAAGAACCTGCGGGCCGGAAGTAATTTCATCAAGAATGGCAATGGCGTCATTCGCCCATTGTCCGATTGTACCATCGGCAAATTTGCCAGACGATTGTCCGTGACCGGAATAATCAAAGCGGGTATAAGCCACCCCCTGCTGAATGCAGTGTGCCTCAAGGTGGGTTGCCTTGGTGCCCGTCATGTCTGACATGAAACCACCAAGGAATATCACACCGGGGGTATTGGGTGCCTGTACGTCAGATGGCTTGCCCGGTACGTGATGGTATGCGATTTTTGAGCCATCAGGCCGGTTGAGAAAATCGGGCTTTGCTGGCTTTGGCGTCGGCAGGTCATGTGTCATCCGGGGCATGGTCCTTGGGTGTTGGTGGTTGGAAGTTGCATGAGCGCGTCAGAAGTGAAGACAGAGACAGTCTATCGATCAGAACCCCAAGCGCAAGGTGGGGGCTATCGTCCTGCTGTTATTTTACAAGTACTTCCCGAGCTCGATGCAGGTGGCGTCGAACGTGGGACGGTTGATATTGCCCGTGCCATTGTTGACGGGGGTGGCAAGGCACTTGTCGCGTCGCAGGGCGGCCGGCTGGAACGCGAACTTGATCGTTTTGGTGCCAAGCACATTTCCCTGCCACTTAAATCGAAAAACATTCTGACCATGCGCAAGAATATCGATGCGCTTGTCAATCTGATCCGTGAAGAAGGCGTTGATATCATTCATGCTCGATCGCGTGCGCCAGCCTGGAGCGCCTATTTTGCTGCGCGTAAGGCCGGTATTCCGTTCGTGACGACTTTCCACGGCACCTATTCCGGTTACAAAAATCCGTTCAAGCGCCGCTATAACGCGATCATGACCATGGGTGATCAGGTGATTGCGATTTCCAAGCACATCGCCAACCATATCAACAAATATTACAAGGTCGAAGCGGACCGCCTGAACATTGTACCGCGCGGGACGAACGTGGATCTTTTCAATCCGGAAAATGTCAGTCAGGAACGTCTCATTTCCCTTTCGAACCAATGGCGTTTGAATGGGGAAGAATACGTCGTCATGCTGCCCGGCCGATTGACGCGCTGGAAAGGCCAAACCTTTTTGATCAATGCATTGCCTGCAGTACTTGAGGTGCTCGGTCATCGGAAACTCAGATGCCTGATCGTCGGTTCGGATCAGGGGCGTACAGCCTATCGTGACGAGCTTCTGCAGTTGACCCGCAAACTGGGTCTGGAAGACATCGTGCATATTGTTGATCACTGCAACGATATGCCTGCTGCCTATATGTTGGCGGACGTTGTGGCATGCCCGTCTATCGAACCAGAAGCATTCGGGCGCATTCCGTCCGAAGCCCAGGCAATGGGCCGCCCGGTTGTGTCAACGGCGCATGGCGGCGCTATGGAGACTGTCCTGCCCGGAGAAACCGGCTGGCTTGTAAGCCCCGGGGAAGTTGATCAGCTTGTGCGTGCCCTTGTTCAGGTTCTGAGTTTGACGCCTGAAAAGCGTGCCAAATTGGCGGCCAAAGGACGCGATCATGTGATTGCCGAGTTTTCGTTAGAGCAAATGGCCGAACGAACCTTGAATGTTTATGCCAAGGCTCTCAAGCGTGTGATCAGGAACGCGGCATGACCGAAAAATCAAACGAGAAATTGCCGCTGGAATCCGGGAAAACCGAGATCCACGAAGAAGCAACTATGTCACCAGCAGATGCAGCATCTAAACGTGAACGCATTCTGGTCATCAAGCTATCAGCGCTTGGTGATGTGGTTTTGGCCATGGGGCCGTTCGCAGCCATTCGGGCCGCACATCCTGATGCCCATATCACGGTCCTGACCACGCGGCCCTATGTGGACCTGATGAAAGCGAGCGGATTTTTTGATTCGATCGCCATTGATCGTCGCCCGAAATTGACCCAGATACGCGAAGTCCTGGCGCTCCGCCGTTTCCTCCGCAACGGTAACTTTGATCGTGTCTATGATCTTCAGACGTCGGATCGGAGCGGATTTTATTTCAAGCTGATGTGGCCCGGACCAAAACCCGAATGGTCAGGGATTGCGCGCGGCTGTTCGCATCCACATGCCAATCCGGATCGTGATACGTTGCATACGATCGACAGATTGGCTGATCAGCTTGGCTATGCAGGTATCAAGGATGTACCGGCACCATTCATTAATGGGCCAGACATCAATCTGGATCGTTTTGGTATTCGAAGCCCGTTTGTGCTGCTTTGTCCGGGGGGCGCACCGCACCGTCCGGCGAAACGCTGGCCTGCAGAACGGTTTGGCCTGCTTGCCAAAAAGCTTGCCGATTATCGGTTGACGCCGGTTTTGATCGGAACCAACAGCGAAGCCGATGTCCTGAACCGGATTGATCAGATGTGCCCGAAGGCGCGCAACCTCATGGGGCGTACCGGGTTTCTGGATATTGCATCGCTTGCGGCACGATCGGTTTTGTCAATTGGCAACGATACCGGACCGATGCATATTGCCGCCGCCGCCGGGGCCCCGTCCATCGTTCTGTTTTCAAAAGAATCTGATCCCAAACTGTGCGCACCGCGAGGGCACAGCCCGGATGCGGTCAGTATCGTGCGCGAGCGCGATCTGCGCCAATTGACGGTAAACCGCGTAATGGATGTCGTCCGTCAACGGCTTGCTTTGGAAGACTAGCAGCTGACCCTTGGGTTTTTCTGGTGTGGGCTAATTTCGCATTTTGGGCCAATGGCCCGGAAAATGGTGCGTTGAGGCCACTATGATTGCCTAAAATCATTGCTTTCTGATTGCACGTGGATATGCTAGGTGAGGTCGCATGGAAAACACCATCGTACATATGTACTTCCATGTGCGTTTTTCTGTTTCTGACCGATTTGTTTGATGACCATAGGAGATTATCCATAGCACGACCACGCAAGCCGATGCAGCCGACCAAGGAAGGTCCGCGCGTCAACGAGGATATCAAGGCCCGTTCCATCTGTGTTGTCGACGCCGAAGGCAATATGTCCGACCCGATGACGGTGCGTGAAGGCATTGAAATGGCAGCGGGAGCTGGACTTGATCTTGTCGAAGTCGCTCCGAATGCCGAGCCGCCAGTTTGTAAGCTGATTGATTACGGCAAGTTCAAATACGAACAAAGCAAGAAGCAGAACGAGGCTAAAAAGAAACAGAAGGTTATCGAGGTCAAGGAGATCAAACTCCGCCCGAACATCGATACCCATGACTACAATGTCAAACTGCGTGCTGCGCAGAAGTTTCTTGGCGGTGGCGACAAAGTCAAAGTCACATTGCGTTTCCGCGGCCGTGAAATGGCCCACCAGGACCTCGGTCTTGGCATGCTCCAGCGTTTCTCGGGGGATCTTGAAGATCTTGCAAAACCGGAAATGATGCCAAAGATGGAAGGCCGTGTTATGATTATGGTGCTGGCGCCGCGTTAAGACGCGGCGTTTTGCCTTTTTACCCCAAGGTTCAAGCCACAGAGGGAATGCCATGCCAGCTGGAAATGATCTTTTGATCGTTGGTGTCGATGACGACCCCAAGAGTCTGGTTCTTCTGAAACGAATCGTCGAAAGCGGCGGCTTCACCTTTCAGGGCGTTTCCTCTGGCAAGGATCTTCTGAAACTTCTCAAGACAAAGCGTCCGCGCATCATATTGATGGATATCATGATGCCTGACATGAATGGCTTCGAAACAGCTATCAATGTCCGGACCATGTTCCCCGAACTTGCCTGTGCGATCATTTATGTTACGGCCCGTCAGGGGGAAGAAGACCTTCGTGGCGGTGTTGCAGCAGGCGGGAATGACTTTGTGTTGAAGCCGGTTAATCGCGAAAAGCTGATGAACCGAATCGAAAAATGGATCGGCCGGGCCCATACAATCAATACCGCCATTTAATTGCCTGTCTGGCATTGGCGGCTTTGATGGTGTTGCTGTTGTTGGTGACAATGTCACGAGATCTCTATGGTGCAAGCCAGCGGACAATCGGATCAATATAGGCCGAGAATATCGAAAAGCTGATCACGCCCAAGGCCGTGGTAACCAGCACAATTGAAGAGCTGCGCACAACATAGCGGTCATAGGTTGTTGCGATGACAAAGACATTCCCAGCGGTTGGTAACGCGGCAAGCAACAAGACAGCTTTGGCCTCAAGCCCGGTGACCGAACCGATTATCCAGAAACTGACAAAGACGGCAACCGGGTGGATGACGAGCTTGGCAAGGGACATGGTTGCCAGTTCGGCACGTTTTTCGGCAATCGGTCGTCCGACCAACGCAACGCCGATGGCAAATAATGCCGCAGGGCCGGCACTTCCGCCCATAAGATCCAAAAGATAATCCACGCCTTTGGGCCATTGAAGGCCAAAGATGCTTGCGATAACGCCAGCGGTAATCGCAAGGACGACCGGATTGCGGAGTGTACCCCGGATGATTCTGGCGCTGGCATTCTGGGATGACGTGCTATCGGTTTTGTTGATGTCGGCATGCTTTGCCTTTTCAAGCAGCAACAGCGAAAGCGGCAACATCACAATCAAATCAACCGCAAGGGCGACAATAATCGGAACCGTTGCTTCGGGGCCAAGCAGGCCGACAATCAATGGAAGCCCCATAAATCCGACGTTTCCCACGGTTCCGGCAAAGGAAAAGAGTGTTCGACTGGCAGAATCAAGGCCAAATATTTTGGCGGAAATAAACCGACAGCCTCCATAAACCAACAAAGTCGCGCCACCATAGGCGACCATGATGTCGGGTTGCCAGATTTCAGTCGGGTGACGTGTGGCAAGCGCTTTGAACAGAAGGGCTGGCAAAGCAAAATAAAACACAAACCCATTGATGCCGCGCATTCCTTCGGGCGATACGATCCGGAATTTTCCGGCGATCCAGCCAAGGCCAATCAGGGCAAAGAAGGGTAAGATAACGGATGTGATTTGCGACATATGGCCTGTCAGATGGCGAATTTAAGAAGTGCCGGCGCGGGCATCAAAAACGGTGCCGGGGCAGAATGGCGGTCCAAAGCCGCAAAAAGCAAGGGGAAAGGAACGAATTGGCCCTTGAAAAAGGTAAAGTCGGAGTCTATAACCACCCGTCCCCAAAACAGGTGGTGAGGCTGGAAGGTTTGTCATAAACCTTCAGGGCATGCCCAGCCGCCGTGGGGGATTTCGTTTTCATTGCTTTTGCAAGGATAGAAAAATGCCCAAGATGAAGACCAAAGCGAGCGCTAAAAAACGCTTTCGCCTGACCGCCAGCGGAAAAGTCCGTCACAACGTGGCAAACAAGCGCCACCTTCTGACTGCGAAACCGACCAAGATGAAGCGCCAGGCTCGTGGCACAGAGATCCTCTGTGACGCAGATGCCCGCATCGTCAAAAAATTCCTGCCGTACGGTTAAGGTTGAAGGAGAGTTAAATGGCTCGTGTAAAAGGGGGCGTGTCTTCACACGCTCGTCACCGCAAGGTTATTAAGGCTGCCAAGGGTTACCGCGGTCGCCGCAACAATACTTTCCGCACCGCCGTTCAGGCTGTGGAAAAAGGTCTGCAGTATGCATACCGCGATCGTCGCGTTAAGAAACGCCAGTTCCGCTCGCTCTGGATCCAGCGTATCAACGCTGGCGCACGTGAGAACGGTCTGAGCTATTCCCAGTTCATGAACGGCCTCAAAAAGGCTGGTGTTGAGCTGGACCGTAAAGTTCTTGCCGACATCGCAGTGCGTGAGCCGGAAGCTTTCAAAGCTCTGGTTACCCAGGCGCAGGCTGCACTGGACTGATAAACCTTTGTAAAAAGGTTTCATCGGCACTTGCCTGATTTGATCAGGGGCGGCCATATTGGCCGTCCCTTTTCTATTTGTGATTTTTAAACCCAAGCCAAAGCGTCGGAAGTTATGGAAAACATCGAAGCATTGCGCGAAGAGGTTCTGGCGGAAGTCGAAAAAGCAGCGGATCTGACCGCGCTTGAAGATGTCCGCATCAGCGCCCTTGGCAAGAAAGGCCGTATTACGGGCCTGATGAAAAACCTTGGCAAGATGGACCCGGACCAGCGTCGTGAATTTGGTCAGACGCTTAATGCCGTCAAGGACCAGGTCGCTGGCGCAATCGAAACCCGCAAAACGGCCCTTGAAGATGCTGCCCTTGAGGCGCGTCTGTCGGGTGAGCGGATCGACGTCACCTTGCCTGCGCGTCCGGATGAAACCGCAGGCCGCGTTCACCCGATCAGCCAGACAATAGATGAAATCGTTTCGATCTTTGGCGAAATGGGCTTTGCTCTGGCCGAAGGTCCGGACGTTGAAGACGACTTCCATAACTTTACCGCCCTGAACATTCCGCCGGAACATCCCGCGCGTGAAATGCAGGACACCTTCTATCTGCCCGAACAGGAAGATGGTTCGCGCCTTGTGCTGCGGACCCATACATCCCCGGTTCAGATCAGAACAATGCAGTCGAAAACCCCGCCGATCCGCATCATTGCGCCGGGGCGTACCTATCGCTCGGACAGCGATATGACCCATACGCCGATGTTCCATCAGGTCGAAGGTCTGGTGATCGACAAGAAAACGCATATGGGGCATCTCAAGGGTTGCCTGCTTGAGTTCGTTAAAACCTATTTCGAACTTGATGATGTGCCTGTCCGCTACCGCCCAAGCTTCTTCCCGTTCACCGAACCGAGTGCCGAAATGGATATCGGTTGCTCGCGCAAGGGCGGGGAGCTCAAGATTGGTGAAGGCGATGACTGGCTGGAAATTCTTGGCTGCGGCATGGTTCATCCGCGGGTTCTGTCTGCATGCGGCCTTGATCCGGAAGAATATCAGGGCTTTGCCTTTGGCATGGGGATCGAACGTATCGCGATGCTGAAATATGGCATTCCCGATCTTCGCACCTTCTTCGATACCGATCTGCGCTGGCTGAAACATTATGGTTTCGTGCCGCTGGATGTACCGAACATGGTAAGGGGCTGAGGATATGAAATTCACACTCAATTGGCTGAAACAGCACCTTGATACCGATGCATCGATCGAGGTGGTCGCCGAAAAATTGACCGATATCGGTCTTGAGATCGAAGACGTCACCGACCGTGCGGCAGCCCTTGCCGACATTCGCGTCGCCCATATTGAAGAAGCCGGCCAGCATCCCGATGCGGACCGCCTGAAGCTTTGCCGTGTGAATACCGGCGAGAAAATCATCCAGGTCGTTTGTGGTGCACCCAATGCACGTACCGGTCTGAAAGTCGCACTGGCACAGCCCGGCGCGATCATCCCGATTGATGGTTCCAAGCTGAAACCCGGCAAAATCCGTGGTGTCGAAAGTCAGGGCATGATGTGCTCCACCCGTGAGCTGTGCCTGGGTGAAGACCATGACGGCATTATCGAATTGCCCGAAGATGCCGAAATTGGCGCGCCGGTTGCTGCTGTCCTTGGTGCGGATGATCCGATCATCGAAATCGGCCTGACGCCTAATCGTCCCGATTGCACGGGTGTGCGCGGGATTGCCCGCGATCTGGCTGCGGCCGGCATCGGCACACTGAAAGCAGATCCACGCCAAGAACCGGTCACAGGTTCGTTTGACAGCCCGATTGGCGTCGCAATTAGCAGCGACATCGCAGCAAACAACGCCGTTCCGGCATTCTATGGCCGTTACATTCGCGGTGTGAAAAATGCGGAAAGTCCGGATTGGCTCAAAGCCCGTCTTGAGGCGATCGGTCTGCGTCCGATCTCCGCACTGGTTGATATTACCAACCTTGTGACTCACGATCTGGGCCGTCCGCTGCATGTTTTTGATGCCGACAAGCTGTCGGGTGACATCAATGTTCGTTACGCAACCAATGGTGAAAAGATCGCAGCCCTTGATAACAAGGAATACGAACTTTCTGACACCATGGTTGTGATTGCCGATCAGGCCAAGGCGCTTGGCATTGGCGGGGTCATCGGTGGTGAAGAAACCGGCTGCCTTGAAGAAACCACCAACGTGTTTGTCGAATGCGCATTGTTCGATCCGATCAGCATTGCCAAGACCGGGCGTAAGTTGCAGATCAATTCCGATGCCCGCTATCGGTTTGAACGCGGCGTTGATCCGCAGTCGATCGCATGGGGCATGGAAGTCGCCACGCACCTGATTACGGAAATCTGTGGCGGCGAAGTTTCGCACGTTGTTCAGGCTGGTGAAGTGCCTAATCCGCGCAACAGTTTTGATTTGCGTATTGACCGGATCAAGGAACTGGGCGGTGTTGCCGTCGAGGCAGACCGCGTCATCGAAATTCTGACATCGCTTGGTTTCGAAGTCAGTGGGTCTGCACCGGTCATTACTGCTGTCGCACCAAGCTGGCGTCCCGATATCATCGGTGAAGCCGATCTGGTCGAGGAAGTCCTGCGCATTGTCGGATATGACAAAATCCCGACCGTCCCGTTGGAGCGTGAAAGCAGCCTGCCGGTTCCGGCCCTGTCACCGATGCAAAAGCGTGTCGGCCTGACCCGTCGTGTTCTGGCATCGCGTGGTCTTTATGAAACCGTGACCTGGTCATTTACCGACTCGCGTTGGGCCAAACTGTTTGGTGAACTCAAAGACGGTTTGTATCTGGCCAACCCGATCAGTTCCGACCTTGATGTCATGCGTCCGAATGCCTTGATCAATATGATCGCGGCAGCCGGACGTAATCAGGCGCGCGGGTTCTCGGATCTTGCACTGTTTGAAGTCGGTCCGGAATTCTTTGGTGATCAGCCGGGCGATCAGCGTTTGGTGGCCGCAGGCCTGCGTGCAGGGGCAACCACCGCGCGTAGCTGGACCGGTTCGCGTCGTGATGTTGATGTCTTTGACGTCAAGGCGGATGCCCAAGGCCTGATTGATGCACTTGGCACCAATGCGGCCAATGTTCAGGTGAATACTGACGGTGCGCCGGAATGGTATCATCCGGGCCGTTCGGCTGCCCTGCAACTTGGCCCGAAAAATGTTCTGGGTTATTTCGGTGAATTGCATCCGAAGGTGCTTAAGGCGCTTGGCGTCAAAGGGCGTGTCGTGGCGTTTGAGCTGTTTGTTGAAAACGTGCCGATGCCCAAGAAAAAGGGCACAGCCCGTCCGGCCCTGAACGCATCAAGTTTCCAGTCGGTCGAGCGTGACTTTGCCTTCCTGCTTGATGAAGGTGTAAAGGCAGAGGCAATCATCAAGGCCGCCAAGGGGGCTGATCGTAATCTGATTACGGATGTGACGATCTTTGACCTTTATGCAGGCAAGGGGATTGAAGATGGCAAGAAATCACTCGCTTTCTCGATCACGCTGCAACCGACCAAGGCAACCCTGACCGAAGAAGAAATCGAAGCCGTCAGCAAAAAGGTTGTCGAAGCGGTTGAAAAGGCCACCGGCGGTTCGTTGCGCGCCTAGGAACAGGTGGCGTTAGAAACCTGGACAACAAATAACGGGCTGCCTGTGATGGGCAGCCCGTTTTCTATGCGCAATATCGGTCACAATTACCGACCGGGGCGTTTACGCAAAATGGCATATTCGTCTTCATCCAGATCAAGCGCGATCAGATCCGGTCCGTTGCTAAAGATATGCCATTCCATATCCGTGTCATCGCATTCGATGGTTAGTTGATCGGCCATACTGTTCCATTCGCAACGTTCGCGGTCATCATCGGCTTCCAGCCGGCCTGTACCGTTATCGTTCAGATGAAGAACAAGAAACTGTTCATCTTCTTCTATGGAATAGATGCCATATGTTTCGTTTGCGAAACGGTAATTGATTTCTGCACCATCCAAACGTCTCCAGCCACGTGGCAATGGTGCGCCCGGTTCATGTTGTGCAAAGTAACCGGCCAGTGTCTGCATGTGGGCATCATTCATGGTGCGCATATCCGAGCCACATCCGCTAAGAACCAAAACCCCTACCAATGTCAGCATGGGGTAAAGGGCGGGTTTGATTGAAAAGTTGCGCAGGGTTCTGGTTCTTGGCATCTCTTGCTCCATCACAAGTACGGCTAGCAGATATAGGGCAGCTTTTACCTGTCTGCCCGGCACGACGTAATCCGAAGCAATATGCCTGCCATTCAGAACATGTTGGGCCGGTTTTAATTGCCGGGTCTTTGTTCCGGGCGATGGACGCGCAGGATAAAGATAATGGTCGTGCCCGGATCACTGACCGGGCGACTGGTATCAAGCCAAATTCTGCCACCATGCTGCTCAACAATCTTGCGGCAAAGTGAAAGGCCAAGCCCCGTTCCTGAAAACTCGTCCTTATGCAGTCGCTGGAACAGCCGGAAAATCCGTTGTGCATGTTCGGGGTGAATTCCGATGCCGTTATCACGCACTGAAAACCGCCAATAGTCGCGCATCACCGGATCGGGTTCGACGGTGATGGAAATATGCGGCGGAACGCCAGGGCGGCGATATTTTATCGCATTGGATAAAAGGTTCTGAAACAGGCGTGAAAGCGCAATCCGGTCCCCCTTGATCGTCGGCAGGTCATCATGGGTGATGGTGGCCTGTTCGCGCCGGATGACATCTTTGAGATCGGCCTGTGCTTCATTAAGGACTTCATTAAAGTCGATTGTGCTGACATCGTCGCCCGTGCCGGTTTTGGCATATTCCAGCAAATGACTGATCAGCTTGTGCATGCGTTTGGCACCATCAACCGCAAAGTCGATATATTCATCGGCTTCCTGATCAAGGGCACCGCCATAACGCTGTTTGAGAAGCTGGGTATAGCTTGCAACCATGCGCAAGGGTTGTTGCAAATCATGGGATGCGACATACGCAAACTGTTCGAGGTCTTCGTTGCTACGTTTAAGCTGATCAAGTGTGTCGCGCAGCTTGTTGGCGTTTTCGACAAATTCCGTCACGTCACGTGCGCTGCAAAAAAACATGGTGTCAAACGGTCCGACACAATGCCAGGCCAGCCAGCGGGTTTTTCCCGTGTGATCAAGAACCCGAAGAATAGATTTGCCGTCATCCATTGCGGTTGTGCCAATCTGCTGACGGATTGCTGTCAGTGCAATTTGCTGATCTTCGGGGACGAACAATTGGAAGGCCGGCTTTTTGATGATCGTATGTATCGAAAGACCCATCAGTTCTTCAAGGGCGGGGCTAAAGCCATGCAAAAGGCCGTCTGTGTCAACGGCAATGGCCGGCTCCGGGGTATGGCGCAGATAGGTTTCGAATGGATGGCACAATTCCTGTTGTTCTGCGGTTTCCAGCAGCAAAACTGAAATGACTGTGCGATCATTTTCGACATAGCGATGCGCCATCAGATAAAAGCGTTGCCACTGATTGGCCGAAATACGGATATCAACCATGGTGCCGACGCGTGCGTCGGGCCACTCGTTTTCGATCAACGGTCCGCGAAGTTTGTTGTGTGATGCCGGGGATAGCCGGTTCAGAAACTCGCTTATGGTCGGTCCGATGCTGCCGGCTGTCGGGCCAAGAATTTCAGGCCAATTCAATTGCAGTGACAATTTACTGTTGGATGGATCGACAGACCAGCTGACGACCGCACATCCGCATTCGGACAGTGTATTTTCCGTATCACTGAAATGTTCGGCAAGGTGGGCGGCGCGCATATGTTGACGTCTAAGGCGTTGCCACAGCCAGATCGATAGACCACAGAGTATGGCCATCGCCATCACAAACATAAGTGCATGGAGAATAAAGGCATCGCGCCAGTTCTGCAAAAGCACGCTACGTGGTGAATAGGTCACGACAATACGGTTGATCGTGGGCAGTTTGCTAAAGGCGACAACCATCGCCTCATTGCCATGTACGCACAGCAATGAAGTCCGGTCTGACTGGTGATCACGGATATAATTGCCAAGATCATCGATCAGATGGGACGGGATTACGCCTTTGATCTGGTTCAGGTCATTGTCGAGGATGCCAACAGTAATGTCGGAATTGTCCATAACAATGGATTGCAGATCGACATCATCGTGAAGCAAAAGCATTGAACCCAACCGGAAAGCCGTTGCTTCGAGTTGGGCTCTGGCGTGGTCTGTCGCGCTGTCATATAGCGTCTTTTGAATGAAAAAGAACGAGAACATCAGGACAAACACACCCGTCAAAGTCAAAGCAGCAAGGCGTTTTCGCAGTTTCACCAAGCTACGCCGTGACAGGGACGGCTCTATTGAGGTTGTGAACATAATTCGGGTGGGTCCTGATCAGGTAGATTATGGTTGTCTCAGATATAAAATCTAAGTTCTTTTGGTATGGTTGAAAAGCACGCAAACAAATGAATTCATGCGTTTGACAGGCTTTTTGGCATTAATTGACGTTTTTACGATTGCAGAAAAACACGCCTGATCCCGACTGTATTGCGATGATCATCGCTGTCTGGTTCAGCCATCGTAAATTTGTGCATGGCTTTGGCATAACACAACGCTTCTAATTCCGTGCAAAAACCCCTATAAACCCGCTGGTGATTGATCCGGGAAACGATAAAACCGGTTTTCCGCTTGATACAGTGATCGCGTAATGCAGATTTTCGATTGCGGCTGTGCATGCTATGTGCTGCAAAACAGCCCGACGTCGCCGCCAAAACCGGCAGGCAGACGGGGCAGTTGCCGTTGGAAAGATTTGCGGTTTACGCATCGTTGTTGATCAACCGGGGATCGGGATGATCACACCGTTTCGATAAAATGTGCCACGCGGCGGAATGCCAGCCAATTTTAGTGCCAGAAGCAGCCAAAAATGACTGACCTTAAGAACATTCGTAACTTTTCGATCATCGCCCATATCGACCACGGTAAATCAACCCTGGCCGACCGCCTGATCCAGTTGACCGGTGGCCTGACCGAACGTGAAATGGCCGATCAGGTTCTCGATTCGATGGATATCGAACGTGAACGTGGCATCACCATCAAATCCCAGGCCGTGCGTTTGAAATACATCGCCAAGAACGGCCAGGAATACACGCTTAACCTGATGGATACGCCGGGCCACGTTGACTTTGCCTATGAAGTGTCGCGTTCGCTTGCTGCGTGTGAGGGATCGCTTCTTGTTGTCGATGCGGCGCAAGGTGTCGAAGCCCAGACTCTGGCAAACGTGTATCAGGCGATTGAGAACAATCACGAAATCGTGCCTGTCCTTAACAAGGTCGAT
Organism: Thalassospira sp.; assembly: GCA_048264285.1. Lineage (GTDB taxonomy): Bacteria > Pseudomonadota > Alphaproteobacteria > Rhodospirillales > Thalassospiraceae > Thalassospira. The sequence goes on from JBLXDD010000001.1 coordinate 601,163, forward strand.
CTTCCGGCAGCGGAGCCCGAACGGGTCAAGGAACAGATCGAAGAAGTCATTGGGATTGATGCCTCTGATGCGGTGATGATTTCGGCGAAAACCGGCCTTGGTGTGCCAGACGTGCTCGAAGCCTTGGTCGAACGCCTGCCTGCCCCGACCGGGGATGCAGAAGCACCACTTGAAGTTCTGCTGGTCGATAGCTGGTATGACACCTATCTCGGTGTGATGATTCTGGTGCGCGTGAAGGAAGGTACCCTGAAAAAGGGTCAGAAAGTCCGCTTCATGAATGCCAAGGTCACCCATACGGTCGAACGTGTTGGTGTCTTTACCCCCAAACCGCTTGCCCTTGATGAACTGGGCCCTGGCGAAGTCGGCTTTATCAATTGCGGTATGAAGACCGTGGCCGAATGTGAAGTCGGTGACACCATTACCGAAGAAAAACGCCCTTGTGCCAAGCCGCTGGCCGGTTTCAAACCGTCCATCCCGGTTGTCTTCTGTGGTATTTTCCCGGTCGATACCAGCGAATATGAAGTGCTGCGTGATGCGCTTGAAAAGCTGCATCTCAATGACGCATCCTTCCAGTTCGAACCGGAAAACTCGACCGCCCTTGGTCTTGGTTTCCGGTGTGGCTTCCTTGGTTTGCTCCATCTTGAAATCATTCAGGAACGTCTGGAACGCGAGTTCGAGCTTGATCTGATCACAACCGCGCCTTCGGTGTCCTATAAGATCACCATGAGCAAGGGCGAAGAAATCATGCTGCATAACCCGGCAGATTTCCCCGACGTCACCAAGATCAAGGCGATTGAAGAACCGTGGATCAAGGCATCGATCATGGTGCCTGATGAATATCTTGGCGGCATCCTGACCCTTTGCACCGAACGCCGCGGCATTCAGCAGGACCTGACCTATGTCGGGAACCGGGCCATGGCGGTCTATAAACTGCCGCTCAACGAAGTGGTGTTTGATTTTTATGACCGCCTGAAATCCATTTCGCGCGGTTATGCCAGCTTCGATTACGAGATCGCCGGTTACGACGAAAGTGATCTGGTCAAGGTTTCCATCCTTGTCAACGAAGAGCCGGTCGATGCGCTGGCCTTGATGGTACACCGTTCGGCGGCGGAATATCGTGGGCGCGAAATTTGTAAACGTCTTAAGGACCTGATCCCGCGCCAGATGTTCCGCATCGCCATTCAGGCCGCCATCGGTGGCAAGGTGATTGCCCGTGAAACCGTGTCTGCATTGCGTAAAGACGTGACGGCAAAATGTTACGGCGGCGACGTTTCGCGTAAACGTAAGCTTCTTGAAAAACAGAAGGCCGGTAAGAAAAAGATGCGTCAGTTCGGCAAGGTCGAAATTCCGCAATCGGCCTTTATCAATGCGCTCAAGATGGGCGACGACAAGTAAGCTGAAATTACGATTTCGAAACAAAGGCTGTATCGCATTGGTGATGCAGCCTTTGTTGTTCTAGTCTTGCAAAACTGGGTTGATGACCTTGGAAACGCATCTGGCAATGATCGTTCCGCCGGTAATCTGTAAACCAATCGCGAGCGTCATCCCAATGACCATCATGAAGCCGCCCCCAGAGCGACCGCGCATCATCATGTCCATAACGCCGCTCATTGTCATGATGAAAACCAATGTTCCGCAAAGCAGGGTGCCTGCGCCGAACAGGATGAGCTTATGGAAGTTTGTGAAAGTTTGAGGTTTATGAACTTGTGGGCCTTCTGGCTCTGCCATGCTAACCACCGTGTTTTTCTTTCTTAAAGATCTACCTTAAGTTTTGTCGTGGGTGATAGGCAACTGTTTTTGTGATAAAAAAAGCGTGCATCCGGCTACGGAAGCACGCCTTCTAAATACCTTTTAAGCAACTGTGTTCCTGTTACTCGTTCGGCACACCCGTGGTGGTCGAATATTCGAAGTGGAATTCCTTGTCCGGGAACAGATAAGAGCGTGCAGCGTGGATCGCACTGGCCCCTTCGGCAAAGCCCGACAGGATCAGTTTGAGCTTGTGCTCATAATTGGCGATATCGCCAATGGCATAGATGCCCGGAACGGATGTTTCCATCGTCGCCTGTGTGACGCTTATGTGGTTTTTCTCAAGGTTCAGGCCCCAATCGGCAATCGGACCGAGTTCCATGGCCAGACCAAAGAACGGCAGAAGGTGATCTGCCTCCAGTTCGCGCTCTTCACCCTTCAGGGTCGCGACAACCACGTGTGACAGAATGCCGTTTTCGCCCTTAAGACCCTTAAGCTGATAGGGAATGACCATCTCGATCTTCCCGGCCTCGGCCAGGGCTTGCAGTTTTGCGCTGCTATCGGGGGCGGCGCGGAATTTGGGGCGACGATGCACAACCATGACTTTGGCTGCGATGTCATGAAGCGAAAGCGCCCAGTCCACGGCCGAATCACCGCCACCGGCAATCACGACGTTTTTGCCGGCAAAGTCGGCACGACGTTTGACGTAATACTGAACGCCGCCCGATCCTTCGTAATCTTCAAGGCCATCCATCGGCGGCTTGTTCGGGCCAAAGGCACCGCACCCGGCTGCAATCACAACCGCACCGGCATCAATCACCGTGCCGGTCGATGTTTCCAGCGTGAAACGGCCATCATCGCGTTTTTCAAGTTTGGTGACCTGCTGACCGAGATGATAGGTCGGCTCGAACGGATCAGCCTGTTTGGCCAACTGGTGAATAAGGTCCTGACCGGCAATTTGCGGGTGGGCGGGAATATCGAAAATCGGCTTTTCCGGATACAGCGCGCTGCACTGCCCGCCGACCATATCAAGCGCGTCAATCACATGGGATTTAAGCCCCAGCATACCGGCTTCGAAAACCGCAAAAAGCCCGACGGGGCCTGCGCCAATAATGGCAATATCTGTGCTATGCGATGCGTCTGACATACTTATTCCATCCAAATAAAATCAAATTTGGGTAGGGTACTGGCCCCAAGCCCGGCGGTGTGCGGGATTTCTTATGCAGCCAGATAGCATCTGGGGCACGATATCGCAATGTAAACCGGCCTTTAAGCGGTTTACGGCGAGACACAGCTCACAGTGAAGGAGAACTTTCGCAAAATCATTGCGAAAGGCTGCGTCAACACCCTAAAACAGAATGCAAGAACCACTCACAAGACGGATATCATGAGCAAGACAGTCACTGTCAGTGATCAGAACGGGACCGAAGCCCTTGCCGCCAAGCTTGCCGCTGTTGCCAGGGCGGGGGATGTGGTTTTGATGCACGGAACTTTGGGGATGGGTAAAAGTGCGTTTTGTCGCGCCTTCATCCGGGCGGTTGCGGATAATCCGCACGAAGAAGTCCCCAGTCCGACCTTCACACTGGTTCAGATTTACGAGCTTGATCGCGTGCCGGTCTGGCATTTTGATCTGTACCGTCTGTCTGATCCAGAAGAGGTCCACGAGCTCGATATCGAGGATGCTTTTGCCGATGCCATCAGCCTGATTGAATGGCCGGATCGCTTGGAATACCTGACCCCGGAAAACCGGCTTGATATTCATATCGAACCCGGATCAACCCCCGAAGGGCGTGTGTTCAAGCTTGATCCGCATGGTAAGGACTGGGCTGCGCGGATCAATGATCTGGTGGTTGATCCGTCATGAAGCGTGTAACCCCCGATCAGGAACGCCGCAACGCCGAACGCCAGGATTTTCTGGTGACATGTGGCTGGCAGAATGCGCAGGTTATGCCGCTTGTTGATGATGCCTCGGCGCGGAAATATTTCCGCCTTGAACGGCGTCATGACACGGCCCTTTTGATGGATTTCCCACCCTCGGCGATCCATGTTGATCCGCATGGTGTTTATGACAATCCGGAACGCCCGGCCTCTGTTGCGCCGGTCTTGCAAACCACAAAGCTGTTTAAACAAGCCGGTTGGCGGGTGCCGGAAATCTATGAGGCTGATGAAAAACGCGGTTTGGTCCTGATCGAGGATTTCGGTGATATCACCTTTACCGAGGCCCTTCAGGGCAGCGCAATGTTTGACGGCATGATACAGGATGCTTTGTATCTGCGGGCGGTCAAACAGCTGATTGCCCTGCATCGTTTCTGCGATCAAGGTGGCATGAAAGATTGCGGTCTGGTGCGCTATGGCCCGGAAAATCTGAGGCGGATGCTCGCCAGTTTTAAGGCCGATTACCTGCCGCTTATCATCCCGGATGCGACCAGGCGTGACGCGGCAAGTACCGCCTTTGATCAGCTTCTTGAAACCGTATTGCCGCTTTGCTGGCAGGCAGGTGAGGTGATCATTCACCGCGATTATCATGTGGATAATCTGATGCTGGTCGAAAATGGCGAGGGCGGGGATGATTGCGGCATCATTGATTTTCAGGACGCAGCACTTGCGCCCCGGCCCTATGATCTGGCATCGCTTCTGCGTGATGTGCGCCATGATATCGACCCGGATCTTGAAGCGCGGATGAAGGATTTTTACCTTGCTGCGTTTCCCGATATTGATCGTTCTGATTTCGAAACGGCCTATATTGCAACCTCGATGGTGCGCAATTTCCGCATCCTTGGCCGGTTCGGCTGGCTTGCGATCAAGGCCGGAAAGACGCGCTATTTCGATTTTATCCCGCGCTGCTGGGATATGATCCTGCGCGGCGCCGCAGAAAACCTGCCAGCGCTTCAAGAGTGGGTCGATACCCATATTCCACCGGATGCGCGCACCGCCCCGGCAATCGCCAAAACCCAGAACCTGTCAGGCAAAGAGGCACAGTCATGAGCGCAGAGCAAACAACGGCACAGGCCATGGTTCTGGCAGCAGGCCTTGGCAAGCGCATGCGCCCGATCACCGATGCCACGCCAAAACCGCTGATACCGGTCGCGGGAAAGCCGATGCTTGATCATGTGCTTGATAAACTTGCGCGTGCCGGTGTGCAGCAAGCGGTGGTCAATTCGCATTATCTTGGGCAGCAGATCATTGATCATGTTGCTACACGCGATGTACCCGCCATCGTGACCTCGCCCGAGGTAGATTTGCTTGAAACAGGGGGCGGGGTGAAAAAGGCCCTGTCGAAACTCGATCCCGATGCGGTCCTGATTGCCAATGCCGATGTGTTCTGGACCGAGGGCCGCGAGCCGCTGTTTGATCGTCTGATCAATGCTTTTGACCCGGACCATATGGATGCGCTGTTGGCACTTTATCCGGTGGCAAACGGCTATGGCTATGACGGGGCGGGGGATTTCTTCTGGCAGGTGGATGGGCGTTTGAAACGGCGCGGTGATGCGCCCTCGGCCCCGTATTTCTTTACCGGGGTACAGGTTCTTGCGCCGCATCTGTTTGAAGATACGCCCGATGGCGCCTTTTCGCTGAATGTCGTTTATGACAAGGCACTTGCCGCTGGCCGGTGTTATGGTCTGGTACATGATGGTGGATATTTCCATATCGGTACGCCACAGGCGCTTTCGGATTCCGAGCCTGTCATCGCCAAGGCGCTTGAGATTGAGCGTGTCAAGAAAGCCAGATCCGGAGGCACTTGATGGCCGACCTGTTTGATTACATGGATGCGCCGGAATATGACGAGGCGTCCTTTGCCGGGACTTTGACGCCTCCCTCAAATCTGTTTTTCATTCCGCCCGGCGTCGCCTTTGCGGATCTGATCGCCAAACAACTGATCGCCGAAACAGCCGATCAACCAGACAGCTTGCCTGATTATGTCCTGATGGTTCCCAACCGTCGGTCGGCCAAGGTCATGCGTGATGCCTTTTTGCGGCAATCGCAGGGGGCTGTGACCCTGCTTCCGACCATTCGTCCGCTGGGTGAGGCGGATGAAGATGAATTGGCAATCTATGGTGCTGGCGGTGAACAAGCCGCCCTTGATTTGCCACCAGCCATCCCCGATCTACAGCGCAAATTGCTGTTAACCCAGCTGATCATGGGCCGTCCTGATCATCGCGGCGAGAAGCCGACCGCCGATCAGGCCGCCCGTCTTGCGGGTGAACTCGCACGCTTTCTCGATCAGGTGCAAACCGAAAACTGTGCCTTTGAGGACCTTAAGGGACTGGTGCCAGAAGAATTTGCTGAACACTGGCAGCTTACCCTCGAATTTCTGCAAATTCTGACCATTCACTGGCCGGGTATTCTGGCTTCGCAGGATGTCAGTGACCGTGCGATGCGGCGCAATGCCCTGATTGCTGCCCAGATCGATTTATGGGCAGAAAACCCGCCCGAAACACCGGTGCTGATTGTTGGTTCAACCGGCCCGTTCCCCGCCTTACGGGATTTGATGAAGGCGGTGCTTGGAATGCCGCAGGGCCGGGTGGTTTTGCCCGGGCTGATGACGGGGCTTGGCAACGAAGACTGGGCTGCCATTGCCGATGATGCGGCCCATCCACAGCACCTTTTGGGCAAAACCCTGGCCCATATCGGGCGCCATGCCGACAGTGTTCTGCCCTGGCCGGCGCTGGATCAGGATAGCGATAGCGCGATCGAACGCCGTCGCCTGGCGCGTGAGGCCCTTAGACCGGCTAAAACCACCCATCACTGGCGCCACATTACCGGTTTTTCCCCGGATGTGATGGAGGGCGTTTTGCGCGTTGATTGTTCTGGTGCGCGTGAAGAGGCAACCACGATTGCCCTCATGATGCGCGAGGCGCTCGAACATCCCGAAAAGACCTGCGCGCTGGTGACGCCCGATCGTGGTCTTGCGCGGCGTGTGGCGACGGAGCTTCGCCGCTGGGAAGTCGAAATTGATGATTCGGCCGGTATCCCGCTTCATGACACCGCACCGGCAATTTATCTGCGCCTTGTCGTGCGTGCCGTACAAGAAGAATTCGCCCCCGTTCCACTTCTCGAGCTTTTGAAACATCCATTGTCCGCAGCAGGGCTTTCACCGGAAAGCTTCCGCGTTCTGACCCGTTTGCTTGAAAAGGAAGTTCTGCGCGGGCCCCGTCCGGGGCCGGGTCTTGACGGATTACAAGCAGCCCTTGATGGTTGGCGCGACGATAATATTGCCCGTCTGAGTGCATCAGGTTCAGACAGTGCTACAGGTCGTATCGAACGTATCCGCGATGATCATGCGCGCCTTAGTGATTTGATTGCGCGGTTCAAAACCTGTCTGGATGTGCTGGATGATCTGACCGGTGACAAAGCACACGCGCCGGTCCATCTTTTGCGCAGTCACATCACAGCGGCAGAGGCACTTGCAGCAAGCGATACCCAAACCGGTGCCGACCGGCTGTGGCGCGGCGAAGCGGGCGAGGCGCTGGCAGATTTCGTTCATGAATTGCTGAATGCGCTAAGTGACTTCGCGCCGATGCCGGGCAATCGTTATGGTGCGTTTCTTGATGCCCTGATGGCCGATCGTGCTGTGCGTCCGCGCTATGGCAAACATCCACGTTTGTTTATCTGGGGAACGGTCGAAGCCCAAATGCAGCAGGCGGACCTGACCATTCTCGGCGGTCTTAATGAAGGTGTCTGGCCGCCCGAAGCCGGCGCCGACCCGTGGATGAGCCGCCCGATGCGCAGCAAGTTCGGTTTGCCGGCGCCAGAACACCGGGTCGGGCAATCCGCGCATGATTTCCAGCAACTGTTTTGTGCGCCAGATGTGGTCATGACCCGTGCATTGCGTATCGAAGGCACACCGACCGTGCCGTCGCGCTGGTTGTTGCGGATCGAAAACATTCTACGCAAATCAGGGGTTTCGATGGAAAAGCCCGAGGCAGCTGAATGGCGTGCGATGGCTGATCTGATTGATGAACCCGCACCGGACATGCGGATCAAAATCGGTCGTCCGGCCCCGAAACCGCCTGTATCGGCCCGCCCGGATCGTCTGTCAGTGACACAGATCGAAACATGGATGCGTGATCCCTATGCGATTTATGCCCGTCATATTCTGGGGTTACGTAAACTTGATGGTGTGGACGAAGACCCCGGTGCAGCCGATTACGGCAACCTGATCCATGATGCGCTTGATCAGTTTATTGCGCTCTATCCCGAACATTTGCCGCCGGATGGCGAACATGAATTACTGATCATTGGCCGCGAAGTGTTCAAACCGCTTGCGGCCCGTCCCGGTCTTTGGGCGTTTTGGTGGCCGCGTTTTGAACGCATCGCCAAATGGTTCATCCAGACCGAAGCCGCCCGACGCGATGCGGTGCGAAAATCCTATACGGAACAGGCCGGAACCCTTGATACCAGCAGCGGTTTTCAGGTTTATGCCCGTGCCGACCGCATTGATCAGCTTCGTGACGGCGGGATTGCGATCATTGACTATAAAACCGGTGCACCGCCCAGTCAGGCCGATGTTGCCAACGGATTTGCGCCGCAATTACCGCTTGAAGCCGCCATCGCGGAAAAGGGTGGCTTTGGCGATGTGCCAGCCGGACCGCCAGCCAGCATGGCCTTCTGGAAACTGTCGGGGGGCGATCCGGCAGGCGAGATTGTTGAAATCAACACAAACCGGATGAAAACCACCCCGGCCGAGCTTGCCCATGCGGCGGTGGATGGTGTGGACGGTTTGGCAGCCGCATTTGCCGATCCGCAAACACCTTATCTTAGTGTTCCACATCCCGATCACGCGCCGAAATATTCCGATTATGTTCACCTGGCACGCCTGCGCGAATGGATGGGCAGCGAGGATGCCTACGAGAATACAGATGCCACCGATGTTAGCGCTAACATCGGCGGAAAACCGGGAAAAGGCGAAGGGGGCGCATCATGACGGAAATGCGCGGAACCGATCCCAATGTGTTGCAGCGAAATGCGTCTGATCCGAATGCATCTGTTTGGGTGTCGGCCTCGGCCGGGGCGGGCAAGACCAAGGTGCTGTCGGATCGCGTGCTCCGCCTGATGCTTTCGGGGACAGAACCACACCGTATCCTGTGCCTGACCTTTACCAAGGCCGCGGCCGCCGAGATGGCCAACCGTGTCAATGAACGGTTGGGCCGCTGGGCGACCATGGAAGATCGCGAATTGCACGATGATCTGGCCAATCTTGCCGGTCAGGCGCCCTCTGCCGATGAAACCATCCGCGCAAGACAGCTTTTTGCAAGTGTCCTTGATGCGCCGGGCGGGATGAAAATCCAGACCATTCACGCCTTCTGCCAGTCTCTTTTGCGCCGTTTCCCGCTTGAAGCGGGTCTTGCGCCGCATTTCGAAATCATGGATGACCGCACAGCAGCCGAAACCATGGCCGATGTGCAAGAAGAGGTATTGGCATTTGCCCGGACCGGCCGTGATGACGATCTGGCACATGCCCTGTCGGTCGTGACTGCACAGGTCCGTGAAGGCGCCTTTGGCGAGGTCATGAGCGAACTTGCCCGTGAACGTGGCCGTCTGAAACGCATGCTGACCAATCTGGGCGGGGCCAACCGTATGCGCGATGCGGTCTATAAGGCGCTTGGTGTGCCTGTTGGGCTTGATGATGAAACCATCTTGCGCAAGGCCCTTTCTGATGATGCCTTTGATCGTGACGGTTTGATGCACGGCCTTGCTGCGCTTGAGGCCGGGACCAAAACCGATGTCGCACGCGTCCCGGCATTGGCGCAGTTCCTTGAAAAAACCACCATCGAAGACCGCTTGGCGGTGTTTAACGAATATCGCAGCGTCTTTTTCACAACGGCGGGCGAGGCGCGCGCCAAACTGATCACCAAGGGGGCGGCGGAAAACCACCCGATGGGGGCCGATGCGCTTGAACAGGAATGCGCGCGATTGGTAGAGGTCGAACGCCAGCGTAAGGCAGCCGCCATGGCCGGTGCAACATCCGCCCTGATCACCATCGGCAATGCGATGCTGGATCGTTATGCCACCAAAAAGGCCCTGCATGCCCGTCTTGATTACGATGACCTGATCCTGACCAGTTTGCAGCTTTTGCAACGTCAGGCAGGGATCGCCGGGTGGGTGTTGTTTAAGCTGGATGAAGGCCTTGATCACATCCTGATTGACGAGGCACAGGACACCAACCCCGAACAGTGGGAAGTGGTGCGCATTCTGGCCGAGGAATTCTTTATCGATGCCGGGCGTCATGCCGATAAGCCGCGTACCATCTTTGCCGTGGGCGATGCGAAACAATCGATCTACAGCTTTCAGCGGGCCGACCCGGAAAAGTTCGCCGAAATGCGCCGTTATTTCCGCGAACGGGCGCGTGAAATCGAAGCCGACTGGCGCGAAGTACCCATGAACATCTCTTTCCGTTCGACCGATGCGGTGCTGGGCACGGTCGATCGTGTCTTTGCCGGTCCGGTTGCAAAACAGGGTGTTGGTGATGAGGGCGAAGACGTTGCCCACAGTCCATTCCGCGTCGGGCAGGCCGGGCGGATCGAACTTTGGCCAGCGGTTGAGCCCGAAGAGCGCCAAGCCGAAGACCCCTGGACACCGCCGACACGGATTGTCCGCCTTGAAGACCCGGAAATTCGCCTTGCCCGCGTCATTGCCGGGCGTATCCGCCATGCGATCGATCAAAAGGAAATCCTGACATCGCGCGGTCGTCCGGTCCGGGCCGGTGATTTCATGATCCTTGTGCGCCGCCGCACCGCGTTTGTGGATGAGGTCGTCAAGGCATTGAAGGAACGCAATGTTCCGGTTGCCGGTGTTGACCGAATGCAGATCACTGATCAGTTGGCGGTGATGGATCTGGTCGCATTCGGGCGGTTCCTTTTGATGCCCGAAGATGACTTGACGCTTGCCGAGGTGCTTAAAAGCCCGCTGATCGGGTTTGATGACGATCAGTTGTTTGAAATTGCCCATAACCGCCCCAGAACCCTGTGGCATGCGCTACGTGAAAAGGCCGCCATGGTCGAAGACGGATCACCGTTTGCCCGTGCATACGCCTTTTTGTTCAAGTGGCTGGGCCGGGTTGATTACGAACGCCCGTTCGAACTTTATGCCGAACTTCTGGGGGGGCGGGGCGAAGAAGCACGCGGTGTCCGTGCCCGTCTTGTCGGTCGTTTGGGAATTGAGGCAAATGACCCGATTGATGAGTTTCTTAACCTTGCCATGGGCTATGAGGCCGATCACGCGCCGACCTTGCAGGGATTCCTGCATTGGTTGATGGCAGGTGATGCGGAAATCAAGCGTGACCTTGAACAAAGCGGGCGTGACGAAGTCCGCATCATGACCGTGCATGGCGCAAAGGGGCTTCAGGCCCCGATCGTGTTTCTTCCTGATACCATGCAGGTGCCGACACAGGCGCCCAACCTGTTCTGGCAGGAAGACCGTAATCTGATGTTCTGGTTGCCGCGTGTGGCACTTGAAACCGACATTGTTGCGCGCCTGCGCGATAACATCGCGCTGAAGCGTGATCAGGAATATAACCGTCTGCTTTATGTCGCGCTGACGCGTGCAGAAGACCGGCTTTATATCTGTGGCTGGCAGGGGCGGCGAAAAGCGCCCGAGCATTGCTGGTACAACCTGTGTAGCCAAGCAATGGAAGGTTACGCCAAGCCCACTCAAATCGATCTTGCGGCTTATTCCGGTTCTGGCTGGGACGGCGAAGGCTGGGTTTGGGAAACCGAACAGAGCCAGGCGCCAAAGCCCGATCGAGTGGATGATGTTTCGGATTCAAAACAACCTGCAAAACGTCACCTGATCCGGGAAGTTGCCCCTGTGGAATCCTTCCCGCCCAAACCATTGGCGCCAAGCCGTCCGCTTGAAGACGAACCGGCTGTTCAATCGCCACTGGGTGGGGATCAGGGGCAAAGCTTCAAACGCGGGCTTTTGATCCACAAGCTTCTGGAGCTTCTGCCCGATCTTCCAGAACAGGCACGCCGCAAGGCGGCAGAACGGTTCCTTGCCCAGCCGGTTCACGGGCTTGATGCCCAGCAGCAGGTTGAAATTGCCAATGAAACGCTGGGTATTTTTGATAACCCGGCCTTTGCCCCGGTCTTTGCACCGGGATCGCGGGCCGAGGTGCCCTTGGTTGGGATCGTTGGCGGGGATGTGGTTTCTGCCCAGATTGACCGACTTGTTGTCCGTGACGATGAAGTGATGATTGTCGACTATAAAACCAATCGGCCGCCACCGCGGGATGTCGAAGATACACCGCCTGCCTATCGCCGGCAGATGTCGATCTATCGGGCGGCACTTGCCCAGATGTATCCGGGCAAAAAAGTCCGATGTTTCATCCTCTGGACCAACGGGCCATGGATGGTGGAACTGCCGGACCATATTTTAAGTTAGGTAATCGACTCTGCGGAACGTCTGCTTTGGCAAGGGGCAAGTTGCTTGTGGATGGGCCAATGCGCTTGACGTTTGCATCCGTGCTGCCTACCTTGGCCTCATAAAGCGGATCGAGGTCTGCGGGTTTGCCCGCCTTGCCTCGTAACAACTAGGATCTGAAAGTATGACCACGATTAAAGTTTCCGACGGTTCGTTCGACACCGACGTTCTGGGTTCCAACGACCCGGTTCTGGTCGATTTCTGGGCTGAATGGTGCGGTCCGTGCAAACAGATTGCCCCTTATCTTGATGAAATCGCCGGTGAACTGGGTGGTAAACTCAAGATCGCCAAGGTGAATATTGATGAAAACCCGAACACTCCGGCGAAATACGGTGTTCGTGGTATTCCGACCCTGATGATTTTCAAGGGTGGCGAAGTTGCTGCCATGAAAGTAGGCGCACTGCCGAAAAGCGCATTGGTGGACTGGATCAACCAGTCGATCTGATCATCGGATCATGGAATTTTAAAAGGCGGGCTGAATTTCAGTCCGCTTTTTCTTTGATCAAAGCGTAAAACTTTGGCCTGCCGGAACCAATTTCTCCCAAATCATATATTCTTTGTTCCGAACCAACCCAAATCGTTCAAGTGCCCTTCAGGATGTTGAATTCCTGGCTTCTGCATATGCGATGATTGGAAGATTCCATCGATTTAGGCTTCGATATTGTCTTGTGTGATGGAAAGTAACTGCATATGTCAGAAAAATTCTGCGGCATGAAAATTAAAATAAACTATATATATCAATGCGTTAAATTTTATGAGGGTCAAGAAGAACGTATGAGATTACACCCTGTGATCTGCTCTTGATTCAATGGGATGCCTTGGTTGAATTTGACGTTTGTGGCCAAAAAGATTTCCTGTGTATCGTGTTTTAATGCGCAATAGGTGCTTATCACTGCATCAATTGACAGTAGATAAGCTATCGGATTTAATTGATTTTCTGGTTGTTTTTACTATTTCAATAAGGATTACAAGTATGGAAAGAAGCGAAAATGCGTCCAATGAGCTTCTGACAAACTGGATGCATAGTGGTGGTGCAATTTCCGGGGGGGCTGTGTTGTCCCATGCCGACAACAAAGGTTTAAGTGCCGCTGCGGGAACGTTCGGTGTTCATTGTTCTGGCCATATTTCCGAGGACGCTACGCCATTCCACGGCGATAACAAGGGTTTAAGTGCCGCTGCGGGCACGTTTGGTGTTCATTGTTCTGGCCATATTTCCGAGGATGCTACGCCATTCCAGGCTTAAGTGTTTCTGGCATTTGAAAAGGCGGGTTGGTGTTCATCCCGCCTTTTTTGTGTGCTTGAAAGTTCATATGGTAAATTTTGCGCCGGCGGGGATATGGCGTTCCCAAACGATGTATTCTTCAACGCGCGTTAATCCGAACCGTTCAAGTGCCTTCCACGATGCGGCATTGTTTGCTTCGGCATAGCCAATAATTGGAACATTCCACCGATCTGCGACCAATTGGGCCATATGGCGGCACATCAGATCAACTGATCCGGTTCCCCAGTGGCGCCGCATGCAGGTATATTGTGGTGACAGAACCGAATTTCCCAGATTGGTCAGGGTAATGCTGCCTGTGACCTCATCACCGAACTTGGAAATGATGATATCATTGGCCTCGGCTTCGTAACTTTTGCGGATACGCTCAGGCGTGCTGGGGCTAACCGTCTCACGGTTTGAAAAAGCGCGGTTATAGATATCTGACAGCTTTTCAAAAATGTTCGGGTCTGATGCCAGATAGGCATCATCGATCACAAGCGTTCGGTATCCTTTTTCCACTGCCCTGTCTGCATGGGGGAATTCGCCGGGGCGCGGGGGGCCGGGTTCGCGCTGATAGCGATAGTTGCTGACAATCGCCTCAAAACCCATCTCTGTCATTTCGGATTTCAGGAAAGGAGCTTTGATGGGATTAAAGACGTGATAACAGGTATCTTCCGTCGCCACCCGCCCGTTTTCAGTGTCCAGAACATAACGCAAGGCAGTTGTCAGTTCTTGGGATGTTGCCGTTCTGGTTTCGACAGAAACCATAACGCGCAAACTCTCATCACGACGATTTCTTCGGCTGATTATTACCGCAGCCTGCATTTCGCCTTTCTCATCGAGCAACACAAAATCATGGCCCTTAGCCAAAATGGCTGCACCCAAATCAATCGTTGCGTAGTAACGCTGCCCTTCTTCGTCTGCGATCTCCAGGCGGAACGCGACATAGGGTTCGATATTGTTTTTCGTGACGGGGATCAGCTGCATATTGTGCAAAACTTTTCTTGGCTTACGGAGGTAATTAAACTCTAACTATCAGCGCTTTAATTCGGGAAAAGGTCAAGGGCAATACATGAAATTCGATCCATTCTGGACTGGTATTGCCGAAAAGGCAGCAACGATTGATGAAAGATTGTCAGGGAAATATATCCCAGCCATGGCTGATGGTTCTGTATCTGCCGGGGCATCGGTGTCTCTTGACGAACTCCATCAGAGAAATCTGCAAAAATGGTGTCAATTCGCGACCGGCGGTGATTCAGACCTGTTCGCCCGCCGCCTTGCCCGTGATGGCCTTAATCCTGACGAGATCGCACCGCTTCTTGGGGATGTCGAACTGCGTGATGGAGAAAACCCGCCACAATGGTTGCATACCGCGCGCAGCATTTTTGATGCCATCACGTCCGGCGGGCGGCAGGGAACAGAAAGCTGCCCACAGGAATTCATCAATGACATTCCCTTTGCCGATTTGATGTGGCCTGCTGTGATGTGGGCGCAGGCACAGCTTGGCAGACAAAACAGTGCTTTTCTGACAGGTCAGGCAAAACAGGATTTCACCGGTATCCTGATCCGGCGGATGGCCAAGATTTACGAACGCACATTGTATGAAAGCTTTGCTTCGTTCCGCCAGGCAATTGGCATCGCACCAGAAGATGCCAAAGGCAAAGAACTTTACGATACCTTCAAATCCGCACTGCTGAGCGGCCCGTTTGCCAATTTGATTGCCAATCGACCTGTGATGATCCGCCTGTTGGCAACCATTGTGGATCAATGGATTACCACCACCGATGAATTCATCAATCGTCTGGAACGTGACAGGGGCAGGCTTGGCGATTACTTCCCCGAACTTGGTGACGCGGGGGGGGGTGCCGGGGCCGTGTGCGAAATTTCCGGGGGGATTTCGGATGCTCATGACCACGGACGCATGGTTCTGATCCTGACGTTCGAAAACGGTGCCAAGATCGTCTATAAGCCCCGCCCCGTCGGGATGGAGGCGGCTTGGCACGGGGTGTCGAAATGGTTTGAGAAATCAGGATCAGACATTCATCTGGGTGCCGCCCGAACATGGTGCCGATCAGGATATGGCTGGATGGAATGTGTCGATCATCAATCCGAACTTTCAGCCAGCGACGCCAAGGGGTTCTATTACGCTGCCGGTCAATTGCTTGCACTGATGTACTGCCTTAAAGGCAGCGACATGCACCATGAAAATTTTCTGGTCGCAGATGGCCGCCCGGTGGTGATTGATCTGGAAACACTTTTTCAGCCGGAATTGCGCTATTTCTCAAGCGGGGAATCAGCGTTTGCAGCCAAAGAACAGGCACAACATTTATTTGATAACGGCGTTATGGCTGTTGGGTTGTTGCCACGGCGTGAAAACATCATGGGGCACTGGCTTGATAGCGGCGGATTGGCCACTGCAATCCACAAACCGGTAACGGTTGAGCGTCTGCTTCATGTCAATCAGGGCCATATGACCCTTGAACCTGTCGAAACCAAACAGGTGATGAGTGGTATGGTGCTTTCCATTGATGGAAAACCGGCCAAAGTTTCCGATTACATTGCCGATCTTGTCGATGGGTTCCGCACGGTCATTCGTTTTCTGTCTGTCAACAGGGATGCCTTTCTTGCCGAGGATGGGCCCCTTGCCGAATTTCAAAATGTGAGGATTCGTCATGTTTTGCGTCCGACCGCCTATTATCAGGAACTTGAACATGCAGTTTTCACCCCGCAAAACCAGCAGGATGGCTTTGTCTGGAGTTTGAATTTTGAACGGCTTTCGCGCCGTGCACGTTGGGATCTTGATGATTATCCGGGGTGGGGGCTTCTTGTGCATGAACGGCGTGCGCTGACCCGCATGGACATCCCGCTTTTTACCGGCAAGACAGATCAGGACGGGGTTTGGGCCGACGGACAACTGGTTATGACGGATTTTACTGCGTCGGCGGTCCTGCCACAGATCAGAAAGCGTCTTGATCAGCTTGCTGCCAGTCTGGAATCTGACATCGCACTTATCCGCCAGACGATTCTGGGTCTAAAAATTGGTCCAATGCCCCCGCGCAAACCGTGGCCGGACGGTGCGTTTGACGATGATATTGCCAAACAGGCACGGCAAAAAGCCTTGTTGATTGCAAAAGACATTGCCGATCAGGCAATTGTGCGAGATGGCAGCGCGACATGGATGACGGCAGATGCCACGCCGGACGGCGAGGGGATTCAGGTCATGGTGATGGATGATCTGCTGTATGGTGGAACCGCCGGAGTTGCCCTGTTCTTTGCCGGATGTCATGCAATAGATCCGGCGGGGAACTGGCGCGATATGGCCTTGGCAGGTCTTGCCGCACCGTGTCACACGGCCTGTCAGAACGGTTATCTGGCATCTTCTGTTGGTGGTTTTGACGGTGTTGGCGGTTTGATTTATGTGCTGAGCCGTTGTGGGGGGCTGTTGAATGCACCGGAACTTCTTGATGAAGCTGTCAAGCTGTCAGGTGCCATTGATGAGACGGCGATCAATGACGACAAGGTGTTTGATGTAATCAGTGGTGTTTCGGGAAGCATCCTTGCCTTGCTGGCACTTTATCGTGAAACCGGGAATCGTGCGGTACTTGATCGGGCCATCTTGTGCGGACGCCATTTGCCCAATGACCCGGCGAACTGGAAAAGTTTCAGTGACCGGGCCTTGGCGGGGATGTCTCATGGTGCTGCGGGAATTGTTTGTGCTTTGCTCAAGCTTTATCAGGCAAGTGGGGAAAACCAATTCCTTTGTCTGGCAAAACGCGGTCTTGAATATGAACGCAGTCTGTTTGATCCGCGTGATCAAGGATGGCCGGATTTACGTGGCAGAAATCCTGTACGTGACCCGGTGCAATGGTGCCATGGTGCCGCCGGTGTTGGGCTGGCCCGTATGGCAACACTTGATATCCTTGATGATCAAACTGTCCGGGGGGAAATTGAAACAGCGATTTCTGCAGCTATGAGAGTTCAGGATGGCGGGCGTGATAATCTGTGCTGTGGTCATGCAGGGCGGTTTTCGATGTTGCATCACGCTTTAAAACTTGGTCTTGGACCTGATGATCTGAGCGACATTTTCAACCAGCATCTCTCTGCATGGATCAACCGACTAGATACCCCCGAAAAGGTTGGCATGATGGCAGAAGAACAAATCTTCCAAACCGGCTTGATGCAAGGATTGTCCGGAATTGGTCAAGTACTTCTTGAAATAGCATCCCCGGATCAGATTTCGCCCGTATTGGTTCTTGAATAATCAGCTATGGGTTGGGATACGAATGTATTTGTTGACGTGACGGTGGTGACAGTGTTCTCTCAAGACGCAATTTTTTTGAATAGTTCAAGGGTTTAGATATGGAACAGATACAAGGCGCGACACAAGGTTTGATGGATGCATGGATGACCAGCGGTGGGGTTATCATGGCGTCGAACGCTGTAAAAACCATGAACGATTCTGCACTGAGCGCGGCAGCTGTTACCGCGAATACGGGTGGTGACTGCCGTATGGAGGTAGAACCCAATGATGCCGTCCTGAATGCTGCTGCGTCGACGAGCGTATCCTTTGGTTGTCCGGTATTCTGATGTAGAAAACGGTTCTTTCCGTTGTATGCATGAAAACAAGGCAGGCCATATCGGCCTGCCTTTGTTTTGAATGAGTTTGGACCCTAGAAATCTATGCGGGAGCCTGACGGTAACGTGCGTTGCCAACTGAAATGTTCCTGAATCGGATATAGGCCAAAACGTTCCATCGCGCGACGGGATGCCGCGTTGCTTTTATCAGCATATGCAATGATGGGGAGATTCCAGCGTTTGGCAACTTCTTGGATAAGATGTTTGCAAACCAGATCCGTAGCCCCGGTTCCCCAGTGTTTGCGCAGGCATTCCAATTCGGTTGCCAGAACTTCCTTATCAAATTTTAGAAAATGTGTGCTGGCGACAAGATCATTCCCCAGCACGCAGATCACAAAACCACTATCAGGTTGGTGGTAGTATTTTTCCCGTTCCTCGGCGGTTATTTCGTGCATATTCGGGCGCCCGGAAAAGGCCCGCTCATAGACTTTCGTGATGCGGGAAAAAATGTCGGGATATTGTGCAATCAGATCATCATCAAGCACCATCGCACGATAGCCAAGCTTTTCTCCCTTGGGGGCATGGGGGAACTCGCCCGTGCGTGGCGGGCCTGGATCGCGGACATATTTGATGTTTTCCGAGACTTGTGAAAATCCGATTGCCATCATATCCGCCTCGAGGAAGGAAAGCCCGCTTGATGGATAAAGGTGATAGCGGACTTCTTGGTCAACAGCTGACAGGTTTTCAGTTTTAAGCAATCGTATGACAAGGTCGGTCAGATGCTGTGCATCGCGCATTTGCGGATCAACCAATATGTGAACCGACGTACCGTCATCATCATGTTTGCGTTTAATGACAGCTGTTGCGATCAAGACATCATCTTCAAACAGGAAATGATGGACCGGGTTGGCAAGAATGAGGGATGCCTGATCTGTTCCGGAAAGGTAGCTGGCTGTACTGGCATCGACGATGGAAATTCGAAATTCCAGGTAGTCTGCAACGTTGTATTTTGTTACCGGAACGAGAGTTAAGGTCACAAATCTTTCCTTTGGGCTTGTCAGAAAAATGATGTTCCATGCACATGGCATACTGTTCACGATATCGACTGCCAAACAATTGTTTTGAAAGTTTGTTTGTCGATCATCAGGATATATTGACTTCGGTATTCAGTTGTCGTTCAATTACCGGGCGAATATCTTTAATGATAATTTTAGGGCAATGAGCATGGAACGGATTGAAACCACAATCGATAGTCAGGTCGCAGCCTGGATGGCTTCTGGCGGCGCAGCTTCGGTAGAATCTGTGATTGCAACGCAGGATCAGGGCGTGGAATTGCAGTCGGCAATGCTGACACGTTCGCCGCAGACCTGCTATAGCATTGATCAGGGCGTAGAGCTGCAATCAGCGATGCTGACGCGCTCACCACAGACCTGCTACAGCATTGATCAGGGCGTAGAGCTGCAATCAGCAATGCTGACGCGTTCGCCACAGACCTGCTACAGCATCGATCATGATGACAAAGGTCTTTCGGCGGCAGCCTATACGCATAGCATCGAATGTCGCATTCGTTGATAAAACAACGACTTCGGGTATGTGAATACCAGAAAAAGGCAGGCTGAATTTCAGCCTGCCTTTTTCTTTGATCTTTTGCGTCGTTAGCTGTGTGGTCAGGCCGCCCGGATGTCGATCAGGAATTTCTTGATCTGGGACAGAAGGGCTTGTGACTTTTCACTCAGGCTGTTGGATGCATCAAGCACATCGCTTGATGAATGAAGCTCTTCCTCGGCAGAATGACGCAACCCGACAACATTGCGGGCAACTTCCTTGGTTCCCTCGGCTGCTTCTGTAACGTTGCGGGCAATCTCGCCGGTTGCGGCATCCTGTTCGCTTACGGCGGCGGCGATGCCACCGGCAACTTCGTTGAGCTCTTTCATTCTTGATGAAAGATGTTCGATTGCACTGAGCGCCCCCTGGGTACTGTTTTGAATGCCACCGATATGATCGGCAATGTCTTCGGTTGCACGTGTCGTCTGATTGGCGAGGTTTTTGACCTCGGCGGCAACAACGGCAAAGCCTTTGCCCGCTTCGCCGGCACGGGCAGCTTCGATGGTTGCGTTCAAAGCCAGCAGGTTGGTCTGTTCGGCAATCGACTGGATCAGCTCGACGACCTCACCGATTTTTTCTGATGCACTGGCCAGTTCAGCAAAGACTGCGGTGGCTTCATCGGCCTCGTTTTCACCGGACTGGGCGATATCGGAACTGCGCGAAACCTGAACGGTGATTTCATCAATTGCCGCGGCAAGTTGTTGTGCGGCGGATGCGACCGTATCGACATTGGTTGCGGCTTCTTCGGTTGCGGCGGCAACATTGGCAGCCTGCACGGTGGTGTGGTCCGATTGGGTGGCCATGCTGGTTGCCGTGCTACGCAGTTGTTCAAGTGCCGCGTTGACGGTGGTCAGGTTGCTTTCGACTTCATGTTCGAACTGGGCAATTCTGGCATCGACATTCTTGGCCCGCGCAAGTTGAAGGGCGTCTGCTTCTTCCTGTTCCCGGTGCAGACGGTCGGCTTCTTCGCGGTTGGCGCGGAATACTTCAAGGGCGCGGGCAAGGTCGCCGATTTCATCTTTTCGGTCGGTTGCATTGTTCCGGACCGATTTATCCCCGTCAGCCAGGCGCGTCAGTGCATCGGTAATGTTGCGCATCGGCAGGGTCGTGCCCCGTTCAACGGCATATCCAAGGCCGCCAATTGCAATCATCATCAGAACAAAAGTAATGATGTCGGATTGGGCGCGTGCCCAGAATGCGGCGTCAACATCGTCGGTGTAAATGCCCGCGGCGACCACAAGATCCCAGCCATTGACCTTTTTGGCAAAGGCAAGCTTGGGTTCGTTGTTTTTCGTCGTCGGGTGTGGCCAGACATAGGACACATAGCCACCTTCGGGATTGCGCGCAGCAACAGCAAGATCGGCAACCGGGGTTGCCCCTGTCGGGTCTTTGACGGTGGTCGCGCTTTTGCCATTAAGCTTCGGGTCAATCGGATGCATGACCATGGTGCCGGCGCGATCAGTGACAAAAACATAGTTATCGCCGTCAAACCGTTGTGTGGAAACGATTTCAAGTGCGCGCTTCTTGGCTTCTTCTTCTGAAAGCTCGCCAGAATCTGCACGTTTGGCAAAATGTTCAAGAATGCTTGCTGATTGATCCACCGTATAGCGCAGGGTGACTTCGCGGTCATTGAGCATGGTGTTATGCAAGGACGCCAGGTTGATGGCGGCCATAATGACCAAGGCAATTGCAACAAGGATAATCACGCCGCGTAATTTCCATGCTAACGGGTAGTCAGAAAGCTTCATATGGCACCTATCTTCAGTAGCGGTGTGGGGCAGTTTCAGTGAAACGCGAAAAATGAAATCAATAGACTTCGATAGATGACCAATCAAGAGCAGCAAGGCACTGATCTATGCCAAAGATCTAAAATAAAAATTATTAAACTCCTTGAATGCCTTATTCCCCTTTGAAATTGCCTGTATCCCTGTGCGCACAGAAAAAGGCGGGTACAGATCTGTCCCGCCTTTTGTGCTTGGTTTGGTCAAATTGTAATGATTGATCAGGCTCTAATACTCGTAGGGCGAGCCATCCATATTTTCCATCAGAACTTCGCGTTTGCCGACATGGTTGGCAGCCGAGGCCACGCCGTTTTCTTCGATCTGTTCGATGATGCGTGCTGCACGGCTATAGCCAATCAGAAGTTTACGCTGATCGATGCCTTTTTCTCGCTTGGGACAATGCCGACTGTCTGCATTCCCCAATTGACTTCTACTCTCGATCGTCTCTTTATTAGAAGGCAAGCCTTTTTATGCAATTCAGGGATGAGAATCATGAACATGATGGGAAATACCACGAGCGATTTGATGGTTAATTGGATGGCCTGTGGTGGGGTGATGTCGGCGCAGGATGTAAAAGCGGCCGCTAACATTGAACAGGATTTGAGCGCTGCGGCACATGCACTCGGCAACGCCTGCTACGGAATGGTTGATTCGGAAATCCGAAATGCTGCTATGTCTGTCTCTTCGCCTACTTGCGACCTATTTACTGATCCTAAAATGAGTGCTGCATAAGGATCGCACCAGGTCAAATGTACCGTTTAGAAAACGGGTTTGGTAGACAACAGCCTGGCTCCGCTGCTGCGGGCTTCCGTTTGTAGGACTGGATTTTGCCAGTCGACATTTTGAATATGGGTGGGACGATACAATGGCCCACCCATATAAATGCAAAGGGCTTTAATACTCGTAGGGCGACCCATCCATATTTTCCATCAGCACTTCGCGTTTGCCGACATGGTTGGCAGCCGAAACGACGCCGTTTTCTTCCATTTGTTCAATGATCCGGGCCGCGCGGTTGTAACCAATCGAAAGTTTGCGCTGGATAAAGCTGGTCGATGCCTTTTTCTCGCGCAGAACAATTCCGACCGCCTGATTGTACAAATCATCATCTGAACCATTGCCACCACCTGCACCGGCATTGCCCCCGGCCATATAGGCAGCAACCGGGTCTTCTTCGGGTTCTTCGGTAACGGTTTCAAGATAGGCCGGGTCGCCCTGATCGCGCAGATGTTTAACGATGCTTTCGACTTCTTCGTCCGAAACAAACGGGCCGTGGACACGCTGCAAACGGCCACCCTGACCCATATAAAGCATATCCCCCTGACCCAGAAGCTGCTCGGCGCCCATTTCGCCAAGGATGGTGCGCGAATCGATCTTGGACGTGACAGAATAGGAAATACGTGTCGGGAAGTTGGCCTTGATCGTACCGGTGATCACATCGACCGACGGGCGCTGGGTCGCCATGATCAGATGCAGGCCGGCCGCACGGGCCATCTGCGCCAGACGCTGGATAGATGCTTCAACATCCTTGCCTGCCACCAGCATCAGATCGGCCATCTCGTCCACGATGATAACGATGAAGGGCAGCGGCTCCATCGGCAGTTCCTGATCTTCAAAGATCGGTTTGCCGGTTTCCGGATCAAAGCCGGTCTGAACGCGCCGGGTCAGTTGTTCGCCCTTGGCAGCGGCTTCCTTGATGCGTTTGTTATAGCCCGCAATGTTACGCACGCCGACCTGGCTCATGGCGCGATAACGGTCTTCCATCTCGCGCACGGCCCATTTAAGGGCAACAACCGCCTTGTGCGGATCGGTCACGACCGGGGTCAGAAGATGCGGGATACCATCATAGATCGACAGTTCCAGCATTTTGGGGTCAATCATGATGAAGCGGCATTCTTCGGGCTTCATCCGATAGAGCAGCGACAGAATCATCGCATTTACCCCAACCGACTTACCAGACCCGGTGGTGCCGGCAATCAGAAGGTGCGGCATCTTGGCAAGATCGGCGATCACTGGCGTGCCGCCAATATCCTTGCCAAGGCTCATATTAAGTTTGCCAGTATTCTTTTCGAAATCGCTTGAGGCCAGAATTTCGTGCAGATGCACGGTTTCACGGCGCACATTTGGCAATTCGATCCCGATCACATTGCGCCCCGGCACCACGGCAACACGGGCGGCAATCGCACTCATGGAACGTGCAATATCATCGGCAAGACCAATGACGCGCGATGATTTGACACCCGCGGCGGGTTCCAGTTCATAAAGGGTAACAACCGGGCCCGGTCGAACCTGCACGATTTCGCCCTTAACACCAAAGTCCTGAAGAACGGTTTCAAGAAGGCGGGCGTTTTGTGCCAGTGCTTCCTGGTCAATCGGGTTGGCATCGGCCGGATCGGGTTCGCCCAAAAGATCAAGCGGCGGAAAGCGGTATTCCTCGGTCCCCAAATCAAGGGACGCCTGGCGTTGTGCTGCGGCCTTCTGACTTGGTTGCAGTTTGGCTGCCGGTGCGGCGACAATGTGAACCGGGGGCTCGTGTTCAGTGTCTTCGTCATCAAACCCGTCATCATCTGCGGGTTTGGCTTCGGGTTCGGATTTGCGGGTGGAAATGGCACTGCCAAGCTTGGTCTTGCCTTTATCCATCGAAGGCTCTTGACGAGATCCGGGGCTGCGTTTTGCCATCGGCTCGTCATTGCTGCCGCTTGGAATGATCGCACGAATGCCCGATATCACCTTGCCACCGGCAAAGGACAGGGCGGTGCCGAGGCGCTCCCATTCCGATAAAGAATAAGCCATGCAAAAGATTGTCAGTGCCAAGCCAAGTATCATGGAGGCCAATGCGATTAACGCGCGTGCACCAGGCACGCCAATCATGGCAAAACCTGCTTGAAGCTTGCCAAGCAATAAATCCCCGGCAAATCCGCCCAAACCAACCGTCAATGGCCAATGCATGCTCGGCTGGATGGCTGCTGCAGATATCGCAACAAGCAGCAACGCCAGCGGCAAAACAAGAAACCGCACCCACATCCAGCGAAACGGTTTTACCGCAATCAATCGCAAGCCCCAGCCAACCAGCAGGACCGTCAGCAACGCAGATGCCAGTCCAAGTGTGCGCAACATCAAATCTGCGCCATACGCGCCGACAAGACCCAGCGGGTTGAAAATAGTGTCATGGTCGGTGGCATGGTTAAAGGACGGGTCCCCCGGGTGAAACCCGATCAGCATGATGAACAGCGCCATGGCCAGCAATACCAGTCCGAGGCCGCAAAATCGCAAACCACTGCGTTTGAGCAACGTTACGAGGCTGCCGGGCATAAAAGCTGTTCCAAGAGTGTTTGACTGGCTGCTCATCTGGGTATCCGTTCCGGTTTGGTCCTGTTTTCAGCGTGCTGCAAGGTATGAATTACTGAGTGTCAGCTTTCCAGTGCCTGTGCAATGCGGGTCAATCCTTCCCGCGTGGTTTCAAGATCATGGACAAGGGCGATGCGGATAAATTGTTTGCCCGGGTTATGACCATCAGCATGGGTGAGCGACAAATAGCTGCCCGGAATGACCTTTACTCCGGTTTCCTTCCAGATTTTCCGGGTGGCTGCCTCGTCATCGCCGACATCAAGCCACAGGAAAAATCCGCCCGGCGGGCGATAAAACCCGAAACGATTGCCAAAGATTTCCTCGGCAATATCGATTTTCGCGCGGTAAATGTCACGGTTGGCCTTGGCATGGGCGTCATCATTCCAAAGCGCTGCCGAGGCGGCCATGATTGGCATTGGAATGGTGGCCGAGCAATAACTGCGCAGGGCGGTAAAGCGTTTGACGAGTTTTTTGTCGCCGGCGACAAAACCGGACCGCAGGCCAGGTGCGCTGGAGCGCTTCGACAAGCTGTGGAACACGAGGATATTGTCCATGTTCCCGCCTTGGGCCGCGCAGATTTCAAGGGCCCCGGTCGGAGCAATGCGATCATAGATGTCGGCATAGCATTCATCCATCGCCAGCACAAAGTCATGCTTGCGGGCAAGTGCGATCACCTGTTCAAGATAGGCACGCGATGCCGTCGCACCTTGCGGGTTGGCTGGCGAGCACAGAAAGAACAGGGCACAGCCATCAAGCTCCTTGGGGTCAATTTGATCGAGGTCCGGCAGGAAGCCGTTTTCAGGGCCAGCCGCCAGGGGCACCATTTCCGCATCATTGAGGACAGCTGCCCCGCAATAGACCTGATAAAACGGATTGGGCAGCAGGACCTTGGGTTTTTGTCCCGGCTGATCTTGCGGAATGACTGTTGTCGCGATCAGATAAAGCGCTTCGCGCGTGCCGGCCACCGGTAAAACATGGTCGTCGCGGTCTATCATGTCTTTGGGCAGGTTATAGCGCCGATCCAGCCAATTCTTGATGGCGTCGCGCAGTTCCGGTGTTCCTGCACCGGGCGGATATTTGTGCCAGAGGCTGGCATGTTTGACCATGGCCTCGGTGATCATGGCTGGTGGTTCATGCTGGGGTTCGCCGATCGACATGACAAGCGGCGGCTGACCGGGTTCAATATCGTCCAGCAAGGTTGCCAATCGCGGAAACGGATAGGCAGGCAATTGATCCAGGCGCGCGTTAAACATGTTCGTCGTCATTCCAGCATGATCTGTGGCCCGCCATTGGCGGTGCCGTTATTCAGAAGATGGGTAAAATCCCCTGACTTTACCCCTATGCCAAAAGTGCAAAGAAACATTTAAGAGGGCACAGAATTCACCGTTCTGGACGGCACCGCCGCCACCACCAACAGGGGCGTTAACGGGGGGATTTGCGCAAAAGAAAGCCCGCCCGGATAATGCCGGGCGGGCTTTTTGATGATCTTGGGTATTGAACAGATACCGTGAATGCACGGTATCTGTTTTCAAGCGTTGCTTAGAAGCGCTGGGAACCCTTGCCGAATTCCGGATAAGCTTCCAGACCAAGTTCGGTTGCATCTGCGCCGTTGGCTTCTGCTTCTTCATCGAGGCGAACCCCGACGGTGAATTTCAGAACCAGCCACACGATCGTCGAGGCAATGGCAGTAAACGCACCCATTGCAACGATACCGGTAAGCTGCGTGCCAAAGGAAGCACCGTCATTGGTGAACGGAACAGCAATCGTGCCCCAGATACCGGCAACAAGGTGAACCGATACAGCACCGACAACGTCGTCGATCTTCAGTTTGTCAAGCAACGGAACCGCGACGACAACCAGGATACCACCGATCGCGCCGATGATGATTGCCGAACCAATGGTCGGGGTTGCAGGTTCAGCGGTGATCGAGACCAGACCAGCCAGTGCACCGTTAAGCGCCATGGTCAGGTCGACCTTTTTGTAAAGGATCTGGGTCAGGATGATCGCTGCAACCACACCACCGGCCGCAGCCATAGAGGTGTTTGCAAAGACATTGGACATTTCAATGATGGCAGAACCTGAATCCATTGCCAGCACGGATGCGCCGTTGAAGCCGAACCAGCCCATCCACAGAATGAACGTGCCGATGGTTGCCAGCGGCAGGTTGGAACCCGGCATCGGGTGAACCGAACCGTCTTCGCCATACTTGCCTTTACGGGCGCCAACGATGATCGCACCGGTCAAAGCAGCCCAGCCGCCGACCGAGTGAACGATGGTCGAACCAGCGTAATCGGAGAAGCCCATTTCAGAGAGCCAGCCGCCACCCCAGGTCCATGCACCGGTGATCGGATACAGGACGCCGGTCAGAACAACGACAAAGATCAGGAACGGCCACAGTTTGATGCGCTCGGCAACAGTACCCGAAACGATGGATGCTGCGGTTGCAACAAACACCATCTGGAAGAACCAGTCAGAGCTTGCAGAATAGGCACCCGAGAAATCGCCACCAAGTGCGGCTGCGTCATCAGCACTCCAGAGGCTGAGCGAACCGATCCAGCCGGTAACGTCGGCATACATCAGGTTATAGCCGATCAGGTAGTACATGATACCGGCAATAGAGAAGAGTGCGATATTCTTGAGCAGGATCGTGGATACGTTTTTCGTACGCACAAGGCCAGCTTCAAGCATCGCAAAGCCTGCGGCCATCCACATGACAAGGACGCCACCGAACAAGAACAGGAACGAGTTCAGAATATATCCGGTCTCCGGCGTAACCCCTGTGAACTCTACTTCTTGTGCAAATGCCGGAGAAGCAATTGCCAGAACGGCAGTCGCTGCTGCTGCAGCAAGGCCGGTTTTCTTCATGGAAATAGTCATAATGTCTCCCCTTGTCTCTGGACTTACAGGGCGTCGTCGCCGGTTTCACCAGTGCGGATACGAACCGCCTGGCTTACATCAAGAACGAAAATCTTACCGTCCCCGATTTTCCCGGTTTGAGCAGTTTTGGTGATGGCTTCGACAACCTGATCGACCAGATTATCCGTGATGGCGACTTCCAGCTTCACCTTCGGCAAGAAGCTGACCATGTATTCGGCCCCACGATAAATTTCGGTCTGACCTTTCTGGCGACCAAAACCTTTGACTTCAGTGACCGTCAGGCCCTGAACGCCCAAAGCGCTAAGCGCTTCGCGGACTTCGTCCAGTTTGAACGGTTTGATGACAGCAGTAACAAGTTTCATAATATTGCGACCTCCCGGCATATCCGTTGAATACCAACGTGGTAATCACGATTTCGCAGTCGCAAATTTCAAACCAAGAATCGTGCCAGACTCAAAATCAATCTTATAAGTTATTGTTTTTAAATGACTATTAGTCCTGTTATTGCCCAAATAAACGATTATTGATCGCGCATGCGCGCAGCAATTGATGCACAAAAATTAGCACGATTAAAAATAATGCATATTTTTTAATCATCTAATTGTTCGCCTCAGGGTTTCGGGCATGTCGTTTCGACGCAGATCATTTTTCAGGCATTCAGGGTGTCTTTGCCTGCTTTGCCAACTGGTTTTGTCTGCTGGCAGCGTGCAGATGATCGGTGCGGGTTGTGGCTGCGTATCGAGCAAGGTAAAGATGGGGGATAAAGCAATCACGACGCCACCGTTGCGTCAGGTCAACGCCCGGTTCCCGACTGCGCGGTAAACAGGGATCACGGGTGGCGGCCAAACGACACAGGAAATTGCAATATGCAGGATCAACAGGCACTTCAAACCGATGTCATTATTTTGGGGGGTGGGTTGAACGGTGCCTCTATGGCGCTGGCATTGGCCAATGGCGGGATCAAGTCTGTAGTGATTGATTATGCTGATCCCAAAGCCATTCTTTCCGCGAACTATGATGGCCGAACCTGTGCGATCGCAGCGGCTTCGAAGTCCGTGCTGGAGGTCATCGGTGCCTGGGAAAAGATGGCAGATGATGCTGAGCCGATCCTTGATATCCGGATTGCAGACGGCCAAAGCCCGCTATTTTTGCATTATGACCACCACGATGTCGGCGACGAGCCGCTGGGCTATATCGTTGAAAACCGTGTGACGCGCAGCGCACTTTATCGGGCGATCGAAGAAAATGATCTGGTGAAAATGATTGCGCCGGCAAAGGTCGATGTAATCGAGCGCGACCAGGGGGCGATGACCCTGACGCTTGCAGGTGGCCAGATTGTGCGTGCGCCGCTTGCCATCGGGGCAGAGGGACGCAACTCCATGCTGCGTGATTGGGCCGGGATCAAGACCTATAAATGGGCATATAAACAAAGTGCGATCGTCTGTACGGTGAAGCATCAGCAGCCGCATAACGGCCTGGCGGTGGAACATTTCCTGCCGGCGGGGCCTTTTGCCATTCTGCCCATGACAGATAATCGCTGTTCCATCGTCTGGACCGAAGGGACCGACCTTGCCAATTATCTGGTCAATCTGGACGAAGAGACCTTTGTCGATGAGTTGCATCGGCGCTTTGACGGCTATCTTGGCGATCTGGAGGTTGTCGGCCCGCGCTTTTGCTATCCGCTTGGGCTTCAGCATGCCTATCACTATACCCAGGATCGCCTTGCACTGATTGGCGATGCTGCCCACGGTATGCACCCCATTGCCGGGCAGGGGCTTAATATGGGCATTCGTGATGTCGCGGTTCTGGCGGAAATTCTGGTCAATGCCCGCCGTCTTGGGCGCGATATCGGCAGTGCAGATGTGCTGGCCGAATATGAACAGTGGCGTCGTTTTGACAATACAGTGATGCTGGCTGTAACCGATCTGACCAACCGACTGTTTTCAAATGATATTGCGCCAGTTCGATGGGCGCGTGACATCGGGTTGGCTGTTGTGCAGAAAATCCCGCCGTTAAAAAAGACATTTATGTCCCATGCCATGGGCTATGCCGGAACCTTGCCAAAACTTATGCAGGGAAAATCGCTATAACGTGCCGGATTTTGCCGCGAAGGCCGTTTTGATCAGGGGTGTTTGGCGGCTTGGGAAAAGCTATAAGTGATTAGTAGTCATTTAAAATCGTTCAAATTCATGTCGTTTTTTGTGCCTTGCTCTTGATTTGTGTCAACAAGTCAGCAAACGGAAAGGCGCAATGTCCCCTCGAAATATTCAAACTGACAGGGGACAGAAAATGTCATTCAAATCCAAACTTCTTGGCTCCGCGTTGTTGGGTGGCATGATGGCCGCGACGCTCCTTGCGGCCAATCCGGCTGCTGCACAGACCGCCGAATTCAAAACCAAACAGGCTGGCGACATTTTGATTCGTGGCCGTGTCCTTGGTGTCGTTCCAGATGAAGATGTCAATAGCAATACCCTTGCGGGTGAGGGCAAAATTGACAATGACGCCATTCCGGAGCTGGATTTCTCTTACTTTGTTACCGACAACATCGCGCTTGAGCTGATTGCGGGTACTTCGCAGCATGACGTGACGTGGAACGATGGTAAGGATCTCGGGAGTGTCCGGCTGCTGCCGCCGACTTTGACCCTGCAGTATCACTTCATGCCTGAAAGCCGTTGGAGCCCGTATATCGGTGCAGGTGTCAACTACACCTTCTTCTATGACTCAGAGCCGGGTGAATTCAGCTCTGTCAAATATGACGACGGATTTGGCTATGCGTTCCAGGCCGGTTTCGACTATGCGATTTCGGGTCCGTGGTCGCTGAACGTTGATATCAAGAAAATCTATCTGGATACCGACGTCTCCGTGAATAACGGTGCGGTCAAAGCAGATGCTGATATTGATCCGTGGTTGTTCGGTGTTGGTATTGGCTATCGCTTCTAATAAAGCGTAAGTCCGGGAATAGCTTTGCCGGACTGCAAGATACAAAAAATCGGTCCTGTCTTTTGGCAGGGCCGATTTTGTTTGTGGTGGTGACGGAAACTGCTTTAATTGGATGGATCGCGTGACAGCCCGCGCGCTTCAAGGGCGGCCAGATAGTCTTTCCAAAGTGTATCCTGCTTGTCGTGCAATTCGCGAAGATATTGCCAGCTAAACAGGCCGCTATCATGTAAATCATCAAAACTGATGCGCACGGCATAGTTTCCCACCGGTGCAATGTCGATGATTCCGACATGACGGCGTCCGGAAATGATTTTCTTTTCCGAGGGGTGATGCCCCTGGACTTCAGCAGAAGGGCTTTCGACACGCAGCAGCTCGGCGCTCAGGCGTGTGGTCACGCCGTCATCCCAGATCACCTCAAGGATGCGCTCATCGCGCAGATAGTTGATCTGGACGGGGGTAAAGGCCGGAGTAAAGCTGTCATGAGACATCTGAAGACAGCCTTGTCTTAATCTTCAATTGCACGGGCTTCGTCGGGCAGCATGATCGGAATGCCGTCGCGGATCGGATAGGCAAGACCGGCCTTCGGGCTGATCAGCTCGTTGTTTTCACGATCATATTCCAAAGCCTGCTTGGTGACCGGGCAGACAAGGATTTCAAGAAGTTTCGGATCTACCGGGCTGTGGGTCGTGCTCATGAATTCGGCCTTCGGGTTGGGTCTGCCGTCAGGGCGGCATGCATGTTTAGTTGGTGTTGCTGTAAGATTGCTTGGGGTCGGCGTGAACGGCCATCT
Source organism: Thalassospira sp. (assembly GCA_048264285.1). GTDB lineage: Bacteria > Pseudomonadota > Alphaproteobacteria > Rhodospirillales > Thalassospiraceae > Thalassospira. Next base: position 632,502 of record JBLXDD010000001.1, read on the forward strand.
CAAGCAAGCTGGTCAACATATCGCCGCGATCATACAGCGTTGTGCATTCGAGCAAAGCCTGTTTTTCTAGCGGGCTGAGACGGCATCCCATTGAAATGGTGGTTATCAGCATTTCATCGTCGCTATCAGCCAGCGTATCCCAGCAAGAGCGCAGGGAATGTTGCGCAAAATAGGCTTCCAATGCCATGCGCAGCCGGTCACGATTGATCGGCATGTCATCATCGGCAGGCGTGACCAGATCATCTTTCCAGGGGGCGAAATCCCCCCTCACACGGCGATATCCGCCGGTGTTTTCAGGAAGCTCTTCAATCACATTAAAACGGCACACGCCGGTAAGCGTGATCAGAAAGCGCCCGTCATCGGTTTCGCTAAAGGCGGTAATGCGGCCAGCGCACCCGGTTGAAAAGATTTTGGGGTGCTCTGTATCCATGAAATAGGCATCGTTCACGTCAGGGCGGGGCTGAATCATGCCGATGATCCGGTTTTGCCCCAGTGCGTCACTGACCATATTGATATAGCGCGGCTCGAAGATATTCAAAGGCAAGTGCCCGCGCGGCAGCAAAAGCGCACCGCTGAGCGGGAACACCGGCATGATATCGGGAAGATCCGAAAATTCAGGATCAAAAGGGCCGCATATGCTCATGAAAACAATACCGTTGATAATGCACGGCGTCCGGCGACGCTGGCAGGGTCCATCGAACCCCAGGCTTCAAAGAATTTCAAAAGCTGGGTGCGCCCGGCATCCTCGTTCCATTCGCGATTGGTGCGAATGATGGTGATCATCGCATTGACCGCTTCGTCACGTTTGTTCGCGGCAAAGCATGCCATACCGTAATCAAACAGTGCCTGCGGGTCGTCGGGGTTGGCTTCGACTTTGGCACGTGCGGCATCAAGGTCATCGCTTGAAACGCCGGACTCCGCCAGTTCAAGGGCGCTTATCGCTTCGCTGACGGCGGCTTTCAGGCGCAAGGTTTCGGACATGTCATCAACATATTGGCGCGCAGCTTCAAGTTCTTCCATGGCGACAAGGCAGCGGATCACGCCGCCTGTGGCTTGGTCATTTTCGTTTTCGCCCTCGCGCTCAAGAACCGCGCCGTAAAGGCCATAGGCAGTCTGGATATCGTCATTGCCAAGCGCCTCGGCAGCTTGTTCGAGAAGGGCCTCGACCGGGCTTTCAATCGGGCCGCCTGCCAGTTTTTCGTAAAAGGCACGAACTTCGCTTTCGGGTTGCGCGCCCTGAAAACCGTCCACGGGGCGTCCGCCCTTAAAGGCATAAACAGTGGGGACCGACTGGATGCGCAGCTGCATCGCCAGTTCCTGATTTTCGTCAATATTGACTTTGACCAACTTGACGCGGCCACCTGCTTCGCGGGTGACTTTTTCAATTACCGGGGTCAGGTTTTTGCACGGCCCGCACCATGGCGCCCAGAAATCAACAACCACCGGTACTTCCATGGACGGTTCAATGACGTCCTGTACGAAAGTTTCGACACTGCTGTCCTTGATCAGGTCCGAACCCTGATTTTGGCTGGTGGCGCCGTCGGGCGCATTTGCGTCAAGAATGATCGACATTACTGGGTCACTCGCTAATTCTGAATTCTAGATGATGCCGCCATGTCAAAACGACAAGAGGTGGCCATGAGATATTGCGTATAAACTATGCGAAAATATAAGCAGGTCTAGAGGGTTACCTTAAGAGTCCATGGTTCATTTATCGACTGTTTCTGCCGGTTCCACGTCAAAATCGATGATCATCGGCTCATAATCCAGCGACCGGATGAAGGTTAAAAGGTCTGCCGAGGTAATTGTCGTGGTTCGGTCATTCCGCAAGGGGTGGAAGTTCAGAACATCACCATTGGCAAGTTTGGCATCCAGCACCAGATTGACTTTGCGGTCCGTGTCATTCAGCAGCGCAAATGGTGTGACCGAACCCGGTTTGATGCCCAGCGTTTCGATCAAAAGTTCCGGTTTGCCAAATGACAGGCGCGCACATCCCAGCCGTTTGTGCAGATGGTTCATGCGAATTTCTGTTTCTTCCTCGGCAACGACAAGCCACAATTTCCCTTTCTTGTCTTTGACAAACAGGTTCTTGGAATGAAGTCCCGGCAGATCGCCACGCAGTTTTTGCGAATCCTCGACCGTGAATAACGGTTCATGTTCGTGAGTCGTTGTTTCGATCCCCAATTTGGCGAGGTATTCGAAAAGCAGGGTTGATGGATCGCTCATGCTCTTTCCCTTGTGGCTGTGCGCCAAAAGATAACCAAGTTCAAAACAGGACGCAAATTTGCGTAAACTGGCTCGGATTTCGACAATTGAGGCGCTTAAAGTCAAGGAAAACCGCCAAAATTCCTAATGTTACGATTTCATGGAAAAAAGGGTTGCAATCGCTCTTTGTTGGGCTATTATCCGCGCCGCTCCACAGGGGCAGAAAATCTGATGAATGCGGGCGTAGCTCAGGGGTAGAGCATAACCTTGCCAAGGTTAGGGTCGTGAGTTCGAATCTCATCGCCCGCTCCATCGGATCAGTCTTATGCACATCGCTTTCATGATGATGCGGGCGTAGCTCAGGGGTAGAGCATAACCTTGCCAAGGTTAGGGTCGTGAGTTCGAATCTCATCGCCCGCTCCATGATGAAAGTTCTAAAAAGGCCGTCCTTCGGGGCGGTCTTTTTTTGTTTCGGCTGGGTGCAGGTCGTTTCAGGCTTGCGCGTAATCGCAAATTATCGTGTGCTTTTGTGATGCCAGATCAGATTTCCACAAAGTCAGCTCAGCAGAAGACGATCTTTACGGTTGGCTATGCCGGCCATGACCGCACCAGTCTGCTTGCCCTGTTCAAGGCGCATCGTATTACCGCCGTCGCCGACATTCGGACATTTAAACGGTCAAGCTATTGGACGGCATTTGATTCTGATGCGTTCGGGCCTTTCTTGCGTGAAAATGGCATCGCATATGTCTTTATGGGCGATGTGATGGGCGGAAAGCCCCAAGACCCCGGGCTTTATCCCGACGGGCAACTTGATTACGGTCTGATGGCCGCGCGATCCGATTTTAAATCCGGTATTGATCGGCTGGTTTCCGGGGCCGAAAAATATCGCATTTGCCTGATGTGCGCGGAAAAGGATCCGCTGGATTGCCATCGCACCTTGTTGATTGCGCCCGCTTTGCGTGCGGCGGGAATTGATCTTTGCCATCTGGTGGATGGCAGGGTTGAAACCCAGTCGGAAACCGATGCCCGCATGATTGCAATCAATGGCGGGGATGTGCCGGATTTGTTTGCGCAGGCCGAACCCGACCCGGATGCAGAGGCCAAACTGGCCCGTGCCAGGCAGATCAAGCGTATCGCGCCCATGGCCAAAGATGCCATCAAGCACGGCCGGTTTACGTCATGATGTTTACCCCATGATATTGTAACCACCATCGATATGGACGACGTCGCCAGTCAATGATTTTGCCCGATCGCTGGCAAGAAAGGCTGCAAGTTCACCGATTTCATTGATGGTAACAAGACGCCGCGACGGGGCACGTTCGGTTGCGGTATCCATCAGATGCTGGAATTCGGCAATGCCCGACGCGGCGCGTGTCAAAAGTGGTCCCGGGGAAATCGCGTGGCAACGAATACCCTTGGGGCCAAGTTCAGCCGCCATATACCGAGTCGTGCTTTCAAGGGCGGCTTTGACCGGGCCCATGACACCGTAATGGTCGATCACGCGTTCCGACCCCATATAGGTCACAGTCAAAAGAGCACCGCCATCTGTCATCAACGGTTCTGCGCGTCTGGCGATCCGTGCAAAGGAATGACACGAAATGTCCATCGCAGCGAGAAAGCCATCGCGGGAGCAATCAACAACCCGGCCATGCAGATCATCGCCCGGTGCAAAAGCGATTGAATGCAGAACAAAATCAAGTTTGCCCCATTTCTGTTCGATTTCCGCAAACAGGGCGTCTTCCTGCGCTGTGTCACGGACATCAAGCGGGGCAAAGATAGGTGCGTCGATTTCTTTGCTCAGGGGGGCGACAAACCGTTTTGCCTTGTCATTAAGGTACGTAACCGCAAGCTCTGCCCCTTCGCGGTGGAAAACCCGTGCACATCCCCAGGCGATGGACATCTCGTTTGCAATCCCGATGATCAGGCCCTTTTTGCCTTCTAGCATGCCATGGTTCCTTTTCTTGTCATGTGCAATTGCGAAGAAAGAATCGAAATCGTCAGCTTTTCAATGTGCAGGTGGTGCTGCGCTGCAGCAAGTGCAAGATTTTGTGACAATCGGAACTTGCAGGTGATGCTTTCTGCTTTTGTTAGCGTATTGGCGATGTGAATTTTTTTTGTGCAGAAGCATAGTTTTTAGGCAGATGATCCGCTATGTGTAGGCATGAAGAAAATCTCGGAAATTCCAACCGGATAAAGGCTGGAAAGTTGCGGTTTTCTTCCCAAACAAAGAGACAAAATCATTGGTGTGTTGCACCGATCGCAAAGGTCGGTGTTTCGACTCTGGCAAACAGGGTCGGGAAAAAGGGAAATTGGTCATGAAAGCCCGAAACGGCGACCCAAAACGGGAAGTCATCGACAAGGTTGTCGAAAAGATCCATCAACGAATGTCCAGCGAATTGGCGGAGGATGCAGAAGCATTCGTTCGCCTTTTTTATAAGGATGTTCCGCCTGACGACATGGCGGGTCGTTCGGTCGACTCGCTTTATGGCGCGGCACTGACTCTTTACAAATTTACGCAGAAGCGCCCCTCGGCCGATACAGCCAAAATCCGGGTCTATAACCCTGATCTTGAAGAGCATGGCTGGACGTCCGATCACACGGTTATTGAAATCAACAATACCGACATGCCGTTCCTGGTGGATTCGGTAACCGCCGCCCTTCACGAGCTGGATCTGACGGTTCATCTGGTCATTCACCCGATCATGCGTATTGCCCGAAATGAAAAGGGTGAGTTGCTGCATGTGGCCGGTGCAGAGGAAACCGACGATCCGCGTGAATCGGTCATGCTGCTTGAGATCGACGAACAGACCGACAAGAAGGTTCTGGCCAAGGTTCACGAGCGACTTGAAAACTGCCTGACCGACGTGGCTTTGGCGGTGCGCGACTGGCAGCCGATGCTTAAGAAAGTGTCCGAAGTCCTCGATGAAATCGGCGAATTGAAGGCAGGTGCCTCAGAAGAAGATCGCCGCGAAGTTCAGGATTTCCTTGGCTGGTTGCATAACGATCATTTCACTTTCCTTGGCTACCGCGAATATTCCTTCAAGGATGCGGGCAAAGATGCGCCGGTTAACGTGGAAGTCAAAAATCAACTTGGTATCTTGTCACGCGAAGGTACCCACGTTTTTGACGAGTTGCGCCAGATCGGAAATCTGTCTGCAGAAGTTCAGGATTTTGTCGCCAAGCCGAACCTTCTGATGGTGACCAAGGCCAACAAACAATCCACCGTTCATCGGTCGGTGCATCTTGATACCATCGTCGTCAAACAGTTTGACGCCAAAGGCAAGGTTGTTGGACAGCACCTGTTTGTCGGCCTGTTTACCTCGGTTGCTTATAACCTGAGCCCGCGTCTGATTCCGCTGTTGCGCATGAAGCTTGCGGAAACCATCAAACGTGCCGGTTTCCCGCCGGCAAGTCATGATGGCAAGGCGCTGGTAAACATTCTTGAAACCTATCCGCGGGACGAATTGTTCCAGGTGGATCTGGACGATCTGTATCATACCTGCATGGGCATTCTGCATTTGCAGGAACGTCAGCGGATTGCGCTTTTTGTACGTCGTGATGCGTTTGAACGGTTTGTTTCGTGTCAGCTGTTCTGCCCGCGCGACCGGTTTACCACCAAATTGCGGCTGAAATTCCAGACGGTTATTGAACGTGCTTTCGAAGGTCAGGTGACAGCTCATTACACCCTGATCGGTGACAGCCCGCTTGCACGGTTGCATCTGTTGGTTAAAACCAATCCGGGCGAATTGCCCGAATATAATGTTGCCGATATCGAACGCCAGTTGGTAGAGGCCGCCCGTGACTGGTCTGATTCCCTGCGTCAGGTACTGATCCGCGAGTTGGGCGAAGAGCGCGGCATTGCCTTGTATCGTCGCTATGGCGAAAGCTTCTCGACCGACTATCGCGAACGTTTTACCGTCGAAAGTGCCGAACTTGATATCGAACGTATCGAAGAGGTCATCAAAGCCAACGATCTTCGGGTGAACCTGTATCGTCCGATCGAAGCGGCTGAAAACGAACTGCGCTTCAAGATCTATAATCCCGGTGCGCCGGTGCCGTTGTCTGATGTCCTGCCCATGCTTGAAAATATGGGGCTTAAGGTCATCACCGAAAATCCCTTTACCGTGCGGCCGCGCGATGTCGATACAGATGTCCGTATCCATGATTTCGGTGTCGAAGTAGACGGCGAATTCAGTCTGCGTGACGTGCGCAACAAGTTCCAGGAACTGTTCGTGCGTATGTGGCACGGCGAAATCGAAAATGACGCTTTCAACCGCCTTGTACTGCTGGGGAACCTTGATTGGCGCGAAGTGGTTATTTTGCGGGCCTATGCACGCTATACCCGCCAGACAGGGTCGGCTTTCTCCCAGGCATATATGGCCAAGACCCTTGCCAATAATCCGGCACTCGCATCAGCGCTTGTGTCGTTGTTTGTTGCGCGGTTCGACCCGGATCGTGACGGTGACAGAGAAGCAGAGGTCGCAGCGATCGAAGCCGATATCCTCGCCCGTCTTGAAGATGTGATGAACCCGGATGAAGACCGCATTTTGCGGGCCTTCCTCAATCTTGTGCAAGCGACCTTGCGCACCAACTTCTTCCAGCATGATGCGGATGGCAATCCAAAGCCCTATCTGTCGGTCAAATTCAATTCCGGCATGATCGAAGACCTGCCATTGCCCCGTCCATGGCGGGAAATATTTGTTTATTCCCCACGGGTTGAGGCCGTCCATCTGCGCGGTGGTCCGGTTGCACGTGGTGGCATTCGCTGGTCGGATCGTCAGGAAGATTTCCGGACGGAGATTCTTGGTCTGGTCAAAGCCCAAATGGTCAAGAATGCGGTGATCGTGCCGGTTGGATCCAAGGGGGGATTTGTTGTCAAACGCCCGCCGGTCGATGGCACACGAGAAGCATTCCTTGAAGAAGGCATTGCCTGCTATAAAACGCTGATGAGCGGGATGCTTGATATCACCGATAATATCGTTGCCGGTGAAATCGTCCCGCCAAAACGCGTTGTGCGTCTTGATGATGATGATCCCTATCTGGTGGTCGCCGCAGACAAGGGCACCGCGACATTTTCCGACATCGCCAATGGTGTGGCGCGTGATTATGGCTTCTGGCTTGATGATGCTTTCGCATCCGGCGGGTCTCAGGGCTATGACCACAAGAAAATGGGCATCACCGCACGTGGTGCGTGGGAGTCGGTCAAACGTCACTTCCGCGAAATGGGCAAGAATATCCAGACCACGCCCTTTACGGTGGCCGGTGTGGGTGACATGTCGGGCGATGTGTTTGGCAATGGCATGCTGTTGTCCGAACAGATCAAGCTCGTGGCTGCCTTTAACCACATGCATATCTTTGTTGACCCGGACCCTGATCCGGCAAAAAGCTTTGCCGAGCGCAAACGCCTGTTTGAGATGCCGCGTTCAAGTTGGGCCGATTATGACAAAGCGCTGCTTTCCAAAGGCGGTGATATCTTTGATCGCAAGGCCAAGACCCTTGATCCATCCCCCGAGGTCCGCAAGGTTCTGGGGCTGGGCAGTGGCAAGGTCACGCCGGCTGATATGATGAAGGCCATCCTTAAATCCGAAGTCGAACTTTTGTGGTTTGGCGGGATTGGCACCTATATCAAATCCAGCCTCGAAACCAATGCTGATGCCGGGGATCGTGCCAATGATGCCATTCGCATCAATGGTCGCGAAGTGCGGGCCAAAGTGATCGGCGAGGGGGCAAACCTTGGTGCGACCCAGCGCGGGCGTATTGAATATGCCCATACCGGTGGGCGGCTTAATACGGATGCGATTGACAACGCGGCTGGCGTGAACTGCTCTGACCACGAGGTCAATATCAAGATCCTTCTTGGTGAAGTGGTCGCAGCCGGTGATATGACCGAAAAGCAGCGCAACAAGTTGCTGGTGGATATGACCGATGAGGTCGGTGAACTGGTTCTGCGGGACAATTATCTGCAAAGCCAGGCAATTTCGAATTCCGATGCCGCAAGCGCTGAAATCTTTGATGCGCAGGTGCGGCTCATTCGGATGCTGGAACGCGAAGGCCGCCTAAACCGAGAAATCGAATATCTTCCCGACGACGAGGAACTTGTCCGGCGTGCCAATGCACATGAAGGTCTGACGCGTCCGGAAGTCTCGGTGTTGATGCCTTATGCGAAATTGTGGCTCTATGACGAAATTCTGGAATCCGATCTGCCGGATGATCCGATTCTGGTCGAAGAGCTGGTGCGCTATTTCCCGACACCTCTTCGCAAAAAATATGCGCATGCGATTTCGAACCATCGGCTGAGACGCGAAATCATCGCAACCGTTGCGACCAACAGTCTGGTCAATCGCGTTGGCGGTACGTTTGTTCATGACATGATGGAAGCAACCGGCATGTCGGCGGTTGATGTGTCCCGGGGATACCTGATTACACGGGCCGTCTTTGGCCTGCGCGATCTTTGGGACGGGATCGAAGCGCTTGATAACGTCGTGCTGGCCAAATTGCAGACCGGCATGTTCCGTGAAATCAATCGCATGGTGAACGATGTGACCCAGTGGTTCCTGCGCAATTGCGAGGACCTGAATGTCGGCGCAAAGATCGAAATGTTCCGACCGGCTGTGTCCAAGGTCATTGAATGCTTTGACGAAATTGTTCCCGAAGATGCCTCTGCACGTAAGGCATTGGTCGAAAAGGCCAAGTCACTGATTGCCCAAGGCGTGCCAGAGGAACTCGCCCGGCGCGTGGCCGCAGCAACGCAAATGGTTGCCATTTGTGATGTTGTCCGCATTGCCGAAGCAACCGGACGGGATGTGGTTGAAGTATCGGCGACCTATTTTGCGGTGGGGGCACGCTTCCAGATTGGTCTGTTGCGCTCTGCCGCCGAAGCAATCGAAGCCGATACTCACTGGCAGAAACTTGCTCGGGCTGCGGTCATTGATGATTTGTTTGGTCATCAGCGCGAACTGACCCGTGCGGTGCTGGCTGCTGGCGAAAAAGGTATGTCGGGATCCGAATTGGTCGATATCTGGGTTCAGGATCGCCAACGCAAATGTGCACGCTGTGATGAACTGATCAACGAGCTGCGCTCTGCCGGTCAGATTGATCTGGCAATGATCACGGTGGCCAACCGCCAGATCAGGGCCTTGATCGGTGCCTGATCGACGCAGATTGCGACATAACAAAACCTGAAGACAGAAGGGCGCCCGATTCTGGCGCCCTTCTTTTTGGATCAAGCTTGGTCGGGCGGAGGGAAGCCCGGTGACGGTCATTTGCTTGTAGGGGACATACCGTAAATTCTGACTCAGAATTTGATCTGTTGCTTTACGATAAATACATGAAAATAAATGTATTAATGATGTTGTAGAAATGTCAAAATATGCTGATATAGGATTATATGCGAGCGTGTGCTTGCAGAATACCAACCGGTACGTATATTTATGCGTATAAACAGAACAGGCTATGAGTATGAGGAACGCCGCAGAAACCCGGACAAAGTTGCTTGAAACCGCGATCGAGCTGTTGGCGACGCGGAGCTATCACGACGTTGGCGTTAGTGATGTATGTAAGCATGCCGGCGTGACGAAGGGTGCATTTTATCACCATTTCGACAGTAAGGCAGAGCTGTTTGCTGCATCAGCACGCCACCATTGGGAAAAGGGTAAGGGCGAGCTTCGGGAAGTTTTTTCACCCGATGTGGCCCCGCTTGATCAGTTGAACGGGTATATTGATCTTATTTGTCACAAGCAGGAACGTAACACCGTACCGGGTGAAAACGAGGTTTGTGTCTGCCCGATCTTTACCGCTGGCGGGCAGGTTGGCCCGGAAGACGAGGCAATCCAGATTTGCTCGCGCGAGCTTGCCGACGAACATATTACCTATCTGGCATCGATGGTGCGCGGTCTGAAGGGCGAAGGTATGTTGGTCGAAGATTGTGATGTCACCACATTGGCGCGACTCGTTTTTCAGTTTGTTCATGGTTTGCTGAGCTACGGACAAGTTTTTGGTGACATGGATACCGTTCGGTCTGATATTCGCGAGGGTATCTGCAGAATTCTTGATTTAAAGAAAGAATTCAGGGTTTTAGCAGGGTTGTGACATGGTTTTGAGCCTTTCGTAACCGAGGATATTTTACAGGAATCTGATTTTTTAATCATATAAGGCTTGCAATCAAACCGATCGGTATGCATCTATCAATCCAAACAGGCCGCCAGTGCGCGGCATAACGTATTTGGGAAATGGTAAGATGCAATCTCGATCAAAACGCAAACTTCTGGTGCCGGTTGCTGCCATGGCGCTGGTTGCCCTCGCCGGTGGATATGGCTTGCATATCACCGGTTCTGCGGCCGATGAGGTCGCCCTTCAAACCGAACAGGCAGCGCTTCGGGCAATCCCGGTCACTGTCTCGGGAGTCAAAAGTCAGTCTCTTCGTCTATGGAACAACTTTTCCGGCCGGCTGAGCGCGGTTGAAGAAGTGCAATTGCGCCCCCGTGTCAGCGGCGAGATTGTCGAGATCCGGTTTGAAGATGGTCAATTGGTCAAACAAGGCGATATTCTTGCCGTGATTGATCCACGCAGCTACCAAGCTACGGTGGACGAAGCGCGCGCTGAACTTGCTGCCGCCCGGCAAACCCTGGCACTTGCGAAAAAGGAAAAGGAACGTGCCGAGAAACTTGTTTCCAACGGTACAGTTTCCAAAAGGGTCTATGACGAGCGTATAAGCACCTATCAGGTTTCGCAAAGTCAGGTTGGCCGTGCAAAAGCAAAGCTCGAACTGGCGGAAATCGAACTTGATCATGCCTATGTCAAAGCGCCGATCAACGGTCGGGTCAGCCGGGTTGAGATGACGGAGGGCAACCAGGTCAATGCCGGTGCCAATGCCCCGGTTCTGACCACGATTGTCTCTACCGATCGGATCTATGCCGATTTCGATCTTGATGAGCAAACATTCTTTGCAAGCCTTGGTGAAACAGGGAAGATCGACGAAGCGGCTCAAACCATTCCGGTTAATATGACGCTGTCAAATGGTCGTCGGATTTCCGGACATGTGCACAGCTTTGACAACCGCATAGATCCGCGCACCGGCACCATTCGTACCCGTGCATTGTTTGATAATTTCGATGGCACGCTTTTGCCCGGTACCTTTGCAAGCCTTGAGGTCGGTACCGCAGCAAAAAGCGATGTCATCGTGATTTCTCCCGAAGCTGTCAGTACCGATCAGGACCGCAAATTCGTCTATGTCGTCGAACCTGACAACACGGTGGCCTATCGTCAGGTGACTCTGGGCTCGGAAATCAATGGCATGCGCATTGTGACTTCGGGGCTGAACGAAGGCGATCTGGTGATTGTCAACGGCATCATGAAGGTGCGTCCGGGCATGCCCGTCACGCCCGAAATTCTGCAGGCCCGCGCATCGTAATTGATGCGTGACTGCGCTTTAATGCAAGGGCTGAAATAATGCAGAATTTATCCCGATTTTTTGTGGATCGACCGATCTTCGCTGGTGTCCTGTCCGTCTTGATGCTTCTGGCGGGCATAATTGCCATGATGCGATTGCCGATTTCGGAATATCCCGAAGTCGTGCCGCCATCTGTTGTGGTAGAAGCCAAATTCCCCGGCGCAAACCCGGCCGAGATTTCCGAAACAGTTGCCTCCCCGCTTGAAGAGCAAATCAACGGGGTTGAGGGGATGCTTTATATCAACTCATTGGCCACCACTGATGGCAATCTGTCCCTGACCGTCACGTTTGAAATCGGAACTGATCCGGATCTGGCACAGCAAAAAGTCCAGAACCGGGTTTCTCAGGCTGAACCGCGCCTGCCTGATATCGTGCGTCAGCTTGGTGTGACTGTGTCCAAGCGATCCCCGGACCTGACCATGGTCGTGCATCTGCGGTCGCCCAATGAACGCTATGACATGCTGTATCTGCGGAACTATGCGACGCTGAATGTGCGGGACCGGCTGGCACGTATTGCTGGTGTCGGGCAGGTGGGACTGTTTGGTTCAGGTGATTACGCCATGCGTGTCTGGCTTAATCCCGACAAGGTCGCCGAACGTAACCTGACCGCCGGCGAGGTGGTTTCCGCGATCCAGAGCCAGAATGTGCAGGTCGCGGCCGGTATCATCGGCGGTGCGCCCTATGACAGCGGCGTGCAATTCCAGTTGCCGATCAACATTAGTGGTCGTCTGGAAAGCCCCGAGGAATTCGCAAACATCATCATCAAGCGCGAAACTGACGGCACGATTACGCGTTTGGGCGATGTCGCACGTGTCGAGATGGAAGCACAGCAATATGCCCTGCGCTCCCTGCTGGATAACAAACCGGCCGTCGCCATTCCGATCTTTGCATCGCCGGGTTCGAACGCGCTTGATATTTCAAGCAACGTCCGCGCCACGATGGAAGAACTGAAGCAAAACTTCCCGGACGATCTCGATTATTCGATTGTCTATGACCCGACCGTGTTTGTCCGTGGTTCGATCAAATCTGTGATCAAGACATTGTTGGAGGCCATCGCCCTTGTGGTGATTGTCGTGACGGTCTTCTTGCAAACTTGGCGGGCCTCGATCATCCCGTTGCTCGCTGTGCCGGTATCGATCATCGGGACGTTCGCGCTGATGCTGTTGATGGGCTTTTCGATTAACGTTCTGTCACTTTTTGGCCTGATCCTAGCGATTGGTATTGTGGTGGATGACGCGATTGTTGTCGTCGAAAACGTCGAACGAAACATCGAACGTGGTTTGTCGCCGCGTGATGCAACGGTTGCGGCCATGCGCGAAGTGACCGGGCCGATCATCGCGACCTCGCTTGTGATTACCGGTGTGTTTGTGCCGATTGCCTTTATTTCCGGCCTGACCGGTCAGTTTTATCAGCAATTTGCCCTGACCATTGCGATTGCCACGATCATTTCGACGATTAACTCACTCACCCTTAGCCCGGCTTTGTCGGCGATCCTTTTGCGAGGTCACGATGCACCAAAAGACTGGCTGACGCGGGGGATGGACTTTGTCTTTGGCTGGTTCTTCCGCGCCTTCAACCGCTTCTTTAACCGCAGCACCGATCTTTATGCTGGTGGTGTGAAACGCCTGCTGGGCGTGAAGGCCATCATGATGGTGCTTTATGTCGGCCTTCTGGCCCTGACCTATCAGGGATTCCAGATCCTGCCGACCGGTTTTGTCCCGCTTCAGGACAAGCAATATCTGGTCAGCTTTGCCCAACTGCCCCAAGGCGCGACACTGGACCGCACCGAAGACGTCATTCGTGAAATGTCTGACATTGCGCTCAATGAACCCGGTGTTGAAAGTGCTGTGGCCTTCCCGGGGCTTTCGATCAACGGGTTCGTAAATAGCTCAAGTGCGGGCATCGTCTTTGTCACGCTGACCGACTTTGCTGAACGCACCAGTGACGATCTGTCTGGACTGGCGATTGCCGGCAAGCTTCAACAAAAGTTCGGGGCAATTGACGAGGCGTTCGTTGCCATTTTCCCGGCACCACCGGTGCAGGGGCTTGGCACGGTTGGCGGGTTCAAGCTGCAGGTCCAGGATCGCTCCGATCAAGGCTATGGTGCGCTTGATGATGCAATGAAACAGGTCCTTGCCAAGGCATGGGCAGCCCCGGAACTCACCGGTGTGTTTTCAAGCTACAACATCAACGTCCCGCAGCTTCAGGCATCGCTTGACCGCACCAAGGTTCAGCAGTTGGGCATCCCGGTTGATGAGATCTTCCAGACCATGCAGGTTTATCTCGGCTCTATGTATATTAATGACTTCAATGCCTTTGGCCGCACCTATCAGGTGATCGCACAGGCGGACAAGCCATACCGTTCGAGCCCGGAAGACATCCTGCGTCTGCAAACACGTAATGCCGATGGCGACATGGTGCCGCTTGGTTCTGTGCTGTCGGTTTCCGAAACATTCGGGCCGGATACGGCGATGCGCTACAACGCGTTTCGTTCGGCCGATCTGAATGGGAACGCGGCACCGGGTTATTCCAGTGGCGAAGCACAGGCGGCGATTACCAAGATTCTGGAAGAAACATTGCCGCCGGGGATCGAATATGAATGGACGGAGCTGACCTATCAGCAGATCCTGGCGGGCAACACAGCGATCTTCGTCTTTCCGATTTGTATCCTGCTCGTGTTCCTGGTGCTGGCGGCACAATATGAAAGTCTGACCATGCCATTGGCGGTGATCCTGATCGTCCCGATGAGTATCCTGTCAGCTGTCTTTGGTGTCTATCTGTTCGGGGGTGATAACAACATCTTCACCCAGATCAGCCTGTTTGTGCTGGCCGGACTGGCATCCAAGAACGCCATCCTGATTGTCGAGTTCGCCCGCGAGCTTGAACATCAGGGACGCAGCATCGTTCAGGCCGCGATCGAGGCCAGCCGCCTTCGTCTGCGCCCGATCCTGATGACTTCCCTGGCCTTCATCATGGGTGTCGTCCCGCTGGTTCTGTCCAGTGGTGCCGGTGCTGAGATGCGCCACGCAATTGGTATTGCCGTTTTCTCGGGCATGCTGGGCGTGACGGTATTTGGCCTGATCCTGACCCCGGTCTTTTATGTTCTTGTACGCATGATTGGCCGGCGCAACGACGTTCGTTCACTTGATGAGGCTGTCATAGAACCGCCTGCGGAGTGACCGATATCGTTGCATAAGCAGCCGGACCGTCTTTTTCCCCCGACCCCGCCGGTCCGGCTGTTTTTCATCTCCCTCGACGGGGCTGGCTGATGTCAGCCCCGTTTTCCTTTTCTGATGTGAGCCATATCTCAGTCAGCTCCGATGCCCCTTGCCATGGCGCTACATCGCCTTATCTTTCGGTCGGAATGTTTGTCGATAAGGGTTTTCGACCATGAACTATGTGCGTACAGGTTTGTTGCTTGCCGGGTTGACCGCGCTGTTTGGCGTGGTTGGTATGATGATCGGTGGCCAGCAGGGGATGATCATTGCGCTGTTATTTGCCGGTGCAATGAACGTGTTCGCCTATTGGAATTCCGATGCAATGCTGCTGCGCATGCGCAGCGCAAAACAGGTGGATGACAAAACCGCGCCCGAACTGGTGGCAATGGTCCGCGATCTGGCACGGAATGCCGATCTGCCGATGCCCAAGGTTTACGTGATCGAAAACCCGCAACCCAATGCATTTGCAACCGGGCGAAATCCTGAAAACGCGGCTGTTGCTGCGACAACGGGTTTGCTTAAACTTCTGGATCGTCATGAAATTGCGGGCGTCATGGCCCATGAACTGGCGCATGTTAAAAACCGCGACACCCTGACCATGACGATCACCGCAACCATTGCCGGGGCGATTTCGGCCTTGGCCAATTTCGCGATGTTTGCCGGAATATTTGGCGGCAACCGCGAAAACAACAACCCGCTGGGTGGCATTGGCATGATCCTGATTGCCATTCTGGCCCCGATGGGCGCGATGATCGTGCAAATGGCGATTTCGCGCACGCGTGAATACGAAGCCGACAAGATCGGGGCTGAAATCTGTGGCCATCCGATGTGGCTTGCCAGTGCGCTCAACAAGCTTGATAAGGGTGTTCACGCCATCCCGAACATGGATGCCGAACGCAACCCGGCGATGGCCCATATGTACATTGCCAACCCGCTGTCGGGAAAAGGTGTTGATAACCTGTTTTCAACCCATCCGAATATGGCCAACCGCATCGCCCGTCTGCAAGCCATGGCCAATGCATCTGCGGGATCTTACCAACAGTCGCAAGTCACGCAATCAGCTCCTCGTAATGGTGATGTGGGGCGTTCTTCATCTGCGGGCCCATGGGGGGCTCAAACACGTAAATCTACCCCGTCGCGGCGCGGTTCATCACGACATCGCAAACGCCCTTGGGAGTCCTGATTTCACCTGAATCCTGATATAGAGAATGGTATTTAACCTGTTTTAGCAGTGGGTTATCTATTCTTCTGTATGTGGTAAAAAGCCATGTGCAGCATTGACCAGCCGTTTCTGTCAGATGAGAATGACCTGATAGAAGTCTTGAGACTCCCGTTATTCCCGTTTCGGAAAGCAGGGGCGGAAAAGGACAAGAATGGCTGGTTTCTGGTCAATGATTGGCCTTGTGTTCAGATCGTTGCTCACAGGGGCTGAAACTGTCAATCAATCGGGGGAGGCTGCCGGGGAAAGTCCGGTGGCTCGTGACGTGTTATGCCGGTATGGCATTGCGCGCTTTGTTCCAGCTAAGAGCAGTATCGGTACCGGCGCGATGCCGGCTGACGCAATTGCCGATATGGCGGTTGATGCGCTTTTATCCGTGCACGACACCGATGCTGTCAGGATTGATCAGTATTTTATCCCCGACCCTGATGCAGCTGATCCGTTTCAGGCTGTGCGCGAGGCGCAGCTTGGTGCGCTGAATGTCGGGCATCGCCAGGATGTCGATACGGTCTTTTGGGGGCGTCAGGACCCCGGGACTGGCTATCTTGATCTTTATATGATCAGTGATGCGTTGACCTCACCGCTATATGACCTGTTGATGTATCAGGTATATCATTTCCGACAAACGACACATCCGGATGTTGCCGAAGCCCTGCGTTTGCTTTTGACATCCCAGCTTGTCCTACTCTCGCATGGCGGCGAGCAACGCGCCCTTCAAATTGCCCGCTTGGGGGTAATTCTTGAAGATTTGCAGGAGCGGGTCCTTCGGGGAGATACATTTTCTCAGGCGGGGGAAGGAGCGGCCATGGCCTATGGGTTTGCGGCCTTTATTCTTTCAGAAACAGGTGATCGGACCTACTGCGCAAGTGCCCTGCGTGTGATGGAACCCCATATCCGGAAAATGGTCCGTGACATTGCCGAGAAACCGGCACAGATCAAAGATCAGGACAAGGAACAGGCAGCCAATGCCGCTATGCACCGTGACGTGAAAGAGCAAACGGTTGATCTGTTAAAGCGGATCACTGATTTTTCAAAAGTCAGCCCACAGATCACCGCCGCATTGGCGCTATACGGATCATTGGTCAACTGGTCACTGGTTGCGAACCTCAATGTCCGTGCTGCTAGTCTTTCGATTGCGGTCTGGCGAATACTTGAACAGCGGATCGAACTTTCCATGGGGACGCCCGTTAGCCGGGGACTTTCGATTTGCAAATTGGCCGAGGCGTTCGTTCTGACGGGCAAGGAAAAAGAAAACGCCAAGTTTGTCGAAAAGGGGGCTGCTTACTATCGCCGGGGATTGGGGGTGCTGAATGCCCGACTGCATGGTTCGCTTTATGCCATAACCGCTTATGGCCTGGCCGAAGCGATTGTTACCTCGGCGACCATCCGCGACGTCACCATTCCCGATGCCCAGGTTGTGCCGGTCTTTCAGGCAGCACTCAAAGTCTGCAACCGCCGGGATCAGCCCTATATTTGGGGGCGTATCATGTTTGCTTTGGCGACGGTCTATTTGACCAGTGGCAGTTTGCACAAAGATCGTGAAATGCTGACCCATGCCCGAATGAGCTTCAGCCACGCCTACGAAGCCTTTACGGAATCTTGTGCCCGCGGGGCGGCACGTGCTGCATCGGGCGGCTATACCCGTTCGGAAAATTTGCTCTCGCAGCTTGGCCACCGCAAGGCAATCGAAGATGCGACGCGTGTTTCCTGAAAACTGCGATTGATCGGGGATTGTTGCGGACAAGACGCATATAAAAAGAAACCCCCGCAGCGGGTGCTGCGAGGGTTCTGACTGCATATGCCAGGTGACTTCTATTCGCGGTTGCCAAAGAAGTGCAGCAGCATGATGAACAGGTTCACGAAGTCGAGATACAGTTGCAGCGCACCAAACAGGGCTTTTTTGCCTGCGGTCGTTGCATCATCATGCTCGTGATAGGTTTCCTTGATGCGCTGGGTATCATAGGCGGTAAGGCCCGTGAAGATCAGAACACCAGCGCCGGAAATGATGAATTGCAGCATCGAACTGGCAAGGAAGATATTGACCACCATCGCGATGATGATACCGATCAGGCCCATGAACAGGAAGCTGCCCCAGCCCGACAGGTCTTTCTTGGTGGTATAGCCATAAAGGCTCATTGCACCAAAGGTGCCCGCGGTGATGAAGAAGGTGCGTGCAATCGACTCACCGGTATAAACCAGGAAGATCGACGCCAGGGACAAACCCATCAATCCGGCATAGATCCAGAATGTTGCCTGTGCGGCACCAAAGGACATCTTGTGGATGCGTGCGCTCAGGAAGAAGACGAGCCCGATCGGGGCCAGCATCACAATCCAGTGCAGTCCGGTGC
This sequence comes from Thalassospira sp., assembly GCA_048264285.1. Classification (GTDB taxonomy): domain Bacteria; phylum Pseudomonadota; class Alphaproteobacteria; order Rhodospirillales; family Thalassospiraceae; genus Thalassospira. The sequence goes on from JBLXDD010000001.1 coordinate 650,940, forward strand.
CAAAAATAGCCTGCATCAGGGTCGGGCTGGTCGACACAGCCATTGCCACGATACCGGTCAGGGCAAGTGCGGATGCCATGTAGTTATAGACACGCAGCATATAGGCGCGGAGACCTGCATCGATCTCGGCTGCAGACCGGCCAACCGAGACGTCATAGCCGCGTTGACGCGTTTCAAAAGCCATTGAAATCCCTCTTTGATCCAATTGTGGGCAGAAATTGCACGTACAATTCTGCGATGATCAAAATATGGCAGGATTTCTGTGAAAAGCAACGTTTTGACAGAATGGTCTCCGTTCCAGTGCCATCAGATGTGAACTCGTTCACGTATGCGATGACGCTATTGTGAAACCTTGCGGTATTGCTGCCTGGCGACAGTTTTTTCAAACCGGTTTATGATGCCGATACGGTGGCGGTCCCCCGATTGCCAGAACGGATACAGGCCTTCATTTCATGCCCGCCTTTAAAATGTACGCCAAAGCCGAACCTGTCGGAATATCCAAAAGGGTATCATCGGAAACAACAGGCACGCTTGTTCTTCGGGGGTGGCACGCAATGTTGGTTTTGGGGGTTGTTGCATGTATGGCAATCCCGAATGCGACGGCCCAGAATGTAAATCTCGAAAAATCATCTGGCGATGGTGCAATTCCGGTTTTTACGGACACTTATGATGACGCCGAGTTTTGTGCGGATGGCAAAGGGGATGGTCCCTGCGACATTGCGCCGGTGGATGTGCCGGAATTTGATGCCAGTTTCGTCTATCGTTTTCTGGCCTATCACGCGCAACGTCCGTTTGATCGCTTTTCTTGGCAGGCTTTCACGGCCCTGATGGCGCCAATTGGTTATTCTACCGATACGGCACGCTGGGAACGTTTTTCGACCCGTCGCGAACTGTTCGCCAAACAATCCACCCCAAATCCTGCCTGCAGGGATGATCTACCGGACGGGCATTTGTTGCTGGCAACCGATCGGCAATCCACCGGCGATCCTTTGATTGATCAGGCCGGCAACTTTGTGCTGTTTGAAACCCGCATCAACCCGGTTGCCGCACGTTACATCACGGAAAACCATCTTCAGACGGCTGTCGGTCGTGCGGCCTTTGCGCAATCCGGACGCCAGATTGAATTTCCGATCGGTCAGCTTGCACCTTCTGCAATCGAGGTGGGCGAAAAACAGGAAATGGGGATTGCCCCGGCTGCCCCGGGGGACATGGGGGCGCAGTTGCTGAAATTCGCGTGGCGGATCTTGCCGGAAAAGGATGTCTCCAATTCAAAGCAATATCTTGTCCGGTCGGCCCGGATATCGCTTTCGGGTGATCAAACGCTTGATGGAGTTGCTAAATGCCTTGATGTGACGGTCGGGCTGGTGGGCATGCATCTGGTCCAGCGGGTCAAAAGCGGCAATGGCGATCGTTGGATCTGGTCAAGTTTCGAACATACCGACAATGTGCCCCTGGCGGCGAATGCCCGTCGCCCCAACAGCATCATCACAGATGACCCGTTCAAGGGGGGCTGTCTTGCACCCGGTGAGCAAGACAAGAATGTGCAAGACAAGGATTTTGCATTTTATGGCGGGCATGGACAGGGCGGTGATCAGGCCAATCAACCGATTTCTGCTCCGCTTAAATGGGCAGACCGTCCGCCCTATGCCCGGACAGTTGCGGGCGATCAACCGACCCCGCCTGATATCGTGCGTTGCTGGCGGCTGTTTTCCGGAACAGAGGAAAGCAACTTTATCTGGCAGCGTAAACTGGGCGGTACAGTCCTTTCTCATTACATGCTGCTTGGCACGCAATGGATCGGTAACCCCGGTGGTGCACCATTTGGTGTTGGTGAAGTGCCGCGGTTTTTGACCAACAGCACACTTGAAAGCTTCATGCAGGATCAGTCTGATGCGACCTGCCTTGGGTGTCATGCCCGTGCCATGACCGATACAGGACAGAATGCCAATTTCACCTTCTTGTTTGATCCGAGCCACTAGAGCAGTTTCCGTTTAGATTGAAACGTTTTGCCGGAGGCATTCTTCTGTCCTGCAAGGAAGGGATCGCCGTGCGTAGCGGTGCTACGGGCAAGATCCTTGACGCTGCGGGGCAGAAGAATGTCCCGGCCCGAAGGGTT
>JBLXDD010000002.1:0-127561 GCA_048264285.1 Thalassospira sp.
GGCGAGAACTGGCTTTCAAACCATGAACTTGGCGAAGAGGTCTTTGGCCCGCTTGGTTTGGTGGTTCGGGTCAAGGATGTTGCGGAAATGCGCAAGATTGCCAAATCGCTTGAAGGTCAGTTGACCTGCACGTTGCATCTTGATGCCGGCGATGCGGCAGATGCCCGTTCGCTTCTGCCGATCCTTGAACATAAGGCGGGTCGTGTTCTGGCCAATGGCTTCCCGACCGGTGTGGAAGTGTCCGATACCATGGTGCATGGCGGTCCGTACCCGGCATCGACCAACTTCGGGGCGACCTCGGTCGGGACGATGGCCATCCGTCGTTTCCTGCGCCCGGTTTGCTATCAGAACATCCCGACGGATGTGTTGCCTGCTGATATTGCCTGAACCAAGCCGGTATAAATCTTTGAAAAAGTCGCTCCTGCCAGGGCGGCTTTTTCTTTTGTCAGATTTTCGCAATCAGGGGGGGAGGCAGAAAAGCGGGGTTTCAGTGCCATCTGAAACCCCGAGGCTTCACCTACAGACCAATTCCCAAGACGGAGGGAGATGAATGCAGTTTCGCATTGATCAATGTTGATCTGATAGGGAGGATGCCTGCCAGTTCGGATCTATTTCCGCTGGTTTTGATGTAAGACCGCTTATTTGCTTAATGGCAAGGATGGCGCAATATTCGTCCTTTTCAGACGTGTCACCACTGACGCCGACCGCCCCGATTGTCATGCCATCGGAATTCTCAATCAAAACCCCGCCAGGTACAGGAATGAAGCGCCCTTCTGCCGCAACGGCAAGTGAAGTCTGGAAAGAGGGGCGGGCTGCCAGATAATCACGGATGGTTCGGCTTGAAAGACCCATGCCAAGTGCCCCCCACGCTTTGCCATAGGCAATGTCAAAGCGTAAAAGGCCACTGCCATCTTCTGATTTCATCGCAACAAGACGCCCGCCGGAATCAAGTACCGCAACGGTAAGAGGTTTCATCTGTTCCTTGCGACCGGTCTTTATGACGGCATCGACGAGCTTTTCGGCTGTGGCGAGTGAAAGGCTTGATACGAGTTTCATCGTGCATTCTTCCTTGGGATTAATTGCGCATCAGGTCCGGGAGCCAGGTGACGATTTCCGGAAATGCCAGCAAGACGATGATGGTGACGACATCTGCGATGAAAAATAGCATGATGCCACGGAAAACATCGGGCAAGGGGATGTCTGGCCGGACGGCATTAACGACAAAGCAGTTCAGGCCAATTGGTGGTGTGACGAGGCAGATTTCCGCCATTTTGACAACAATGATCCCAAACCAGATGGAATCAAATCCCAAGGCCATCACCGCCGGATAGACAACCGGTAGCGTCAAAAGAAGCATTCCAATGGCATCCATGAACATGCCGAGAATGGCATAGGCCAACAGAATACAGACCATGATCACCATCGGTGGTGCGTCAATCGAGACCACCCAGGCCGTGAATGCCTCGGCGACGCCGGAAAAGCCAAGGAAACGGACAAATATTGTCACGCCCCAGATCAGCGAAAAGATCATTACAGTCAGTTTTGCTGATTCCATCAGGGATGCCGTGATGGATTTCATTCCGACACCGCGAAATAGCGCGACGGCAAAAACAATACCGGCACCCAGTGCACCTGCTTCGGTCGGTGTTGCCCATCCTTGATAGATCGCCGAAATGATGACGGTGACAACCAGCATGATAGGGATAAGAGGTGGCAATGATGTCACCCGTTCGCCCCATGTCGCACCGGGAACAGACGGGGCGGCCTCTGGGCGGATCATTGCCCAGAAGACAATGATCAATGCATATATCAGTGCCGAAACCAAACCGGGCAGGAACCCTGCCAGCAATAATCGTCCGACAGATTCTTCGACGATAATCGCATAGATAACAAGAATTGCCGAGGGCGGGATCAGAGTTGCCAAGGTGCCACCAGCCGCAACCACGCCTGCTGCCAAGCGACGGTCATAGCCATATTTGAGCATCTCGGGTATGGCAACCCGCGAGAAAACAGCAGATGTTGCCGTTGACGCACCGGATACGGCTGCAAACCCGGCCGTAGCAAGTACAGTTGCAACGGCCATGCCGCCCGGAAGCCAGCTTAGCCATTTCTGGGCTGCGTTAAACAACTGTGTTGTCATGCCTGCATGAAAAGCGACGAAGCCGATAAAAATAAACATCGGAAGGACGCTAAGCGCATAAATCGTCGATTTTGCGTGTGGAACAATGCCGACAACCCCGGCCGCCGGTCCCCAGCCGATCAGTTCAACCAGGCCCAAAAGCCCGACGCATGCCGCGGCAAAGACGACACGAACGCCAAGAAATACCAGTAAAACCAGCAGGCCAATGCCAATGGCACCAACCAGCAACGGGTGTTCAAATCCAAGTCCGATCAGCATGGTCTCAGGCTTCCTTGCTTGTAGGGGCGCTTAGGGCATCGTGGGCTTCTTCTCGTGCAGTTTCAGCCGCATCCTTGACCAAAACGACGCCCTCGGGGGATAGGCCCGGGTCCAAAAGAAGTCGGATTGATCCGGCGAGCTGGATGAGAAGCCGCACAAACCAAAGACCAAAGGCAATCGGCACCAGAAGTTTTGATGGCCATACCGGAAATTCGGCATCAATGGATGTATCGCCCAGCTGATAGGATCGTAAAAAATGTTCGGCGCTGTACCAGGTCAGAATGGCGATGATTGCCATGCCGACGATCAGGCCGATGATTTCGGCCATCCAATAGGCGCGGCCTTTAAGGTTACCAATCACCAGCTCCATACGGACATGCCCGCCAAGACGCTGGGTATAGGCCGCGCCGAGAAAAGCCATGCCCGCCATTGAAAGTTCGACAAGGTCGATATAGCCGGAAATCGGCACCTCAAAGATTGTTCGCAGGCTGACTTGGGCGACCCCCAGAAGCATGAGAAGAAAAATGAACGTTGCAGCCACAAAGTTTGTGGCATTTTCAATCGGCGACAGCCAACGATCCAGTTTGTCGACAATACCGGATGACGTCCTGTGTAATGATTTGGGACTATCGATCATGGTGTGAAGTTCCCGTGAATTTGGGCATCAGCCCCCAACACCAAATATCCGTTCCGGGATGTTTGGTATCGGGGGGATTGATTGACGACGCCTATTGGTTTTTGGCTTCGGCGGCGTAATTCAGCAGCGCATCAAGGACCCCTTGGGCATCGAAGGAATCCTGATTTTCTGCAATCCATTTATCCCATACCGGTTGTCCGGCAACGTTACGGAATTGCTCGATCTGTTCGTCGCTATATTCGATCTTGTGCAGGTTGCTTTCGAATTTCTTCAGATTGACCGTATCCTGTTTGGCATAGGCTTTTTGTACTGTTTCCAGAACCAGATCACGATTGTCCATCAACAGTGCCTGATAGGAATCCGGCAGAGATTCATATGCGGTTTTGTTCAGAACCCAACCGCATTCCGATGTTCCCGGTGCCATATTGGCTGTGTACCAGTCGGCTTCTTCGTCGATTTTGAATGCAGCGTGGGCATAGGTGAACGGGAAAGCAGCGGCATCAATGGTGCCGTTTTGGAATGCAGTAAGGGTTTCGCTTGCAGAAAGGGTTTGCTTGGTTGCACCCAGCTGTTCCATGGCGTCACCCAGTCCACCACCGGCTCTGACCTGAAGGCCTTTCCAGTCTTCAAGCTTTTCTGGCGGGGTTCCCTTGCCCATGAATTCAAATTGCGGAAGCAGGCCCGACGCATAGGGAATAGCGTTCCACTTTGCCATGTCTGCAACGATGGCCGGATGTTCAAACATCTTTTTGCGGACATAACGGTCAACATCGGGGTCGCCAATTGGCAGGAATGGCAAAGAAAATACCATCCATGCGGGGTTCTTGCCCGGATGATAGAAGTTGCAAATACCCGCACCTTCAAAGGCATTGAGCTTCAGCCCATCCAGAGCTTCACGTGCCGGGCCAAGTTGCTCGGCATAAAAAATCTTGATCTGGAACTTGCCACCGGTTTCCTCGGCTACCTTTTCTGCCAGGGCTTCCATTCCTGATGTCAGGGCACGCGGGTTGCCATACATCGAAATTTTCCAGAATACAGACGGGCCGTCGATATTGGCTGCGGTTGCCGGTTGTCCCAGCAACAATGCAGCCATTGCAGATACAGTCAGTAGAGCTTTTTTCATGAGTTTCCTCCCTGTGGTGTTTTGCCCAAACTCTGATGCGGGGTGCGTCGGTTTGGGGTGTGGTTCTGTGCCTGTGTCGGCATCTTTTTTATGGGTTGGTGTTCAGAACGCGATCATCGGAACTCGACGGATTTTGTCGATAGTCCGACCGACAGGGACAAGGCCCCTTCATTGACAAGCCATCGTCGCAATTCAAACTGCCGTGCGCCCTGTTTATGCATCGGGTCTGCTTTGGCCAATGCCCGTGCGGCATCAAGTGACGGTGCGCGGTAAATCATCAATCCGGCACCTTCGATATGGGTTCCTGCCTCGTTCGATAGGGGGCCGGCCATCACGAGCTGGCCGTTTTCTTCAAGTGTCCGTTGATAGGCAAGATGGTCAGGCAGGGTTGCCGCCAGTTTGTCGCCGTCACCTGTGGGTGTTGAAAAAACGACAAACAATTCAAGCGCCAGCGCGCCACGTGCGGATGCCTCTGCTTTGTAGTCGCTCCATCCGGGCATAATCCACCTCTTAAAAATATCGATATTAATTGACATACGACATTTTTATCGGCAAAAGAAGAAAAAATACAACATGGGGAATTAATATGAAACTTCTGGTGGGTACTTACGAAGGCGCAACAGCCGTATATAAGGTGGAGCAAGGAAAAGCCGTCAATTTGACCCAGGCGCTTTCGGGTATCGGGCATGACCTGATGAGGCTCATCGAGCAGCCTGATCTTCTGGCCAAGGCCGCAGCAGTGCCCGTCGACTCCGATGCGGTGGTGGTCTCGGCGATCAAGCCGGCCTTGTCGGTTCGCAATCCGGGCAAGATTTTGTGTCTCGGCCTGAACTATGTCGAGCATATCAAGGAAGGCGGGTATGATATCCCCGACTATCCGGCGATCTTTATGCGGACGAACCAATCCATCATGGCTGCGGGTGAGCCGCTTGTTCGTCCAAGCTGTTCTGAAAAGCTCGATTACGAGGCAGAGCTGATGGTCATCATCGGCACGGGTGGCCGCCATATCACAGAGGAAAAAGCCCTTGATCACGTGTTTGGCTATACCGTGTTCAATGATGGCTCGGTCCGTGACTATCAGCGCAAGACACATCAATGGACGCCGGGCAAGAATTTCGACCAGACCGGTGCCATCGGGCCATTCGTCGTCACGGCAGATGATCTTCCGGATGGGGCAAAAGGACTGAAAATTGAAAGCCGGGTCGGGGCTGAAACGCTACAAAGTTCCAATACCGGCAATATGATCTGGTCTGTTGCCCAGGCAATTGCGATCATATCGGAATTCACAACCTTGCAAGCAGGTGACCTTATTGCAATGGGCACACCGCCGGGTGTGGGGCATGCCAAAAAGCCCAATCCGCGCTGGTTGCGCCCGGGTGAGGTGATCGAGATCGAAATCGAGAAAATCGGTATTTGTGCAAGCCCGGTCGTCGATGAAGCGGATTTGAATGCAGGTGCAGCTTGATGAGTGATGCAAAACCCACCTCCAGATCGGTGGTGCAGGAGGAAATAAGACAATTGCGTGCAATCAAGGATCGTCTTGATGATGCATCGATTGATGTCATCCTGCGCAAGGCCCGATCCCATTACGCATGGACGGACCGGCCTGTGCCGGATGCACTGTTGCGTGAGCTCTATGACATCACGATCGCAGGCCCGACAAGCATGAATACATGTCCCGCCCGGTTTGTATTCGTGCGTGAAGTTGCGGCGAAGGAACGTTTGGCCAAAGCTTTGAAAGCCAAGAATATCGACAAGATGATGGCCGCGCCGGTTACGGCCATCATCGCGTATGATCCAAATTTCTGGACGCAATTGCCATTTTTGTTCCCGCACGAAGACCGTCGACCGTTTTTCGAAGGAAAAGAAGATCATTGCGAAGTAACCGCGCTTCGAAATTCGTCTCTTCAGGGGGCGTATTTCATGATAGCGGCGCGCGCACTTGGTCTGGATGTCGGCGCGATGTCTGGATTTTCCAACGAAATTGTCGATCAGGAGTTCTTTGCCGAGAACGGTTGGAAATCGAATTTCCTCTGCAATATCGGATATGCAGATGAAAGTGCACTGTTTGGGAAGCTGCCACGCTTTGAATTCGAGGAGGTGTGTAGCATCCTGTAATAATAACAATGCGGAGAAGAAACCGCAGTCTCGATCAGATCAAGCGATAAAAAATATCGATGTCGGTCCTTTATCCGGATTGGCTTCGAATACTGCGCAAAGCGCAAATCAGGGAGGATCAGATGAAGACTAAACTTATGCGTATTGCTGCCGGTGCTGCCCTAACGGTACTTGCAGCTGTCCCCGTTGCGGCACAGGAAGTCATCGTAGCCAATGTGATTGACGGGTATCCTGCACGTGCAATGTGGGTCAAGGAATTCACCGACTTCTTTATTCCCGAAGTCGATAAGCGTCTGGCCGAAACCGGCAATTACAAAATCGACTGGCGTGAAAGTTACGGTGGTACCGTTGTTAAACCGCGCGGGGTTCTTGAGGGGATCCAGCTTGGTCTTGGCGATATCGGCATTGTGACGACGATTTTCCATTCGTCAAAACTGCCAAGCCAGGCGATTTCGGCGGTAACCCCGTTTGTTTCCGCCGATGCGCGTGTGGTCGCACGTGCTGTTGACGAAATTGCACGCGAATTCCCGACAATGCGGGCGGAATTTGAAAAACAAAATCAGGTTTACCTGACGACAGGTGTCGTTCTTGATACCTATCAGTTGTTCTCGAAATCCGAAATTACGTCACTTGCTGATCTTAACGGTGCCAAGATTGCCGGAGCAGGCATGAACCTGCGCTATGTCGAAGGCATCGAAGGTGCCGCCGGGGTGCGTGGCGGCCTGACCGATTTCTATAACATGTTGCAGACCGATCTGGTCGAACATGCCATGCTGTGGCCGGAGGCTGCTGCGACATTCAAAATCGCCGAAGTCGCACCTTATATGCTCAATGCCAATCTTGGTGCGGTGAATACCAAAACCGTCACGGTCAACAAGGATTATTGGAACAGCCTGCCTGACGAGGTCAAAACCGTCATTCAGGAAGTGGCAATTTCCTATCGCGATCACTTGGCCGAGCTTGCGATGGCACGTGCAGCAGAAAGCCACATCGCCTTTATGACCGCTGGTGGCACGATCGTCAGCATGAGCGACACAGAACGCAAGGCATGGGCAGAATCAATGCCCGATATTGCCGGTGAATGGGCCAAGGACCTTGACGAAAACGGGCATCCGGGATCGGAAATGCTGAAGGCTTATCTTGCCAAGCTTGAAGCTGCAGGCAGTGTCGCATTGCGTGACTGGTCGGCAGGGCTGTCCAATTGACGAGCAATACGAGCCCGAATGAGGCACCGATACTTTTCTGGTACCGGTGCCTCCATGCGCGTTTGACCCAATTGATCAAACAGATCTCAGTGACGGCCAACGTGACAGGCACACTGATGGTTCTGGCGCTGGTGATTGTTGTGAATTACGACATGCTGGCGCGGACCCTTTTTCACAGACCCCTTCACGGTGCGATTGAACTTGTGCAATTCGCAATGGTGCTGATTGTCTATTTGCAATTGCCCGATGTCATTCGCGCCAACCGGCTGACCCGGTCAGAGGGTTTCTTGTTGTTGATCGAACATTTCAGCCCGGCCTTGTCGGGGCTGTTGCGTCGCGTGATTGATAGTCTGTCTTTTGTGATCATGGCTTTGATTGCCGTGGCGTCTTTTCCGCTCTTTATCGAGATGTGGGAAAGCCAGGACTATTTCGGAATACCGGGTGTTTTCACCGCACCATGGTGGCCGATCAAGCTGACCATTCTGGTCAGTGCGTGCATGTGTTGCGCAATCTTCGCACTTAAGGTGATGGCGCCGATCAAACGGTTTCGGACAAAAGAGGTGGAAAGCGAATGACACCCATTGAAATTGGCGCACTGTCGGTCGCAGCCATCGTTTTGTTGATCTATTTTGGTGTTTATATCCCGATTGCGCTAAGTGTCGTGTCCTTCGTCGGAATTTGGCTGATGCGCGACAATTTTGATCTGGCGCTTAATCTTTTAAAGATCGCCGTCAGCGAAAGCGCCATGGAATACACCTTTGCCACGGTTCCGCTATTCAGCTTTATGGGGCTAATCGTTTCGCGGGCCGGGTTGGGGACAGATCTTTACGCGGTCATGAGCACGTCTTTCCGTCGGGTTCGGGGCGGGATCGGCATGGCAACAGTCGGGGCCAATGCCGGATTTGCTGCGGTCACCGGCAGTTCCATTGCCTCGGCGTCGGTCTTTTCCAAGGTCGCGGTCCCGGAAATGCTCAAATACGAATATAACCCGCGCTTTGCGGTTGGGGTTGTCGCCGGGTCATCGGTTCTGGGCATGATCATCCCGCCATCGGCCATGTTGATCATCTATTCTTTTGTTGCCGAGCAGTCCGTTGGCGAGATGTTCATTGCCGGTGTCATTCCGGGATTGATGCTGTCGGGGGCCTATATCCTTGCGATTTTTCTGATGGGGCGTTTTACCCCGCGTTTCGTTGGCGGGCGTCCGGCCGAAGATTATAAGCCAATGCCATGGTCGGAAATTATCAACCGAACCGGGCCCATTGCCTTTTTGATCGCAACTGTGATTGGCGGGATTTACCTTGGCTGGATGACCCCGGTCGAAGCAGGCGCTGCGGGATCGTTGCTGGGATTGATTATTGCTGTGTTGCGGCGGTCGATCTCGTGGAAGGGGCTTTGGGAAACACTGATTGAAACCGGCCATATTACAGCGGCCATCCTGTTTCTTATCACGGCGGCTTCAATCTATAGCCGTATGCTTGGATTGGCCGGGCTACCCCATGAACTGGACCGTCTGCTTAGCCAGAATGATTTTGGTTTCGTGCAGATCATGTTCTTTTACGTGATCCTGATGCTGTTCCTTGGAACCATTCTTGATACCTCCTCGATCATTCTGATTGTTGTTCCGCTGTTTCTGCCTCTGATTGAACCTATGGGGCTGTCTCTTGTCTGGTTTGGCATCATCACAGTGATCGGTGCGGAAATCGGACTTCTGACACCGCCGCTTGGCATATCGTGTTTTGTGATCAAAGCGACACTGGATGATGACCGGGTGACACTCAAGGACGTGTTCCTTGGTGCGTTGCCGTTCGCTGGTGTGATGCTGGTTGTTCTGATCACGCTGATTGCTTTTCCGTCGCTCTCACTTTCTCTACTGAACTAGGATCGACCATGAGAAACGTTACACCTGATAATATCAGCGAAGTTTTTGCCGGATATTTCGGAGACGATACCGACCCCCGGTTTAAGGAAGTAATGTCGGCCCTGGCACGGCATCTTCATGCCTTCGCACGTGAAGTTAATCTGACGCATGATGAATGGCGTGCGGGGCTTAAGGCGATGGAATGGGCTGGTCGCATCACCACGCCGGAACGGAACGAATTTGTGTTGTTGTCCGATGTGCTGGGATTGTCATCCCTTGTCGACATGATCAATTCACCCGAAGGCGCAACCAGTTCAAGCGTGTTGGGGCCGTTTCATGTTTCGGATGCCCCTCCTATGGAGATCGGCGATGACATGAAACGCCATTATCCGGGGGAAGTTCTTCTGGTTGAAGGCTATGTGCGCGATCTTGAGGGCAACCCCATTCCGGGTGCCGTACTCGACATATGGCAGACGGCGCCGAATGGCTTGTATTCAAGCCAGGACCCGGAACAGGATATTATGTCATTCCATGGTCTGATGACGGCGGATGAAAACGGGTATTACGGGTTCACCACCGTACGGCCTGTCAGTTATACCGTGCCTACCGATGGGCCGGTCGGGACCATTTTAAATGCTGCGGGAAGGCATCCGTGGCGACCGTCTCATTTGCATTTCATTATCAAGGCTGACGGGTATCGTGACCTTGTCACAGAAGTCTTCCCGGATGATGATCCCTATCTTGATCAGGATACGGTTTTTGGCGTGCGTGAAGATCTGGTTATGCACTATGAACAAAAACCGGCAGGAACCTTCCCCGACGGGTTTGTCCTTTCGGGGAAGGTTGATGATGCTTATTCAACGGTGAAATTCGACTTCAAACTGGTTCGGAATTAAATCCGCAAGCCGGTTACGAGGTCGGGACAAGGGCAGACTGGCGTAGAAATTCGCCAGTCTGCTGATAGTGATCCAGCAAACGTTCAGAAGCGAGCGCGACATCACGTGCAACAGCTGCTTCCAGAATATCCTGATGTTCGCGTTTTACGTCCCGTTTCCCGTAGTTTTGTGACCGCCCGGCAAGATAGCGATAGCGGACATTAAGATCATAAAGCTGATGGCAATAATGGAGCAGGATCGGCGAGCGACAATTTGCCAGCAGCGACATGTGAAAGCTTTTATGACGTTCCTCAAATAACGGGATATCCTTTGAGTCCGTGCGTGACATACGGTGATGGGCGAGAACCAGATCTTCTTCCCATTGATCGTCCGCGTTCGAGATGCTTTCGCGCAGAGCCATGTCTTCGAGAGCACAGCGTAGCTTGAGAATTTCGTTGAAGTTCTGCTGGCTGACAGGGGCAGTTCTAAACCCGCGCTGGTCAAGGCGTTCGACAAGTTGTTCGGAGGTCAGCAGGCTTAGGGCTTCACGAATTGGCGATGCCCCTGTTTGCAAAATTTCCTTGAGACTTTCGATCTTGAGCTTTGTCCCCGGACGCAATTCGCCGGTTACAATCATATGTCGGATCGCGTCATACGCAGTCTGCGTCGCAGACACAATTTGCCCGTTTTGTTGCGGGGCTAGCGGTATTTGCAGAGGCATGTTCAGAGGGTTTCAATAACGTGTAACACAAAGGCGTCAATAATCATGTCGTGTCCGTATGCCGAAGTTTATTTGATTCATACTATGATTTAAACAGGCATTCCATTTCAGGGTTCTGGCAAACGTGCGAAGACATCATCAGCCAAGCATCCATGTCATGGTTTGATCAAAAGCTGTTTGATGCTTGTTTTTTGTACCGGATGTTTTTCCTGTGTTCAGAAATAGTGCTCGATAATCCAGCATGTCTAAAAAGCGCTACCAACCGGACATTCGCGCCGGTGGTATGGGGCACAATTTTTGGTAATCTATCTTCAGATAGTATATTTAAATCGATATTCTTTGTTTTTGCAAGTTTTATCGATATTTTATTGTGTGCCTGTATCTGAATAAGAAAATCACAAATCAGCTGTTTGTCAGGCGTGGATCGTTAGTGCTGCTTTTGTCTTGATGACAGGGCAATCAGAACCAGCTGACAGTTTCTTTCATGGACCGGCGTGTCTTGGGGAATTCCGGGTCTTTGGCTCGATATCCAAAACCAAACATCACGGCCGGTTTCCAGATATCCAGGTCGATATCAAAATGCTGTTCAAGTGTTTTACTGGTCAGGGCCATGTCAAATCCTTCGATCGGGCAGGAATCGATCCCCATCAACGCCGCCGTGGTCATCATGTTCGCCAGGACGATATAGGCTTGTTTTCCTGCCCAGTCTGAGATCTCTCGATCCGTGGTGATGTTGTGATCGGTGGACTGGAATTTACCATAAGCTCCATTGAACATTTCAATGACGTCGTCAGGCAGTTTTTTAACGTCGCGATAGAAATCTTGCAGATAGTCTGACCTTGCCGTCATGGTTTTCGCGGTGCTGGCAAGGATGATACCAAAGTGGCTTGCTGTGCCCAGCTGTCCGGCTGATCCGTTCATCATGCCGTTAGCACCCCAGGAGAATTCACGAAACAGTTCGCGTTTTTCCGGTGTCTGGATTACCAGAATCTTGAACGGTTCGTGACCGAACGATGTTGGCGACAGACGGGCTGCTTCCAGAACGGTTACGAATTGAGCGTCCGGAACTTTACGGTCCGGATCAAAGATCTTGGTCGCATGTCGAAAATTAAAGGCGTCGATAATCCGTGCTTCAATACCATGGCTGTGTCGAGTGATTGCGTTCATCTTGAAACTCCAAAGCAAATACGTGTTTTGCCAAACGTATTGTTTTGCCTATTTCGATAAAATCGCCAAAGATTGAAATTCAGTTTTCGGGTTTTGAAGGAAATCAAAAAAATGGACACAGATGGTCTGCGTCTTTTTGTCAAGGCAGCTGAACGCTTGAATATCAGTGCAGCGGGAAGGGAGCTGGGGCTTGCGCCTGCTGTGGCGAGTGCGCGGCTGGCAAAACTTGAAACTGAGTTGGGGGTTGAACTTATCCGGCGGACAACCCGCAAGGTTTCATTGTCGATAGAGGGTTCTGACTTCTTGCCTTACGCGCGAGAGATCTTGGCCCAAGAAGAAGCAGCACGCGCAGCACTTGGTGGGGCGGCACCAGGGCCCAAAGGCACATTGCGTTTCGCAGCACCCAGCAGTTTTGCCCAGCTTCATATCATGCCGATCCTACCGGAATTCTGTGCAGCCTATCCGGATTTGACGCTGGATTTACGCTTGTCCGATACGCGTTTTGATACCATCGAAGGCAGCTTTGATCTGGCATTGCGGAGTGCGCCCTTGACGGACAGCAGCCTAAAGGGGCGTAAACTTGCCGATGATACCCGCGTTTTGTGTGCGTCTCCGGATTATCTTGCCCAACATGGGATGCCTGAAACGCCTGATGATATGTATCAACATGAATTCATAGCGTGGTGTAATCTTGCGCAGCGCGAACTGATAAATTCCGATGGCGTCGTCGTTACATTGGATACGCAGCGCATGACCAACAGCATTATTGTGGATGATGGTGATGCTCAGCGCGAAGCAACACTGTCCGGAATGGGGATCTCAATCAATTCGTTGTGGAGTGTCGTACGAGAACTCAAAGAAGGCCGTTTGATCCGGGTACTGCCCGACTGGCGTTACAATGATCAATCTGTTCTGTGGCTGATGTATCCCAGATCCAATGTCCTGACGCCTAAAACCCGGGTTTTCATTGACTTTCTGATCGACAAACTGGGGAACAGAACTGACTGGCTGCGCTAGAGCAATTTCCGTTTCGATCTAAACGGAAATTGCTCTAGCGAACTCTTCGTCTGGGCTGAAGCCCGTTACAAGACGGTGCTCTCAAGCATCTAATCCCGTGTGAGATGATTGAGCCACATTGGTGTCGTATCGGATGGCCTTGCCAGATACTATAATTTCCATCAGGTCGGCGGTATCTGGCATGCCGGTTTAACTTGCTGATCTTTCTTTGAGCGGGCTGGCAGTGATGATTATGTCGTAGTCGTATTCAGTTTCCGGGCGACTTTATCGGCTTGTCGGAACAGGTCAGAATTCCCGATGTCTTCTTGCAAGAGAAGAAGCGCGTCTTCAAGATCACTTGCCAATACACCGATCTCGGCAAAGCCATATGTTTTTGCCGTGCCCGCAAGCTTGTGCACGACATCAATCAGTTCGGACAACTTCTGTTGATCATTGGTTTCGTAGAAGTGTGTCCATTTCTGCGCAATGTCAGCACGTTTTGCGGGAATGCTTTGTGCGTAGCTCTCGCGCAGTGCAGCAAGTTTACTTTGTAGGTCAGCGCGTTGTTGTTCGTCGAGCACGCTCATAATAACCTCATCAATTCGGCTAGTGTGTCAGGGGTATGGATCTGTTGCTGTGACAATTCACTCTGGGAAAGCTGATTGACGACAGACGGGTCGATACAGCTATCGGGTGTTTCGATGAACAGCGATTTGAACAGGGCTATCGAACCCGTAATTTGTTGGGCAATCTGTGCATCACTCCCCGACAGGACGATCGTCATCGGATGCAGGTTAAGCTCTGTCAGTTTTTTGGCGTAATAACTGATCTGTTCAACATTCTCAGACAGATTACTTGATGGAGTGAATTCGATATTCCCGTCAGAGTTTTTTTCAAGCGCCAAACCATTGCGGGCGAAAACGCAATACACATTGCCATTGGCAAGAGGTTCTCCCTCGGGATAGGCATGGACGGGCACCGGACTGAATTTTTCCAGATAGCGAACAAAGCCGTCCTTGCATGATCGCGGTGCATTGGGGAACACAATGACAGGCGCACTTTCGGCCGTGAGATGACTGAAGAGTTTAGGCACCCGGTCATAGCAACCGCTTCCCATCGAGATCAGGGCGCTGCCAGGTTTTTCAGTATTTGGCAGAAGCTTGTCTGATGTTTCCGCACCGGTATCGCCCCCTTTGGGACATTTGGCCCAGAACAGGATTTTCTCAAGAATGGTATTGGCGATACCATCAATATCGATATCCATCAGCGATGCCGATTTCCAGATCACGTCGACAGCCCCTTGGTCCATCAGTTTTGCGGCCAGTTCACTGCGACGCTCAGAGATTGAGCTCAGAATGATGATCGGCACATCATGCTGTTCAAGGATACGACGTGTTGCCGATACCCCGTCCATGCCCGGCATGGAAATATCCATGGTGATAATGTCGGGCATAAGCTCCTTGACCGCGGCAATCGCGTCCTCCCCGTCCTCGGCTTCGCCAACAACTTCGATCATCGGGTGGGCTTCGCATAATGTCCGCACGGCCATCCGCATAAAGACAGAATCGTCACAGATCAAAACGCGGATCGGATGTGCCGGTTTTTGTGTGGCGCTCTGTTGTCGCTCTGTTGCGATTTTCACTGTTGCTTCCTTTCTGCCTAAATCAGGGGATCGACGGCATTTGGAATAACATCTACGTCAACAGTTGTCGTTGTTGCGTCCGATGTCGCCGAGGAACTGTCAGTTACTGACGCCGTGATCGAAAGATGCAAATCGTCACCGGTTTCAGGCGTCAATGTCAAACCAACAAGGTCAACAAGCTCCAAGCTATAAGTGCCATCCGGGTTGAGCGTACCGGCGTTCAAGGTCGCACCATTGTCTACACCGTCAATTGTCAAAGACAATTCTTCGGTCGCGGCAAGGTCGCCAATCGTAATCGCCAGAGGATTTGCTTCATCTTCAAGTACACTTGCCGGAAGGTCTATCGAGATTGCCGGGGCATCAGCAACATTAAGGACTTCAAGGTTGATGTCAGCAATGGTGCTGTCACTGCTACCACTGATCGGGTCTGTGACGGTTGCGGTAACAGTCAGAAGGTT
Organism: Thalassospira sp.; assembly: GCA_048264285.1. Classification (GTDB taxonomy): domain Bacteria; phylum Pseudomonadota; class Alphaproteobacteria; order Rhodospirillales; family Thalassospiraceae; genus Thalassospira. Next base: position 15,199 of record JBLXDD010000002.1, read on the forward strand.
GCTGCCCGGATCCAGTGCTGTGACATTCAATCCGACCAGTTCTTCCTGTGTCATGCTCCAACTGCCATCCGGGTTCTGAGTCCCGGCCGACAAGGTTTGATCAGCGGTCAACCCCTCGACGGTGACGTCAAGAAGCTCACCCGGTGCCAGCACCCCGACATCAATGGTAAGCGGTGTGGCCGTATCTTCAAGAACAACACCCGGCAGGGCGAGGTTCAAAGTTGGTGCTTCTGCGACGTTCAGGACCTCAAGATTAATATCAGCAATGGTGCTGTCACTGGTGCCACTGATGGGATCGGTAACGGTTGCAGTGACAGTCAACAGGTTGCTGCCCGGATCCAGTGCTGTGACATTCAATCCGACCAGTTCTTCCTGTGTCAGGGACCAGCTGCCGTCCGGGTTTTTAACGCCGGCTGACAAGGTCTGATCAGAGGTCAGGCCTTCAACTTTGACGTCAAGAAGTTCACCCGGTGCCAGAACACCGACATCAATGGTAAGGGGTGTTTCCGTGTCTTCCAGCACGATACCCGGCAGCCCAAGCGTAAGGGCCGGACCCTCCGCGATATTGAGGACCTCAAGATTGATGTCAGCAATGGTGCTGTCACTGGTGCCACTGATCGGGTCAGTAACGGTTGCGGTGACAGTCAACAGGTTGCTGCCCGGATCCAGTGCCGTGACATTCAATCCGACCAGTTCTTCCTGTGTCAGGGACCAGCTGCCGTCCGGGTTTTTAACGCCGGCTGACAAGGTCTGATCAGAGGTCAAACCTTCGACAGTGACATCAAGAAGTTCTCCCGGTGCCAGCACACCGACATCAATGGTCAGCGGTGTTGCTGTGTCTTCCAGCACGATCCCCGGCAGCCCAAGCGTAAGGGCCGGACCCTCTGCGATATTGAGGACTTCAAGATTAATATCAGCAATGGTGCTGTCACTGGTGCCACTGATCGGATCAGTAACGGTTGCGGTGACAGTCAACAGGTTGCTGCCCGGATCCAGTGCCGTGACATTCAATCCGACCAGTTCTTCCTGTGTCAGGGACCAGCTGCCGTCCGGGTTTTTAACGCCGGCTGACAAGGTTTGATCAGAGGTCAGGCCTTCAACTTTGACGTCAAGAAGCTCACCCGGTGCCAGCACACCGACATCAATGGTAAGGGGTGTGGCAGTATCTTCAAGAACAACACCCGGCAGGGCGAGGTTCAAAGTTGGTGCTTCTGCGACGTTCAGGACCTCAAGATTAATATCAGCAATGGAGCTGTCACTGGTGCCACTGATCGGGTCAGTGACGGTTGCAGTGACAGTCAACAGGTTGTTGCCCGGATCCAGTGCGGTGACATTCAATCCGACCAGTTCTTCCTGTGTCAGGGACCAGCTGCCGTCCGGGTTTTTAACGCCGGATGACAAGGTCTGGTCAGAGGTCAGGCCTTCAACTTTGACGTCAAGAAGTTCACCCGGTGCCAGAACACCGACATCAATGGTAAGGGGTGTTGCGGTATCTTCAAGAACAACACCCGGCAGGGCGAGGTTCAAAGACGGTGCTTCTGCAACATTGAGGACTTCAAGGTTGATGGTGGCAACAGTACTTGCACTTGTACCACTCGCGTGGTCATTTGCAGTTGCAGTGACAGTCAGCAGGTTGCTGCCCGGATCAAGTGCGGTGACATTCAATCCGACCAGTTCTTCTTGGGTCAGGGTCCAACTGCCATCCGGGTTCAGGGTCCCGGCCGACAGGGTTTGATCAGAAGTCAAACCTTCGATGGTGACTTCGAGCAGTTCGCCTGGCTCCAATGCACCGACATTTACCGTCAGAGGCGTAGCTGTGTCTTCCAGCACCGTACCGGGCAACTCAAGTGACAGCATGGGGCTATCGGCAACAGATGTGACGTCAACCGGAAGGACCGTTTGTATCGATGCGGTTTCCGAACCGTCAGTCGACGTCGCAGTGATTGCCAGATCGAACGAGCCGTAGAAGTCGCTTGGTGGCGTGATGGTTAGACCATCAAGATCCCCAGGGGCGAGTGACCAGGTTCCGTTGCCATTGTCGGTTCCTGCTGACAACGTCGAGCCAACCGGTACATCGGCGATGGTAATGGTCAAGATTTCAGATTGGTCGCTCAGAGCCGCATCAATCGTCAATGCAATGGCGGTGTCTTCCGCACCTGTTGCGTTTTGTGCCGACAGGGTCGGAGTATCTGCCTGTGGTGCAACAGATACCGATATCACATCGGAAACAGACGCAACGGATGAGCCATCAATAGAGTTGGCTGTCACTGTCAGATCAAATGATCCGCTAAAGTCGTTTGGCGGCGTAATCGTCAAGCTGGACAGTTCTGCTGCAGTCAGGGTTACCGTGCCATCAGGATTGACCGTGCCGGCAGACAGGACCGATCCTGCGGGGATATCGCTGACATCAACCGAAAGTATCTCGTCGGGGTTCGACAATGTTGCAGCGACATCAAGTACCAAGGCGGTATCTTCAAGCCCGGACGCATCACTGACAGACACTGTCAGCGGATCCGCAACCGGGGTGAAGGTTACCGGGATGACTTGGGAAACGGACGTTGTATCATTGCCATCGACAACCGTGACGGACACATCAAGATCAAAGGTGCCGTTGTAGTTTTCGGGCATCGAGATGTTCAATCCGGTCAACTGCGCCGGCGTCAGGGTATAGGAACCATCAGGGTTCAGGGTTCCCGCACTCAGTACAGCATCTGAAGGAATATTACTGATGTTAACCGAAAGCACTTCGCTGCTGTCGGTGACCGCAACACCAAGATCAAGAGCGATGCTGGTATCTTCGTCACCTATGGCGGGTGCCGGGGTAAAGATCGGGGCATCGGCGACCGGGTCAACCGTAACACCAAGGAGCTTGGTTACAGTATCCGTGCTGGTGCCGTCAGTTGAGGTTGCGCTGACCGTCAAATCGAATGACCCGCTGTAGTCGCTGGGCGGGGTGATGGTCAGGCCGCTTAGCTCCGCTGCAGTTACTGTAACGGTTCCATCGGGGTTGACGGTGCCTGCCGACAAGGTCGCACCGGTTGGAATGCCACTGATGACAATGTCGAGAACTTCGCTGTCAACTATCAGGGACGAAGTGATATCAAGATCAATTGCGCTGTCTTCGTCACCGCGTGCCGGAACGGTTGTCAATGTTGGTGTATCGGCAATCGGATCAACCGTGACAGAAAATGTATCGCTATAGGTCGTGCGATCTGACCCATCAGCAGCCACTACGTTGATCGTCATATCAAACGTACCATTGTAGTCGGTCGGTGGTGTTACGGTCAGGTTGGAGAGCTGATCAGGTGTAAGAATGACGGAGCCATCGGCTGTCAGTGTACCGTCGCTCAGAACAACTCCTTCAGGGATGTCACTGATGAAGACGGTAAGATTCTCGCTCGGATCTATCGATATTGCCGACAGATCAAGCGCGATGACGCCATCTTCGTTGCCGACGACATCATTGGCAACCACCATCGGGGTATCTGCAACCGGGTCAACGTTGACGGTGACCGTTTTGGTACTGACTGCGGTGTCGCCCGCCTCGGTCGAGGTGGCGGTGATAGTAAAGCTAAGAGAGCCGCTAAAGTTGGCAGGTGGCGTGATGGTCATATCAGCCAGTTCTGCAGATGTTACCGAAACAGTTCCATCCGGATTAAGTGTGCCGCCGTTAAGAGTTACCCCGGCGGGGATGTCGCTGATGACGATGGACGAAATGGTTTCATCTGTGTCGGTGACACTTACCGATGCATTCAAGGCAATCGTGGTATCTTCGTCGCCCGAAACATTCGGTGCGCTAAGTGCAGGGGCATCTGCCACCGGTGCAAGTGTGACGGTCAGGGTATCAGATGTAACCGCACGGTCCCCACTTTCTGCCGAGGTCGCAGAAATGGTCAGATCAAGTGATCCACTGAAGTTTTTAGGCGGTGTCAAGGTCAGTCCCGACAATTCATCGGGGGTCAGAGTAATCGACCCGTCCGGGTTCTCGATACCCGCACTAAGCGAGACACCTTCCGGAATATCGCTGATGGTGATCGCCAGATTTTCATCCGGGTCTGTCAACGATGCCGAGATATCAAGCAAAACCGTGTCGTCTTCGTTTGCTGCGATATCATTGACCACCAGATTTGGTGCATCGGCAACCGGGTAAACATTGACAGCGATTTGTTCGGGGCCGGTAACGGACGGATTGCCATCAACTGTCAGATTGAATTGACCGCTAAAGTTTTCAGGCGGGGTGACAGTCAGGCCAAGGAGTTCCACTGGCGTAAGGGTGACGGTGCCATCAGGATTAACCGTGCCTGCCGACAGGGTCGCGCCCGCCGGGATATCGGAAATGGTGTAGGACGTTGCGCCAGCACCACCGAGTACGGTCTGAATATCAATTCCGATAGCGGTGTCTTCGTCGCCGGAAACAGCGTAGTTCCCAAGGCCACCGCCGCCGCCACTGCCGCCATCGCCACCGGGGTTCGGTGCGACAATGACCGTCATCGTTTCGGTATTCAGGGCCTTGTCCGAGCCATCCTCGGATGTGGCCGTGATTTCCAGATCAAACGTGCCGGTATAGCCACTTGGTGGTGTAATTGTCAGATTGGCCAGTTCGGCTTCGGTCAAGGTGACAGAACCGTTGGCATTTACCGCCCCGGCACTAAGCTCTGCGCCGTCAGGTATACCGGAAATCGAAAGATAGAGTGTCTCGCTCGGATCTGTAACTGCGGCAGAGAAATCAAGCGGAATTTCGTTGCCGACGAGGCCGGTTGACGTATTCACAATCAATTCGGGTGTATCGGCGACCGGGCTAATTGAAACAGCCATCGTTTTGGTCTGAACAGCAACGTCCGTACCATCGGTTGTCGATGCCGTCACGGTCAGATTGAACGAACCGCTATAATCGTGAACCGGGGTCAGTGTCAGTCCGGTCAATTCCGCTGGCGTAAGGGTTACCGAGCCGTCCGGGTTAACGGTGCCGGCACTTAGCGTCACACCATCGGGAATGCCCGAAATCGTGATCGCACCAAGTGTTTCGCTGTCATCGACAAACGGAGCCGAGATGTTCAGGGCAATATCGTTGTCTTCGGCACCACTTGCAGTTGGTGTCTTAAGGTTCGGGCCATCTGCAACCGCGTCAACGGTTACGGACAGGGTTTCGGTCACGGATGCAGTGTCAGGCCCATCTGCCGAAGTTGCCGTCACCGTAAGGTCAAGCGTTCCTGAGAAATGGCTAGGCGTTGTCATTGTCGCGCCGGCCAATTGATCAGGCGTAAAGGTTACGTTGCCATTCGGCGTATAGGTTCCGCCATTGATGGTAACCCCATCAGGGATGTCGCTGATCGTAACTGACAGCGTTTCAGTTGGAACAGTCAATGCTGCCGAAATATCCAGTGAAACGACATTGTCTTCCAGTACTGTCGGATCAACGACAGTCAGAATTGGGGCGTCGGCAACCGGAACCACCCGGACGGTTAGGCTTTCGGATGTTTGAGCAACGTCACTGCCATCCGTTGAGGTCGCGGTGACGGTCAGGTTCATATTGCCATTGAAGTCCTGGGGCGGACGGATCGTGAGCCCTGCAAGATCTGCAGCGGCAATCGTAACAGTGCCGTCAGGGTTTACAGTACCGGCCGAAAGCGTCGCACCGGCAGGAATGTCGCTGATGACGACATTGAGAACTTCTGAGGTGTCGGTAAGCAATGCACGAATATCGAGCGCAATGTCACTGTCTTCGTTCCCGGTCGCACGAATGGCGGTCAGGACGGGGGTATCAGCAACAGGGGTGACATTGATCGACAATGTATCGTTTGTCGTTGCGCTATCACGACCATCAAGCGAGATCGCCGTAATGTCCAGATCAATCGAGCCACTGTAATGGGTTGGCGGGGTAAAGGTCAGCCCCGGCAATTCATCAGGTGTCAGTGTCAGGGTGCCATTGGCATTTAATGAACCGGCACTGAAACTTGCGCCCTCTGGAATGTTATCAATGACGACATTCAAAATCTCGGACGGATCGGTAAGGCTTGCTTCGATATCAAGGGCGATGACCGTATCCTCCGGTCCGGTCGCCGGGTTGACCAGAAGGTTCGGTGCATCCGCAACCTGGTTAACGACAATATCGAACTGATCAGAATTGGACGCGCTGTCAGCCCCATCTACCGAGGTCGCCGTTGCGGTCAAGGTGATTTGGCCGCTGAAATGTTCAGGCGGGGTGATGGTCAGGCCAGAAAGTTCAGCAGGTGTCAGCGTGACAGTTCCGTCCGGATTGACCGTCCCTGCCGACAAGGTCGAGCCTGTCGGAATATCGCTGATGGTGATAGACAGCGTTTCGTCAGGATCAATAAGGCTTGATGAGATATCAAGTGTAATCGGGGTGTCTTCGTCGCCCGTTACATTCTGGGCGTTGATGGTTGGTGTATCGGCAACCGGATTAACATTGACATTGAATGTATCGGAAATGCTTGCGCTTTCCGGTCCATCGACAGAAGTCGCGACAACAGACAGGTCAAAATCACCGCTGAAATGTTCAGGCGGGGTGATGGTCAGGCCGCTTAATTGTGCCGGGGTCAGGGTGACGGAGCCGTCAGCATTGACCGTTCCTTTTGACAGGGTTGCCCCGTCCGGAATGTCAGAAACGGTAATGGACAAGACTTCACTCGGATCCGTCAGGCCTGATGCGATATCAAGCGCGATCGCGGTATCTTCATTTCCTGTGATGTCATTGACTGCCAGAGTCGGGGTATCTGCGACTGGCGCAATATCAACATCCAGAGTTTTGACCGTTGATGCCGTATCGGGGCCATCCGCCGAGGTCGAGGTGACAGTAAGGCTGATCTGGCCGCTAAAGTTGGCTGGCGGATCAAGCTGCAAGCCCGAAAGCTCTGCCGGGTTGAGTGTAACCGTGCCATCCGGGTTCAGGGTACCTGCTGACAATGTTGCGCCAGCCGGGATGTCACTGATGGTTACCGAAAGGGTTTCTGATATGTCGGTCAACGCGGTGGTGATATCGAGATCAACCAGCGTATCTTCGATACCGGTTGCCGGTGTAACCGTCAAATCAGGTGCGTCTGCCACAGGCAGAACATTGACCGTAAAGTTATCAGCAATTGATGCGACATCCGCCCCATCGGTAGATGTGGCGTTGATCGACAGATCAAAGGAACCGGAAAAATTGTTTGGTGCCTGAATCGTCAGGTTCTGCAGTTCCGCAGCCGTCAGGGTTACAGATCCGTCCGGGTTGACGGTTCCCGCCGACAAAACGGCGCCGGCAGGAATGTCGCTGATGGTTACCGAAAGTGTTTCGCTCGGATCGACCAGTGCAGATGCAACATCAAGTGCAATCGGGGTATCTTCGTTGCCCGTTACGTCATTGACACTCAAAGTCGGAGTATCGGCAACCGCAGTGAGATCAATCGGCAGATTGGTGGTGGTCGATGCGCTATCGCTTCCATCAACGGATGTTGCGGTTACGGTCAGGTTGATCGTGCCACTGACATGTTCTGGCGGGGTCATCACCAGGCCGCTAAGCTCTGCGGGGGTAAGCGTGACGGTGCCATCCGGGTTCACCGTTCCGGCGGAGAAAGTCGTGCCTGCTGGAACATCACTTAAAGTGATCGACAGGACTTCGTTGGGTGCGGTCAGTGCCGATGCGATATCAAGCGCAACAGGGGTATCTTCGATGCCCGATGCCGGGGTTGCCGACAAGGTCGGGGCATCCGCAACCGCATCAAACGTAACGGTAAAGGTTTCAACAGAAGATGCGGTGTCTGTACCGTCGGTTGACGTCGCGGTCACCGTAAGATCGAACGAACCATTGTAATGAGTTGGTGCATCAATCGACAGGCCACTGAGTTCGCCCTCGGTGAGGGTGATAGATCCGTCAGGATTTACAGTGCCAGCCGAAAGGCTAAAGCCGGCAGGAACACCCGAGATGACGATTTCCTGGCTTTCACTGCTATCGACAAGGGCTGATGAAAGATCAAGCGTGACGGTTGTGTCCTCGTCGCCGGTAACATCATTCGCAACCAGTGTCGGCGCATCCGCAACCGGGACCACATCGACAGACAAGGTCGTCGACAACGAAGACGTATCTGTTCCGTCAATCGCAGTCGCAACAACGTCCAAATCAAATGTCCCGCTGAAATGCTCCGGCGGGGTAATAGTCAGCCCCGAAAGGTCAGCTGCACTGAGGGTAACCGACCCGTCCGGGTTAACTGTCCCGGCAGACAAAACCGATCCTGCGGGAATATCACTGATGGTGACCTGAAGCGTTTCATCAAGGTCGGTAAGACCCGCTGCAATATCAAGCGAGATCGCAGTATCTTCATTCCCCGATGCAGGGGTGACGCCAAGTGTCGGGGTATCCGCAACCGGAACGACATTGACGCTCAGCGCTTCTGAGACAGATGCGGTATCCGTTCCATCGGTAGAGGTCGCCGTCACGGTCAGGTCAAAGGTTCCGCTGTAATCGCTTGGCGGGGTGATTTGAAGGCCCGCGACATCAGCAGGGTCAAGGCTGACTGTGCCATCCGGGTTCACCGTTCCCGCAGACAAGGTTGCACCTGCCGGGATGTCACTGATCGTAAGCGACAGAACCTCGGACGAGACAGTCAGGGCTGAACTGATATCAAGATCAATGGCCGTGTCTTCGTTCCCCGAACCTGGGGTAACCGAAAGGGTCGGCGCATCGGCGACGGGATTGACATTGACGTTCAAGGTTTCAGACAGGGATGCCGTATCGGTGCCGTCGGTTGCTGTCACTTCAACAGAAAGATCAAACGATCCATTGAAGTTCGACGGTGGGGTAATGGTCAGGCCTGTCAGTTCCGCACCCGTCAGAGAGACAGAACCATCCGGATTTACTGTACCTGCCGAAAGCGTTGCACCCGTCGGTATGTCGCTGATGACAGCGGTAAGAGTTTCATCTGCATCGCTAAGGCCAGCGCCAATGTTAAGGGCAATAGGTGTATCTTCGTTGCCTGACACCGGGGTAACGGCAAGGGTCGGGGTATCTGCAACCGGAATAACATCGACATTCAGCGTATCAGAAATCTGCGCCGTATCGGTGCCATCGGTTGAGGTTGCAGTAACGGTCAGATCGAAATCTCCACTGAAATCAGCCGGTGGCGTGATCTGAAGGCCACTCAGTTCTGCCGGTGTCAAAGTCACCGTTCCATCCGGATTTACGGTACCAGCCGACAGGGTCGCGCCCGCCGGGATATCGGAAATGGTGATTGAAAGGGTCTCGTCACTATCAATCAGGGCGGATGAGATATCGAGTGCAATCGGGGCGTCTTCATTGCCCGATGCTGGCGGGGTCGCCAGGGCTGGGGTATCAGCAACACCTTCGACAGCGACTGAAAGTGTAGCGGTTGAGGTCTCTTCATTCGTGCCGTCAGATGCGGTTGCAGAAATGGACAAATCAAAATTGCCATCGAAATGCAGCGGCGGCGTAATGGTGAGATCATCAATTTGATCGGCGGACAATGTGACCGACCCGTCGGCGTTCACCGTACCAGCCGAAAGGGTTGCACCCGCCGGGATATCATCGATCGTGACGGTTAGAATTTCACCTGTGCCGGTAATCGCAGCATCAATGTCGAGCGAAATAGCGGTATCTTCAAGCCCACTTGCCGCTGTGACGTCAAGGTCAGGTGCGTCAGCAGTATTTTGCACGGTCACGGGCAAGGTTGACGTGGTTGTTGCAGATGTTTGACCATCTGTTGCGGTCGCTGTCACTGTAATGTCGAATTCCCCCTCGTAATCCGCAGGGGGGGTAATGGTCAGACCGTCAAGTTCGTCTTCTGTCAGGGTCACAGACCCATCCGGGTTAACCTGGCCTGCGCTTAAAACCGTGCCGTCAGGCAAATTATCAAGCGTAATGGTAACCGTCGAACCCGGGGTGGTGGGCCCGGCGCTGATTTCAAGGGGAAAGGTTCCGTCCTCGAGCCCTGTTGCAGGTGTTACCTCAAGCGTGGGAGCACCGACAACCGGGGTCGTGTCCGCTGCGGAGCCGGAGCTTGCGACGCCTGAAGCAGGGCTGAAGGTTCCAGCGCCGCCGTCACCGGAGGTGTCGAGCGCAGGCGAAACCGCATCTTCCGGATCCGGGGTGAGACGCCCCGGTACGATGGATGAAGTATCCCCTGCCGGTACGGCGTCTTCATCGTTCAGGTTTGCATTTGCCGCGGGAATATTATCGTCGCCGCCAACGGAGCCGGCCGATGAGGCGTCCGAAAGGTCCGATGGACTGTCAGGAAGGGCAGCCGAGAAATCGGTTGGTGCAATGTCAGGCTGTGCATCAGCAGGCGCGAACTGGCCGCTTTGCTCGATAATCGGAGCAAAGGGGTCATAGGGATCGCGGTCGCCTGTGTGCACACTTGCAAGCGCGGATTGTTCTCTTAGCAAGGAGGAGGAAAAAGGACTGATGCCTCCTGAAAGCTTCGGTACCAGAAACTGAACCTGCTCGGGTGAATATGCCATGACAGAGCAATCCTGCGTTTGGGGTTTATTTCGTTCTACATGGTCATGCTAGCGGGTATAAAAAGACATGCAGGTTTGGTTTCGAATTGTTATCCTTTTGTAGCTCCTGGCTTTTAATTTGGAGAAATGCTTTGCCAAACGCGCCTCGAATCCTGGTTGTCGACGATGATCCGGATATCACCAATCTGCTTGAGATCTATCTTCAGGGGGAAGGCTATGAAGCAGATGTGGCTGCCAGTAAGGCCGAGATGGAGAAATGTCTGGAGCAAAGTCGTTACGATTTGATTCTGCTTGATATTCGCTTGCCTGACGGTGACGGTTTTGACATCACCCGGGAACTGCACAAGGAATCCGATGCCGCGATTATCATCATTTCCCGCAAGACATCCGACGTTGATCAGATTGTCGGGCTTGAGCTGGGAGCGGACGATTATGTTTCAAAACCGTTTGAGCCGAGAACGCTTTTGGCACGTATCAAAAGCGTGTTGAGACGGTACAACATGTCGCGGCCAATGCCCCAGGATAACGGTACAGAGGTAAATCCAATTGCTGTTGATGGGCCGATGAACCTTGAAATCGGGGATTGGAAGCTTGATCGCGCAACCTATCGCCTTACTCACCGGGATGGGCGCCAGCATGTTCTCTCTTCAAATGAAGCAGGTCTTCTTGCCTTTTTTGTCCAGAACGAGGGGAAGGTTCTGACCCGAAACGACCTTATGCTGGCGGTAACAGGTCGGGAATGGGAATATATGGATCGAAGTATCGATATCATGATTGTCCGGCTTCGCAAAAAGATCGAACCGGAACCTGCCCATCCGCGTTTCATTCAAACCGTGCGTGGAAGCGGTTATATCTTCCAGAATGTATCCTCAGACACGTGATATCTGTTGTGCAATCAGCGTGACTTTGGCGTGACAGGCTGCGCGCAACAAAGAAATAACAAATACTCAACACCTGCTCTACTGTTATGCGCCCGAAGGTAAGGCACTCTTATTGTTTGAGAGTGCCGTATTTTTAACGCGGCGAAATAGCGGAGTGTCGAATGACCAGTTCATCGCCAGCAGAAATTGATAAGTCGCAGATTTATAGCGACGAGACAGGTAAGCGCGCCGGAGTACGGTTTGTCGAGGCGGTTTCGCTGGTCGTTGCAACATCGCTTATCAATCTGTTGTCGCTGGCCTTGCCGCTGGCGATTTTGATGATTTATGACCGGGTCATTCCGAACCAATCATACGAAACCCTTTGGGTTCTTGCATTTGCCATCGCGTGTGTGGTGGCGGTGGACTTGCTGCTCCGATTGTCGCGGCTTTCGCTTGAGTCCCATTTGGCGTCGCGGCTGGATCATGTCGCGCGCTCGAACCGGGTTTATCAGATGCTGTCTGAGAGATATCCATCATCCAAAGGCATGTCTCTGAATGAACTGCTTGGCAGTTTGTCGGCGGGTGTGCCTGCGCGACAACGCGCCTTGCTGTGGATAAAGTCCGTTGCCGATATTCCGTTCGCCTTTGCGTTTCTGGTGATGATCTGGATCGTTGCTGGTGAACTGGTCATCGTGCCAGCAGCTGTTTGCCTTGTATTTGGAATATTTTCCTTTGTTTTGGGAATGCTCCATAGCCGCTCGTCCCGGCGTCTGAATAATAACCGCCAGCATCAGCAGGACTTCGTTGATCGGATTTATGACAGCCTGGCCCAGATCAGAACCATCGCTGCAGAAGTGCCGGTTTTACAAAAATTGACATCGCTGTACGAGCGCCAGGCATTTCGTTTCCGTCGACAGAAGGAATACACATCGACAATCGGTGATCTGTTTTCGTTTTTCTCTCAGATCATGATTGGGTCGGTTGTTCTGGTCGGGTGTCTGGCTGTTCTGGACGGTGATTTGTCTCATGGTGGTCTTGCCGCCTTTACGCTGTTGGCAGGACGGGCGCTTGAGCCGATGCGGAGTGTCTATGAACTGGTTCTTGGCGGCGGACAGTCACCGGAACGGAAGACCCGGGCGCGTCAAGGGCATGGTATCCCCATGGAGTATCTTGGCAGTGACCAGGGAGCGCGAATGTTTAAAAAACCGCCTGCAATCAATGCGCAGATGGTTATTCGCAATCATGAAGGCAGAATTATTGTTGATGCCGATTTCAAAGCAGATTCTGGCGAGGCCGTCGGTTTTTCCGCACCTGCAAGTCTTGGCAAAACCAAAGTCGTGCATGCTTTGACCGGGCTTTATCCCTATCAGGGGAGTGTCAGATACGACAACATTGTGCTTGATGCCGGCAATGCCGAGGCAGTTCGACATAATATAACCTTGATCGGTCGTCTTCCGGTTCTGGAACGCGCACCGATGATGGATGTTCTGAGTTCCGGCAAAGAAGATCGCTATGCCGATGTCCGCTATCTTTGCCATCTGATTGGTCTGGATGAACAAATCAAGAAGCTTCCTGACGGTTTTGGCACCATGATTGGTGATAATCCGACAAGGCTTCCCGACGGGCTGCTTCAGCAGGTTGCAATTGTGCGTGGCCTTGCGGCCAACAACAAGGTGATCATTGTCGATGACGCAACCTTGACGCTTGATGCACGAACCGAACTGCGGTTTGCGCAAACGCTGAAGATGCTCAAAAGAACTGCAACGATTCTGGTGTTTGGTGATCGCCCATCGCTTAGAGCGATTTGTGACAGACAATTTGTCATCGAAAATCAGTTGCTGATGCCGATCCCTCGTCCGGAGGACAAATAATATGTCTAAACAGTCTGCGAGCCAAAACAGTTTGGCGACTGCTTGGGGCGATGGGGGCCTCTATGAAACAAAAACTTATGAAGGGGTGCGAAAGCTCCTGACAGGTGCGGGTGTCACGCTTACTCAACTTGATGTAAAAACGCTTTGCCGTGACTTCGGGACAGTGGATCTTGATGCACTTGCCGAGATTGTCCTTGCGCAGTCTCTTGGTGCAACGATCGAGTCTCATCGCCTTGAAGACCTGTTGCTGCATGAAAGCTTGTTTGCATTCGAAGATGCAGCCGGGCAGACGACCGTTTATGTGCCTAATGCACAAGGGGATGTCGCCTGTCTTTCAATGGAAACTGGCCTTGAATATCCGATGCCCGATGTCCGAACCAGTGGTCGGGCCATCATTTTACAGCCTCAGTCTGCTGTCGCGGCCTCGAAAGGTGCGGCGGGTGCACGCGGGTATAACTGGCTGAAAACAGCACTGTCCGGGTCGCGTAACTCGGTTTTGGAACTGGGACTTTTGACCTTTGCTGCAAGTTTGCTTGCATTGGCTTTGCCGCTTTATACACTGGCAGTCTATGATCAGGTCCTGACCAGTAAAAACATGACTGTCCTTTGGTATCTTTCCGGTGGACTGCTTACGGCGGGGATCGTCGAGTTTATCTTGCGCACGTTAAAAGGGCGCATTCTTGCAAATGCTGCGGCGTTGCTTGATCTCAAAATCAGTATCGTGCGCAATGCGCGGCTTTTTAAAATGACGGTTGCCAATGCGCGCCGCTTTACCAGCCGCGAGGCATCCGCGATTATTCGCGACAACGAACGTCTGAGCAACATCGTCACCGGGCCGATCGGTACAGCATTGCTCGAAATGCCCGTCTTTATTGCCTACATGGCGGTTATTTGGTTGTTGGCAGGGTGGCTGGTGATTTTGCCAATCACCATGTTGATCCTGGGCGGTGGTGTAATCCTGCGCGTTCTTTCCGATGCTGATCTGCGTACAAAGGTCGCGCTGCGCCGTGCCGAAGAATACGGCATGATCTGTGATGAGCTGTCCCGAAAACTGTTTTCCATCAAGGCATCTGGCAATTCATCAATATGGCATCAACGTTTTACGAACGCATCTGCCCGTCTGGCCGAAGCCGAGATGCAGCGACAGAAAACATTGTCCTATGCGCGTATTGCGACCAATGCCTTGACGTCGTTGATCGTGACGGTGTCGCTTGCGACAGGTGCCATTTTGGTGATCAACGGTACATTCACACCCGGTGTGTTGATTGCGGTTGTCGCGATTATTTGGCGTATGATGTCCCCGGTTCCATCCGTCTTGGAAGCAGTGCTTCGTAAGGATGAGATTCGCAACCTGATTGCAGATGCCGCAGAAGCGACAGATAATCTGATGACCCGCCCAATTGGCAATGTTCATGCCGGTCAGGGCGGGGGAATTGATGGACGGGTCAGTGTGTCTTCGGTGCTGTTTAATTACCCCAACAGTCAGGCACCGGCTCTTCGTAATATCAGTTTCGAAATTCAACCCCGTGAAATCGTTGCGATTACCGGTCCGACGGGCAGCGGTAAATCAACGGTTCTTGATTTGCTGTCGGGGCTAACGGTTTCCCAGCTTGGCACGGTTACCATCGATGGTGTTTTCCCGGCGCAAATTCCGCAATCGGTATTGCTGCAGTCCGTGAGATACCTGTCACGGGACGTGAACATGTTGCCGGTATCGATTGAAGAATATGTCGCATTTAACCGTGACATTGAAGACGGAAATTCAGTTGAGGACACCTGCAAGGAATATGGGCTTCATGATGAAATCATGGAATTGCCCGATAGATATCAAACCAGAATGAGCGACTTGCCGCTTTCTGGATCACTTGTGCGCCGGATTGCGTTGGCCCGGGTAATGAGTGCGCAGTCGCGGTTGTTGTTGCTTGATGAACCAGATGCATCCAATCGCGAAATCCGGGCCCGTTTTCTTGCTCAGTTGCGCAAAATGCGCGGCGAGAAGACCGTTGTTATCGTAACCCATGAACCTGAATATATTTCTGCAGTCGACCGCGTTCTTGTCATTAATCAGGGCACGCTCGTACGGGATTGCGCCCCAAGAGATATCGCGAAATCCAAAGAGGGAGTAAGCGCATGACCCGCACCAGTCCAAAAGATAGTTCAGATCGGACGCAAATGTCTGCTTCCTGGAAAAATAACGCGATCACAGCAAGTCAGCTTTTCGACCGCAAAGTTTCTGGGCGTTTGTCCATTTTGACGCCTTTTGCCTTCGCATTGACGCTCGGGGCCTTGATTGGTTGGAGTGCGGTGATGCCGATGACCGAAATTTCGGCCAATTCCGGCGAAGTTGTTCCGACAAGTGCGTTGCAAACGGTTCAGCACCTTGAAGGGGGGATCGTGTCCTCGATCCCGGTCGCAGAAGGCCAGTTTGTTGAGCAAGGCGACACACTTCTGGAATTGTCACCGCACATTGCACAGTCGGAACTTGACCAGCTTCAGACACGCCTGACGGGCCTTCAGTTTCGCATTCGCTTCCTTTCTGCGGCACGAAATGAAAACATTCCAGATATCGAAGGCGTTGATCCGCTCTATGAGGAAATTGCAAAGGCTGCGCGCTATGAGCTGGAAACAAAGCGCGAGACCATAGCGTCTCAGATCGAAGTTCTGCGCCAACAAGTTCGCGAACGTGAAGCTGAACTTGCAACGATTGAAAGCCAGAAAGTAGGCGTTGGCAGTCAGATTAAACTGAAACAGGAACAGGTTACTGGCCGCCGGACCCTGGTTGAAAAGGGCCTGTTCCCGCGGATGGATTTGATCGAGGATGAACGCGAACTGGCCCGCTTGATTGATAGCCGGGCCGCCTTGACGCTTGAAGCATCCAGAATTGGCGAAGGCATTGGTGAAACGCGCCAACGTATTGTCGAAACACGCGCCAGATATCAGTCGGAAATCGCATCTGAACTCAGCCGGTTGTCGACCGAAATAGCAGAGGTGCGGGTTGCGATTGTGCGAGCGCGTGATCGTGTTGAACGTCTGTTGGTCAAAGCCCCGATTTCCGGGCGTGTCAAAGGGTTGGAAGTAAAAACAGTTGGCGGTGTCATCGAGCCTGGTGCGACCCTGATGGAAATTGTACCTGCCGATACCGGCTTGAAGGTCGAAGCGCGCATATCGACACAAGATATCGGCCATATCCATATCGGGCAAAAAGCCAATGTCAAAGTGCTGACCTTCGATTATTCGCAATACGGTACGATACAGGGCGTAATTCAGCAGATATCGCCAACCACTTTCTCTGACGAAGAGGGTGTTCCGTTCTACAAAGCAGATGTTGAGCTGGATCAACAGTATGTCGGTACGCGCGAAGACTTTGTCATCAGCCCCGGGATGACCGTGATTGCAGACATAATAACAGGTGAAAGAACGCTTCTTGAGACAATAACGTCACCGGTCCTCAAGAGCTTTGATAGTGCCTTCCGCGAAAGATAAGGATTTTCGGTCTCTTTCTCAGGAGATTTGGCACAAGCTTATGATCGGGAATATTCAAATGTTTCGAAGGACAGTTATTGCGTGCCTGATTTCCTGGGGGGCTTGATTGGCAGTGGTGCCCAAGCAGAAAACAAGAAGGTTCTGATCGGTTTAACAGCCGAATTCGGGCACAATACCAGCACATCAGCCCAAGCCATTGAAATGGGCATGCGTCTTGCCGTCGCCGAGATTAATGAACGCGGTGGTGTTCTTGGCGGCAGCAAAGTCGGACTGGATGTCAAAGACAACCGATCCATTCCTGCCTTGGGTGTTGCAGATATTCGTGCCTTTGCCCAGGATGAGAATGTTGTTGCTGTGGTGGGCGGTAAATTCAGCCCGGTAATGATCGATCTTGCTCAGGAAGCTGAAACACTGCGTATACCGGTATTCAGCCCGTGGGCCGCAGCAGACCAGATAGTGTCAGCACACCCTCAAGACAGCTTTGTTTTTCGAATGTCCATGCGCGACAGCTGGGCTTTGGAATTGATGATCAGTTATGCCCAAGCAAAAGGATGGCGCAAACTTGGGCTGCTGCTTCCAAACAATAGTTGGGGGCAGAGCTGCAAGAAAGCGGCAGAAGCCGTTATGCAGGATGTCGCCGGGATCTCGATCGTTGCCGAAAATCGGTATAACCGGGGTGATGTCAATCTGTATGACCGATACGGTGCGATGATTTCTGCCGGTGTCGATGCAGTTTTGCTTATTGCGAATGAAGGCGAGGGGGCGCAAATCATCAAAGCCGCAGGATCGCACCCCGATGATGTTCAAATCCCGATTGTCGCTCATTTGGGGATTACAGGAGGGGATCTGCCGTCTTTGACAAATGGCATGTCAAGCGATGTGGATCTTACTGTGGTACAGACTTTCAGCTTTACAGGCCGCAGCGATGACAAGGCGCGTTCTGTGTTGCAAAGTGCCAGAAAATTCCTGGACATCGACAGTGCTGAAGATATTCCGTCGCAAGTTGGCTTTGCCCATGGTTACGATCTTGTGCATATTGTAGCCGAGGCAATCGAAATCGCGGGCACGACAAATCGAGAGCGCGTGCGCGATGCCCTTGAGCAGGTCCGGGATTACAAAGGTTTGACGAAATATTTCGAGCAGCCCTTTGCTGCTTCGTCGCATGAGGCGCTTATGCCGACAGACGTTTTCCTTGGGCGCATCCAAAGCAATGGATCTGTTGTACCGGTCAGTCACTGAAACAGGACGGATAAAAACGCATGCTTAGATGCTCTTGGAATGATTTGCCGATTGCGCGCAAGTTTGCGTTTGTGAGTGCGATACTTACGTTGTCGGTTTCACTGATCATCGGGATCGCGGCGTCTTTCCTTGTCTATCGACAGATCATTGCGGAAATCAATCAGGAACTTCAACGAGAAGCCGAAACCGGTAGCCAGCGCATTGCGCTATATTTTGAAGCTGCGCGGAGCAATCTTGAAAGTCTTTCTGAGTCTGGTCTTGTGGTGAACGGGGTTGTTGATTCCTTCGGGCGTCAGGAATATCTCGAACCTTTCTTGCGGGATTTCGCGATATCGGAATATTTTTCCGTAGATGTCGGCGTGTTTAACCTTAATGGCGAGGTTCTGGCGCGTTCGTCCCCGATTGTCGGGGCCAAGGATGTCAATGACACAGGGTTTAAACTTGCCGTGCAAGGGATCGGCCATGCCGAACGTCACAGGGACCCTGGCGGGTCAGCTGACTATATCGCCATCACTTTGCCGATTATCTATGAAGCGACCGGACGGGCCGAGGGCGTGTTGCTGGGGCGCATCCATGTTGAAACCTTGCCGAGCCTTATGGGAACAAGTTTCGACGACGGTTTGTATTCTCATTTGGTCAACGCGTATGGATACGAGTTGGGGAATTGGCAGTGGCCTGAAGGTGTCAAACTTTTGTCCCGCGAGGCCAAGGTGGTTCTTCCGGCTCCGCTTGACAATCTGCAATTGTCGTTCCGTGTCGCCCGCAAAATGTCTGACATTTATGCTGTGGTCTTTGATTTCCTGACCGGTATCGGCCTTGTGGCGATCGCCGGAACTGCTGCGATTACACTGATCTCGGTCTGGTTCGGTCGACGCTTGGGCAAGCCTTTGCGCGAACTTCAGAATGCAGCAACAAGAATCGTCGAGGAAGCCCAGTTCGAGATCGAACTTCCTGAACTGGGTAAGGACGAGGTCGGGCAGTTGGCCGCAAGTTTCCGCGACATGCTTGGGCATGTGAAAGTGTCTTATTCTGTTCTGGAAGCCCGCGTGACGCAACGTACAAGGGAACTTGATGAAGCAAAAATGCAGCTTCAATCCATCCTTGATAACGTTGTTGATGGTATTGTCAGTATTGATCTCAATGGGCGATTTGTGTCCGCCAACCAGGCCGCATTGGCGTTGTTTGGGTGCGAAGAGAGCGAACTTGTCGGGCGTAATATTACCGACTTTCTTGATATTGAGGATATCGGGACATTCATAAATCCGGCATCGGAGGACTATCGCCTTGGGCAGGGTCGGATATTGAATGAAACGACGCTTTATCCTGTCGGTAAAAGTGACCTGCCAATCGAATACGCGATTGGCGAACCGGTTGATGTCGAAGGTAAATCCTTAACCACACTGCTTATTCGCGACATTACCGAAAGAAAAGAAATCGAAAGACTGAAAGAGGAATTTATTTCCACTGTCAGTCATGAATTGCGCACACCGCTGACATCGATTGTCGGTGCCATCGCCCTTGCAAAACGTGACGAAGTCATCACGCAATCTGCACGTTTGCAAAAACTGCTTGATGTTGCTGCTCAGAATACGGATCGCCTTGGTCGTCTGGTCGACGATATTCTTGATCTTGAGAAACTTGAAAGCGGCAAACTCAGTTTCGAACACACAGATCTTGATTTGGAGCCGATCATCCGGCAAGCCGTTACTGCGTGCACGCCTTATGCCCAAAGACACGGTAAGCCCCTTCGATTGATTGCACCGTTCGAGAAATTCACGGTATCGGCTGATGAAGGGCGGCTTGGCCAAGTGCTTAATAACCTGATCTCGAATTCTGTGAAATATAGCGGGCCGAGCAGCGACGTGACCATCACAATGGCACGGTATCATGACAAGGTACGTATTGCTTTGGTCGATCAGGGGGACGGAATTGCGCCAGACCTTCGAAAGTTTATGTTCACCCGGTTTTGGCAGGCGGATGGCTCCAATACCCGTCGAACAAGCGGAACAGGTCTGGGATTGGCGATCACCAGAGCTTTGGTCGAGGGCAATAACGGCACAATTTCCTATCGTTCCAGAAAAGGTGTCGGGTCAGTCTTCTTTTTCGATTTGCCTTTGACAGGGGATGCAGCCCCCAGGGAAAAAGAGCAAGGCGAAGAGCCGACAATTGCTGTGAACGCGCGTTATATTGACGAAAATACGGCCTCGCTCGGTATCGATACAAAAGGTCTCTTAAAGATTGAGACCCCTGCAGAGGCGATATTGTATCTTGAAACGGGTGCTTTTGAGCGGGTCCATTCTGATGAAATAGCAAATTGTGGCCCTGAATATGCCGCAAATGATGAACAAGTCCGGTCTGTTGTTGAGCAAAGCAATAGCCGAAATAAACACCCATTGATCTGGTAGGAATATCGGAATGACGAACGCAGCACAGTTGCAAAAATTAATCGTCGTCGAGGACGACCCGGACATCCAGATTATCATCGAAATGGCTTTGGTCGAGATTGGCGGGTTCGAAGTGCAGATTTGTGGTGATGCCAATCAGCTTTATTTGGCATTGGAAGGCAGCGCAAAGCCCGACCTGATTTTGCTTGATGTTATGCTGCCTGATAAGGACGGCCCGACCATCATCGCAGAACTTGCCAATGACGATCGTTATAAGGATATCCCGGTTATTTTTGCGACTGCCCGTGTCCGGCAAGCTGATCTTTTGAAATATAATGAACTGGGTGCGATCGGCACACTGTCAAAACCTTACGATATTGGCAATTTGTGCGATCAAATTACCGAAATCTGGAACAAGGCCCGCGATTTATAAGCCTTTTCCTCGTGCGATAAGCAGACCTGTTGCCTTGCGTTATGGAACAAAATTGTGGCGCGCATAAAAGCGGCTGAGCTCATTTTGTTTCGGAGCCTGCCCACAGAATGTTTCGACATAGCCCGGGATGCGGGCCATGCGCGTGGCGAGGTCTTCGTTTGATTGCATCGAGATATAGCCGATCTGCACCAGATAGACAGTTCTGGCTCGGACATCGGCCATGGTGGCATCAAGGCCAAATCGCTCGAAAAGACTGGTCAAGGCATCAAGACGCTGTTGATCAGCCAGTTCAATTTCGGCAAGTACAGCGGGTGATTGCGCCGACCAGCTGCGCACAGCAAACTCGAACTTTGCGTCAAACAAATCCGGCATCAACCAGCAATCAATGATGTTGAGCATCGCCTCGCTAATGGTTTCAGCATAGGCATTGGTTTGCTTGATCAGGTTGCCGGTATTTTTGTGTCGCCATAGCGTGATGAGCGCATCAAGTAGTTCTTTCCGGTCTTTGAAGAACCAGTAAAAACTGGTGCGCGACAGCCCCAGGCGCTTTGCCAAGGGTTGGATTTTGACACCGTCAACACCGGTTTCCAAAAGTGCGTCATATGCCGCGCGTAACCAGACATCCGATGATCCGCGCCAGCCGCTATTTTGTCCGGCGATATTTTCAATCTGTTTTTCCATGGGCCTGTCCTTAGCAAACTGCCTGGATCGCGACAAGCGGAGTGTACATAAATGTATCCAAAATATACACTGGTGAACTTAAAATTGACATATCTGTACATTTTTGAATATCGTCATGGGCAGAGAGTTCAAACCCGGAGTCCCGCACATGTCCAACGACCCGCTTCTTCAGCCTTATCAGCTTAAATATCTGACGCTGCGCAACCGTATCATGATGACGTCGCACGAGCCGGCCTATCCCGAGGATGGCATGCCAAAAGACCGTTACCGTGCCTATCACGTGGAACGTGCCAAAGGCGGGGTCGCCATGACCATGACAGCGGGGTCGGCTGCGGTATCCAAGGACAGCCCACCGGTATTTAACAACTTGCTGGTCTGGAAGGATGAAGTCGTTCCGTGGATGAAGGATCTGACGGATGCGGTTCATGAACAGGGGGCTGCCGTTATGATCCAGCTTACCCATCTTGGCCGTCGCACGCGCTGGGACAAGGCAAACTGGTTGCCGGTGGTGTCGCCATCGCACAAGCGCGAAGCAGCACACCGGGCCTTTCCGAAAAAGATGGAAGACTGGGATATCGAACGCATCATCAAGGATTATGCCGATGCCGCCGAACGCATGAAGGCAGGCGGCATGGACGGAATTGAACTTCAGGCATATGGCCATCTGATGGATCAGTTCTGGTCGCCCCTGACCAACGAGCTTGATGGTCCCTATGGTGGCAGCATTGATAATCGTCTGCGCTTTACCTTTGATGTTCTGACTGAAATTCGCAAACGGGTCGGGCCCGACTTTATCGTTGGTGTGCGCTATACCGGGGACGAAGACCTTGATGGCGGTTTGACCAAGGAAGATGGTCTGGCGATTTCCAAGCGCCTTAAAGAAAGCGGCATGGTTGATTTCCTCAATGTCATTCGCGGGCATATCGATACCGATGCCGGTCTGACAGATGTGATCCCGATTCAGGGGATGGCCAATTCGCCGCATCTGGATTTTGCCGGTGAAATCCGTGCCGCCACTGAATTCCCGACCTTTCACGCCGCCAAAATCCCGGATGTTGCAACCGCACGTCACGCGATTGCATCGGGCAAGGTCGATATGGTTGGCATGACCCGTGCGCACATCACTGATCCGCATATCGTGCGCAAGATCGTTGAAAAACGCGAAGATGAAATCCGCCCGTGCGTTGGCGCCAACTATTGTCTTGATCGCATCTATCAGGGTGGGTCGGCCTATTGCATCCATAATGCCGCAACCGGGCGCGAACTTTCGATGCCGCAGATCATCGAGGCGGCGGAAACGCGCAAAAAGGTCGTGATTGTCGGATCTGGTCCCGCCGGGATGGAGGCCGCGCGTGTTGCCGGCGAACGTGGTCATGAGGTTATTGTATTTGAAGCAGCCCCCCATCCGGGCGGGCAAATTCGCCTGACGGCTCAGAACGAACGCCGTCGCGAAATGATCAGCATCATCGACTGGCGCATGGCCGAGTGCGAGCGCCTTGGTGTGACCTTCCATTTCAATAGCTGGGCAGAGGCCGATTCAGTCATGGCTGAAAACCCGGATGTGGTGATTATTGCAACCGGTGGGCTGCCCCATACCGACGTTTTGGCAAAGGGCAATGATCTGGTGGTCTCAAGCTGGGACATCATTTCGGGGGATGTCAAACCGGGGGCCAATGTTCTTGTTTACGACGATGCCGGTGATCATGCCGGTCTACAAGCGGCGGAATTGATCGCACAAAGCGGTGCGAAGGTTGAAATCATGACCCCCGACCGGTCCTTTGCGCCCGAAGTCATGGCCATGAACCTTGTGCCCTATATGCGCAGCATGCAGAAGCTTGATACCACCTTTACCGTGACTTATCGGCTTGAAGCGGTTGAAAGGCAGGGCAACCAGTTAATCGCCCATGTTGGCAGTGACTATGGCGGGGTTGTGAAACAACGCATTGTCGATCAGGTCGTCATTAACCACGGTACGATTCCGCTTGATGACATTTATTTCGATTTGAAACCGGGCTCTTCGAACCATGGTGAAATGTCCCATGACCAACTTTTGGCAGGGCAGCCGCAATCAGTTGTACGTAACCCGGATGGGGCCTATCAGCTTTTCCGGATCGGGGATGCTGTATCAGCCCGCAACACACATGCGGCAATCTATGATGCATTGCGTCTGTTGAAAGACGTTTGATCAGGGCAGGGGTGCCGGGGTGGTTTTGCGATATTGCGTCGGGCTTATGCCGTTTTCGGCCCTGAAGGCATGAATGAAGTGCGACGCATCGCAAAACCCGGTGCCAAGTGCGATTTGAGTGGTGGTTTTTCCTGTTTCCACCAGAAGGCGTTTGGCGGCATCAAGCCTGATACGAAGTGCGGCACGTGACGGTGAAATACCAAGGTCGGCATGGAATGCACGCTCAAGCTTGCGGCGTGTTACGCCAAGTTTTTCTGCCATTTTGGCGACGGTTTCGGGCGTTTCGATATTTTGGCGCATACGCAAAAGTGCCTTTTTGACCAGTGCGTCTTTGGCAACGAGATCAGTCTGGAAACCCGGTTGCGGGTTTTCGCCTGTCATCGCCTCGTTGATGATCATGATGCTAAGGCTTTTGGTTGCGGCCGTGCGCCCGATATGCTTTTCCACCACCCAGGCAGCCAGATGGGCCGTGCCATGCCCGCCCGAACAGGTTAATCGATCGCGATCAACGACGAAAATCTGATCGGAAACCGGTTGGGCGGCTTCGAACCGTTCGACAAATTCGTCATGGTGAAACCAGCTGACACAACAGCGATATCCTTCAAGCAATCCCGCCTCATATAGCGCGAAAACCCCGGTACATAACCCGATCAGGTTTTTGCCCTTGGCGGCCGCTGCCTTGAGATAGGCGATGCAATCGGTTGAAAACCCGCCCTGTTCTTGAATAAGGCCGCCCACCACCACGATATAGTCGTAGTCACCGGCATTGCGCAGGCGTGTGTCGGGCTGGACCTTGACCCCGCAGCTGGACCGAACCGGATTCATGGTATCCGACAGCACCGTCCAGTCACAATGAATGGGCCGCGATCGGTCTGCTTCATCTGCCGAAAGACGCAAGACATCGACAAAACTGGCAAACGCTGTCAGCGTGAAATTGTCCGCCAGCAAAAAAGCGACGCGGAGGCGCTTTTTCCCAACGGGTTTGCCGGGGTTTGATCCCTGGTTCGAAAAAGAGTTCATGGCGAAAATATACAATGAAATTGTCGCAATTATCCAGTCCGCAAGCTGTGGACATTGATAGAGTTCCGGCAATGGTAAATCGGGGGATCGTATAATCATGACCCATTTTTCTGCGCTATCGCTTATCAAGAACGCCCTGAGCGGCCAAAAGAACTGGGAGCCGCAATGGCCCGACAGTGAGCCGAAAGCCGAGTATGACGTCATCATCGTCGGCGCGGGCGGTCATGGTCTTGGTGCGGCTTATTATCTGGCCAAGGAACACGGCATTACCAATGTCGCAGTGATCGACAAGGGATGGCTTGGCGGTGGCAATACCGGTCGTAACACGACGATCATCCGGTCGAACTATCTCTATGATGAAAGTGCCAAGCTTTATGATCACGCGCTTGATCTGTGGGACGGGCTAAGTCAGGAACTGAATTACAACGTCATGTATTCGCAGCGTGGCGTTTTGATGCTGGCACATAACGTTCATGATGTTCAAAGCTTCCAGCGACACGTACATGCCAACCGCCTGAACGGTGTGGATAATGTGTGGCTGTCCAGGGAAGAAGCCAAGGCGTTCTGCCCGGCGCTCGATATTTCACCCACGGCGCGTTACCCGGTCGTGGGTGCGGCTCTTCAACGTCGTGCAGGTACCGCACGCCATGATGCAGTCGCGTGGGGTTATGCCCGTGGGGCGGCGGCCCGTGGTGTCGACATCATTCAGAATTGCCCGGTCACGGCCATTCGCCGTGGCCCGGATGGCCGTGTCACCGGTGTTGAGACCGCCAAGGGGTTCATTGGGGCGAAAAAGGTTGCGGTTTCGGCCGCAGGTCATACCTCGGTCGTGATGGATACGGCTGGCGTGCGTATGCCGCTTGAAAGCTATCCGCTTCAGGCATTGGTGTCCGAGCCGGTCAAGCCGATTATTCCCTGTGTTGTCATGTCCAACAGCGTGCACGCCTATATCAGCCAGTCCGACAAAGGCGAGCTCGTGATTGGTTCGGGTACCGACCAATATACCAGCTATTCCCAGCGGGGTGGTTTGCCGTTGATCGAGCATACGCTTGCTGCGATTTGCGAGATCTTCCCGATCTTTAACCGCATGCGCATGCTGCGCAAATGGGGCGGAATTGTTGATGTGACTCCGGATCGTTCTGCCATTCTCGGCAAGACACCGGTGCCGGGGCTTTATGTTAACTGTGGCTGGGGGACGGGCGGGTTCAAAGCGACCCCGGGGGCTGCTCATACACTGGCCTGGACAGTGGCAAAGGATGACCCGCATCCGGCCAACGCGCCCTTCACCCTTGAACGTTTCACCACAGGCCGTCTGATTGACGAAGCCGCTGCTGCCGCTGTTGCGCACTAAGGAGAACGGACATGCTTCTGATCCATTGCCCCTATTGCAATCAGACCCTGCCGGAACTGGAATTTACCTATGCCGGTGAAGCCCATATTGCACGGCCAAGCGATCCGTCATCAGTCAGTGACGAGGAATGGCGCGATTTCCTGTTCATTCGCAACAATGTCAAGGGCCCGCATTATGAACGCTGGCGCCACTTCCATGGCTGCGGTCGATATTTCAACGCCGTACGTGACACGGTCAGTGACAGGTTTTTGATCACCTATAAAACCGATGATCCCCGTCCTGAACTGTCCAAATTGTTGGAGAAATCGAAATGAGCAGCTTCCGCGTTTCCGGGCGTGGTCGCGTCGATCACACCCAACCCATCCAGTTCACTTTTGATGGCAAGAAAATCAAAGGTTTCAAGGGTGATACCGTTGCATCGGCATTGTTGGCCAATGGCATCCATTTGATGGGGCGTTCGTTTAAATATCACCGTCCGCGGGGTGCCATGACGGCCGGTTCGGAAGAACCGAACGCACTTGTCGGCACGCGCCGTGGTCCCGGCCGGTTTGAGCCGAACACCCGTGCGACCGTTCAGGAAATCTGGGATGGTCTTCAGGTGAATAGCCAGAACCGTTATCCCAGTCTGTCCTTTGACATTGGCGCGATCAATGACAAGGCCTATATGCTGTTTTCCGCCGGGTTCTATTACAAGACCTTCATGTGGCCGAAATCCTTCTGGGATAAGGTCTATGAGCCGTTCATCCGTGCTGCCGCCGGTCTTGGCGTTTCCCCGACTGAACCTGACCCGGATCACTATGCATCGCGGTATCTGCATACCGATGTTCTGATCATTGGTGCCGGTCCTGCCGGTCTTGCAGCGGCGCTTTCGGCCGCACGTGCCGGATCGCGTGTGACCCTTGTTGATGAAAATCCCGAAGCCGGTGGGTCGCTTCTGTCCGAGCCATCAGCACAAATTGAAGACATTCCGGCATGGGACTGGGTTGCCAAAGCCGTTGCCGAACTTAAGGAACTTGGTGCCAAAGTCATGACCCGCACGACGGCGATTGGCTATTACCATCAGAACATGGTTGGTCTTTGTGAAAAACTGACCGATCACCTGGCCAACCCGGATGCGGAAATGCCGCGCGAACGCATGTGGCGTGTCCGCGCCAAGCAGGTTGTTTTGGCCCAAGGTGCGCTCGAAAAACCGTTGGTGTTTGATGGCAATGATCGTCCGGGTGTGATGCTGGCCGGTTCGGCCCAGACTTACCTTAATCGATATGGTGTGCGCGTCGGCGACAAAGCCGTGATTGTCACCAGCCACGACAGTGCATGGTATGCGGCCTTTGATCTGGCCGATGCGGGCACCACCATTGCTGCCATCGTTGATACCCGTTCCGAACCGAATGGCGATCTGGTTGCCGAGGCAACAAATCGTGGCATTCGCATCATGGCGGGTCACACCGTTACCGGGACCGAAGGCCGCCTGCGCGTCAAATCGGTTCGCGTCAATTCCGTGACCGGGTCATCAGTCGGTGCGCCGGAATTGATCGGTTGTGATTGTCTTTTGATGTCGGGTGGCTGGACGCCGTCGCTCCATCTGTTTTCCCATACCAAGGGAACGCTTAAATGGGACGACGAACGCCAGACCTTCTTGCCCGATCACAAGGCAGAGGAATGCGAAATCGCCGGTGCAGGCCGTGGTCTGTGGGGCATTGAAGCGGTCCTGAATGATGGGGCGGAAATGGGCGCGGCAGTGGCCAAAAGCCTTGGTAAAACAGCCAAAGCGGTGAGCTATGCTGTTGCCAATGATCGTCCGGGGACAGGGGTCAGTCACAAGGAACTGCCAACAGATCTGGATGCGGGCAAGGCACGCGCCTTTGTTGATTATCAGAATGATGTCACGGCCAAGGATTTGCGTCTGGCGGTGCGTGAAGGCATGCGTTCGATCGAGCATGTCAAACGCTATACCACCAACGGTATGGCAACCGATCAGGGCAAGATGTCGAACATCAACGGCCTGAATATTGCCTCTGACGCGTTGGGTGTGCCGCAGCCGAAAGTCGGTCTGACGACCTTCCGTCCGCCCTATACCCCGACCACCTTCGGGGCGTTTTGTGGCTATCACAAGGGCAGCCACTTTGAAGTAACCCGTAAAACCCCGATTGATAGCTGGGCCGAAGAAAACGGTGCGGTTTACGAGCCGGTCAGCCTGTGGCGCCGTGCGTGGTACTTCCCCAAAGACGGCGAGGACATGCATGCAGCTGTATCACGTGAATGCCGTGCAACACGCGCCAGTGTCGGCATCTTTGATGCATCGACCCTTGGCAAGATCGAGGTGGTTGGCCCGGATGCGGTTGAATTCATGAACCGTATGTACACCAACCCCTGGACCAAACTGGCACCGGGGCGGGCACGTTATGGCCTTCTTCTGGGCGATGACGGGTTTATCCGTGATGATGGTGTGATTGGTCGTTTGTCTGATGATCGGTTCCATGTCACCACGACGACCGGTGGTGCGGCGCGCGTTTTGAACATGATGGAAGATTACCTTCAGACCGAATGGCCGGACTTTGATGTCTGGCTGACCTCGACGACCGAGCAGTGGGCGACCATTGCGCTGAACGGCCCGAATGCGCGCAAGGTGCTTGAGCCATTTGTCGAGGGTCTTGATATGTCCGATGAAGCCTTCCCGCATATGTCGGTTGCCGAATGTCGGGTTGGTGGTTTCCCGGCCCGTCTTTTCCGTATCAGTTTCACCGGCGAAGTCGGGTTTGAGGTCAACGTTCCTGCCCATGCCGGGCGTGCGCTTTGGGAAATGCTGTTCGAAGCTGGCAAGAAATACGATATCTGTCCTTATGGGACTGAAACCATGCACGTGCTACGTGCCGAGAAGGGCTATATCATTGTCGGTCAGGATACCGATGGGACCGTCACCCCGTATGATGCGGGACTTGGCTGGGCGATTGGTAAAAAGAAACCCGACTTTGTTGGCAAGCGCGGTCTGGCACGCCCGGATCTGGCCGCCGAAGGTCGCAAGCAACTGGTCGGTCTTCTGACCGAAGATGGCCAGACCAAGCTTGAAGAAGGCGCTCAGATCGTTCTTGACCCGAACCAGCCCAAGCCGATGAAAATGGTTGGCCATGTGACATCAAGCTATCACAGCGATGCCGCAGGTCGACCGATTGCCATGGCGCTGCTTGAAGATGGTTTCAATCGTATGGGTGAAACCATTTACGTTCCGATGCCTGATCGTGTGATCAAGGCGACTGTCACCGGGACCGTGTTTTACGATCCCGAAGGCGCACGGTTGAAACTTTAGGCGGGGACCAGAAAAATGACAGTACTTACAAATGCATTCGCGCCAGGACCAATCGTTGCATCGGGACCGGTCAAGCTGACCCTGATGGCGCCGGTTGCGCGTTTTTCGCTGCGTTTGCGTGCGGCCAATATTCCGGTCGTATCCAAGGCAATCGGTGTTGATCTGGCAACCACGGTTGGCGAACGTGCAACCAGCGGTGCAACCGAGACCATCTGTCTTGGGCCGGATGAATGGACAATCATTACCAAGCCCGATGATGCCGAAACACTGGTCAAAGCATGTGCGGACGTCTATGGATCGGCAACCCACAGTTTGACCGAGATTTCCGCCCGTGAAGTCACGGTCCGGATTGAGGGCGACCGCGCTGCAGAATTACTAACCATCGGCTGCCCACGCGATATCGACAGTATCCCCGTGGGCGGTGGTTGCCGGACGGTGATTGACGGTGTCACGGTTGTTTTGTGGCGCGATGCGGATCAAAGCTTCCGCATGGATATCTGGCGTTCCTTCGCCTTGCATGTCATCGATTTGCTGTGCACCGGCTGTAAGGAATTTGCCGCAGAATAAACCGATCAAGGGTGGGGACGGTGGATACCATCCCCACCCTGATCAGATCTTGCATGTGATTAAATTGCAGACCTAAAAAGCCGCCTGATCACGCAACCATTGGCGCAGCATTTCAGCATCATCTGACAGAGATTGTGCCCTGATCAGCCAGTAATATTTATCTTTGTCGGTTGCATCCTCTGACAGCACCACGAGTTTGCCTTCTGATATATCCTGTTCAATCAGGCTCGTGGGGCAAAGGCCGATGCCATAGCCAGCCTGGATAGAGCTGATCAGCAGATTGAAATCCCCAAAAACAGGCGCACTGCCGCTGGGCAGATCAAGGTCGTATTGCCGTAACCATTGACGCCAGGCTTCTTCGGTTTCGTCATGAAGCAACCGGGCCTGCAAAAGAGCGCTCGGCTCGTTAAATGGTCCATCTTTTTCAAGATAGGATCGGGCACAGGTCGGGCGTGTTTCGGCACTCAGAATCTTTTCTGCTGCTTGATCGGGGATCGTGCCATGGCGGATCAAAAGATCTGCGCCGACTTCTTCTGGCAGGGCGGCACCAAAGGGATAGACAATCGAAACCTGAATGTCTGGATGCCTTTCCATAAAATCCGGCAGGCGGTTCGTCAGCCAAAGCGATACAACAGATGGTTGGCAGGCAAGGCTAACTTTTCGTTTGGTCTTTTTTGGTGAAATTTGTGCTGCTGAATTTGCTATTTCGCGAATGGCGGTCTGGCAGGTGCTGGCAAATTTCTGCCCCTGTTTTGTCAACTGAACACCGCGGGCCTTGCGGATAAAAAGCGGTGTTCCAAACCAGTCTTCAAGCGCGCGAATATGCTGACTTACGGCCGTAGAGGTAATGCCAAGTTCCTTGGCAGCCCGGGCAAAACTTTCAAAGCGTGCAGCTGCCTCAAAAGCAGGGATATGCGATAGCGGCGGAATATCTTTCATGCATTAACGGGTAAGTATTTCTTGGCCTTATGGCAAGAAGAAACAGGCTTGTCAGGGGCGATAGCTATGCCATCCTTTGGTCAGTTGTTTTTCCTGATTAAGGTCACGTCATGACATCGTTTACCAAACATCCGGCCCCGGCTGATGCACATAACCGCCGTGCGGCAAAGCCCGTGGTCGTTTATCCCAATGGAACGTTGCCCGAGCCCGATTACGAAACCCTGCGGCAGCTTAAGGCTTCAATGAAGAAAACAGATGAAGTGATCGTTCCGCCGCGCGATGCGCGCACGTTTCGTGTGCCCAAAGGGTCTTTTTTCCGTATCGTCAGTGTCGAAGGCCCACAGGTCGGTGATCTGAACCTTTGGAATGCGGATAACCTTCAGGAACGTTTTTTCAGCGGCAAGACCCGTGCCCTGCACCGGACACATGTGACCACGGGTGACCGGTTATGGTCGAATATGCCGTATTTGCGTTCGATGGCCCTGATCAGTGAAGATTCCCTTGATTGGTACGGGTTTGATGAGGATGGCGGCAGCGTGCATGATGTCATCGGGACACGGTGTGATCCGTTTACCAATCGATTGCTGTCCGGGCAGGATTATCACAATTGCTGTCATTCCAATCTGTGTCGGGCGTTAAGTGCTGAAACCGGCATGTCGATGCAAGAAGCTGATCACTATGTTCATGATGTGCTGAATGTTTTCATGTGTACCGGTTTTACCAAGGACACCCATCAATATTTCATGAAGGCGAGTCCCGTACGGCCGGGCGACTACCTTGAACTCTTTGCCGAAATTGATTTGCTGGGTAACTTGTCGGCTTGTCCGGGCGGGGATTGCAGCACAGGCCATTCAAGCGACGAAGCGGCCTGTTATCCGCTTAAGGTCGAGATTTATGAAACAGACCGGACGTTGCACGATAAATGGAATTGGCCAGCCCCCAATGCGTATGTTCATCCCTGATACGCGATGGCCGTTGCTCCCCGTTGGTTTGACTGACGGGGAGTTTTCTATTGATCCCGCAGCTGTCCGTTGACCGTGACCGATTTGATCACGGCAAAGACTTTTTGGTGCAGGTGCAGTTTCAATCTTGATCCGGACCATTTCGTGATACGGGCGTGGATTTTCGGTCGGCCACTGGTGTCCGCCAAAAGAGCCGCATCGGCGTCCTGACCAAAACACATCGTGACATCGATGGCATCACCCGGCTCGTCACTGATTTTGGTGATGGTCACAGGAATGATGTTATTGGCGCTGATGTCGTGTGGGGGCGTACGGGCAATCATGACATCCCGGGCCCGGACATGCAGTCGGATCACCGGATTTTTCGGACGTCCCAGATACGGCACCACAAGACGTTGCCCACCACATTCAAGGAAACTGACCTCGGCCTTGGGATCACGGCTAACGATCCGGGCGCGAAGGACCGTTCCGGCGTCAAATCGTCCGGCAAGCGGTGGCAAATCCGTGCGGCCCAGCATGTCAAATACTGATCCGGTGGCAAGCGTCTTGCCCTGATCAATGACCACCATGTCATCAGCAAGACGGGCGACCTCGTCAATGGCGTGGGTGACATAAAGGATCGGGATGCTGCGATGATCGCGCAACCATTCGAGATAAGGCAGAATTTCCTGCTTGCGTGCGTGATCAAGCGCAGATAGCGGTTCATCAAGCAGCAACATGTCAGGGTTGGCCAAAAGAGCGCGTCCCAGGGTGACCCGTTGCTTTTCCCCGCCTGATAGAAGATTTGGACGACGATCCAACAGGGTTGCAATCCCCAGCATTTCAAGGACGGCCTGCTGTTCGTCTTCGGGCAGTTTATGCGGATTACGGCGCGCTCCGTAAAACAGGTTGTCGCGAACCGTCATGTGGGGAAACAGACGGTTATCTTGAAACACACATCCAACCCGACGTTGGCGTACGGGAACATTGATGCCACGCGCGCCATCGAACAGAACATGATCGTTGATCTGAATATGCCCCTGATCGGGGCGCATCAGCCCGGCAATCATGTTAACAAGCGTTGTCTTTCCACTGCCCGATGGGCCAAACAGGGCCGTTATACCTGGCTCTGCAATGTTGAATTCCGCTGAAATCCGTAAGGACTTCAGATCATGTTGAAGGTTGACGTCGATGCTCATGACGTCGCCCTCTTGCGGATACGGCGAAGAGCCAGCTCAGACAGAAGCAATCCGGTGAAAGCCAGACCAATGGAAAGTGCTGCAAGACGTGCCGCGGCCAATTCCCCGCCGGGTGTCTGGATTGCTGTATAAATGGCAAGTGGCAGGGTGCGGGTTTCACCCGGGATGTTGGAAACAAAGGTGATGATCGCGCCAAACTCGCCAAGGCTTGCGGCAAATGCGGTGATCGCACCTGCAATGATACCCGGCAGAGCCATTGGCAAGGTCAATGAAAAGAACCGGTCAATCGGGCCTGCTCCCAATGTTTCGGCTGCTTGATAAAGGCCATGATTAACGTTTTCCAGGCTTAGCCGTATGGCGCGAACCTGAAAGGGAAAGCTGACAATGGCTGATGCAAGTGCGGCCCCGGTCCAGCTAAAGACAAACCGTAGATCAAAGGTCTCGTATAACCACGCCCCCAGCGGCGAGCGCGTGCCCATCACAATCAGTAACAGATAACCCATAACAACCGGCGGAAGGATCAGCGGCAAATGAACAAGCGCATCAAGAATGAACCGCCCGGGAAACCGGCCAAGCGCAAGGGCCGTCGCCGTGATGATGGCAAAAGGAAGCGCACAGATAACCGCCACGCCAGAAATGCGTAAGCTAAGCAATAATGCCTCGATTTCGGCGGGGGTCAGATTGATCATTTTTCGGGCACGATTGCCTGTGTTGTTGCAAGGGGCTCAAAGCCATAGTCTGCAAAAATGCGGCTCGCGTCATCCCCCAAAAGCCACAACATGAATTTTGCTGCTTTGCTTTGGGGATTGTTTTCGATCATCGCCACGGGATAAGTGATGGCCTGGTGGCTGTTTTCGGGGAATGTCCCGATGATTTTGACCTGTGCGGAAATGTCTGCATCGGTTTGGTAAACAATGCCAACCGGGGCTTCGCCGCGCTCGACAAGCGCCAACGCACTACGAACATTGTCCGTCCGGGCAAGGCGGCGGTTTAACGCATCCCATTGCCCAAGAGACACAAGTGCCTGTTTGGCATATATCCCGGCCGGGACATGATCGGGGTCGCCGACTGCAACACGTTCATCCGTTTTAATCAGTGAAGTCAGATCTGAAGCACTATTGAGGTCAATAGCGGCAAGTGTACTGTCTTTGGGGGCAATGAGCACCAAACGGTTCGCCAGCAGGTCATAACGGCTGTTGGGCGTAATCAGGTTCTGTTCATCGAGCCAGTCCATCCATTTCTCATTGGCTGAGATAAAGATATCTGCGGGCGCGCCTGCGGCAATTTGTCGGGCAAGGGTTGAAGAACTGGCAAGGGACAGGCGTATTTTGTCACCTGTTTTTTCTTCGTAGGTGCTACTGATCTGTTCGATCGCATTGGTTAGGCTGGCTGCGGCAAAGACAGTTATGTCACGTGCTTTGACTGCATGCATTGATCCGATCATTGCAATGATCATGACAAGCAGACCAAAGACAGGGCATTTCAATCTGGATAAGGGCTGGTGGGGCATGGAAATGATCCGGATAAAGGCGATATTGCACGTAAATATAGCGCAAAACACACCCATTCAAAGCCAAGAGCATCTCTGTAACAATATTCAGCACAGATAATCAAAAGGTCCGCCAAGCGACGGACCTTTGGCAGGCTATGAGGTAATCTATATTTCCGGCGATTATGAGCAAACAGCAGCACGCAGCGGATCGTCTGCGTTCATATCAAACCATTCTTCCATTGCGGTTGGAAAGCCGTTCTCGTCCAGATCTGTTTCTGGCGTGATATAGCCCCGGCGCCCCTGGGCGCAGTCAACAAGATGTGTCAGGGCAAGGGTTTCGCCCCCCTTGCGTAGCAACAGGGTCATAACGCGCTTTTCATCGGGGTTTTGCGGATTGGTCACCAATTTGTCGTGATCAATCGCGGTAAACCGGTTTGTTGGTGCTGAAACCAATGTCCAGGGTGCGAAAACGTTTTCGTCTGTAAAGGTCTGAATAACGCTGATCGTCTGGGGCAGGCGGGCCTCATAACGGTCAAACCAAGTGTATTCATCCCAGATCATATAGCCGAACATCGCAATAGCAGCGACGAACGGGATAACATATTTAGGTGCTTTGCGGCCCCAAAGACGGAACAGCAGCATTACCACACCAGCCGATGCAAAGCCGACAACGACGGTCGTAAAAATGAAAACATACATGCAGGGGTGGCTCCCGGTTTGCTGTTATTGTTGGTGGGGGTGTTTGTCGCAATCCCTATAATCGATTAGCGCAGTATCCGGTCGAGCTCAAGTTCGCCTTTCGGATCACGCTTGGCGATCTGGGCGAGAAACAGGCCCGCCGCGGCAATGGCATCAGACAGTGCATTATGCGCTCTGAAAGGTGGCAGGTTGTGATTTCGGCGCAGGGTATCAAGTCTTAGTGCCCCGGCCTTCATGGGTTCGCCACTGCGACGGATGTCACGTAGTGCCAGTACCAGCGTGTCGACTGTCGGGATTTGCAACGGGGCGCCAAAGCAGCGTTTACACGCCTGTCCGAGAAAGCCCAATTCAATGGGCGCATGGTGGGAAATCAACACGCGACCGGCCATCTGGGGCAAAAGATGTTCTAGCGCAGAACCGATATCCGGTGCATCGGCAATATCACTGTCAAAGATGCGGTGTACGACCACAGAGCTTTCGCTAAGCTCCTTGCGCGGACGAACAAGGATATGTTCGCAGCTTGAAAATTCGACTGAAAGCTGACGAATAATCACCCATCCAAGGCTGACAATTTCCTCTTTTTTGGGGTCAAGGCCAGTCGTTTCAAGATCCAAAGCGATGAATTCCGTTTCCTTCACAGATCTTTCCGGATCTGCTTGGGGGACATCGTAATAGGTCCGCAAGGCACCGGTCGCCTTGCGCTGGATGAAATCACGATACAGGTGACTATCAAGGATTTTCTCGCGCAATCCCATATCGATTATGTCCCGCTTTTGCCAAAGGCGCTTTCAAGTGCGCCCTGAAGATTTTTGATGACGGAAAACGCATCTTTCAGATGACTGCGCTCAAACGCTGACAGGCTTTCGGGATGCAGGAAGTTATCTGGCCTATCGCCACGACGGATTTGGCGGACCTGATGTTTCAGGCGGGTAATGCTGACGAATTCAAAGGCATCAAGCAGGTCTGACGCACCCTGTTTGCTGATCGACGGAAAGGCCTTGACCGCATGAAGGCGTTCATAGGTGTTTACTGCATCAACCCCGTTGGCCAGTGCATGAATACGCGCCAGATCAACAATCGGCACAACCCCGTTATGCTTCAGATCAAGGGTCTTGTCGTGCTCTCCTCCGCGAACCATCACGAAGTTCTTAAAGAAGCCAAGCGGTACATGATGGGTCAGGGCATTGCCCACCATATAGGCCTGAAAAATGCGGTTGTCCTGCGCCTTGGAGATAATCATGCGATGCAGGTCATCAAACAGGCTTTTGGTGCCGTGTACCGGGCGCAAGTCGAACCAGACCGAACACAGCATCAGCGATTTCGGTTCGGGCTGCTCGATCCATTTGTTGAAATATTGCTGCCAGACACGCACAGGCTGGCGCCATTCGGCGGTCTTGGCCATCATCTCACCCGGACAATAGACATACCCAACCTGATGCAGCCCGTCACAGACATAGTCGGCGAGATTTTTGAAATAGTCGCCATGCCGGTCACTGTCATAGGCGTCATCAATTATCAGGCAGTTATCCTGATCCGACAGGGCCGTTTGTTCCTGTCGTCCTTGTGATCCGCCAGCCATCCAGACATAGGGAACGGGCGGAGGACCAAGTTTTTCCTCGGCCAGTTGCAGAAGGCGCGCGGTCGATGCATCCGACAGCGTCGTTACAATATGACCGGCATTCTGAGATGTCGCACCGGCTTCGATCAGGTTGCTGAGAAGTTCGGGAACCTGAGCGATGACTTCGGCCATTTCTTCGGGTTCAGTCAGTTTACCGATGCGCCCCGCCATATAGACAGCCGACAGGGACTGACGTGCCAAAAGGTTATTGGTCGTAATCATGCCCACTGCCTTGCCATCTTTCATGACAGGCAAATGGCGGATGTTGTGTCGGGTCATGGTCAAAAGCGCATCAAACGCATATTGATCCGGGGAGATCGAGATCGGGTTTGCAGTCATGATGGCAGTCACCGGCTCGTCATAACTGCGACGTTCGGCAATCACCCGATTGCGCAGGTCTCTGTCGGTGATGATCCCGGCAATTCCGTCGCCACCTTCAGTAATCAGGACGCAGGATACGCGTTCCTTGCTCATGAGCTGCCCGGCTTCAAGGATCGATGCGGATTTGTCTATGCTTACCAGTTCGCGTGCAATCAGGTCACTGACCCTGACGCTCATCAATTTCAGTTGGTCGTCGTCCCGGCTTTCAAGCAATTGCATACCACTGCGAAGGCGGTCCCCGCCAATCTGTGCAAAGAAATAGCTAAATTGCGGATATTTCCCCGTCAGATAGTGGAAATCCTTTTGGGGCAGCAAGTAACACAGGCTGTCTTCAAGGGTCGTGATGTTGTTGGCTGCGCGGCCGTTTTGATACATTGCGCGTACGCCAAAGCATTCCCCTTCTGAAAGGCGTGCAAGCAACTGCCCATTCGGATCGCGTGTTTCTGTGCCACCCGTGCGGATGATGTAAAGATGAAGACATTCCTCGTCGGGTGAGAGGACTTTTGTCCCGGCCCGGAAATAGCGGGCAGTCAGACGTTTGGGCAGGGCATTGATTTCTTTGTCGGGTAACAAATCAAACGGGTGATGTTCTTTCAGAAATTCGGCAATTTCTTCGAGTTCTATGCTCATGACTGCTTTCCTCCGCAAGGGCCCGTCTTGATTGTATTGTTGCCTGACCGGGGCCGAAAAGAAAAGCCCCCGGATCAAAGATCCGGGGGCCTGCAACAGTTTTAGACAAACCGGTTGATCAATTAGTGATCAACCGCGCCACCGGCTCCTTTCGGAACGCGGATATCTTCAATCATGTGCTGGATATGCTCTGGCGGCTCCGCCGTGACTTTCGACACAGCGAAAGCAACGATGAAGTTCAGAACCATGCCAACGACACCAATGCCTTCCGGCGAGATGCCAAACAGCCAGTTTGCTTCGACGTTTTCGATCAACACCGGGATAAAGATGCCCTTGTAGGACATGATATAACCCATGGTGAAGATCAGACCGACCAACATCCCGGCAATTGCGCCTTCACGGTTAACCTTCTTGGAGAAGATCCCCATGATGATAACCGGGAATAGCGAAGAAGCGGCAAGACCGAAGGCGAAGGCCACCACCTGTGCCACAAAGCCCGGAGGATTGTAGCCCAGATAACCGGCAATCACGATCGCAACAGCCGCGGCAATACGCCCGGCCATCAGTTCCTGTCCTTCTGTCATGTCTGGTGTGAATGTCCCTTTGAGAAGGTCATGCGACACACCAGATGAAATCACAAGCAACAAGCCTGCGGCCGTTGAAAGTGCAGCCGCAATACCACCGGCGGCAACCAGTGCAATCACCCAGTTCGGAAGCTGTGCGATCTCCGGGTTGGCAAGAACCATGATGTCACGGTCAACTTTCAGTTCGTTACCAGCCCAGCCAAATTCGGCAGCTTTGGCAGCAAACTCTTCGTTGGCGTCGTTGTAGTACTGGATACGGCCATCGCCGTTTTTATCTTCGAACGACAGCAGGCCGGTGGCCTCCCAACGTTTCATCCAGTCAGGACGTTCTTCGAATACAAGGTTGCCTTCCGGATCGCCAACTTCGCCAGTCTGGATGGTATCGGTCAGATTCAGGCGAGCCATTGCACCAACTGCCGGAGCGGTGGTGTAAAGCAACGCGATGAAGACCAATGCCCAACCGGCCGATGAACGTGCATCACGGACTTTCGGAACGGTGAAGAAGCGAACGATAACGTGCGGAAGGCCGGCAGTACCAACCATCAGTGCAAGTGTGATGCAGAAGATATCAATCGTTGACTTGTTGGTGGTGGTATATTCGAGGAAGCCGAGTTCCGTCACAACCTGATTCAAACGATCAAGCATGAATTCGCCGGTGCCATTCACGGTCGAGCCAAATGCAAGCTGCGGCAGCGGATTGCCGGTCAACTGGAAGGCAATGAAGATTGCCGGAATGGTGTAAGCGATGATCAGAACGCAATATTGTGCAACCTGGGTATAGGTAATGCCCTTCATGCCGCCAAGAACAGCATAGATGAAGACGATGCCCATGCCGACGATCAGGCCGGTCAGGAGTTCAACTTCAAGGAAGCGCGAGAACACGATACCAACGCCGCGCATCTGACCTGCCACATAAGTGAACGAAATAAAGATCAGGCAGATCACAGCAACGATACGGGCTGCTTTGGAATAATAACGATCCCCGATGAATTCCGGCACGGTGAATTTGCCGTATTTACGAAGATACGGTGCCAGAAGCATCGCCAGCAGGCAGTAGCCGCCTGTCCAGCCCATCAGGTAAACCGAGCCACCATAGCCAAGGAAGGCAATCAGGCCAGCCATAGAGATAAAGGAAGCAGCCGACATCCAGTCTGCTGCGGTCGCCATGCCGTTGACGACCGGGTTAACACCTTTGCCAGCGACATAGAATTCACCGGTGGTGCTTGCCTTGGCCCAGATCGCGATGCCGATATACAGCGCGAAACTCAAGCCGACGGCAATATATGTAAGGGTGGTAAGATCCATCTTGTCTGTCTCCCTGATCCTGCGTCAGTCGTCTTCACGAACGCCGAATTCGCGATCCAGTTTGTTCATCTTGGCCACATAGACGAAAATCAGTGCGACAAAGACGTAAATGGACCCCTGTTGAGCAAACCAGAAACCAAGCTGGAAGCCCGCGATTTCGATAGAGTTGAGGGCATCGACAAACAAGATGCCGAAACCGTAGGAAACGATGAACCAGATCGCGATAAGGACCGAGACCAGCTTCACGTTTCTCTTCCAGTAGGCTGCGCTTTGTTCATCCATCGCGCGTCTCCTTCCTAGAAATGATAACTTTCCCTGCCGACGTCTTGTTGTGTTGTTGTCAGTCGGCCACATGTACGAGAAGGCATTGGGTGTCTTGATGCCTTGCCTTCAAACGATATACCAGTTTTCGGGATTTCTCAGAAGCTAATCATTAGTCGTATAGAACAGTGTGTTACGCGGTATTGAAGGTGGTCTTTGTGCTTCAAGAGCCACAAATTTCAACCACTTTCCGAAGTGTGCGATGCGGTATCTTTGGTTGGTGTTCTTTAAATAAATCGCAAGATTATTTTTTGAAGGTTTCTTCAGTTTATCGAAGTCTTAGAGGGTGATTGGACAGGCATTCCGATGCGCAGAGTTGGTGACAGCATGAGGGCGTTTCGTCGATTTGTGCGATATATCTGATAAGGGGCACGCTTGTTCAGCGTGGCGCGTCTGATGTGACTTGCATGCCATGTGCGGTTTGAAGTTGTTTGAAGAAGCCGGTCGGTTACAAACGGGCAGTATTTCCGGCATGTGCGCATAGCGTGCCGTATGATTCCGATCCAGCAGGATCGGGAGCCAACATTTTGGATGGGGAATTTAATGGCATCCTACCAGTATATTTACGTCATGAAGGACCTGACCAAGATCCTTCCGGGCGGTCGCGAACTTTTCAAGGGCATTACGCTATCCTTCTTGCCGGGCGTAAAGATCGGTGTTCTCGGGAACAACGGTGCCGGTAAATCGACCCTGCTGAAAATCATGGCCGGTATCGAAAAGGATTATGCCGGTGAAGCATGGCCTGCTGATGGCGTCAATGTCGGTTACCTGGAACAGGAACCGCAGCTTAATCCGGAAAAAGACGTTCTTGGCAACGTGATGGAAGGATGTGGCTCGATCGTTGATGATCTTGCACGCTTCAACGAAATCAGCGGCAAATTTGCCGAGCCGATGACCGATGACGAGATGAATGATCTCCTGGCAGAGCAGGGAGAACTTCAGGAACGCATCGATGCTGCCAATGGCTGGGATCTTGAGCGCACCCTTGAAATTGCGATGGACGCACTGCGTTGTCCGCCCAAGGATGCCGATGTTACCAAGCTGTCGGGTGGTGAGCGTCGCCGTGTCGCTCTTTGCCGCCTGTTGTTGGCAAAGCCTGACATTCTGTTGCTTGACGAACCGACCAACCACCTTGATGCGGAATCGGTTGCATGGCTTGAACGTCACCTTGAAGATTATCAGGGCACTGTCATTCTGGTCACCCACGATCGTTACTTCCTTGATAACGTTACGGGCTGGATTCTCGAACTTGACCGTGGTCAGGGTATCCCGTTTGAAGGTAACTATTCTTCGTGGCTTGAACAGAAGCAAAAGCGTCTGGAACAGGAAGCCCGTCAGGAAGGCAGTCGCCAGAAACAGCTCGCGACCGAGCTTGAGTGGATTCGACAGAATCCGAAAGGCCGTCAGGCGAAATCCAAGGCTCGTGTTCGTGCTTATGATGATCTTGTCGCAGAGGCAGCCAAAGCGGTTCCCGATTCTACCAAGATTGTTATTCCGATTGCAGAACGCCTTGGAAATGAAGTCATCACCGCCGAAGGTCTGACCAAGGCGTATGGCGACAAGTTGCTGTTTGAAAATCTTGATTTCCGTCTGCCGCCGGGTGGCATTGTTGGTGTGATTGGCCCTAACGGTGCTGGTAAAACCACACTGTTTAAAATGCTAACCGGAAGCGAGAGCCCGGATTCCGGTGAACTGAAGATCGGTGAAACAGTCAAGATGGGTTATGTTGACCAGTCACGTGACTCGCTTGATCCGAACAAAACCGTCTGGCAGGAAGTTTCAGACGGGTTGGACGAGATCCTTCTGGGCAAACGTCCGATGAGCTCGCGCGCTTATGTGTCGCAGTTCGCCTTCAAAGGGGCGGATCAGCAGAAAAAGGTCGGTCAGTTGTCAGGTGGTGAACGTAACCGTGTTCACCTTGCCAAGATGTTGAAATCCGGCTCGAATGTCCTGCTGCTTGATGAACCGACCAACGATCTTGATGTCGATACGCTGCGGGCACTTGAAGAAGGCCTTCTTGAGTTTGCCGGTTGTGCTGTCGTGATCTCGCACGATCGCTTCTTCCTTGACCGTATCGCTACTCATATCCTTGCCTATGAGGGCAACTCGCATGTTGAGTGGTTCGAAGGGAACTATCAGGAATATGAAGCGGATTACAAACGCCGCTATGGTGAAGAGGCAAGCCGCCCGCATCGCATCAAATACAAGCCGTTGACCCGCTAAGCCGGTCATTCGCTTTCAGATCAAAGGCCACCTTCGGGTGGTCTTTTTTCTTTGGATATCGGGGTGCAAAATAAAAAAAAAGCCACCATCATAATGAAGGTGGCTTTCAGAATTGGTTTCTGTGACGGGCTTTGATTAAAGACCTGTCTTTGCCTTAAGGGCTTTGGTCAGGGCGCCAACATCATCGTTATTTTGTTGAATAACGGATGTGAATTCATCGCGCTGTGTAATTCCCATGCTCAGTCCTTCGATGGACACGTCGATGATTTTGAAGCTGTCACCAAACATCCGCATGCGCCAGACAATATTGACGGGCGGGCCGTCTTGCCGGACGATTTGCGAATTAACGAAGGTATCTTTGTTCTTCTGGGTCTCATTCCCGACGACAAATTGCTCGCCGTTAAATTCCTTGAACTGGTTGGCATAGTTCAGGGCCAGATAATTCTGCAACAGAACAGAGAACTCTTCGATTTCCTCTTTGGAAATTGAACGCCAGTAACGACCAAGAACGAAGCGCGAAACGACATC
Source organism: Thalassospira sp. (assembly GCA_048264285.1). Taxonomy (GTDB): domain Bacteria; phylum Pseudomonadota; class Alphaproteobacteria; order Rhodospirillales; family Thalassospiraceae; genus Thalassospira. The sequence goes on from JBLXDD010000002.1 coordinate 57,907, forward strand.
CATGGCAAAGTATTGGTCCATCAGGGACACAAACTTTTCACGGCGGGTGTCGTCAGAAAGGCTCCGGTCGGTCAGTTCCGTCATGGCTTGGTCCGCCAAAGACTGGATAACCCCTGCGGCACTGGTTTCGACAGCGACTTCGGCAACGATGTCTGTTGACATCGTTGCCGAGGCGGGGCCGGCCCAAGCCGCCGCGATGGCAATCATCGCGGCGGTTGGTATGGCGATTTTGCTGTTTGCCATAATGGGCTCTTATTCGCTGGCCGCTTCGACAGCAACGTCGAAGTCAAGCGATGCACTTTCGCCTTCAACGTCAGATACCGGTGCCGGCGCGCCGTTGCGGATCATGGTGTTGCGCTGCTGACGATAAAGGCTGCGCAGAGCTGCATAATAATCGATCGACGATTTCTGCAGTTCATTTAGCTGATTAAGGGTCGAGTAGCGCGTATGCAGGGCGGACAGACCGATAGAACCAAGGTAAAGAGCCTCGGCGGTATCGCTGTTTTCAGCGCCCCAGGTCAAAGGATTGGCAACATAATCAACGCCAATGCCGACCGTGTCACGCAAGTTGGACGGACCAATCAGCGGAAGAACGATGTAAGGACCACCGCCGATGCCATAATGAGCAAGGGTCTGGCCGAAATCTTCGCGGCGATACGGAATGCCGAAATCGGTGGCGACATCGTTAAAGCCAAGCAGGCCAACCGTCGAGTTCATAACGAAACGCTGGAAAGAGGCGGCCGCCTGATCCGGATCACCCTGAAGCAACGCGTTGAACGAGTTCAGCGGTTCGTTGATATTGCGCACAAAGCTCCTGACGGATGTCTTTACAGGTTCTGGCGCAATGTCACGGTACCACATGGCAGCGGGATACAGGACCATGAAGTCAACCGCGCCATTAAATCCATGAACCACACGGTTCACCGGTTCAATCGGGTCGAAATCGCTCATGTCCTGAGCAGGTTCTGTCGATGCGCAAGCGGTCAACAAAGACAGCGACCCTGCGGCGCAAAGTGAAAGCAAAGCTCGAAACTTCATTATTTTTAGCCAACCGATGTTCGATACACAGACTTCCCTTGACCCAAAACGTTTTCGATGCGGAACACCAAAAAACGTTACCGATCAACCCCCTGTTGGAAGTACGACCATGCAACGCGCACGCCTCAGATATCCATGTGGTTAGCATAGGGTGGAATTAAACACCAGCATACAAAAAGTTGATTATGGTCATGCTGATTAAACGTGTGGCATTTTTACAACAAATAGAGGCTCAAATTACGCCTTGAATAAACATAAACATATCTTTATATCTTTCTTGTCTCCAGGGAGGGTGTTGAGATGGAACAGGTTCTTGCAAGGTTGCGTGCGGCCGCTGAAGCGACAAGGCTTCGGCTTCTGGCGATATGCGCCGAATGCGAATTAACTGTTAGCGAAATCACCCAGATTATTGGTCAAAGCCAGCCGCGTGTGTCCCGGCATTTGAAATTGCTGTGCGAGGCCGGCTTGCTTGTGCGTTTCCGTGAAGGCACGTGGGTGTTTTATCGCACCCCGCATTCCGGGCCGGGGGCCGATCTTGTTCAGCCTGTGCTTGGCTTGTTGCCACAAGATGACGAAACGCTGGCACTTGATCGGGCGCGTCTTGAACAGGTCAAGGCCGAGCGCGAGAAGATTGCCAGAGAATATTTCCGCGCCAATGCAGAAGATTGGGACCGGATTCGCGCGCTTCATGTGGATGAAGCTGTGGTCGAAAACGCTTTGCTGGAAGCGGTTGGGGATTTGTCCGGCGGTCGAATACTGGATGTTGGTACCGGAACCGGGCGGATTCTTGAGCTTCTTGGTCGTGAGGCCGAGGAAGGGGTTGGTGTCGATATGTCACGCGAGATGCTGGCTGTCGCCCGTGCCCGCTTGCAGCGTGCTGATCTCTCAAATTGTTTGGTCCGTCAGGCAGACATGTATCAGCTACCTTATCCAGGCGGCATGTTTGATGTGGTTACCTTGCATCAGGTGCTGCATTTCGCAGAACGCCCGGATGCAGCACTTGCCGAAGCTGCCCGCGTTCTCTCACCGGGCGGAAAGCTTGTAATTGTCGATTTCGCGCAACACGAACACGAAGAACTGCGCGAACAACACGCTCACAGGCGACTTGGTTTTGATGATGCATCCCTAAATGAGTGGTTCCGTAACAGCAGCCTTGAGCCCGATGACGTCATAAATCTGCCAGGCAAGCCTTTGACCGTCCGGATTTGGGCGGCGCGCCCGGTAAGGGATCAATCAGGTTCCAAAGAGACAAATAAACCGGAAAAAGCGGCCTGATGGCAGGCACATGGGCGATGCCCGAGATCAAGGATAACACGGCCCGTTTGGCGCCGGGGAACGTTAAGACAGGATTGAAGTGTAAAATGAATACGGTTCCAGAAAACAAGACTGCGCGTGAAAATCTGCGGGTTTCGTTCGAATTCTTCCCGCCCAAGACCGAGAAGATGGAAGAAACCATGTGGCGCTCGATCCATCGTCTGGCGCCGCTCAATCCGTCATTTGTGTCTGTGACGTATGGTGCGGGTGGAACGACCCGGGATCGCACCCATGGCAGCGTGACGCGCATTCAGTCCGAAACGGGAATCCCGGCGGCGGCACACCTGACCTGTGTTGGTCACAGCAAAGAAGAAATCGATCAGATCGCCCGGACCTACTGGGATGAAGGCATTCGATCAATCGTTGCGCTTCGCGGTGATCTTCCTGATGCAAGCGGGAAGTATGAACCGACGCCAGGTGGGTACCCGTATGCGGTGGATATGGTCGAAGGCCTTAAAAAAATCGCTGATTTTGATATTTCGGTATCGGCCTATCCGGAAAGCCATCCGGATGCACCAAGCGCCGATTTCGAGATCGAGTACCTTAAGCGCAAGATAGATGCGGGCGCCAATCGCGCAATTACCCAGTTCTTCTTTGACAATGAAACCTATCTTCGTTTTCGCGACAAATGTGTGGCAGCGGGTATTAACGCCCCCATCGTGCCGGGTATTCTGCCGGTAACGAATTTTTCCTCTTTGTTGAAATTTGCTGCAATGTGTGGTGCTTCTGTGCCGAAACGTTTGCATTGGCGTTTTGCCGGGCTGGATGAAGATCCCGAAACACGCCGGATGGTTGCTTTTCACGAAGCAATTTCGCAGGTGGAGGGGTTGATCAGCGAAGGTGTTAGTGACTTCCACTTCTATACGCTTAATCGTGCTGAATTGACGTATGCCATCTGTCATGCCCTCGGCATTCGCGGAAATGACAAGGCTGCAGCTTGAAGCTGTTTTAAACTGCCCTGATGGCGCATGAAGAGATAACTGGATTGAAATGATGAATGATCGCAAGGAACGCATTGCCCTGCTGCGTAAACGTGCCGAGGATAAAATTCTGATCCTTGATGGCGCCATGGGGACAATGATCCAGAAGCACAACCTGACCGAGGAAGACTATCGCGGTGAACGTTTTGCCGACTGGAAGCAGGATGTTAAGGGTAATAACGACCTTCTGTCCTTGACGCAGCCAAAGATCATTAAAGACATCCACCTGGAATATATCGCAGCGGGTGCTGATCTTAATGGGACCAATACTTTTAGTGCGACGACGATTGCCCAGGCAGATTACGCCATGGAAGATCTCGCCTATGAGATCAATTATGAAAGTGCGAAAATTGCCCGCCAGGCTTGCGACGAATGGGAAGCCACCCATCCGGGGGACGTGCGATTTGTCAATGGTGCCATCGGCCCGACCAACCGTACGGCATCAATTTCGCCGGATGTGAACAATCCGGGCTTCCGCGCCATCACTTTTGATCAGCTGCGAATAGCGTATAAAGAAGCGGCAAATGGCTTGCTTGATGGTGGGGCGGACACGCTCATCGTCGAGACGATCTTCGATACGCTGAATGCCAAGGCCGCGCTGTTTGCCATTGACGAAGTTCTTGAAGAACGTGGTGAAGATGTGCCGGTCCTTATCTCAGGCACCATCACCGATGCATCAGGCCGTACTCTTTCGGGGCAGACAACCGAAGCATTTTACAATTCGGTCCGTCATTGTAAGCCGTTTTCAATCGGTCTGAACTGTGCTTTGGGGGCGGCTCAGCTTCGCCCGTATGTACAGGAACTTTCACGTATTGCCGAATGCCGTGTGTCGGTTTACCCGAATGCGGGCCTTCCGAACGAATTTGGCGAATATGACCAGACAGCAGACGAGATGGCCGCCTTGGTCAAGGAATGGGCTGAAAGTGGTATGGTTAATCTGCTGGGGGGGTGCTGTGGTACCACGCCAAACCATATAAAAGCCGTTGCCGACGCAGTCGCACACGAAGCGCCGCGTACAGTGCCAAAGCTTGAACCGAGAATGCGCCTTTCCGGTCTTGAGCCGTTTGACGCTGCATAATCCCGATATTGATTGCTGAAAAGAGATCGAACAGACCCATGACTGACATTTCCAGATTTATCAATATTGGTGAACGGACCAACGTTGCAGGTTCCATCAAGTTCAAGAAGCTGATCGTCGAGGAAGATTACGATGCAGCCCTTGAGATCGCCCGTCAGCAGGTCGAAAACGGCGCGCAGATCATCGACATCAACATGGATGATGCGATGCTTGATGCCGAAACTGCGATGGTCAAGTTCATCAACCTGATTGCGGCCGAACCCGACATTGCACGTGTGCCGATCATGGTCGACAGTTCCAAATGGAACGTGATCGAAGCGGGGTTGAAATGCCTGCAGGGCAAAGGGATCGTCAATTCGATCAGTCTGAAGGAAGGTGAAGAACCCTTCATCGCACAGGCCAAGATGCTGCGTCGTTATGGTGCGGCGGTTGTCGTCATGGCCTTTGATGAAAAAGGTCAGGCCGACACGGTTGATCGCAAGTTCGAGATTTGCAAACGCAGCTATGACGTGTTGGTCAACAAGGTCGGTTTCCCGCCAGAAGATATTATCTTTGATCCGAACATCTTCGCCGTTGCGACCGGTATTGAAGAACACGACAACTACGCGGTTGACTTCATCGAAGCGTGTAAACTGATCAAGGCGCATTTGCCTTACGCCAAGATTTCAGGCGGGGTTTCCAACGTTTCGTTCTCGTTCCGCGGGAATAACCCGGTACGCGAAGCCATGCATTCGGTGTTCCTGTATCACGCGGTCAAAGCGGGACTGGACATGGGGATCGTCAATGCCGGCCAGTTGGTCGTTTACGAGGAAATCCCCGAAGAGCTGCGTGAACGCGTCGAAGACGTCATCTTGAACCGCCGTTCGGATGCGACCGACCGCCTTCTTGAAGTGGCCGAGAAATACAAAGGCACGGGCGGACCGGAAAAGAAAGTTGATCTTGAATGGCGCAAAAAGCCGGTCAATGAACGTTTGGCGCATGCGCTGGTAAACGGTATTGCCGAGTTTGTCGAAGAAGATACCGAAGAAGCCCGTCAGCAGGCAGATAAACCACTGCATGTCATTGAAGGTCCTTTGATGGACGGTATGAACATTGTTGGTGACCTGTTTGGTGCCGGTAAGATGTTCCTGCCGCAGGTTGTCAAATCCGCGCGTGTGATGAAAAAGGCCGTCGCTTATTTGATCCCCTTCATCGAGGAAGAAAAAGACGGCGTGCGTGAAAGCAACGGTAAAATCCTGCTTGCGACGGTAAAGGGCGATGTTCACGACATTGGCAAAAACATTGTCGGCGTTGTCCTGCAATGTAACAATTTCGAGGTCCTTGATCTTGGCGTGATGGTTCCGACCCAGAAAATCATCGAAACGGCCAAGGCCGAAAATGTCGATATGATCGGTCTTTCGGGCTTGATTACGCCCTCGCTTGAGGAAATGACCTATGTTGCTGCCGAAATGGAACGCGAAGGGCTTGATATCCCGCTTTTGATTGGCGGGGCTACAACCTCGAAGGTTCACACGGCGGTTAAAATTGCCCCGAACTACAACAAATCAGTGGTTTACGTGATCGATGCGTCACGTGCCGTCGGTGTCGCAAGCCAGCTGGTGTCGGAAACCCATCGCGAACGGTTCGAGGCTGAAATCCGTCAGGAATACACAGCGATGGCAGAAAAACACGCCGCACAGCAGCTTCAGAAAAAGCGCTTTGCCATTGCGGATGCGCGTGCAAACAAGGTCCAGATCGATTGGGATGCATATGACGTTCCAGCACCACTCAAGCCGGGTATTACGGTTTTTGATGATTTCGATCTTACCGAATTGGTTTCACGCTTTGACTGGAAACCTTTCTTTGAGACCTGGGAATTGCATGGTCGTTTCCCCGATATCCTTCAGGATGAAAAGGTCGGTGAAACCGCGCGTAATCTTTATGAAGATGCGCAGGAGATGCTGAAAAAAATCATTGCCGAAAAATGGTTCAAACCGCGTGCGGTTGTTGGTATCTGGCCTGCGAACTCGGTCGGGGATGATATCGAAGTGACACCCGCACCAAACCAGAATGAGCCGGTAATGCTTCATACACTGCGCCAGCAGATGTATCGCGAAAACAACAAGCGACCAAACCGGGCGTTGGCGGATTACATTGCCCCCAAAGAAACAGGCAAGACCGACTATATCGGTGGCTTTGTCGTGACGGCCGGGCCACAGGTCGAGGAAATCGCATCCAAACTTGAAGCCGAGCATGACGATTACAATGCAATCCTCGTCAAGGCACTGGGAGACCGTTTTGCCGAAGCCTTCGCCGAGCGGATGCACGAAAAGGTTCGTAAAGAGCTTTGGGGCTATGCCCCGGACGAGGCGCTTGGCAATGATGAACTGATTGCAGAAAAATATCGCGGTATTCGTCCGGCGCCAGGCTACCCGGCCTGCCCGGAACACACCGAAAAGCGTACCTTGTGGGCGTTACTTGATGCTGAAAAGAATGTCGGTGTATCGCTGACCGAAAGCTGTGCCATGACGCCGGCATCCTCTGTCAGCGGGTTCTATTTCGCCAATCCGGAGGCCAAGTATTTCGGTTTGGGCAAGATCGAACGCGATCAGGTCGAAAGCTATGCCGAGCGTAAGGGCATGACCTTGGCAGAAGCAGAACGCTGGTTGGCCTCGAACCTCAATTACGATCCGCGTCAGGCGAAATAATCGTCTTTCCGGTCGCAATGAAAAGCCCCGCAGACTGCACTCTGCGGGGCTTTTTTCTTGGCGTGTTAACCGGATTTAGTGTGTGGCATGGCAGAACTTGCCACGCTCGGTAAGCCCGACAATGGCAATGGCAATCAGGCCAAGCACGAAGTAACCTGCCAAAAGCGGAATGACCGTGCCATTGAACTGCTGTCCGATAATGGCGCCTGCAATCACACCAATCAGCGTGCTGTAAACGCCGATAATAGAGGATGCGGTGCCGGCAATTGCCCCGACCGGTTCCATGGCCAGCGAATTGAAGTTCGGCATGGTAAGCGAAAAGCAAAACAGGATCGTTGTCAGCCCGATGCCAAAGACAGCCAAGGGCGGATGACCGTCAAACCACACCGCAATCAGCAAGTTAATCAGGCTGCTGCCCGTCATGATGAACAAAGCGACATGGGATATTTTGTGCATGCCGATCTTGCGCACCAGTCGTGCATTGACAAAAGACGAAAAACTCATGCACGCGGCAATCATGCCAAAGGCCAACGGGAACCAGACACCAAGCCCGTAAACTTCGGTCTCGAATATTTGCTGGGCAGAGCCGATATAAGCCATCAGACAGGCAAACATCATGCCCATGGCCGACGAGTAACCCAGGGTCTGACGGTTGGTGACAGTGGTTTTGGTGTCACGACCGATCCGGCCGATCGACAATTTATGCCGATATTCCGGGCGCAAGGTTTCGGGCATGCGCAGCAAGTACCAGCAGATAATCGCAATCGCCAGGATAAGCGTGCTTACAAAAATCATATGCCAGTTGGCCAGCGTCAGGATCAGACTGCCCGATGCCGGGGCGAATACAGGCAGAATAATGAACACCATCATGACAAAAGACATGACGCGCGCCATTTCACGCCCTTCAAAGCAATCGCGTGTGATCGCCATGGTCAATACACGCGGTGCCGCTGCGCCAAGCCCCTGCACAAAGCGTGCGATCAGCAGGTGCTCATAACTGTCTGCGAAAATGGCCATGACCGTGCCAACGCAATAGATGCCAAGCCCGGCAATAAGGGTCGGGCGGCGTCCAAAACTGTCGGCAAGCGGCCCATAGACGATTTGCATCAGACCAAAGGCAATCATAAAGACATAAATCAGCAACTGCATGCGGTTGCCGTCTTCGATGCCGTAATCACTGGCGATCGGTCCAAAAGCAGGCAACAGGTTGTCGATAGAAAGCGCGACAAGCCCGATGGTGATCGCCATAAGACAAACGAATTCTACAAATCCGGGTAGTGGTCGTGCCTCGACGCTTCCCGCAGGTCTCGGGTCGTTCATTTTGGTGTGTTCCGACTTGGTGGCGCAAACGGCTTACGCTGCTGAAAACGCTGTCAAACTAACAGGTTCCGACCTTGCGGTCGTTTTCAGAACAGTTAGGGTCCAAACTCATTCAAATGCTCGTTCCGGTCTCCCGGATTTGTGCAGATATGCGAAGCAAAACCGAAGGAAGATTAATATCTTTCAAGATTTTGCGACAAAATAGCCTGTGCAAATCCGGGTGATCCAAAGGACACTTGATAGGAGAGAAAGCCTCTGCGTCAAATCCCTTGATTGGGGATCACCCCAATCTGCGGGCTTTTCCTTGCTTTTTCTCTCCTATCAAGTGCCGGATCAACCATTTGAATGAGTTTCGACCCTACGCAAACCAAACATAATGGTGAACATTGGTCAGTAGGTTTGGCACATCCAACAACTTTGATCAATGCCGAACAGATTTGCAAAAATATAGGTGGTGCTTGCGGTCTTTACGCTTTATTCGCACCAAAGTCTTTTAAATAGTCCTTTGAAAAAATTGCCAACCTTGGTTTGTTGATATGGCTGAGAAACTTCTGAAATCGAATATCTTGTTGAACCGTATGCGGCGCATCGTCCGCAGCGAGCAACTTGTATTGTCGATTTTGGCCATGGTGGTTGGTGCGCTGGCCGGTGGCGGCACAATCCTTTTCCGCGATGGGCTGTTATTTGTTCAGTCGCTGATATATGGCACGTCTGACGAGGCGTTGCATACTTACCTTGCGGATTTGCCGGCATGGCATTTGATCCTTGGTCCAACTGCTGGCGGGCTCATTGTTGGTATTTTCATCTATAAATTTCTGCCTGAAAAACGTCCGCATGGTGTTGCCGATGTCATAGAGGCAGCGTCCTTTCATGATGCGCGCATGTCGACACGGTGCGGCATCAAAAGTGCGATTGCCAGTGCGTTTTCACTCGGAAGTGGTTCGTCATTGGGGCGCGAAGGACCGGTTGTTCATATGGGGGCTTCGTTCGGGGCTTGGCTGGCACGGATCCTTCATTTGCGTCGTTCGGCTTCGCGTACATTGCTCGGCTGCGGTGTGGCGTCTGCCGTTGCCGCATCGTTTAACGCCCCGCTCGCAGGGGCGCTATTTGCCCACGAAGTTGCCCTTGGCCATTACGCCCTGACAGCATTTGCACCAATTGTGCTGGCCTCTGTCACGGGCACTGTGATCACACGCATTTACTTTGGGGATGAGGTCGCCTTTCTGATCCCCGGTCACGAAATCCAGTCCTTTTGGGAGTTTCCCGCTTTCGCCCTTCTTGGCATTGTTACCGGTATTGCCGCTGTTTTGGTGGTGCGTGCCGTTCTGATCGCACAAAAAACAGCAGACCGGACCAAGGCCCCGATTTGGCTGCGACCGGCGGTGGCAGGGTTGATGATCGGTCTTTTGGCGCTGGTTTTCCCCCAGGTTGTCGGGGTTGGCTATGGGGCGATGAATGATGCCCTTAATGAAAGCTATAATCTGACCTTCCTGATTGGGTTGCTTCTGGCTAAGGGATTTGCGGTCGCGATCTGTATGGGGCTTGGCTTTGCCGGCGGAATGTTCAGCCCGTCGCTGTTCCTTGGCGCGATGTTGGGCGGGGCGTTCGGGATCATCGCGACCAGCGTGTTTCCTGATCTGTCGTCGGGGTATTCGGCCTATACCCTGGTGGGTATGGGGGCGTTTGCCGCAGCCATCCTTGGTGCGCCGATATCAACAACTTTGATCATTTTTGAACTGACAGGCGACTATGCCCTGACCGTGGCTGTGATGGTAGCATCGGTTTTGGCATCGGTCATCATGGATCAGTTCCAGGGTGGTTCATTTTTCCAGTGGCAATTGAAATGCCGCGGGGTTTCGACCCGCTGGGGCCGGGAAGTGAATTTGCTGCGCAAGATCAAAGTGGCCGAGATCATGAAGCGTGAATATGAAACCGTTCCTTTGACCGAGGGGCTCACAACTGTTCGCGAAAAGCTGATCAATGCACCTTATTCGGAACTGTTTGTGATCGATGATCAGGGCAAGCTGCACGGCACCATTACCCTGACAGATTTACGCCATGCCGCTTTTGATCCGAAACTCGGAGATGAGGTCACCGCAGGTCAGGTGGCGCGATCAAAGCCGCCGGTGCTCTATCGAACTGACAATATTGAAAAAGCCATCAAACTGATGGAGCAAACCGGCGAAGAGCATTTGCCGGTTCTTAACAGTGCGCAGGAACGCCACATCATCGGTTTCGTACATGAAAAGGATGCGATGATGGCCTATAACAACGCATTGCTTGAACTGCAAAGTGAAGAACGCGGCGATGCACCACCCAAGTTGTTTTAGTGCATTCCGGTAATAAGTACCGATACCAAAGATAGTTCCGGGCAACAGAGCTTATTTGTTAGGGTCATAGATAGACGTAAAATCTTTCCCTTAAGCAGGATGGGGGCCGATAGTTGATGAAGCTTCACCTTGTTGCCGGTGCCAGGCCGAACTTCATGAAAATCGCACCTCTTTGGCATGGTTTGGCGAACCATCCAGAAATAATTCCGTCTTTTGTTCATACCGCCCAGCACCGCGACAACGCGATGTCATCGATGATTTGGCGGGAACTCGGCTTACCTGATCCCGATCATGTGCTGGACTGGGAAACGTCCGGAAACCGTGATTCCGTTACCCAAATGATCGGGGCTTACAAAGCGCTTTGTCACGCAGAGCGACCTGACATGGTTTTGGTCGTCGGGGATGTTAATTCCTCGTTGGCTGCTGCCAGGGTGGCAAAGGACAACGGGATTCCCCTTATCCATCTTGAGGCAGGACTAAGATGCTTTGACGCCGATATGATAGAGGAACAAAACCGTATCGCGATTGATGCGATGTCCGATCTTTTGCTTACGCCATCTGATGATGCAGACAGCAACCTTTTGGCCGAGGGGATCGCGCCCGAACAAATCAGGCAGGTCGGCAACATCATGATCGATACGCTGGTTATGATGCAAAACACGGTTTCATCACAACAAGCCGCGATCAAATACGGTTTGAACACAGCAAACTACGTTCTGGTGACTCTGCATCGCCCGGACAATGTGGATGACAAGGCAACGCTTGGCCGAATTGTCGATGCGATCATCGAACTTGCAGACCATCACACGGTTTGTTTTCCAATCCATCCGCGCACGGCTGAACGGCTCATGCAGGGGGGCTATCTTGATGCCATGCACACGGGAGGGATACGAATGTTGCCAGCACTTGGATACCTGGAATTTGCAAGCCTGATGAAAGATGCCGGGTTGGTCATTACCGATTCTGGAGGCGTGCAAGAAGAAACAACTTTCCTGGGCATAAGTTGTCTGACATTGCGTCCTTCAACAGAGCGACCCGTCACCGTCAATCAGGGTACCAATTGTTTGGTGAACAGGACGGACTTGGTTGCGGTGGCATTGGCCCGTTTCCAGAAACACAGGCAATCCGTATCGATCCCCCGTTGGGATGGTAAAACGACGGAACGGACCATTGCCGCACTGGAGCATTTTGGCGCAAATCTCTAGACTCAGGACGCCAAAGTTACGAGATCACTTGCGCCATCAGCTTGGAATTAAAGCTTTCGCTGCGTGGATCAATCTCGTTTGTTGTCGCACTGCTGTTATCGGGCAGGCTGCTTTGTGACGGGGTTGCATCCTCTGGGGCTGCGGCCATGATTTCAGACAGGCTGACAACGCCATCTTCGTTGGTATCAAGCGGATCAAACGTACCATCTTCGGCAGTGGCACTTCCAGCAGTGGTCGTCATGCCGTCAGTTCCCCCGCCTTGTCCTTTGGGGGGCATCCCTCCGGGCGGTTTCATCGCTGCAAGGTAATCATCTTCGGACATGCTTTCCGTTTCCGATCCGGCCATCATGTTCCAAAGGTTTTCAGACATCTCATCGCTGACGCCATCAGGGGCTGCTTCCATGAACTCGGTTTTGGTCAACGTGCCATCGCTGTCTGTATCCATGTCAGAAAACAGTTGCTGTGCGTCAAAGCTGCTGCTGCCATCGGTTGCTGCGCTGGTTTCCTGCAGTTCGAGCAACATGGCCATGATCGAATTTGACAGCTGACCTGTCAGAGCTTCGCTTTGCGATGTCAGGTCAGACATTTCGGCGGCGCTGTTTGATGCGGTGTTTTGCAAGCTAAACGGAGAAATGCTGCTAACTGCATCAGTCCCGGATGCGTTTTCGGTGCCTTGGGACGAAGTTGCGCGTTGGTTGTTAAGTCCGGGGAGTTGCGTAATGTTACCGCTCATGCCGTTGATGCCGCTCATTTGAATGCCTTGTTAAATTACCGCTGTTATTTCGATACACGTGCCTTTGATGAAAAACTGGCGCAAAAAGTTCCATTTTCACCAAAGGGCCGGTCCTGTTTTGTGGCAGAATGTGAAAAATTGACGCGTCAGCAGGAATGCAAGACTGGTCCCCTTTGCACAGCGTGATATATATGCCGTCATGATGGATGATCCCTTCGAAATTGATGAATTCGCCGCCAGCCCAGAAATGCGTCTGGCCGATGCACCGACGCCGGCATATCTCGATAACCTGAATGCCGAGCAACGCGATGCTGTGGAATCCCTTGATGGGCCTTTGTTGGTTCTTGCAGGGGCTGGAACCGGGAAAACCCGCGTTCTGACCACGCGTCTTGCGCACCTTCTTGAAACGAAGGCGCAAACTGAACGGCTGCATCCGCAACAAATTCTTGCCGTGACCTTTACCAACCGTGCGGCAAAGGAAATGCAGGAACGTGTGGCGCAGGCGCTTGGGCGCCCTGTGGAAGGCTGGTGGCTTGGGACATTCCATTCGCTTTCGGCGCGCTTGTTGCGCCGCCATGCCGAACTGATCGGGTTGCAGTCCAACTTCACCATCCTTGATAGCGACGATCAGGTCCGCCTGCTTAAGCAGATCATGGATGCCGAACAGATCGACCCGAAAAAATGGCCGGCCAAGCAACTGATGGGGATCATTCAGCGCTGGAAGGATAAGGGACTGACACCTGAACGGGTCAATGAAAGTGTTGAATTCGCCAATGGCGGGGCAAAGCACCTTTACAAGATCTATCAGGAACGGTTGAAGGTCCTGAATGCCTGTGACTTCGGTGATTTGTTGCTGCATTGCCTGACCCTGTTCCAGCAGCATCCCGAAGTACTCAAGCAATACCAGAATACCTTCCGTTATATTCTGGTCGATGAGTATCAGGATACCAACGTCGCGCAATATTTGTGGCTACGTGCGATGGCAATGGTTCATCGCAATATCTGCTGCGTTGGTGATGATGATCAGGCAATCTATAGCTGGCGCGGGGCCGAGGTCGGAAATATCCTGCGTTTTGAGACGGACTTTCCCGGTGCCAAGGTGGTTCGCCTTGAGCAAAACTATCGTTCCACACCGCATATTCTGGCCGCGGCATCCAAACTGATCACGTTCAATGATGGTCGTTTGGGCAAGCAGCTCTGGACGGAAATCGATACCGGCGAGAAGGTCTTTGTCAAAGGGGTCTGGGACGGTGAGGCAGAAGCACGTCTGATCGGCGAAGATATCGAAGCCCTGCAAAGCAAGGGTGTTGGCGCATCCCAAATTGCCATTCTGGTGCGTGCCGGTTTTCAGACCCGCGAGTTTGAAGAACGGCTGATCACGCTCGGTATCCCGTATCGCGTTGTTGGTGGTCCACGATTTTACGAACGTCAGGAAATCCGCGATGCGCTGGCCTATATTCGTCTTGTTGCCCAGCCCGATGACAGTCTGGCGTTCGAGCGTATCGTCAATGTGCCCAAGCGCGGGGTGGGTAAGGCAACACTCCAGACCCTGCATCAATATTCACGCGATCAGGCGATCTCGTTGCCGGCGGCGGCACGTGATCTGATTGATACCGAAGAACTCAAACCCAAGATGCGCCAAAGCATCGGCGGGCTTTTGGGGGACTTCAGACGCTGGCGTGAAATGCTCTGCAATACCAGCCATGTCGAAGTCGTAGAAACGGTTCTCGATGAAAGCGGCTACACCGATATGTGGCGGACCTCCAAGGAGATCGACGCGCCGGGACGTCTTGAAAACCTGAAAGAACTGGTGTCGGCAATTGGAGAGTTTGAAAATCTGACAAGCTTCCTTGAGCATGTCTCGCTTGTGATGGAAAACGAACAGAACGACGCGCAGGAAAAAGTCACCATCATGACCCTGCACGCCGCCAAGGGGCTTGAGTTCGATTATGTCTTTTTGCCCGGTTGGGAAGAAGGTGTCTTTCCCCATCAACGCGCCATGGATGAAAGCGGGGTCAAGGGCCTCGAAGAAGAACGCCGTCTGGCTTATGTCGGGATCACACGTGCGCGCAAACGGGCAACCATTTGTTATGCCGCCAATCGGCGCATTTATAATCAATGGCAATCAGCCCTGCCGTCGCGTTTCGTCGATGAGTTGCCCGATGAACATATCGAACGGATCAGCGACACGGGCCTTGGCGGACATGGCGGTAACCATTCGCCAGGGGCTTGGGGTGCGGATGACTGGATGAAAATGCCAAGCTGGGCAAGTGACAACACACCATCGCGCAATCCGGTTTCGGGCGCGGGGGGACGCAAATTTGCATCAAGCGGTTGGCAGGATCGCGTGCGCAAGAATGTCATCGATGTGAAGCCCGATGGCGAAACAAGTTATTCCACCAGTTCGAAATCATCGAAATACAATGTCGGTGATACAGTGCGTCACCGCAAGTTCGGATCAGGAACAGTGCGTGCGGTCGATGGCAACAAATTGGAAATTCATTTCGAAACTGTCGGGACAAAGAAAGTGGTCGACAGCTTCATTCTACCGGGGTAAGCCCCGAGCCAATATTCACGGAATACCGAACCAACCGGGCGGCGATCGCAAGCGGCCCTGACAAGCGAGAAGCGATATGACCGAACCCGTTCTTTGCTATAACTTCCAGTTTGAAGTTGACGGCGCATATGCAGAAGCCTTTGCAGAAGGCCTTTATGAATATTGCGATGCGCTATCGCATTTCGAGCGTCCGGGCGATCCGTCGGCACCTTGGCGCATCGAAGGTTTTTCAGGTGAAAACTTTGATAAGGCCGGTATTGAAACAGCGGTTTCGATCATGGCCTCTGCTGTTGGTATTGCTGCACCAACCGTAACCTTTGGTATTTACGAACCCAAAGACTGGGTCAGCGAAAATCTGCGCAGCTTCAAACCGATTTCGATCGGGCGCTTTTTTGTTCATGGATCGCATTGGGATGAAGACATCCCACTTGCCAAAACCGCATTGCAGGTAGATGCCGGGCTGGCTTTCGGTTCTGGCGAACATCAGACAACCAAAGGCTGTCTGGCGGCAATCGATTGGTTGGCCAAACGTGGCCCGCGCCGCAACGCGCTTGATATGGGCTGTGGATCGGGGATTCTTGGCATGGCGTGCGCCAAAACCTGGCGTAGTACGGTGATGATGGCTGATATTGACGCAGCATCAGTGCGCGTCGCACGTGAAAATGCCAAAACCAACCAGATTGCCGATCTTGTTACTGCTATTCATTCCAACGGTTTTCAGGATTCCCGCATTCGTGATGCAGGCTATTACGACATTGTTTGCGCCAACATCCTGGCCCGCCCATTGCGGGGAATGGCCCATGATTTGGCCAACACTCTGTCGGAAGACGGGGTTGTGATCCTTTCGGGTCTTTTGTCGCATCAGGAACAATTTGTTCTTTCGGCCTATCGCGAAGTCGGCCTTTCTCTGATCAACCGGTTCAAAGTGGAAAACTGGACGACATTGCTCGTTGGGTAAGTTGCCATCTGCTTGCAAGCAGGGTGTTAACGGCTGTCTGTCGATTTTGACAGATGGCCGTTTTGCTTTGGTTCAAGGTTGAAAACCAGGCACGCACTCGTCTCGTGAGGGGAAAGAACGGGGAAAAAAGAAACGGCCCTGCTGTGGAGAAGCAGGGCCGTTTCATAGGGAAAAGACAAAAATGCCGCAAGGATCATGAACCGTGATCCTGCGCGTCGTCATTTGATATCAGACCAACCCGGGCGGGATTGATCCCTTATTCCTGGTTCTGAGCGTCTGTCGGACAAAGAATAGTCCGATCCAGAACGTCGTCTGCCTGATGGGCAGGGCCAATGTCCAGGCCGAGCGCAGCTCTTTGACCAAGGGTCAGGCGCTCTAGGCCGTCATAGGCCGTCTGGCGACGACGAGATTGTATGACACTCAAGGCAGTAATAGGAAAACGGATCACCGTTCTTGGTCTCCAGCAAATTGACGTCCCGACGGGCCATCTTTTTGTCACCGGAATGTCATACGTTAAGCTTTAACTAATTTGCATTGCGAAGCTTGCAACGCATTCATACCCTGTATGCATGCGACGCTTTTTCAGGGCAGATTGGTCTGTATGGTCCGGTAACGTTTGGTGCTTGCACGCCATAAGCAATAACCCTTACAAAAGCCTTTGTGAAATTTACGCCACCCGCAAACTTTGCCCCACAAATAATCAAGAGGATCTTCATGGCTATTTCCGGTGATGCTCAACTTGCCAAATTGCTTAAAACCGCCAATGTCGACAAGGATGTTAGCGCTATCATTGATCTTGTTGACGGTGTTTTGGCCGCTGCCAAAGGCAGCACAAGACAAGACTGGATTGATCTGGTCTGTGATGCGCCGGATGATGATCTGCGCAACGCATTGCTGGCGTTACGTGACGAACGCAAAGCATTATTCAAAATGGCCAAAGATGATTTTGACGCTGACCACCGGCTTAAGGCCTTGCGCGCATATCTGGATGCCAAAGGCGTTGATGGTTTTATCGTCCCGCGTGCTGATGAGCATCAGGGGGAAAAAGTTCCTGCCCGTGCGGAACGTTTGGCATGGTTAACCGGTTTTACCGGCTCTGCTGGTGCGGCTGTTGTTTTGCGCGAAAAGGCTGCGGTTTTTGTTGATGGGCGCTACACCATTCAGGTTCGTCAACAAGTCAGTCGTGATCTTTTTGAATATCGCCACCTGGTTGATGAGCCGGTGGTTGGCTGGATACATGATCATCTGAAATCGGGTGAAAAACTGGCCTATGACCCGTGGCTGCACACCGTTCAGCAAGCTAACCATTTACGGTCTGCCTGCGAGGCGGTCGGGGCAGAACTGATTGCCATTGATACCAATCCGATTGATGCGATCTGGCAATCTCAACCGCATCTTCCCCTGGGGCCTGTGCGCCCGCATCCACTGGAATATGCCGGCAAACCGAGTTTTGAAAAGCGCACCGAAATTGCCGAAATTTTGTCACGTATTTCGTGTGATAGCGCAATTTTATCAGCCCCGGACAGCATTGCCTGGTTGTTAAATATCCGGGGGGCGGACGTCCCGCAGACACCATTGGCGCTTGGCTATGCGGTGGTTCACGGCGACGCAAGCGTTGAACTGTTTATGGATAAACGCAAGATTGCCCCGGAAACGGTTGCCTGGCTTTCGGGCGAAGCAACCCTGCGCGCGCCCGGTGAACTTGCCGATGCCTTGCATTCTATGGGCAATCAATCGGTGCGTCTGGATGAGGCGACCGCCGCAGACTGGTTGCGGATGCAATTGTCAAAAGCCGGGGCAACCGTTCGGGTCGGACGTGATCCGGTTGCCATTCCGAAGGCCTGCAAGAACGCGGTCGAGCTGGAAGGATCACGCAAGGCCCACAAACGCGACGGCGAGAAAATCATACGTTATTTCAAGTGGCTTGATGATGCCGCTGCTGGTGGCGATATTGATGAGCGTACAGCAGCGGATAAATTATTGTCGTTGCGCGCCGAAGACCCGCTGTTTCGCGATTCAAGTTTCGAAACCATTCCGGCCAGTGGCCCGAACGGGGCGCTTTGCCATTATCAAAATACGCCAGAAACCAACCGTAAACTTGTCCCCGGTGAAATTTTCCTGATTGATTCCGGGGCGCAGTACCTTGATGGCACAACGGACATCACGCGAACGACCGTGATCGGTGAACCCACACAAGAACACCGTGATCGGTTTACCCGGGTGCTTAAGGGGCATATTGCGCTTGCCCGTGCGGTGTTCCCGGTCGGGACCACGGGCCAGCAGCTTGATACGCTGGCACGTATGCCGCTTTGGGAGGCCGGGCTTGATTTTGACCATGGCACAGGCCACGGAGTTGGCAGTTACCTTGGTGTCCACGAAGGGCCGCAGCGTATTTCCAAGGCACCGAACAAAGTGTCGTTAAAGCCGGGGATGATCGTTTCGAACGAACCCGGTTTCTATAAGGAAGGCGAATATGGCATTCGGATCGAAAACCTGATTGCTGTGATCGAGATTGACGCCCCGATCGGCGCTGATCGCAAGATGCTTGGTTTTGAAACGCTGACCTTTTCACCGATCGAGCGTAAGCTGATTGATCCGGAATTGATGACAAAGGACGAGTTGCAGTGGCTTAACGATTACCACGCACAAGTCTATGCGATGTATGCCGACGAACTTGATGAAGTTCATCGCGAATGGCTGCAATACGCAACCGCGCCGATCACGAAGAAATAAACTGACGACGGCACCCGCGAATAAAAGCCGCGCCAGGATGTTGGTGCGGCTTTTTGTTCGCAGTCCCTGACAAAACGGATGTAATACCGTAATAAGATGGTATTGGATCGATTCAAGAAAGCGGCGAACCGCTTCTGAAAGCAGGAGGAACAAATGGCTGAAGTCGAAGCTCCGTGGTCGGCTAACCCCGACCGCTACAAGGACGAAAACTGGAACCGTTGCGGGCGCAGTGGATTGATGCTGCCAAAAATTACGCTTGGTCTGTGGCAGAATTTCGGTGGTGTAGATGTCTATGAAACCCAGCGTGCGATGATCCGTCGTGCGTTCGATCGCGGGGTGTTTCACTTTGATCTTGCCAACAATTACGGTCCACCGCCGGGTTCTGCCGAAGAAAATTTCGGTAAGGTCCTTTCCCAAGACCTGAAGCGCCATCGCGACGAGCTGATCATTTCGACCAAAGCGGGTTATCGCATGTGGCCCGGCCCGTTCGGGGAATGGGGATCGCGCAAATACCTGATTTCCAGTCTTGATCAAAGTCTGAAACGGATGGGATTGGATTATGTCGATATTTTCTATTCCCATCGGGTTGACCCGAACACCCCGCTTGCCGAAACCATGGGGGCACTTGATCAGATTGTGCGTTCGGGCAAGGCGCTTTATGTCGGGATTTCATCCTATTCACCGGAAATGACCCGCAAAGCGCATGCGATCCTCAAAGACATGGGGACGCCGTGTGTTATCCATCAGCCGTCCTATTCGATGGTTAATCGTTGGGTCGAGGATGGATTGCTTGATACCCTCTCGGAACTTGGCATGGGCTGCATTGCATTCTCGCCGTTGGCGCAGGGACTTTTGACCAACAAATACCTGAACGGCGTGCCCGAAGATTCCCGCGCAGCCCTTGAAGGATCTTTCCGGCCCGGCATGCTTTCGGATGAAAATCTTGATCGTGTGCGCGCGCTGAATGACATTGCCAAACGCCGCGGGCAGACCTTGGCGCAGATGGCAATTGCATGGGTGCTCCGCCGTCCAGAGATTACCTCTGCCTTGATCGGGGCGCGTCATGTCCAGCAACTTGATAACAGCCTTGATGCACTCGATAACCTTGAATTCAGTGCTGATGAGCTGGCCGAGATTGACAAATATGCAGGTGATGCTGGCGTGAACCTTTGGCAGAAGTCATCAGACAGTCAGGCGCCTGCCTGAATGCAATGTCAGATATGATCCTGAAAACCCTGACCGGAAGACCACCTGGTCAGGGTTTTCTTTTGGCTGGTGGCTTATTGATTGGCCATCGGGACCGTGCCGGCAAGATCGCGAAGCGTATCAACCACAGCTTTGCCACCGGTGCTTAACGGGCGGTCATGTAACCATGACAGCATCACCTTGCGTGACAGTTCAGGATTGGTAATACGCCGCGCCATCACACGCCCGGTCGAAAGTTCCTGAACAAGGGAACTGCGTGGCAAGACGGTATGCCCGACATTGCGCAGAACAAGATCAACAAGAACACGAAGGGCATCTGCCTCCACCACGGGGGTTAATGGACGCCCGGCGCGAAAAGCAGCTTCTTGCATCATGGCGCGCAGCCCGTGTTTGTTGGTTGGCATGATCAACGGTAGCGATAAGACATCCTCATAGGCAATTTCGGTTTCCTGTTCGCCGACCTGCGATGGATGGGAAATCAGAAACAGGTCCTCGCGCCATAGGGGTTCGGCGTGCAAACTGCGTGAAATCATGCCGTCATGAAGAATTCCGATATCAAGTCGCCCTGACAGCAGACCTTCTTGTACATCGCCAGTCAGGTCTTCGGCGACGGTAACATTCAGATCGGGATACCGATCCCTAAGAGTTTCGATCAACGCACCGGTAATGACGATCCCGGCACTTGGCGGGACGCCAACATGAACATGGCCTGTGACCTGATTGCTGTGCGCGGACAGGTCGGCTTCCAGCCGGGCCAGATCGCTTAGGATGACGCGGGCACGTTCGGCAAGCATCTGACCTGCTTCCGTCAATTTAACCCCGCGCCCCGTGCGTTCGAGCAGCTTGGTATCAAGGGTTTCTTCAAGCAGACTTAGCTGTCGGCTCAGCGCCGGTTGCGAAAGGTTCAGCCGCTCTGCCGCCCTAGACAGGCTTCCGAGTTCGGCAATGTGCACAAAGCTTCTGAGTTGTTTGATATCCATGTACCGCTGTCCTATCGGGATTTCGGTATTGAAGGCGCACTCAGATATAGCCAAAACTGATATCAGATAGCAATTAATTCGAATTGAATAATGATGGTGGGCAAGTGACTATGCACAGAAGACAGGATCGGAAATTTCCATGACGCCACCACCGCCACCTTCATCTTCGCAACATGCTCAAGAGCAGGTCACAGCCCCGAAGCAACATCAAACCTCCGGGGGGCCTGTTGTGACGCCTGCGGGTTCGGCGCTTACAATTGTTTTGCTGGCAACCGTTGCCTTGGCCATGAAGGGGCTTTTGGCAAAATTTGTCTATGCCACCGGCATGACGGTAGATGGCTTGTTGTTGTTGCGTTTTTTGATCGCCATGCCGTTTTTCTGGCTTGGTGTGGTTCTGTTTGGCAAGAACCGACCGGGTGAACGAAAAATGAAGCCCGTCGATCTGGCGTGGGGGGCACTTTATGGCGGTTTGTTCTTTTTCGCTGCCTTGTTTGATTTTACGGCAGTGTCACTGATTGATGTGACCGTCTCGCGGATTGTGCTGTTTACATTCCCGGCGGTCGTGATGATCCTGGAAGCCTTGCACAAAGGGCGGTTTCCGCCGTTTCGACAGATCGTCTGTTTTGTGGTGACTTATATCGGGTTGGTTCTGGTATTGGCACCTGGCGGTTTTGGCGAAGAAACAGCAGCATTTTGGTATGGCGCTGCTTGGGCGTTTGGTTCTGCGCTGACCTATGCCATTTATCTTTACTTCGGTCAGCGGATGATCAACGTGATCGGGTCGATGCATTTTGCCGCCCTGATCAACACCATGGCAGGTGTTTGCATGGTGATTTACCAGTTGGTCATGCAAAATGCACTGAACCTTAATCCTGCGGGAATCATTTGGACAGCAGGCATTTCGATATTTTGCACGGTAATCCCGTTTTTCCTTTTATACGAGGGTATCCGCAGGGTCGGGGCGACACAGGCGTCGCTCATTTCGTTGTCAGGCCCGGCAATGACGCTCTTTGCCGCCTGGCTGTTCCTTGGGGAAGTTCTGACCGTTCCGCAAATGATCGGTTTTGTTGTGGTTACTGCGGGTGTTGCCTTACTTAAGAATAGCGTGTCCTTGTCCGGGTTAAGGCGGTTGCTTGCAAGACAGTTTTCTTCGGGCAGGCGTGGCTTTTAATCGTCAAACTGCCATCGGCGAATTTCGATTTCATGTTCCGGCAGGCGTTCACCGCGACGCCATTTCAACGGGTCGATAAACTGCCCTGCCCAAATGCCGGCGCGTGCTTGACGGGCCTGGGTTTCATATGTCTCGTAGTCGGGCATTTGATCAAGACGGGCAACAGCCATGCCACGCACAATAAGACTTTGTCCAATGTCGACGCCGTTGGCGTTGCGGCAGACGGCCATGTTGCGATGATAGCGGTTTTTCCCGCGTACTTCACACGTGATCGGTGTTGCGACCAAAAGGTTGGTCGTGACTTGCCATGCCTCTGCTCCGCAGGCGGTGCTTTGCCCATTGACCAGACATTTCTGGAACCGGTTCATGGCATCCGCACCCCAAAGATCAATACGTCGAAAACCAAATTCCAATGTATCGGCATCCACTGCGCGGGCCGTTCCGGTAAGCGATTCGTAATTGGGATCTGTGCGACCTGATGCCGGGTACAGGCATAATCCACCCATAAGAATAAGTAAGAATACGCTTGCGTAAGGATGGGGTGTTGTCTTGGTTACTATACTCAAGAAGAGGCTTTTTTCTTTTGTTAAGTTAAAGAATAAGATTTTTTTGACTTGGTGTAACATTTGTATAACTTTGGGTCGGTGTAATATTCATTTGTGAAAAAAACAGCAAAAATAGTTTGGCATTGCTGCGAGGGACGGTGTGCCGTTTCTGTCGTTTGGCAGATACACCTATTGGTGCGCCATGGAGGTATCGTGTGAGCAAGTCTCTTCCCAAGGAGTTGTTAGAGTGTATCACAAAATCTGATCTGCATAAGCGTGATCACTTTGCCTTTGTTCTGGATTTCACAGGAATACCCGCAGGGCGTAATCTGACTGTGTTTTGCGCAATCGTGCGATATGTCGAGGGCTGGAATATACGTGGTTTGCGTGTGAAGTTGCTTTCACGGAATGCGATATCTGTTCTCGTTCCCTCTGATATGCGCGACCAGATGCAAGAACAGGTTGAAAGTTTGAATTCTTTCTTCCTGGCGCGGCGATATGGCGGTATTGATGTCCGAACTTTTGAACTTGACCATGAAACAAAAGCATTCGCGATGCTTTGTATCGAGCATCTGCGAACGTCAACTTTACCCATGGTCGAGGAGTTTCTCGACTTTCATGCCGACAGCCCGGAAAACGTTGGGCAACTTGGTCATTTAATTGAGCTCGAACGTGTTGTCGGACAGGCAGATATGTCCATGCATGTGCGTTTTCAGTCGCTCTGGCATCTTGCAAAGGGCCAGGAGCCAAGCCTTTATGGCGAGGAAATGTGGGTTTCCATGGCGGCGATGGAAGAGGTCACCGGCAAAAATATCCTTCAGGATGAGTGGATGTTTTCCCGGTTTACGGAATTGCTGGATAATCGGGTTCTTTCTCATATCACCAAGGAACGGAGTACCCCGCGCGGTCGGCAGTTCTTGAATCTTAATCCCGTGGCCGCAGTCAGTGCCAACTTTGAACGGATGATCAAAACCCTTCCGATGGCGCAGATACGTCGCCTTATTGTCGAATTTCCCTTGCGGGCTTGGCGCAGTAACAACAAGGCCGCTGCATCTGTCCTGAAGCGGTTTGAACGTTTCGGTATAGGTCTTGCGCTTGATGCCATTCCGATCCAGAGTTTTTCAGATATTCTCGATGAAGAGCTTGAGGTTGCAAAGTTCTTCAAGCTTTATGTCGCAACAACGCAGCCCGAACACATCACCAACTGTTTGGCGCAAGTACCAAAGGATGTTCTTGATCGCGTTGTTTTATGCCGTTGCGAAACCTTTGAGCAAATCAAGGCCGGAGTTGAAGCGGGGGCAAAGTATTTTCAGGGGTTCGGGCTACCTGAGTTCCTTGATCATCCAGACCAGGTCGAATGTGTTCTGGGTTCAGGGATGGCAAATGGTCTTGCGCGCCTTCAATTGCGACGGGTGCACTAATCAGATCGGCTTGCTTTGGGCCAAATCGATGGATTTTCTTCAGAGACAAAAGATTTGGGACAGATCGCCTTAACGGCGATTGGCGGATCGCGCAAAGGGATCATCACAATCATGGATCACGATGCCTGTGTCATCGCCATGGCATTCGTTGATCGGAAACTCAATATTCCCATATCTTTATCTATAAAATACACGATAGAGTAGGAGAAAGTTACGCCATCTTGGTGTATGATTGGACAGCTGTTTGGTAGCGTGTTCTATTTGAGTGGTGTTGTCAGACAGTGCCATGGGAATGCGCCAAAGTCGCCACCAATGTCGCCAGACAGACCGATGAGGTATATATGGACGATAAAATCCCGAAAGTGTTGATGGATAACATTGTGAAATCCGATTTTCACAAGCCGGGTCATGCGTCGCTTGTTTTGGATTTCTCGGGTATACCTGCTGCGGATAGTCGCACTGTGTTTTGTGCCTTTGTTCGCTATATCGAAGGCAGTGATATCACAGGGTTGACTGTGAAGCTGCTGTCGAGCAATGCCGCATCGTTGATGTTTCCGGTTACCCAACGCCGGGAGGTGGAAGGCTTAGTTCAGCGGCTGAATAAACTTTTGCTGTCACATCGTTACGGCAAAATTGATACGCGTTATTTCAATCTGGATGGAAGCGGCCATGAGTTCGCGCAATGCTGCGCTCATTATTTGATACGTGGCAGCCAGGCCAGTATTGAAGCATTCCGCGCCTTTTACCAGCAGCCGCCAAGTGGCATGGACCAACTGGCGGAACTCATTGATCTTGAACGTATTGTCGGACAGGCCGACATGTCGATGCATCTGCGTCGTCAGACGATTTGGTTGATGGTCAAAAATAGACAGCCAGCCGTTTTCGGTGAAGAAATCTGGGTTTCAATTGCCGCAATGGAAGAAATCACAGGCAAAAGCATTGTGCAGAATGACTGGATGTTTGCGCGCTTTACAGAGTTGCTCGACAACAGGGTCCTTTCACATTTGTCGGTGGATAAGACCCTTTGGGAAAAGCAATTGTGTGTGAACCTGAACCCTGTAGCCATTCTGAGCGACAATTTCCAAAAGGTCATAAAGTCTCTGTCATATCGGCGCCTTGAAAAACTGACGATCGAGATCGGATTAACCGCCTGGCAGCAAAACCGCGACTTGGTAACCAAGACCCTGGAAAACTACAAAAGTCAGGGAATTGGTGTGGCTCTTGACGGGATTTCAGTTTCGCAAATTGCTGCCATGCAGAACGAAGATCTGGATTTGTTTGACTTCCTCAAGGTGCATGTCTCCCCGCTTGAGGGGGCAGACCTTCAAGAAGAGCTGGCGAAATGCACGCCAGAAATGCGGGAACGAATTATTTGTACCCGGTGCGAGACCCTTGATCAGATCGAAGTCGCAATCAATGCCGGGATTCAGCGTTTGCAAGGCTACGGTTTGGCCGAGTTTGTAAAGGATGACTCTGTTCTGGATCGGGTGCTGGGCGCGGTTAAATATCCAGAGCCAGAGCCGGAGAACTCGGACGAAGACGAACAGCAATAAGGTATCTGATTGTCGGTGATGTTTGCGGTTCTGACGACAACAAAACGGTTGCCGATATTGCCGTCAATACAGATCGCTATAACGGATTTCGTCAAGTTGCGCGAAAATCACTTTCCACTTTTCATCCTGTCTAAGAAGTGCGAACGCGTAATCACAATCAAAAATCAGATTGTTTTCCGAGTTGCCAAACCGGAATGAAACAATTGCGCGTGCACCACCCGGAAGAGCCGAATGCTGTTCGACGACCATGGATTTTGCCATGGCAAGATCGGCATTCTTCAGTTCTTCAAAGAAGGACTGGTGATATTTGTGCAGATCGGAAGAATTTGAAATCGCCTGTACGCCTGACAGATCGTTGATCAGGCAGGGAAAGTGGAAGAAATCATCAAGCGCATTTTCTTCAAGCTTGAGATGGGCATCGACATAACGGTGAAAGAAACTTCCAAGGTCTTCCATCAGCACACTTTCCCTTTTGAGATCATTTTTATTCAGCAGCAATCAGATCAAGCCACCCTTGTTCATCAAGCACTGTAACACCTAATTCTTCTGCTTTCTTTAATTTGGAACCCGCACCCGGTCCCGCAACCAGATAATCGGTTTTTGCTGACACTGAACCGGCAACCTTGGCGCCGAGGCTTTCGGCTTTGACTTTGGCTTCGTTGCGTGAAAACAGCTCCAGCTTGCCAGTAAAGACAACGGTCTTGCCATTGACCGGTGTGTCGCTGACCTGTGGGGCTTCGACATCGGTGATGGTCAGAAGAGCCTGCAGATCGTCAAGAACTTCACGGTTATGGTCTTCGGCCATAAATTCGATCAGGTCCTTGGCAACACCCGGGCCGATCTGATCGATATTGATCAGTTCCCGAAGCGCCTCGCTGTCGGCTTCATTGGCGGCAACCATGGCACTGCGCCATTCTGCAAGTGATCCGTAATGACGTGCGAGAAGTTTCGCGGTGGCTTGTCCGATCTGGCGAATGCCAAGTGCATAGATGAAACGATCCAGACCTATGGTGCGCCGTTCATTAATGCCGTCAAACAGCTTGGCTGCGGATTTGTCACCCCAACCTTCAAGCTTGCGAATGGCATCCCCATGATCGCTTTCAAGGCGGAAAATATCGCCCGGTGATTTTAGCCAGCCCAGTTCAAAGAATGCCTCGACATTCTTTGCGCCCAAGCCGTCGATATCAAAGGCGTTGCGCGAAACAAAATGTTTCAGACGTTCGACCGCTTGTGCCGGACAGATCAGGCCGCCGGTGCAGCGCGTAACGGCTTCGCCTTCTTCGCGCATGGCGTGGCTACCGCATTTGGGGCATTTATCAGGGAACTGATATTCGACGGTATTTTCCGGGCGTTCATCAAGGATGACTTCGACCACCTGCGGGATGACGTCACCGGCACGCTGAATGACCACCATGTCGCCGACCCGAACGCCAAGGCGCTCGATTTCATCGCGGTTGTGAAGGGTGGCGTTGGATACGACCACGCCACCGACCGTGACAGGTTCCAGCCGTGCAACCGGGGTTAGCGCGCCGGTACGGCCCACTTGCACCTCGATGGCATTCAAGCGCGTGCGGGCCTTTTCGGCCGGGAACTTGTGCGCAATCGCCCAACGTGGTGATCTGCTGACAAAGCCAAGGCGCAGCTGAAGTTCGAAGTCATTGACCTTATAGACGATGCCATCAATGTCGTAATCAAGGTCCGGACGCAATGAACCCAGTTCGTCATAGAACGCCATGATGTCATCGGCATCATTCAGCTTGCGGGTAAGCGGGTTGGTAACAAAGCCCCAGCCTTCGACCTTGTGAAGAAAATCCCATTGGGTTTGGGCAAGGCTTTCGGACAGCTCGCCAAAGCTATAGGCAAAGAAACGAAGGGGGCGTTTGGCGCTGATGGATGGGTCAATTTGGCGCAGAGATCCTGCCGCCGCATTGCGCGGGTTGGCAAAGGTTTTGCCACCGGTTTCGGCCTGGGTGGCGTTCAGTTGCTGAAAAGCGGAACGGGCCATATAAACCTCGCCGCGGATTTCGACCACATCGGGCGCATCATCGGGCAGGGTCTTGGGGATGTCGTCGATATGGGTGACGTTGGCTGTGACGTCTTCGCCCTCGGACCCGTCACCACGGGTGGCTGCCGTTACCAGTTTGCGGTTCTCGTAACGCAGCGACAGGGAAAGACCATCGATCTTGGGTTCGCCAACCACCTCGACCGGGCTGTGTGCCGTCAGGTTGAGGAAACGGCGAATACGGGCGAGGAAATCAACAATGTCTTCACGCGAAAACGCATTGCCCAGCGACAACATCGGGCGGGCATGCTTGACCTTGGCAAAGCCTTCGGCTGGTGCGGCGCCGACATCCTGGGTCGGGCTGTTTTTCTTAAGCGTCGGATAGCGTGATTCGAGTTCGATCAGGCGATTGAACAGCGCGTCATATTCCGCGTCCGATACCAGTGGTTCGTCATTGACGTAATAGGCTTTGTTGAACGACCGGATCCGTTCGGAAATCTCCGCATGCTGTTTGCGTGCCTCGGTACTTGTTTCGGGCATTTCCGGAAGTTTGGATGCGTTTGACGCGGGATCGGCGGTCATATTCTTTTTGTTCCGTATTCAAGGTTGAGCCGACATTGAGTTGCCGGAAGTCAGTTAGGTTGTTCCAAAAGGCTATCTGCCGCGGCACGTGCTTCGGCCGTGACGGAATGGCCTGCCAGCATGCGTGCAATTTCTTCGCGCCGTGCGCCGTCAACAAGCGCATCAACACGGGTCACCATGGTGCCCTCCACCTCGCGCTTGGCAATATAGAAATGGGTGCGGCCACGCGCGGCAACTTGCGGGCTGTGGGTGATAACAAGAATCTGACGTTCCTGTGCCAGAAGATGCAGGCGTTGACCAATTGCCGCTGCTGTTGCCCCCCCAACACCACTATCGACTTCGTCAAATACCAGGCTGGGAACAGCCGAAACGCGTGCGAGCACGACCTTTAATGCCAGAAGAAAACGTGACAGTTCGCCACCGGATGCGATTTTATTAAGGGCACCCGGGGGGCTGCCGGGGTTGGTGGCAACGGTGAATTGCACACGATCAATGCCGTCAATGCCCCATTCATTTTCGTCAAGCGGTTCAATATCGGTGACAAAGCGCGCCTTTTCCATGCGAAGTGGCGGAAGTTCGGCATTAATCGCACCATCAAGTTTGGCAGCGGCTTTTTTGCGCGCCTCATGAAGCTCTTGTCCGGCCTGAATATAGGCTTTGCGGTGTTGGTCAACCGCAACAGTCAGGCGCGACAATTCCTTTTCCCCGAATTCAAGCTGATCGATCTGGGATCTGAAATCCTTCATCAACGCATTAAGCCCGTCAACGGGAACATTGTATTTGCGGGCTGCTGCGCGCAGGGCAAACAGGCGTTCTTCGACATTTTCCTGATGGCCGGTATCAAGGTTCAGGTCGGCAAGGGTTGCGGAAATTGCCCGGCTGGCTTCTTCCAGTTCGATGGCCGCACGATCAAGCGCCTCGATGATCGGCTCAAACCGACCATCTGCCTTTTCAAGTTCTCGTTCAAGGCAGCGCTGAGCACTGCGGAGCGCACTTTCAGCGCCCTTGCCGCGCGAAAGTTCCGATCCGGCATCATTAAGGGCCGCAACAAGTTTTTCACCATGCATCAGGAACTGGCGTTCTTCGGCAAGCCGTTCTTCTTCGCCTTCTTCGGGGGAAAGTTTTTCAAGCTCGTCGACAGCGTGGCGCAGCCATTCTTCTTCTTCGCGCGCCTTGTCGATACGGGCACGTGCTGCATTCAGTTCCTTTTGCGTTTCCCGCCAAGCACGCCAGTGATCGCGAACCGTCAGCGCAAGCGTGCCGAGATTGCCGTGGGCATCCAGCGTCGCACGGTGTGTGGTCGGATCAAGAAGCCCGTGCTGATCAAACTGGCCCTGAATTTCAACACAGTAATTACCAACGTCGCGCAGCAACCCAACCGACACGGATTGATCATTGATATAGGCACGGGATCGCCCGTCCGCAGTCACAACACGGCGTACAACAAGGTCTTCGCCTTCAAGGTCGATATCCTGATCGGAAAGCAAAGAAAAAACCGGATGACCCTGCGGCAGATTAAACGTTGCGCTGACGCTGCATTTGTCACAGCCATGCCGGACAAGGCCACTATCGGCGCGCGCGCCAAGTGCCAGTCCAAGTGAGTCAAGCAGGATCGATTTACCAGCACCGGTTTCACCTGTGAGCACGCTAAGCCCGTCGTGAAAGTCGAGATCCAGTTTGTCGATAAGGACTACATTCCGAATGCTGAGGCGTCGAAGCATTGCTGGGTACTGATGTTGTTAACGGAGCAGCAGACAGGTACGGCCAAATATCTTTTTATGAATGTGCAGAGTGCCCAATCCTGCTTGGCCTTGCAAGCCTTGCGACGCGAAAGAAGGCGCAATTTAGCCAAGAGAGCAAGCGTAGACCAAAATGCAGTAAAATCAGATACTAATTATATATTGTTCTTTTTTTGTTCTATCTTGGTGCATGGGGAATTGTCAAGCAATCCCACCTGTGCTGCGATGAATTGGCTGCGATCAGAACAGGTCAGAGATGGCGTTGGTTGTGTCATCCCACCAGCTTGTCTCTGTACGCTCCGGGGCATCTTCGCCAAGCATCAGGCTATAGGATTCGCTATAATATTCGCTTCCGGGGAAGTTGTGGCCAAGGACGGCTGCGGTGCGCTTGGCTTCGCCTTCAAGTCCAAGCGCAAGATAGCATTCGGTCAGACGTGCAAGGGCTTCGGGGACGTGGGTCGTGGTCTGATAGCTTTCGATCACGGATTTAAATCGATTGATTGCTGCCAGGTATTCTCCGCGGTCCTGATAATAGCGCCCGACATCCATTTCCTTGCCGGCAAGGTGGTCGACCGTCAGATCCTTTTTCAGTTTGGCATCGCGGGCATATTTGCTGTCAGGGAAGCGACGGATAACGTCATCAAGTGCTTCCATCGCGTGCTGGGTCATCTGCTGATCGCGGCCAACATCGGAAATCTGTTCATAATAGGACAGTGCCTTAAGGTAATAGGCATATGGCACATCCGGGTTCGCCGGATGGAGCGAGATAAAACGATCCAGTGCATTGATCGCATCATCATACTCGTTGTCCTGATAGTAAGCATAAGCCGACATCAGCGTCGCCTTGGTCGCCCAGACCGAATAGGGGTGCTGGCGTTCCACTTCGTCAAATGCTTCGGCAGCTTTCTGGTATTCTTTGGCATCAAGCAGGTCCTGCGCACTGTTATACAGCTCGGATACCGGGCGTTCGACATATACCGGTTTCTCATTGCTTGAACATGCCGCAAGCATCAGCGACAAGCCGCAAATGGCAATGATCTGTTTGGTGCGAACGGTACTTAGCACTGTGACCTATCCTCGAAATTTGTGATGCACTCACGGGAAATTTGCCGGACTATATCATGTGAAGGGCGTGCTTGGGCAAGTAGTTGTGTCATCAAATGCCGACTTTTATCACAAGTGGAATGCGAAGCTGCGGATCCAAAGGGGTTTCGGTTTAAGCAGGTCCAGTTTTGTCCGTATTTGAAAGCCGGATCAAGCCACGGCGGCAAACATAAAAAAAGGCGACCATACGGCCGCCAATTGTTACTTGCGATATCAAATCGAATTTTTATCAGGCGGTCGCGAGAACTCGTTCTGAAGCACCGCGCAAGGCGGCTTTGGTCTGGGAAACGACACGATAGGCGGTTTCATCGGCCAGCAACGCCTTAAGCAGCAGATTGTTGACATGGTGGCCCGATTTATATGCGGTCACTTTGCCCTGCAGCTGATTACCGGCGGTGTAAAGGTCGCCCAGCGCATCAAGGATCTTGTGGCGAACGAATTCGTCTTCGTAGCGCAGGCCTTCTTCGTTCATGACTTCGTCACCTGAAAGAACAACCGCATTATCAAGCGACCCGCCGCGTGCCAGACCAGCCGAACGCATCGCTTCGACTTCATGCAGGAAGCCAAAGGTACGTGCGCGTGCGATATCGGCGACAAAGACGCCATCATCAAACTTTAAAGACATGCGCTGGTTGGCGATTGCCTTGCTTGCGAAGTCGATCTCGAAATCGATTTCAAAGCCGTTGGCAGGTTCGACACGTGCAGTGCAGCCGTTATATTCGACTTCAACCGGTTTGAGGACTTCGATGACCTGACGCGGGGCATCAAGTTCTTCGATGCCAACACAGTCGATCAGGAAAGTAAACGGGGCAGAACTGCCATCCATGACCGGAACTTCATCAGCGTCAATATCGATCAGAACGTTATCGATACGCAAACCGGCAAGAGCCGCCATCAGATGTTCGATCGTGCCGATTTTGATGCCCTTGGACGCGTCGCCAAGACAGGTGCAGAGGCGGGTATCGATCACACCGTCATAGCGTGCCGGAAACAACGGTTGGTCATCGAGGTCTGTGCGGCGAAATACAACGCCATGATCAGCAGGGGCAGGGTGCAAGGTGATGCGGATCTTCTGGCCCGAATGCAAACCGACACCGGCGCAACCGATAGAGGCTTTCAGAGTGCGCTGAAGCACATAACCATCGGCCGATAGGCCCGTCTGTGCAAAGGCCGCACTGAGATCAGCAATATTGTTCACATAAACCCCCAAGTCAGGTCTGTTAGTTTGTCATCTGTATGATTCACAGCATGGTCAAAGCCAAGTGCTGCTGCTTTGTTAGTTTGAAACACTACTGACCAAGCAGCAATCACTCAAATCACTCTTTGTTACGCTTTGTAAACCATATAACACTTTGAAATTAAGTAATAAATATGATGTGGGCGTACTGTGATCGTGGTGTGCAATCACGAGGGACGTCCCCCTTTGATCACAAAGGCAATGTCACAGCGTCATATAATCTGGTGTATCTAAAAAAAAGGGGAAGACCCAAGGTCTTCCCCATCTTCGCGCGGAGGTCGTCGTCAGTTGGCCTGACGACGAAGGAAGGCCGGGATTTCAAGAAGGTCGTCTGACGCACCTTGCGCCTTGCCCCGGGAAGAGGGCTCCTTCTTCATGACAGATTCACTGTCTTCGCCAAGCGGCATTTCGGTTTGACGAGGTGCCGGTGCTTGCGGTTGCGAGACTTTTGGTTCCGCATGCTGATGCGGTTCCTTGGCGGTTTTGTTCTTGCCAAACAGGCTGCTCAGGACTGAACGCGGGGAAGTCGCATTCTGGGCATCGGCGGCCTCGAACACGTCCGGGCTGCCATGGGATTTATGCTCTGCCTGGCTTGGCGTCACAGCGCGCGGCGGAATAAAGGCCATGTCGCCGTTGCTGGTCGTTTTTTCGATCGGCTTGTCAGCGCGCAGAACGGGTTTCGGCTTAAGAACCGTCTGGCCCATTTCAATCGAGCCGGTTTCCTGGGCTTCTGCCTGATGGCTGAGTTCGGGTTGCTGTGCGCTACCGGTTGCAGCAAAGCGGTCTGCGGGAATGTGATCAACCGATGCGCCACCGGCATAGTCACCTGCACCGGCGTTGTTAGCAGCACTGGCCGCGGCATTGCCTGCCCCGTGCTGTGCAAAGGATGGTGCCGCTGCGGGCTGTTCTGCCGGTTTCGGTGCCGCAGGCTGTGCGACGGAAACAGTGGTCGGCTGCGGACGGCGGACTTCCTCTGCGTCGATGCCGGTTGCCACGACAGAAACGCGAAGTGCGCCTTCAATGGTCGGGTCAAAGGTCGAGCCGAAGATAATATTGGCTTCGGATGCGACTTCCTCTCGGATCCGATTCGCAGCTTCGTCAACTTCATAAAGCGCCATGTCCATGCCGCCGGTGATGTTGATGAGGACTGCACGTGCGCCCTTCATCGAAGCATCTTCAAGAAGCGGATTGGCTATTGCTGCTTCTGCAGCTTCAAGCGCACGCTTCTCGCCGGATGCCTCACCAGTGCCCATCATGGCTTTGCCCATCTCGCTCATCACAGTGCGGATATCGGCGAAGTCAAGGTTCACAAGGCCCGGAACCATCATGAGGTCGGTAATGGAACGCACACCGTTGCGCAGAACATCATCGGCCATCTGGAAGGCATCTGCGAAGGTTGTTTTTTCATTCGCGACCCGGAACAGATTCTGGTTCGGAATGATGATCAGGGTGTCGACATACTGCTGAAGCTGTTCGATACCCTGCTCGGCCGTGCGCATGCGGCGCGTGCCTTCGAAATGGAACGGTTTGGTAACAACACCAACGGTCAGGATGCCTGCCTCTTTGGCGGCACGTGCAATGACCGGAGCCGCACCAGTGCCCGTGCCACCGCCCATGCCGGCGGTGATGAACGCCATGTGGCTACCTTCAAGCTGCGCTTGAATTTCTTCGATGGATTCTTCGGCGGCAGCACTGCCCGCATCAGGACGTGCGCCCGCACCCAGCCCCTGGGTAATTTTGCGACCAAGCTGCATTTTCCGGGTCGCTTTTGCTTGGGTCAGGGCCTGAGAATCGGTGTTAGCAACAACGAAATCGCAACCTTCGAGTTCGGATGCGATCATGTTGTTCACAGCGTTGCCGCCGGCACCGCCGACACCGATAACGGTGATCTTCGGTTTTAGGTTTTCTTCCGTTTCAGGAACGGAAAAACTGATTGTACTCATTGTTTGCTCTTCCTCTCCGCGCTTTAGAGCTGAGGGTCACACAGACCTTCCCTTTGCCTGTGCGTGCCAGAAATGGTCCGGGCACAAAGACCTCCAAGTTCGTTTTAGCGGGCAAAGAGTTATTGGCTTCTTAATATGGATAAAAGTTTTTCCGAAAACGGATAAAAAAGTACGCGTGTTGTATCGTTAAGCTTAGGGTCCAAACTCATTCAAATGCTCGTTCCGGTCTCCCGGATTTGTGCAGATATGCGAAGCAAAACCGCAGGAAGATCAATATCTTTCAAGATTTTGCGACAAAATAGCCTGTGCAAATCCGGGTGATCCAAAGGACACTTGATAGGAGAGAAAGCCTCTGCGTCAAATCCCTTGATTGGGGATCCCCCCAATCTGCGGGCTTTTCCTTGCTTTTTCTCTCCTATCAAGT
Source organism: Thalassospira sp. (assembly GCA_048264285.1). Classification (GTDB taxonomy): domain Bacteria; phylum Pseudomonadota; class Alphaproteobacteria; order Rhodospirillales; family Thalassospiraceae; genus Thalassospira. Next base: position 92,747 of record JBLXDD010000002.1, read on the forward strand.
GCCGGATCGACCATTTGAATGAGTTTGGACCCTGAGCAACGGATAACCAGTTGAAGATTGCCCGTTAAAGCGGCTTGCTTTCGATATGGAAAGCGGGCCGTTTTCATGTCGGAACCAGAATGGGGCAACATGTCACAAATTCTTCCCGATCTTGTCACCGTCCTGCAGTTGAGAGGCCACGAAGTTCGGACTATATGGCTTCTGGAAACGGCGCGGCATAATAAAAACGGCTGTGTCGACTCCCGGCGGATGAACCGCTGGAACCCCAACGAGCAACAGGATGACTGACATGAAAAAGAGTTACGTCCAGACTCTGATGGAAGTCGAAAAGGTTTTCGGTCAGATCAATGATCATGATTATCGCCTTTATCGGGCAGTGTGGGGCAATCGGCAGGCAGCACAAACCGGCCTGCCGCGCGGGACGCGGGCCGAACTGAGCAAGAAGCTCGCCAATGACTTTATCGCCGTGGTGGCCCCGGCAGCCCGCACCAGCCAGCTTCTGTCCAGGCAGTACGCGGCTTAAAGTTCAATTCTGCAAAAATATACTGATCTGGCAGGGCACCGGATAACGGGATGTGCCTTGCCAATCCGGTCGGTTTCGGGCATCAAGTGTCGCCGTATGTGATCTGGCTGTGAAATTCATGGCTTTTGATCTGCGTTGTCGCATTTTCTGATATCTGGCCGGAGTTCCCCATGTCGATCAAGTCGTTGATTCGTACCATTCCTGACTACCCGAAAAAGGGTGTAATGTTTCGGGATATCACGACGCTTTTTGAAGATCCCTATGGTCTGAGCGAAGTCATCGACAGTTTCGCTGCCCAGTTTCAGGACAAGAAGATCGATATGATTGCCGGCATCGAAGCCCGCGGTTTTGTTATCGGACCGGCGGTCGCGGTGGCGCTTGGCGTTGGTTTTGTAACCATTCGCAAACAGGGCAAACTGCCCGCAGAAACCGTTGGTGTCGAATATGAACTGGAATACGGTAGCGACGTAATCGAAATTCACAAAGATGCCGTCAAACCCGGCAGCCGTGTGTTGGTCATGGACGATCTGATCGCAACGGGCGGAACCGCATTGGCCGCAATTGATCTGATTGAAAAGATCGGGGCCGAAGTCGCGGCTTGTGCCTTTATCATTGATTTGCCCGATCTGGGCGGGGCACAGAAAATCCGTGATCGCGGCATTGAAGAATTCCATCTTGTTGAATTTGAAGGCGACTAGGTCCTGGGCCTGAAGCAACGGGTTAAAGGCCCTGCAGACGTCAGGAATTGCGAATTTTCTGCCGTATCCCCATATATTGGTGTATAGTTCTTGGGTTGAATTAGATCCTGTCCGACATCTATTGTTGGGGAAGGCAAAGGAAAATGATCGCACCGGTCCAAAATGCACAGACGGTTTCCCAAGTCGGCCAGTATGGTCGGCTTGCACCTGCTGGTGCGCGCGGTGTGTCAACGGTTGATCGTAGCAGCCAGGTCGAATCATCTTCTCAGCATTATACCTATGACCCCGATGAAGACGGGATTTTGTTCAATGCCTATGTCGAAGGCAAAGACAAACGCCAGTCAGGGCAGGGCAGTGCAGGCGAACAAAAAGATCAGCGTGCCGAACAGCGCAGTCTGAGTGCAGCACGCCGTGCAAGCGACCGCGACGGGGCGGTTGAAATGCAAAGTGAAATTGATTTTGCAAGCCTGCTTGACCCATCGATCCCGTTTGATCTTTCTGTCAATAGCGGTACGTCATTCTATGCCGTTGTCAATGCCGTGACCCACGGGCTTGGCGTTCGCGGGATGCATCTTGATACAATGGTCTGACAAACATTACCTCTGATCAGGCTGCGGCCAGCCTTGATATAGCCGATTTTCCAAAACAGACAAAAGCTGTGCTGCGATGCTTGTTGGTATTTGCGATAGGTCTTATGATGGCGCCGCAAAATGATTGTTTCCAAGACCATCGGGCCCAGCATGAAGAACAAGCCGGTTCTTAATACGGTATTTGAAGCCGCTTTCAGGTTTATTGACCTTGCCCTGAACGACAACGAATATCTGCAGCCGCAAAAACTGCATCGTCTTTTGTATCTGGCGCAGGCCTATTACGGCGCAAACTATCACGGCAAAATGCTGATGCCGGCTATTTTCGTGGCCGAGGAATTCGGGCCTGTTGAACCAAACCTTTATGCCGTTATGGAAGAATGCCGTCCCGATGTTCGTTTGAAACCGGTGGATCCGAAAACAGTTCATTTTCTTGAAAGCATCTGGTCGCAATTTGGGCATCACACGGTCGAACATCTCAGCATGACCGTGCGGAACCATCCACCTTTTACCAAGGCATACAAAGAAGGGGTTGGTACGATCATCCCCTATGATGAACTGGTTGGTTTTTATGCCTCGGTCCGCAAAACTGCGACAACCCCAGAGGCCAAGGAAGTTGTCCGCCCGCGTGTGATGCGCTCGCACAAAGGCAAACCGGTTGCCACCACAGACTGGTTGCCGCGTAAAATCAAATAAATCGCACCGACCGTTTTGCGACGGGGTTATTGCCCCATCGTCAGGTCCTGACACGGATCGTCGCGTTCTATGTCATTGGTGAACCACATGAAATCGATATCATCGGGCGCACCAAACCGTATGGCATAATCTTCGATCAGGGATGCGTCCTCGCCGGGGTCATCTGCTTCTATCAGGCTGACGACGGCAATATCCTTTTCTGCCAAATCCGGTTCAAAACGTTGCAAATGCCAAGGGACGGCAATGCTGTTGCGAACATGCATTGCCCCTGCAATCAGAAAGGCACCGTCAATATCATCGCGCATTGCCGCATCGCTCATGGCGCGTGCAAGGGACGCATCGCGGGCAAACTGGACGTTTGAAAATGCACCCAGCATATTATCGGGCAGCATGTTGCAATGACCTTCTGCGATTTCAACATTCAACCGCGTCAGGAAATCTTGTGGCACGTCGGGTAAATCCAGCTTTGATGCCAGATCATCAGACATCGCTTTATTGCCGTCCGATATCATCGTCTTGAGGATGTCGTCCGGAAGATTCCCCGCCACCATTTTCAAGTCATTGTCGCGTGCGGCTTGCGCAATCGGGGCGTAATCATGCCAAGAAGGCCATCCGCGCTCTTCCCAGCTCAGGGCCGGGCCCAGTTCCGAGATTGAAACGCTTTGCCAGCTTTGATCAAGCAAAGGCTGTTGATCACGGGTAAACATTTCCCAGACAACCGCGCGATGGGTTTTGTCCTGTTTGCTCAGGGCATCAACAAGCTGTGCCTGATGATGGTGATGGATCGGGTTGTCGTGCTTTTCGCCGATCAGAACATATTTGCGGCCAGACAACCGTTTGACCAGTTCGTCAAACATGATGTATTCGCCAGCCCGAATATCAAAAATCAATCCCGGCGCCGGCGGCAGGGCATTCACATCGGGAAGACTGCGATTTGTACTGTTGGTGTCATGTGCCAATGCGGCATGCCCCGGCAGGCCCGATAGGATCGTGGCAGTCATGGCTATCACACAGGCAGGGCGCAAAAGCGCTTTCGCAAAATATCTGCGGGCATCTTTTTGTGATGTCTGTCGTGGCATTGGCTTGGCTGTCGGCATGGGTATCAATCGGGACTTTGGCTATCTGCTTTCACGTGGATATTAAGCGTGCTTTAAACACTGAGCCGCAAGGCGGTTTCAAGATCATCGATCAGATCTGCGCCATCTTCGATCCCGACGGACAGACGCAATAGATCGGCGGGTACCGGACTTGTCGGGCCTTCGACAGAGGACCGATGTTCGATCAGACTTTCAACCCCGCCAAGCGAAGTTGCGCGTTTGAAAAGTTTGCATTGGTTGTGGAATTCGACAGCACGCTTTTCACCGCCTTTGACGCGCAAAGACAACATCCCGCCAAATCCGCCTGACATCTGCTTTTGCGCAATGTCATGACCGGCATGGCTTTCAAGTCCCGGATACTGGATCTGTTCGATTTCAGGGTGGTTTTCGAAATGCTTGGCAATGGCCATCGCATTTGAACTGGCGCGCTCCACCCGAACCGAAAGGGTGCGCATGCCACGCAGCAACAGCCAGGTTTCAAACACGCCCAAAACAGCACCGCCAGATGCATGCTGTTTGCAGACGCGCTGCCAGAATTCACTATCTGCCGCCGTGGTCAGCGATCCGGCCAGGACGTCACTGTGGCCATTGAGGTATTTGGTGGCCGAATGCATGACAATATCGGCACCAAATTCAATCGGACGGGTCAAAAGCGGCGTCGCAACAGTATTATCGACAGTGACAATCGCACCTGCGGCATGGGCCAGCTTGGCAACAGCGGCAATATCGGTAATTTGCCAATCCGGGTTGGCCGGGGTTTCCAGCCAGACCAGCTTGGTCTTGCCAGCAACGATGTGTTTGTCCCAATCGGCAATATCGCCATTGTCGACGAAATCGAAACTGATACCGGCACGCACCCCGCTATCAAGCATGAAACTACGCAGCGCCCAATACATCACCTTGGGGGCAACAACATGATCCCCCGGGTTTAGGGCGTGCAAAACCGCAACAGCCGCCGCCATGCCCGATGCAAACAGCCGGGTTTCAGAACCACCTTCAAGTTCGTTTAAAACCGCACAGGCCTGATCATAGGTCGGGTTATCAGCCCGCGTATAGCAACGTCCGTCATGATAGCTCAGATCCGTGTTGCGTTCGAACGTGGTCGAAGGATAAAGCGGCGGGGTAACGGATTTGGTCGCCTCATCAACCCAGCCAAGCGCTTGTGCGCTAATTGTGGCAGGGGACTGCTTTTTTGCATGATCAGACATGGTGGCACCTGATTTGGTTGAGATTTATTGGTTCGCAACATAACTTGGTTCTTGCCACTTACCAAACTGTTATCATGATAAAAAACATTCTTCAGGGGCCCCACATGACACACTATCCCAATATTGACCTTCCCGCAGAATGCGACGTCGTTGTTATCGGCGGCGGTATTCATGGCGCTTCGAGCGCGTATTATCTGACCAAGGCCGGGATGAAGGTCGTTCTTTTGGAAAAGGATACGGTTGCTTCGCATCAATCCGGGCGTGCTTGGGGGTTTGTCCGCCAGCAGGGCCGTGATCCCGTAGAGCTGCCTTTGATGATCGAGTGCAATCGCATCTGGCAGGGACTTGAAAAAGAACTGAATGCCGATCTCGAATGGCGTCAGGGCGGGGTGCTGTTTGTCGCCCGCGATGACAAGGAAATGGCCGACTTCGAAGCCTGGATCGACGAAACAAAGAATTTCGGCATTGAAACGCAGACCCTTGACCCACGCGGTGTGGAAAAGCTGGTGCCAGGCATCACGACCCCCGGTGTTGGCGGCATCTATACGCCATCCGATGGGCAGGCCGAACCCAAAAAGGCCGCGCCGGCGATTGCAAAACGCGCAGCGGAAATGGGGGCGATCATCGCCGAGGGATGTGGTGCGGTTTCGATAGAAACAACGGCAGGTGCAGTCAGCTCTGTCGTGTCAGAACGCGGCGAAATCAAATGCAAATACGTGATCTGTGCTGCCGGGGCGGCAACCCACAAGTTCGTCGCTAAACTGGGGCGGCGTCTGCCGCAGCAAACCACACGCGGGACCGTTATCCGGACAACTCCGGTCACGGATGTTTCGGCAACCGCGACACTGGCGGCCGGGCTTGCCTTTCGTCAGCGTGCAGACGGTTCGATGAATATTGCCGATGAATTCATGACCGATATCGACCTGACCATGGGGCGGCTTAAATATGCCCGCGATTTCATGCCGGGGCTTTTTGATAACTGGGCAACCTTCAAGTTTCACTTTAACAAGCGGTTCTTTGACGATCTGGTGGATCGCATGCCAGGGTCAGAGGCCGCAAAGCAACCCATGATCGGTCGGCGCACCAATCAGGCAGAGCCGTATGAGGTGCGGGTTAAAAACGCGATGCGCAACCTGCAAAAGGTCCTGCCACAGATCAAGAAAGTCGGTATTGCTGATTGCTGGGCAGGGGACATTGATGTCACGCCGGATGCGGTGCCGGTGATTGATCAGTTTGACAACCCCAAGCATTTCTTTGTCGCATCGGGCTTTTCCGGTCACGGCTTTGCCATGGGGCCTGTGGTTGGCAAGGTTTTATCGGACTGGATCACGACCGGGCAGCCATCCATCACCCTTAAGGGGATGGAGCTTTCAAGATTTGAAGATGGTACGCGCCGTCGTCCCCGCACGCGGGTTTGATTGAAATTCGGGGGATGGGTAGTAGGCCGGGGCGGTTACAGGCTGCGTGCCAGACGCAGGATAATCGCCCCGCCCAGCGTCATCATGGTTGATGATAGCTTCACAAGATTAAGCTTCTCGCCCATGAAGAACACCCCGATCAGAAGCGCAAAGACAATACCCGTTTCGCGAAGTGCAACCACAAGCGGGATCGGGGCCTGTGTAAAGGCCCACATAACGGTGGCATAGGCCGCAAAGGACGCCGTGCCGCCGATGACAAAGATCTTTTTGCCCGATTTTGCGATATCGGCAAGAATGCCCGGACGCATCAGGCTTGCGATCAGTCCAAAGACCACGACATTGCCAATCGTCTGATAGCTGTAATAGGAAAGTGCACTTTCGGCCAGGCGCGCCCCTGTACCATCCACCAGTGAATAGCTGCTGATGAAACAGCCGGTAATGATGGCAGCAATGGCGGCATTGCGATTGCGTAATCCATCGGCCTGCCTTGTGATGCACATGCTGATGATGCCAACCCCGATCACAATAATCGCCAGCCATTCACTAACATGCAAGGTTACGCCCAAAACCAGAACAGAAACCGCCGCCACGATAAGTGGCGAAGACCCGCGCGCAATCGGGTAAACCTGACTGAGATCGCCAAGCCGATAGGCCAGGATCAGAAACAACTGATACCCGGTATGTAATGCAAGCGACCCAATCAGATATGGCCAGCTTTCGCGCGCCGGAATGTCGACAAACGGCAACAAGACCAGAACCACCGGGATATGCCCCAGAACGATGGCAGTCATATTCATCAGTTTGTCCGACCCGCCCTTGACCAATGCATTCCAGACGGCATGCATCAAGGCAGCACCCATGACAGCAAGAAAGACGGTCAAACTCATGGCAAGACAACCAATGTTACGGTTTTGTGACGTAATTATTGATTGTCTAGCACGCAGCTTGAAAAACGACCAAACCGAACTTGAAAGGGCTGCTATGAGCCAGACGCCCGGTGCTCGACCTGTTGTCCGGTTGTCGATGCGATTGTCAGCTTGTTCTCAAAAAAAGCGCGTCGCCCCAATTGGCGGGGCGATGAAATCTTCGTTGGAAATACGGGCATTCTCGCAGGCCGACGCTAGTCGGGCAGGGGGCTCATCCACCGGTTCTGCTGTTAGAACAAACGTGCCCCAATGGATGGCAAGGGCCTGTTTGACGCCCATGGTTTTCATGATTTCAACGGCTTCTTCGGGATTGCAATGTGCATTGCGCATGAAATCGCGTGGATCATAAGCCCCGATCGGGATCAGGCCGAAATCAATCCCGCCATATGCTTTGCCCAGTTCGGTAAATAGGGCTTCGTTCCAGCCGGTATCGCCAACAAAATAGAACCGGTAGCCATCAGGAAATTCAAGGATATAGCCACCCCAAAGCATTTCCTTGCGGTCCTTGGTGGTGCGGCTTGACCAATGGTTTGAAGGCACATGGATGATTTTAAGGTCGCCATGATGGTGGGTTTCATCCCAATCAAGTTCGACATAACGATCAGGCGAAATGCCAGCCTTTTCCAGAAGCGGCCCGTTTTTAAGCGGCAGGACATAGCGCGGTGCATTGCCCAGTTTTGCAAGGCTATCAAGATCGAAATGGTCATAATGATTATGTGATAGCAACACCAGATCAAGCTTGGGCAACTGATCCATGGCAAGGCCCGGCTGGGTATAGCGTTTGGGTCCGAGATGCTTGAACGGCGATGCGCGATCGGAAAACACCGGATCGGTCAGAATGTTCATCCCGCCATATTGTACCAGTACCGTCGCATGGCCGACCCATGTGACCTGCAAACGCGATGGATCCGGGGTGTGAATGGCGTCATGGTCCGGTGTTTCGGTCGAAATTTTGCCGATCTGGTGTTTGGCCTTGGGCCAGGTGTCATCACCGAAATAGCGCCGACGCAAAAACCGCCAGAATGACCGTTTGATCGGATCGGGCAGGGGATGGCGGTTTTCAAACCCTGTTTCAGTGTGATGGGCTGGTTTGGTTTTCTGGTTCACGTTGATATCCTGATCCGGTGTTGGCACCACGATCTCGCGGGCCTTTGTGCGACCCGCTATAAGGTAACGGGCAATTTCACCAGCGCAAGGGAAAGGCCGGAACGCGGGGACACATTCCGGCCTTTGGGGCGATCTGCACGGTATTGGTGCGGATCAATGATCTCGCAAGGGGCGTGTCGGCTTTACTCTATGACAGTGACATAGGTTTCAAGCGCCGGGGCTTCTTCGATCAATCCCTGTTTGACCATGTAATCGGCAAAGCGGGCATAGCGCGCTTTGTCCAGTGCGGCCGGGCGGAGCGCAAAGCGCGGCAGGGTGTCTGCCCAGGCCTTGATATTGAGTTCATCATCAAGGTTCGGATAGGCCGAAATAAAGGCCTGCCAGCTGTCATCAGGATGATTGATCAGATATTGCACGCCTTCTTCAAGGGCGGCCAGCATGCGGGCATAGCGCGGATCATCGACCGCATCATTGCGCACCGTCAGGATCAGCTCGTCATAGGGCGGCACACCTTCTTCCTCGACGTAAAATGCCTTGCCCGGTTTGCCTTCGATTTCCATCTGATTGAGTTCAAAATTGCGATATCCGCCAATGATCGCATCCACCTGACCGGAATAAAGCGATGGCGAGAGCGAGAAATTCACATTGATCAGTTCGACATCATCTATCGACACGCCATGATTGCCAAGCATGGTGCCAAGCAATGCGTCTTCGAAACCGGCCAGCGAATACCCGATTTTCTTGCCCTTAAGATCCGCAATTTCCTTGATCGGGCCATCTTCAAGCACAATCAGGGTGTTAAGCGGGGTCGCAACAAGTGTGCCGATGCGCGTTAGCGGCAGGCCCTCGGCCGCCTGAACATGCAGTTGCGGCTGATAGTTCACAGCCACATCCCCCTGACCGGCGGCAACAAGGCGCGGCGGGGCGGACGGATCGGATGGTTCGATCAGTTCGACATCTAGATCATGCTTGGCAAAGAACCCCTTTTCCTTGGCAACAATCAGCGGCGCGTGATCGGGGTTTACAAACCAATCCAGAAGAATGGTAAGTTTGTCGGCGGCAAAGGCCGTGCTCGATGTTCCGAGAATTGCGGCACCAAGACTGGCCGCGGTAAGTATGGATTTCAGGCGTGACATGGAAGATCCTCCGTATTTATGCGCCATTTGTTATGTGTGATGTGTAATGTTCGATGAACCGCCACAGGGCGGTGGAAATGCGTTTACGGTGCCGGTTTCAGGCTGTCGGGTTGCCAGGGCAGTGCGGCGCGCAGCACGCGGTCAACAATGAAATATTGCGTGATTGAAAACGCGCACAGGATCAAAAGACAGGCAAAAACCATATCGATTTGAACCCGGGCATTGGCATGCAGCATCAAATAACCAAGCCCGTGACTGGACCCCACCCATTCGCCAATCACTGCCCCGATGGGCGCAACGGCGGTGGCAACGCGGAAACCCGACGCAAAGGCGGGCAGGGCGGCGGGCAATCGGATATGGGTTAAAAGCCGCCAGCGGCTTGCCCCCATGGTGCGCGCCAGATCAAGCCAGCCGGTTTCGGTCCGCGACAAGCCGTCAAAAAATGCCACGGTAACCGGGAAGAAAATGATCAAGGCCGCCATGGCGATTTTCGATGCCAGACCAAAACCCAGCCAAAGCACCAGAAGCGGGGCCAGGGCAAAAAACGGGATGGCCTGCGATACCAGAAGGATCGGCATCAGCCAGAAACGTACCGGCGAAAACAGTGCCATCGGAATGGCTGCCAGCGTACCAAGGGCTGCACCGGCAAACAGGCCGATCACGGTTTCGGCAATGGTATATTGCGCATGATCAAGCAAGACGGCATGCCGCGCGATCAGGGTTTCCCAGACATCTGCGGGCGGTGGCAGCATGTATTTCGGCGCACCGGTCATCAGCACCAATGCCTGCCAGGTTGCAATAAGTGCGACGATAATGATCAACGGTCGGGCGAGTTTAAGCCAGCGGCGCTCCGACAATGGTTTGGACCTGCGACGGGGATTGATTTGGTTGTTCATGCCCCGTCCCCCGAAAGATCCGCACCCAGTTGTCCCAACAGTTCGGCCTGCTGGGCGAGGATGTCGGGATCGGTAATGTTGCGCGGGCTTTGGCCTGTTGGTGTGATGGCATCTTGCAAGCGTGCCGGGCTTCCGGCCAGAACATGAACGTGATCGCCAAGCCGCAAGGCTTCAAGCGGGTCGTGGGTGACAAGCAACACCGTCTTGCCGCGCAAAACCCGTGCGGCCAGTTCCTGCAGACGCAGGCGGTTGAGCGGATCAAGGGCCGAAAACGGTTCGTCCATCAGAACAACCGGGCGATCTTCCATCAATGTGCGGGCAAGGGCGGCGCGCTGTTTCATGCCGCCGGATAATTCTGCCGGGCGAAGATGGGCTGCATCGCCCAAGCCGACCTGTGAAAGTAAATGTGAGGATTTCTCATATTCGGGTTTTTCGCCGCGTAAAACAGCACCCAAAACCACATTTTCATGCACCGTGCGCCAGGGCAAAAGAAGATCTTGCTGCGCCATATAGGCGACCCGTCCGGCAAGCGGGATGTTGTCTGAACATGTGATGTTACCGCTAACATCGCCTTCAACCAGACCTGCGAGGTAACGCAAAAGCGTGCTTTTTCCCACGCCACTTGGCCCCAGCAAACAGGTAAAACTGCCCGCCATCAAGGTCAGATCAAGATCATGGAAAATATCCGTGCCGTTAAAGGCAACGCATGCCCCATGCAGGGCAATGTCAAAACTGGTTGGATTGTGCGCCATCTGGGGCGCTTGTTCTGTGCTGCGCATTCGATCCTTCCTACGCCGGTCTTAACCGGTTCAGGTTCAAAGGGTCGTTCGGCAACACCGAACCTCTCAGCCGATTTACGATCGGCCCCCCCGGAGACAACGGGACTATGCGCAGACATTTCCCTGACGTCAAGTTTTGTAGCATCAGATTGCATCGATCATGGCGAAACGGGCAAGGTCATGCCTTGCGCGATAAACGAATTCGGGCAATTGCGCTGCATGTGCGAAACAGTTCTTGCGCAAAGCGGTGCTGACACGCAATGCTGTGAAACCGCTTTGATCCAACGGACTGATACCCGCCGTGACCGTGTCTGACAGTTTGCCTGACCATCGATATCCCGATAATGCGCCCCGCATGATTGCCGCCGAGATTTATCGCGGCTCAAGCTATGGCCCGAAACATCCGTTATCGATCCCGCGTGTGTCATTGGTGGTGGATATGGTCCATGCGCTGGGGTGGGTGGATGATAAGACCTATTTGACCGGGCCGGTGGCAACGCCCGATCAACTCGCGCGCTTTCATGACCGGGACTATATCAAAGCCGTCATGCAGGCAGAGCGGGATCAATCCTTACCCATCGATCTGATGGAACGGTTTGGTTTGGGCAAGAATGGCAATCCGATCTATCCGGAAATTTTCCGGCGCCCGGCGACCGCCGCCGGATCGTCGATCATGGCCGCCGAACTGATTGCCGATGGCGGGATTATCCACCATCCGGCAGGCGGCACGCATCATGGTTTATATGACCGGGCATCGGGGTTTTGTTACTTTAATGACCCGGTTCTGGGTATTTATGCGCTGCTTGATAGCGGGCTGGACCGGGTGCTTTATGTCGATATCGATGCCCATCATGGCGACGGGGTACAGATTGCCTTTGCCGAGGATGACCGGGTTCTGACCGTTTCAATGCATCAGGAAGACCTGTGGCCCAAAACCGGGGCGATTGATGATATCGCAGGCGGCATGGCGCGAAACCTTCCGCTGCCGGGCGGGATGCATGATGACGAAATGCGCTATGTCTTACATGAATATTTGATTCCTCTTGGATTAAGTTTTGCACCCCAAGCTATTGTTTTACAATGCGGATGTGATACGCTTGCAGAAGATCCATTATCCAGACAGCTTTTGGGTAATCAGTCGATCTGGGAAGTTGTGGGGGCGATGACCCGATTGGCACCCCGAAGTCTGGTGCTGGGTGGTGGGGGATATAGCCCGTATGGCGTGGCGCGCTGCTGGTCGGGGGTGTGGGCAACCATTAACGGGATCGAAATACCTGATGTGCTACCGATTCCTGCGGAAAATGTCCTGCGCGTCATAAAATGGGCGCATAGTCGTGGCAGACAACCGGCAAGCGAGCTGTTTACAACGCTTGCAGATCCATGGCGGGGTGGCGCCATCCGGGATGATGTCCGGGATCGCGTCAAGAAACTAAGAGGATATGGGGTATGAAGTCGTTCTTTCAAATGACTTTGGTCGTGTGCTTTATCAGCGCAGCCGTGGTTGCCGGTTTAAACGCAAAGGCAACCGGGTTTGAACGATCGCGTCTTCTTGTTGATGGCGAGGTGTTCAATGTTGAACTGGCCGTCACACCCGAAGAAAGATCGCGTGGCCTCATGTTCCGCACAGAAATGGCGCAAGATGCCGGCATGCTGTTTGATTTCGGCGCTGCGCGTGACATTTCCATGTGGATGAAAAACACCTTCATCTCGCTGGATATGCTTTTTATTGATGCCAACGGGACGATTGTTGGCATTGAAAAACGCACCGTCCCGCAATCCGAGGCGATTATCCCGTCGCCAAAGCCGGTGCGCTTTGTGCTTGAGCTCAATGGCGGTGCAGCCGACCGGATGGGGTTCGAGATTGGCGAAAAGGTCGAAGGATTACCGCGTTAAGCCGGGCTGTCAGCGTTTCGTCAGCAGACAAATGATCAATCAGCAATAGCAAGGCCGCAGGTGATATCTGCGGCCTTTGGTTTTTGTGTTACTTTTTTCGACAAAAAGCGACAATGCGGTCTTGCCCACCCCGCAAGATGGTGCTAAATCCACATCCGCGTCGGGGAGTAGCGCAGTCTGGTAGCGTACCTGCTTTGGGAGCAGGGGGTCGCGAGTTCGAATCTCGCCTTCCCGACCATTTCACCCTTTTATCGTTTTCGAAGCCCATCGGGATTTTCAAGCAACGATAAAAGGTGTAAAAGATGAAGAGATAGCAGGGGTTAGAGAAGCCCGTTAAACTGCCATCACCATCTTATCCCGACGGTCAAGACGAGGGTCCCGATGAAGGTCCGTGTTTACAAACCTGCCAAGAACGCCATGCAATCCGGTCAGGCCGCAACCAAGCACTGGGTCATGGAATTTGAACCGGGTGCGAAAAAGGTTGCTGATCAGCTGATGGGCTGGATCGGTTCGACCGATACCCGTGGTCAGGTCCGCATGTATTTCGAAACCCTCGAAGAAGCGCAGGCCTTTGCTGCCAAGCACAAGCTGACCGCGGATATCGAAATGCCCAAGCCGCGCAAAATGCAGATCAAGACCTATGCCGATAACTTCGCGTTCAAGCGCGTTGTCTGATTGAGGTCTGTGCTGTTGAAAAAAAAGAGGGCGGATTCCGCCCTTTTTGTTTGAGAGATCTTCTGCGTGTTCATCAAAGATCCTGCCTGAATTGAATTTGGCATAGATGGTGCGCGATGTCCGCAGGGCAGTTTTGTGGTCCCTTAGCTCAACTGGATAGAGCAACAGACTTCTAATCTGTAGGTTGCAGGTTCGAGTCCTGCAGGGATCGCCATTTTCCTGATATTTGTAACTGCGTGCCAGAAAAATCGCCGCGTAGACCTAAAAGGGGAAGGGAATGGGAGGCTATCTTAAAAAGGGTGCAAGCCGCTTACGCTACGAGCTTGGTTACAAGGCTTGGCAAGCTGGTGTTTCTCGTTCAAAACGGGCTTCATACCTCCCAGATTTACAAAGCAAGAATGTGGTATTCTCCCTGAATTCCGGTCGGTCTGGTTCCGAAACACTTCAGAAATTATTTGAGTGTGTTGATAGCGTTCACTCGGAGCATGAACCAAAACCGGGTTTTCATGAAGTGATGCGTCTAGTGCAGACGCGTCAAGATATGGCAACTTACTTTGTTCAGTCGTGCAGGTTCCCTGTTATCGCGCGCGTTAATAAACCAAATTACGTGGAAACGTCACATTTAGTCTGTAAAGGTTTCTTTGAAACAATAATGGCTTCGGCTCTGAATCCAGCATTCATTGTTTTGAAGCGAGATGCTCGATTGGTTGCCAAATCTATTCTTCGGTTGGGTGCCGTACCGCAAAGAACGAGATTGGGGATTCAGTTTTATTTGTCCCCGTCTCCTTCTTCTTTTCTTCAAATTAGGTCCGATCAAGAATTAACCGATTACCAGCTTTGTTACTGGTATGCGCTCGAGATTGAACAGCGACAAGCTGTATATTCTGAAGTTTTAAGCAGAATGAACGGACGTCAGGTTTCAATCAAGACTCAGGACATGAATAGTTTTGAAGCTGTATTGGAGATGTTTGCGCAACTTGGTATAGAGCCAACAGACAAAGATCTGACAAGGCTGAGAGAGCGCGTCGGCGGGGTTTACAACCACAGACCGGAAGCAAAAAAGTTGGAGACTCAAACGGATTTTCAGTCTGAAGAAATCGCACTCGAAAAGATGTTGGTGCCGAATATTCAGTGTGATGATGTTTTGAGTAACATTCGCAGATTAAGCACGATGTGGAGTTAGATGCATTCGATCTTGTAGATTGCATCGAATTATCGCAGGCAGATTTCCGCCCGGTTTCGTCTGACAGGGGACGTTAAAGCCTGTGAACACAATCGGGCAGGCGTCCAATGCTTTTCCCCGGGGCTCAACCACCCCACCCAGCGGTCCCTTAGCTCAACTGGATAGAGCAACAGACTTCTAATCTGTAGGTTGCAGGTTCGAGTCCTGCAGGGATCGCCATTTTTTTGCTTTCACCTAATTGCATCGACTGCGCGACCGTTAGTATTCGGTTTCAGAAGCGTATTCATAAAACCTGCATCGCGCGGATTTAGTGATGTCAATCAGGACCGGTCTTTGTTTGGACCGTGTCAAGCATCTGCAGATAGGCGCGCTCGATAATGTCGGCAGCCTTGGTAGCTTCTGTAACAATCATTTCAAGACGACGCGCCGTATGATGCAGATACATGCCATATTGTATGCTGGGGGCGTGCCGATCGTGCTTTGTAAGATTGTCGAATTTGAATGCTCGCAGAACTTTGTCGATATGTGCGAGCGCTTCGTGCGGGATGCTTTCAGTGTGCTTGTCCCGAATGGATTGAACTGTTTCTGCCCTGTGCGAGTGCATGGTTTTAATCGCTTCAGTGCAAGCGCGGGCGACTGTTTCTCGGTGGCCCATGGTCAGTTTGTAAAATACGCCGCTTGGCCCAAGTTCAACGCGTTCGCACGTTCCCAAGTTCCGCAGCTTTTCGTGCAATGGCGCAGCGATTTCTGCCATTTCACGCATGGTTTCTGCTGCTTTTAGCGGGAAGTGCATTTGCCCGGTTATTTGGTTCTTATTGTCTTGTCTGATCTGCATAGCAATTCCATAGAGCGCGATAGCAGCACCAGCAAAACCTGCATAACCGGCCAAGACGGTTTCCCACTGGAAATTAAGCCACTGGCGGCAAAATGCATTGCTGATCGGGCTGCAACTGGCGTCAATGGTCATGAACAAGGCCGGAAGGCCAATTAGCGCTACCCAAGCGCCAACAAGCAATCGCCAGTGCTTTTTGATCAATAGCATTTTCGGCCCCCACGTTGTGTTTCCAGTTGCAGAGTGTCCCGCTGGTTGCGGGGCGGTCAAAAAGAAAATACGCAATGTGCGTTTTCGTGCGGTATTTTCGCGTGAAAAGACACTTTAGAAAAAAGCAGAAAAAAGGGGACAGATTTATTTTCCTCTTAACTCGCAGTCCGCTCTGGGAGAGAGGCGCAGACCCGGAAGCCATAAGGCGTTGAGCTGTTGCTCGGGACCCCCGCCTTCGCGGGGGTGACGATTTGGTCAAAACAGATGAAAAGCACTTTGTCATGCGTCTGACTTGGGGATACCAGAATGGTAATCCCAAGTGTTTTGCAATGCCAATTCGGTTTACCGTGCCGAGAAATACCGCCCCGGACGATGGTTGAGCGCAATGATCAGGTTGAGCACGACCGCACCAAGGATCGAGAGCAGGACCTTGTCAAAGGGCAGGGTCAGGAAGGCGCAGATGAGGATCAGCATATCGACGGCGAGCTGGAAATAACCCGCACGGATGTTGAAGTTTTCCTGCAGGTAAAGGGCAAGGATGTTGATCCCGCCAAGGCCCGCACGGTGGCGAAACAGCATCAGCAAGCCAATCCCCATCAATGCACCACCTGAAATCGCGGCATAGATCGGGTTGAGCGTGTCGAACGTCACAAGCATCGGGGTCAGTTTCGAGAAGATCGAGACCAGACCAACAGCGATGAAGGTTTTGATCGTAAAGGCCTTGCCCATGCGTTTGAACGCCAGCCAGTAAAAGGGCAGGTTGATCACAAAAAAGATCACGCCAAAGGAAAGCCCCGTGGCGTGTTCGATCAAAAGGGCCGCACCGGCCGTGCTGCCGGTGACAAGGATGCTTTCGCTATAAAGTGTCACCCCCAGTGACACAACCATGGTGCCGAGCAACAGCGCCAAAACATCCTCATACGGGCGATGGGCGATATCGTCCTTTTTGATGGTGTTGGCGTTGGTTGCGGCGTTGGTCGTGTTCGGGGTGTTCATATGCGGATTTCTGCCAATTGATATGTTCTGATCTTGCATAAAATACGCCCTTCGCAGGTGCGAAACAAGCTGCGTGCAAAAAGCGAAGGCAAATCGCGCGTTTTTAACGGGGCGGCATCGCCAAACGCAAAAGACCGGCCCAAAAGGGGCCGGTCTTGGCAATTTCATGCGTATAGGCAAAAGGCAAAGGGGTGTTTGCCGTGTTTGCCCGCAATCAGGCAGCATCATCCCATTTCGGGGCAAATTCCGGATCAATCAGGCGCCCATCGGGTTTGGCAAGCGCACTGATGGCCGCCATGTCATCTGCGGATAGTTCGAAATCAAAGATATCGAAATTGGCCGCCGCATTTTTCGGCGATCCCGATTTCGGGATGGCCATGACGCCGTCTTGTTGTAGCAACCAGCGCAACGTGACCTGAACAGGTGACTTGTCGTGTTTTTTGCCGATCTTGATCAGGGTCGGGTCCGTCAGGACTTTGCCGCGCGCAATCGGGCAATAGGCGGTCAGCAACATATCGCGATCCCGCAGGCTTTTGAGAACTTTGGTCTGGTCAAGATAGGGGTGATATTCGACCTGATTGACTGTGAGGGCAGCGTCACTTAGCGAGACGGCCTTTTCAATCAGAGCCGTCGGGAAGTTTGAAATCCCGATCAGGCGCGTCATGCCGAGGTTTTTGACCTCATTGAGCGCTGCGATGGTTTCTTCGAGCGGGACATCATCGTTTGGCCAGTGCAAAAGCAACAGATCGACATGGTCAAGATCAAGTTTGCGCAAGGATTCCACGACGGATGTCTGCAAGTCGCCGCTTTGGAATTGATCGAACCACACCTTGGTGGTCAGGAAATAGTCATCCCGTGCAAGGCCGGATGCCTTAAGGCCACGCCCCACACCTTCTTCGTTGTGATACATCTGGGCGGTATCGAAATGACGGTAACCGATTTTTGCGGCCTCAGTGATCATGGTCGCGGCATCGTCATTGTTAAGCTCGTACGTCCCAAAGCCAAGGGCGGGAATTTCGACGCCCTGCCAGTTCCGGTAAATCATGCTGGTTTACCCCCTGTTGTTATGGTTGTTGTGATTTTGGATGGTCTGGGTGCCATGTGCAAATGACGATCCAGTGTCAATTCGCCCGATTTGCGCCAAATTTAGTGCGGATATGGCCAATCGCAACCTGTACATGAGGATGGTCATCGCTGTGCAATGGGGGCGGAGGCGCACGGAGGCGCACGGGGACGGCTGGTAACGTTGTGTCGTTACACAGGATATCGGCGCAAAATCCGGGCAAAGAAAAAGGGCGACCAAGGATGACGGGCCGCCCGAAGTTCAGGACTTAGAGTGAGGCTGTATCAAGCCAAGTACGAGAATGCCCGACAATCAGAAGGCAATCCTTGATGTGCCTCAATCGGCCCGGATTATTGTTCGGGCGCGGTGTTTAGGTCGTTTTGGCTGTTTTCGGTGGTTTCGGTTACAGCAGCATTCAGATGATAAAGGGAATCACGGATCACCTGCGGGCCAAGGTCCTTGGTGATAAATACGATGCGGGACCGATGATCATCACTTGGCCATGCCGGCAGGGTGGCCGGTGGGTGGAAGATATGCTGAACCGCATGGATGGCGACCGGGGCGTCTTCACCGACAAGATTAAGGATGCCTTTGACACGCAAAAGACTTTCGCCGCGCATCTGGGTAAATATCTCTGCCCAGGTGACGAAGGCATCCCAATGGATCGGTTCATCAAACGTGATGCAAAATGATCTTATGTGATCATCGTGGCGGTTTACGTCATGGCTATGATCGTGCGCGTGATCATGGCTGTGGCTGTGATCGTGGTGGTGCTTGTGGTCATGATCGTGATCGCCATGTTGTTCATAGGCCTCGTCACGCAGCCATTTCTGCACATCCATGCTTTTGGTTGCCGGATCATACAGCCCGGCATTGAACAGCTTTGCGACCGCAATATCGCCATTCACCACCGGATAGATGGGGGCCGCTGGATTAAGCGCACGCAGGCGGTTTTCAAGGGCCGTTCGTGTTGCATCGTCAACCATATCGGCCTTGGTCATCAGGATGCGGTCGGCAACTGCGGCCTGTTTGACGCTTTCGGGATGGTGATCAAGCTGCCCCGCGCCATGCACGGCATCGACCGTTGTCACCACGCTATCAAGGCGGAACTTGGTGGTCAGAAGCGGATCTGTCATCAGGGTGTGCAGGATCGGGGCCGGATCGGCAAGGCCGGTGGTTTCAATGATCACGCGATCAAAGTCCGGGATTTCGCCGCGTGTACGCCGGACAAAAAGATCCCGCAGGCCGGAAATCAGGTCGCCACGCACTGAACAGCATATGCAGCCGGAATTGAGCAACACCACATCTTCGGAAACTTCGCGGACCAAAAGATGATCCAGACCGATTTCACCAAATTCATTGATCAGAACGGCGGTTTTGTCCATGCCGTCCTGTCTGAGCAGGGCGTTAAGCAAGGTTGTCTTGCCACTGCCGAGAAAGCCGGTAATGACCGTGGTCGCGATACGTTCAAACTGTTCGTTGGATAAGGACATTTTGTCTGAGGCTTTATTTCTTGCCGTAAAGTTCTTCGGTCGAGATTTCCGGCTGGGAAATGACGACTTCCTTGCCATCGCGGGCAGCGAAATAGAAACAGTTGCGGCGCCCGGTGTGGCAGGCAACCCCGATCTGATCAACCTGCACCAGGACGCAGTCCTGATCGCAATCATAGCGGAAATCGACAAGATTCTGGATTTGGCCGCTGCTTTCGCCCTTGCGCCAGAGTTTCCCGCGTGAGCGTGAAAAATAACAAACCCGGCCGGTATCAAGGGTTTCAATCACCGCATCCCGGTTCATCCAGGCCATCATCAGAATTTCGCCGCTGTCATGTTGCTGGGCAATAGCCGGGATCAGGCCTTTTTCATTGAATTTCAGTTTATCGGCAATCTGTTCATTGCCTGTGGGCTGGGCGGCCGTCATGAGGTGCTCCGGTCGATGGTGGTTGACTTTTGATGTTTGTCACGTCAGAAAACGATATATTATAACATTTCATCAGATGCTACGGATTTTTGAAATAGGGTGTTTCAAAACCGGTTCGCTGTCGAGACGAGATAAAACAATTATGAGCGATCTTTTCCCCGAAAAGGACCATGATCACGCCAGATGCGTGCATAGTGCACTCGCACAGGCCGAAAAAGTCTGCGAAAGCGAAAATGCGCGCTTTACCGAAATGCGCCGCAAGGTTTTTTCCCTGATCTGGCAATCACACAAGGCGGTAACGGCCTATGAGTTGCTTGATGCGCTGACGGCCGAGGGGATGCGTGTCCAGCCCCCCACGGTTTATCGTGCACTTGAATTTCTGACGGCCCTTGGGCTGGTGCATCGTGTGGAATCGCTGAATGCCTATTTCGGATGTGACCGGCCTGATTGTGAACATCTGGGGCAGTATTTTATTTGCACCCATTGCGGCCGGGTTGCCGAGGCGGTCAATGAAGATATGAGCACAGCGGTGCGCAAAGCTGCCAGAACTGTTGGCTTCACCATCGAAGCAACCACCATTGAAATCAAGGGACTGTGTCATGACTGCACCACTCATTGAGGGCCGGGACCTGGTCCTTTCATTCGGTGGTGAACGGGTGCTTGATCATGTGTCTATTTCCATTTCCCCGGGCGAGATCATTACCCTGATCGGGCCGAATGGTGCGGGCAAGTCAACCTTGGTCAAAACGCTTTTGGGGTTGCAGAAACCCGATAATGGGGAGGTTGTGCGCAAGCGTGGACTGACGATTGGTTACGTGCCACAGAAACTTGCCCTTGATCAGGTATTGCCCATGAGTGTGCGGCGGTTTCTGACCCTGACGCGCACGGCAAGTCAGGCAGATTGTGAACAGGTGCTTGCCAAGGTCGGGGCGGGGCATGTGATGCATTCGCAAATGAGCCAGCTATCGGGCGGCGAGACGCAGCGCGTAATGCTGGCAAGGACGCTTTTGCTCCGGCCAGAGCTTTTGGTGCTCGATGAGCCGGCCCAAAGCGTTGATGTCACCGGACAGGCAGAGCTTTATCGACTGATTGATGAAATTCGCTGTGAACTTGGATGCGCAGTTCTGATGATCTCGCATGACTTGCATTTGGTGATGGCAAAGACCGATCAGGTGGTGTGCTTTAATCGCCATGTCTGTTGTTCGGGGCTTCCCGAAACCGTGCGCCAGCATCCCGAATACCGGTCTTTGTTCGGATCACGCGAGGCTGATGCGATCGGGATCTATCATCACCAGCATGACCATGAACATGATCTTTCAGGAAATGTCAGCGCAGGATGCTGCGAACACGATCATTGTCATGACGAACACACGTCAACCAAACCAGCGGCGGGAATGCAGTAATGTTTGATGATTTCCTTTTTCGTGCCGTGCTTGGCGGGATTTTGCTGGCAGTTGTATGTGGGCCGTTCGGGGCCTTTATTGTTTGGCGACGCATGGCATTTTTTGGCGATATGCTGGCTCATACGGCCCTTTTGGGGGTGGCGCTTGGTCTTTTGATCGGGGTGGATGTCCGTATCGGTATGATTGCGACCTGTCTGGCGGCGGCCCTGATACTGGCTTTCGGGCAGCGTCAATCGCGGATCGGCAATGACACGGTTCTTGGCATGCTTGCGCATTCGACGCTTGCGCTTGGGGTTGTTGCGCTTACCTTTGTGCAGGGGGTGGCTGTTGATCTGACTGCGTATCTGTTTGGCGATATTCTGGCTGTTAATGTGGCTGATATCATGCTTTTGGCGATTGGCGGGGCGTTTGCGCTGTCGGTTCTGATCTGGATGTGGCGTCCGTTGCTGGCGCTTACCGTCAGCCCTGAAATTGCTGCAGCCGAAAGCATCCCGGTCGAACGGTTGCGTTTGATTTTTATGCTTTTGATGGCGCTTGTCATCGGCATGGCGATCAAGATTGTCGGGGTTTTGTTGATTACGGCACTGTTGATCGTGCCAGCAGCCAGTGCGCGCTTTTTTGCCCGGACACCCGAACAGATGGCGATTGGTGCTGCTTTGTTTGGTGCGGCGGCTGTAATGGCGGGGATTTCAATGTCATGGCATATTGATACGCCAGCGGGGCCAAGTATCGTGATTGCAGCAGCGGGGCTGTTTGTGCTTTCCGGTTTTCTGGGGCATTTCTGGAAGCGGATCATGGTTTAACGTTCCGCCTTGCAAAGGCCGCAGGTTATTGTTCCAATTCTGACATCATGGTGTTTGCCAGTCTTAGGCGCCTGGCGAACACTTTGCTCAGGTTCAAAAACAGGATTGTCGCAATATCCTCATGGGCCTTGCGCAAGGAGGTAAAGTCGGTACGTTCGATTGACAGACAAAGGGCATTGGTCGCTGCAACAATAGTTGCAGAGCGTGGTGCGCCATCAAGTACAGCGAACTCACCAAACATCGTACCTTCGCTGAATGTACTTATACGTTTCTTTCTTCCGGTACCAGGTACATCAATCAGAACATCGACCCGTCCGTAAATCAGGAAATAGGCTCGGTCACATTCATCGTCCTGTGAAAATATGATGTCGCCTTTGGCAAATCGTTGTCGTTGTGTCGTGTGGCTCAATGTCGATATCTGGGCGCGAGTCATGCCTTTCAGAAGAAGGCTGTTGGCAAACAGGCTGCGTCTTCCATTGTGCAACGTCTTGCCAAACCGTTGCAGCAGCAGTTCTTCGCAATATCCCAGGGCGGTATCAGTGTCGTCAAAGAAATGATCTTCACCAAGGGCCTGTATAACGCCATTGGCATCAAGGGTAAGCCATACCCATCGTGGCCGGGGCACCCCGTGACGATGGATGGAAGGATGGTCTGGATTGTGGTTTTGGCGATGCAGTTCATCAATCCGGTGTGCGGGTTCAATGTAGCTGACGAAAAGCTGTTTTCCTGTTTTCTCGCAATATAAGTGCAATGCGCGCAGGGTTGCGGCACCTGTGCTGTCAATTGACGTGGCATGACGGAAGTCAAGGATGAGGTAATCTACGCCATTCTCAAGCAAGTGCAGGGCTTCAGTGCGCAGATTGTTACAGGACCCGAAAAACAAAGCCCCCTGAAGTTCGATAATGCCGATGCGATCGCCTTCCTTTTCCAGCCACTGGACGGAAGTTGCATTGCGCAGGATGCGTGAATGGACACGAGATCCGCGATAACTGCGTCGTACGGGACTTTTGCTCATCCCCAGGACAAATAGCACGACCGATACGGCTACGCCGGCACATACTGCGATTGCCAGATCAAAGACAAGGGCAATGCCGACAACAAATGTCCCGATCAGGACATCGCCAAGGATGACACGCGGATAGGGCAGGCTTTTGGTTGCCAGTTTCCATATCTTTTCGAGGGTTTCACGTTCAATCGCCTGGATGGCAACCGCAATCAACATGCCAGATGTCGCCCAAAGCGGCAGGGCCGCAACCAATGGGGCAAAGACGATCAGGCTGAGTGCGAAGAAGATTGCACTGCCGATCGTGGCAATACGTGTTCTGGAGCCGGCATCAATAATGGCAAACGAACGGTTTAACGTGCCAGATCCGGGCAAAAAGCCAATAATCCCCATTCCGGCATTAAGTAATCCGTGCAGGCGCAGTTCGGCATTGACGTTGCTATGGTGCCCTGTGCGCGCATCAATAGCACGGCTTGAAATAACGGTGTCAAATGATGCCAGCAACCCGATGGTCAAGGCACTGGTCATGGCAATGTCGAGATTGTCGGCAAGGGTGTCGAGAATGGCTGGAGTGTGAAAAAGGATCGGATTGTGCCAAAGAGAGGAAATTCTAATCACCCCGATCAATGGTGATTCGGGCAGGGCAAAAAATGACACGCCGATATAATAGACAGTCACGCCAATCATCAGCCCAAAGGTAGCCGCGGGTAAAAAACGAATGCGATCTCCCGCAGCAAAATGCCCCAGTACGGTCATGGCGCTGACTGCACAGGCAAATGGTATGATAGTGCTGCCATGATTTTCGATTAGTCCGACAATCGACGGGGCTGTGCTGCCAAGCGCGGTTGGAATTGTGCCTAGTATCACCAAAATGGCTGATGCATTGACAAAACCCGATAAAACCGGTTCGGGCACATAGGATGCCGCATTTCCAAAACGCAAAATCCCGGCAATCATCTGGAAAATACCCGCGCCGAAAACGGCAATAAAGGCAATTACAAGGGCACCTTCCGGGCTGGCCCCTCGATTAAGGGCGACATTAATTGCCGATGCTATGATGAGTGCCGTGACAGCACGCGGACCGGAAGCCAGAAAATGATTTGACCCCAGAAAAGCCGATAGAGCCCCGAAAAGAATGGCGCAGCCGATACTGGCGGCAATACCAAAAGATGCCCATTCCGGACCCAGTGGATGAAGCGCGATCAGGCCATAGGCAACTGCCTGTGGCAAAGTGGTGAACATTCCAACAAAGGCAGGTCCGGCATCAAACCGGATGGCGCGTAACTTTTTAAAGAAAGTATGTGCCTTCATTCCCACATCCGGTGCAACAGAGGTGGGGCAGGAAAGCTTTTATTGGCGGTGCTATGGCAAAACACAGCGCAACATATCGACCGCTTCATTCGTGTCGGCATTATGATCCGCCATCCCCGGTGGCTATTTGATGTATAATTCCAGATGGTTAATCGTATCATTTGGTGATCTGGAATGTATATTTTTTTGTGCCAGTCATCTGTATGATGTCTGTTGCGTTCTCGGGGAAGGAAAGCCGGCGCGGAAATTCCGCGCCGTTTCCTCATTTTTCCGAAGGGTGTCCTCAGGCGGATTTAAGCCGTTCAAACCCGGCTTCGAGATCGGCGAGCAGATCATCCACATCTTCGAGCCCGACATGGAGGCGGATCAGCTGGCCGTCTTCGTCCCATTTGGTAGCGGTACGGATTTTGGTTGGATCGGATGGCAGGATCAGGCTTTCAAAGCCGCCCCAGCTAAAGCCCATGCCAAACAGCTCCATATGGTCAACCATATTGACGAGTTGGGCTTTCTCGACCGGTTTCAGGACAAAGGAAAACAGGCCACACGCCCCGGTGAAATCACGTTTCCAGATGGCATGGCCGGGATCATCCGGCAGGCCGGGATGCAGCACGCGTTTGACTTCCGGGCGGGTTTTCAGCCAGTTTGCAACCTTAAGCCCGCTTTCATGATGTTGTTTCAGGCGCACAGCAAGGGTGCGCAGGCCGCGCAGGGCCAGATAACAATCATCCGGTCCGACCGCATCGCCGGAAATCACGACCTGTTTCTTGATGGTCAGAAGGTCTTCTTCGGTGGCGGTGGTGATGGTGCCCAGCATGACGTCGGAATGCCCGACAATGTATTTGGTACCGGCCTGAACCGAAACATCGACACCCAGTTCAAACGGACGGCACAGGATCGGCGATGCCCAGGTGTTATCAAGCAATACCTTGACCCCGCGCGCGTGTGCTGCCTTGGCGATTGCGGGGATATCCTGCATTTCAAAGGTCAGCGAGCCCGGGCTTTCGCACCAGACAAAGGCGGTGTTGTCACGGATAAGGTCCGCAATATCGCCGCCAATCGCAGGGTCATAGTATTCTGTCTCGACCCCGAACTTCTTAAGGAAGGTATTGCACAGATTGCGAGTCGGGAAATAGGTGCTGTCGGTGATCAGGATATGATCGCCCGGTTTCACAAAGGCAAGGATCGTGTTGGTGATGGCCGCAACACCCGAAGACACACACAAGGTCCCATAACCGCCTTCAAGCTCCGCAACGGCTTCTTCAAGCAGAAAGCGCGTCGGTGTGCCGTGGCGGCCATAGGTCACTTTGCCCGGCTGCGCCGAGCCTGCCTTTTCAAGATCGGCCAGGCTGTCAAACAGGATGGTCGAGGCATGCATAACCGGTGGATTGACAACGCCGTGATACTGGCTGGATCGACGACCGGCATGAACCAGTTTGGTCTGGGTGTTTTTGGGGCTCATTTGCGACATTGGTGGTCTTTCTCCTTGGTGCAGGGCCTTTTGATTTGGTTCTGACTCTGAGTCAAACCACCTTGGTCGCAGGCATTCAAGGCTTTTTGCGAAAAAGCCATTGTCAATCATGGTCATCGGATTATTTCTAGGCTCAGGACCTATTAATTTGGTTTGAATGGTTCACCGGATTTGTTCGGATACGCGAAGCAAAACCGCCGGAAGATATTCATCTTTCAAGGGTTTGCGACAAAGTAGCCCGTGCAAATCCGGTGAATCCGAAGGACAGGCGTTATATTTGCAAACTCCGGCGTCAAACCCCTTGGCCGGGATACCAGCCCGACCGGCGGGCTTTTCCTTGGATTTCACAAATATAACGTCTGCCATTTAAATCAAATTAATAGGTCCTGAGCCTAGTGGGCTTGTCTGACAGTTATCAATGTCAGACAAGCCCAAAGAATATGCAGCAGATCAAAAGGGGTACAAGGTGATCGAACTTCAGGATTTTCGCGCGGCACGCAAAGCCATTTCGCCGCATATGCGATTGACCCCGATTTTTGAAGCCCGAAATTTCGGTGATATTTCTGGCTTTGCACTGCGTGAGCACATCCCCGAGATGTTCCTGAAGCTTGAAAATATGCAAGTCAGCGGATCGTTCAAGGCGCGCGGGGCGATGAATGCTGCACTTGCACTTGATCCGAGCGAACGATCAGCCGGGCTGTGTACGGCATCAGGCGGCAATCATGGCATGGGGGTAATTCATGCCGCACGGAGCCTTGCTGTGCCGGTCAAAATCTTTTTGCCGACCAATACCCCAAAGCCAAAAGTCGAAAAGCTACGCGCACAGGGTGTTGATGTTGTGCTCACCGGGGCGGTTTGGGATGACGCCAACCGGGCGGCCATGGAACATGCGCGTGAAAGCGGCATGGCCTATATCCATCCCTTTGCCGATCCCAAGGTGATTGCCGGGCAGGGCACCATTGCGCTTGAGCTGCTTGAACAGCAACCCGACCTTGACACCCTGGTGGTTGCCATCGGTGGTGGTGGCCTGATTTCCGGTGTGGCAACCGCAGCACGCCTGTTGCGCCCGTCGATCCGTGTGATCGGGGTGGAGCCGACCGGGGCGGCAACCCTGTTTGAAAGTCTTAAGGCCAATGAAGTCGTGACATTGCCCAGTGTCAATACGGCGGCGACCAGTCTGGCCCCGCGTCAATCATCGGCTCTTAATGTTGATCTGATCGGTAAAAATGTCGATCGCATTGCGCTGGTCAGTGACGAGGAAATGCACAAAGCTGCCAAATGGCTCTGGAAGGAGTTTGGCATTTCGGTCGAATTGTCTGCTGCTGCCGGGATGGCAGCGATTATGACGGACCGCCTTGGCATAGAAAATCCGGGCAGGGTCGGGGTGATTGTGTGCGGGACAGGTACTGATGGTTTGGAGTAGATCAAATAAAAAGGGATGAAACCAAACGGTTTCATCCCTTTTTAAACCAGACGCCAGCCCGGTTGGACTGGCGCGGAAATATATAGCGTCGCAAACCGCCAAAGAGCAAAAAGCCCTCCGGAGCGGAATTACATCTTCGGCTCGACCACCTGACGACCACGGTACATACCGGTGTTCGGGTCAATGTGGTGCGGGCGATGCAGTTCGCCGGTCTCTTTGTCTTCGCGGTACGAGCCCTTGGCGAGCTTGTCATGCGAGCGACGCATGCCCTGACGGGACTTGGTCACTTTTTTCTTTGGCACTGCCATGGGTCATCATCCTCTGGCTTGGGTAAACTCAGGCGCGCTTGTTACCGTGCGCGGTCGGGAAAGTCAACGATCAAAGTGTCGGAATTTGCATTATTTGCATTTTCCGTGTCACTTTCGCGATCCGGTTCTTTTCCGACCGAGGGACCATCATGATCAACATGATGGTCGATGTGCGGAATAAGACCTGTATCGCGGGGATCGTCGACAATATCGGTTCGCTGGTCATATATAACAAAACCAGCCTTTTGATAAGCCCCAAGTGCACTGGGATGATCAAGTGTGCAAGTATTCACTGTCAGCCGTGCAGGTTTGAAGCTCCAGGCGGTGTCAATCGCCCAGTCCAGAAGGTATTTGCCATACCCCTTTCCGATGAATTCCGGCAACAATCCCATATAATGCAGATCAATGACGTTATCGGATGAAAGCTGTGTCAGGTCGAGTTCGGCAAAGCCGGCAGGCACGCCGGCAACATAAAGCACATAAACATGTGTTTCGGGCTTTGCCAGGATTTCAGACAGTTCCGTATCGCTCATCAGGCGGCGTTGCCACCACAGCCACGGTTCGCCGACCGTATTATAAAGGTAGCGATAAAATGACAGGGTCGGTTCTTCGGCGCGGATGATCGCGACCTTTCCCGGTGGGACGATGGCCGGCGCGCGATCAGGCGGGCTTTGCATTTCAAGGAAGCTGACGACAACTTCCAGCTTGCGCGGATTGGATGGGGTCATTTAACTAAACTCTTGCGCATTATCTTGTTTTGGGGCGAATCAGGGTGATCCTGATCGGTGACGTTTCCAATAAATTCATAGCCGAGTTTGGCGTAAAAATCACCCGCTGCGGCATTTTCAATCGTAACCCGGATCTCACTGAGCCCTGAAAGGCGCAGGATATCTTCGGCCAATGCCACCAGTTCACTGCCAATGCCGGACCCTTGGGCGTGTTCGGCAATGGCGAGATAGTGAATCCAGCCAAAAACAGTGTCATGGCCGGTCATCATGGTTGCAAAAATCTGCTGATCATCAGGCATGCGGGCGACGATCAGGCTGCCATTGTCGGCCGAAATGCAGTTTTCGATATCCTGTCTGGCATCGCGAATGGCCGGTATCAGACCGGTTGCGATCCAAAGCCGGGTGATTGCGGCGACGTCTTCAGGCGAGGGTGCCTTAAGCTGCTCAAGGTTGATGCCCGCGCCATCGGCGGTTTGGCTGGCCAGTTCCTGACCAAAGGGGGATGGGGCGGGCATCGGATTTTTCATATCAAGTATCTTGCGCAATCAGACCGGCCCTAGGCCGGGCCGGTATCAACCGGGCTGTCTTCGGTGGTGGCCCATTCCGCCCAGGACCCGTCATAAACAGCAACCTGCTTGTGGCCTGCAATATAAGCCCCCATCGCCAGAACACACGCGGTAACGCCAGAGCCGCAGCTTGCGACTACCGGTTTGTTGAGGTCCACACCGGCCTCATCAAATGCCGCCTTGATCTCGTCCGCGGATTTGAAGGTGCCATCAGCGTTCAGAAGTTCAGTAAAGGGCAGGTTATAGGACCCTGGAACGTGGCCCGATTTGCCCCACGGATCGTCGACGTTGCCGCGGAACCGTTCGGCGGCACGGGCATCAACCAACTGTTCGCGTCTGGTCGTTACATTTGAAAGAACCTGATCAAATTCACGCAGCAAGAAACTGTTGGCGCGCGCAGTAAAGTGGCGTTCGCGCGGCAAGGTCGGGGTGTCGGTGACCGGGTGTCCTTCGGCAAGCCATTTCGGCAACCCGCCATCCAGAACCACAACATCATTATGACCAAAATGACGCAACATCCACCATGCACGGCAAGCGGCAAATGCTGATCCGCTCTGGGCATAGACAACCACGCGCACACCGTCACCCAGTCCCAGCTTGCGCACCTTGGCAGAAAACCGGATGGCATCGGGCATCATATGAGGAAGCGGTGCGCGGTCTTCGGCAGCGATATCATCAATATCAAAGAAAACGGCACCGGGAATATGTTGGGTGTCATAGATTTCGCGTGCGCTTTTGTTTTCGGCTGGCATGTACCAGCTTGCATCGACGACGCGCACGTCCGGTGCATCAAGATGATCCGCAAGCCATTGAGTAGACACAAGGGCGTCGGAAGGTGGTTTGGTCATGGACAAGCTCCGATTGGCAATGGTGGGTCTTGCATATCCGGTTGGGTCCGGATTGAATAAATATTGTATTGGTCCTGAATAGGGGTCTTTGTAACCTGAATTTGTAGCGGTCATATGACAGGCATGCAACCGGATGTCTCTTTAGGTTGAGGCATCATCAGGCTATGCGATCATGTTGTGGTGGGCTGATCCTGCTCGGCAAAAACAACATTGATCCGGCGGTTCTGGCGGCCCTTCTTTTCGATCTTGGAAACAGCCACTTTGCCGATTTCGCCCGTTTTGCGAACGTGGGTGCCGCCGCAGGGCTGAAAATCGATGCCTTCGATGGTGATGGTACGAATGGCGCCTCCGTCCATTGGTGGCTGTACCGACATTGTGCGTACCAGTTCAGGGTTGGCTTTGAGTTCGGCAACCGTGATTTCACCATCATAAACGTCGGCATTGCGCGCAATCAGTTCATTCAGCTTTTGGGTGATTTCATCCTTGTCCAGCGCCGCGTCAGGCAGGTTGAAATCCAGTCGGGCCTTGTGAGCGGCGATATTGCCACCCGTAACATCACCGTCGATGACAGCGCATAAAAGATGCATGCATGTGTGAAAGCGCATCAGTTTGTGACGATTTTCCCAATCAAGCTCCGCACTCAGGCTTTCACCAATTTCAGGCAAAGGGTGATCATCGCCAATAATGTGTAAAATCCGACCTGTTTCACGGTCTTTCACGGTTGTGATCACCGGAAGCACGGTGCCATCGGGGCGCGACAATGTGCCTGTGTCGCCTGTCTGACCGCCCGATGTGGCGTAAAATACCGTCTGGTCAAGCTCAACCCCGCGATCTGAAATGCCGGTAACGGTTGCTGTGCAACGATTGGCATAGGCGTCTTCACGAAACAAAAGGCGGGTCATGTCTTCTTCCTTTCTCGGTCCTTCCCCGGGTATATCCGCCCCCAAGTGGCACCGAACATTTAATCGGCATCATGCAGGGGCGAGGGGGTTTTGCCTTTATCGTGCGACCTGCCCCAAGCCGTTGTCGAGGGTAAATTGATGCGGGCTGAATTGTATGTGATGTATGATGTTGTACGTTTTTATCTGATGGATGTTGTAAAAAATACTTAATGTATGATAATGAGGGCGGGTGACTCGGAAGGAGTACCGTCGTGCCAGCTGTTATTCATGTGAAACTTTCCGGCGAAGGAGACTTCGGGCCGGTGGATCTTGAATGTGCTATTCCGCCTGCGCGGTTGCCTGTGGTGATGGCGGCGTTGTTCGGGCAGGCTGCACCTGCGGCCATGATAAATTCGCCTGTGGTAACGATGATGCCGCCTAGGGTTCCCGGTGTTCCGGGCGGGGTGTCGTCACCTGGAAAGCATACTGTTTCAACACCGGTTCAAGAAGCGATACAGCCTTCGCAAAAGGCGCAAGCCAGCAACGGGGGAGCTGATGATCCCGGCGATGGAGGGGGCTTCTCTTCCCTTGGATACGGTGATGGTGTCGCGCCTTCGGGGGCGATGGATCCGGGCATGTTTATTTCTGCTTTTGTCGGCAGTTTCGGGGATCTGGTTGCGCGATTGCAACCCCGCGGGTTTGCTGAAACGATTTTACTGGCCGCAATCTGGCTTCAATATCGGGAAGGCCGGGGCTTTGTGACCCGTGGCGATATACGCCGGCTTTTGCGCCGCCAGGATCGTTTGCGGATGCCGCGAAACTTCAGTCGTGATTTTCAGGCCGCTGTGATGCGGGGCTATCTTGAGGAAAGAGAAGAGGGCGACGCATACGCTGTCACGACGGATGGTTTCCAGTGGTTCCATCAGGAATGTATTAAGTGATACAATAAGTAGAAAAATATATTGACCGTATGTATGGTTGTTGTATCTTTTCTACAGGGACAAGCAAAAACGGGTGGGACTTGGACATGAGCGCGTGGGAAGTCAAAAGCAGCTGCCGGGTATGGCGCGGGCGTTACGTTATTCGCGGTGATGTTGATCGCATTGCCAATGACATTGTTGAACTTCAGCAAAACCGTTTTCCAGGACTGGATGCCGATAAGGTGTCATTGCGTGTTGTGACCATGGCCGTAATGTCGGTTCTGGCGGATGAATGCTGTGAAGATGGCGTAACGGCGGCCGAGCTTTCCTTCCTTCTGACCACCTGCCTGAGTATGCCAATTTCTCCAACCCGAATTGAACGTGAAATGGAAGGTCTTTCGGGGCTTGTCTGGATCAGTGAATGGGGCGGGGAAAAGCTCTATGTTATGGAAAAACGCGGGCTGCGTTTCTTTGAAAATGCCCGTGCCAGAGCACTTGGTGAAGCTGGCAATGTAACCGCAAAAGGACGCGAAGGTGTCGCAGCTAGCGAGGCACAGGAAGCGATCAAAGCGATGATTGATCCGGCAATCATTGCCGAACCTGCCGCGCATGCACGTTATCGCGTTGTCAGCTAAAAGATTGCGGCAGCCCGATTACATCGCACCCGTCAGTCTTGCTGGCGGGTGTTTTGTTTTGATAGACAAGTGCACTACAAGGGGCTTGACCAAGCGAAAAAAGCGCCATATGCATGAAGTCATGGAAAACATTGTTACACATCAGAACGCCTATTTTACGTCGTGCACATAGCGCGGCGCCTGTTGATGTGTTTGTAAAATAAACCAAGACCGGCTGCCCCAGGGCGGCCTTTGTTTTTTCCATAAACCGGTTTGCCCGAGGTGGCCCCACCATGAAGGAAACCGGAAAATGACCCATATCTCTATTGCTGATCGTCTGCCGACACTTGATTTCACCCCCAATGCCCTGAAGGACGGGATCGGGGTGGTGCCGCTTATTCTGATGGCGGGGTTTGCCGATACCAGTTCTGATGCCCGTGATCTGGTTGCAAATGGAGCTGTCAGGATCGAGGACAAGCAAATCAACGATCCTGACCATCATATTCTGAGCTATGCCTTTGACGATGGCGAAGTGCTGCGCCTGACTGTTGGCGGGAAAAGCACGATGTTGATCCGGCGTGCGGATTGATCGGGTTGGCGTACCGATTACGAGATATGGGCGATGTCGCCGGAACAAAATCTAGAATAGCGACATCTGCCCGTTCGCGCTGGGGCGCTTGAAGCCGCTGCAATCAAGGTTGAGTGATCTGTTGGTCAGACCATGCTTTTTGCGTGCAGCCTCGAAGCGTTTGGCGATCAGATCGGCTATCGGCCCGGTGCCGCGCATGCGCGTGCCAAATTCTGATTGATAGGTCGCACCGCCACGCATCTGGCGGATCAGTGACATTACTTTGGCCTTGCGATCCGGGTAATGGGCATCAAGCCATTCTTCGAACAGATCGGCGATTTCAAGTGGTAAGCGCAAAACAATATGGCTGATGGATTGCGCACCGGCTTCCTTGCAGGCACCAACGATCTTTTCGATCTCGGTATCATTCAGACCGGGAATGATCGGCGCACAAAGCACCGTCACGGGAATACCTGCCTCGGAAAGCTTTCGGATGGCTTCAAGTCGGCGGTGCGGGGCAGAAGCGCGTGGCTCCAAAAGGTTCGACAGGCGATGATCAAGACTTGTTACCGAAACTGCAACCGATGCCCGGTTGTGGGCGGCCATAGGGGCAATCAGGTCGATGTCTCGGGTGATCAGTGCGCTTTTGGTGATCAGCGAAAAGGGATGCAAGCAATCTGACAAGACTTCGATGAGTGATCTTGTCAGCTTTTTTTCGCGGTCCACCGGCTGATACGGGTCGGTGCTGGTGCCAATGACGATCGGGGCGGGGTGATAGGCCTTTGATGATAGTTGTTTGCGCAAAAGCGCTGCTGCTTCGGGTTTCCAGAAAAGTCGGGTTTCAAAATCAAGCCCCGGCGACAGACCCAGATAGGCATGTGTGGGGCGCGCAAAGCAATACACACATCCATGTTCACAGCCACGATAGGGGTTGATAGACCTGTCAAACGGAACATCCGGGCTTTGATTGCGGGTAATGATGCTGCGTGCGCCATCAATGCCAAGGGTGGTTTTGATGCGTGGCGGTTCATCATCAAGCAACTGGTTGATCCATCCGTCATCAATTGCCTGATGGATGTGGCGTTCAAACCGGCCATCAATATTTGATATGGCCCCGCGACCCTTCTGGCTGCGGGCACGCAATATATGTAGGTCAGAACCCGAATTTGACCATTCATCGTCAAAAGTACGACCCGGTGTCTGACCTGGGGCATCTGCAAAAGTGTTCTTCATGCTCTCAGAATAAAGAACAAAAAGAGAACAATCAAGCAGAAGGAGACATCTTCATGTATTGATCGTCAGGTCAAGGACAGGTTGTCCCGCTGGTTGTTATTGACCCGGTAACGGTGGTGGTGCCCGCACTCACAAAATAACAGCTGGTAAAATTGGATGTATTCCCCGTGCCTGAGAGGTTGTTGACCGTGACACCACCGGAAAAGAAGACATAGTATTGGTTGGCAGGGGCTGTCGTGCCAGTCATTGAAACCGTATTGTTGTTGACACTTACATTCGAACTGGTGCCTTGAAATGCTAAGAACTGACCGCCACTACCATTGGCAACGATTGAAACAGTGTTGTTGTCAATTGTGACGTTTTGGCTGGTGTCAATCTGAATGCCGTTTGCGGTCGCATCACTTGTTACTGTCAGGGTGTTGTCACGGATCGTGACATTTTGTTTGCCATCAATTCTGGCGATGGTGGCGCTGCTTGTTTGTTCGATAGTGGCCGTTATACCAATCAGGCTGCTGTTGTCGGACATCTCAAACAAGCGGCTGGAACCACCGCCACCGTTGCTGCCTGTTCCGGAAATGCTGGCGTTCGGGATCAAGACGGTGACGGATCGTCCATCGGGTGTCTGGATATCCATGGCTCCGCCACCAATGATTGTCTGTCCTTCCTGAACATTGGTGAGACTGTTGATGCCGGTATAGGTCCCATTCAGGACAACTGTTGAATTAGCACCCGCATTGGCAATTGCGGTTGCGAAATCTGCACCGGGTGTTGTGTCGCTTTTGAGCAGGGTAATTTCTTTGCCGTCGGCTGTTGCCGTTATTTCCTGAAGTTCGGTGAAGTTTCCGGCCTGACTGACGATGTCAATGTCACGAATGATCGGGGCGGTCATGCGTCGTTC
>JBLXDD010000002.1:127571-587089 GCA_048264285.1 Thalassospira sp.
GCGAAGGCGAAAGCTGGCGAACGCCTGAGTGCCGCGCGGGCTGTCATGTTGAATTTCAGCCCCCAGCGAAAAACGCGATCCTTCCCACAGAAACGGAACTTCGTCAAAGGTCAGGTCAAGCCGCCCACGTGGTCCTTGAACCGTATCGACACCGGTTTCGGTAAAGCGATAGCCGCCAATATATGCGCGAAGTTGCTGACCTTCATCGGCCTCAAATAGCGGAAGACGCCAGCCGATTTCGCCATCAAAGCCGCCAAGGGCACGCTCTTCGCCCTGGCCATACATGATTGACGAACCTGATAAATCAATAATGCTTAGGCTGTCTTCCAGATAGCTGGTGGTGCCGAACGGCAAATACGCGTTGGCGCGAAAATCCCAATCCATGGACAGGGCCTCGGCGCCGAATGTCATCTGATTGAATTTATTGCCATAGGGGCTGTGACGACGGTCGAAATACCCATAGCCGCCAATATTCCAGCCATTCTCAAGCATCTGACGGATGCCGACACCAAAGTTCCCCTCGTGACTGTTGCTGTCATCCATGCGTGCGCGGATGGAGCCAAAGGTCAATGTGTCCTCATCCTGCCAAAGCGGAATGAACAAATCTGTCTCGCCAAGGTTTCTGTCTGTTCCAGCCTTGCCCTCAAGGTCGATATAGGGTGCCCACTTGTTGCCAAACTCGAATTTTTCAGCCTGAACCGGCATGGCAAAAGAGATTGTCCAGACAAAAGCAACTCCAACCGCGTATTTTTTCATTTTTATTAGTCACACATATTGATGGATACATATGTGTGAAAAGTTGAGTAAGTTGGGTGGTGGGGTCAACAAAAACAACGACAACATTTAAGTTTGTTGCGCAATTTGGATATTGGTGACGTAATCTGGATATCCCGATATTGCAGGTATGAGTAAAACTCTGGTTTTATTCAGGTTTTTCTGATGTACCTATCCCTTAATCAAAGGGTTTTTCTATCTGACCTATGGTGGGAATGTATCGGCACAATTTCAGACTTGTCGCCTGGAAATCAGCACTATAGCTTCACCAGAACTTACTTGTGCGTTTACGCGTTTCGTCGTCAGCGAGGGATTGCCCGATGGACTGGACACAGATTCTAAGTTTTGTTTTTGTGGCGTCGCTCCTTGTGATGTCGCCGGGACCCAATGGGGTTCTGGTCGCCAAGACCGTACCGACATCCGGGCGTATGGCGGGGATGGCCAATGTTGCCGGGTTTGTCAGTGCGTTTTACCTGCACGGGACGTTGTCGACCCTTGGCATTTCGGTGATTCTTGTGCAGTCGGCACAGGCCTTCATGATCTTGAAGTTTCTTGGTGCAGCCTACCTCTGTTGGATCGGTTTCAAGGCGTTGCGTGATGCATGGCGCGGGGTGAAAACTGTTGGCGACGTCTCGCCAGCCAAGCGCAAGCGCACGCTGATCAAGGCTTATGGCGAGGGATTCTTGACCAATGCCCTTAATCCAAAGACGTCTATGTTTTATCTGGCAGCCTTCCCGCAGTTTATTCCCGTGGGCGACGGGGCAGTGACGTCGGCCTTCATGCTCATATGCCTGCACGGGGCGCTCAATGCGGTGTGGTTTGCTGCCATGGTTATGCTAATGGCGCGTCTGCCCCGACTTGCGGGGAATGATCGTTTTCAGCGCGCGCTCAAGGCGACTACGGGCGCAGTTTTCATTGCCTTTGGCGTCAAACTGGCAGCGCTCCGCCCGTAGGGTTTCTGACACGGTCTTAAAAGTGCCCGTCGCCAGTTTGGTCGGCGGGCGTTTTATTTGCGCACGACAATCAGCGCCATGATCGCGCAGAACAGGGCAAACAGGATGTCGCTTGCGGCAATATTGTCTGTCACCAGTGCCTCAAAGGCGGCGATTGGCAGGATGATCGAGGTCAGGACGAGAAAGACCGGATTGAACAATTTCTGTTTCATCTTATGCGCCTCCGTTCATCGTCGTGATCAAAAGAATACCCAGCGCCATGAAGCCGCACAGTGCGGTCAATATGACGCCGGTTTTAAGAACGACCGACAAGACCGGTCCTTCCTTGCCCGAAAGACCCACCGTCGAACACCCCACAAGGATTTTTGACGGGGCCAGCATGCTGCCAAGCGAAGCCCCGGTTGCCTGTGCCGCCAGAACAAGCGCGGTCGAAAGACCGGAAAGTTCGGCGGTATGGCGTTGGAACATGCCAAAGACGACGTTGGAATTGTTCGTGCTGCCGGTCATGAAGGCACCCAGTGCGCCAATCGCGGGTGAAATCACCGGATAGGCGACGGCAAAGGCACCGGAAAAGATCGCAGCACCGCCTTCGGCCAACGCATAGGTCATACCCGCATGATCCATGATGATGGCAAGTCCGATCACCGGCACCATGCCAATGCTGGTCGGAAGGCCGCTTTTAAGCGTGCGTTGCCATATGCGCTTGCCAATCCCGTCATCGTAATGCCCGCGCAGCTTGAAGAACGTAAAGCTGATGACAGCCGTATAAAGCAATAGCGCCCCCGGATGGCCAAAGATGGCAATGGCCTTTGCACTTTCGGCTTCGATCACCCAACCGGCTGCTGTTGCGGTTTCGGGGAAATCAAGTGTGAAGCGGATCTTGCCCAAGGCCGCTTCGACAGCTGGCACAAAGGTTGCCAGTGTGACCAGCACGATAAAGACCAGATAAGGGGTCAGGGCCTCTATCAGGGGCATGTGGTGATGCGCGTCAACAACTTGTTCAGCAACATCATCTGGATGGGGTTTCCAGAAACGGGTTACGATGATGGATGTTGCCAGTCCGGCAATCCCGGCTGTCAGGCCGCCCAGTGTCCATACGCCATAATTGGCCATAAGGTATTGAGCAATACCCATCACACCGGAAATCAGGATCAGCGGCACCATGCGACGGTGAATGGTGCGGAAACCACCATCCAGCCACAAAACAGCTGCCCCGCACATAAAGCCCGATAACCCCAGAAGAATTGCTGAATAATGGGTCAGTTCGGTGCCGGGAATGCCGGTGACACCAATCAAGGCTTCGAACGAAGTGGCCATATTGCCAAACAGAACCGACCAGCTATGCCCGATCATGGGGGCAGCAACCGCAAGAACCGGCGAGAAGCCCATCCCCAGCAGAAGGGGGGCGACAACAGCAATCGGAACACCGAACCCTGCAACGCCTTGCAGGAAGGTGGCAAAGACATACCCCAGTATCAAAAGTTGCAGCGGGCGATCATCGGTCAGGGATCGAATGGCACGCCCGATCGTTTTGATCGCGCCAGCTTCTTCGGCCGCGAAATACAGGATCAGGGCAGCCCAAACAATATAAAGAATATAAAGAGCCAGCATCACGCCCTTAGCCTGGGCAATAATGAGCATGTCACTTGGCGCACCAAAAAAGACCACAGCTAAAATGACAGTAACGAACCATGCCGCAGCCCCGGCGCGCGCAGCACCCCAGTTGGCCTTGATCATGAGAAACAGAATGGTTGCAATCGGCAGGGCTGCCAGCAAGAAGTCGGTCATGAAGGTGACACCATAACCTTTTGAAACGTGGGGCTAATGTTGAATGTTTCAACGTATGGCGCATATTGTCCGAGCAATTATGCAAGCGCAAGCAATGTGTTTTGGTATTTCGCATGATGAAATGCACATGCCGGATTCCAGAAGAATCCGGCATGTGCAAAAAAAATGGGTTTTCTGTTGGGCTTAGGCGCAGTCTTTATTGGCAGGATCTGCATTCATTTCAGCGAACAGACCCGCCGCAATTTCAAAGGATTTCAGGCGTGCCGTTTGGTCATAGATGTTGGCAGTCACCATGATTTCGTCTGCTTTGGTCATATAGGCAAATTCGCGCAGCTTTTTGCGGACGGTGTCACGACCTCCAATGGCGGCATAGCGCATGGCGTGATCGACGCCGGCCTTTTCGACCCGGGTCCAGATCGTGTTCATATCCTTGACCGGTTTGGGCAGTTGTCCCGGCGTCCCGCGCCGCAGATTAAGGAATTGCTGCTGCATCGAGGTTGCCAGATATTCGCCTTCTTCGTCTGTCTCGGCGGCAAAAAAGCCCATCGCCGCAATCGCATAGGGTTTATCAAGCTGTTCGCTTGGTTCAAACCGGCTGCGATAAAGTGAAAGCGCATCCATCAACATGTCCGGGGCGAAATGTGATGCAAAGGCAAAGGGCAGGCCAAGGCGTGCGGCAAGGTCGGCCGAAAACAGGCTGCTGCCCAAAAGCCACATCGGAACTTGTGCCCCATAGCCCGGAACAGCACGGATTGGCGGGTTGCCCTCAAGCGGGGCCAGGAAGGCCTGAACTTGCAAAACATCCTGAACGAAGCGTTCTTCGGAGCCATGCATGTCACGGCGGAGTGCTGCGGCGGTGCGTTGGTCCGTCCCCGGTGCACGTCCAATGCCAAGATCAATACGGCCGGGGTGAAGAGCTTCGAGTGTGCCAAACTGTTCGGCAATCACCAGCGGGGCATGGTTGGGTAACATCACACCCCCTGAACCAACCCGGATGGTTTTTGTGCCCGCCGCCACATGGGCCATGACAACGGACGTCGCCGCGCTGGCAATACCGGGCATGTTGTGATGTTCGGCCAGCCAATAGCGATGATAGCCAAGTCTTTCGGCATGTTGGGCGAGTGCAAGCGTGTTGCGAAGCGCATCAGAGGGATGTTCGCCCGCATTCACGGGGCAAAGATCCAGAAGAGAATATCTTAGCATAGGCAGACTTTCGGTTTGGCGCGGACATCGCAGGAATGGTTTTCTGCGGAGCGCCTGATTTCACAGTTGGCATTAATCTAGCGTGAATTAACCGGCTTGCCAGTCCCTAACTGGAATGTTCATATACAGGCACAATCAAGGGACGTTGAAAATGTTGATTATTCTTGGCGGATTGCCCGGTGTCGGTAAAACGTCGATTGCCAGGTTGGCAGCCCGTGAACTTGGCGCAATTCATCTGCGAATTGATACGATAGAGCAGGGGATTGTTGATTGCGATGTCTTGCCATCCGATGACATGGGGCCGGTCGGGTATGTCGTTGCAAACCGGATTGCGTCAGATAATCTGCGCCTTGGGCACCTTGTGATCGGGGATGCGGTCAATCCGGTTGAAATATCCCGCGCTGCGTGGCGAGAAGCGGCAAAAATAGCAAAAAAGCCCTTTGTTCAGATTGAACTGATCTGTTCTGATCGTGATCAGCATCGTCACCGTGTTGAAACGCGCAAGGGTGATATAGAGAACCTGGTATTGCCCAATTGGCAAAAGGTCTGCGAGCGTGAATATCATCCCTGGCCAGATGCGGATTTGGTGATTGATACGGCTTTGCAATCGCTTGATGTGTCTTCTGATATACTTGTCAAATTTGTTCGGGATCGGATCGCAAGCATCTGAATTAAAGTAACTTTTGGGCCTGTTTGTCGATGGCTGTCTTTTGGTGGGCGGCAAGAGTACGGCGGACGAAATTGTGAAGTGCGATGGAAATATCGTTGCTGCGATAGGCAAGGGAAAGATGGGCAATCGGCACTTCGCCTTCAATCTCGCGATACGCAACGCCCTTTGCCTGTAACTGCGTCATCGGTTTTGGGACCAGTGAAAAGCCAAGCTCGGCGGCAACGAAATTGATCACGGATCCCAGCTGCGGGGCGATCTGGCCCATTTGTGGTTCAAATCCGGCATCACGACAGGCTGTGACGACCTTGTCGTAATGGGTTGGGCCGACGGCGCGCGGGGTCAGGATCAGGGCCTCGTCCCGCAGTTCGGAAAGTGCGACCTTTTCACATTGCGCGGCGGGGTGCCCGGATGGAAGGACCAGCACCATCGGTTCGCTTGAAATGACATGCAGGCGAATGCCATCACTGGCAATAGCGTCCTGACGCAGAAATACCGCATCAAGACGTTCATCTTTCAAGCCAGCCACAAGCTGGGCAGAGTTGGCTTCTTCAAGGGTCATTTCAACGCCGGGATAACTGCGCCGGAAGTCACGAAATACGCGCGGGACAGACGGGCTGAAGGCGGCGGACGCCGTGAAACCCACCCGGATCGATCCGACTTCGCCGCGCCCGGCGCGTTGGGCGGCGCGAATGGCGCGTTCTGCCAGATCAGGGAATTGGGCGACGACTTCAAGAAATGCTGTTCCGGCCTCGGTCAGTTCCGCGCCATGGGGCACACGATGAAAAAGCGCGGTGCCGATTTCATTTTCCAGATCACGGATTTGCTGGCTCAGTGGTGGTTGCCCGATGCCGATGCGCGCCGCCGCACGGGTAAAGTTCCCTTCGCGGGCAACAGCCAGAAAGTAACGGATATGGCGCAGTTCCATTAATGGTATATCCAAAACATATCAAAGAATACAGTTCCATATATTGGACGGATAATGACGATAATGCAATTATAAGCACTCCCTACGAACCATTCCAAAAGAGGTCGCAAATGTCTGTTTCTCGGGACCAAGACCCTGAGCCAGATTCAAACGTTGTTGCTGATACGGCAAATTCTGATGGCATACCTGCCCGATGCGCCGGAAGAACGCCCGCATCCACCGATGTTGCTCAGTCTGACGGTTCTGTCTGGATTACACCGGGATCAGGGGCGTTTCGCCGTATCAGCATTGCACTGTTTCTGGCGGGCTATGCGACCTTTTCGCTGATTTACTGCGTTCAGCCGCTTTTGCCCGAACTGGCCGGGCATTTTGCGGTCGGGCCGGCTGAAAGCTCGCTTGCGCTGTCGCTTACGACCGGATTTCTTGCCTTGGCTATTTTGTTGGCCGGGGCAGTATCCGAGGCGGTCGGACGCAAACAATTGATGTTGGTGTCCATTTGTGCGGCATCGGTCCTGAACCTGATCGCGCCGTTTTTATCTGACTGGCACGCGTTCCTTGTTGTTCGCGCGCTTGAAGGGCTGGTGTTGGGCGGGGTGCCAGCCGTTGCCATGGCCTATCTTGCCGAAGAAATAGATCCCAAGGGCCTTGGCATGGCGATGGGGATTTATATCAGTGGTACGGCGATTGGCGGTCTAAGCGGGCGTGTCGTGATCGGTTTTCTGACTGATCTGTTTGGCTGGCACATTGCGCTTGGCGCGATGGGGGCGCTTGGCCTTGCTGCGGCCCTTGGTTTTGCGGTTCTGTTACCGGCATCGCGTAATTTTCGGCGGCGTCCCGGTTTTCAGGTAGGTTATCACCTTCGGGCCTGGGGTGGGCATTTAAAACATGCGGGCTTGCCGTTTGTGTTCCTGATCGGTGCCTTTGCCATGGGCTGTTTTGTAACGGTGTTTAATTATGTCGGATTTCGACTTTCGGACGCGCCTTACAGCTTGTCTCAAAGCCAGATCGGCCTGATCTTTGTTGTCTATCTGTGCGGTTCGGTGACGTCATCCATTGCGGGCGCATTATCAGACAAGATCGGGCGTGGTCCGGTGCTTGTCGCGGGATTGATATTGGCTGCCCTTGGTGTCGGATTGACTGTATTTGACAGCCTGCCGGTGATCATTGGCGGGATCGTCATTTTGACCAGCGGATTTTTCGTCGCACACTCGATTGCCAG
The DNA here is from genome assembly GCA_048264285.1 of Thalassospira sp. Classification (GTDB taxonomy): domain Bacteria; phylum Pseudomonadota; class Alphaproteobacteria; order Rhodospirillales; family Thalassospiraceae; genus Thalassospira. The sequence goes on from JBLXDD010000002.1 coordinate 135,104, forward strand.
TGGTTGGGTGGGGCGACTTGCGGAAACGGCAAAGGGCCATGCGTCTTCGCTTTATCTGCTGGCCTATTATCTCGGCTCAAGCATTATGGGGTCGGCTGGTGGCTGGTTCTGGGATCAGGGGGGCTGGGATGCTGTGGCGGGCTTTGCCGGGGTGTTGTTGCTTTGTGCGCTATTCTGCGGGCTGTATCTTTGGGGCCGTGCAGCAAAAGTCACCCGCCGATCACAATCCGGGGTGGCCCGGATGACCTGATAAAAACAAAACCCCCGCCAATAACCGGCGGGGGTTTGTCATTTCAAATGGTTTTGAGGCCGATATCAGAGCCAATCGGGGCTCGGCAGACCTTTTTCCTTAAGGAACGCAGGGTTCCAGAGTTTGCTTTGATAGCGGGTGCCAAGGTCGCATAGTATGGTGACGATGGTCTTGCCCGGGCCGAGTTCCCGTGCAAGGCGGACAGCACCGGCAATATTAACCCCGGTCGAACCGCCCATGCACAGGCCTTCTTCCTTTAGCAGATCAAAGACGATCGGCAGCATTTCCTCGTCCGAGATCTGGAACGGGTGATCGATCTCGACACCTTCCAGGTTGGCGGTGATGCGACCCTGACCAATGCCTTCGGAGATCGAGCTGCCTTCTGATTTCAGCTCCCCGAATTTGTAGTGGCTGTAAAGGGCAGCCCCCATCGGATCGGCAAGGCCGATCTGGATGTTTTTATTGCGTTCCTTAAGGCCCATGGAAACACCGGCCAGCGTACCGCCGGTGCCAACAGCACAGATAAAGCCGTCAATCTTACTATCAGTCTGTTCCCAGATTTCCGGGGCTGTGGTGTCAATATGGCCCTGACGGTTGGCGACATTGTCAAACTGGTTGGCCCAGATGGCGCCATTGGGTTCGGACTGTGCCAATTCTTCGGCCAGACGGCGCGATACGTGAACATAGTTGTTCTGATCGCGATAGGGGACAGCAGGAACTTCACGCAAATCAGCGCCCAAAAGACGCAGAAGATCTTTTTTCTCCTGGCTTTGGGTTTCCGGAATAACAATGACGGTACGATAGCCAAGCGCATTGCCAACAGTGGCAAGGCCGATGCCGGTATTGCCTGCTGTTCCTTCGACGATAACACCGCCCGGCTTCAAAAGGCCGCGCGCCTCGGCGTCGCGAATGATGGCAAGAGCAGCACGGTCTTTGACCGATCCGCCCGGGTTTGCGTATTCCGCCTTGCCAAGAATGGTGCAGCCCGTCAGCTCGGAAACCTTTTTAAGCTTCACAAGCGGGGTGCGGCCAATGGCTTCGATGGTGCCATTGCGAATATCCATGACAGACTCCAAACATGGTTGGTTAAATGTGATTAGCTGTTGATTAGGGTGTTATGAACACAAAAGTCAAGGCAGTATAAAAAATATAACGCAAAATTTATGTTGTTATGCGGTTTTCTACATGGTGTTGCGTTGGCGGTCAAAGCCCGGAATGCTGCCGAAGACGATCGCGGTTTAGCATAAGCCACTGCACAGCGATGGTGGTCATGGCATTGCAGAGTTGTCCTTTTTGCAGCATGGCAAAGCATTCTTTTGCGGTCACGGTGAAGACACGGATATCTTCCCCTTCTTCTGCAAGGCCATGCAGCCCGCCGACATTGGTTGTATCGACCTGACCGTAATAAAGGGTCACGGTTTCGCTCGAACAGCCGGGCGTGACATAGTAGTGCGAAATCAGTTCAGGGGATCCGATGATGGTGCATCCTGCTTCTTCAATCGTTTCGCGGCGTGCGACATCCTCGGCATTTTCACCGTCTTCGATAATTCCGGCGACGATTTCAGTCAGCCAGACCGGCATGTCGGGATTTTGGGTGGAAACCGACAGGGTTCCTGGGCGAAACTGTTCAATCAGCACGACCTCATCACGCACAGGGTCATAGGGCAAAACGGCAACAGCATGGCCGCGTTCAAGAATTTCACGTTCAAGAACCGGGCTTTTTGTTCCGTCGAACTTGTCGTGGCGCAAGCGATAGACATCAATTTTACAATATCCGTCCCAAGTGCGTTTTTTCTCGATGATGTCAAATTTCATGGAACAGGCAGCCTTTCCTTTGGATCAATGTGGTGTTTCTCGATGAGTCTGGACCCTAATGGTAATATCTGAATGTTCTTGTGTTTTTTGGTTGTCAATCCATGGTTGCTCTTTGGTTGTTGTCGACCAAAGGGCCGTGCGGAACGCTCAAGGCGCAGTATCGTGCGGTTTCAATTAGTTTGGAACTGGTGTAATCTTTTGGATATGGCAAGCATGAGGGCAAGTCGTAAATAGCTGTTCTTTAATTTAAGGTTTTGGTGTCTTGGGGGATGCGGGACGTTGATGCGGTTTGAGCCAGCAGAAATCGCCCGTCTATACGGGCGGTCACGCGTGGGTGTTGTTGTACACAAGGATCTTGAAGCTGTGTATGTCAATGATGCCTACGCAAAGATGATGGGCCACCGCAATATCGAGGATTTTATGGGGACGCCTGACCTGCGTCAGTATATCCCACCCAGTTTCCACCACGAGGCCGAAAAACTTTCCCAGAAATTTCAGGAAGGTAGCGGATTTCACGGTTGGAAGAAGGTTTATAATATCCAGGCAGATGGTTCGCCCGTCTGGATGGAAATAAGCGATGAAACCGTTGAATGGCAAGGCGGAAACGCGGTCCTGACGACAGCCCAGATGATTGACAATGGCACCACTGCGATGCAAGTCGATCATATGTTGGGGCGGTCCTTTATCGGTGTGATGGTCCATCGCAACATGACAGCACTTTATGTCAATGAAAGCTTTGCCTGCCTGATGGGGGCGGCAAACGCCAGCGCGTTCATGGAAAATCCCGACATCTTGCGTTTTATCCCAGAAGAACGCCGTCCGCGCGCCATCAAGCATGTTGCGGCGATCCTGAGTGGGGAACGTGGTGGCGACCGTCATCGTGTGCGCGATGTTCTTGATGATGGCAGTGTCGTTTGGCGCGATCTGACGGATGAACGCATTTTATGGCATGATGGAAAACCGGCCATCATGACGACTGCCCATGATGTTCGTGAAGAAGTCGAAATGCATCAGCAACTGGTGCGCGCCAAGGCGGGCCTTGAACAAGCAGTTACAGAAGTGATCCGGATGGTGCCATCGGCGGTGGCAATGCTTGACCGCAAGCTTGATGTCATTCACTTCAATCGCGAGTTTTCCCGATTGTTTGGTGACGAAAAATCGCCAGAGACAGACCCTAAATTTGACATTTCATCATTGCATGATTGTTGCGCAGATATGAAACGTAGCGGCCATGATCACGCAATTTTGGATGAGATGCAAACGCCATCAGGGCGTCTGGCCGATATTCGTATGAACAGGATGAAAGACGGTGGTGTGATGGTGTCTGCCACCGACATTACCGATCATAAGCGCAAGGAACAGATTCTTGACACGTTGGCATCGACGGACCCGCTGACCCGTGCACTTAATCGTCGCGGATTTGAAAGTGCCGTCAGCAGACTTCAGGAAATCCGTCATCTTAAAAATAAAAACTGGCTCTTTGGGCTGGTTGTCCTTGATCTGGACCATTTTAAAACCGTGAATGACAGTTATGGTCACGATGTTGGCGACCGGGTGCTTGAAAAGGTTGCCGATACATTGCGTCAGGCTCTTCGGGATGACGATCTTGTGGTTCGGCTTGGCGGGGAAGAGTTTGCGGTATTGTTGCCATCGGCCACAGCAGCAGTAACCCGCCGTATCGGAGAGCGTCTGTCAAACCTGATCCGCGATATCAAAATTCCGGTGAATAAGGTTGGTACAGAATATCTGCATGTGACGGCAAGCCTTGGTGCCACCGTCGGCGGGGAAGGGCGTCAGAACATCACCGATCTGGCCGAGGCAATGAGAATAGCCGATGAAGCGATGTATGAGGCAAAAGAGTCCGGGCGTGATCAATTGATTTTTCGATTTCCCGGGCAAGAAGCCGATAGCTGATCGGTTGATGTTCAATTAGTATTTCCATCACGGTTTTATTCTACCGACAATCTTCTTTTATCTTTGTTGATGTGTTCAGCGAGGTCTTTATGCGTGTTCGTCCCATGACCCAATCCGACGGTGATCGCGTCGTTGAAATCTATGGGTTGGCGATCAAATCCGGTCATGCCACCTTTCAGGATGACCCCGGCACATGGGAAAGCTGGGATCAGGGACATTTGACCGAGTGCCGGCTGGTTGCCTGCGATGATGATGGTATGGTTATCGGCTGGGCGGGATTGTCTGGCGTTTCCAATCGCTGTGTCTATCGGGGTGTTGCCGAGATATCGGTCTATGTTGATCCGAATTATCAAGGGCAAGGGGTTGGCAGAAGCCTGTTGGCGGCCTTGATCTCGTCGAGTGAAGAGCACGGTATCTGGTCGCTTGAAGCGGGGATATTTCCGGAAAATAAAGCAAGCCTTGCGTTGCATCATGCGCTTGGTTTTGAAACGGTTGGCCTTAAAAAACGGATCGGGCGCATGGCATATGGTCCGATGGCAGGGCAGTGGCGTGATGTGATGTTGTTACAACGCCGCAGTTCGATGGTTGGTGTGGATTGATGGTGCATTCTATTGCGCAAATGGTCGCTATTGTCGCGATAGATGCACTGTAAAATGTGTTCTTTCGAATTTATGTGTGGTCTGGGTGAATTTGACTCCGGCACACTTTAAATTCGCCGGGCGATAGGGTAATCAACAAGTACGGGTCCGTAAGAACCCGTAGATGAAAACTTGTCAGGAGCGCCACCGTGAACGAAATCCGAAAAATAGCGCCAGTCGCGATTTGGGAAAACTTTCAGAAGTTATGTGATACCCCGCGTCCGTCGAACAAAGAAGAAGCTGTGTTGCAGCTTCTGGAAAAGATGGCCGATGACAAAGGGTTTGCGCATTTCCGTGATAGCGGTGGCAATCTTGTTGTATCCGTGCCGGCGACGGCTGGTTTCGAAGATCGCAAGATGGTTATTTTGCAGGCCCATGTTGATATGGTGACCCAGGCCAATTCCGGTTCGACCCACAATTTCGATACCGACCCGATCCGCATGGTTATGGATGGCGACTGGATTACTGCCGATAACACAACGCTTGGTGCGGATAACGGTATCGGTGCGGCTGCGATGATGGGTTTCATGACCGAAGAGGGGCTTAAACACGGCCCGCTTGAACTTCTGTTCACGGTTGACGAAGAACGCGGCCTGACCGGCGCCATGAACCTGGAGCCGGGCCGTCTTAAGGGTGAAATCTTGCTGAACCTTGATACCGAAGACGAGTACGAACTTTGTGTCGGTTGTGCTGGTGGCGGGGATCTGGTCGCGACCTATGATTATAGCCAAGAGGCTGTCGGGGCCGGGCAGGTGGCACGTGATATTGCACTGACCGGGCTTAAGGGCGGCCATTCGGGAATTGATATTATTCTTGGCCTTGGTAATGCCAACAAGCTGATGGCGCGGTTCCTGCGGACGGTGATCCGTGATTGTGATGCCCGCATTGTTGCGATCAATGCCGGTACGGCACGCAATGCCATTCCGCGTGAATCTTTTGCGACCATCGTTTTGCCCGAAAACAAGCTGTCGGACTTCGAGGAGGCACTTCGCACCTTCGAAAGCGAAGTCAAAGATGAAATCGGCGCTATCGAACCGAATTTTGCCATTTCTGCATCGGCGGCCGATGTGCCGGAACTGGCCATGAGTGCAAAAGATTCAAAGGCGTTCAACAATGCCTGCGTCGGCTCACCCAATGGTGTTCAGGCAATGAGTACGTCAGTTGAAGGCGTGGTTGAAACATCCATCAACCTTGCGATTATCAAGCTTGGCGGCGGAACAGCCAAAGTCACCCTTTCGGCACGCAGTTCGATCAACTCCGCACGGGATGCCTTGCGTGAAGTGGCGACATCGGTATTTGAAAATATCGGGGCATCTGTTGTCTGGGGGGATGCCTATCCGGGCTGGAAACCCAATGCCAACAGTGAAATTGTCAGCCTGATGAAATCCGTTCACAAGGACATGTTTGGCAAAGAGCCGGAAATTCGCGTTATCCACGCCGGTCTTGAATGTGGTGTCCTGGGATCGAAATATCCGCATTGGGATATGGTTTCATTCGGCCCGACCATCAAGCGTGCCCATAGCCCGGATGAATGTGTCCATGTGCCAAGCGTTGCACGCTTCTGGGATTACTTGCTGGCGGCCTTAAAAGCGATCCCGGCCAAGGCATAAGCAGTTACGAGTGCCTATGGGGTAGGTGCTTTCTTGCAAAAGGTTTTATGAATGATGCGACTGATCGGGGAACCGGTCAGTCGCATTTGTTTTCTGCACACCACGCATCACGGGCATCGGCCCCGTTGCCTGGAACAAGCGCATCAAGATTGACAAAGCCTGTTTCGCCAATGCTGGTTTCAATCTCGATCCAGAAACCCTGACTGTCCCCGGCGACATAGACCGTTTCAAAGCGGGTGAGGCGGCGTATGATGCTGTTATTGACGCTTGGACCATCCCGCAGGTTCAGCAATTCACGATCGACATAATAAGGGTCGCGTTCTTCACCGATCAGATCTTTGACCTGTCGGGTGATTTCCGTGCTTTGGCGGGCAATCAGACCGGGGATGTCGCGTGTGACAAAACCCTGGCCGGGGCCAAAGGCGATCAAGGTTGCAAAGATCAGGACAAAAAGCGGACTTAAATGCAAAAGCGCGTCAAACATGCCGGCCGATTTCCATTCATCCCGGACCCGACGTGCCGGTTGGCCGTCGTCAAGACGGCGCTGGGTGGCGCGAATTTGCTCGGCCAAGGCGGATCGGTTTGAGCCGATAAAATCAAGGGCCTGCATCAATACTGCGCGCGCAAGCGGTTTGTTGCCCGATCGTTCAAATGCATTGGCTTGGGTAAACAGCATCTTGGCATTGCCTTCAGGCGGGAAGGTGCCGCCGCGCATATTGCCCAGAATGGCTTTCCATGCCGGCAAGAAGCTTTTCCAGCCCCAGAACCCGCGAAGCCAAGTTTTGAAACTTGCCTTAAGCGCCATGCGTTTTGCCCCTTTGGGGGCAAGGTTGGCCGTGACGGTTTCAATGTTGCAGGAATTCAAAAAGCCGCGCACGACGGTGAATTCGACTTGGCGCGGTTGGGCGGATACCACGCCCGTGACGGAACATTGAATGAAACCTTGTGCGTTTGGTTCTGTTTTTTTGCGATTGTGGCGCCGTGCGCCGGGATGGATATTGCTTTTGCGTGCGTTTGCTCTGGCCTGTTGTTCACGATAGGCCTGATTGGCGCGTGCGATCTTTTCTTCCGCAGTTTCACGCGGTTTTTGGTTCTGTTTTTCCTGTTTGCGACCGCTTCCGGCAAAGCCCTGTTTGTGGCGATTGGTATTTTGCGCGCCGGCGGCGTTCGGGCCAAAGCCGGCGGATGTCGATTTTTCACCGGTGCTTTTACCTGCCTGTTGCGCGCCGGACTTTTTGGCATCAGCAGTGCTGTTGTTCGGCTGGCTTGGGGCTTTGCGCGTCCCAATCAGAATTTCATAGGCTTCGGTGATGTCTTTGAATTTTTCTTCGGAGTCAGGGTCTGCATTGCGGTCGGGGTGAAATTCAAAGGCCAGCTTGCGATAGGCCAGCTTGATTTCCTTCTCGCTCGCACCGGGGGAAATGTTCAGCATTCGATAATAGATGCCGAGGCGATCAGTGTTCATGGCGAAAGAAGTTTCCTGTCAAAACATGCTTTCCGGCGCGGGAAATCAGCAGATAATGGTTCCTGTTATGGTATTTTACCATCCAATCATAGGGTTGAAATCTTAACACGTTGTCACTTTTAGCTATTTGCCATATTTTCAGGAATCGCTTGAGCACTGATTGCGAACGAACAGGTAGACGCCTTGAAACTTAAATTTTGGCAACGCGAATCCCATGCGGCTGACGATATGTCCAACGCAGATGGCCTGTCTGGTGGTGTTGCCGAATCAGAGGCACCTGCGTTCGAAATGCCACCGGGACACTATCTTGATCTTCGGACGCGCTTGCGGGCCAAATGGGAAGGGTATGACGACCCGGTCGAATATTATCTTTTACAGCTTGAAATCGATGCTTATGCGGACTGGCTGCGCAAAATGCGCCTTTGGCTTGCCCGTCCGATTGAGCCGGAACTTGCCGAGCTTGATCTGGAAGAGGAAATCGGGCGTTGGCCGCCTGAACGTATTCGTCTTTACGACAAGTTGTTTGATCATGGCATCATGATTCCGGGCGGCCATGAATATGCCCTGGAGTTGGCAAAGCCGCTTGCGCTTGACGAGACATTAAGCTGTCTTGAAATTGGCGCGCGTCTTGGCGGGGTGGCGCGTCTTCTGGCTGATCGGTTGGGGGTGTGGGTCACGGCTCTTGAACCCGATGGCGAACTTGCTTTGCTTGGGATGGAACGTTCTGTTCTGGCTGGCGCCCAGAAGAAAGTTCCCGTTCAGGCGTTCGATCCGCGCCAACCCGAATTACGCAAAAGCTATTTCAACGTTGTTTATTCCTATGGTGAGCTGTTCAAGATCCCCGAAAAGCAAACGTTTTTGGCGGCCTTGGCTGATACCTTGCGCGATCATGGGCAATTGCTGATTACCGATTATGTTTTGACGCGTGACCTTGATGACAATGAATTGGCAAGCTGGTCTAAACTTGAAGACGAGGACTTGTCGCCCTGGACGGCACAGGAATACAAAGCCCGCCTCGGTCAGTTGAAATTTGATATCCGTATTGCCAAGGATGAGACGGAAACGCATCTTAAGCACATAAAAACAGCGTGGATGACGTTGCTTTCCGATATCCAGAATACCGGTCTGGATCCAGATATGATGGATTATCTGGAATCAGAGATGGAAATGTGGATGAATCGCGTAAAATTACTTGAAAAAGGCAGCCTGGCCTTTTATCGGTTCTACGCAACGATCAATTGATTGCTCAGGGTTTCGGTTCTGAGCAAGAGATGCTGCTGGCGAGTTGAAAGGGAATTGTTCCATTTTCTGTCGCCGCAACCTGTTTTAGGTGTTGACAGGGGCATGTCCTACTTCTATTTTCCGGCTTCCTCGAAGGGGCCAAGTTTCTAAGGTTTAAGATTATGAAGATCCGGAACTCATTGAAATCCGCGAAGCTGCGGGAAAAAGGCTGCCGTATCGTGCGCCGCCGTGGCCGCGTATACGTGATCAATAAAAAGAACCCGCGTTTCAAGGCACGCCAGGGTTAATTCCCGGTACCTTGTTCTCAAAGGTTTTACAAAACGCCGCATCGGTTTATCCAATGCGGCGTTTTGTTTTATATGCGACTGGTGGCTTGACTTTCTGTCGAAGTGTCATCGACGCCGTCTATGTGAATTGTGTAAACGGCTGTTGTTTCTGTTCTTCCACGTAACAGAACTTCTTTTGCCAGTTTGACCCGCGACGGATCGTTCAGTCGATTGCGGGTGCTTTCCCCAATAAGTATTTTCGTGCCAAGTTCTTTGTTCATTGCTTCAAGGCGCGCGGCACTGTTTACGGTATCCCCATAGACGGTAAACGAGAGTCTTCCGGGCGCGCCAGCACTGCCAGCAACCAATTCGCCGGTATTGACCCCACATCGGCATCGCAATGTCATTCCGTTGAACTGTTTGGTATGAACCAGTTTTTGCAGCGAGATAGCTGTGTCAAGTGCCGCATCCGCATGGTTGGGCAGTTCGCCTACTGCATTAAACACCGCAAGAATCGCATCCCCTTGGTACTGGATAACGATGCCATTGTTGGCTTCGATCACGGCAATGGCGTCTGTGAAATAGGCGTTCAGGATGTCAACGACGTCCTGTGGGTCGGCTTTTTCGCTCATGCTGGTGAAGCCCTGCAAATCAACAAACAGCGTTGATGCAACGCATTTATTCGGCGGGATTGTTCCCGTATCGCTTTGAGATTCCAAAAGCTGATGTGCGATTTCCGGTGGTAAAAACTTCCCGAACAGGCGACCGATCCGTTCGCGATCATGTAATGTGTGGACCATCTTGTTGAAAGACGTTGCGACGTCATTAAACTCTGTAATACGACTTTCTGGAAGGTGGGGAAGTGACTTGAGGTTACCTTCTTCCAGTGCTCGGATCGCGGTGGAAAACCTTTTTAGTGGTTGTGTAAAATATCGAGCAATCATAGTCGCAGTAATGAGTGCGCCAATCAGAACGGCAGCGCCAATCCACAGCAGCAAATCAAGTCGACGTCCCTCCGTGTCGAAGACCGACGGTGCGAAATGCATCCCAAAAGTGATCGGTACCGCCGTAGATTGAGATGATTTACGGGTAACAATAATATTGTAGTTCGAATTGATGACTACCTGGGACACATTGAGACGCTGATCTAAGGCCTTTTCAATACTGTCTCCCAGATCGACAGGTTGCCACCTTGTGCGCTGGGAAAGCACCGGGTCACCGATCTGGTCAAGTCGCGGAAGTACACTTGTAGCTTCTTCTAATGTCTGGGGAATGAAGGCGGAATTTTCTGTGCGCATATTGACCCGTTGCCAGTTTGAAAGGCTGGGATGGGCAATAATGTGATTTTCTACGATGACGAAGGGGGTGCGCCCATCTTCTTGTTCCCGCATGGGAAGGTCACGTGACAAGCCAGGCAGGGGTAAATACTGGATCAGCACGCCAATATATTCACCGCTTTGAAAAAGCGGGACGGCTTCGCCAACGACGACCTGACGAAGCGTACTTTGCCAATAGGGGAAAAGCGGCTGGCTTTGGGCTGGGCCGGCCTGAGGAAACTGCTGTGCAATTTTTACGTCAAGCAGATCGGCTTTTGTTCGCAAGAGCGTATGTGTCTTGGGATCATAACCAATAAATTCACCGGTCGGTGTTGTAATGCCGATTGTGGCAATGTCGGCGTCACCTGCAATCAGTGAAGGAATACTCTCAGACCAGAAAGACGGACTATCTGGTTCTAAAATGCCCTCGGCAACTTTTGTTGCGATCCAATTGTTACGAATTGCAAGACGGGTAAGGCGTTCTTCAACAGCACGCTCAGCATCAGCAAGGTCTGAGCTTGTCATGTTGATCCACAGGTCACGGGTATTTTCAACTGCAGTCTGCAAACCCACATAAAGTGTAAGACCAATACCGACCAGACTGCTCAGCAATAAGCCAGCGAGTAAAGCGCCAAAGATGGAAAATCGTCCGTGACGTTTAGTCAAAATTTTTCCCCTAGTTTTAATCACATGCGGTGATGTCGTCGATCATTGTCTCGGCCACATTACTCTTTAAATCAATAAGCTTATGGGCTTTGTGCAGGTATTGAAAGAGCTTAGGTTCGAACCTATTAATTTGGTTCGAATGGTTAAGCTGAAGGACAGACGTTATATTTGCGAAGCTGTTAGCGGATTATGTCCGCGGTATAGTGTAAAGTTCTGTCGTGCTATGACGACCGCGCAACAGAACTTCGCCAGCCTTGATCACCCTGTTTGGGTCAGAAAGCAGCATGCGTGTGCTTTCTGATATCAGCACATCTGTATGAAGAATCTTGTTTTCCTGTTCCAGTCGTGACGCGGTATTTACCGCATCCCCGTGAACGGTAAAGGACAGGCGGGCTTTTGCGCCGACATTCCCCGCAACCATCGAACCGGTATTCACACCACAACGTACTCTGAGTTCAAGCCCTTCGAATTTGCGCTTTTCAACCTCTTTCTTCAGGTCGATGGCGCTGTTTAAGGCCGCATCGGCGTGATGTTCAAGATCGTCAAATACATTATAGACCGCAAGGATCGCATCCCCTTGGAACTGGGTGATGATCCCGCCGTGGGATTCTATGATCTGGGTCGCACAATCGAAATAATCATTGAGCATGGCGATGATCTGCTTTGGATCAAGCCCCTCGCACATCGACGTAAAACCGACGATATCAACAAACAAAACGGTTGCTTCGGATTGTTGAGGCGGGAGAATCCCTGAATCGTTACCGGATGCCAGAAGCTTTTTGGCAATCGATTGCGGGACGAACTTGCCAAACAGGCTTGTGATGCGTTCCCGATCATGTACTGCCATCATCATGTGATTGAAGGAACGCGCAGCATCATCATATTCACGAATACGACTGCCCTTGAGTTGAGGGACATCACTGGCAGCAATATCCTTGTCTTCAAAGGCACGTGCTGCGCTGGCAAATCGACGGATCGGTTTGGTGAAATGGCGCGAAAGAACCACAGCGACGATAACCGAAAGCACAAACACACCGCCGCCGAGAATTGACGCCAGGACCAGTCGGTTCCATTCATCATCAAACAATTCTTCGTCAAAGTGCATGCCAATGACGACCGGCGAGATTGACGCATTCATGATCTGGCGTGTGACCATCAGGTGATAACGCCCGTCTACGCTTAGCCCGGCCACGCGAATACCGTGATCTTGGCTGTTGCTGTGTTCTGAAATATCAATGCTTTCAAACTTGCCGATATTGGCCAGCACCGGATCACCAATGTCGTGGACAGTCGGCAACGGAAGGGGACTTCGGGCGATAACTTCATTGCTTGCGTTCGGGTTGGCGGAAGTTTCCCCCCAATCGCGCAGCCCCGGATGGGCCATAACCCTGTTGCCACCAATCAGAATAAAGGGGGTGCCAGGCAAGTTTTCCCGACCGCGCAGCAGGTTTTCTGAAATGTTGGAGAGCGACAGATATTGCACGAAAGTTCCAAGAAAATGTCCTTCGTAAAATAACGGCACCCAGTTTGTCAGAACCGTGCGTTTGAAATAGGGGTCCCATCGCGGAAAGCCGGTTTTGTTTGTGGTCGGGCCACGAATTTGGGAAAGCTCGGAAAACAGAATATCGTCAGCAGGCAGTGTCCTGCGAATTTCGCTCATATCTTCGGGATCAAAACCGATGAATTGCCGTTCGCCCGTGACCAGCCCATACGCCATGACATCCATGTCCGCCGCAGCGAGTGCACGCATCGCATTGGTCCAGCCGTACTGAAAGCTTGGGTCAAGCACGCCTTGCGATACCTGTCTGGCAACCCAGTTGGAGCGTTTTTCGACCTTGCTCATGCGTTCATGCATTGAACGCTGCAATGATGTCAGGTCTACATCGGCAAGCATCACCCACAGATTACGGGTGTTTTCATAGGCCGTTCCAAGACCGACATAAAGGGATAGTCCGACGCCAAAAACACTGGTGGCGATAAAACCGGCAAGCAGGACAGAAAGGACTGAGTATCTACGTTTTGATTTCAATCGGTTTTCTTCCAGATAAGAGGTTTTCCCCAACCCCGTGCAAATACTAGCGGCGATCAAACTTTGTTGAAAGGATGATCGAACTTGATGTGCGCTTTATGCCCGATATCTGCCCGATTTGATCAAGAACTGCATCAAGTTTTTCTGGCGTGTCGGCAGCTATTTCGGCAATCAGGTCATATTCGCCTGATATGGCCAGGCATCTGAGGCAATGCGGGATTTTCTTCAAGGCACCGACGACGCCAGCTGATTGTTTTTGTTCAAGCTGGATCATGACCTCTGCCAGCAAAACCGGTTGCGCGGCATTGCCCAGTTTAACGGTGTACCCTTTGATGACTTCGCATTTTTCAAGACGTTCAAGGCGTTCTTGAACAGCGCTGCGCGACAACCCGACAGCACGTGCAAGGGCGGCTGTTGGTGTGCGGGCGTTTTCCTGTAATCGGGCAATAAGGCGACGGTCAATATCGTCAATCTGGCGTTTCATCGGTTCAGCCCGTGAAAGTGATGGGTTTTTGCTGTGTTTTGACATTATTGCCGGGTTGTAAGCGTTCGTCCAGAGGCGGACCATAAACCTGTAATAACAATAGGTAATCAGGGCAGGCGTGGCATTGGTCTCAATGTCGCCTGTTGGTTCGGGAGTTAGACTGAATGAAAAAGATTTTGATTCTTGGTGCCGGCAAGATCGGTCGTATTGCTGCGGTGATGCTAAATGAAAGCGGCGATTATGCGGTGACCCTTGCCGATGCCAGTGGCGACATGCTTGAAATTTGTGCCGAGGATGATGCCGCGACGCTGGTTAAGGTGGATGTCACTGACGAAACCGCCCTGCATGAAGTTGCCAAGGGCCATGACGCAATTCTTTCGACCTGTCCGTTCTTTTTGAATGTTGCGATTGCCCGTGTCGCACGTGCGGTCGGGGCGTCCTATTTTGATGTTACCGAAGATGTCGAAACCACCCGTGCCATTCGCAAAATATCAGAAGGTGCTGACAGTGCGTTCGTACCGCAATGCGGTCTTGCACCTGGCTTTATTTCCATTGCTGCCCATGACCTGTTCAAACGATTTGATCATGTGAACAAGCTTCGTCTGCGGGTAGGGGCTTTGCCACAAAACCCGACCAACCGATTGAAATATAACCTGACCTGGTCGACAGACGGATTAATCAACGAATATCTGAACCCGTGCGAAGCAATCCTGAATGGTAAGCGGGTCGAAGTCTTGTCCCTTGAAGGCTACGAACGCTTTACCCTTGATGGCACGGAATATGAGGCCTTCAACACATCGGGCGGCGTTGGCGCGTTGTGTGACATGCTTGAAGGCAAGGTCGATAATCTTGATTACAAGACAGTGCGTTATCCCGGCCATCAGGAAATACTGAAAATCCTGATCGAGGATCTGCGTCTGGGTGAGCGCCCTGAACTGATGAAGGAAATATTTGAAAATGCCCTGCCGGTGACCAACCAGGATGTTATCGTGATCGTTGCTGATGCGGTGGGGACGCGCCGTGGGCAGCTGTGTGAAGAAAGCTTGATCCGCAAGGTGCATGGTACCCGGGTCGGCGGCAAGGATTGGTCGGCAATCCAGATCACGACATCTGCAGGATTGTGTGCCGTGATGGATATGGTTCTAAGCGGTAAGTTGCCAATGCAAGGCTATGTGCGTCAGGAAGAAGTAAAGCTGGATGATTTTCTGACCAACCGTTTTGGCCGCTATTTCGGAAATGCGAACTAGGAAAAGTTTTAGGGTCCAAACTCATTCAAATGGTCGATCCGGCACTTGATAAGAGAGAAAAAGCAAGGAAAAGCCCGCAGATTGGGGTGATCCCCAATCAAGGGATTTGACGCAGAGGCTTTCTCTCCTATCAAGTGTCCTTTGGATCACCCGGATTTGCACAGGCTATTTTGTCGCAAAATCTTGAAAGATATTGATCTTCCTGCGGTTTTGCTTCGCATATCTGCACAAATCCGGGAAACCGGAACGAGCATTTGAATGAGTTTGGACCCTACGTCGGTAATACCGTCAAGCAAGAAGAACTCTCTGGGCATTTGTCCTGAGAGTTCTTTTGTTTTTTGAAGATATTGCAGTCGGTTTACTGAATTGGTTTGGCAAAAAAGATGCCCCGGGTCGGGTCTATGATGCCGGTATCGGAATATTGAATAGAAGGGCAGAAAATTTTCTGCAAAGGACGTGGTTTGTTAACGCTTGGACCTTAAGGTAGCCCAAAATCCGGTTCTCTTGGGTAAGTAGGTTTTCCTTGTCTGAATTTGCCGACATCTACCGTTCAGCTTTGGGCTTGTATGAAGCGGGTCGTTATGCGGAGGCTGAAAAGTCCTGTCAGCGGATGATCCGATCATTTCCGCAGGCCGCAGAAGCCATGCATCTGGCCGGACTTGTTGCCATGGCACAAGATAACCAGACCTTGGCCGCAGAGCGTATGGGCAATGCTGCGATTTCTGACGCGAATAACGCCGAAATACAGCATGATCACGCCCAGGCATTAAAGGCGATCGGTAAGTTGCGCGATGCTATTGGCGCATTCAAGCGCGCCATTCGGCTATGTCCGGATGCACCGGCACTTTATTGCAATATTGCCAATACCTATCGCCAGCTTGATGAGCTTGAGGCAGCACGCGAAAACTATGAACGTGCGTTGGAATTGGCACCTGATATTGCTGAAATTCATGCGAATTATGCCGCCTGTCAGTATGCAATGGGCGATATCGAAGCCGCAGAGAAATCCTGTTTGATTGCGCTTAAGATGCGCGATGATATCGTCAATGCACTGGTTTTGATTGGCCAGATCCGGCTGGATCAGGGACGCACGGTTTCGGCAAGTGAGCCGTTGCGTCGGGCGCTGTCGCTTGAACCCGGTCATCCGCGGGCCTTGACAGCTTATGGTGATGCGTTGTTCAGGTTGGGGCAGTTCGCCGGGGCGCAACATTGCCTGCGGCAGGTGCTTGCCCTTGATCCCGACGATGCCAAAGCACGCAAAACTTTGGCTTTGCTCAATTTACGCGTTGGACAAGGGATTGAGGCCATCAGCGCGCTGGAGCCACTTTTGGCGCAAAATCCGGACGATCCGCAGTTGCTGCTGATGATGGGAGAGGCGCTTAGCCTTGTCGGGCGCCATAGCGAGGCCGTCGAGCGGTTCGGCGCTGCCATCGGTGCGGGTGGTGGCGATGATGCGGTTTTTCGTCTGGCTGTGGAATTGGCAGAAGAAGGTGATGCTGCTTCTGCCCAGTCTGTGTTGCAAAATGGTATTGATCGCAAGATTGCAGCGGGGGGCAATACGGCATTGTTCCGAACCGCCCGAAGGTTGCTTTTTGCGCCGGTTCCCGCCGATCTTGCTGCTCAAAATGACGAAGTGGTGCGTGATCTTCTGGATGATACCCTGGATGAAGATGCGCTTGAGCCCGATCTTGAATTTGTCGGTGCAGACCCGATTGACCCGATTATCCTGACGCGCTTTCCGCCCGTGTGGCGTGCGGCATTGCGCCCCGAAGGCGACAAACAGCTGCGTGCGGTTGGTCATTATTGGGAACGGCTGGTATCGGGGTATGATGTGCCCGAAGTCAATTCATCCCCGTCACACAATGACGGAAAAATACGCATAGGGATCGTATCGGCCAACATGCGCGATAACGGCATCGGGCGCTGGATCGCCGGATTTACCGCGGCACTTGATCGTGATCGTTTTGATGTAACCGTTATCCGCCCGCCGACTGGCGAGGACGATATTACTGTGCGCATTGACGAGCATGCCGACCTTGTGGTGCCATTGCCTCTTGATCCATTACACTCCGCGCGGGTGATTTCGGGGCTTGGTCTTGATGTTTTGCATTACGTTGATCCGCAGGCGGATGCGTACACCATGTTGCTGGCAAGCTGGCGTCTGGCGCCGCTTCAGATATCAGGTGGCGGGATTGCTGCCACCAGTGGTCTTTCAAATATCGATTATCATCTGATTGCAGAAGACTGGGAAACAGCGGGCGGCGAAAAACGTTTCAGCGAAAAACTTGTGCGTCTGCCGGGGTTGTTTGTGAATGCCAGCCCGCCAGAGGCCGTCGAGATGTCGACGACCGATCTTCAACGGCGTTGGCGATTGGCCCAAGATCGAAACACCTATCTATGCCCGCAGCCACTTGATGTTCTGACGGCTGAATTTGATCCGTTGATTGCGGAAATCCTGCGGCTGGATGAAACGGCGGAACTATTGTTAATCGCCCCGGAACGCGATAGCTGGGATGCCGCGTGGGGGCGTCGTTTTGCGATCAATCATGCCGATGTTGCCGGGCGTATGCGCTTTGTCGATGTGCGCAACCGGTCCGATATGCTGTCGCTTCTTTGTGCTGTGGATGTGGTGCTTGAAAGTCCGGCATGGAATGATGCGATGCTGGCATTTGATTGCCTTGGGCTGGGTGTGCCGCTTGTGACCTTGCCGGGCAATGCAGCGCGATCGCGCCGCAGCCATACCTGTTATCGGCAGATATCGGTTTTTGACTGTGTTGCCTATCACTCGGCGGATTTTGTCGACACGGCACTGACACTGGCGACAGATAAACGACGCCGTTCGGTCGTTTCGCACGCGATCAAAAGCCGTTCACATATCTTGTTTGGGCAGAAATCCTCGTTCGAGGCTTATATGAAGTTCCTTGAGAACTGCGTATCCCTGCCACAAAACAAGGTGCTGCAAGGGCAGGCATAACCCAACCAGCGTACTACCGGGGCTTTTGACGCCTAACATTTCTCGTCAATCGCCCCCGAAATTGCTCTAGCTCAGCGCGTCGATATCAGCTTCGGAGAGTGCGGCAGGCACAATGGTAAGCGGCAGTCGCAACTGGCCAACCGTATCGCTTTTGGTCAGGGCTGTAATGAGCGGACCCGGGCCATCGCTTGTTGTACCTGCTGCGAGAACCAGAATGGAAATCTGCTCTTCTTCATCAAGTAAATTCAGCAATTCGTCTTTGAGGCGGCCTTCGCGAATAAACAATAGCGGCATACAACCGGTTTGTTCATGGACATAGGCCGCAAGTTCGTGAACCCGTGCTTCGGCTTCGTCACGGGCTTCTTCCTTCATCAGATCGCCAACAGCGACCCAATGCTGAAATTCAGCAGGTTCAATGACACTCAACAAAGCGACGCGGCCGCCAGTATGTTGCGCGCGACGGCAGGCATAACGTAGTGCCTTGGTCATTTCATCACTGTCATCTACGACAACAAGAAAAGTCCTGTTTGAATTCGCGCGAAGTTCCTGGTCAGCATCGTATGAGGGCATATGGGTCTCTGAAACGTTGTACTTGATTGCCGCGGCACGAAACAGATTGCGACTGTTTTAAACCGGACATACGAATTGTGCCGTAACTTAATACCGGGTTCCAAGCGATTTTTGGATGTGCTGTCAAAGATTTATGTGTGGACGGGCAGGCAACGGTGATGCTGCATCTGCGAAGGGTCGGAGGAAAAGAGATACTCTTGTCCGCAGTCCGTAAGGTTCAAGTCTGTTAGCGTTTGCGGAATGCAACGCTGGCAATCCAGCCCGCGATCACGGCAATGATGACAGCGATTATGCCGTAAAGTGCCGAGTAACGATGCGCGAATTCATAGACTTCGGCGCTAATGCCGGTTTTTGAAACCACCAAAGGTGTGGTTTTCACGCTGGCAATCTTGCCGTCACGGATCAGATAGACACTGATGGTGTATGTGCCTGTCGGGGTGTTGGCCGGAAAGTGAATATCGGTTCGAAACAGCTGATTGGACAAGAAGCTGATTTTTGCCGGACGCTGACCAAACAGACCGGCATTCTGCATGTTGCGCAGCAGGGCCTCGCGATAGAGTACCTGTTCTTGGTCTGAAAGTTTGTTTTCGGTAACGAAGCGCTGATTTTGCAGGCCGATGCGATAATCCAGCAAGGTATCTGGTGGGGCGATAATGTCCATCGGGCGGTTGGAGGCACTGGCATAGTAAGCAGGCACATTTTTATAACGTGCGCTTTCGCTATTGACCCAGATACCCGCTTTGCGTTCTTTTTTGCGCACGACCATATCCTGATCGGGTCCGCGCACAGTGACAATCACATCGCCTTCATTTTCAACCGCACCGAACAACAAGACATTGGTTCCGGTAAAGCCGGTGGTAATGGCGACCAGATGATTGGATAAATCGACAACAAGCGGATCAGCAAAGGCTTTTTTACCTGCTGTTCCCAACGTCAGAAGCGGCAATAAAAGGGCGCCCAAGAGTATGATCTGAATGCGCGACAACGCTGTCATCACAGATCCCCCGGCATGACCGAATAAAGATCGCTCGGTGTAATGACCAAATCAAACAGCAGCTTCAAACACACCGACAGAACCAAAAGTCCAAGCAGGGCGCGAAGGTGCTCTGCCTTCAGTTTGGAGCCGAATTGCGCCCCGAACTGCGCCCCGATGACACCGCCAATAAGCAACAGAATGGCCAGGGCAACATCCACTGTCTGGGTCTGTATCGATTGCAGGAAGGTCACGTTGGCGGTGACAAAGATGATCTGGAACAGCGATGTGCCAATCACAACGCCGGTCGGCATGCCCAGAAGATAAATCATCGCAGGGACCATCACAAATCCACCGCCAACCCCCATCAATGCGGTCAGCACGCCAACAAAAAAGCCGACGGCAAGCGGAAGCAGCGCACTGATGTAAAGCCCTGACCGATAGAACCGCATCTTGAAGGGCAAGCCATGGATAAAGCTGTGTTGGTGTTTCTTTGACCGGCGAATTTGACCGCCACGACGACGGGTGCGGAAAATCGCACGGGTGGCCTCAAACAGCATCATCCCGCCGATGATGCCAAGGAAAATCACATAACAAAGCGAAATGACAAGGTCGATCTGCCCCAAAGATCTAAGCCAAGCAAATACCCAGACGCCTGCCGTCGAGCCGACAATACCACCCACCAGCAATACAAGACCCATTTTCAGGTCGACATTGCCACGCTTCCAGTGGGCAAAAACGCCCGATACGGATGACGCAACAATCTGGTTGGCAGCCGTTGCCACGGAAACAGCCGGGGGAATACCGTAAAAAATCAGAAGCGGGGTGATCAGAAATCCGCCACCAACGCCAAAAAGGCCAGACAAAAAGCCGACCCCGCCGCCCAGTCCCAAGATCAGAAATATGTTTACCGATATCTCGGCAATCGGGAGATAGATTTGCATCGCGGGCAGGCTAACAGCGTTTGATTGATTGTTGTTGCCCAGTCTAACATATTGTGCAAATGCAACAATCGCCAATTGGCGCTATATCGGACTGGTAGCGTATTTTTTATAAGGTTTCTTATGTTGTCATCTTCAAGCCCCCCTCATGATGAACTTCTCGATGCGCGTGGTCTTGTGTGCCCGATGCCGGTTCTCAAGGCAAAAAAGGCGCTGCGCAATGTCAAAACCGGCGGGATATTAAAGGTGCTGGCCACGGATCCGGGGTCTGTGGCGGATATGAAGTCTTTTTGCGAGATGACGGGAAATCATCTGTTGTCGTCTGATCAGGACGGGGATGTTTTCATCTATCACATTGAAAAATCAACCGACTAGGACCTGTGGCGCCCCCCAACAATGAAAGCCCCCAACATGACAGTTGATGTCTCGAATTTAACTTGGAAGGTGGCGGAATTCGATGACTTGTCAGCACGGCATGTGCACAGTCTTTTGCAGTTACGCCAACAAATTTTTATCATTGAGCAGACATGCATCTTTCCTGACATTGACGGACTTGACCCTTTGTGTCGTCATGTCATTGCCTGCGAAGGTGATGATGTCCTTGCGGCAGCACGTATTGTTGCACCAGGCATTGATCCCCAACACGCAGCCCAAGGTGATCGACCGGCAATCGGCCGGGTTGTAACAAGTGAACGTTTGCGCGGGCAGGGAATCGGGCGCGAGGTCATGCAGCGTGCGATTGCGTCATGCTATCAGCAATTTGGCAATAAGCCGATTTATCTGAATGGGCAGCTTTATCTTCGGAATTTTTACGAAAGTCTTGGTTTCGTGCAATTTGGTGACGAATACGAAGAGGATGGCATTCCGCATATCAGTATGGAAAGACCGGCAAGCGAGACCTGAGGCGAAATCTTTGCCAAGGCCGCTATCTGGCAATCAGCGAATTCCGCTGGTTGCCATGCCGGTAAAGAATTCAAGTTGCCAGTTCATGTCATCTTCGCTTAGCGGGTATTGATTGCCTGCGCGCGGATTAAGTGTCTGGCTTGGCGGTACATGGCCAAGCTTGACCTGAATTTTCACTGCAAGGTCTGCGGGTAATCCGGCTTTCCATGCCAGGGACACCACACCCTTTGCTGAATGGGTGTTGAGAACCTTTGAAACCGCGTCTGGTGAAATCCCTGCAAGAACTGCAAGTGATGCACGGGCGAATTTGACGTCATTGGCAGCCAAAGCCTTTGCCACTTCCTTGTCGGTCAGCTTTTTCTTGGCATGCATGGCAAGGGCCTTTTCAAAGGCCGGTTCGCCTTCTTCTTCTTCTTCACCATCGTCAGCGATGGTACCTTTTGCATCAGATTTTGGTTCAGCCTTTTTGGTCTTGTTGGCTGAAACGGTGCCCGCCTTGATCTTTTTCGCATCGGTGGCGATATCATCGTGTTTTTCGAATTCGCCTGATGCGATCCGGCGCTGGACAACTTCCCGAACGGCATCAAGCTGATCCTTTTTAAGGTCCTTGCGACGTTCAAGGACGCTGATCAGGTTTTCGGCAACAAAACGCGCCAGCTTTCCGGCCGCTGTTGGCGTCAGAGTGGGGCGCTCTACCAATGGTTCGTGCCATTCCGGATAATCCGGTGCGCGATCAATCAATTGATCGAGGGTTTCTTCGCGGATTTGCGCAGATTTATTGCCAAGCAAGTGGGAGATTGCATCCTTGTCACTGCTGGCAGCAATGGCATCGGCCAGTTTTTCACCAACGTTTCTACGCCGTGAAACAAAACTTAGCGTCCCGCGACCGGAACTGCCTTCGATGATTTCCAGAAGGTCATCCTCGGTCAGGACCGGGGAATATTGCAATACAGGGCCAGAGACGACGCTTTCGGTATCGCGGGCCAGTTGTTGAATAATCGGCTGCGGAGCGTCAGCGATATCCTTGAGCGTTTCGGAAATTACCTGACGGACATGCACAGCTTGATCGCGCGCAAGCTTATCAAGGGCTTCGTAGGTCATCCGACGCAATTTGTCGGTTTCGTTGGCATTCAGGCCAGCTGATAGATGGGCAATTTTCTCGGCAAGGCTGCCACGAACGGCATCATCGGCATCATCGGTCAGAAGCACGTCGGCCTGAACCGGGGTGGCTTCGTTTGCAGCAATGTGGCGACGAACCGATGAATCCTGGTCGGTTGCAAGATAATAAAGGATTTCCGGGCGCGTATCATGACGTTGCGCAAGCTTGCCACGAACATCGGCATCCGGGCTGGCGGCCATTTCCTTGGCTTCGTCATAAGTGATCGGTGTTTCGCTGCGTCTGGTAAATACCCGCTGCAAAAATCCCTTCATCGGGCATCCCTCCTAATCTTCGATTCTTGCCGGGGCTTTGGACCCAGGTGTGCTTGCGATGCCAAAACGGCCTTTGCCGACTTTCTTGACCTGATACATGGTCTGATCCGCGCGTTGCACAAGTTGTTCAAGCGTTTCTTGTGAATCCGGCTCGTGAACGGCAATGCCGACAGATATACCCAGTGGATGGTCTGCGTCGCCGGAATATTTGCCAAGAACGGTGCTTTCTTTCATCAATGTTTTGGCGCGCGCTGATGCCGCAACCACGTCGGCACCTTCGAGCCACAAAACAAATTCATCCCCCCCCAAGCGTGCGACAAGGTCAGCCGGGCGCACATTATCAAGCAAAACCTGCGTCAGAGCGAGAATGGCATCGTCGCCTGCCTGATGACCATGGATATCATTGACCAGTTTAAAGTTGTCCATATCGACATACATCAAAGCAGCCGGGGAATTTTCACGACGCAGGCGACTATGGCGGCGTTTGAGCTCTTCGAAAAAGGCACGGCGGTTGAGAAGGCCGGTCATGCCATCGGTGCGCGATAGGGTAAGAATACGTTCGTGCTGAATAGCTTGTTCAATTGCGATGCCGACCTGATCGGAGACTTCGGTCATAATTGCGCGCTCGCCATCGGTCGGTTGCGGATGGTCAGCGTCAAACATAAAGATTACCGCCCCGTTATTGCGCTTATGATAGTGGCACATCAGGGCAAGAATGCGGTATTCCCCGATCTGGTCATCGATGGTCTCGTTTGCACTTAGCAGACGATCAAGCGCCTGTTGGGCGATCTTGTTAATGGCCGGACCGGCGTCACCGGCTGCAAGTTCCATTTCGCCGGTTTCATCACTGCGTTTGAAAACAATGCAATGGGTACATGCCAATGCGCGTGTGCTGGCATCCGATGCACCTTTTAAAACCTTTAGCGGGTCAATCTCGTCTCGCATTGTGCGCACGATATAGGTCATCAACCGGTCACGGTTTCGTGCTGTGGCTACTTCGCTTTCGCGGCGGCGCTGCTCGGTTATGTCATGGGCAAGGCCACGGGTTCCGATCCATGTCCCGTCACGGGAATAAACCGGGGTCGAAGACACCGAAAGACAAGCATCGCGCCCGTTTGATCGGCGGAACCATACCGGCACATCACGTACGGCTTTGTGGCTGCGAAATACGTGTTCGCTGTCATGGTCGGCCCTATCCAAAAGGAAATTGCGCGGAAACCGTCCGACAATGTCATCAGCCTTATAGCCAAGCGCGCCACGCGGCGAGACAAAAACGAACTTTCCGCTGCCATCTGTTTCCCAGGCAAAGGCAGAAGAAACCTCGACGATATCGCGGTATCGCTGGCGCGAATCAATCAGGGCCTCGCGAAGGTTGCGATCCATGCTGACGTCTCGTGGCAGGATCATTACCTGATTTTGCGTGGTTGGCAGGGCTGTTAGTTCAAGGGTTGCTGTTCCACGCTGTACTTCAAACGTCATCATCTCGACAACGCCGCCCGGCGTTTCCAGCGTACGCCGGATCAATTGATAAATCTCCGGAAACAATCCGTCACGGATTCCGTTGGCAAAGCCGACTGCGTTCTTGTTGGCAAATAACGGTACACCATGCGCATCCAGAACAATGACCGGGGCTTCGGCCTTTGCCATGACCTTGGGGTCAAGGGTGAAGACATCCGCGTCATAGTCGGTGAGGTCTTCGGTCATTGCAGAAGCGGCGACCTGTGATGTCTTTTTGGTGTCATGCGTCGGATGGCGGGAAGTCATGCGCGTCCTCCTGTGTTGGTCGACGCGTTCCGGTCGTCTTTTTCTGTATCTTTATCATGATCCGAAGGCAGGATATTGGCCCGATGATAGGCATCGTCGCTTCCGATTGTGACAGGCGGGCCAAGATAATACCCCTGACCATAATCAATGCCCAGATCTCGTACCAATTCATAGCTGGCCTGGTCATGGAGCATCTCGGCAATCGTATGAATGCCCAGATCACGACACAGCAGGGCGGTCGCCTTAAGGAATGCGCGGCCTTTCGGAGTGGCGAGTGCCGTGCGCATCGCACCACCATCAAATTTGATGATATCGACATCAAGGGCGCTCAGATATTCGAAATTCGCCGCCCCGGCGCCGAAATCATCAAGGCAGATTTCATGCCCGCGTTCTCGTAGCATCTGCAGGCTGTTATTGACATCTGTCAGCCCTTTGATGCGGGACGTTTCGGTAACTTCAAAAAGCACAAGATGCGGCTCAATGTCATAGGTGTCGAGCAGCGCAATCAGCGCAGGCATGAAGTCGCCTTGCTCAAGAGAATGCCCCGACAGGTTTACAGCCACCGGAAACGGGATGTTTTCGGGATTATCGCGCAAATGGTCGAGCACTTTGCTGCACATCGCCAGATCAAATTCGGTAATCAGACCGGTGCCCTCGGCGAAATGAATGATCTGGTCCACAGCAAGCGGGCTTTCACCGATATCAAAGCGCGCCAATGCTTCGAAATGATGCATTTTCTGACTGCCAAGATGGACAATCGGCTGCAAGGCAACTGCGAAAGAACCGTTTTCGACAATTTCGCGAAAGGCCCGAACGGATTTGAGCGTTTCATTGATCAGGTGTGGCAGGCTTGCCGAAAGGCGGGCAGCGGTTACCTCGTTCTGTGCTTTGCGTTGCATGCGGTTCAAAGCGTAGGCAACAGCACGGGTCAGATTGGTTTCGCGGTTGTTTTCAACATTTTCGGTATCAAAATGATGAATGTTGCGTGCGCTTTCGTAATCGTTGCCAAACTGATCGGCTGCTTTGGATGTTGGCTTGTTTTTATCGCGACTACCCGGCTCATTGGTCAGCGAGAGAAGCCCGTCAATTGTGTCGATCGGATTTGTCGTTTTGATATCTTCAAGGTCGGCGCGCAAGGCACTGGCATAGGCGACGATACGGCGTTCCAGCTCGATCATCGGTTCATCGCCAGGATGAAGAAGCTTGCTGCGCTTACGCGATGTTGTCTGCTCCGTCGCGGGCGGGGGAGTGACCTGTTTTGATCCGGCCCCGATCAATCGTGCCAATTCGTTCGTTGCGGCGGTTTCTGCCTGGGAACGTGAGGCCGCCATATTTTCCAGTACGACCAGGGCTTCGCTATGGCAGTTCATGGATGCAATGTCGCCGGTGGTCCCGGTCTGACCAATTTCAGCGGTTATGTTCTGGCGAATAACGGCGTTTTGTAAAATGATGCGATCGATGCCCGATCGTGCCCGGGGGCGAATGGCCCGGTGGCGTGCGGCGATATAGTAACGGCTTGTCGGGTCGGCAATCATGTAACCGCTTAGCGACAAGGGGACCGGATCCTGAACCGGGGTGCCGTCGGATTCGCAAAGTTGAAAATCCAGATCAAGTTCTTCAAGGCGTTTAAGGCCGTTGCCGCCATGAAGATAAGCGCGCAAAAGCGGGCGTTCTGATTTAACAACGATCTTTTCGAATGCTTCGCCGATCAGTCGGTCGGGCAGGCAGCCCAAAAGGCTTTCGGTTGCGCCAGCAACAAACAGGATATAGCCGTTCTCATCAATTTCCAGAAGCATGTCAGCCCAGCAGAAAGCCATTGCCGCCAGAAGATCTTGGTCGTTTGTTTCCGCCGAGTAGCCGGTGTTTTCTGTCATGTGCTAACCGTCATCGCAAGCTGTGTTGTTTTTATCTCACAGCTTTGTCTGCTTATTACCAAATGCCGATCTTACAAAGGATATGAAGGATTTGCACTTGATATGGCAAAAAAAACGTCTTGCAATCGACAGGTCGGGTTTTTGTTGTGAAATACGGGGGGATTTACCCCGAAAACAAGTGTGTCTTTTGTTTGAAAGGGCGATGGCAAAGGGCTATGCGAAAACGATAAGTCATCGTTTCTGCCAAGGTGCCAAAAGATAGGGAAAGCTTTTGATCAAGCCGCGTTATGGCCTGTCTTTACGGCATTGTCAGAGTCGCGCCGGTTATGTTTCCGGTCATACATGGCTTCGTCTGCTGCGCGGATCAAGGCCGCGACGTCACATTTGGCATCATAGGATGAATGGCCAAAGCTCGCTTTGATCGGCAATGTCTTTCCCTGCCAAAGCAATGGTGACCGAGCAAAAATGTCGTGAAATTGCGCGATGCGTTTTTCTGCGGCCGCTGGGTTTCCGCCCGCCATCAGGATTGCAAACTCGTCACCACCAAAACGCGCGACGAAATCGCCAGAACGGGTGTGCCTGGACAGTTTCTGGCCAAAATGACGAAGAACCGCATCCCCGGCAGCGTGGCCATAGGCGTCATTTATCTGTTTGAAGCCGTCAAGATCGGCAATGACCAAGATTCCGCATTCACCCGTGCGCGAAGCGCGTGCAATTGCCTCGGCAGTGCGTCGCATGAAACCGCGTCGATTATAAAGCCCGGTCAGCTCGTCGGTCTCGACCATAAGTTCGAGCTGTCTGATCCGGTTTTGCTGTTGGTCAAGGCGGGACTGCATGTCACGGGCAAGATCAACCAGCGTCGAAAGTGCCGTGCGTTGTTCCGTGTCGTTGGTTTGTTCGGTCGCACGGTTGTTGATCGCTGTCTGATGCTCGACATCAGCAGCAAGCTTGATCAACAAATCTATTTGCGACTTTTCCATTGGCAGTCTTGTTATCAATGACACCGAACGACGAAACCCTTACAAGGGATGGAACCATTTTATATTTGATCGCGTTACAAGAACATTAACGCGCTTGGTTCGTTTTTGTGACGAAGCAATGTTGATTACGCAAAGGAGCACGACAGATGAAGAACCTTATCGGCGCCGGATTAGCGCAAAAAATCGCTATTGCGGGTGTGGTTCTGGCGTTGGCAGGTTGTTCGTTCCTGCAAAAAGAGAATTTCACCGTCGCGGGTGAAATTACCGATCAGGGACAGGAATGCGTCACGTTTCGTGCCGAGGATGGTACCCTTTATGCGCTTGCTAACAAGGCAAGCCGAGTCCGTCCCGGTGACAAGGTTCGCGTTACAGGGCATCTGGCCCTTATGACGACCTGTTCAGAGGCAACGACCTTGATCGTTGACAAGATTGTCGTGTTGTCGCCGGGGAACTGATTTCACCGTTTTTTTGCAAAGCAATCCGTGCCGTCAGCTTTAAGCTGGCGGCATTTTTCGTGCGCTGATTGTGCATTGTCAAAGCCGACAAGTTGCAGTCGGTGGTAAACGCCCTTGCTGCCTAGGTTTGCTGCGGTGATCTGTTTTTTGTAGGATGCAACCAGTTCAGGGTAGCGAATACTAAAGCTGGCCCAGTACGTTTCAGCGGCAAAAACATCACGAAAAGCACCGAGTTGTATCAGGTGGCGGCCGGTTGCTGCCGGTGTCGCAATTTCTTCAGCGGAAAGATGTGCAGGGGCTGTTAAAGGCCCGCTGTCCTTATGGTAAAGTGCTGGTGATGCGTTGGGCATTTTTTCGCCAGCGCTGACTGCGTCAACCGCAGATTTTGGTGCCAATGCACGAACAGTTGTTGCCGGTGGCTGTGTCGATTGTTTAGGGGCACGACGAATGGGTGGTTGTCCGTTGATGCTGCGTTGATATTGGTCAGCCAAAGACGGAATTTCAGTTTCTTCTGTGATTGGACTTTTTGCCGGAATTGTTCCGGGCAGAAGGCTTGTGGGGCGATTGGCCGGGGTGATACTTGACGCATGGGCGGGTAAATCCGTCGGGATCATATCGATGCCCGTCGGGTCGGTGTTCGGCCCTGCTGTTTGTGCCATTGCAACAGATGGCGCCCAGGAAAATGCGTACGCCGCCATCAGTGCCGTTGCGATGATGGCGATATTTGCGTGTTTGCCGCGATGCAAACCACCCCACATCCGCCAACCGTTTGACGGTTTCGATGTCTGCGCCCCAAAGGCAGGGCAGATGCGGGGTCGGCGGTGCATTCCTACATCTCCGAACGCGGGACATAGGCGTGGCGTTCACGCAATATCTGATCGTTGATGCGCAAACGTTCCATCGCTTTGCCATAGACGGTATCTGGTGCGTATTGACCATCCGGGCGATCACCGGTTGCCATTCCGGTCAGAAGCTCTATCGCGTCGTTGATATGTTCCACCGTCCAGATATTGAATTTTCCCTGGCGGATGGCTTGAACAACTTCTTCGCGCAGAACGACGTTTTCGGCATTGGCAAGCGGGATGATCACACCTTGATCGCCGGTAAAGCCCTGATCGGCGCAGATGCGATAGAAACCTTCGATTTTGTGGGAAATGCCACCAACCGGCTGTGCCTGGCCAAACTGGTTCATGGATCCGGTAACACCGATATTCTGACGCATCGGAATATTTGCCACCGCCGATATGATCGCACAAAGTTCCGCCATCGAGGCCGAATCCCCTTCGATCCCGCCATAGTTTTGTTCGAACGTGACATTGCAGGCAAATGAAAGCGGGAAGTCCTGAGCAAAGCGTGATTTCAGGAAGCCTTCAATGATCATCACCGACTTTTGTTGCAACGGACCCGACATATCGACCATGCGTTCGATATTCAAAACGCCGAGGCTGCCGACATAGGATCGCGCCGATACACGGGCAGGCAGACCAAAGGCATGATCGCCATAATCCAGAACAGTCAATGCGTTTACTTGCCCGACAACAGAGCCATAACTGTCAATCAGGATTTCACGGCGTTGAACCCGTTCATGAGATCTGTCTTCAAGGCGCGAGTTGCGGTGGCGTCGTTCTTCGATCGCACGCCTGACATCAGCTGCGCGAATGTGCGTGCGTCCTTCAGCCTTGCTAAGCGCACCGGCTTCGATCGCAACATCCTCAACCCGTTCGATCTGTGCGGTCAGCTTGTCACGTTCGCCCGCCCAGCGTGCGGCCTGACCAAGAAGCTGGCGAATAGCACCATTATCAAGCGGGATACCGGATCGTGACAGGGCCGATTCCCGCAACAATCCGGTATAGATCGAAATATTGCGTCCCGCAGCCGGCATGTCTGCATCGATATCGGCCTTGACGCGGAAATGATTGCGGAAATCGACATCAAGCGAGAAGAAAGTGTAATAGAATTTCGGTGCGCCGACGATCACCACTTTGAGGTCAAGCGGGATCGGGCGCGGCTCCGGCGCGCCTGCGGTTGGTGCGCCACCCTTGTGGATTTCCTCGATACGGATTTCGCCATCGCGAAGGGCCGCTTTGAGAAAACCCCAGCATTCTTCATGCTCCAGAAGGCTTTCTGCGCGCAAAACCAAAACACCGCCATTGGCACGGTGAAGGGCACCGGGCTTGATCAGGCTGAAATGCGGGTGCATGCCGCCACCGATCGGGCGGTATTGGATTTGTCCGAAAAGGTTGTCGTAGCTGGGGCTTGGTTCAAGCACAACATCCGGGTGGTCGTCGCGGGAATGATCAATCAGCAAATTCACCGCATATCGATCATCGACTGTTTCGGGGATCTTGCCATCGCCGCTTTCGATGGCAGGTTGGTCGCTGGCTTCCTCGAAGGCGTCGATATTATCCAGAATGTCTTTTTCAAGCGCATCAAACCAGGCTTTCAAGCCCGGGCTTGTGAATTTGTCGCGCAGTTTCTTGATGCGTGGTTTCAGGACAACCTTGGCCGCACTGCGGCGCAGGCTATCAAGGGTATCTGCAATTTGTTCTTCAAGATCGCGTGTCGAAAGAAGCGTTTTACGGGCTTCTTCGGCAACATCTTCAAAGGCGTCTTCTGCTTCGCGGCGTCGTTCTTTGGGGATTTCATCAAGTGATACCGGCTCGCCATCTTCGTTCAGGGCGACGATCATCACGCCTTTTTCGTTTTCCTGAACATCCAGACCGCGTTCGCGGGCATAATCCCGAAGTGCGTCATACTTTTCGCGCAATTGGGCGCGGGCTTCTTCGGTCTGGGTCTGGGTTTCCGTCAGATGTGCCGGGGCGTTAAACGCAGATGCAAAAGCTTCGCGCAGATGCGTGATCAATGTTTCCATCGCAGTCACAAGCTTGCGCCCCTGACCAGCAGGAAGAGCATAAGGGCGCGGGCGATTGGTACGTGAAAAATTGTTCAGATACACCCAGTCATCCGGGGCATCGCGTTCTTCCATGGCCTTGTTGAGGTAATCCAGCGTCGCGGTCATGCGCCCGGCACGATCAAGGCCGAGAACAAAAATGTTAAAACCGGGCTCGGACATGGAAAGGCCGAATTTCAAAGCTTCTGCTGCGCGATAATGCGATGAGAAATCGAATATTTTCGGCTGTTGGTCTTTGTGAGGGCTGCGAATACGGAAATGCGGGAAACCGCAATCTTCTGCGTCAAGGCGGGAAACTGGCATTTGCTGACTTTCTGCTGCCCAAATTACGATATCAAACAGGAAAATTTTTCCCTGCACCATATCTTGAAAGCAACGTAATCACGTGGTCAAGCACTGCGTGCGGAAATTATTGATAAGGCACACATAACCGCGACCAAGGTCGCAATATTCTTTGACCGCTACAACGCAGAAAGCCGGGTTAAATAACGACGGTATCGCCAAAGTCACTGCTTTTAAGCAAACGATCCACCGTCAGGACTCCGCGTCGGATGCGTTCGGCTGATCGTTCCGCACCGAAACATAAACGCAGCCCGCGCGGGACAGGGCCGACGGCAAACTGCTGTGCTGCTGTTAATAGCACACCGTTATTGGCAGCATTCATGACGAGTTCACCGGTATCGATCTGATCGGGCAATGTCAGCCAAATATGATAATTGGTCGGATGAAAGCGGATATCATGGCCCTTGAGTGTCGCAAGAACAATTGCAAGGCGACGTGCGGCCTCATCGCGGTGCCAGGCTTCAAACCGGGCAAGGCTGCCATCCATGATCATGCGGCTAACCAGTTCGATATTGATCGACGACACCATCCAGCAGGTGGATCGGATGGCGCTTGCAAGTTTGCCGATCATGTCGCCTGGCGCGTGGATATATCCCACGCGCAGGCCGCCACCGATGCTTTTGGATACGCCATTTAGATAAATACTGCGTTCCGGAACAAAGCATGACAGCGGGGGTGGTGCATCGGGATCAAGGAACTGATAGATCCCGTCCTCGATCAGGGTCAGGTCATATTTTCGCAGGATTTCGGCAATTTCGATGCGACGTTGCTGGCTCATGGTGGCGCAAAGCGGATTATGCAGGGTCGGCATCATATAGATGGCACGCGGACTTTGGGTGCGGCACATGTTTTCAAGGGCATCGGGTATGATGCCTTGTTCGTCCATTGCCACGCCACGCAGACGGAATTGCAGCAAATTGGCCAGACTGCGCAGATTGGGATAGGTAAGTTCTTCGCATAAAACCAGATCCCCCGGACGCACTGTTGCGAGCAGTGATACCGTCATCCCGTGCTGGACACCTGCCGTCGGAAGGACACGGTCAGGATTGTCATCAAGCCCTTGTTTCCCTGCCGCAAAGGCCAAGGCCGCGCGTTGATGTGCGATGCCATATTCCGATTTGTAAGACACCATATCGTCGACGGACATGGTGTTCACAACGTCCAGAAGACTTTCGCGAATGTTTCCTTCTTGCGGGGGAAGGGGGCAATTCATTCTGAAATTGATCGGGCCGGGATTATTGTCGTCGCCGTGTTCTACCGGATTTGTCGGGGTGGTATCTGCGGACCGCGCAAGGTGGCTCAGATTGTTGGTGAAGGCCATCGGAATGGGGGCGGTTGCCGCCCTGTCGAGTTCCGACTGGATATTATCCAGAACATATGTTCCCCGACCGATTTCGCCTGCCACAAGGCCAAGGCGCTCGGCCTCGCGATATGAACGTGTGATTGTCCCGACAGTGACGCCAAGCTGATAGGCGAGATCGCGGTGAGTCGGAAGCCGGTCGCCGGGTTTTAACACGCCGTCATTGACCGCTTTGCGGATGGCTTGCGCGATCTGTCGATAAACAGGACCGCCAGCCTCATCAAGTTTCGGGAGCCATATTGTCATGGTGACAATGTTTAAATTGACACAATTGTAATGTCAATGACAAAACAATATCGAGACAATTCACCGAAAGGAGATGGAAATGGTAAATTGTAACGATGCAATCCAGATTTCCGGCATTGACATCAATGATCGCGCAGAAGCAACAGGTAAACAGGTTCGCAAACCTGTCTCCTGGCATGCGGCGATCACTGGTGTGCTGATCTCCGCGGCTGAATATCTTGCCCGGGCTCAGGCGCGTTCGCGTGACCGTAATGCACTGAGAAACCTTGATGATCACATGCTGAAAGATGTCGGATTGACCCGATCGGATATCGAACGGGCTCACCCAAAACCGTTCATGTTCGATTTCCCCCGGCGCGGCTAGCCACCGCCGCGTTTGACGGAGGCACTTTGCTCCCATTGTGCCTCCGTTCGGTGGGGGATTAAATTGTCACGATTTCAGTCGGTCAGGGATACAATACAATGTTCAGTACAAGCGAATTGCGCGATGCGGCGGATTTCGTGCATCAATATGTTGCGCCAACCCCGACCATTCAGTGGCCGTTGCTTGATCGTGCGACCGGGTTGTCCTTGTATGTGAAACATGAAAACCACACCCGGTTGGGGGCGTTCAAAATCCGGGGCGGGCTGACTTTTTGCCGCTATCTTGCGAAAACAGTTGATGCGAACCGGGGGATTATCTCGGCGACGCGTGGAAACCACGGTCAAAGCCTTGCTCATGCCGCGAGGCAGTTCGGAATGCCGGCCACTATTATTGTCCCGTTTGGGAATTCGGTTGAAAAGAATGCCGCCATGCGGGCTTGGGGCGCAGAGGTCATCGAACATGGTCAGGATTTTCAGGAGGCCGCCGAATATGCCAAGACGCTAGCCGCCCATGAAAATCTTGTCATGGTGCCGCCATTCCATCCGGAGCTTGTGCGCGGTGTTGCATCCTATGGGCTTGAGCTTTTTGACGATGTCGTTGGGCTAGACAGGGTTTATGTGCCGGTTGGCATGGGATCAGGGATTTCTTCGCTGATCACTGTGCGTGATGCGCTGGGGCTTGAAACCGAAATCATTGGCGTGGTGGCGAAGGGGGCTGATGCAATTCGCCAGTCTTTCCTTGCTGGTGAAATCATTCAGACACCGAGTGCTGATACCTTTGCCGATGGTGTTGCATGCCGAAGTCCTGATCCGGGGGCGTTCGAGATCATTAAAAACGGGGCTGCGGATATTGTGGCCGTCAGTGATGACCAGATCCGCGACGCGATGCGTCTTTATTTTAGTTCTTGCCACACCATTGCCGAGGGTGCCGGTGCGGTGCCGCTGGCGGCGGCCATTGCCCAACATGAACAGAATATCGGCCAGAAAGTCGCAGTGATTTTAACCGGTGCAAATATTGATCGTGCCGATTATGCCCGCATCCTTTCGGGAGAAAACAAATGAACCGCCTTTCAAATCGTTCTGATGACAGCCCCACTGTTGATGAACGTCATCTCATGTTTGATGACCTTGAGAAACTTGGCCGTATCCTTGTCGAAACAGGCGATATCGCGCACAGTTTCATTCATGGCGCGGATGACATGGATGTAACGTGCCGTGATTTCTCTGCCTTTGACCCCTCGCGCTCTATACCGGGGCAGGGACGCGGCGCACTTGATGCGTTGCGGGCAGCAAAAGAAGAAATTCTGCCGCTGCTCGCCGCATCAATTGGTCCCAGATATCTTGGGTTTGTAACGGGCGGTACAACGCCGGCTGCCCTTGTGGGCGACTGGTTGGTCAGTGCGATTGATCAAAATGCCACCGGCCCCGAAGGATCGGTCAATGCCGCCGTCGAAGAACAGGTTATCAACTGGCTGTGCGAATTGGGCGGGGTGCCGTCAGATCGCTTTGATGGTGTGTTGACGACCGGTGCAACAGTATCAAACCTTTTGGGGCTGGTTACGGCCCGGCAATGGTGCGGCGAACAGGTCGGTGTGAATGTCGATGCTGATGGCGCAGGTGTTTTGCCCGATCTGGACATTTTTGCCGCCAGTCCGCATGCCAGCATGATCAAGGATCTGTCGATCACCGGTATTGGCCGGAACAGTTTTACCAAGGTGGCAACAAAACCCGGATCAGAAGAAACCGACATCGAAGATCTGAAAGCCAAACTCGGGGCAAGTACTGCACGTGCCAAGATTGTTATTGCGTCGGCAGGCACGGTAAATGCGACGGATTTCGATGATCTTGATGCCATTGCCGATTTATGTGCGGCATTTGGGGCATGGTTGCATGTGGATGCCGCATTCGGTTTTTTTGCCGCCCTTGATGATCGCCGGGCCCATTTTGCCAACGGGATCGCACGCGCAGATTCCATTACATCCGACGGGCACAAATGGCTGAATGTTCCGTATGATTGCGGGATATTCCTGACCCGGCATATCTCGGTGCTGGAAACCTGTTGTCGTGCCTTTGCGCCGTATCTTGATACCAAGGCAGACGGGAACAGCTATATCAATCGCGGGGTCGAGAATTCGAGACGATTTCGCGCATTGCCACTTTGGATGATGATGACGGCTTATGGGCGTGACGGAATTGCATCAATCATTCGTACCAACTGTGACCAGGCAGCAGACCTTGCTGCCTGGGTTCAAGCCCACGAGAAACTTGAACTGCTCGCCGAGCCGAAACTCAATGTAACGATGTTTGCATCGTGTGGCAGTGATGAAGACAATCGTGCATTACTTGAAAAGATCAATGCGACCGGAAAGCTGTTTTTGACCCCGACCGTTTACGGCGGAAGGTTCGGTTTCCGGGCAGCATTTAGCAATTGGCGCACCCGTGACGATGACCTTGCCATCATCAAACAGGCGATTGAAACTGTCTTGTGATCGCAAAGCCAAATCACCGATAAGCGACCCGATTTGTCGTCTTGCACATCAAGCATGTGCCGAGCTCAGGATGATCCGATGAAACCACAGACCTTGCCGATTTATCAGATTGATGCCTTTACCGATGTTTTGTTTGCAGGCAATCCGGCTGCGGTCGTGCCGCTTTCTGGTTGGTTACCTGACGGGGTGATGCAAAAGATCGCCATGGAAAACAATCTTTCGGAAACGGCATTTTTTGTGCCCTGCAAAGACGGGGAGGCTGATTTCCACATTCGCTGGTTTACGCCAACGGTCGAGGTGCCCCTGTGTGGGCATGCGACGCTTGCCAGTGCATTTGTGATTTTCAATCAGCTTGGCTTTGCGGGTGATGTGATCCGGTTGCAAAGTCAAAGCGGCATCCTGACGGCCCGGCGGGATGGCGATGCGATTGTTTTGAATTTCCCGAAACAGCCGATCAAGGCTGATCCGGTTGCCCGGGATGTAATTGATGCGCTTGGCGGCGCAAAACCAAGCGCAACATTTTCAGTGATCAGTCGCGATACAGATATTGTGGTCGTCTATAGCAAAGCATCTATTGTTCGCAATATGTGCCCGGATATGTCTGCATTGGGCAAACTGACCGGCCGGGGTGTCATTGTCACAGCACCGGGGGATAAGACTGGGCTTGATATGGTGTCGCGCTATTTCTTGCCGGCACTTGGTATTGATGAGGACCCGGTCACTGGCTACATGCATTGTGTGGTTGCCCCGTACTGGGCCGAACAGCTTGGTCAGCTTGATGTTGTTGGCTATCAGGCATCCGCCCGTGGTGGGGTAGTTGCATGCAAAATTGATGGTGATCGCGTGCAGTTGAAAGGTGAAGCCGTGTTGTTTCTCAAAGGCGAAATAACAATCCCGGCATGATGCCATCGGTTGGATGATGAAATGCAATTAAGGTCGCGGGAAATGTATCAATTTCCCGCTATTTTGGTGTTTTTCGAGCGCATCGGGCTTCAATTTTTTCTACCTAATAATCCGTAATACGGTTGATCGGTTTTGTTTTTTTATTGACCGCTCGGTAGGGCTTTCGTCTAAGTAAAAGGCATAATACGACGAATGCGGGCAGGTCACACCAGTCAAGGGTGGGCGGAAACCGCAAATAAGCCGGATATACGGGGGAAGATTTATCGTGCTCGAAAGTGTTGTTGCCAGTTCTGCAACGCCGATGCAGATGTGGGTGGTTCTTGCACTCGTTGCGGGGTCACTTGTTCTGTATGGGTTGGAGCGTATTTCGCTCGAACTGACCAGCATGGCGCTGATCGCAACCCTTTTGGTGTTTTTCGAGTTTTTCCCGTTGCTTGATGCGGATGGGGGGAACCTGCTGGGGGCGGCGACCATTATGTCGGGCTTTGCCAACCCGGCTTTGTTGACCGTGTTATCCCTGCTTGTCGTCGGGCAAGGTATGGTGTTGACCGGCGGCGTCAGTTACATCGCCGGTTTGATCACCGAACATGGCGGCAAGAATGCATCAATTGCAATTTTTATCGGCCTGTTCGTCGTGATGGTCATGTCAGCTTTCCTGAATAACACACCGGTTGTTGTTATCTTTATTCCGATTATTCAGGCGCTTGCAGAGCGTATTGAACGTTCCCCGTCATCTTTGATGATCCCGCTTTCCTATGCTGCAATTCTTGGCGGCATGACGACCCTGATCGGGTCTTCGACCAACCTGCTGGTGTCCAGTTCCCTGATCGAGTTGGGTATGCCGGGGCTTGAGTTCTTTGAATTCACAACCATTGGCGCGGTTCTTGCGCTTACCGGTTTTGTTTATGTTTTGCTGGTTGCGCCGCGTCTGTTGCCCGCTTTGGCATCCATGCGCAGCAAGCTTGCCAACCCCGATAGCAGCGGCAAACAGTTCATTGCCCAGATCACGGTTGGCCCGGCGGCAAATATGATCGGCACGCGTCCGGTCGCCGGTTTCTTCAAGAACCTGCCCAATATCACCATTCAAATGATCGTGCGGCGCGAACATGCGGAACTTCCCCCGTTTGAAGATGATATGGAAATCCAGGCCGGTGATGTTCTGGTGGTGGCCGCGACGCGCAAAGCTTTGACCGAAGCCCTGCAAGAAGATCCGGGATTGCTGCATTCCGATGCGGTCACGGTGACTGCGGATGAAGATGACGCCAAACAGAAATCGACCCAGCTTCTGGCCGAGGTCATGTTGCCACCCGGATCGCGCCTGATCGGTTTTAACTTGGAGCAGATCGGGTTCCGGTATCAGTACAAGTGCCTTGTTCTTGGCATTCAACGCCGATCACGCATGATCCGTACCCAGATGACGGAAATTCGTCTTGAAGCCGGGGATGTGTTGCTGGTGCAGGGGCGTTCCGAAGATGTCGAAGCGCTGCGGACTATTCGTGATGTCGTGTTGCTGGAATGGTCGACGCGTACTTTGCCGCGCCCGTTTCATGCACGTCGGGCAGCGGCAATTTTCCTTGGTGTCATTGCGCTGGCAGCCACCGGCATTGTGCCGATCGTGGTTTCAAGCTTTATCGGCGCTGGTTTGATGATTGCGTCTGGAGCACTTAATTTGCGTCAGGCATCGCGTGCGATTGATCGCAAGATCGTGTTGTTGGTGGCTGCCGCCCTTGCCCTTGGCAATGCGTTGCAATTGACCGGCGGGGCAGAATTTGTTGCCGATCAATTGTTGGCGGCAACACGTGGCGCACCCGCGCCCGTTATCTTGTCGCTGTTCTTCCTGATTGTGGCCGGGTTTACCAATGTCCTTTCAAACAATGCCTGTGCTGTGTTGTTTACCCCAATTGGTATTGGCATGGCCCAGCAGCTTGGCGTGCCGCCGCATGTCTTTGCAATTGCGGTGGTGATGGCGGCAAACTGTTCGTTTGCATCGCCTGTGGGCTATCAAACCAACTTGCTTGTCATGGGGCCGGGGCATTATCGGTTTATCGACTTTCTTAAGGCAGGTACGCCGCTGATTATCGTTCTTTGGATTGCGTTCAGCCTGTTTGCGCCGTGGTATTACGACATTCCATTCTGAGGTTGGAAAACCTGACCTGACAAGTGTTTGGGCCAGCCTGTTTCAGCCATGCAAAAATGGCTGTCATGTTTGTGCTGAAGGCGTTTGACTTTTGCCCGCTGCACAATAGGATCAGGCCGCTTGATTGTTCTGAACGAGCCTTCATTGATTATTCTTCTTTCTCAGGAACTTACCGATGGCCCAGACCGCCGTAATAGCAAAGCCGACCACACGCCCAGCCAGCCCGAACTTTTCGTCGGGCCCGTGCAAAAAACGCCCGGGTTGGTCCGCCA
The DNA here is from genome assembly GCA_048264285.1 of Thalassospira sp. Lineage (GTDB taxonomy): Bacteria > Pseudomonadota > Alphaproteobacteria > Rhodospirillales > Thalassospiraceae > Thalassospira. Next base: position 173,934 of record JBLXDD010000002.1, read on the forward strand.
GTGCATTGCAGACGGAAATTCTTGGGCGTTCACATCGATCGAAATTGGGTAAGCAACGCCTTGAAGAGGTAATTGATCGTTCGCGGGCTGTGCTGAACCTGCCAGATGATTATCTGCTGGGGGTGGTTCCCGCGTCCGATACCGGTGCCGTGGAAATGGCGCTTTGGTCGATGCTGGGCGCACGCGGCGTTGACATGTTGGCGTGGGAAAGTTTCGGCGCGACGTGGGTTGCGGATGTGATCAAGCAGCTAAAGCTTGATGATGTGCGCACCCTTGAAGGTGATTATGGCAAGTTGCCCGATCTTGGTGCCGTTGATTTCGACCGCGATGTTGTCTTTACCTGGAACGGGACCACGGCCGGTGTGCGTGTGCCCAATGGGGACTGGATTGCTGATGACCGCAAAGGTTTGACCATTTGCGATGCCACCTCGGCAATCTTTGCCATGGAACTGCCCTGGGAAAAACTCGATGTTGTTACCTATAGCTGGCAGAAAGTTCTCGGCGGAGAGGGCGGTCACGGCGTCATTATCCTGAGCCCCCGCGCAGTTGAACGCCTTGAAAGCTATACGCCGGCTTGGCCGCTGCCAAAGATCTTCCGTATGACCAAGGGCGGTAAATTGATTGACGGTATTTTCCGCGGTGAAACCATCAATACGCCGTCCATGCTGGTGGTGGAAGATGCGATTGATAGCCTGAAATGGGCCGAAGACATCGGGGGGCTCGAAGGGCTTTTGAAGCGTACACGCGAAAGCCGTGCGCATCTTGATGCGTGGCTTGCAGATAGTGACTGGGCAGCTGATCTGGCCGAAGATCCGGCAACAGCATCAAACACGTCGATGTGCATCAAGATTGTCGATCCTTGGGCGCTTGCTTTGTCGTCTGATCAGCAAGCAGCACTACCAAAAAAGATTTCCCAGCTTCTTGAAGCGGAAAATGTCGCACTTGATATCAATGGCTATCGTGATGCACCTGCGGGCCTGCGTATTTGGGGCGGAGCTACAGTAGATCCCAGTGATATCAAGGCTTTGCTGCCTTGGCTTGACTGGGCATATGCCGTGGTGAAAGCCGAATTCGAAGCTGGTTAGGAAATATTTCTTACGTATTATTTGCGTTGATGGGGTTTTCCCCGTTGCTCTGTCCGGCACAACGCGGTAGTAACCGCTACCGGATAGTGAGCCCTGAGCGTTGCTCGGGATATTATCGTTTTGAATTTGCGCGCCTCGTCCGGGAAAGCACACAACATGACTGAACTCGCCAGGAAAGCTCTTTTGCCCGCCGGCCTGCAGGATGTCCTGCCGGGAACCGCTGCGCGGGAAGCTGAAATCCGTGAAAAGCTGATGACCAGTCTGGCGCATGCAGGCTATGACCGTGTGAAAACACCGCTGGTCGAGTTTGAAGAAAGTCTGCTTGAAGGTGCAGCGCCTGAACTGGCGACCCAGACTTTTCGTCTGATGGATCCGGAATCTCGCCGCATGATGGGGTTGCGTTCCGATATGACCCCGCAAGTCGGGCGCATCGCTGCGACCCGCCTTGTCGATGCGCCACGCCCCTTACGTCTTTCCTATTCCGGGGATGTTTTGCGGATCAAAGGATCCCATTTGCGTCCCGAACGTCAGTTCGCTCAGGTTGGGGCGGAGCTGATCGGTGTGTCCAGTGCCGCTGCCGATACCGAGATTGTGCTTTTGGCACTTGAGGCACTTGAAAGCATCGGTCTTGAAGATGTTTCGGTGGATCTTAATCTGCCGACATTGCCGGTGCGCCTGTTTGATGCTTTTGGCGTCTCGCGCGATGATCGCGAAGCCTTGACCGAAGCGCTGGAGCGTCGCGACGTTGCCGCCCTTCGGGCGGCAGAAGGGAAGGTGACAGGCGTTCTGGTCGCGTTGCTTGAGGCAGCAGGCCCAGCACAAACCGCTTTGCCGAAACTCAGGAAACTTGAATTGCCGCTAGGCGCATCCGAGGAATTGTATCGTCTGATTGATGTCGCGGAACGTGTTCTGGCATCCGGTCTTGATGCGGCATTGACCATTGACCCTGTCGAGATGGCCGGTTTCCGGTATCAGACCGGTGTGAGCTTTACGCTGTTTGCCCGTAATGTTCGCGGCGAGATCGGCCGTGGTGGTCGTTATCGTGCTGGTGGCGCATCGGGGGAGGCGGCAACGGGTATGTCGCTTTATATGGACAGTATTTTGCGTGGCCTTCCGGATGCAGAGCCGATTGACCGTGTTTATTTGCCGCTGGGCACGCCGCAGCGCGAAGCACGCAAGCTGCGCGCGGATGGTCATTACACGGTTGCTGCCCTCGAAGGGGCTGCCGAAGCAAAAACAGAGGCCGCTGCGCGTGTTGAAGCACGCAGCATGGGCTGCAATCATATTTATCTTGGCGGCCAGGTCGTGCCGCTAAGCAACTAATTCAACGAACTTTTATCGCGCAAGGAGTTTTGCGATGACCAATGTTGCCGTGATCGGTTCCCAGTGGGGGGACGAAGGTAAAGGCAAGATCGTCGACTGGCTGTCCGAACGGGCCGACGTTGTTGTGCGTTTCCAGGGTGGTCATAATGCCGGTCATACTTTGGTGATCGACGGGACGACTTATAAACTTAGCCTGCTGCCCTCAGGGATCGTGCGCCAGAACAAGCTTTCGGTGATTGGCAACGGTGTTGTTGTCGACCCTTGGGCGCTGTTGGCCGAGATTGACCGCCTGAAAGAACAGGGTGTCGATATCACCCCGGATAATCTGCGTCTGGCGGAAAATGCCTGCCTGATCCTGCCGTTGCATGGCAACCTTGACCGTGCACGCGAAGCAGCGGCATCCGGGGACAACAAAATCGGCACCACCGGTCGTGGTATCGGCCCGGCCTATGAGGATCGCGTTGGTCGCCGTGCGATCCGTGTTGGCGATCTTGCCGATACCGATCTTCTTGAAGCCAAAGTCGAAAACCTTCTGACCCATCACAACGCGCTTTTGCGCGGTCTTGGGCAGCCGGAAGTCGAAGGTGCAGAATTGCTTGCGCAGCTTAAGGAAATCGCACCGAAAATCCTGCCGTTCTCTGACACGGTATGGAAGTCGCTTAATCAGTTCAAAGAAGCCGGAAAACGTATCCTGTTTGAAGGTGCGCAGGGCACGATGCTTGACATCGACCATGGTACATATCCGTTTGTGACCTCGTCCAATACCGTTTCGGGGCAGGCAGCGGCTGGTTCGGGCATGGGCCCGTCAGGCGTTGGTTATGTTCTTGGTATCACCAAGGCCTATACCACGCGCGTCGGCGAAGGTCCGTTCCCGTCCGAACTGTTTGATGCCGATGGGACGCGTCTTGGTGAACGTGGTCATGAATTCGGTGTGGTCACGGGCCGTAAACGTCGTTGTGGCTGGTTTGATGCGGCACTTGTCCGTCAGTCGGTCAAGGTCAATGGCATCACCGGTATCGCACTGACCAAGCTGGATGTGCTTGATGGTTTTGACGAAATCAAGATCTGCACCGGTTATGACATTGATGGTAAAATCTATGACCATCTGCCGGCTAACCAGCGTCTGCAGGCCAAAGCCAAGCCGGTTTACGAAACCATCGAAGGCTGGTCGGAAACGACCATGGGCGCACGAAGCTGGGCCGATCTTCCGGCTGCGGCAATCAAATATGTGCGCCGCATCGAAGAATTGATCGAGGCACCGGTTGCTCTTTTGTCAACCAGCCCAGAACGCGATGACACCATTCTGGTTCATGATCCGTTCAGCGCCTGATTGCCAAAGATATCGCAATTTTCAAAACCACCAGCAATTTGCTGGTGGTTTTTTTTGTGTTCAGGTGAATGACTTATCTGGCAATCCATGGCGTGGGCGGCTGATAACAACTTGCTGAGAGCAGGGATCAGAAGTATCGTTTTATCAACTATTTGACGATAACGTTCGGCTTGTGAGGTCAGGAAGACTCTGGGCGTTCGTTTCTCAGAGAATGATAACGCATAAAGAAATATCGGGATCATGGCAGAACAAGCAGAAGATCAGGAACAGGACGTTTCGAACAATGCTGCGGGCGAACCGGCGATGGATGTGCCGGGCGGCGGTGCACGTGTGCCGGAAGATCCCGAAAGACCTGATGGCTCCGATATCTCTGACATCGATGATCCGGAAAGTATTGCCACAGGAAAAAGCGTCGAGATCGGAAATTTCCGCGTCTTTCAGGATTTGAGGATTCCGGAATTCGATATGGGCCACTGCAAGGCCTATTCTGCGGATAATTTGCGTCGCGATGATGGCAGTGTCTTTGCGCTGGTGACGGATCCGGTTTTGCCAACCCGGTATGATCATCTGAAGTTTCTGGTTGGCATGCATATGGCCGGTCAGATTGATCTGGTTGATTACGAAGTTGCCTATTGGCCGCCAATTGCGCGTAAAACCATGGTCCTGTTTTACGAAAAGCCGGCAGGCGGAAAGGTGATGGGGCGGGAAAACCGCAAGCTGCCCATTGACGAACATGATATCGGCGAAGCAGTTGTTGAACCGCTGATGACCGTCATGCAGGCCTTTAGCGAGAAGGGGCTGGCACATCGAAATATCAGGGCCGAGAACCTGTTTTTTGCAGACCCGATGCATGAAAAAGTAATGCTGGGGGACTGTGCCAGTGGTCCGCCGGGCTATGACCAGCCCGCTGTCTATGAAACAACAGCACGTATGAGCGCCGACCAGGCAGGTCGTGGCAGTGGTGCGCTGGTTGATGATTTTTATGCCTTGGGCATGACCTTGGTCGAATTGGGTATTGGCCGTCGTCCGCTCAGCAAGTTCAATGATCAGGAAATTATAGATCTTAAATTGGCCAAAGGTTCTTTTCAGGCGATTGCTTCGCATGAAAAATTGCCGCTTATCCTTATCGAACCAGTACGCGGCCTTCTGTGCGATGATCCGGAAGAGCGCTGGGGATTTTCTGAATTAAATGCCTGGCTGGATGGTCGACGCGCAAAACCGGTGCAATCCAACACGGAAAAACGTGCAGCACGGTCACAAAACCTTGCCGGTCGGGATTACTATACTGTGCGATCTTTGGCGCAGGGGATTTCAAAAAACTGGGTTACGGCTCTTGCTCCGTTACGAGATGGCACGGTTGAGGTCTGGCTACGTCGTGGTTTGGGGGATAATGACCGAGCCAAGGCCATGTCCGAGGCCATGCGACAACTGCAATGGGCGGGGGCTGACAAAAGATCGGCGGAAGATGTCTTGATTGCGCGATCGATCGTGATTCTCGATCCGGCCGGTCCGATTCGTTTCAAGGGCTTTTCGTCCATGATTGACGGGCTTGGATTCATGTTGTCTTACGATGTGCAGCATGGACGGGGGCCGCAACGCTTTGCGGATGTGATCGTGCGCGATATCCCGTCATTCTGGTTTGCCCGTCAGCATGGTTACAGCCCGGAAGTCCAGAAGCTTCAACTGACGTACAAGAACCTGCGCTATTACATTCAGCAACAAAGTGCCGGATATGGGTATGAGCGTTGCCTTTACGCAACCGTACGCAATCAGCATTGCCTCAGTCCGCTGATCGAAGAAGAATATGTCGTTGAAGTCGCGGACTTGTTGCCGGCCCTTGAAAAGGCAGCCGAGACCGCACAAGAGGATAGCTGGCCTGTTGACCGTCATATTGCGGCATTCATTGCTGCGCGTTTGGAAGATGATGTCGATGGCCAGTTAATGGCGATGCAGAACCCTTCCGATGAGGTGGAATATAGCCGCGCAATCATTAGCATGCTGGCGATTGTGCAATGGCGTCACGGTCCAGATAGTTTGCACAACCTGTCACATTGGGTTTCACGATTGATGGAGCCTGCGATCAAGGTGTTCCACAGCAAGGCGCGGCGTGAACGTGTCGAGACTGAAATTCCCAAACTGGCCAAGCGCGGCAATCTGGTTGAACTCTACAACCTGATCAATGATGAACAGGAACGTCGCAAGGACCAGTCCGAGTTTGTCGAAGCTGTTGCTGAATATTCCGAGGCCGAAAGCGAAGTCTTTGATCTTGAAACTTCTGGTCCGGCACGTCTTGAACTCGCAGAAAAAGTTGGCCAGCAGGCGGCGGCATTCGCATCAACCATGATCGCTTTGTTGACGGTCTCAGCGTTGTTCTTGATGCATATCTTTTAAGGGACTGACATGGCAAAGGGTAAGAAATCGAGATCCAAAGGCGGGCGTAGTGCATTTTCCGGAGTGTCCGTTATTGCATCGGGCGTACTGTTGTTCATGGTTGCTCTTCCCACTTTCATTACCCTGATTGTGGGGCTGTTGCCGTCACTTGTTGCCTTCATGTTTGATCGTAGCCCGGGCAAGACGATGGCCCGTTGCGTGTTTGGTTTAAACTTTTCAGGTGTTGCGCCCTATATCCTTGAAGTCTGGATGTTGCCGGGCCAGTCGGTCGCTGTTGCGACGCATACGATCTTTCAACCCTTGTCCCTGTCAATCATGTATGGGGCCGCAGGGCTTGGCTGGTTGCTTTATCTTGCGATGCCGCCGATCGTTGCTAATATCCTTAATCTTTCCGCCCAGCGCCGCGTCAGTGAGTTGCGTAAAAAACAACGCGGCTTGATCAAGACTTGGGGGGATAGTCTGATCAAGGAAGTGGACCGGGGGGCAGGGTAATCGACAGATTTTCTTTTTGAAAAAAGAAAGCGGCGGACAAAAGTCCGCCGCAAGTCGTTATACTGGAGGAAAAAGATAATCCGTTTTCGTCAGCAGGGCTGATCGGTATGAATTGACTTCCGGACCTTTTCAAAGGCACGGACTTCGATCTGTCTGATGCGTTCGCGCGATATGCCATAGGCAACACTTAGATTTTCAAGTGTAACCGGGCTTTCAAGCAGGCGTCGCTGGGTCAGGATATCGCGTTCGCGATCATTGAGATGTGACATGGCACTTTTAAGCATGTTCATCCGCAGAAGGAATTCTTCGCGCTTGCCATAAAGCGTTTCCTGGTCTTCGTCTTCGCTTTCAAGCCAGTCGACCCATTCTCCGTCGCCATCAATACGCACCGGTGCGTTCAATGAATGATCCGGCCCAGCCAAACGGCGGTTCATCATCACAACCTCGTCTTCGGATACATTTAGTTTGGTTGCGATCAGTTCTACCTGTTCTGGCTGCAGGTCGCCTTCGTCAATTGCCTGCATCTGACTCTTGAGTTTGCGCAGATTAAAGAAAAGCTTCTTTTGTGCTGCGGTCGTGCCCATTTTTACCAATGACCAGGAATGCAGGATATATTCCTGAATTGCGGCACGGATCCACCACATCGCATAAGTGGCCAAACGAAACCCCTTGTCGGGATCAAACCGTTTGACTGACTGAAGCAGGCCTACATTGCCTTCGGAGATAAGTTCGTTAAGGGGCAGGCCATAGCCGCGATAACCCATCGCGATTTTGGCAACCAGCCGCAAATGGCTGGTAATCAGTTTCTCTGCGGATTTGTCACAGTCGATATCCCGGAAATTGCAGGCATAGGTTGTTTCCTGTTCCGGGGTAAGCATCGGGTAGCGGCGTATACGCTGCAAATATACGGTCAAACCATCTTGTGAAATGGTTGGAAGAGCGTTTCCCTGTTTCATCGAAGCCTCCCGTCGTGCTTTCAAAAAGTGCAGATAACCCCTTGCACTTTGTAAAATCTTATACGGTGGTATTAGAAGGCGTCAATAAAAAACTGCGCTGTAAGTCTAGTGTCTACTAATCAAACGTATAGTTCTAGTGCATGCATGACCGTTAGAAGATCGTCCGGAACGGGGGCAACCGTGGATATATACTCCCCCGTGCGAGGATGCAGAAATCCTAGGGTTTTGGCATGAAGCGCCTGTTTGTTGAAAGTGGCTAAAATCTCTTGCGTCTCTGGGTTGAACTTTTGAGAGGTTTTGTTGCGACCGTAAACAGGGTCACACACAAGTGAATTTCCTATGTGGTTCATATGAACGCGGATTTGGTGAGTCCGCCCGGTTGCAAGACGGCACTCAACCAGTGATGCCAACGAGTCGTCACGATATTGCAGGGTTTTATAGTGTGTAAGTGCGTATTTTCCTGCATTTTTGACCACGGCCATTTTTTTGCGATTACGGGGGCTTCGGCCAATATTGCCTTCGATATCCCCGCTTAAGGGACGTGGGACGCCCCACACAACTGCAAGATATGCACGATCAATATTTTCTTTGTCTTCGGAGAATAAATTTGAAAGTGCCCGATGTGCGGCATCATTCTTGGCAACAACCATCGCGCCGCTGGTATCTTTGTCGAGGCGATGGACAATCCCCGGACGTTTAACCCCACCAATACCAGACAGGCTGTCACCGCAATGCGCCAAAAGCGCGTTTACAAGGGTGCCGCTTTCATTGCCGGCCGCTGGATGTACAACCATTCCTGCGGGCTTGTTGATCACCAGAAGGTCATCATCCTCATATAGGATATCAAGTTTGATGTCTTCCGGGGTGGGTTCGGCCATTTCCGGATCCGGTATATTCAAATCGAATACATCGCGGGCCTTTACCTTGGAGGACATCTTGGTGACAGGTGTGTCATTGGCACAAAGCTGGCCGTGTTCGATCAATGCCTTGATGCGCGATCGCGACAGATCCGGCCACGCTGCGGCCAGGACTCTATCAAGGCGGGCGCCTTCATCTGCATCTGTTGCAATATAAGTCAGTTTCTCAGGCATCGTGTGCTATCAATATATTATGGGCAGGGCGATGTTGTTTCCACCATTGCAGCTTGTAGCGGTTTGGTCGGTGATTGCAACGAAATGCGAGATCATGCGTTGTTGCCTTGCAATTGCCCATGCTTGTCGCTATGGCCTTGAACAGGGGATGGCATGATCGCGTTTTTTACGAGCATGCAGGTTTCATCAAGCTTTGTCAGTTGGAAATACGATGCGTGTAATTAAGGCTTTGGTCGCGTTCATGGGCATTCTGATCGTGGTGGGGATCGGGCTTGTTGCCTATGGCCTGTCGCTTGATAAGAACTCAGATGACACAAATACTCATCAAAGCCCGGCTCAAAGCGAAGCACCATCGGTTCCCGTCGCGGGCGCGCTACCGGCTGCACCGGCAAGCCCTCTTGCCGTGTTTGGGGATATCACAATTGAAATTGCAGCAGGCGAACGGCTTGTCGATTACTCATTGAACGGACAGCAGGCCGTATTGCATATCGAAGGGCCCGAGGGCAAAGCTGCGCGTCTTGTCATCGTTTCACTGGCCGCAAAGAAGGTTATTGGTCAGGTTGTTTTGAAAACATCCGAGCAGTAATCACATAAAAAAGAACTCTGAGGTGACAGGAGCGGGGCGCAGAAGATGACAAGCGATAATTCCGTTGCTTGCGAAGATCAAGGCTGCGTCTTTCTGAGCCGCGCGCTGCATCAAGAGATCCGCGATTTTTCTGCCTTGGCATGGCCGGAAGAAGCCTGTGGGCTTCTGGTTGCCCCCAAGGATGCCCGCAACCACATCACGCGGGTTGTCTTTGCACAAAACATTGCGCCTGATCCCCTGACCACCTTTGAAATTGCCCCCCAGACCCTTTTTGATGCCCATCGCGATGCACGGCAAAAAGGTGAAGCAGTTGTTGGTTGTTTCCATTCCCACCCGAATGGCAAGGCTTTGCCATCACCGACCGATCGTGCGCGTGCAGAAGAGGCCGGGTTTCTATGGCTGGTGATCGCGACCCAACATGATGGGGCGGGCGAAAGCAAGATTTATCGCATCATCCACCAAGCAGTTGATGATGGCGAACCGCATGCCGGGATACGCTATTTCCGTCGTTGTCAGGTCATGGAAGATTAGGCACAGGCAGGAAGTAGCCCCTTGGGGCTTTATCCTTATTGGTTCAGAGCTGTGGCGATTTGTTGCGGGCTGATGGTTCCAATCGGCTTTTGGGTGGCATCAAGAACTGCCATTGATGTGCCATTCGCCAGGGCGACAGGAAGAAGATCGGCAAGATATGTATTGGCTTCGATGGTGGGTAGGTTATTGATCACAGCCTGGGGGGTGTCGGCATCTAATGGCGCCATGATTGACCTTGCGCGCAGAACACGGGATTTGTTCACATCACGGGTAAAGGCCTGTACGTAATCGTCTGCCGGCTTCAGTACGATTTCTTCTGGCCGGCCGACCTGAACAAGCTTGCCGTCTTTGAGGATTGCAATGCGATCCCCGATTTTGAGCGCTTCGTCCAGATCATGGGTGATAAACACAATGGTTTTGTGCAGCTCGGCCTGAAGTTTCATCAGTTCATCTTGCATGTCACTTCGGATCAAGGGGTCAAGGGCTGAAAATGCCTCGTCCATCAGAAGAACTTCCGGATCGGTCGTCAGGGCACGTGCAAGCCCGACACGTTGCTGCATGCCGCCTGAAAGCTGATCAGGGAATTGTTCTTCGTAACCTGCCAGTCCGACCCGTTTGATCCATTTTGCAGCAGCCGCTTCGCGTTCTTTGCGCGCTATGCGTTGAATTTCGAGCCCGTAGGCGACATTGTCCATCACATTACGATGTGGTAAAAGCCCGAAGCGCTGAAACACCATGCCAAGACGCTTGCGCCGGAAAGCATTCAGCGTTTCGATATCCATCGCCAGGATGTCTTCACCACCAAATGAAATGCTGCCCGCCGTCGGGTCGATCAACCGATTAAGATGGCGGATCAAGGTCGACTTTCCCGATCCCGAGAGCCCCATGATGACAAAGGTCTCGCCTTGTTCAATCGAAAGAGACACATCATGCAGTCCGACCGTATGCCCGGTTTTCAACAGGATTTCATCCTTGTCCAAACCGTTTTGGGCAAGTTTAAGTGCCTTGTCCGGATTGGGGCCAAAGATTTTGAAAATATTGCGGATTTCGATATAGCTCATCGCGCGTCCTTTACATCCGCACTGCGTTGGGACCGCTTGCCATAGGCTTGCCCGATCCGGTCAAAAACCACAGCCAGAAGCACAATTGCGATGCCGGCTTCCATGCCTGCGCCAACGTCAAGTCGTTGAATGCCCATCAGGACTTGTTCCCCCAGTCCACGTGCCCCGATCATTGATGCGATCACCACCATCGAAATCGACATCATGGTGGTCTGATTGATCCCGGCCATGATGTTGGGAAGTGCGAGCGGCAACTGCACACCAAACAGGATCTGCTTGCGGCTGGCGCCAAATGATCGGGATGCCTCTAGAACCTCTGGGTCGACCAGGCGAATACCAAGGTCCGTCAGGCGCATCACCGGCGGGGCTGCATAAATTACCGTTGCCAGGATAGCCGGAACTTTCCCAAGGCCGAACAACATCAGGGCAGGGATCAGATAAACGAAGCTTGGCATGGTCTGCATGGTGTCAAGGATCGGTAGCATGATGGTCCGCAGCCGATTGGACATCGCCATACCAACGCCGATCGGAATGCCAATAAGCACCGAAAGCGATGTTGCGACAATCATGAGCGCCAGGGTCTGCATTGCTTTGTCCCATAACCCCAAAGTGCCAATGACAAACATCGCGATCAGCAGCCCCAGAACCAGTTTCCAGTTTTTGCTGGCGTGCCATGTTATGGCGGCAATGGCGATCAGAACGCCCCACCACGGCGCCCCGCGGAGTACCTGTTCAAGGGCCACAAGAATGGTCAGGAGGCTGTCGGCAAACGCCTCGAATGCAGCGCCATAATTGATGACCAGCCAATCAACAAGTTGATTGACCCATTTGCCCAAAGGCACATTCAATTGTTCAGGAAACATGATGGCGCCGCGCCCGATCTGCTCAAAAAATCAATGAGCGTACAAGCCTAACAAGATCACCTCACCAGCGCGACCGTAAATCGAGGTGCAGATGACATATCCTGACAGATTTGGGCCAAGCGGATTGTTGTAAAAACTTTGGTCAAGGTTTGGTCGTGCAGATACAAAAACAGGGCGCCCGGTCGGGCGCCCTGTTTGGAATCCCGCGAGAGGGGATTACATTGCGGCTTTACGTGCTTCTTCCAGCCATCCGTCAAAGATATCGCGATGCGCGTTGATCCAGGCATCCGCGTGACGTTCAATGTCATCTGCTGATTTTTCGCCATCACGCATACGCAGGTTCTGGGCGGAAATATCGTTTGCCGGCAGCTCCATGATTTCAAACAGTTTGGCTGCTGCCGGGTTGGCTTCTGCCCATTCCTTGTTGGCAATGATCTGCTGGTTGTTCACCTGGAAACCGAAGTCGGAACCATCCGGCAGGGAGGTGTCGGCCTCTTTGCGTTCGCCAGGCAGGGACGAAAACGGAACCTGTAGCCAAGTCACATCTTTGCCCGGGACCATCACGCCTGATACCCAGTACGGCGTCCACGTATAATACAGGACCGATTCACCTGCTTTATAACGGGTGATCGTGTCGGCAATAATGGCTGAATAGGAACCCTGATTGTGGGTGACGGTGTCACGCAGGCCATAGGCATCAAGATGATGTTCGATCACACCTTCACAGCCCCAGCCCGGATTACAACCCGAAAGGTCGGCTTTGCCGTCGCCGTTATTGTCAAACAATTTGGCAATTTCGGGATCAGCAAGCTGGCTGATATTGGTGATGTTGTATTCATCAGCGGTTTTTTTGTCGATCAGATAGCCCTGAAGAGCTCCCGGTGAATAAACACCTTTGCGATAGATTTTCTCATCGCCACCTGCTGCAGTATAAAAATCCGCATGCAACGGATTCCAGTGGTCGGCAAGGAAGGTCGCATCGCCATTGCCGATCGCAACGTGACCGGCGGCATATTCGATTTCCTGGATGTCTTTGACGTCGTATCCCAGTTCTTCCAGTGCCTTCATCACGACAATGGTCTGGAAGGTTTCCTCTGCGATCGAGCTTTTAAGCGGCTGAACTTCAACGCCTTTGCCCGGCATGTGGTGATCGGCCATTGCGGTGCCGCTCATCAGCATGGAGCCGGTAACGGCAATCGCTGCACCGGCTGAGAGTTTTTTCAGGAAAGTCATGAAGGTCTCCTTGTTGTTTTGACGGGACAATGGGGCTGTCCCTGACTTCAAAACTGCCGGAACACACAAAGGTTCCGACAGTTATCGCGTAGATGCGTTATTTCTTGCCAAGTACAGATCGAACGACGGCTGCTGGGCCGGTTTCGTACCAATGGCGTGTTCCTTTGGATCGCTGATCCTGGCCCAGTGCCTGAGTCATGCGGTCCAGTACAATGGCCAGCAGGACAATGCCGACGCCACCAACGGTCGCAAGGCCCATATCCAGTCGGCCAATACCGCGCAGAACCATTTGACCAAGACCGCCAACCGCGATCATAGAGGCAATTACCACCATCGAGAGGGCCAGCATCAGAGTCTGGTTTACACCCGCCATGATGGTCGGCATCGCAAGTGGCAGCTGAACCCGGAACAAAAGCTGTCTCGGGCTGGCGCCGAACGATCGTGCTGCCTCGACCAGATCACCCGGTACCTGCCGAATACCCAGAATGGTCAAACGGATCAGCGGCGGGAGGGCAAAGATGATCGTCACCACGACACCGGGCACATTACCGATGCCAAACAGCATGACAATCGGCACCAGATAGACAAAGGCCGGTGTTGTCTGCATGGCATCCAGAATTGGACGAACTGCGTTTGACGTTTTTTCATTTCGGGCAAGGAAAATCCCAACCGGCAAACCGATGACAACACAGAAAAACACCGATGTGATGACGAGTGCCAAGGTCACCATGGCTTCGGACCATGCCCCGATGAGGCCGACAGCGACCATCGAGATCACCGTGCCGATGGCCAGTCTGCGACCGGCAAGTTGCCAGGCAATCAGGGCCATAATGACTATCACGGCGATGGCCGGTGTTGCCTGCAGCCCGGTCTCAACACCGGTCAAAACGGCATCAATCGGCCAGCGAATAGCCTGAAATACGCCACGGAAATGAGTAACGACCCATTCAAGACCGTCATTGACCCAACCATCCAGCGGGATCACGGCATCATCAAACGGGTGAAGGATATCAAAATGTTTTTCCGGTGCCGGTGCCGTATTTGACAACCAGTCGGTAGAGCCGGATGAACTTCCTGCGCTGCCGCCGGGGCCGGTTGCACCGCCCGGTCCGATCGCACCACCAGGGCCGCTTGCTGTTGGCTCATTGCTTGGCGAAGTGGCGCTGCTCCAAGGGTTTGCAGTATCAGCCATTGATGCTGTCTCCTTCGCGATCAAGAGTTGCCAGAAGGGTGGCTTTTTTGATGACGCCCATATATTTGCCATTTTCACCAACAACAGGGACACCGCACGGCGAGTGCGCCACAGTCCCGATCAGTTCGGAAAGTGATGTGTCGTGGGAAATTGGTTCAATATCGGGAAGATAGGCATCGGCAAGTTTTTCTCCACCGGCCTTGATCGCGGCATCAAGGCTGTCGATTGAAACGACACCGTGATAATCAAGCCCGCTGCCAACAATATAGCCAAATTCACGATCTTCGTTGCGCAGGCGACTGATTGCAGTCTTAAGGCCAACCCCCTGACGTTCGATCACGGTAACTTCGCGCTTGGTTGCAACGTCCTTTGCGCTCAGGATGGTTGAGACATCCACACCACGGAAGAAGGATTTGACATAGTCATTCGCCGGATTGTTGAGAATTTCTTCCGGTGTGCCGACCTGAACAACGATACCCCCTTGCATGATTGCAATGCGGTCGCCGATGCGCATAGCTTCATCAAGATCATGCGAGATAAAGATGATCGTCCGGCTATGTTCACGTTGCAGGGTTAGCAATTCATCCTGCATTTCAGTTCGGATCAATGGGTCGAGTGCTGAAAATGCCTCGTCCATCAGCATTACAGCCGGGTCATTTGCCAAAGCGCGCGCAAGGCCAACACGTTGTTGCATGCCACCTGACAGTTCATCAGGATATGAATTCGCATGTGCCTTGAGACCAACCTGATCAAGAGCTGCAAGCGCGCGTTTGTGTCGCTCTTCCTCATCAACCCCCGCCAGTTCAAGCCCGAAGGATGCATTGTCGATCACTGAAAGGTGCGGCATCAACGCAAAGGACTGGAACACCATCGCCATGTCGCGGCGGCGCAGGTCGCGGAGCTCTTGTTCTGACATTGCGGCGATATCAACGCCGTCATAAAGGACCTGACCTGATGTTGGCTCAATCAGGCGATTCAACAAACGAACAAGTGTGGATTTACCAGAGCCGGAAAGGCCCATAACAACGAAAATTTCACCTTCCTGAACGGTGAAATTTGCACCACACACACCAACAGTCTGGCCTGTCCGGCGAAAGATTTCGTCCTTGTCGATACCCTCATTGATCATCTTCATTGCTTGGTCGGGGCGGTCGCCAAAGACTTTGTACAGATCTTTTACAACGATTTTCTCTGTCATATGCCTTTATCGGTTT
Organism: Thalassospira sp.; assembly: GCA_048264285.1. Taxonomy (GTDB): domain Bacteria; phylum Pseudomonadota; class Alphaproteobacteria; order Rhodospirillales; family Thalassospiraceae; genus Thalassospira. Next base: position 189,282 of record JBLXDD010000002.1, read on the forward strand.
TTGTTGAGGAACGCCTTATGTAATCCGCCAGAATTCCTGATCGGCCGGCAGAGGCGGTCTTCGTGTTTGGATGCCAAGATTTTTGCGCTGCGGCGTTCCTGGTTTGGAACTGTCTACGCAGAAGCGCATTCCATGAAATCTCGGGATGGTCGCCGGCCCATTGGTTACAGGTCAAAACATTTGATGTCAAATTAAATTGCAGTTAAGCTGCGCTCGACGTGTAAGGAGCAGGATGCGACGGATATGGACTTGGACCAACTTGAGAGACGAGAGTTTCTGGACCTTCTGGTGGCATTGAGACAGATCATCCGGGCCACAGATATCCATTCCAAGAAAGTCATGAAAGCAAGCGGGTTAACTGTTCCTCAGTTGGTTGTTTTGCTTGCGATTGAGGAACTTGGTGCCGTAACGGTTCGTGAGGTTTCACGACATGTGTCGCTCAGTCAGGCGACAGTCACGATCATTTTGAACAAGCTCGAAAGCCGGGGCTTCGTCATCCGAGTTCGCAACGCCAAGGATAAGCGCGTGGTCAATAGCAACCTGACCGAGAAGGGGGTGGAAGTCGTAAAAAACGCCCCGCCTTTGATGGATGGTGCATTTATGCGCCGTTACGGGCAGCTGGATCAATCCGAACGCGATCAGATCCTTGCGTCCTTGCAGCATATTGCGCGCCTGATGATTCCTGACGACGGGACTGAGCTTTCTCTCCCGGCTGAGGAAAACATCACCAATGATGTGAATAGTATTCTTTAACTGTTTGAAATATTTACCAAAACAGGTGTTTATTTTGCTCTGGTGCGAAATGTCTTTTACCTGAAATCATCTGCAAAAAACAAGGCGCAGTCAAAATCTGCGCCTTGTTCAAATCAGTAGATATAGACCTTGAGCATTTAGAGTGCGTCAGCCACCCGTTTGGCAACATCTTCGGGTACCCAAGCTTTCCAGATATCTGATTTTTGTTCGAGGAAATACATCGCAGCGCCATCAGGCTGTTCGTTATTTTCCTGCATATAGGCCAGCATCTCTGAGACCAGCGCATTGCTGGTTTCATAGTTGGTCAGGAACTCTATCAGGTTCGGGGCAGCTTCCTTGAAATCGTTATTTACACCAACGGTTACAGTACTTTGTGGGTAGGCGGTGGCCTGTTGCGGATTTTCTTCGGTTTTGAGTTTATCAAAAATCGCCTTGTCATAGGCCGGTTCTTCAAGGCGAGTACTGTCATAAAGACCCATCACCCATGTTGGCCCCCAATAGTAATAAAGTACCGGTTTTCCACGCTTATGGGCTGATGCAATAGCCGCCGAAAGGGCCGCACCTGTTCCCGGGCGGAAGTTGGTGAAGTTGTCATCAAGTTTATAGGCGCCAAGCTTGGCTGAGTTGACCTTTTCGCAAACCCAGCCTGAAGGGCAGTTGTAAAACCGCCCCTTGCCGGGTTCTTCGGGGTCTTCGAACAGTTCGGCGTATTTCACCAGATCATCGACAGATTTCAGGTCCGGCGCCATGGGGTTGATGCCACGTTCAGCGTCACCTTTAATCACATAGGTCGGCACGAACCAGCCTTCGACAGCGTCATCAAAATTCACGCCAATCTGGCTCACGGTTCCGGCAGATTCAGCCTTGGTCCAGGCGTCGGCAACATTATCGCGCCAGATTTCCATGACGACATCCACATCACCTTTACCTGTCCCGGTCAGAAGCGGGATCACATCGCCTGGCAGGGAATCTGTCTGACAGCCATATCCTTTTTCGATAATGAAGCGGGCAACAGCGTTATGGAAAAGCGCGCTGTCGTAATTGAGCCCGGCAAACATCACCGGGCGATCAATTTCGCAGGAAGCATCCTGTGCCTGTGCGCTTGACGGAATTTGAGTAAATGCGAGGCTAGCGGCCATCAGCATTGCGGCTCCGGTAGGCAGGGTTTTCATCCTTTTGTCCCTTCGTGGTTGCGGTCCGGAATCGCATCAAATGCATGGTCGGTGCGGGAACGCCCTATTGGAAGATCCGTTATTTTCCCGATCGTGACCGTGCCCCTGATACAGGTTCCCAATTCTAGGCATGGGCCGTGAATGCATGCAACCCCCGGTATCGGGTGTCGAAACATGTCACGGGAATGTGATCGCATTTGATGCTTGATATCATTGCACAATGCCCCTGACAGAGATGTCAGGAGATGTCGGTGAACTCACATTTGCATTTGTTACGATGGCAAAGGACAATCCGATCGTGAACTTGTCGATCTTTGACGTTATGTTGAACACAAAGTTTTGTCGGGCATACAGAATCCAGAGGCCATCATGATGCATTCCAGTCTTTTCGTCTTTGATATCGAAACCGTGCCCGATATTGATGTTTTGCCGCAATTGACCGGTGAAACCGCACCCGACCCGGAAACCGGGCGCAAGATGCTTGAAGAGTATCACCTTGAAATCACCAATGGCCGCAACGGTTTCCCGCGTCAGCCATTTCACAAGGTGGTGGCGATCAGTTTTCTGCGTGCGACCATTCAGCGCGATGGTGATCTTGAAATGTACGAGATCGAGGAACTGCGATCGGGTGGGGAACTGGCATCCGAGGAAAAGGACCTTGTGAACGGGTTCTTTGCCTATTGCGGTAAGCTTTACCCACGGCTTGTAAGTTTTAATGGTCGCGGGTTTGATTTGCCGGTACTGAAATACCGCGCGATGAAGCACGGTGTGACGGCGCGCTGGTTGCATCAGGCGTCCAACAAGTGGGAAAACTATACGTCGCGCTATGCGCCGAATTGGCATTGCGATCTGGCTGAGGTGTTATCGGATTACGGTGCGTCTGCCCGCACCAAGATGAACGAGGTTTGCGCGGCCCTTGATCTTCCGGGCAAAACCGGGGTGGATGGCAGCAAGGTTTCCGACATGTTTGACAATGGCGAGATTGATGGCATTCGACGCTATTGCGAGACGGATGTTCTGAATACCTATCTGCTTTATCTTCGCCATGCGCTTCACACCGGCTTGACCGATCATGATGGCTATAACCATGCAATCAATCTGACCGTTGGCTGGCTTGAAGAACGGGCTGGCGATATTCCCGCCTATCAGGAATTCCTTGATGCCTGGCGGCAATCAAGTGACGGATCATTTAACGTTCTGTGATCCGTGTCGCCGGGCAGGGCCCAGTTACGCTGTTTGATGTTTTTCTTTGTGTGAACTCTATCACAGGTTTTGGGGGTGGGGAGCGGAATCATGTTGAATTAAATGCGAGTTGCTCTTAATTGCAGGGTTAGATGCAATTGAGTTGCACTGGCGCGGCGTTCTGGCGTCTCACCGAAATTCAACAGGGATCGTTCACATGGATATCAAAAAGCTCATCGGCGGGGCCGTCTTTGGCGCAACCGCAATCGCAGCGACAACCGCAACGGCACAGGAAGTTAATGTTTATTCCCTGCGTCAGGCGTTTCTGGTCGAGCCGCTATTTGAGAAATTCACCGCAGAAACCGGCATCGACGTTAATGTGATCTTTGCTGAAAAAGGTCTGGTTGAACGCATCAAGCAGGAGGGCGCAAACAGCCCGGCCGATATCCTGATGACGGTCGACATCAGCCGCATTCAGCAGGCGGTTGACGCCGGCGTGACCGAGGCGGTTTCAAACGATACCTTGGCTTCCAACATCCCGGCGCATCTGCGCGATCCGGAAGGCCACTGGTTTGCCCTGACCCAGCGTGGACGTGCTATTTACGCATCCAAAGATCGCGTTGCCGAAGGCGAAATCACCTCATACGAAGATCTTGCTGATCCGAAGTGGGAAGGGCGTATTTGCACGCGTTCCGGAACGCACGTGTATAACGTTGCGCTTTTTGCCTCGATGATTTCTGTTCATGGCGAGGAAAAAGCCAAAGAATGGCTCCAGGGTCTTAAGAACAACCTCGCGCGCAAACCGCAAGGTAATGACCGCGCACAGGTCAAGGCGATCAAGGAAGGTGAATGCGATCTTGCGATCGGCAACACTTACTATTACGGCAAGATGCTCGATAACGAAGAGCAGCGTCCTTGGGCGGAAGCGGTCAACCTTGTATTCCCCAATCAGGATGGTCGTGGCATGTCGATGAACATTTCCGGCATGAGCCTGATCGCGGATGCGCCGAACCGTGACAACGCAATCAAGCTGATGGAATTCCTTTCAGGTGACGTTGCGCAGGGAATCTATGCCGAGGTTAACTACGAATATCCGGTCAAGCCGGGTGTTGAATGGGCAGAGAATGTGAAATCCTGGGGCACGTTCAAGGCCGATGAACTCTCTCTGGCTGAAATCGCGCGCCTCAGCCCGGATGCGATCAAAATGGTCGATGAGATCGGTTACAACGAGTAACCAAACCATTTGAGACCAAACAGGTTTTCGAACTTGTGTCGAAAAGGGGTGGCCATGTGCCGCCCCTTTTTCTGTTTTGGAAGGAGGTTGAAATAGAGTTGGGTTCTTTGACTTCACGGGTTTGTCATGACGCCTATGAGGTTTTCGGGCTTGCAAAAAATGCTGCTAGACCTTTAATTTCGCCCAAGGCAAATACAAATCATTCCTAATTGCTGTTCTGATCACAGCTGATTCCTGATCCAAGCGAGGCATTTATGATTTCTCTGCGCAAAACCGTTTTTGGTCTTGTTGTTTCCGCGATGGGGTTGTCCATGGGACAAACCGCACTTGCAGCAGAGGAAGTTAATGTCTACTCGCTCAGGCAGCCCTTCCTGATCGAACCAATGTTCAAACGCTTTACCGAAGAAACCGGTATTCGCGTCAATACCCTGTTTTCACAAAGTGGTCTGGTCGAACGGATCAAGCATGAAGGGCGAAATACCCCCGCTGATCTGCTTTTGACCGTTGATATCGGGCGTATCCAGGACGCGGTTGATGCTGATATCGCTCAGCCAATTGAAAGTGCCGTTCTGGACGCAAACATTCCCGATCAGTTCCGTGACGAGAACAAGCTGTGGGTCGGCATGACGACCCGTGCGCGTGTTCTTTATACCTCTCTTGACCGGGTTGCGCCCGATGCCATCACGACCTACGAAGATCTGGCTGATCCGAAATGGAAGGGACGCATTTGTGTGCGTTCGGCGATGCATGTTTATAACATCGCGCTTATCGCCTCGATGATTGCCCATCATGGCGAAGAAGAAACCAAAACCTGGTTGACGGCAGTCAAAGACAATCTGGCGCGTAAGCCGCAAGGGGCTGATATCGATCAGATTGAGGCCGTGGCACAGGGCGTGTGCGATGTGGCGATCGGGAACTCTTACTATTACGGCAAGATGCTTGATGATCCGAACAAAGCGGATGCCGCAAAACAGGTTCGTATTGTTTTCCCGAACCAGGGTGATCGTGGAACGCATGTGAATATATCCGGTGTTGCGTTGATGAAATACGCACCGAACAAAGAAAATGCACTCAAACTGGTGGAATTTCTTTCAAGTGCCGAAGCTCAGCACATGTATGCCGATATCAATTTCGAATACCCGGTCAAGCCCGGGGTGGCATGGTCGGAACGGGTTCGGTCCTGGGGGACTTTTGTTCATGATGATCTGCCCCTTAACACCGTTGCGGCCAATCGTGGGGCGGCAATCCGCCTGATTGACGAAGTGGGCTTTAACGAATAAGTGGCTTTTGAATAAAAGAGCCGAGAAATCCATCTCTACTGGATGGTCCAAGTTGCGACGAATGAAACGGAAATCGCCTTGAACAACCCTTGCCAGACGCCGCAGGAAGAAGATATTCGGCCTACCGGTATTACGGAAACCTTTGATCCGATGGGGACTTTGACCGGGCGCCCGGCGATGCGGTGGCTTCCACGTGGCCAATCCGCACTCTGGTTGATCGGGGCGTTCGTGATTGCATTGATGGTGGCCGCACCCATCGTTGCTGTTGCCTGGATTGCATTGTTCCCGACAGAGAACATCTGGCCACATCTGGCATCAACCATGTTGCCACGCTACCTTAAGAACACCGGTGTTCTGATGCTGGGGGTCGGTGTTGGTGTCACGTTGATCGGCGTTGCGTCGGCATGGGTCGTGACCATGTGCCAGGTGCCCGGGAAACGGTTTTTTGAATGGGCAATGCTGCTGCCGATGGCGGTTCCGGCCTATATCGTTGCCTATGTTTATACCGACCTTCTTGAATATGCCGGTCCGTTTCAGGGGATGTTGCGCGATCTGTTCGGCTGGCAATCCGCTGCTGATTACTGGTTCCCAGATATTCGGACCAAGGGTGGTGCGATCCTTGTCCTGAGCCTGACGCTTTATCCTTATGTTTATATGCTGGCGCGCGCGGCGTTCTTGTCGCAATCGATTTGTGCGCTTGAGGCGGCCCGCATCTTGGGGCGCAGCTCGTGGAGTGCATTTTTCACCGTAGCCTTGCCGTTGGCGCGCCCCGCGATCGTTGTTGGCGTCGTTATTGCGCTGATGGAAACGCTAAATGACTTTGGCACAATTGATTTCTTTGCTGTTCATACGCTTACAGCGGGGATTTTCAATGTCTGGCTTGGTATGGGGAATGCCGGCGGTGCAGCACAGATCGCATTGACGATGTTGGCTGTGGTGATCGCATTGATGGTCATCGAACGCTATTCACGCCGTCGGCAACGTTTCCATGACACCACCAGCCGGTTTCAGGAACTGCCGGGCTATGAATTGGCCCCACTGGCAAAGGCTGGGGCATTGGCGATCTGTATCCTGCCGATTGTGTTGGGGTTTGTGATCCCGTCTTTGGTGCTGATTTATTATTCCATCGGTTATTTCGATCAGAGCTGGACGGCGGATTTCTTTGAATTTGCCGGGAATAGCCTTCTGGTGTCAGGCCTTGCGACACTGGTGGCCGTCGGGTGTGCAATCTTTATGGCTTATGCCCTTCGGCTGTTTCCGCGACCGCTTTTGAAGTTTTTTGTCAGGCTGTCATCGGTCGGTTATGCAGTGCCCGGTGCGGTTCTTGCCATCGGGGTTTTGATCCCGTTCGCCCGGTTTGACAATGCGTTGGATGCGGTAATGCGCGACATGTTCGGTGTTTCCACCGGATTGCTTCTAAGCGGGACCGTGTTTGCGCTGGTCTTTGCTTATGCTGTGCGGTTCATGGCTGTTTCATACGGTTCGATTGAAGCCGCACTGGGAAAAGTGCGGCCCAGCATGGATGATGCGGCGCGGACCCTTGGTGAAAGCCCGTGGGGAACGTTAAAACGCATTCACTTCCCGATGGTGCGTGGCGGGATTTTGGCGGCAGCGGTTCTTGTCTTTGTTGATGGCATGAAGGAGCTTCCGGCGACGCTGATTTTGCGCCCGTTTAACTTTGACACGCTTGCAACCCATGTCTATCAATTTGCCAAGGACGAGATGATCGAACAGGCGGCACTTGGCGCTTTGACGATTGTTCTGGTCGGGGTTGTGCCCGTGATCATGCTGAGCCGTGCGATTTCAAAATCCCGACCAGGACATGGCGGACAATCCTGATGTTATGCGTCTGAGTTTTGGCCGTCCGGCGTGACAGGCAGGGCACTGGTGAGACCACTTACGAGGCAGGCAGGAAACTTCCAGATGCAAAATATCAAACCCGGACTGACAGCACTTTCTGATGCGTTAGATATTGCCTTTGCCGAGGTGCCTGTCATGGTTCCCGCGCAAGAACGACCGATCCAGGAATGTTATGGATCTGTTCTCAGACAGGATGTGATTGCGCGGGTATCGGTTCCGTCTGTCGATAATTCTGCGATGGATGGCTATGCAATGCGCCATGCCGATCTTGCAAATGTTAATGGCCCGATCCCCGTGGCAGGTGTGTCACTTGCAGGTCGTCCTTTTGCTGGTGCCTTGCCCAAAGGGGCCGCGATCCGGATTGCGACCGGTGCCGCCATCCCGTCAGGGGCAGATTGCGTCATCATCCAAGAGAATGTCACGGCAAATGACGACGAGACAGAGATCACAATAGATCCCGACGTTATTGCACGAACAAGTTTGCATCAGAATATCCGCTGGACCGGCGAGGATATAAAAGCAGGTGACAAGGTGTTGTCTGCGGGGGGCATCCTTCGCCCTCAGGATATCGCGATTGTTGCCGGGCAAGGATTTTCGGTTTTATCGGTTGCCCGGCCCCTGAAAATTGCGGTGTTTTCGACCGGGGACGAACTGGCCAGGCCCGGTGATATTCTGCCGCCCGGCGGGATTTATGATTCCAACCGCTTTGCGATGATTGGCATGTTGCGCGATATCGGATGTGAGGTGACAGACCTTGGTCTGTTGGCGGATGATTTCGAGGTGTTGGAAAATGCGCTGGCCGATGCTGCAAAAAAACATGATGTGATCATGACGTCTGGCGGCGTATCCGTTGGCAAGGCAGATCTGCTTAAACCGGTTGTTGATCGTTTGGGGGAAATCACGGCATGGAAACTGGCTATTAAGCCGGGAAAGCCGTTGATGCGTGGCAAGATTGGTAATTGTCTGGTGATCGGTTTGCCGGGCAATCCGGTTTCTGTTCTGGTTTCGGGGTTACTGTATGTTGTACCCGTGCTCAGACATGCCATGGGGGCTGGCCGCTCAGCGCTGGCGCCGGTGCGTATTCCTGTGTGTGCAGGGTTCAATTTCAAGCGTAGGGCAGGTCGCCGGGAATGGTTGCGTGCGCGTCTTGTTCAAAATGCAGATGGCGCATTCGAGGCAATTGCCTTTTCCTCGACCAGTTCGGGTATGTTATCTTCTATGGTTTGGGCCGAAGGGCTTATAGAGCTGCCGGAAAGTTGCACGCAGGTTTCAAAAGGTGACCAGGTGCTGTATCTGCCGCTAAGCGGCCTTCAATGAAGCTGAAAACGGTCTAAACTCTGAAAACATGATACATATCATAGCATAAGACTGCGGTTTGTCAGACTGTTGGCCCGTGTCCAATCGATGAAAGTAAATAGAATGACGATATCGGTTACGTTTTGTGGTGCAGCTGGCGGAGTAACAGGGTCTTGCTATTTCTTGCAGACCGACCACGGCAATTTCCTTGTCGATTGTGGTATGTTTCAGGGCAGCAAAACAGTCCGTGAACTGAATTACGGTAAATTCCCGTTTGAGGCAGACCGGATTTCGGCAGTGCTCCTGACGCATGCGCATATTGACCATACCGGGCTTGTCCCAAAACTGGTCAAGGCGGGGTTTGGCGGGCCGATTTACGCGACAGAGCCGACCTGTGATCTGTTGACCTACATGTTACCGGACTCCGGTTACATTCAGGAAAGTGAGGTCGAGCGCCTTAATCGCCGTAATGCACGGCGTGGTCGCCCACAAGTCACACCGATTTATACGCGCGAAGATGCCGAAAATACGCTTTCGCAGCTAAAAAATGTTGAATATCACGAATGGGTACCGGTGATTGAAGGCGTGCGGGCACGTTTTTGGGATGCGGGGCATCTTCTTGGCTCGGCCTCGATCGAGGTCGAGATCGAAAACGGTGAAAAAGATGGCTCACCGACACGATTGCTGTTTTCCGGAGATATCGGAACGGGTGAGGCTGTATTTAACGAAGCCCCGGAAGCGCCAAAAGGGGTGGATTATCTGTTTGTTGAAACCACCTATGGCGACCGTAATCGCCCCGCAATCTCAGACGAAGAACGTCGGGAGTTGCTTGCCAAGGAAGTTCAGGATGCTTTGGGGAGTGGTGGCAACCTGGTTATTCCGAGTTTTGCTGTGGCGAGAACGCAGGAACTGCTTGTCGATCTGGCTCATCTGTTTAATCGAGGCGATCTGCCGCCGGCAAATGTGTTTGTTGATAGTCCGCTGGCACAGCGTGCAACGGATGTTTTTGCCAAACATTTGAAACGTGCCGATGCACAAGCACTTTCACATCCGAAATTTCACATGGTCCCCGATGTTCAGGCCAGTAAGCAGCTTGCGCAGATCAGTAGTGGTGCGATCATTATTTCTGCAAGCGGCATGTGCGATGCAGGCCGTATTCGCTATCATTTGAAAAACAATCTTTGGCGGTCCAATTGCACGGTTCTTCTGGTTGGCTTCCAGGCTGCTGGATCATTCGGACGTGTCCTGCAAGGCGGGGCAAAGCATGTCAGGATCCATGGTGAAGAGATCGAGGTACGTGCCCGCATTCGTACGCTTGATGTTTATTCCGGGCATGCGGATCAGAATATGTTGTTGCAGTGGACAAAAAACCGCCTGCCGGTATCGCGACGCATTTTCCTGACCCATGGTGAACAAGGTGCGCGGGCCGCATTCCGTGAAGTGCTGATGGCAAAAGGGATCGACGAAAAACTTATTTCCATGCCGATGCTTGATGACACGGTTACCCTTAAAAAGGGCCGCGCGCGGCCGGACGTTCCGACGGTACGGTTGGCGGGAGAAGAGCTTTCGCGTGATGACTGGCATAACCTTTATGCCGGTACTGTCACAGCACTTTCCGAGAAGCTTCGGTCGCTTAAAACTGCCGAAGAAAGAAAAGAGATGCTCGAAAAAGTCTTGCGCGATATCGGGTCAGTGTGAGAGCAATTATCCTGAAGCTGCGAGGAAGAGGGGGGTAAACCTGCATTCGCAGCTTCACTTGCCATAGAAAAAGAACCTGTCACCCTGTTTGCAGGAAGTGCGGGCTCAAGAGATCACTACGCAGACAGGCGGGCATATGTCGATTGTGGGGAATTCCGGTCATCGGGTCCTGATTTATAGCCATGATACCTTTGGGCTTGGGCATTTGCGCCGCTGCCGTACCATTGCGCATGCGCTGGTATCGCGACGTGATGATGTTTCCGTTCTCATTTTGTCGGGATCGCCAATTATTGGCAGTTTTGAATTTCGTTCACGCGTGGATTTTGTTCGAATTCCCGGCGTGATCAAGCTTTCGAATGGTGAATATACGTCGCTCAATCTCAATATTGATGTCGACCAGATATTGGCAATGCGAGAGTCGATCATTCAGCACACTGCCGATGTTTTTAATCCTGATATCTTTATCGTCGACAAGGAGCCGCTTGGCCTGCGTGGCGAGGTCGAATCCACTCTTCGGATGTTGCGCGATCGTGGTACCAAACTTGTTATGGGCTTGCGCGATGTGATGGACGACCCGGTTAATCTGCGCGAGGAATGGGACCGCAAACAATGTGTGCCCGCACTGGCCGATCTGTATGATGAAATCTGGGTTTACGGCCTAAAGGATATCTGTAATCCGCTCGAAGGCATTGACTTGCCGCCCGGCGTTGAAGAAAAAATGTCCTACACAGGCTACCTTCCGCGAACAGCAACACGTCGGCCAGCGCCAGAGCACGGGGCTTTGGGCCTTGAGGAACCCTATTATCTGGTTACCACCGGTGGGGGTGGAGACGGTGTCAATCTGGTAGATTGGGTCATCAGCGCCTATGAAACTGATCCGGATATCCCGGTTCCTTCGCTTGTGGTTTTGGGACCGTTTATGGGCCCGGCACAGCAAAACGAATTCATGAAACGCGCCGAGAAGATCGACAAGCTGTCTGTGATCACCTTTGATGCCAATGTCGAAGTTCTGATGCACAAGTCCGCCGGCGTCATCGGGATGGGCGGCTATAACACCTTCTGCGAAATTTTGTCCTTTGACAAACCCGCTGTCATTGTGCCGCGCACTGTTCCGCGTCTTGAACAATATGTCCGTGCATCAGCTGCCGAAAAGCTTGGCTTGATCAAGATGCTTACCGAAGACGGCGGGCGAGATCCACGCGAAATGGCGGCGGCCCTTCGCGGGCTTATTAATCAACCAAAGCCGTCAAATGTGACAGTCCCGAACCTTATGGGGGGACTGGATCGTGTCGGGGATCTTGTGGATCGCTGGCTTCCGCCGCAAATGGCAGCAGAATAAATCATCAGGAACAAGATTGATGGCACGCGATAACCTGGCAATCGTGGTGAAAGGCTATCCGCGATTGTCGGAAACTTTTATAGCCCAGGAAATTCTGGGCATTCAGCAGGCGGGCATTCCCTATCGGATTGTTTCGCTGCGCCATCCAACCGACAAGAAACGTCATCCGATCAATGATCGCATTACGGGGACGGTCGATTATTTGCCGGAATATGCCTATCAGGAACCGATGCGGGTTTTGCGCGGTTGGCTCAAGGCGCGCAAAATGCCGGGATATCGCCGAGCGCTGAATATCTGGTGGCAGGATTACCGCCGGGATCGTACGGCCAATCGTGCGCGTCGGTTTGCGCAGGCAATGGTGATGGCCGCCGAGCTGCCTGATGATATCACCCGAATTTATGCCCATTTCCTGCATACGCCGGCATCTGTTGCGCGTTACTGCGCGATCATGCGCGGTTTGCCGTGGTCCTGTTCGGCCCATGCCAAGGATATCTATACCAGCCAGGACTGGGACATGCGTGAAAAGCTGCGCGATATGGATTGGCTGGTCACCTGTACAAAGGCCAATGTCGACTATCTTCGTGCACTTGCCGAGGACCCGGAAAAGGTCAATTTGCTCTATCACGGTCTGGATTTTTCCCGCTTTCCGGAAGAGCTGCCTGATCGTCCCATGCGTGATGGCAGTGATCCCGAAAATCCGGTGATAATCCTGTCGGTCGGGCGTCTGGTGGGGAAAAAGGGATATGATGACCTTCTGCGCGCCTTGGCGAAACTGCCCGGCGGCCTGAACTGGCGGTTTGTGCATATCGGTGGCGGGAATGGCAATAAATACCAACAGCTTGCGACGGAACTTGGCCTTGCTGATCGTTGCGAATGGCAAGGGGCGCGCGACCAAAAGGAAGTGATTGCGGCATGCCAGTCATCAGATTTGTTCGTGCTTGCCAGCCGCATTGAAAAGGACGGGGATCGCGACGGTCTTCCGAATGTGTTGATGGAAGCGCAACTTTGTGGTCTTGCCGCTGTATCGACAGCGGTTTCTGCCATTCCCGAACTGATCGAAGATGGCGTGAATGGCAAGCTTGTACCTGAACGTGCCCGCGACGCGCTTGCGCGCGCACTCGAAACCATGATTGCCGATCCTGAATTACGCGATACCATGGGGCGCAAGGGAAATGAAATCGTCAGGCGCGATTTCTCGTTTTATCGCGGTATGAAAGATCTTGCACAACGGTTCGGTGTTGCCGCCCAGTTTGATGAACAGTCCGCAAGCTCTGCCAAGCAGCCGGCCGCAGAATAGGGGCGCAGTTTGCAGGTTGCTTTTTATGCTCCGCTAAAGCCGATTGATCATCCTGTACCGTCCGGTGACAGGCTGATTGCCCGCATGCTGTGTGAAGCCCTGGAAACTGCGGGCATGCAGGTTGATGTCGCTGCCCGTCTTCGCAGCCGTGTCGCCGATGGCAATATTCTTAAACAGGCCCGACTGGCAGAACTAGGGACAAAACTTGCCGCAAGACTTTTGCGTCAGTACCAAGCGGGGACGCGCCCAAAACCTGACATCTGGTTTACCTATCACCTTTATTACAAGGCGCCCGACTGGATCGGGCCGATTGTTGCTGATGCTCTGAATATCCCCTATGTGGTTGCTGAGGCATCATTCGCGCCCAAGCGTGCCAAAGGGGCGTGGGCTCAAAGCCATCGGGCGGTGGAAACAGCATTGAAGCAGGCGGATATGGTTTTTTCGCTTAATCGTGCGGATATCGAATGCCTGAAAACAATATGTACAGCCGATAAGCTTCATTTTCTGCCTCCCTTTACCCGCGTGTCGGACTGGCATGTTGGCTCGCGTCCACCTATTGATCCTTGTCATCTGCGCTTGGTGACAACTGCTATGATGCGTGATGGTGACAAGCTAAGATCCTATGAGATTTTGGCCAGTTCCTTGGGCCGGATTTTGCGCGAATGCATTGATAACTGGCATTTGACTGTCATTGGTGATGGCCCGGTGCGCCAAAAGGTCGAAGACTTGTTTGCCGAATACGGTGTTGATGATCGTTTGATTTCGTTCGCAGGTTTGACCAAGCCAGACCAAACGCGAGATATCCTGGCGCAATCGGATTTGTTTATATGGCCCGCAATCAACGAAGCATTCGGAATGGCGTTACTTGAAGCGCAATCTGCGGGGCTTCCGGTTATTGCCGGGGATGCTGGCGGTGTGTCTGGTATTGTTTCATCAGGAATAACCGGTTGGCTTGTGCCCGAAGGCGATGTTGACGCCTTTGCCGAACGGGTGGCCAAATCTGTTCGTTCCGATGTCATGGTTTTGCGCGACATGGGGCAGTCCGGGGCGACAAAGGCGCAGCAACATCACACGATCAGGGCTGCGGCCGATCTGTTATCTGCTAAGATCAATAAATTGATGTCAGAGCGCCAACCATCAGATGATTCAAAGGGGCAAATATGAAGCCGGTTCGGTTTGCTTTGCTTCGCCATGGGGTCACAACATGGAACGCCGAAAAACGTATTCAGGGGCGCAGCGATATCCCGATCACCCCGGAAACGGCACAATGGTATTCTCAACGTCGCCTGCCAGCTGACTGGGGTGATGTAAAATGGTTTTCGTCACCTTTGCTGCGGACGCGTGAAACCGCAAAGGCGTTGGGTATTGCCCCTGTCTATCTTGAAGAATCCCTGATCGAAATGAATTGGGGGGAATGGGAAGGTCAAAGGTTGCCCGAATTGAGAGCCAGTTTAGGTGACGCTATGCGTGAAAACGAAGACCGAGGATGGGATTTTCGCCCTGAAGGTGGCGAAAGCCCACGAGATGTTCTGGCGCGTGTAACGCAGTTCGTAGCAGGTAGCCATCCGGAGATATTCGGCGGCGTGACACATAAGGGTGTTATTCGGGCGGTTTATTCCGCTGCACGTGGTTGGAATATGATGGGGAAAATGCCTGATCGGCTGGATTGGCATTGTTTGCATGTTTTTCGTTGGTCGGAAAATACCGGATTCCGGATCGAGGCATTGAATGTGCCCTTGATACCAAAGCAGGAGGCCGCCCAATGAGCGATGTCTTGGTATATGTGCAGCATTTGCTTGGAATTGGTCATGTGCGCCGCATGGCATTGATCAATGAAGCCCTGCGGGCGCAGGGCCTGCATGTTACAGTGGCAAGTGGCGGCATCGCGCACAGTGATCTGGATTTCGCAGCAGATGACGTTATTGCCTTATCACCGTGCAAAACTTCCGATACCGGTTTTTCGACCCTTGTTGACGCGGATGGCAATGTACTTGGCAAGGAATGGCAGGATAAACGCAAAAGTCAGCTGCTTTCTGCGTTCGAAGCAACATCGCCCAAACTTTTGCTGGTTGAAATGTTTCCGTTTGGGCGCAGGGCGTTCCGCTTTGAATTGATCCCGTTATTTGATGCCGCCAAAGAAGCCAATATTCCAATTGTATGTTCTGTACGGGATCTGTTGGTGCGTAAAAAGGATATCCGGAAAACCGAATGGATGCGCGATATCGCTCGTAAGTACCTTGATGCGGTTCTTGTACACGGCGATCCGAACTTGTTCGGCTTTGATCGCAGTTTTGAATTCACTGACGATATTTCCGACTTGATCAGCTATACAGGATATGTCGCCCCCAAGATGGATAGTAACGATCTATCAGGTGGGCAGGCACAACGCCAAGGACTCCTTGTATCGGCCGGTGGTGGTGCGGTGGGGGCAAAGCTTATCAGTCTGGCAATCGAGGCAAGATCACATTCAAAGCGCTTTTGTTCATCGATCTGGAATATCGTAACCGGCCCGCATTTTCCGCAAGATCAGTTGGAACAGCTTGGTAAACAGTTGCCAGATGGTGTGGTCTTACATCGATTTTTGCCCGATTTTCGCGAAAGGATGGCCGGGGCAGAGGTTTCTGTTTCACAGGCTGGCTACAATACCCTGATGGATGTTCTGGCAACCCAAACACCGGCGGTGATGGTGCCGTTTGCTGAAAACGGCGAAAGCGAACAAACCGA
The DNA here is from genome assembly GCA_048264285.1 of Thalassospira sp. Taxonomy (GTDB): domain Bacteria; phylum Pseudomonadota; class Alphaproteobacteria; order Rhodospirillales; family Thalassospiraceae; genus Thalassospira. The sequence goes on from JBLXDD010000002.1 coordinate 205,117, forward strand.
ACGGGCAAAAATCCTTGAAAAAGAGGGGGTTATTTCCCTGCTTGATCTTGATGGCCTGTCTGCGCAATCATTAGCAAAACAGATAGATAACGCCAAACGTCCAAGCGGGATAAATATCGCGTTGGACGGGGCGGAAAAAACTGCGTCAATTATCGCAGACAAGATCAAAGGGAAGGTATGAGCAGCTGGGATCAATTACGCGCAGAGCTTGATCTGTGGCAATCCGAAAACCGGATCGCCACGGCTTGGTGGCGTGATGATGATGCCGTTACGGTTACCCCGGCACTTGAAACGCTTCTTCGATTTGAGCAGGACTATAAAGTCCCGCTTGCGCTTGCGGTTATTCCTGCGGATCTTCGGGATGATCTGGTCGAACGTCTGGTTGAAACGCTTGATACACGCGTCTTGCAGCATGGTTGGTCGCATCAGAATCATATGCCCGCAGGCCGCAAGAAGCAGGAACTTGATGACGTTCGCGATATTGGTGATGTGGTTGCCGATCTGCGCCGAGGCTTTTCGGTGCTGCAATCGCGTTTTGGTAATCGTTTCTTGCCGGTTCTTGTCCCGCCTTGGAACAGGGTGGCCGATGATGTGGTCGCATCGTTGCAGTCACTTGGTTTCTGTGGAATCAGCACTTTCAATCCACGGAAAACATTGGAGCCGTACAAAGGGGTTTTGCAGGTTAACACCCATGTCGATGTTATCGACTGGCGGGGAACCCGGGGGTTCGTTGGTGAAGAATCAGCACTTGGCGCCATGATTGATCATTTGGTGGCCCGGCGTACAGGGCAGGTGGACCCGGATGAACCTACCGGAATCCTGACCCATCATCTTGTTCACGATGACGCGACAACGAAGTTTCTTGATAACCTGTTTTCGCTGGATCACTCGGCTTTGAACTGGTTGAGAATACCCGGAGTATTTCCATGGCAGTAAGTCCCAAAGAACATCTGGAACCTGAACCCCCCATTAATGCGCAAGGTACGGTGGATCCGGTAAAGCCGGCTGGTGTCACAGACAGACAAGTCCAGACGATGGCATATCCCCCAAAACTGATGGCGCCTGACTTGGCAAAATCGGTTGTGGGGTTGTTGATTTGCGGTGTTATCGCGCTGATCCCGGAAATGCTTTCGATTATCCAGTGGACTGCGGCCGGTTTGGCGTTGTTGTTTGTTTTTTATTTTGCGCGCACCGTAATCCGTTTTCAGTCAAAGATTTATGTTTCGGAATATGGCATTCGTCTTTCAAGTATCCGTGGCGGAACGGCTTTTTCCTGGCCGGAACTGTCAAAATTCCGTCTACGATATTTTTCGACCAAGCGCGACGGCAACAAAGGTTGGTTTGAACTGACCCTGCATGGGGGGGATGCCAAAATTGTCGCAGAATCTACACTGGACGGATTTGACGATCTCCTTGAAATTTCACGCGATTGGGCAAAAGATAACCAGTTGCTTGTTGATGATGTGACGCGCACAAATCTGATGCGTCTGGACGAGGCTCAAACACTGGTCAAGGCTGCGGCAACCGAACGGGCTCAAGGTGGTATAAACGTGTAATGACCGATATTTTGCGTATCAAGGATCTGAAAGTGGAGTTTGTGCTGCCGCACATGCGTGTCAAGGCAGTTGAAAATGTAAGCTTTCGTATTGGTGCGCAGGAAACCGTTGCGCTGGTTGGTGAGTCAGGGTCAGGCAAAAGCACGATTTCACAAGCAATCATGGGCCTGTTGCCAAAAATCGCCCAGATATCGAATGGATCGATCATCTTTGCCGATCCGAAAAAACCGGGAACCCGCGTCGACATCGCCATGCTGGATCGTTCCGGCTCTGACATGCGCGCTATTCGCGGTGGCCGGATTTCAATGATTTTTCAGGAACCGATGAGTTCCCTCTCGCCGCTCCATACAATTGGTGATCAGATATGCGAGGCCGTTAAACTTCATCGCAAGGTTGGATCGGCCGAGGCACGTGAACTTGCCGTCGAAATGCTGACATTGGTTGGCTTTCCGCAGCCCAAAAGATCGCTGAAAACTTATCCGTTCGAACTTTCCGGAGGTCTGCGTCAACGGGCAATGATTGCGATGGCCTTGGTATGCCGGCCGGCCTTGCTGATTGCTGATGAACCAACTACCGCCCTTGATGTCACGATACAGGCGCAAATCCTGCGTCTGATAAAAGAAGTACAGGCAGAACTGCAGATGTCGGTTCTGTTGATCACCCATGATTTGGGGGTGGTGGCCAATATGGCGGATCGGATGGTCGTGATCTATGACGGACGGGTTGTTGAAGCCGGCAAGACCGATGATGTGTTTATCAATCCGGGCCATGCATATACCCGGTCATTGCTTGCGGCTGTACCGCATTTCGATATGGGGCCGGATGAACGACTGCGCCCGCTTCGCGAAATCAAACCGAAAACCGGCAGCCTGCTTGCCGCCACAAAAGACACCAACGCAGAGCGTGACACGTCAGAAGTACCGGCATCGCTGGCCCTGCATCCTGCATTGGCGCGTGAACCTGTTTTGGCAGTCCGTCACCTAAGCAAAAGCTTTACCACCCGAAAGGGGAACTGGTTCAAATCCGAAGAAAGTCTTGTGCCAGCTGTTTCCGATGTCTCGCTGACGGTTAACCGTGGCGAATGTGTTGGATTGGTCGGGGAAAGTGGTTGTGGCAAGACGACCCTGTCGAAATTGATCATGCGCGCAATGGCCCCGGATGACGGATCTATTCTGTTCCGTGGCGAAAGCGGTCAGATGACCGAATTGACTGGCCTTGATGAAGATCAGCTTCAGCCATATCGCAAACGTATTCAGTTTGTTTTTCAGGACCCGTTCGGGTCGTTGAACCCGCGCATGACAGTTCAGGATATCATCACGGAACCCATGCTTATTCACGGTGTTGGTGATAGCTCTTATCGGCAGAAGATGGTGCTGGAACTGATGGATTTGGTCGGGCTGGATCCACGTTTTTTGAACCGCTATCCGCACAGTTTTTCTGGTGGGCAGCGTCAAAGAATTGGCATTGCACGCGCGCTTGGCCTGAAACCGGATCTGTTGATTTTTGACGAACCGACATCTGCACTTGATGTGTCGGTTCAGGCGCAAATACTTAACCTTTTAAAAGACTTGCAGCGCGACCTTGACCTGACTTATCTGTTTATTTCACACAATTTGGCCGTGGTGGATTATGTCGCGGACAGGATTGCGGTCATGTGTGCCGGGCGTATTGTCGAATCTGCGCCGCGTGAACGGTTGTTTAGCAATCCGATGCACCCCTACACCCAGGCGCTTTTACATGCTGTGCCGTTTGCGGATCTTGATCACTTGCTTGATTTTGACAAGATCGTCGACGGCAAGGCGTCTGATCCGTCGCGTTGGCCCGCGCCCTTTACGATCAATCATGCGAGTGCACCCAAAATGGTACAGGTCGCAGAAGATCATTTCGTGCGTGCCGAGCGCGCCGACTTTACGGAGATCGCCATATGATCAGTTATTCGAACCCGTCACCGGTCATCAAAAAACACATGATGCGCGGTCTGATCATGTCAGCAAGCATATTGGCAGCAGGGATGATCGCATCCCAAGCACAAGCAGAAGTGCCGTATTTCGAAGATGCAGTTGCAAGCGGCACGTTGCCTGCAATGAATGATCGACTACCAGAACACCCGCATGTGATCGACTTCGGTGCCGAGGGCAAGGAAATCGGCAAATATGGCGGTGAATTTGTCACCATCATGGGCCGATCGAAAGATATCCGAATGGCGGTTGTTTATGGCTATACACGCCTGGTCGGCTATGATCAGAACCTTAATCTGAAGCCCGATATCCTTGAAGCCCTTGATGTCAACGAGGAAGGCAACGTATTTACGTTGCATATCCGCAAAGGCCACAAATGGTCGGATGGTGCACCTTTTACCGCCGAGGATTTCCGGTATTATTGGGAAGATATCGTCAATAATGATGAATTGTTCCCGGTCGGTCCGCCGCGGTTCCTGTTTGTTGGTGATGAACCTGCGACCTTTGAAATAATTGACGAATACACAGTTCGATACAGCTGGTCGCGCCCGAACCCGTTTTTCCTGACGGAATTGGCAGGAACGCGTCCGCCTTTCATCTATCGCCCGGTCCATTACCTTAAGCAGTTTCACGAAAACTATCGTGATGCCGCCGAACTCGATGCAATGGTAAAAGAGCGCGGGCTGCGCAGTTGGGCCGTACTGCATACGGATATGGACCGGCCATATAAACTATCAAACATTCATCGCCCGTCGCTGGAGCCGTGGTTGATCACGACCGAAGAACCCTCTGACCGGTTTGTCTTTGTTCGCAACCCTTATTATCACCGCGTCGACCCGGAAGGTAACCAGCTTCCCTATATTGACCGGATGATCTTTAACATCTCGAATGCAAAACTGGTTCCGGCCAAGGTCGGCGCGGGCGAGGTCGATCTGCAAAGCAGAATTCTGTCGCTTAAGGATTATACATTCCTCAAACAATCCGAAGCCAAACAGAATTATGAAGTGCGTTTGTGGGATGTCGGGGCTGGGTCCTATGCCGCCCTTTATCCCAACCTGACATGTAATGATCCGGTATGGCGGAGTGTCTTGCGTGACGTCCGGTTCCGCCGGGCTTTGTCCCTGGCCATCAACCGGACAGAAATCAACCGCGTCATGTTCTTTGGTTTGGCAAAGCCGACGAACAATACGGTCTTGCCCAAAAGTCCTCTGTTCAAGGCAGAGTATCGCGATAGCTATACCGATTTTGATATCAAGGCCGCGAATGTGCTGCTTGATAAAATGGGCCTCGAAGAGCGTAACAGCGATGGCATCCGGCTGTTGCCTGATGGGCGTCCGATGGAAATCATTGTCGAAACGTCCGGCGAGAATCCCGAACATGACGATATGCTTGAACTGATCGGTGATGGCTGGCGAAAGGTCGGGATCAAGATGTATGTCAAAGGGCTGCAGCGCGAAGTCATGCGCAATCGCGCCTATAGCGGTGAAACCATCATGTCGATTTTCAACGGCATTGATAACGGTTTGGCGACGCCAAACACGGCACCAGCCGAATTTGTTCCGGCTCAGCAGGACAGTCTGCAATGGCCGAAATGGGGGCAGTATTATCAAACCGATGGTGAGGCAGGCGAAGCACCGGATATGCCCGCTGCCAAGCAACTGATGGAACTGTATCACAAATGGCAAACCAGTAACGAAGCCGGGCAGAAAGAAGCATGGCAGGCCATTCTGGATATCAATTCGGAAAATATGTTTTCGATCGGTTTGATCGGCAATGTGCCGCAGCCGGTTGTTGTCGACAAGGATTTGCGCAACGTGCCGGAAAACGGGGTCCATAGCTGGGAGCCGGGGGCCTTTTTCGGGATTTACCGGCCTGATACGTTCTGGTGGGACAGATAATTTTTGAATTCTGATAATGTGTCGGTTCATTGCTGTTGAGGGAATGGCATGAAACGACCACGGGGGAGCAACAGCGCCGATGCTGACTTATCTGGCAAGACGGCTTTTTGTGATGGTACCGACACTGATTCTGATCAGTATGTTGGTGTTCGTGATCATTCAGCTGCCACCGGGCGATTTTCTGAGCACCTATCTGAACGAGCTTCAGGCGCAAGGAGAGGCCGTTGACCCGGCCAAGATCGAGTTCCTGAAACAACAATACGGGCTGGATCAGCCTATTTATATCCAATATGCAGAATGGGCCTGGGGATTGCTGCAGGGCGATCTGGGGTTTTCATTCGAATATAACCTGCCGGTCAGCGACGTGGTCGGGGACCGGCTTTGGCTATCATTGGTGCTGAATTTCAGCACGGTTATCTTCATTTATATCGTCAGCTTCCCCATCGGGATTTATTCGGCGACCCGCCAATATAGTTGGGGCGATTACGGCTTTACCTTGCTCGGCTTTCTTGGTCTTGCCATGCCCAACTTCCTGTTTGCGTTGATCCTTCTTTATTATGCCAATGTTGTGTTCGGCACATCGATCGGGGGCTTGATGGACCCTGAATTTATCAATCAGGGCTGGTCCTTTGCCAAGATCATGTCGGTTGTCGAACATCTTTGGGCACCGGTTGTCGTGATAGGCACATCGGGCACGGCATCCATGATCAGGCGTTTGCGTGCGAACTTGCTTGATGAACTTGGAAAGCAGTATGTCGTAACCGGCCATGCCAAGGGTTTGTCACCGACAAAGGTGTTGTTCAAATACCCGCTGCGCATGGCGCTCAACCCGTTTATTGCCGATATCGGCAACATCCTGCCACAGGTTGTGTCGGGGTCTGTTCTTGTCTCTGTTGTGATGTCTTTGCCCACAACCGGGCCGATGTTGTTATCGGCCTTGCAAAGTCAGGACATGTATCTTGCCGGTTCGTTCCTGATGTTTCTGGCTCTTTTGACAGTGGTCGGCATGTTTGTTTCTGATGTCTTGCTTGCCTGGCTTGATCCCCGTATCCGTCTGCAGGGAGGGGTCGGCAAATGAGCAAGGAAGCCGAAAAGAGAAACGCACATTTTGTTGATACGGCCCCGTTTGATCCGTGGGACCGCGAAGAACTGACACCAGAGCAAGAAAAGTATTTTCTGGCGTCACAATGGCAATTGATGTGGTGGCGGCTCAAACGTCACCGGCTGGCCTATTTTTCGCTGATCATTCTGGCGATCATGTATGCGTCGGTCTTTATCGTTGAATTCATCGCGCCCTATGCCCAGGAAACCCGTAATTCCGAATATATCCATCACCCGCCACAGGGTGTTCATTTGTTCCATGACGGCGAATTTATCGGGCCTTTTACCTATGGCACTGATTTTTCCGTCAATATGGAAACGCTAAAACCGACATATACGGTCAATCCGGATCGCATAGAACCCTTGCGCTTTTTCTGTTCGGGGGATGAGTACGCATTCTGGGGCATGATCGATATGGATTTCCATTTCGTCTGCCCGTCTGAAAACGGTACGCTGTTCATATTTGGCACCGACAGGCTTGGTCGCGATATGCTGTCACGTATGATCTATGGCGCGCGCGTGTCATTGACCATCGGGCTTGTCGGCATTTCGGTCAGTTTCCTTCTTGGTATCCTGATTGGCGGTGCTGCCGGATATTACGGTGGTTGGGTTGATTCAACGGCACAACGTGCTATTGAAGTTATTCGTTCCTTGCCGGAAATTCCGCTTTGGATGGCGCTTTCAGCGGCCTTGCCGGTGACCTGGAGCCCGATCTTAATTTATTTCGGGATCACGATCATTCTTGGGCTGATTGACTGGACGGGGCTTGCCCGTGCGGTGCGGTCAAAACTGCTGGCCTTGCGTGAAGAGGATTACGCCCTTGCCGCACGCCTGATGGGGGCAAAGCCCAAGCGGATTATTGCCCGTCATTTGCTGCCGAACTTTGCCAGCCACCTGATTGCGTCCGTGACGCTGTCGATCCCCAACATGATCCTTGGTGAAACGGCGCTTAGCTTCCTTGGTCTTGGTCTGCGCGCGCCCGTGACCAGTTGGGGGGTGTTGCTTAATGAGGCGCAAAACATCAACGCGGTCGCCGTATATCCCTGGCTGATGCTGCCAGTGGTGCCGGTGGTGATTGTGGTGCTGGCGTTTAACTTCCTTGGTGATGGCCTGCGTGACGCGGCTGACCCTTACAAGAACTGAACCGCCTATGTCGTCCAAGGCTCCTAGGATTGAAACCGACCGCCTGATACTGCGTCCAATGTCATTTGACGACTGGCCGGATTACGCATCCATGCTTGCGTCAAAGCGTTCAGTACACATGGGCGGCCCTTATGATGCCGAGGGTGCCTGGGGCATGTTTTGTCGCGATGCTGCACAATGGGATTTTTTCTGTGTGGGTGCACTGATGATGGATGAAAAATCCACAGGTCACTGTGTTGGTCAAGTGGGCATCAATTTTGGGCCGCCGTTCCCTGAGTATGAACTGGGTTGGCTTGTGTATCCGGAAGCAGAAGGCAAGGGGTATGCGTTTGAGGCGGCAACGGCCCTGCGAGATTGGGCGTTTAACGAGCGCGGTTTGACAACGCTTGTGAGTTACATCGCACCAGAAAATGATCGATCACTTGCACTGGCAAGCCGCCTTGGTGCAGTTCTGGATCAGAATGCTGCGCGTCCTGATCCATATGACTTGGTTTTAAGGCACCCTAAAAGCTGAGAACCTACTTCTTGCGCAGCCACAAACTCGTCTCATGTGCCCCATCGGGCAGGTGTATCCCGTGCGCGACGGATTCGTGAATTTCATCGTGCATGCGTGTTGTGGCGTACGCACTTGACCACATGATTTCAAAGCCGCCACCGGCCAGAAGGGCTGCGACCCCCTGTTGTTCATTATATCCGCGCCATTGCCAGATTTCCGGATAATCATCGGGCAGGGTGATGTCGTGAATGTGAATAATTGTGCCGCTGGGCAGGGTCGGGATCACCGATGAAAACAAAAGATCAACGTCTGTTCCCGGCATCAAAATGTGGCTTGAATCGATCGACAGGATATCTCCGCCTGTTAGATGGGCAAAAACCGATGGATCAGCCTTTTGCACGATGGTGCGTTCGATGGTGATCGGCAGTTTTGCAATATCAGCGCGTGGGGCCGGATCAATCGCATGAAAGGCCGTTTCCAGTTCGCCATCCTTGATCGCACGGTAATAGAACCGCGTCGAATGACCCGATCCGATTTCAATGATCCGGTCCGGGCGAAATTCACGGGTAAAGACATAGGCCATCATGCCATCAAGGCGCGGAAACCAGCTTTGCTGCCAGCGCGGTTCAGGGGGCGTCGCGTTACCAAAACTGGCAAATGCTTCCTGATACTGTGTGGCCTTGGTCAACCAGGCCTTCATGGTCGGGGCTGCTTCATCCATCATGGTTTCGATGGCAGGATAGGTCGGACGACCAACGGCCTTTGCTGTTTCGCTGGCATAGCGGTAAGGAATGAAATATCCCGCCGGTTCTGAACCAAACAGGGTTTTCAAGCCCAGTTTCCAGCGGCGCATTCTGCGTGAGAACGGCAGGGAGGTCATATCAAAGGCCCTTTGAAGTCATGATGGCGATTGGTCGCCTTATATCGGTGTGCATTATTGGTCGCAAAATGTCTGGTCCTCACCACGCCAGCACCGGATCAACCACATGGCAAAGCCAAAGGCAATCGCAGAAAAAGCTGTCATCAGATAATAGACCTGCGCGCCGAATTGATCATAAAGCGGTCCCGATAGCCAGATGCTTGTGCCAAGGAATACCCCCATTGAAAGGGTCGCCATCAGGCTTTGGGCAGAGGTCGCAAGTTGAGGCGGTATCGCGCGCGCGATAAAGCTTACGGCTGCCAGATGCGTTATGCCAAATGTCATGGCATGAAGGGGCTGAACGAGAATAATCATCCAAATATTGTCGCTGCTGCCCAAAACGGTCCAACGCACGATGCCCGATGCCGCACCAAGGGCAAACAACATGCCTGGATGGCGACCACGTACAAAGCGCCCGGCCACTGCGAACAACGCGATTTCTGCAATGACGCCAATCGACCAGAAAATACCGATCATTTCATGCGAAAAACCCACAGATTCCCAATGAACAGACGCAAAAGCATAATAGGTGCCATGTGCCCCTTGGGCAAAGCCGATGCAGGCCAGATAGATCAGGAAAACCGGTTTGCGCAACAGGTAAATCAGTGACGACCCCGATCGCAACGGACGATCTGTTTGCGGGTCAGGCATACGGGTCGTGATGGCAAAATTCACAATCCCGGCAACAAACAGCATCCAGACAATCCATGCTGTCGAGGTGCCATCCAGAACCCAGCCCGCGCCATAAGACGCCAGAATAAAGGCGATTGATCCCCAAAGTCTTACGCGCCCGTAATCAAGTTCACGCGCTTTGCATTCATGCACCGTAATGGTCGTGCCAAGTGGCAGTAGCGGTGAAAATGTAAAGCCGATCACCACCGAAAGCGCTGCAAGCCACCAGAAATCACTCGAAAGCGGAAAGGCCAGGATGGAAATCACATAAATCCCAGCCAGCCACATCATCGGTGTTTTGCGATTACCTGTACGATCAGCGCGCTGGGCAATCAAAGGATCGGCAAACACGCGCACCCAGTTGGGCAGTGAAAGCAATATACCGATCTCGGCGGCGGACAATCCTTGTGACTTTAGCCAGACCGGCCAATAGGGCAGAAAGACACCCTGAATCAAAAACAACCCGGAAAAGAACAACGCCAGAATGGTCGCTGTTTTCATGCGATTCGGGTCTTTGTTCTGTGTGGGGGATGGGACGGTGTTTGGTGTGTTCATGCTGGGATTTGCCGCCGCTTAAGGCCGCGAATAATGAAACGTGCCGGATGAATGGCATGCATCAGTTCTTTTTCCAGAGGTAGGGGCATATCGCAAATCTCGCTGGCAAGAATCTCGGCGGCAAGCGGGGCGCCAATCAAACCACGCGCCCCAAAACCGGTACAGATATACACGCCTTTGTGGTAAGGCGCATCGACATATCGCGCACCTTTTTTACCTTTGTCTATATCGCCGTAAGACGCAAGGTAAGCATCGAAATCCGGGGCTGGGCCAATCAGCGGCAGGTGATCTGCCGTCGTTGTCCGCAAGGATGCGCGTCCATCAAGCATATCTGGTGAAAGTTTGCTCGCGATATCAGGCAGCACTTTGCCAAGTTGGGTGATGTTAAATGCGTGATCATCGTTACGCAGATCGGTTTCGGTGTCATCACGGCTAAATGTGGCACCAAATACATGCATGCCATTACGGGCGGGCGTGATGTAGCCTTTGTGGCTTAGTACGCACTTAATCGCACGCTCTCCAGATAGCTTAGTCATCGTTTCTTCTGGCACAAAGCTGATCTGACCGCGAACGGGATTAAGGTGGCCTTCAAGCCATCGGGTTTGGTCAAGTTGGCGCGTCTCAAGGGCACCCGCGATAATGACGGCGTCAAACGGACCGTGTTTGGCGCCGCTTTCATCCGTCAGGCATTTGCCCTGATCTGTGGTGCTGATATTCGTGATGGTTGTTGAGGCACGAACATCCACGCCATCTGCAAGGCTACGCACAACTGACGGAGGGTTAACCCACCCGGCAGAAGGATAAAAAACGCCGCCATGTGGTAAAGGTAGACCAAACCGTTCTGATGCCTGATCGACATCAAGAGGTTCGACAAGATCGGGGCTGTCGCCAAGGCGTGCGATAAGTCCATCCTGGCGCTCGCGTTTGCGTGCACTGGTGGCAAGGTCGATCACGCCACAGAAATCGGCCTCGACCCGTCCTTGATCAGCAAGTCTTTTGATCTTGCGATGACTGAAACGATATCCCGCCTCGTAAAAACGCCCCATGATGGCATTATCTGCCGTCAGATAGGGTTCGAGCATGCCAATCGGATTGCCCGACGCGGCATTGGCGAGTTGATCGGATTTTTCAAAAAGGGTTACAGCACATCCACGGGTTTTCAACGCATCAGCACATGCGGCCCCGGCCAAACCGCCACCGATGATGGCAACAGACTTTATGCATCGGGGGGCCGGCAGGTTGAACCACGGGGCATCTGCGATCTCGAATGCAGCAGGTGTTTCTTCGACATTTTCAGGCGCGGGGAGGGTTGCCGTGATCATGTCGCGTTTGTAGCCAAACCCCTTGCGCTTGTGGATCTCAAATCCTGCGCCTTCCAAGCCGTCACGGGCAATGCGGGCGGCGGTAAAAGTCGCAAGGCTTGCACCATCGGGGTTTGACGCATTGGCAAGGGCGGAAAAGAGTTCAGGCTTCCACATATCCGGGTTGCGTGACGGGGCAAAGCCATCAAGAAACCAGCAATCAATTTTTCCGTAATAGCCAGACCAGCATTCAATCGCATCACCGATCAAAAGCGTAAGGCTGACAGCACCATCGGCAAGGCCAAAACGATGTATACCTGGTAGCATGGTCTCGTGCGGCCAGATATCGGCAAGCTGACGGGAATATTGTGCCAATTCCGGCCAGCTCTGATGCGCGCGGATCATGTCATCTCGGCTGAGGGGATATTTTTCGACAGAAACGAAATGCAGGCGCGCTGCCCGCTTTGGATCGTTTGCCCAGCTTTGCCAAGCCGCAAGGAAATTTAACCCTGTGCCAAATCCGGTCTCGCCAATGGCGAAGTTTTCGCGGTTTTGCCACGCTGATGGAAGGTTGTTGCCTTCTAGAAACACATAACGCGTTTCGGCCAGTCCATCCTTGGGGTTGAAGTAAATATCACCAAAATGCGGGGAATATGGCACGTTGCCATCCCGCCAGCTTATTTCGCCCGCAGAGCTTGGTTCATCACCTTCAGGAGCCTTGGTGACATCCGTGGCCGTCATGCAGACAGGACCTCGTTATCCTGTTCGGGGACAAGAGCCAATGCTTCGCGGACGACCTCGGTACCGGCACCTTTGCGATGGGCGTTTTCGCTCAGATAACGGCGCCATTGCTTGGCACCGCGCATTTGTTGGAACAAGCCCAGCATATGGCGGGTGACATGACCAATCGTGCCATGCTCTTCTTTCAGGTGTTCTTCGATATAAGGCAACATCGCCTCAACGACTTGATGGCGTGTCTTTGGTTTGGCGTCATCGCCATAAAAACGCCGATCTACATCCGCCAGAACATAAGGGTTCTGATAGGCTTCGCGCCCGATCATGACACCGTCGACATGTTTCAGATGCTCTTGGGTTTCATCAAGCGTCTTGATGCCCCCATTGATCAGGATTTCAAGTTCGGGAAATTCCTGTTTAAGCTGATAGACCAGCTCGTACTTTAGCGGTGGTACTTCGCGGTTTTCCTTGGGCGACAGGCCCTTGAGCCATGCCTTGCGCGCGTGAACGATAAAGGTTTTGCAGCCGGCCTCGGCAACCGTTTCGGTGAAGCGTTTCAGAGACGGGTAATCTTCCTGATCGTCAATGCCGATGCGGTTTTTAACCGTGACAGGGGCGTCGCTGGCCGAAATCATCGATTTCACGCACTTTGCAACAATATCGGGTGTCGCCATCAGACAGGCCCCGAATGCGCCGTTTTGCACACGGTCAGACGGGCAGCCACAATTCAGATTGATCTCGTCATAGGCGTATTGGTTGGCGATTTCGCAGGCGCGCGCCAGATCATCCGGGTCGCTGCCGCCAAGCTGAAGCGCAACCGGGTGTTCGGCGTCATTATAGCGGAGATGACGTTCCACACCGCCGTGAAGAATGGCCCCCGTTGTGACCATTTCGGTATAAAGCAACGTATAGCGACTGATCTGCCGCAGAAAATAGCGATCATGCCGGTCCGTCCAATCCATCATCGGTGCGACGGAAATACGCCGATTAACAGTCATTTGCCTACCGTTTCTCATCAAAGCGGGGTGAAGAGGGTTGCTGTATTCCAAGCGCGGTCTTTATATAGGTTCCGGGAATTAGGGTCAAAACCGATTGCGTGATGCATGGCTGCATCCCGACGACATTAAAGCACTGGAATTGATATGGTTACGATTTACGGCATCAAGAACTGCGATACAGTCCGCAAAACACTGAAATGGTTTGATGCCAAAGGCATTGAAAACAAACTTCATGATTTTCGGGCAGACGGGATCGATGCCAAAACAATCGAAGGCTGGCTTGACGAAGTTGGTGGCAAAATCTTGATCAATAAACGAGGGCCAAGCTATCGCAATCTGAGCGATGAGGACAAGGCAACGCTTGAACAGGGCGGGCCAGAGGCGTCAAAGGTTTTGGCAGCCAATCCGACCGTGATCAAACGACCGGTTGTTGATTTCGGGACGATCCGAACTGTGGCCTATGACGAGGCCCGTTGGTCCGAACTGGCTGGCGTATAGGGACAGTATTCATGACAAAACCTGTGGTGCGCGGCGTCATCTTTGATTGTGATGGCGTGCTGGTGAATTCCGAAAGCCTTGCCAATAAAGTCCTGACGGATTTGTTGTGTGATTATGGTTGTGCGATGGATGCCAAGCAAACTCATGATTTCTTCATAGGTGGAACGCTTGCATCCGTTGGCCCCATGATGGCGCAAAAGTTCGGTGTGACATTGCCTGATAACTGGATTGACGAATGTTATCAGCGAACTTTCGAAGCGTTTAGAAACGATCTGCAACCGTTCGAGGACCTTGATCCGGTGCTTGATCTGCTTGATCGCCACGCCATCCCCATGGCAATTGGCAGTAACGGCCCGCATGAAAAGATGGATATTTCATTGGCCAAGGTCGGCTTGCTTGATCGTTTCACGGGCCGGATTTGCTCGGCGCATGATGTCGAAAATGCCAAACCTCATCCGGATGTTTATTTGCTTGCCGCTCAGAAAATTTCTGTACCAATCGACCAATGCGTGGTGATTGATGACAGCCAAAGTGGCGTGCGTGCCGGTGTGGCATCCGGGGCAACGACCATTGGTCTTGTTGATATCACACCAGCAGATCTTCTGCGGGATGCCGGGGCGCACTATATCGCACAGGATCACAAGGATTTGCTGAGAATGTTAGAAAGCTGGCTATAGGTTTCAATGACGTGTGCCGGATTTCGATAAAGAACGGGTCGCTGTGACAACAGGGCCCGTTTTTTTGTTGTTCTATCTGTCTTTAGTCGCCAGTTACGATGCCTTCCCGACGCGCATCCGCGCCGCCAACCAGTTCGTCACCGGTTATCATGATTGTGTGTCACTCTCAGGGGCGAACGCATCGGCGGCTTGTTGTGCATTACTGGAATTGGCTGTGATCGCGGCAATGCCAAAAACGGCGAAGGTGGAAAATGCGACAAAATGTCTGGAAACCGTGGTCTTGTGGGCCATGATGTCAACCTCGCATTTTTGTTCAGGTTGGCTATGGTTCCAGAAAATTCTGACAAATGAAAGCAATCGTTAAACACACTTCACCGTCAAGCCGCCGTTTTGTTTCCCTTTTTGCGCTGTTGGGTGACGAGATTGACTTCAAGCCATGCCAGTATCGTTTCAGCCACCTTTGCCCAGTTTTTATCAAGCATCATGGCGTGATGGATGTCGTCGATCAAAGCATAATCCGCGCCATATCGACGGGCTGTGTGGCGGGTAAGCTCGCTTTGGATGATTTCGTCATCGCGTGCCCCCATGACCAGCATCGGCGGGACATCGTCTTTTGTAAGGAAAATGGGATTTCCGCCCATCATGTCACTAATCGCACGCTGACTTTCGGTTTCAAGTCTGCCGAAATAAATCATGCCTTCATCTTCTGCGATATCCGGCGATAACATTGCACGACCAAGACGTTCACGCAGAAAAGTATGTGGTCCGATTGCCTGAAGCCAGAACATCTGGAAAAAAAGATCGGGCTGGGCCATTGCCATCATGGCATTGCTGACGATCAATCCTTCTGGCGGGACAGAGGCCATGAGGATTGCTGCCTCGGCGCTATGCTGTTCAAGGTATTTTTGAACGATATAGCCACCCATGGAATGCCCGATCAGGACCGGTTCTTGCCCCAGGGTTTCAACGACTTCTTCAAGATCTTCGACGTAATCATCGATTGAAGCCAGGCTGCGCAATGCGCGATCACCGCTACCACCATGTCCGCGTAAAGAAAAGGCTACGGTTTCAAAGCCGCGGTCTGCAAACCAGGTTAAAAAATGCTCATTCCAGCACCAGGCACCTGTATAGGCACCATGAATAAACACCAATGGATGTTTGCTTTTTGGGGCGCTTGTCGGACTGCGCCGAAAAATCTCCAATTCGGGACTCATGGCCAACCTCCTCGCGAAGCGGGATGGGTAAAAATTGTCGCCTAGAATGAAAGATTAGCGACTATATTCGCACATGCAGCATGATTTTGTCCATCGACATATGGGGATGTGGCTTTAAGGTGGCAATCGTTGTCAGTTTCAGTCTGTTTGCATATGATTGTGACTGGAATATCAAAAGATTGGTGGATGCAAACAATCTGCGGTTCGGATAAAAACAATACCGTCGCATGAATCTTGGGGGCCAATGTGAAACTATCTGTGGTCGGCATTTTCGCGGATCTCGATGAGCACGCGATTGAAGATGTCGAGCGCCATGTAAACCGAAAGACATTTTCGGCCGGGGCGCAAATTATCGATCCGGAATCAAATAGCTCGGACGTATATCTTATTCTTTCGGGGCAGGTGCGTGTGGTGAATTATTCACTGTCGGGCCGCGAAATCACGCTTGAGGAAATTGGGGCAGGCGGCTGTGTCGGGCAACTTTCCGCCATAGACGGGCAGCCGCGTTCGGCTTATGTGGTTGCCGTGGCAGACACCAGCGTCGCTATTTTAAGTCCGAGCAACTTCGAAAAGGTTGTCAAAAGTCATCCTTCGGTTGCCTGGAACGTGATTGTCGAACTTGCAAGAATAGTAAGAACATCGACGCGCCGTATTGTTGATGTCAGTACACTTGGCGCAAACGAACGGGTTGTCGCCGAAATCCTGCGCCGCGCCATTGAGGTTTGCGATGGTCAGGGGGCGGCGATGTTGTCGCCTGTTCCTGTGCATTCCGAAGTGGCCGGACGGGTCAGTACATCACGCGAAACTGTTGCACGCGTCATGAGCACACTTGGTAAACGGCAACTGGTGTCAAAAGTCGGAACGAGCCTGTTGGTTCCCGATGTGCGGCGGCTTGAAGAATTCCTGAGTGAGTCAATCCAGTAGAAGTTTTTTTGTTCTTTTCTGTCCATTGTGACGGCTGTCACAGAGTAAAGACGGCTTAGCGTATAAGCCTATTCTTGTTGCGGGCATTTCGATGATCCGCCACATCTCCCCCAAGAGATTTACTGGCCGTACAGTTTTGTACGGCCATTTTTTTTGCGTTTTCGCATGGAAACCCGGTTTGCACCGATCTAAGGTAAATAGCGGATTCAAAAATTTTTACGACGGGCATTATCAATGCGTATTTCAGTAGTAATGGCTGGTTTGAACGGGGCAATAGCGGTCGCGCTTGGCGCATTCGCAGCCCATGGTATGGCTGGTAGCGACATGGACTATGCGCGCGGTCTTGTGGAAAAAGGTGCGCATTACCAATTGATTCATGCCGTTGCGTTGGCAGCCATTGCCGGCCTTGTACATCATGTACCCGACGATAAGTTTTTACGGTTTGCTGCTTATGCGATGCTGGCCGGGATTTTCTTCTTTTGCGGGTCTTTGTACCTGATCGCATTTAGCGGCATTACCGCCTTGGGGGCTGTTGCACCGGTCGGGGGATTTTCATTTATTGGCGGGTGGTTGCTGCTGGCCGTAGCAGGGTATCGCCGGTTTGGATGATACCCCATGATGTCGACTAAAGCGTTTTGCATTTAATCTGCACCATTTTGCCGGAGATAACCTTCTGTCCGGCGAGGAAAGGGCCGCAGGGCGTAGCGGGGCTACGTTCCAGGGTCTTGACGCTGCGGGGCGGAAGGTGATCCCGGCCCGAAGGGTTTGCTTTTGGCGACGTTTCGCAACGTTACACCGTTTGACCGAAGCGCCGCATCGCTCTGCACGCTGCGCCTTGCCAAACGGCACGTCAAAAACAAACACAATGGTGCAGATTAAACGCAAAACGCTTTAAGGTCTGCCATATGCCTTTAGCGTCATACGGATATAAAAAAAGACGTGTCCCGAAGGACACGTCTTTTAAATTCTTGTAACCAAATTCCTAAGAACTGGATTACTTCATTTTCGCTTCTTTGAACACGACGTGCTTACGCACGACGGGGTCGTACTTGCGAAACTGGAATTTCTCGGTGGTATTCCGCGGGTTCTTCTTAACAACATAGAAGTAACCGGTGTCTGCGGTGCTTACCAACTTTACGAGGATCGAAGCGGGCTTCGCCATGTCTCTGCATCCTGTGTTCAGGTGTATCTCAGGCGGCGGAACATAAAGGTTATCGACAGAGTGTCAAGCCATTTTGGGAAAAAGAATGCAATTTTATTGGCTGGCAAATGTATCGGCGATTTCTTCTTGTCCGAGATAGGCCAGATTCTTGTATTCATGACGATTTTTCAGAAGTTCAAGTGCAACATCAACATCAAATGTTTCGCCATGCGAACTGGCAGGACAGACATTGCGAAGTTCACGGCGGCTTTTTTCGTCCTGATAATCAAGTCTGCGCCAACGCATCATGACAGAGGCGGTTTTATCACGCTGTGAGAGCGCCTGGGCGACCTGATGGATCGCGGTAGTATCGGCGTCAGACCGGGTGCAAATCGCCGGGAAAAGACCAATTCTGTCGAAAGTGTATCCGGACGGTGCATTGATGCGTGACCATGTAAAGGTCAAGGTGCCGCGATTTGGCAGGTCATTGATGGCCTGTACGGACCCTTTGCCAAAGCTGGTTGAACCGATGAGAACCGCGCGATGGCGATCCTGAAGGGCCGCCGCCACCAGTTCCGCAGAAGAAGCTGTGCGTCCATCTATCAGAACGACAAGCGGTGCGCCTTCGGTCAGGTCGCCGGTTTCTGCGGTAAAGACGTGGCGGGCTGCAACCACCCGCGAGATTGTCTCACCAATCGGGCCATCGGCCAGGAACAGGTCTGCAACTGCGACGCCTTGTTGCAGCAGGCCGCCACGATTGCCCCGAAGATCAAGAATGACCCCTCGAAGCCCACCTGTACCAAGCTTGGCTTTCATGATGCTGTCGCCAAGGGCCGAGGCCGTTGCAGAGTTAAAACTGCTGACCCGTGCGACCAGAATGTTGTCCCGAATTTCGGCATGCACGGTGCGGTCAATCACGCGTTCGCGCAAAATCTCAAGCGGCGTGATGCTTGTGCTGCCGGCAGCATTGATTTCCATATGCACAATGCTGCCTTCTTCGCCATGTAGAAGATCGGCTGTATATCGGCTGGGTTTGCCATACATGTCCATGCCATTGATCGCAATGATCTGGTCACCGGCATTCAGGCCAGCCCGCGCTGCGGGACTTTCAGGATGGACCAGCTTTACAACAGGATAGCCGCTTCCGCCGACCACGCGCACACCGATACCGATATAGCCATCACGGCGGTTGCGCGCATTCTCTGCGCGTGCAGGGCCTTCATAGCGGCTATAGCGATCAAGATTTCGGATTGCGCCACTGACCAGGGCAGACTCGATATCCTCGGTTGCACTGTTACGCAGTTTCGCCGAGTGCAGGCGATAGCTGCTCAGACCATCAAGAGTTATTTCCGACCAGACTTGCATATTGTCGGCCTCAACCGTGTCGTCGATTGATGCGGGCAGTGCAATGGTGTCGACAACACGATCATCATATTGCAGCACAAGTTCAGACGGTGTGATATCGACGCGGATATTGGTGTCAATTGATGACAACCCATCAAGCGTGTTCACCAGAATCTGTTCACGGCTGATCGGATCAATATAGCGCGTGGCAACAAGTTCGATGGTCTGTGATATCAGCTCGCGCGTTTTGGGATCATCGGGGGAACCAACACCGGTATGCTGTGATCCTGCGCAAGCAGCCTGCAACATGCACAACCCGACCGCCATACACTTAATTTGCGCACGTCGGGGGCTGACGGCAACTCGGTCATGTGTTCGTTTTAAAGTGCCAAGAGAGACAAGCGCGACCAACTAAACAACCCGTGTAATTCTGGTAAGTTACGGCGCATTCTAAGGCAAAGTGTGGCCATTGGCCAATGACTATCCTTTGATACGCATGGCCCATTGCGTGCCTAGAACCGCACCTTTGATAAAGGGCAGGAATGCAAGGCACAAAGCAACAGTTGCAGGCAACCAGATCGAAAGTTGCAAGGTCAGAGACGGACTGTAATTCTGTTCCATGGCGAGTGCACCGGGCACCACGATGTGACCAACCAGAAAAATTGTGAAATAGGGCGGGGCATCATCACAACGATATTCCCCAATCGGATGATTGCAGACATCACATTCCGAACGCAATTTCAAATATCCACCGAATGCCAAGCCATGACCGCAATTCGGGCATTTGCGCCGAAAACCGCGGCGAAGACCGGTCATAAGGCGACCTCTGGTTTGTGTGCTGGATTGTTCGTTGCCGTCGGGGGCGATGTGATGTGGGGCACTCATCGTTAAATTTACTCCTGTCACATTTCAGCGCGCTCTTGATCCGGGGGACGAAAACGGGCATTGAAACGGTAAGCCATCATCATGATGTTCGATCGCGCAAGCAAGCAAAATCGACCCGGGATATTCACCTCTGGGGCGCGTTTTAGTCACTTTCACTTGATCGGACGACTGCCAACGGAGTGCCAAATGGGAAACGCGGACGCAATCATTGCCGGCCTGAAACAAGACTTTATCGAGGATACGCTCGATCGAGTTGATCGTATCGAAACCACGATTGATCGCGTGGCCGGGGGAATGGATGAAGCCGCCATTGGTATTGCTGAATTGCGGCGCGAAGCCCATACCGTCAAGGGGTTGGCCGGGTCATTCGGGTTTCCGTTGGTCGCAGCAATCGCGCACCGTCTTGAAGATTACATCGCTGACCTGACCGAGATTGATGACCGTGAAGCTGCGTCGCTGGTCGATTTTACCAGTTGGATACGCGAAATCATTGAAAGCGGGACCAATCCGCAAGCAGAAGAAGAAACGCGCATTTTGCGCTCGTTGCCGACCCGAACTGTTGCGGTCGATGAAAAAGACTCCGGTTCATCTGCCGGTGTTGCGCAGGACAAAGAAATCCTTTTGGTCACGGCAACTGCGGTTCAAGCCCATTTTTTGCAACGTGCTTTGCGTGAAAAGGGTTTTCGCACGATCACCGCCCGGTCTGCCGTCGAAGCCTTCCAGACTGTGGTTCAATCACGTCCCGATGCGGTGATAACGGCTGCGGTCCTTGATGGCCTAAGCGGGATTGAGTTGATCCGTGCCTTGGCCGCCATGAAAACCCTTGCAGATAAGAAGCTTGGCCTTTTGACAAGCTTTGATGCGTCACACCCTGATCTTGAAGGGTTACCCGAAAACGTTGCGATCATCAGCAACCAGGGCAAGAAAACCTCGGAACACCTGTCTGAATTTATCGAAACGATGTTGTGATAAACACACCGTTTCAGCGCAGAAAAAAGGCGGCCGGGTTGGCCGCCTTTTGATTTGGTCGGATGAAACAAACCGTTTTATTCCGGTTTGGACCCGTTCTTGGCGGTGTTGCGAGCCGCCCGGTTTGAGGCCACCAGCTTGCGCTGTTTTTTGGGTGTCGTTTTTTTCTTGGCCCCGGCCTTGGCACTTTTGCCCTTTGATTTTGTTGCAGAACTGCCCGCCGGACCTTTTGCATCGCGCGGACCAGATCTGAATCCGGGTTTGCTGCCATGACGATGGCTGCGGTCCCCGGGGCTTCCACGTCGTTTCCCGGATCCGCGACGCCCGCGCGGACGTTCAACCAGGTCGCGGGCTGTAATGTCGGCATGTTCGGCCAGGCGCAGGGCCAAAGATCCCGTTGCGGCATCGGCATCGGCAATACGCACGACAACGGTATCACCCAACTGGAACTTCTTGCCCCGGTTTTGCCCGACAAGCGCATGGCTTGCTGCGTCGTGAATATAATAGTCATCGGGCAGGGTGGAAATCGGCACCAGACCGTCTGCACCAGTTTCGTTTAACGAGACAAACAAGCCGAAATGCGTCACCCCCGATATCTTGCCGGGGAATTCTGCGCCGACCTTGTCCGACATATAGGCTGCGACATAGCGGTCAACCGCATCGCGTTCGGCCATGGCTGCGCGTCGTTCAGTTCCCGAAATATCTTCGCCGATTTGTTCGAACCGTTCGCCTTCTTCCGGTGTCAGTCCACCTTCACCAAGTTTCAAGCCCGCGATCAACGCACGATGCACCAAAAGATCGGCATAACGCCGGATCGGAGATGTGAAGTGTGCATATTTCTTAAGCGCAAGGCCGAAATGGCCGATATTGTCGGGGCTGTACATCGCCTGTGACTGGCTGCGCAGAACAACGGTGTTGATCAGCTCGGACTCTGGTGTGTCCTTGGCCAGTTCCAGGATGCGGTTGAAATCGCGTGGACGCAGGACCGATGCCTTGTTCAGTTTATAGCCGGCACCTTCAAGAAACTCATGCAGGGCTTCAAGCTTTTCCTCGCTCGGGGCATCATGGATACGATACATGCAAGGTTGTTTGATGCGTTCAAGTTCTTCGGCGGCACAAACATTGGCCGCGATCATGAATTCTTCGATCAGTTTGTGACTGTCAAAGCGCGCACGAGGTGCAATGGCGACAATCTGGCCTTGGTCATTCAGCTCGATCTTGCGTTCGGGAACATCAAGTTCAAGAACGCCACGCTTTTTACGTGCTTCCAAGAACGCATTATAGGCACCGTAAAGCGGTTTGATGATCGTATCGACCAACGGGCCGGTGGTTTCGTCGGGCTGACCATCCATCGCACGCTGAACCTGATCATAGGTCAGGCGTGCGGCGGACTTCATCATGCCACGACAGAATTTATGGCGGAGTTTGTGACCATGCTTATCAAGCCACATTTCAACCGCCATACAACCTCGATCTTCATGCGGAACAAGCGAGCACCAGCCGTTTGACAATTCAAACGGCAACATCGGTACGACCCGGTCCGGGAAATAGCAGCTATTGCCGCGTTTGACGGCTTCGCGGTCAAGTGCGTCACCGGGGCGGACATACCAGGATACATCGGCAATCGCGACCATGATGTGCCAGCCGCCTTCATTGGCCGGGTCTGGATCGGGTTCAGCCCAGACGGCATCATCAAAATCGCGTGCATCGGCGCCATCAATCGTCACCAGCGGGATATCGCGCAGGTCTGTACGTTTGCCAAGCGGGGTCGCCTTGGATTCACGGGCCTGAAGTTCGACTTCAGGCGGAAATTCAAACGGAATCCCGCGTGCATGGATCGATACCAGGCTGATCGATTTCGGTTCATTGATATTGCCAAGAACCTCTGTAATCCGGCCTTTGCGCAATCCGAAATGTTTGCCCGGCAGGATTTCGGTCAGAACCAGCGCACCTTTTTCCAGATCGGGATGGTCATCCAGCGGGACGGCGATCTCGCCGCTATCCTTACGATCTGTGGGCACAACGCGGCCTTCGCGTTCATTGGGGCGATAAAGTCCCAGAACGCGCTGTGGGCCGCTTCCAAGAACCCGCATGATGCTGGCTTCATAGGTATGCTTGCCGGTATAGCGCAGCTTGGCCAAGATCTTGTCGCCGATCCCCGGCGCACTGGGGCCGCCACGGCGGATCGATTTGACGATGATCACTGGCGGGTCATAATCGTGTTTCCAGACATTCGGTTTGGCCAGAACTTCGCCATCATCATCAATGCCGGTAATTTCAAGAACTTCGACCGGTGGCAGGCGGTCGGGTTTATCAAACCGCTTGCGTCCCTTGACGACATCGCCGCCAATTTTAAGGTCTTTCAGGATCTTTTTAAGTTCGATCTTGGCGGCACCCTTGATGTTGAAGGCACGCGCGATTTCGCGTTTGCCAACAGGGGTGGGGCTCATATCGATGAACTCGATAATTTCTTCCTTGGTGGGGAAGTGTTTTTTGTCTTCTGTGTCGTTCGCCAACGTTGCGGCGTCCTTTCATGGGTATTACATTGAAAAGGAAGGCGGCAGTTAATCTGCCGCCGCCTTTTTCTTGGTTGTCTTTTTCGCTGCGGTTTTCTTTGCAGCCGGTTTCTTTTTGGCCGGCGCTTTTTTCGCGGTTGTCTTCTTTGTTGCCGTTTTCTTGGTCGCGGCCTTGGTTGTTTTGCCCGACTTGGCTTCTTTGTCCTTAATGGCCTTTATCGCCATTTCCAGCGTGATGTCGTCACGTTCAACATCGCGGATATTGGCAATGGTTTTCTTGTGCTTCACAAACGGACCCCAGCGACCGACCGCAACAAAGATCGGCTCGCCATCATCGGGATGCTTTCCGATTTCCTTACCGGCTTTTTCACGCTTGTCGGCAATCAGGGTAATAGCACGGTTTTCGCCAATCGTCAGGACATCATCATCGGCCTTAAGGGACGCAAAGATGCTACCTGCCTGAACATATGGGCCAAACCGACCGATATTTGCTTTCATCTCTTCACCGGTTTCGGGGAATATCCCGACAACGCGCGGTAAGGTCAGAAGTTCCTCTGCCTTGCTCAGATCAACGACTGATGGCTCCAGCCCTTTGGGCAGCGAGGTGCGTTTGGGTTTGACTTTTTTGGGCTTGCCGTTCTTGCCTTCGACTTCCTCTTCTTCGCCCAACTGGACATAAACGCCGTACGGGCCTTTGCGAAGGGTTATCTCTTTGCCGGTTTCCTTGTCGATACCAAGGACTTTGGGACCTGCATCAAGTTCGGAATCCGCGCCGTTGTCATTGGCGACAAGCGGGCGGGTATAATTACAATCCGGATAGTTCGAACAGCCAAGGAAAGCCCCGAACTTTCCGAGCTTAAGGCTAAGTGTCCCGTCGGAGCATTTCGGGCATTTATGCGGATCAGTACCGTCCTCACGCGGCGGGAACAGATAGTTTTCCAGCATTACCTGAAGCGCGTCGAGCACGTCGGTGATTTTCAGTTCCTTGGCTTCGTCGACATTGCCTTTGAATGATTTCCAGAAATCCCTGAGAACATCTTTCCAGGCCAGTTTGCCCATCGAGATTTCGTCAAGCTGGTTTTCCAGGTCAGCAGTGAAGTTGTACTGCACATAGCGTTCAAAGAATTTCGACAGGAAGGCCGTCACCAGGCGACCTCGGTCCTGTGCAACAAAGCGACGGCGTTCAAGCAACACATAGTTTCGATCCTGAAGTACCGAAATGATTGATGCATAGGTTGACGGACGGCCAATGCCGAGTTCTTCCATCTTTTTGACCAGGCTCGCCTCGGTATAGCGGGGCGGGGGCTGGGTGAAGTGCTGATCGATGCTGACATTACCCAGATCGGGTTTCTGCCCTTCCTTAAGCGGTGGCAGGCGACGATCTTTTTCGTCATCGCTCTCATCGTCCTTGCCTTCCTGATAAAGCTTCAGGAAACCGTCAAACTTAACCACAGAGCCATTGGCACGCAGAACGACATGATTGTCATTCGATGACAAATCAACCGCGACCTGATCAAAACGCGCGTCTTCCATCTGACACGCAACGGTCCGCTTCCAGATCAGGGTATAAAGGGCCAACTGATCCTTGTCCAAATGGCGTGCAACCTGTTCGGGGCGACGGAACAGATCGGTCGGGCGGACGGCTTCGTGGGCTTCCTGTGCGTTTTTGGCCTTGTTGGCAAAGCTCCGTGCATTCGCCGGAAGATAGTTTTCACCGTAATCCTTGCCAATCAGGCGACGGGCAGCCGCCAATGCTTCTTGCGACAGGACAACGGCATCGGTACGCATATAGGTGATCAGACCGACAGTCTCGCCACCGATATCAATGCCTTCGTAAAGACGCTGGGCAAGCTGCATGGTGCGTTTTGCCCCGAAACCGAGTTTACGCGATGCTTCCTGCTGCAGTGTTGATGTGGTGAAGGGCGGCTGCGGGCGGCGTTTAACGTCTTTGCGCTCTACCTTCGAAACGGTGTAACTGCGGCTTTCGACTTTTTCTTTGGCAATCTTGGCGGCGTTTTCATCGCCAAGTGCAAGCTTATCAAGCTTTTCGCCATTCAAATGGGTGAGGCGGGCGGAAAACTTGCCCTCGGGCACCGCAAAGCCGGCCTCAAGCGACCAGTATTCATCGGGTTTGAAGGCTTCAATCTCGATCTCACGCTCGCAGATCAAGCGCAGTGCGACCGACTGAACGCGCCCCGCAGAACGCGAACCCGGCAGCTTGCGCCACAGAACCGGTGACAGATTAAAGCCGACAAGATAATCAAGCGCACGGCGCGCCAGATAGGCATCAACAAGTTCCTGATTGAGTTCGCGTGGGTTGGCAATAGCCTCGGTCACGGCTTTTTTGGTGATCTCGTGGAACACAACGCGGTGGACATCACGCCCGCGGAGCAATTTTTTCTGCTCTAGAACCTCAAGAATATGCCAGGAAATTGCTTCACCTTCGCGATCCGGGTCAGTTGCGAGATAGATCGTGTCGGCATCGCGCGCTGCGGATGCGATCTCTCGGATCTGTTTGTCCGAACGGCTATCGGTTTCCCAGATCATCGAAAAATCGTTATCGGTATCGACCGAACCATCCTTGGATGGCAGATCACGGATATGACCAAAAGAGGCCAACACCTTATAGTCGTCACCGAGATATTTGTTGATCGTCTTGGCTTTGGCCGGGGATTCGACGATGACAAGATTCATTACGTTTTTCGTGTCCGGTTCTTGCGCCCGAAGGCGGTTATTATGCTGTGTGGTCAATAACCCGAAGCGATGCACACATATATATTGTGTAGCGGTTTCTCAGATCAAATTGCGCAAATTGCGGCAAATCACAACAATATTTGTCACACCGACAAGCGACGTGACTCTCAATTGGCGATACGCGATACCCTATTTCCGGGGTGACGTTCAACCCTTCCTGCAAGTTCCAATTCAATCAAAATTGTCGAAACCTGTCCGGCGGGCAAGTCCGACGTACGAATAAGTTCATCAATCAGTACGGGGGATGCCGACAATAATTCAAAGATTTTTTCGGTGTCATCCCCAGCAGTTTCAGTGCTGGTGTTTTTGGATAAAAGTTCTTCTTTATCAATTCCTTGCGTGGTTTTTTTGTCATCAGACATCACTGTATCACCTTCGATGGATGCAATGATGTCGTCAAAGCTTTTATTCTTGTGTAGCGGGTGGTTTGCGTATCCGTCTGAGTTAAAGCTGTGAATTTCTTCAAACAGATGGGTGTTTTGTTCTGCGCGGCGCACAGTGTCCAGAATAACATCGGCAGAGTCGCACAAGATCGCACCATCCCGGATCAGGCTATTTGGTCCGGCTGCACGCGGATCAGTCGGGGAGCCAGGTACAGCAAAAACATCGCGTCCCTGTTCACCAGCAAAACGTGCGGTGATCAATGACCCGGAATTGCGTCCCGCTTCGACAACGACAACGCCAAACGATAATCCCGATATGATGCGATTGCGTCGGGGGAAATGCCTGGCTTGCGGTTTCAGGCCCGGCGGCATTTCAGATATCACACAGCCCTGATCGCACAGGCGTTCATAAAGTTCCTGATGTTCGCGGGGATAAACCACGTCAACACCCCCACCAAGCACGGCGATGGTTCCGCCTGCTATATCTTTGGTGCTCAATTGCAGGGCTGCGCCATGCACGGCACCGTCAATGCCGCGCGCCATGCCTGAAACAACGACAAAGCCCGACGAAACCAGTTCATGGCTGATTTTACGGGCAAAACCACAGCCGGTTGCTGACGCATTGCGTGCCCCAACAATACCGATTGCGGACTTACCAAGAAGTTCGGTTCTTCCAATCGCGTAAAAATAGGGCGGTGCATCGTCAATCTGCGCCAATAATGCGGGATATTCGGGATCGCCAAAGATAATTGGCCGGGCACGGCATGCTTGGGCGGTTTCAATTTCTGAAACTGTTTCCGCGCGGCTTGATAACCGGATTTTTCTTGCTGTTTGGGCCTGTGCAATGATGTCGGGCAGGGCCTCGATCGCATCGCGCGCAGAGCCAAATCGTTCAAGCATCTTCCTAAACGTAACGGGACCAATATTTGTGCTGCGCGCCAGACGCATACGCGCCAGACGTTCGGATTGCGATAATCGCTGCGATTGCGGGTCCGTTAAATGCATAACGCCCGGATTGTGATCATCCGGGCGTTAATTCGTCAAGCTATTCAAAGGGACTGTATGTGTCGATATTTCGCTATTCGTTGCTTGGCTTACGCTTTTTTCGCGCCGATCTTGGGCTCTTCACCGCGCAGTAACCGTTTGATGTTGGCGTGATGGGCCAGCCAGACAATCACAGCAAGAAACACCCCAAGCCACCCGGCACCGGCATCATTGGCAATGAAAAACGCACCCAAAGGGGCGGCAATCATGGCAACAAGTGCTGATAGCGAAGAAATTCGGAAAATCAGCGCCATGACCAGCCATGTCAATGCGGCGCAAAGCCCCATGATCCAGTTCACAGCAACAAGGGTACCAAGTGTTGTGGCCACCCCTTTGCCCCCTTTGAACCGTAACCAGACAGGGAACATGTGCCCGATGACAGCGGCACCACCGGCAAATATGCCCTGTTCGGGGCCATAAAGGTGGGCAAATAACAAAGCGGCAAACGCCCCTTTGCCGGCATCGCCGACCAATGTCATGAACGCCAGGCCTTTGCGCCCGGTGCGCAGGACGTTGGTTGCACCGATATTGCCAGAACCGATTTGCCGGATGTCGCCCAGCCCGGCCATGCGCGTCAGGACGAGCCCAAACGGAATAGAACCCAGAAGATAACCACACACCGTGGCAATCTGAAGCGACATCAACATCGCTTTGTACGTGGCATCAAGTTCCATTCTAGGCCCCCTCGGAATAGACTTCGCGACCATCAATCAGGGTGCGCAATACGCGCCCTTGGGTCAAGCGGCCATCAAATGGCGAATTCTTGGATTTGGATCGGAACTGATAGGGATCGATTTTCCACGGGCGATCCGGGTCAAAGATCACAAGATCCGCGGCCGTTCCTTCGGCCAGGGTGCCTGCGCCCTTGATACGTACCAAATCCGCCGGAACACTGGTCAGCTTGGTGATCACGTCAAGAAGCGACATATGCCCGTTGTGATAAAGTTCCAGCGCCATTGGTAGCAACGTTTCAAACCCGACGGCACCGGCCGCTGCCTGTGCAAAGGGCAGGCGCTTGGAATCGGCATCTTGCGGGTTGTGGTCGGATGCGATGGCATCAATTGTACCATCAACCAGTCCTTCTACAATTGCCTGCCGGTCATCTTCGGATCGCAGTGGCGGGGATAATTTGGCAAATGTCCGGTAATCCGATACCGCATTTTCATTCAACGCAAAATAGGGTGGTGCGGTATCGCAAGTGACTTTCAGGCCACGTTTCTTGGCCTTGCGAATGACATCAACCGATTCCCCGGTCGAGATATGGGCGAAATGAAGACGTCCACCCGTCATTTCAACAAGGCGCAGGTCGCGTTCGATCTGCATCACCTCGGCCAGGGGAGAAACACCTGACAGGCCAAGGCGGGTGGCAAGTTCGCCGCTATTCATCGATGCCCCTCGGGAAAGCTCCGGTTCCTCGGGGTGCTGAACGATCATGCCGTCAAAAAATGTGGAATAGGATAATGCCTGGCGCAGCAGCCGCGCACTTGCAATGGTTTTCACCCCGTCACAAAAGGCGACGGCGCCAGCCTGATGAAGCAGCCCCATTTCTGTGATTTCTTGTCCGGCGATCCCCTTGGAAACAGCGCCATAGACAAAGACTTTGGCAAGCCCCACCTTGCGTGCACGTCGGGCAATGAACTCAACGCCAGCCACATCATCAATCACCGGATCAGTGTTGGGCAGGGCGATAATGGTCGTGACACCCCCGACAGCAGCAGATTTCCCAGCGGTTTCGATGGTTTCCTGATGCTCAAAACCCGGTTCGCGCAATTGGGCGCGCATATCCACCAGCCCGGGGGCAAGACACGCACCGCCAAGATCAAAGACCTCGAATGTATCGGGAATTGCATTTTCGGTGATTTCCGGGCCACTTTTGATGATGGTATCATCTTCGATCAAAAGGCCACCAGTTTCATCGGTGCGTTTGACCGGATCAAGCAGGCGGGCATTGATAAAAGCTTTTTTACCTGCGCCTTTGGCGCGAATTGCGGGGTTCATGCCTGGCCTCCGGTCTTTCTGTGGTTCTGCACAAGCAGTTCAAGTGCTGCCATGCGCACCGCAACCCCCATTTCGACCTGTTCGCGGATGACGGAACGTTCAACGTCATCGGCGACTTCACTATCGATCTCGACGCCGCGGTTCATCGGGCCGGGATGCATGATCAGGGCATCAGGCTTGGCATTTGCCAATTTGGCGCGGTCAAGGCCGTGGAAATGGAAATATTCACGCACAGAGGGGATAAAGCTGCCTTCCATACGTTCAAGCTGCAGGCGCAGCATCATGACGATGTCGCAGTCCTTAAGGCCTTCTTCCATGTCATGGAAGATTTCAACACCCATACGGTCGATCTTGGACGGGATCAGGGTTGGCGGGGCGACAAGGCGCACACGCGATCCCATGGTGTTCAAAAGCAGGATGTTCGATCTTGCAACCCGCGAATGGGCAATATCGCCACAAATCGCAACATTTAACCGGTGCAGCCGTCCCTTGTGGCGGCGAATGGTCAGCGCATCCAAAAGCGCCTGTGTCGGGTGTTCATGACGTCCGTCGCCGGCATTCAGAACCGCGCAATTGACCTTTTCGCTCAGAAGCTTGACCGCGCCGCTATCTCCATGGCGGACAACCAGTGCGTCCGGGTTCATGGCATTAAGCGTCATGGCGGTATCAATCAGGGTTTCGCCCTTTTTGACCGAGCTTGTACCGACCGTCATATTGATAACGTCTGCGCCAAGGCGTTTGGCGGCCAGTTCGAACGAGGTTAACGTTCGGGTAGAGTTTTCATAAAACAGATTAACGACTGTCGCGCCGGCCAGAATGTTGCTGGTTTTATCCGCAGAGCGGTTTTTTTCCGCATAATGCTGGGCACGGTCCAGAATAAGGGTGATTTCCCCGGGGGTTAGACCCTCGATCCCGAGGAGGTGTGGGTGCGGATAATGATCCGCCGCTGGTCCCATGACGCTCATGGCGTTGCACATTTCCCTTGGATGATCCTTGAAGAATTTCGCGCGGAGCATAACGAATTGCCCCTGTCACGAAAAGTTAAATATTGCCAGAATTCCTCGATGCTTGCGCATGCTGTTTCCTGACTGCTTGGTCAGGTTTTGGAGCTTTAGCTGATCAACCCGATTTCACACCGCCTGCATCAAAATGGCGATAATTGGCATGGTCAAAATGGCAAGAAGGGTGTGAACAGTGATGATGCTGGCCATCATCTGGGCATCACCGCCCATCAGGCGGGCAAGAACATATGCACTGGCAGAGCATGGCAAGGCAGCATATAGCACCACTGCGGTAAATTCGATGTGAGACAAACCCAAAGCAATGCAAAGACCAGCTGCGATAGCAGGGCTGAGAACGAGCTTTCCAAAGCTGGACAATCCCACAGGGTAACCTGCGCGTTTTGCCGCGCGGAGGTCAAGACCAGCCCCCACAGCAAGAAGTCCGATTGGCAGTGCTGCCTGACCCAGTATTTCAAGGAAGGGGCCGAGTATTGGTGGCAAACCAAAGCCGACAATATTAAGCAAAACACCCAGAACACATGCCATCAATAGTGGATTTTTCACCACATCACGCATCAGGGTCACGAAGCCCGGTTTCCGGTCATTTTCCCCCAGATGTGCACAGGCCAAAACCGATATGATATTCACAGTCGGAACCACCAGCGCCACGCAAAGTGCTGTTACGGTCAGGCCTTGCGCCCCCAGAAGTGCGGCCGCAACCGCAAGACCGATATAGGTGTTCGGGCGGATAGCGCCCTGAATGAGTGATGAGAATGTCGGTCCAGAAACCTTCAGGACTGGCCGGGCGGCAAGGATCAGGATCGTGCAGATGGCAATTGTACCAAGCATCGCACTTGCAATGCCCAAAAGCGGAAGACTACCGAGGTCGGCCTTGGCGGTGTTGGATAACAAAAGTGCCGGAAAGGTAATGAAATATGTCAGCTTTTCCGCACTTGGCCAGAAAGTGTCAGGCAAAAATTTGCGTTCGCGCAAAACATATCCGGCAACGATCAGGGCAAAAGTCGGCAGCAATGCAGACAGAATGGCGATCATTCAACAGCCTTCAGCTTTGGTTGCAAATAACTTCGAAATAACTTTTTACTGTTACCATCAATGGGCGTAAGGGAAAATACACTCGTCGGTATCTGTCAGCTAACTTCCCCAATCTGGTGGGAGCGGCGTTTTTCCGATAGATCGTTCGGGTGTGACGATCATCATGGTCAAATGCGACTAATATCGATAAGTTTCTTGAAATAAAACGTTTTTTGCATCCAAAAATATTTCGGGAAAGGGGTGCCATGTCACGCGCGATCGATCATCTGGTGCTATGTGTGGACGATCTTGATGCGGCGATATCAGCGTATTCGCGCCTTGGCTTCACCGTAACGCCGCGGGCAGTGCACCCGTTTGGCACCGGAAATGCGTTGATACAGCTTGACGGGATGTATCTTGAACTTCTGGCGGTTCTTGATCCGGATAAAATAGCCAACAGCGATCTTTCGCAACCGTTCTCGTTTCCGATTTATAACCGGGATTATTTGCGTCATCGGCAAGGCATGTCGATGCTGGCGCTGCAGTCCGATGATGCGGAAAAAGATCGGGAAAAATTCATCGCAGGCGGCGCGTATGTTCCCCCGGTGTTTCACTTTGAACGTGATGCGAAAACACCGGACGGGGATGTGGTGAGTGTTGCGTTCTCACTTGCCTATGCCAACCATCCCTTGTTGCGCCATGCTGTGACATTCGTTTGCCAGCACCGCCACCCGGTTCAGAATTTTTACTTTCCAGCCTATCAGGCGCATCCGAACGGAGCACAGGCGATTGGCAAGGTCATAGTCGATCATTGGGCCGCAGAGGCAGTGAAGGATTTTTATACCGATATCGGTGCAGATACGCTTATCGATGTCTTGCATGGTGACGAACTGGTGGCGCGCTACGGGATTGACGACCATGCTTTCCCGACCGATGGTTTTGCCGGTTTTGAATTGATCGTTGACGAGATGTCAAAAATCTCTGATGCAGCCCTTTCTATGGGGGCGATCAAGGTTGGTGATAGCCTTGTTCTGCCACCGTCGCGCTTTTTTGGCGTGATGATGATCATTCGTCCCCGGACCAAATAAAAAAGCTGCCAGCATCACGCAGGCAGCTTTGATTGGCTGTGTTTTATTGCTGGCGTAATCAGTCTTCGTCGTGCTCGATCTCGTCATCGTCCGCATCGGCGTTTTCGCCGGGGTCGGTGTGGCGGTTCAAGTGATCCAGCGCGCCTTGCAGGATATAGGCCGCCGCTGTTTTGTCGACAACTTCAGCGCGACGTTTGCGCGTCATGTCGACTTCATCAATCAGAATACGTTCAACAGCGTTGGTCGACAGGCGTTCGTCCCACATCAGGACCGGCAGGTCGATATATTTTTCCATTTCGTCAATAAAAGCGTAAACGCGATGGCAGGCCTTGCCGATTGAACCGTCAAGTTCACGTGGGAAACCGATGATGATGCCGCCGACATTCTGCTTGTCGATAATCGATGAAAGCTGGGCAATATCACGCGTGAACTTTTTGCGCGAGATCAGCTCATAGGGTGAAGCAATCTGCAGCCCGACATCCGAGAGGGCCACGCCAATAGTCTTGGTGCCAAGGTCCAGGCCCAAAACACGTGCTGCCGGTGGAAGGAACCGCAGCAATTCCTGTGTATCATTGCAAATCATGGCCACTTTATAGGTCTGTTTTCATGAAATTGCCAGCGCAAAGCAAATTGATCGGTTTTCGATTTATGTGGCAAGAAAAATTCAATTGTGAACATAAGTTTTGGTTGATGAGGTGGCCGTGAAGCCTTTGGGAAATAAGGGAATATTAAACTTTTTGATCCGCGGGGTTGAAGTGACAGTTGAGGTTTGTTTTAATGTCGCATTGCAAAAAACAATCGAAATCGAAATATGCAATACGTGTTGGGTGGGGCAGGTGTACAAACCAGTGCCAAGTCACTGGCAGAAAGACAAAACAGATTTGATTGCGCGCACCTGTTACGTGGCAGTGTCGCAATGCTTCTATCCACAACTTTGAGGAACCGTCACTCTGGATAAGTTGCGGTAGCTTTCCCACATAAACATCACCCAAAGCGTAAACGCTAAACAAACAATGATATATCAGGGGGTATTAAAGTTTGGCCGACGGTGCATCGAACGAGGCGTTCGTTGAATTTGAACGTGTTCAGAAAAGTTATGACGGCGAAAGTCTTGTCGTCAAAGATCTCAATCTCACCATGCCCAAGGGCGAGTTCCTGACGATGCTGGGCCCATCGGGGTCAGGCAAAACAACTTGCCTCATGATGCTGGCAGGTTTCGAAACTGCGACGCACGGGGATATTCGCCTTGGCGGGGTTTCAATCAACAATATCCCGCCGCACAAACGTGGCATTGGCATGGTCTTTCAGAACTATGCTCTTTTCCCGCACATGACGATTGCCGAAAACCTCGCTTTTCCGCTTGAGGTCCGCAAAATGGGCAAGGCCGAGCAGGAAGAAAAGGTCAAGCGTGCGCTTGATATGGTGGAAATGGGCAGTTTTGGCGGTCGTCGTCCCGCCCAGCTTTCCGGGGGGCAACAGCAGCGCGTTGCCTTGGCGCGCGCCTTGGTGTTCGAGCCGGAACTGGTTCTGATGGACGAGCCGCTTGGCGCACTCGATAAGCAGCTTCGTGAAAAGATGCAGTTCGAGATCACACATCTGGCTCATCAGCTTGGCATTACCACCGTTTATGTGACCCATGACCAGACCGAGGCGCTGACCATGTCAGACCGGGTTGCCGTGTTTGATGATGGCCGCATTCAGCAGCTTGCCCCGCCCGATAAATTGTACGAACAGCCCGAAAACAGCTTCGTTGCACAATTTATTGGTGAAAACAACACGCTCGAAGGCGTTGTTAAGGAAATCAAGGGCAATACCTGCGTTGTGCAGCTCGATGATGGTGAAATCATTGACGCAGTACCGGTCAATGTCAGTCAGGTTGGCGAACGCACGCGGGTCTCAATCCGCCCGGAACGTGTTGAATATAACCGTGACCGCCTACACGAAGATGCCCATACCCTTAAGGCCGAAGTCCTTGAATTCATCTATATGGGTGACATCTTCCGTACCCGTTTGCGGGTGGCTGATAATGATGAATTCATCATCAAAACACGTAATGCACCAGATCAGGCGCGGCTGAAACCGGGTCAGGTCATCGAGATCGGCTGGCTGGCAGAAGATTGCCGCGCACTGGATGCGTAACGCGGCCTGAATAACAGATACAGGGCCGGTACGCCCGGGTACTGGTCCTCAAGGAATAGTCCGGGAAACAATCAGGGAGTCTATTAATGCAACTTATTAAAACCCTTACTGCATCAACAGCATTGCTTGTTGTTGCCGGTGGTTCTGCTTTTGCACAGGACATGGCATCTGACATGACGCTGGTCAGCTGGGGCGGTGCATATCAGAACAGCCAGGTCAAAGCTTATGCCGAGCCCTATATGGCCAATAATCCGGGTGTCTCGATCACTTGGGATGAAAGCTCGAACGAGGCAGTGGCAAAACTGCGTGCGATGAACGAAGCCAACAACGTCACCTGGGATCTGGTGGATGTTGTTGCTGCTGATGCAATGCGCCTTTGCGATGAAGGTCTCGCAATGGAAATTGATGCCAACGAAGTTCTGGCAGCAGCGCCGGACGGCACATCTGCAGAAGACGACTTTGGTGATCTTTTGGTCAGCGATTGCTTCATCCCGCAGATCGTTTATTCGACCACGTTTGGTTACCGTGAAGACATGGTTCCTGCCGGAACCCCTGCACCGACCGACATCTGTGCACTGTTTGATACCGAAACCTATCCGGGCATGCGTTCGCTTGAAAAACGCCCGATCAACAACATGGAATGGGCTCTGCTCTGCGACGGTGTTGCCAAGGACGAAGTTTATGACGTTCTGGAAACACCCGAAGGCCAGCAGCAGGCACTCGACAAACTGGCAACCATCAAAGATAGCGTAATCTGGTGGAGTGCCGGTGCCGATACCCCGCAGCTTCTTGCTGATGGTGAAGTCTTCATGGGGTCGACTTATAACGGTCGTCTGTTCTCGGCGATTGTTGAACAGAATCAGCCGATTTCCATGCTTTGGGACGCGCAGGTCTTCGATCTTGACGGCTGGATCATTCCGGCAGGTCTTCCGGAAGATCGCCTTAATCGTGTACTCGATTTCGTGAAGTTCGCAACCGATACCCAGCGTCTTGCTGATCAGGCTGCATACATCTCGTATGGCCCGGCGCGTTTCTCGTCGGCTCCGCTGGTTGGCAAACATGCTGACCTGGGGATCGATATGGCACCGCACATGCCGACCGATCCGGAAAACGCCAAGAACACCTTCCTCTATAACTACGAGTTCTGGGCTGATTACCGTGACGACATCGACGCCAAATTCCAGGCGTGGCTTGCACAATAATATATATGGGGAAGGGGGCCGTTTCCGGCCCCCTTTGCCGACCGACTGCTAAAGAACAAATTGCCAATTGATAAACAGACCGAAAACATCAGGGCAGGCTTACGGGGGCGTAATGGGTGATACAACACAAGAAGTCGTGCTGGCCGCAGATGGCCGGCCGTTAAAACAAAGTCTGAGACGGGCATTGATGCGCCAGAAATTGCGCGCGCTCATGCTGGTCGCACCGCTGCTCATTTTTGTGGTGGTGACTTTCATCGTACCTATTCTTTCAATGCTTTTTCGTTCCGTTGAGAACGATATTGTGCCCAATACCATTCCGGGCACTGTGGTTGCGCTTTCCGAATGGGACGGGTCGACCGACCAGCCGCCACATGAAGACGTTTATCGCAATCTTTACATTGATTTATTCAAGGCCGAGGAAGCCAAGCAACATACGCGCCTTGGCAGCCGCCTGAATTATGAACAGACCGGTCTTTCGTCATTGTTCAGGACCACCGGGCGTTCGCTTGATGATATTGGTGAACTCTGGCAGGACCCGCTTGAAGACATTGACTCCGCTTTCAAAGATGGCGCGTTCTGGTATGAGATGATGTCAGGAACCGGTGGCGAAGCCTTGCTTCAGCAACGCCGCAACCTGATTGCGGTGATGACCGGTGATGACATGACCGGTGATGTCGGTTTTGTTCCGTCTGCAGATATCGTTAAAATGCTGCCTTGGACGGCGCGCGCCTATACGGACTTTGCGCTTTGGACAGTAATCCGTGACAAAGATACGGTTTCCGAGGAAGACCCGTGGGAATCCGTCTATGCTGCGCTGGGGATGGATTTGACCAACCCCGAAACGATTTCAGCAATCAGCAGCTATGGTGGGCCGGGGGCCGCAGCCCTGAAGGCAGCGGCGGCAAATATTGATCAATTGCCGCAAACCGGTTTGCGCGAAGCATTCGTCGAGGAAGACGAAGACTGGGGATCGCCGAAAGTCTGGGCAACGATCAAGCTTTATTCTCCGAGCATGACACCGGGTTATTTCCTGAATTCCGTTGATATGACGCTGACGCCAAACGGAATAGAATCCAAGCCCGACAATGAACAGATTTATACCAAGCTGTTTACCCGTACGCTGGTTATGGCGCTGATCATTACCGCAAGCTGTATTCTTCTGGGGTATCCGGTTGCATGGCTGTTGGCCAACTTGCCGATGCGAACGGCAAGCATCCTGATGATCCTTGTGTTGTTGCCGTTCTGGACGTCGCTTCTGGTGCGTACATCGGCCTGGAAGGTGCTTTTGCAGCAGCAAGGCGTGATCAATGAAATCCTCGTTTGGCTTGGATTTGTGAATGATGCGGATCGTCTTGTTCTCATGAACAATGCAACGGGTACTGTTATTGCGATGACCCACATCCTGTTGCCATTCATGATCCTGCCGCTTTATTCGGTGATGAAAACCATTCCGCCAAGTTATCAGCGCGCGGCAAAATCGCTGGGTGCAACCAACTGGACGGCGTTCTGGCGTGTCTATTTCCCGCAATCTGTTCCGGGAATTGGTGCCGGTTCGATCCTCGTCTTTATTCTGGCAATTGGTTACTACATCACGCCGGAAATCGTCGGTGGTACGGATGGTGTGTTCATTTCCAACCGAATTGCCTACCACATTTCAAGTTCTCTCAACTGGGGCCTGGCCGCAGCGCTCGGGTCCATTTTGCTGATTGTCGTTCTTGGCCTGTACTGGTGCTATGACAAGATTGTCGGCATTGATAACGTGAAGTTGGGGGGCTAAGGATATGAGTGCAGTAATTTCCAGTGTGAAACGTCCCGAACTTTTTTCCTTTACCATGCCCTTGGTGGCGGTGTTGGGCGCAATGTTCGGTTTCGTCACCGGCAATATATTTGGTAGTCCATGGGTTGGTGCCATCCTTGGCGCCATCATCGGGGCGGTCATAGCCTTTGTGTTTGCCAAAATTCCAAACGTCAAAACCAAAGCGACAACGCTGGCAACCGGCGTGGTCTTCGGCGGCGTTGCATTCATCTTTGGTGGCCTTGGTGGTCTGTTTGGCGGCTTTATTGTCGGGATTTCAATGGGCTGGTTTGCCAATTGGGTCGGCACAGGAAAGTATCGTGCTGGCGTGCCTATCTATTACACGCCTAGACAAGTGCTTTGGCACAACACGTTTCTGTTTATCTGTGCGTTTGTGTTCTTTTTCCTGATAGCGCCGTTGCTTCCCGTCGTTTGGCTAAGCTTTAACGCCGAGAACTTCTTTACCTTTACGCCAGAAATGCTCAGCTTCAAGGCCGAGGGCTACAGTCTTAAGCATTATCGCGATTTCCTGGGGACTGACGAATGGATGGTCCCGCTCAAGAACTCGTTGATCATTGCGCCGATTGCGACGCTGATTTCGGTGTCGCTTGGGACGCTTGCCGCAATTGGCCTTAGCCAGTCGCACGTACCGGGGCGTCAGGCGATGATGGCGGTGCTTATTTCACCGATGATCGTGCCGTTGATTATCTCGGCAACCGGCATGTTCTTCTTCTATGCGCCGCTGGGCAACTGGTTGGAGATCAAGCTTGGCCTTAATCAGGCATTTGTTGGTTATGTGAAGGTGATCCTGGCCCATGCTGTTCTGGGTATTCCGTTTGTGATCATCACGGTAACAGCAACGCTTGTCGGATTTGATAAATCACTGACCCGGGCTGCGGCCAGCATGGGGGCCAATCCGGTGACCACCTTCTTCAAGGTTCAAATGCCCTTGATCCTGCCTGGGGTGATTTCTGGCGGCCTGTTTGCCTTTATCACATCGTTTGATGAAGTCGTTGTGGTGTTGTTTGTCGGTTCCGCCCGTCAGCAAACCCTGCCGTGGCAGATGTATACCGGCCTGCGTGAACAAATCTCGCCGACCATTCTGGCGGCTGCGACCATTCTTGTATCGGTCTCGATCTTGCTGCTTCTGACCGTGGAGCTGCTGCGTCGTCGTTCCGAACGTCTGCGCGGTATGAGCCCGGGCTAAGCTAATCTGGTGTTCTGTTCAGCTTATTCGGGGTAGACCAAAACATGAAACAGGCCGGCAACTTTTACGTTGCCGGCCTGTTTGTTTTCGTGCGCATCAATCCTGTTGTCGCGGGCGATATTTTCGGATGCACAGGTTTTATTGTTCAAGCAGCCCGGCAACAGGCGTTCTTCATCGTTTCCAACCCTTGCGGCAGGGGCGGCGGGGTGCTAGTTTCCGCGCTGTAATTCACGTTCCGGCAGAGTTCTGTCTGCCGGGTTTTTGT
Source organism: Thalassospira sp. (assembly GCA_048264285.1). Classification (GTDB taxonomy): domain Bacteria; phylum Pseudomonadota; class Alphaproteobacteria; order Rhodospirillales; family Thalassospiraceae; genus Thalassospira. The sequence goes on from JBLXDD010000002.1 coordinate 244,525, forward strand.
CATTCCTTAAGAGAGACTTTCATCCATGTCGTCTTTGGATAAGGAAACAGTTCGCCGTATTGCCTATCTTTCGCGTATTAACGTGTCCGAAGAAGGCCTTTCCGAACTGGCGGGAGATCTGACCCGTATCCTCGATTTCGTCGAGGAACTGCAAGAAGTCGATGTCGAAGGCTGCGAGCCGCTGACGTCTGTTGCCGATCTGACCCTGCCGCTGCGCAAGGACGAAGTCACCGATGGCAATATCCAGCAAAAAGTGCTTTCGAATGCACCGATGACCGATGCTGGCTGTTTTGTTGTGCCCAAGGTGGTTGAATAATGACTGATCTGACAAAGCTGACACTTGCAGAAGCCCGCGACGGGCTTGCAAAGGGTGATTATACCTCGGTCGAACTGACCGAAGCACACCTGAAATCGATGGACGCGCATCGCAATTTGAATGCGTACATCACCGAGACCCCGGAAAAGGCCATGGAAATGGCCAAGGCATCCGATGCCAAGCGCGCCAAGGGCGAGGTTGGCAAAATGGAAGGCCTGCCGATTGCGATCAAGGATCTGTTCTGCACCGAAGGTGTTCAGACGACAGCTGCTTCGCATATCCTCGAAGGTTTCAAACCGGAATATGAATCCACCGTCACCAGCAACCTGTTTAACAATGGTGCTGTGATGCTGGGTAAGGCGAACCTTGATGAGTTCGCGATGGGGTCGTCCAACACGTCTTCCTATTACGGCAACGTGATCAACCCGTGGAAAGACAAATCCGGCAAGGATCTGGTTCCGGGTGGTTCATCTGGTGGTTCGGCGGCGGCCGTTGCAGCCGATATGGCGCTTGCAGCAACCGGCACCGATACCGGCGGGTCGATCCGTCAGCCGGCATCCTATTGCGGTATCGTTGGTCTTAAGCCGACCTATGGTCGTTGCTCTCGCTGGGGCATTGTTGCCTTCGCAAGCTCACTTGATCAGGCCGGCCCGATGACCAAAACCGTTCGCGATGCTGCCATCATGCTCGGTTCGATGGCTGGTCATGATGCCAAGGACAGCACGTCAGCACCGATGGCTGTGCCTGACTTCGAAGCGGCATTGACCGGCGATATTCGCGGCATGAAAATCGGTATTCCAAAGGAATATCGCGTCGATGGTATTCCTGCGGAAATCAGCAAGCTTTGGGATGATGGCGTTGCCATGCTGCGTGATGCGGGTGCCGAAGTTGTCGATGTGACCTTGCCGCATACTAAATATGCACTGGGGACCTATTACATCGTTGCCCCGGCAGAAGCGTCCTCGAACCTTGCGCGTTATGATGGCCTGCGTTATGGCCAGCGTGTCATGGACGAAGGCGACAGCCTTGATGACATGTACATGAAGTCGCGTGCAGCCGGTTTCGGCAAGGAAGTCCAGCGCCGCATCATGATTGGTACCTATGTGCTTTCGGCCGGTTACTATGACGCCTATTACAACAAGGCGCTCAAGGTCCGTCGTCGTATCTATCAGGATTTCGAAACTGCGTTCGGGCAGGTCGATGCAATCCTGACGCCGACAGCACCGTCTGCGGCATTCGCAATTGGCGAAAATGAAGACGATCCGGTCAAGATGTATCTCAATGACGTCTTTACCGTTCCGGCAAGTCTTGCTGGCCTGCCGGGCATTTCGGTGCCGACAGGTCTATCGTCCGAGGGGCTGCCGCTTGGGCTTCAGTTGATTGGTAAGCCGTTTGATGAAGAAACCGTTCTGCGTGTTGGTGGCGTACTTGAAAGTGCGGCCAACTTCACCGCAAAACCTGCCGGGCAGGAGGGCTGATCCATGAGTTATATTCTTGAAGGTTCAACCGGCCCGTGGGAAATCGTTGTCGGTCTGGAAGTCCACTGTCAGGTGATTTCCAAGTCCAAGCTGTTTTCAGGGGCATCGACGAAGTTCGGTAACGAGCCGAACAGCAATGTCAGCCTTGTTGATGCAGCGATGCCGGGCATGCTTCCGGTGGTGAACGCAGAATGCGTGCGCCAGGCTGTGAAAACCGGTCTGGGCCTTAAGGCAAAGATCAACAAAGAAAGCGTTTTTGCCCGCAAAAACTATTTCTATGCCGATCTGCCGCAGGGCTATCAGATTTCGCAGTTTGACAAGCCGATTGTCGGTGAAGGCACGATCATTCTTGATATGCCAGATGGTTCGACCAAATCGGTTGGTATTGAACGCCTGCATCTTGAACAGGATGCCGGTAAATCGATGCACGATCAGGACCCGAAATATTCGCATATCGACCTGAACCGTTCGGGTGTTGCGCTGATGGAAATCGTTTCCATGCCAGACATCCGTTCACCGGAAGAAGCAGGTGCATACCTCACCAAGCTGCGCGCAATTGTGCGCTATCTTGGCACGTGCGATGGCAATATGAACGAAGGCTCCATGCGGTGCGATGCCAACGTTTCTGTGCGTCGTCCGGGCGAAGGTTTCGGCACGCGTTGCGAGATCAAGAACGTCAACTCCATCCGTTTCGTGATGCAGGCGATCGAGATCGAAGCAAAACGCCAGATCGAAGTGATCGAAGGTGGCGGCGAAATTCAACAGGAAACCCGCCTGTATGATCAGCGCCTTGGCGAAACCCGATCCATGCGGTCCAAGGAAATGGCACATGACTATCGCTATTTCCCGGATCCGGATTTGCTTCCGCTGGTATTTGATGACGCGTTCATTTCGGAAATCGAAAAAGAACTGCCGGAACTGCCGGACGAGAAAAAGGCCCGCTTCATGCGTGAGAACGGCCTGTCGGCATATGATGCCGGTGTTCTTGTCGCCGAAAAGGAAAAGGCTGATTACTATGAAATCGTTGCCAAGGGCCGCGATGGCAAGCTGGCAGCGAACTGGGTGATCACCAACCTGTTTGGTGCGCTGAACAAGGCCGAAGTCGGTATCGCTGACAGCCCGGTAACAGCGGAAAACCTGGGTAAGCTGATCGACCTGATTTCGAATGACACGATTTCTGGCCGTATTGCCAAGGATGTCTTTGAAATCATGATCGAAACCGGTGATGATCCGGAAAAGATCGTCGAGGAAAAAGGCCTTAAACAGATCACGGATACCGGTGCGATCGAAGCAGCAATCGACGAAGTCATTGCCGCGAACCCGGACAAGGTTGAAGAAATCCGTGGTGGTAAGGACAAAATGCTTGGCTGGTTTGTTGGTCAGGTCATGAAATCCACGGGGGGCAAAGCCAACCCGGGAATGGTCAACAAACTGCTGCGCGACAAAATCCTCGGCTGATTTTCGTCATAAAAGCAAAGAAAAAGTCGCCCGCGTCAAAACGGGCGACTTTTTTTGTTGGGGTGGTTGTCTTTTTATCAAGCTTTGTCAGGCAGCTCTTGGTCGAGCAAGTCCAAGGTGAATAATTTAGTGCGTAATCGGGGATCTGGTGTCGACTGTCATGTTGATCAATTCGGATTGATCGGTTATTTCCATTCAGATTATTCGGGGGACCCATGGCCAATCTGTTTTTTTATTACTCGTCGATGAATGCGGGCAAGTCGACGACGCTGCTTCAGGCAAGCTTCAATTACCACGAACGGGGTATGGAAACCCTGTTGCTGACAGTGGCGTTTGATGATCGTTTTGGTGAAGGAAAAATCGCCTCAAGGATCGGTCTTGAAGCGCCGGCTTTGCTGTTTGACGCCCAGACTGACATGTCTGCCCTGATCCTGAAGGAGATGGAGAAAGGCAAGATCGACTGCGTCCTGATCGACGAGGCACAGTTTCTGAGCAAAGAACAGGTCTGGCAACTTTCTGATATCGCCGACAAACACAACGTGCCGGTGTTGTGTTATGGCATTCGGACTGATTTTCAGGGCGAGCTGTTCGAAGGATCAAAGTGGCTTCTGGCATGGGCTGACAAGCTTAATGAGCTTAAAACCATCTGCCATTGCGGGCGCAAGGCCGGCATGGTGCTGCGCGTTGATGAAAACGGCAACCCGGTCCGCGAAGGGGCACAGGTTGAAATCGGTGGCAATGACCGCTATGTGCCGGTTTGCCGCCTGCATTTCAAAGAAGCGATCAAAGATTAGGGATCAAAAGGCACGTGCCTTTCATCCGGCCGACAGCAGAAGGCTGATCTCCGGGGCAAGCAGGCTATAAGCCACCAGCCACATGACGCAGCAGGTCACCGCGTCGACAATTTTCCATGTGATCGGGCGCGCGACATAAGGCGCAAGCCAGGCAGCCCCCAATGCAATTGCAAAGAACCAGACAAAGCTTGCTGTCATTGCGCCGACAGCAAAGCTCAGCCGTGCGTCGGCAGGGTATTGACCACCAATGCCGCCAAGCATGACAACGGTATCGAGATACACATGCGGGTTTAGAAGAGTGACAGCCAAGGTGGCACCAAGAACAGCCTTGCGCCCGGTTTTTGAAATCGCTTCCTCTGATAGGGTTTCGGTTGCAAAAAGCCGTTTAAGAGCACCAAAACCGTACCAGATCAGGAATGCACCACCACCCCATGCCGCGATCTTGGTTAACAGCGGATAAGCCGCAATCAATGTCCCAAGGCCGGCCACACCAGCCGCAATAAGAATGGCATCACAAAGCGCACAAACCAGCGCAACCATCATGGGATGATTGCGGCGTAGTCCTTGGCCAAGGACAAAGGCGTTTTGGGCACCGATAGCGATAATCAACCCGCCACCAAGGCCAAATCCGGTCGCGAAAGTTAAAAGCATGTTCTGGCGTCCTTGCATTCTTGTGTGGTGATTTGCTGGTGATAGCAGCTTTTTTAATTAAGGAAATTGAATTATACTTACACTTCATTAGAAAAAATAATGAATGAGCATGCTCGATTACAAACTGGTTCAGGCCTGTGCCGAGGTCATTCATTTCGGCAGCTTTGAAAAAGCGGCACGCGCGTTGGGGCTGACACAGTCTGCTGTGTCCCAGCGCGTCAAACTGCTTGAAGAACGCTTTGGCCAGCCTCTTATTGTGCGGGCAAAGCCGATATCGGCCACTGTCGCAGGGCAAAAGTTACTTGCGCATTATCAAAGTGTTCGATTGCTTGAACAGGACCTGGGCAACGAAGTGCCCGACATGCCGCTTGATAGCGGGTTCGGGCAGGTGACCCTTGCGGTCAATGCTGATAGCTTGGCAACATGGTTTGTTGATGTTCCCAAGCTGTTATTTACAAAGCTCGGGCTTTTGGTGCATCTCGTGGTCGGGGATGAATCCCTGAACCATCAGGCCTTGCAGGAAGGAAATGTCCTTGGTGCGGTCAGTCTGCGAGAAACACCTATTCAAGGCTGTCGCGTGCGGCCCTTGGGGCTGATGCGGTATGTTATGGTGATGTCACCGGCCTTTCGGGACCGCTATTTCAAAGATGGCGTGACCCGAGAAGGGTTGCGCGCCTGTCCTGCGGTTAATTTTTCAGAACATGATGAACTGCAAAACGAGTTTCTGCATCGTTATTTCGGTCTCAATCCCGGAGAGTTTCCCGCCCACACCATTCCAAGTTCACAAGGTTTCGTAACATTGGCCGAGCAAGGGGTTGCGTATGCTGTTGTCGAACAACATCAGGCCGAGGAGGGGCTTAAAAGCGGAAAGCTTGTTCGACCATGTCCGTTTGAAATTGACCGTCCCCTATATTGGCACCACAAGACCATCAATAGTCGTTTACTTGATCAGGTTAACGAGATCGTTCTGACAGAGGCACGTCGTAATTTGCCAGCCAAACCGGAATAAAGGGGACTAAGGCAGGTCAGCCTTCGTTTTGTCTGGTTTGTACGTAATGATGCCCTCCACCGGGTTGGTGATTTGACTTGCAGGCGAATTTAACGCTTACTTTGATAAGTAAGCCAGTCCGGGTAACGGATTGTAAAAACAGGAAAACGATGTCTGATCGACTGATTGCCTGTGAACATTGCGACTATCTCCATGTCGAGGAAGAAATCCCGGCAGGTAGCGTTGCCTATTGTGTACGATGCGGATCACCGCTTTACAGCGCGATTTCTGCACGCTTCGACAAGCCGTTGGCTTTGGCCTTGACGGCCTTTGTTCTGTTCCTGATAGCAAACACCTATCCGGTATTGACCTTTGCCATGGAAGGTCGGGTTGAAACCAACACGCTTGGCAGCGGGGTTGTGACTTTCTGGCAGGAAGGTTTCCCGTTCTTGGCAATTATGGTTGCCGTGACATCGATATTGGCGCCGATCACACTGATTGCGTCACATATTTATGTGTTGTTACCGATCACGCTTAACCGTCAGTGGCCCGGTATGAAGCGGGTCTGGCGTATTCTTGCCATTATCCGCCCATGGTCGATGCTTGATGTCTTTCTGATCGGGTTGCTCGTGGCATTGACCAAGCTCACAGATTTTGCAGACGTCATTGCCGGCCCGGCTTTTTTTGCCATTTGCTGTCTTATTCCGACAGTGTTGTTGATGAATATCACGCTTGATCCACGCTATGTCTGGCGGCGCTTGGCGCCTGCGGGGCTTGTTTATCCCACAACTGATATTCTTGCGGATCAGCCAAACGGTGATGAAAATAGCCAAACATTCATGACCTGTCACACCTGTGCGATGGTCGTGCTTGATGACGGGACCGGGCATGTTCGCTGCCCGCGTTGCGGCGATATAGTGCATCACCGCAAACCAAGAAGCCTTTCTCGGGCTTGGGCATTGTTGTTGGCTGCGGTGATCTTGTATGTGCCGGCAAACGTTTTTCCGATCATGACCGTAACCTATCTCGGTCGCGCCGAAGCCGATACGATCCTGTCTGGTGTTGCTGCTTTGATCAATGCGGGGGAATGGCCGATTGCAATCGTCGTTTTTTCCGCCAGCATATTGGTGCCGATCATAAAGATCATTTTGCTGGGATGGGTTTATCTCACGACGTCGATGGGGGCATCTGGTCCGCTTAAGGAACGCACATTGATTTATCGCGTTACAGAGCTTGTCGGCCGTTGGTCAATGGTTGATGTTTTTATGGTGTCGATCCTTGCCGCATTGGTGAAGCTTGGCAATATCGCGACGGTTCAGCCGGGGTTCGGGGCCGTGGCCTTTTGCGGGGTGGTTATTTTGACCATGTTATCGGCCATGGCATTTGATCCGCGCCTGATGTGGGATCGGGCAGGGATGCAGACAGGTAAGGAAACCGCGCTATTGCATAAAACACACACCCGATATCGCGTTGAAAAACAGGGGGAGCCGTCATGAATGACGTGCAAAATGCCACGCCGGATCAACGGCCAAAACAACCCGATGTCCGAAAGGGCTGGGGGCGTTTTTCGATCATCTGGCTTGTGCCGCTTGTTGCTTTGATTGTCGGTGGGTGGCTGCTGTGGCGTGATATCGTTTCCAAGGGGCCGGAAATCAAGGTTTCCTTCCAGACAGCAGAGGGTATGACTGCTGGCAAAACCGCTGTGCGTTATCGCGATGTCGATGTTGGTCAGGTAACTGCCATCAATCTTGCTGATGATCTGGATCATGTTGTTCTGACCATCCGCATGAATGCGGATCTTAAGGAACATTTGACCGATAAGACGCGGTTTTGGGTGGTCCGCCCGCGGGTAAGTGCACGGGGCATTACGGGCCTCGAAACAATTGTGTCAGGCGCTTATATCGAAGTCGCACCAGATAAGACCGGCGAAGAAACTTTTGAGTTTCAGGGTGAGGAAGAACCCCAATTCATTCCGAACGAAGAAGACGGGACACGCTTTGTCCTGACTGCTGACGAACTTGGTTCGCTGGGCGAAGGTACCCCGGTTCTATTGCGCGGGATCGAGGTTGGCGAAGTTCTCGATACCGAACTTGACGAAGGCGCAGACGGCGTATCTATCTCGGTATTTGTGCGAAAACCGTTTGATGCACTTGTAAAACGCCAAACCCGTTTCTGGAATTCCAGCGGGATTGCGTTCGATTTGAATGCCGAAGGATTTTCAGTTCGGGCGCAATCGGTCCGTTCTGTTTTGGCAGGCGGGATCAATTTCTATACGCCTGACGGGCATGAAAACGATGAAATGGCTGAACCGGATACGGTTTTCCGCCTGAATGAAAGCTTGGAAAAGGCAGAACTTCTGACCGAGGGATACAGTCAAAGATATGTCCTTTATTTCGATTCTTCCGTACGCGGATTGTCTCGCGGCGCACCGGTCGAATTTAACGGTATTCGCGTTGGAACGGTTGAAAGTGTCGATCTTGAATATGTTGTTGATCAAAACGTTTTCCGGGTTCCGGTTGAAGTCACGCTTGAACCGGAACGTGTCAAAATTGTTGGCGGGCAACTTGGCGATACAGACCCGGAACAAACGATTGAATCCTTGATCGAAAACGGTCTGCGCGGACGCCTTAAGACCGGAAGCTTTGTGACCGGGCAATTGTTTGTGGATCTTTCAATGCAGCCGGTGTCACCCGCACGCTATCTTGGTAACCGTCAAGGACCATTGCCGGAATTACCCACACAGCCACAACAACTTGATGAAATTGCCAACTCGTTGACCAGCCTGCTGGAAAAGGTTGAAACATTCCCGATCGAGGAGATTGGCATTCGCCTTCTGGGCACGGTGGAAGGCATGGAAAATATCGTGACATCACCTGCGCTTAAAGACGGCATGGTCAGCATGCAACAAGCAGCAGCAGGGATCAGTACCCTTGTCACCAATCTGGATGCCAGTGTCCTGCCTGCGACCCAAAATGCGCTGGATGCCGCACGTGAGGCATTGGGTGGGGTGCGTGATGTGACGGCTCCCACGTCGCCTGTGCGCTACAATCTGGAACAGGCGCTCAAAGAACTAAGCGCGACGGCACGGTCTTTGCGCGAACTGACGGACTTTCTGGAACAAAACCCCAGCGCGCTGATCCTTGGCAAAAGCGGCCCGACGGAGGACGAATGATGCGTCAGAAAATTCAGATGATGATTTCAAAAGGCATATTGTCGCTTGTTGCGCCGGTATTGGTGGCCTGTGCGTCATCGTCGGTCCCGGATCACTATTACCTGCTGTCGCCGATGTTTTCGTCGTCAGCACCGGTATCAGGTTCCACCGCTGTTGTCGGCGTAGGGCCGGTCACGATCCCGAGCTATCTGGACAGAGCGACAATTGTCACGCGAAGCAGTGTTAACCGGCCGGAGATCAACTCGGGATATCGTTGGGCCGAACCGCTGGGGGAAAACATTAACCGGGTTCTGATGGATAACCTTGAGCGTGCCGGTATTGCTGAACGACTGGAAATGTTCCCCTGGACATCACGCGATCTGGTGGAATGGCAAATCGTCGTGGATATTGATCGCTTTGAACGCCAATCGGACGGAGACATTCATCTGGTGGCACGCTGGAAACTTGTTCATTTTGAAAGCGGTCAGATTGCCCGTGCGGCAAAATATGACAAGAAACTGCCTGTCCCCGATGCCACGATCGAAGGAACGGTCATTGCAATGAGTTCGCTTTTGGCCGATTTGACGGGCGAAATGGTGGCAGAGATGAACTGAAAGATATCTTGAAGCGATGTTTTTATGGCCCAAGGCGATCAGAAAATGTTGTTGAACGCTATCTTATGGTAAACATTAGATAAAATAAGATAATCCTAAAGTTATTTCCGCCGCCAAGAAGGACGGGAACAAGGAAACAATTGTTTTAATATCCGAATTAGCTTTATAAAGAATTATAAATATAAAAATTGGGACACGCGCCTGACTAGTCAAACGGCAATCTCATGCCGCCCAAACAGGAAGTTAGGGAGCCAGAGCGCGTTATGTCGGATACGACATTTGAAGTTATGGTCCAGCGCGGAGATCGTTGGATTATCCATTCGACATTTGATGTCGAAAAAGAAGCGTTTACAGAAGCTGAAAAGCTTGTGAAAACCAAGATCTCTGCCGTGCGCGTTATCCGCAACTGGGAACGCGGCGATGGTCGCCACGTCGAGAAAGTCCTCCTTGAAAAAGAAGGTGTTGGCGAAGATCAGGATGATGACGTTCGCGTGTCATCCATCGACGAAGCGCCCTTGTGCGAGACGGATAACGACCTTCTGCAAAAAGAAAGTCGCGCAACCATCAACAGGTTGCTGCGCAAATATTTCGAACAGGAAATTCTGACACCTTGCGAGGTAATGTATAATTACCAGAACCTGCGCAAGTTGATGTTTCATGACACCTTGATGCCGACTGCGGTCGATAAGGTTGCCGGGCTTCATGCCAAGGCGACCGAAGGTGATCACATCGATGCCATGAACAATCTTCATGGCGCGATTGAGCAGCTCGCGGCCCGTGCCCGAGAAGTCGAGAAAGTCGATCTTCCGGCATTCGAGGATGCCACCATTTCAGAAGTGCGTAATGAAATTCGCCGTCTGAACCTTGCCGAAGACACTGATTTCCTGACGATGGTAGCGCTAACACGTCTTCTGTCATCGACCCGGAACTGGGTAGGGAAGCTTGATCTGGCTCTTAAGGTTAAGGGCGATGAAAAGGATGAAGCTGCCCGAAAGATGGTCGATGGCGTCATTGCCGATATTCTGGGCTCGCCGGTCGCCTTGAAAGAACTCCTGGGCAGTTCCCGCAGCTTTGGCGAAGCGGTCACCCGTCATATTGATCTTGCCCTTGGTCGGGCAAAAGGTACGCGTGGTGCAGCGGATGATATTTTGGAACTGCTTAATCCGCTTTTTGGCTCCGGCCTTTTGGCAGATAGCCAGGAAGCGATGTTTGAATACATCACGCGTGAGTTGCGCAGTGCCAATAATCTGAAGCGTCATGAAAGTGATCCGGATCCGCTTGATGGGATTCTTGATCGCCTGATTACCGAGCAAGGGGTGATTTATGGGACCCCGATGGTCGAAGCAATTGCGGAACGTGGTGCACGTTTGCGCAATGTCGGTGGACCAAGGGCCTTGATCGAGGGGGTGACAGAAATCAACCACCGTCTTGCCCCAAACTATCGAAAGCTGACCTGGCTCATTGCTGTTGCAAACAGCGGCATCGTTGAAGATTTCAACGCCGAACTCATTGATATGATGCGCGATTCTGTGAAAGACATGCGGGCCTTGCGGGCTTTTTGTGATCCCGCGTCCAAGCCGCGTGACAAAATGGCGATGGTTACGCAAATGAATGACATGCTTATGGCATCCAGTGTTGCCGAAGATCAGAAGGCGGAAATTGCCGGAAAGCTTGATGATGGCCTGGCAGAATACCTGGTGCGCGAAAAGGTGATCGAGCGGATTGACAATCCGTCTCTGCATTTGCGCAAGCGGGCCTATATGCTGGTTCAATTTTGTTCCAGCGGCGTCCTGATCGAGGGAAAGTCAGCTGCCATGGCCCGAAAAAGAGTGGTGAGCTACCTTAAGCAGCCAAACTTTACCGACAAGCTCGTTGATGACATCAAGGATATGGCCGCCAAAGAAGGTACAATCCGCGATTTTTATGCGTTGTTGCAGCGAAGCGGATTCTAGAACAATTTCCGTTTAGCTCGAAACGGAAATTGCTCTAGCGGTGAAGGGCGTTTTGCCCCCCGCAAAACGTGTCCTGTCGCAAGGGGCCGTTATTTTGATATAAAAGAAACCGCCGATCCATGGGACCGGCGGTTTAGTTGCAGGGCGAACGGGGAGCGTCGCCCCGGCGCGACTGAAATTGCCTAACATTCCTGCTTTCGGATCGATATGAGCACGAAGGCGATTTAAATCGCAGGCAATAAAAAACCGGCCATCAGGCCGGTTGGGATGCTATGACTGCCGCATTACCTGCGACAAATTCCTTGATCTTTTGCAAAACGAAATCGCGTGAGCTGTTTTCACGGGTCCGGAACAGGACTTCCCGGTCTTGAATGACAAGCCCCATATAAACCGGGTCGTTATGACCTTCCTTGGTCATTTTCAAGGCGCGAAGAGTATGACCGAAATCGTCGGTGCTTTGATAGATCGTACGCATCTTTCTCCAACCAGCATTTACGTCACATGACGGTGAAAAACCATTCGACCCCGGACTTATGACAGCAGTTTCTTTCGGGGTAATGACAGCTCTGTGATGGTTTGAAGACTCTTTGTTCCTGCAACCGTGAAATGCCATGAGGGCAGGTGTCAAAAAGCTGCTGGTTTTATTTGTCGGGGCTGTTAAAAAGAAAACGTCCTTCTGCCGGTTTCGGGCATTGACATGGCGCATGGCGATGTTTAAGAAAGGCGTCGTTCCGCAGGGAACACCAAGGACATAAAGGGCAAGTGGCCGAGTGGCTGAAGGCGCTCCCCTGCTAAGGGAGTATAGGGTGACAAGCCCTATCGAGGGTTCGAATCCCTCCTTGCCCGCCAGTGAAAAAGCACCCCAAGACGGGGTGCTTTTTTCGTTTTTGGTCAATCTGTATGTTGTTATGAGCAGGGCAGGCTAGTTCGGTTTTTCGACCACAACCTGTGCTACGCGCGAACCCAGCGCGTCAAATGATGCTTCCGCCCCTGATAAATAGAATATCCACATGCGACGGAACCGTTCATCATAGCGGTTATGGTCCAGTTTCGGATAAGCCGCGTTAAAACGCCGACGCCAGTGACGCAGTGTTTCTGCATAATTGCGACCGACATGCTCGTAGGGGGCATGGGGTACGGCAAGTCCTGCGGCTTGGGCAGCATCAGTCATGTCTATGATGCGCGGTGCCTGTCCGCCCGGGAAGATATATTTCCTTAGCCATGGGTTGGTGCGGGTGGTCGTGTCTTTGACGATCGAATGAATTACAGCTCGCCCGCCTGGTTTCAGCGCCTTGTAGACAGCGTCAAAATATTCCCTGTAGTGCCTGCGTCCAACATGTTCAAACATCCCGATGGAAACAAGCCGATCATATGCACCTGCATTCTCGCGTGCATGTATGCGATAATCTTGCAGGATAAACCGGACGCGATCACGAATCTCTTTTGGTGTTTTTGCAATCGCGAATTCCATTTGTTCGCGAGATAACGTGATGCCCGTTGCGTTTCCGCCTTTTTGGGCTATCGCATGTGACACAGCTCCCCAGCCACAACCGACTTCAAGGACATTCATGCCTGGTTCGATTTTCAGGCGATCAATTGTGGTTTTGACCTTGTTGTCTTGTGCCTCTTCAAGGGTGTTGATGCCATCATCGAAAAAAGCGCAGGAATAAAGCATCCTGTCGTCGAGAAAAGACGAATAGAGATCATTGCCAAGATCATAATGATGTTCGACATTCTGATGGCTACGATCCACCGAATTGACCGTGAGCCAATGCCCCAGCGCACTTGAAACAGCATCGAAACTCTTGAACAGGAATGTCTGTTCAAGCAACTCTTCGTTTTTGAGCAAAAGCCCCATAAAGCGCCCGAAATCACCTTGCGTCAGGTTCCAGCCTTGATCCATGAAAACTTCACCAATATTGAGGCTGGGTCGATAAAGGATTCGCAGGAGTGCTGATTTGCTCTCAAAGCGAAGGATGAATTTTTCCCCGGTACCATCGCCGACTATTACAGGCGGGAGGTCCTTAAATGTCAGCTCGACATTACCGACCGCAAAAAAGCGGTTAATGATTGCTGTAACTGCCGCAAAAACCAACCGGTCGCCAAAAGAGTGCGGCGAGTGCGTGTCTGGTGTGTTCCCGGTTGAGGCAGATTGTAGATTGTTGTCTTGTGAAGTCATGCAGTTTATCCCGTGAATGTCATTTTTGTTTTGTAAATACCGTATCAATTGCAACTATTTATTGCAATTGATAGAGATTGTTAGCTGCTTGATTCCACGCTCCGGATATGCTCTATGCATTACTATCAGTTGTATAGTTCTGGATTTGTATCCATCGTGTCAGACGGGCCCGAAGCTTTGAACCTGGGCGCCAAATTGGATTTGTCCTGTAATTTTGGCATCGGTGATATTGTCAGGCTATTCAAGTGGATGGAAAACGAACGGTGATCTTGCCTCTCAAAAGCAGGAACCGAAAAATAAGAAAATGGGACTCTAATGACCGACCAGTTGCGTTACTTGAATGTCGATCGTCAGGATGACCTTGGCCGCGACGAATTTATCCGTGATTACCTGAAACCCAAGCGCCCGGTCATCATGCGCAGTTTTGCCAAAAACTGGCCCGCGACCCAAAAGTGGACATATGATTATCTCAAACAGGGCTGCGGCGAAGTAGAGGTACCGCTTTATAGCGAGGCGTTCGCGAATTCAGACAACGATTATCTGGATTCAACCCAAAGCATGCCGTTTGGTGAATATCTTGATCTGATTCAGGAAGGCCCGACACCGCTTCGCATGTTTCTGTTTAATGTTTTCAAACACATGCCGCAGTTGCGCGATGATTTTTCATATCCTGATCTCGGTGTGACATTCCTGAAAAATCATCCATTTTTATTCGTGGGCGGGCAGGGCGCCTATGTCGATATTCACTATGATCTGGACCATAGCCACGTTTTCCTGACCCAGATGACAGGGACCAAACGGGTTATTCTTTATGGACGCGAACATGGCAAAAAGCTCTATCAGCACCCGCTAACCGTTTCCTGCAATATTGATTTTCGCAACCCGGACCTTGAACGCTATCCCAAGCTCAAGGAAATAGAGGGCTATGAATGCATATTGGAGCCGGGCGATACCATTTTTATTCCAAGTTGCTGGTGGCATTTTATTGAATATAGCACAGCGGGAATCAGCCTGACATTACGTGCCTTGCCCGAAACATGGCCGGCGCGTATTGCGGGGCTTGCCAGCATTGCGAAACTCAAGGTGCTTGATCAGTCACTTGGAAAAATGATCGGCGAGAAAAAGTGGTACCAGATCAAGGAAGACTGGGCCCATGCCCGTGCCAAGCGCGCATAACAGGCTGCGCTAGCGCTTGTTCAGGATGGTTTCATAGCCATTCTGAACACCTGCGTGGGCCCATTGGGTCAATTCCTTGCGGTTTGCGAAATCGGTTACTGGTCTGCTGGGACTGAAATGCACCTTGACTGTACAACCCGACGTCGCCAGGAAACGCCAGAAATGAAAAGCAAGTGTCGTGTCATCAAACCAGGGATACAGCACGTGCTCTGGTTCTGGTGATGACGAGGTTTCGGCGTCTTTGAGGCATAACACGGTCATTGGTTGAACGTTGCACACCGCTGAAATTTTTTCGTCAAAGACAAATTCCATCAACGACGATTTGAATGGCAACACGATACTGCCATCCGTGCTCGTACCTTCGGCAAACAGAACCAATCGGCGATCTGGCAAGATTTTTTCACGTAGAATCTTGATCTGATCGTGGGATTTGATTGCGCGACGTTCAACAAAAATCGTCTGGCAGCACCGCGCCAGGAAGCCAATTCCTGGCCAGCTCTTTACTTCGGATTTCGCAATGAAATTAACGGTAAAAAGCGAATTGATAACCGGAATATCAAGATAGGACGTATGATTCCCGAGCAACAACAGCGGGAGCGTCGCGCAAGGTTCGCCGATCTGTTCAACTTTAATGCCGGTGATCTTGCGCGCACCAATGTGCCACAGGCGAACAATTTTTGCGCTGGCGCGAATCTTAAGACCTTCAAGAATAAGGAAGGGGATAAGCAACACCACCAGCCAAGTCATCAAAATCAGAAACTTGGTTGCCGCCTTTACGTGCTGTAGCGCTGTGATCGGGTGGGTTGCGTTTGTTGGTTTTGCCGACTGGTCCAAAGCGCTTAGAAATCCTTGGTAAATGTTAGTGTGATGTTGTCGTTGTCTTTCCAGTTGCCAAACAGGCTGACATCTTTGATGCCATCGAAGCTTGTATATTGCAAAGACAGTTTGGTGGAATCATCAAAGCTGTATGTCAGCTTTGTCATGGAAAGTGAATCCCGCTTGCTGAAGCCGCGCACAAGTTCCTGCGAAAGGGTCCATTCGCTGGTCAGTTTCGCGCTGACAACCGCGTAAAGAGCATTCTGGAATGGCCGGGAGTAGGAGCTTGGAGTGCTAAAATCCGGATGGGACTGATCACGGACAGTACGGTCTGTCAGGAATTCGAACGAGACGTTCAGATCTTCGAAATCGAGTTTTTCGGCGTAATTATATAGGTTGAAGGCAACACCTGTATTGATGCGAATAAAATCGTCATCTTTGCCATCATCCGTGTTTTGATACAGCGCTTCCATAAACAGGCGCGCACTATCAAGCGGATAGGAAATACCGCCAAAGATGGCCGTTGCGTGCGGGTAGACGGTCTGACGTTCGTCTGCAGCGCCGGTGGCTTTTGATACCGAATACAGTGATTGTGCACGCGATGCGCCAAGGGCGTAGTCAAACAGGTCAGCACTACCTTCCCAAATGATAGCAATATCCGGGTTCGGCGAATAAATGGTTTCGTCGGTATAGGTATATTCCTTGCCGCCAAAGGTGAATTTGGGTTCCAGATTGCCATCGCTGTTTGCCCCACTCCAGCGGCTGCCTTCGGCCGGCTGCCCGGTGGCGGGGTGATAGGGCATCACGGTTATATTCAGGTTGCCGCTATCAAAGAAATGCTGCCACTGTGCCAGCCAGTTACCGGCATTGACGTTATTGAGTGGAACAGTGTAGTCGCCAAGATTATAGCGGTTCAACAGCGTGAGGCGTTCGGCAAATTCGTAATTTTGTTTCCATTTGCCGATTTTGAAGGTGTCATCATCAAAATCCCAACGCAAGCCAAGTTCGATAAAATCACCATAGGGCGATTTGCTTTCATCCTGATTTGGGCTGACAAATGCCCCGGATATTTCGGTGTGGCTGGCTTCGTGGATATAGCCCGATATCGCCATGCTAAGCGTATCAGTCAGATAAAGGGTCGTGTCGGCGCTATAAAGCAGGCTGGTTTCATATTTGTTATTTCGGCTCCCCTCTGGCGCGTCATCGGTGAAGGCCGTCGCAGTGGCCTTGACGCTGTGGGAGATATCAGCCCCGTCAAATGCCAGAGCCGGGGATGCCAAGGTGGATACAAGGGCTGTGGATGCGAACGCCACAGGTCTTAGTGTGGAGATCGGGGTAATCTGGCGCATGTTATTTCTTGCTCTCGTTAGAGGCCAGAAGCCGCATGGACAAGATCTTGCCGATGTTACGGTAAACACGGCTTAGCAGATAAGGCTGGGTAAGTTGCATCCGGTTCAAAAGATTGGAGTCAATCTCGATCAACCAGCATGGTGTGTCGGCAATTACAGTCGCCGAGCGCGGTGTTCCCGCAAGAAGGGACATTTCCCCAACGGTATCACCTTCGTTCATATCGGAAATGCGTTTCATATCCCCGTTGCTGGTCGGGATATAAACGCCAGCCTTGCCCTCAAGCAGGACCATCATACTGCGTTCCGTACGGCCAATTTGGATGATGTTTTCACCCGGTTCGACATTCTTTTGGACGGACGTCAAAATCAGATCACGCACATGCCTTTCTGCCATGTCATTGAAAAGCGGAAACTTCCCAAGGACCGAATGCGGTATCCGTTGTGACACCAGATCGAAAATCCCGACGAAGTTCAAGCGGGTCATCAAAAGCGGCGTCAGGAAAATATCAATGATCAATGCCAGAATAAGAGCTGTCCCCATCAATATGCCAAAGACCTGCGTGTAATACAGGCTTGATACGGCCTGGGAATAAAATGCAAGACTCAGAGCAAAGGTCGTGGTCAGAACGGCGGCCGCTTCTGAGCGAATTGTATGACGCGCAGCAAGACGAGGGTCGGCGATTTTGCGGCAACTTTCCTTATAGCTGCTGAGCATATGAATGGTGTCATCAACGGCGATACCGATCGAGACAACTATCACAACAATAAGCGGCGGGTTCATTGGTAATCCTGTCGCACCCATGATCCCAAGAGTCAGGAGCGGAACAAAAATATTCGGCAAAACCGCAGCAAATCCTGCCTTGAGCGACGAAAAGATCAGCGACATCACAAGATAGATCGAACCGACCAGGATCAGCAGACTTTGCATCTGGGACGAAATCAGGTTGGTCGCAGTATAAGCCGCAAGTGGTGCTTCACCCGTGATGGTGCTGTTAAGCCAAGGCGGTAGATTTTCGTCAAGAAGGGCTGTGATTTGGCTGATCAGTGCCAACAGTTCCTTGGTGTCACTAATGGTGTGTTTGACTTTGATCGTGCCATAACGGAAGTCGCGCGTGACATAGCTTTCAATGTCTGAGCGTTCCAGCAACATCAGAAACTGCGCGACCTGTTCTGAGGTTTCAGGGGGAATGGTATCAGGATTACCCCAGACATGGTTGATATGGGCCAGTTGATCGGCAAGTGACGTTGCCATTGTCACACCCGGCAGCTGTTCAATTTTCGTGCTGATCTGGTGCACAATGGCAAGTGCTTCGGGATCACTGATCTGATGGGGACGTTGACCATCAATCAGAATTGTCAGCCCTTCAAGTCCGCCAAGGCGTTCCTCGGAAAAACGGTAGTCTTTCATGAACGGGTGGCTTGGCGTCAGCGCATCAAGCGGGTTGTTCGATACCTCGACCTGGGATGCGGCAATCGCGCCCAATATACACACAGAGGCAAATGGAACCACGAACAGTGACGGCTTTTTGTGAATTCGATCAAAGCACCGCGCAAGGATGTAAGCAACCAGTCGCAAATAACGGTTAGGACGGCGATTTTTGCTGTGTTTGCTATCGCCAAAGAAATGGAAAAAGGACGGTGCAAGCAGAATGGTGATCACGCCATTGGCGAAAATGGCGAAGCTTGCCATGATCCCGAAGTCGCGAATGGCGGGCACATCGCTGATCGAACTGACAGCAAAGCCAAGTGTTGACGTCCCCGCCGTCAACAAGGTCGGCAAACCGACATGTTTGATCATGTATTTGCGGGCCGCCTTGACATACTCAGGTCTGCTAAGATCTGGATGCTCGCTGTTTGCTTTACGCAGGCCTTCCATATAGGAAGCAAAGAAATGCATATCTTCGGTCGATCCCAACGCAAGCAGAAGGACCGGTGCCAAACTTCCAAGCATATTGAGCGGAATACCCGTCCATCCGAGGAAGCCAAAGGTGATCACTGTCGACAAGGTGGCGGTAATCAATGGCAAGATAAACGCCTGAGGCCGTTTCGATGACAACCACATTCCACCAATCAGCATCACGATCAGAAACAGGAACATAGGCGGCATTTCTGCGACCAGAACGTCTGTCGTTTCAGAGTTTAACCGGGTGCCGCCGATAATCGTGATGCGTTCGAACTGGTCGCGATAGTTGGCGATAACCGCATCCATTTCCTCGTCGATGGAAACGTCATCAACGGTGCCAAGAATATATGAAGGGGTGGTGACGATGATCACCAGGCCTTTGCCATCGTCGGAAATATATTGCCCCGGAAATAGCGGGTTTTTCAGGGCGTGTTCGCGTGCTGTCGTTGCTTCTTCATCGTCATAGGGCAGAGGATCAAGCAAGGCCCCGGATGCAACATCACCATCCTCGTCGTGGACGTCGCTGACATTAATCAGGCTTTCGACCTTTACGGCGTCTTTCATGTCACCAAGATCGTAGTGAAGATCTTCAAAAGCCTGAAGTTTCTCGATCGACCAAATGTCGGGGTCTTCGACCAGAAGAATTGTTGTGCGATCTGATCCAAAAAGGTTGATGAAATCGATATATTCGTCCCGGTGCGCATCTTTGTCGCTGATCAGACTTTGAATACTGGTATCGATCGTCATCCGCGGCAAACCAGCGGCAAAGCATGCGGTCATCACCACCAAGGCAATCATGCATAGAAAGGGATGACGCAATATCGGAGCAAAGAGGCGTGAAACAGTCATTCAAACAACCTGCAAACGAAAGGTATTCTTCAAAGATGAGAACCGGGAGCTGAAGAGGGGAAACTAGCGCATATAACGACCGGTCTTGATCCAGCGATGTTCGAACATGCCTTCGTCAACCGCATCCTCATCAAGGCTTCGGGACTTGATGATCATTTCGGTGCTGGTATTGCTTTCAAGTGTAGTCATGACCGTACGCTTTGGGCGCATCGCCTGGTCGACCACAACAACCGGGTCATAGTTTACTTGAACCTTGGAATGGTTTTCGCGGCGGTCATAAAAATCGACCTGAATAACGAAAAATGTTTCCTTTGAAATGTTGAATATACGCCAGGCATAGCCGGTTTCGCGCGCTATTTCCTTGTTGGCAGGCACTGCTTTGACAACAAAGGTCGGTTCTCCGTTGATTTCGGAATCTTCAAGGCGCTCATAGGTGAAATCGTCACGGTCATCCGACGTCATGTCTTCATAGGTGAAGTCGGTACCCAAAAACGGCTTGCGTTTTGATGATCCTGCCGTGCGTTTGAGCTTGCGGCTAACCGCAGGCAGATAGGTCCACTGATCATCCGGGCGTCCCTTGTTCTGCCAGCTTAACAATGCAACGCCCTCAACCCCGGCCGGACCATCAAATACGGTAAGGTACTTAAACAAGCCGTCATCACCCTCGAGCGAGTAACGGCGCAGTTCACGTTGCTCGAAAACAGCCCCGTTTTCCGACAGGTTCATGTCGAGTTCTTCATACTCACGTGGAAGATCGTGACGATTGGAAGACTCGTCCATAATCTGGCGACCGGTAAGCTCTTGTGCCGAGACGTCAGCATGTGATGAGAGCAGTACAAAGAAGGATAGGGCTCCAACCAGGGCTTTTTTCAACATTGCAATTACTCATGCATTTAATGGTTCGAGATTGAGGCGATCTGCCTGCTTTCTATAAAAACGATGATACTGGTCCGGAACCTTGGAGACATCGACAGTAATAAGGATATCCAGGGTCTTGAAATCCGGATCAAGTGCGACACCATCACCAACAACGCCCCCCAAAGACAGATAGGCTTTGATGAGCGGTGGTAACTTGCCAAGCGCCGTGTCCCGGTCGATCTCGGCCTTTGGCATGCGATCCATTGATTGATAATCAAGTGCGCGCGCCACGTGAATGTCGGGGTCCATGCAATAATGATGCAGGTAGGAAAGTTCGTAGGCGATCTCTTCGACATCAGTTGCGTGAAAACTGGCGCAGCCAAACAGATAGCGAATGTCGTGATCAAAGATCAGCTTGGTTATGCCTCGCCACAAAAGTTGTATCGCCTTACCATCCCGATAGTCCTTATGCACACAGGAACGCCCAACTTCCATGCAATTGTCCGAAACAGCATCAAGCATGGGGATGGAAAATTCTTCCTGTGCGATATAGGGCATGTCCGCTGGCTTCTGTTGGGACAGCAACAGTCGCGTGGTCGCGATAACCTTTTTGTCGTGCTCGTTATCGACAACAAGCAAGTGCTGGCAGATCGGATCAAACTTGTCGCTGTCCAGGCCGGCTGCGTGTTCCTCGGTCAATGCTTTGGCGTGGAATTCGTCAAAGAATACCTGAAATCGAAGTTCCTGCGCCGCACGCAAGTCTTTCTCGGATTTGGCGATATGAACCGAAAATCTACCTGAAGTCATGACTATCTTTGATTTGGATGTTCTAAAGTAAAAGGATTTTGGCGCAGTAGCACGTAGATAGAACAAAATATAACACAGATCAATGCATAGCAAAAACAATATGATAGCGTTGATTTGAACATCTTTACATTCAAATGCTATTCATTGTGGGTTGAAACGTCTCTCTTGCTATTCGTGAGGGGTGGGGCGGTGTTGGTTTTCAAGGGGGGATGTGCGCCAGCAACCCGTAATTGTTAAGTTGCGGGCATATGGTCTGGAATAAAAAGCATAGCAAAACAAAAAAAGCGGTGCCGCACGGGCACCGCTTTTACGAGCATCTAATCACAGCGCAAAAGAGCTGCGATCAGGTGAAGGCATTAAAGGTAATGATGGTCTGAGTGTCTTTGATATGAGGCAGCTTGTGGATCTGTTCATTCACATAGCGCCCTATATCCTGTTCGTCTTCGACATAAACTTTGACCAACAGCTCAAACGGGCCTGAAATGGAATAGACTTCCGACACGCCTTCGACTTCTTCAACAAGATCAGCGGCGACGTCATAGGCTTTGCCCAGTTCACATTTCACAAAGATGAAAAATGGATGCATCGGAAAGGCTCCGGTTTGAAGTTGAATTCATGACAAGCTACCTGTGTTGAATGCACCATGCAATCATCAAGCAGGCGTTGCTAAATACCCGGCTTGATCAAAGCGGTGTGCTTTTTGCCTGCATGGCACGTGTGTTCACAGCGTTCTGAGACACATTCCAAACCGTGGTGCCTTCGGTTTCGGCAGTTAAACTTGCCATTGCAAGCCCTGATGCCATCGCGGCCTCAAAGCTTGTCTGTGGTTTGCAATAGGCCGACAAAAATCCGGAATAGAACGCATCACCGGCACCGTTGACATCCTTTACCTTGGTCGGAAGAGGGGGCCAGAAGGCCATGCCGGACGCAGAGGAAGAAACAACGCCTTGTGCGCCAAGCGTAATCACAACATTGGGTATGCCTGTATCACGCAAATACGTGATGGCCTGTTTGGCCTGGTCTATGGTGTTGATTTCAATACCGGTCAGAACCCGTGTTTCAGCACGATTTGCGATCAGAAGATCGATCTTGTCGAGGACAGGCTTAAATCTCGCAGCTTTACTGGGGGATACGGTTGCGGCGCAAAACTTGCTATCGCCCTTGTTTTTGATCAGCCATGAAATGGTTTCTGTCGGCAGGTTGGCGTCTATTAACCACCACGGCCAAGCTTTGAGGTTTCCGAGATTGGCCTCAAGGCGATCAACCGTCAAAAGGTCATAGACCTCTGCATTCATCATCCCAAGGGCGAGTTCACCTGTTTCATCAAGAAGCGCTGTATAGCCGGCTGTTGCCTCATGATCGATTTTCATCAGGTATCGGGTATCAATGCCGATCTCGGCCAAGGATTCGATAACTTGCACACCGTCACCATCATCGCCAACCGCACCAAGCAGTGCGACATTGTTGCCCAACAACCTCAGATGCACGGCGATATTGCGGCTGACGCCGCCGGGCTTGCGGTGCAGCGTACGCACCGGGTTCGAGGCGGCGGGAACGAATGTTTCAGTACATTGCAATGTGCGATCAAAATGCGCAGCACCAAAGCAAAGAATAGAGGCAGATGGCGTCATTGAGAACGGGTGCTCTTTTTTTGTGGGGCATCACAAACGTGAGGGTGCATATCTGACAAGCGACGTTCATAAGCCCCGATCAGATATAAAGGCAAGAAAAACAAAAAAAGAAGGCCATTCAGGTCGCCTTGTTTGATACGGGAAATTTAAGAATCGGGTGATTATTTAGGTCAAACCCTGTGTTTCCCATCTGTTGATAAGATTCATTCTGCATCCAATAGCGTGGAAATTACATCTAAAAAATATGGGGATTATCGAGGGAAATGGAGGTGGACAGATTTCCGTAAAACTAAGGGAAAGCACGCAGATTGACGTTCTTTGATGCAAGCCGTGCTTTTCAGTTTCGGTAAAAACGGCACGGTTTTGTCGAGGTCTTGCGTGCTCTGCTATTTACAGGGCATTATATTTTGTAGTTACCATACGCACTCACGGCACGACCACAGGTGTAAGGTGGGCAAGAAACCAAAGCCTGCGTTTCATCATGTTGAGAGCCATGTGTTTTCGATGAGGGAGCTTCGCCAATCAAGTCATTGGCGGAGGAACAAACAGAATTCAAACAAACGAAGGGCATCGGAATGAAAAAGCTTCTGACCTCGATGGTCGCAGCTGCTGCCTGCTATGCAGGTGTTGCTTCGGCTGCTGATATTCGACCGGCTGTTGTTTATGATCTTGGTGGCCGTTTTGACCGCTCGTTCAACCAGGCGGCCTACACTGGCGCAGAGAAGTTCAAGGAAGACACCGGCACCGAATATCGTGACTTCGAAATCCAGAACGATTCACAGCGCGAACAGGCCATGCGCAACTTTGCGCGCCGTGGTATGAACCCGATCGTTGCAATTGGTTTTTCTCAGGCTTCTGCACTTGAAAAGGTCGCCAAAGAATTTCCGGAAACCAAGTTCACCATTGTTGATATGGTTGTTGATCTGCCAAATGTGCAATCGGTGGTTTTCAAGGAACATGAAGGTTCCTTCCTTGTTGGCGTTTTGGCAGCCATGGCTTCAGAAACCGGCAAGGTCGGCTTTGTCGGCGGAATGGACATTCCGCTGATCCGCAAATTTGCCTGTGGTTACGCACAAGGTGTTAAGCACGCTAATGGCTCTGCCGAGATCTTCCAGAACATGACCGGCACGACAGGTGCGGCTTGGAACGACCCGGTCAAAGGTGGCGAACTTGCCAAATCGCAGTTCGACCGTGGTGCCGATGTTGTATACCATGCGGCTGGTGGTACCGGTGTTGGCGTCCTTCAGGCTGCAGCTGATGCTGGCAAACTTGGTATTGGTGTTGACTCCAACCAGAACGGCCTGCATCCGGGGTCGGTTCTGACCTCGATGCTCAAACGCGTTGATGTTGCTGTTTACGATGCGTTTGAATCCGCTGCGAATGACTCCTGGGAGCCGGGCCTGACCGTTCTTGGTCTTGCCGAGGGTGGTGTTGATTGGGCGCTTGACGAAAACAACGAAAGCCTGATCACTGATGAAATGAAAGCAGCTGTTGCCAAGGCAAAAGAAGAAATCGTGTCCGGCAACATTGAAGTACACGATTACATGAGCGATAGCGCCTGCCCGATGTAAGGCAGACGTCAATCAAACCGGGGATTTGTCGTGTCGGATACGATGCATCAAATGCACGGCGCCGGGGAAACCGGTGCCGTGCAACCCGCTATTGAACTGCGTGGAATAGACAAGCGGTTCGGTGCGGTACATGCCAATAAAGAAATTGACCTTAAGGTCGACAAGGGAACAATCCACGGCATCGTGGGGGAGAATGGGGCAGGTAAATCAACTCTGATGAGTATCCTGTACGGCTTTTATCAGGCCGACGCGGGGACCATCCATGTTGATGGCAAGCTCTGTGATATCAGAGGATCAGAAGACGCAATCGCAGTCGGGATCGGCATGGTGCACCAGCACTTTATGTTGGTTGAAACTTTTTCCGTGCTGGAAAACGTTATTCTGGGGGTTGAAGGCGGTGCAGTTCTGCGCGACGGCGTTGAAAAGGCGCGCGAAGAACTCAAACGTCTGGAGCGGGAATATTCGCTTAATATCGACCCTGATGCGACGGTTGGCGACCTTTCCGTGGGCCTTCAGCAACGTGTCGAGATCCTTAAGGCCCTGTATCGCGGGGCAGAAATTCTTATTCTGGATGAACCAACCGGTGTTTTGACACCGCAAGAGGCAGATCATCTTTTCAGAATCCTTGAAACTCTCAAGGAGCAGGGCAAAACAGTTATCCTGATAACCCACAAATTGCGCGAGATCATGGCTGCAACGGACAATGTGTCTGTCATGCGCCAAGGCGCAATGGTTGCTCATCGTAAAACAGCGGAAACCAGCCCGGAAGAGCTGTCCGAATTGATGGTTGGTCGCAAGGTGTTGCTGCACATCGAAAAGGGTGAGCCCAAACCGGCGGCGACCGTGCTTGATGTTCATAATCTGTGCGTTGATAACGCCCAAGGTGTGCGCAAGGTCAAAAACGCGTCCTTTAATGTGCGCGCTGGCGAAATTGTTGGTATTGCCGGGGTTTCCGGCAACGGACAAAGCGAATTGCTTGAAGCGCTTGGTGGTATTCGTCCCGCCAGTGAGGGAACCGTTGAATTGAACGGGCAGGATGTGACGCCTGGCAAGGGTGTCGATGCCGCAGAGCTGCGCCGTCGGGGTGTTGCTCATGTACCCGAAGATCGTCATCGCATGGCGATGGTTACAGCATTTTCGGCCAAAGAGGCCGCAATCCTCGGCTACGAAGATGATCCAGCCTATCAGAAGGGCGTGCTTCTGGATTGGGATGCCATTTCCAAAGCCACAGCCAATATGATGTCAGAGTTTGACGTTCGTCCTGATAATCCGGATTTGAAGGCCGCTAACTTTTCCGGTGGTAACCAGCAAAAGCTGGTTCTGGCACGCGAAATCATGCGCGATCCGGAATTGTTGCTGGTTGGGCAGCCGACCCGTGGTGTCGATATCGGGGCCATTGAATTCATTCATAAACGTATTGTCGCCATGCGGGACGCAGGCAAAGCCGTCCTTTTGGTGTCAGTGGAGCTTGACGAAATCATGTCGCTTGCCGACCGTATTCTGGTGATGTGCGATGGTGCCATCATCGGCGAAGTTGCCGCGTCCGAAGCCAATGAACGGGTGCTTGGCCTGATGATGGCCGGCGTTGATCCGAATGAAGCCAAGGCTGCGGAGGGGCAAGCATGACTAAGACTGTCGAACTCCCGCGCTGGATTGACGTTGGGGCGTTGCCATTGTTGAACTTGCTCTTGGCGCTTGTTGTGTCAGGGCTTGTCGTTCTGGCGATCGGTGAAAGCCCTGTCGAGGTCGTTGAAATCCTGCTTTATGGTGCCTTTGGCTATGAAGAGGCCTGGGGCTATACGCTTTATTATACGACCAACTTCATCTTTACCGGTTTGGCATTTGCCGTGGCGTTCCATTGCGGGCTGTTTAACATCGGTGCCGAAGGGCAGGCCTATGTTGGCGGCCTTGGTGTGATTCTGGCGGCCTTGTATCTCGATTTCCTGCCATTTCCGATCATGATGGTGGTGGCAATGCTTGCTGCCATGATTTTTGGGGCTGCCTGGGCTTATATTCCGGCTTATTTACAGGCGCGTCGCGGATCCCATGTTGTGATCACGACGATCATGTTCAACTTCATTGCATCGTCGCTGATGGTTTATCTGCTGGTGAATGTGTTGCGTCCGGAAGGATCAATGACACCGGAAAGCGAACAGATCGCCGAGCATCTTCGTTTGCCATTCATTCACGATATCGCAGGTGCCCTTGGCATTGAAATGGCGTCAAGCCCGCTTAACCTGTCATTTGCGTATGCCATCGTTATCAGTGTGATGGTCTGGCTGTTCATCTGGCATACCCGCTGGGGATACGCAATCCGTACCGTTGGCGCCAATGCCGTGGCGGCGACCTATGCGGGCATCGAACCCGGGCGCTTTATCATCATCGCAATGATGATTTCGGGGGCGCTGTCGTCCTTTATGGCGTTAAATGAAGTCATGGGGGTTCAGCATCGCTTATTGATCGATTTCACTGCCGGATACGGCTTTGTCGGCATTGCCGTCGCGCTGATGGGGCGCAATCATCCGTTCGGGATCTTCCTTGCCGCATTGTTATTTGGAATGCTCTATCAGGGTGGGGCAGAGCTTTCCTTTGAAATCCCGACCATCTCGAACGATATGGTTGTGGTTATTCAAGGTTTGGTCATCCTGTTTACCGGCGCAATGGAACATATGTTCCGGCCGCGTGTAACAAAGATCTATACTGCTTGGCGACTGCGCCAGGATGCCAGGGAGGCGGTGTGATGGATACTTTCCAACTGATTATCCTGTTGCTGGATGCGACGCTTCGGACCTCGACCCCGCTTATTCTGGCAGCCCTTGCCGGTATGTTCTCGGAACGATCCGGGACCATCAACCTTGCCCTTGAAGGGATGATGCTGGGCGGTGCATTTTCGGCCGCGGCTGTTGCATTTTATGCTGGCAATCCGTGGGTCGGTCTTCTGGCCGCGATTGCGACCACGATTGCCCTTTCGCTGCTGCATGGTTTTGCCTGCATCACGCATAAGGGCAACCAGGTCGTATCGGGCATGGCGATCAATATCCTGATGTCCGGACTGACGGCCCTTGTCGGGATTGCCCTGTTTGCACAAGGGGGGAAAACGCCCGCCCTCGACAAGGCATCCCGCTTCCAGCCGATTACATTCCCGGGTGCAGAAGCACTTCAGGACGTGCCGGTTCTGGGCCCGATTTATTCGGAGTTGCTTAGCGGCCATAACATTCTGGTTTATATCGCCTTTCTTGCTGTGCCTGCCGCCTGGTGGGTGATGTATCGCACCCGGTTTGGACTGCGTCTGCGCGCTGTTGGTGAAAATCCCGGCGCGGTTGATACAGCAGGGATCGGCGTTGTTGCCATGCGTTACCGTGCGGTGATTTGCAGTGGCGTTCTTGTCGGCATGTCGGGTGCTTATCTTTCGACGGCACAGGGCGCATCGTTCCTGCAAGATATGACCGCAGGCAAAGGATATATTGCACTGGCAGCGATGGTGTTTGGCAAGTGGCGCCCGTTTCCGACTTTGGCGGCCTGCCTGTTGTTCGGTTTCCTTGATGCTGCGGCAACGCGTTTGCAAGGGGTTATCTTGCCCGGTATTGGCGAAGTGCCGGTTCAGCTTGTTCAGGCGTTGCCTTATGTTCTGACAGTCATTTTGCTGGCTGGCTTCATTGGTCGGGCTATTCCGCCAAAGGCGCTTGGCCGGGCTTATGTGAAGGAACGTTGATCATTTACGGTACGGGCCCGGATAAACGTTGTCCTGTCCGTATCGCGTTTTTCGATAATTTGCGCCGTGATCAGGCGCGATAGGTAATCAAAACAGGATCAAACAGATGGTTGCTCATAAACAGGCCCCGCGCGATCTGATCGACGCGGCACTTGCCGCCCGTGACAAAGCCTATGCGCCATATTCCAACTTCTTTGTTGGTGCCGCATTGCGCACGGCAGAGGGCAAGATTATCTCTGGCTGTAACGTTGAAAACGCCGCCTATCCAGAAGGTGTTTGCGCCGAGGCCGGGGCGATTTCATCAATGGTTTTATCGGGGGAAACCCGTTTTAACGAGATCGTTGTGGTTGGTCTTGGTGATGTTGCTTGTACCCCTTGTGGCGGTTGCCGTCAGAAGATCCGTGAATTTACAGGTCCGGATGCGACGATCTTTATCATCAACGAAGCAGGTGAAACGCTTTTGACCCTGACACGTGAAGAACTTATTCCCCATTCCTTCGGGCCGGAGAACCTTAAATGAGCAATGTAAAAGCCGCACTTGATGTCATTGCCAACAAGGCACCGGGATTTAAGGCCGACGTCGCACTGGTTTTGGGCAGTGGTCTTGGTGGTGTTGTGGACGCGGTAAGTGATCCTATCTGCATCTCTTACGAAGATTTGCCCGGATTCCCGCGCCCGACCGTGGTTGGCCATGGCGGAACGCTTGTTCTGGGACGGATTGGCGGTGTGTCTGTGGCAGTGATGCAGGGACGTGCGCATTATTATGAACATGGCCGTTCAGATTTGATGTCAGAGCCACTCGAAACCCTGCGTGAATTGGGTGCAGAGCAATTGCTTTTGACCAATGCAGCCGGTTCGCTGATCCCGGAAGCTGTTCCGGGCAGTCTTATGCTTATAACCGACCATATCAGCCTGTTTGGTCCCAACCCGTTGATCGGGTATCACGGCAATGACCGCTTTGTCGGCATGGATGTCCCATATGATCCGGAAATCGGTTCGGGGCTGCATTCTGCGGCAGCACAGCTTGGCATCAAGCTGTTTGAAGGTACCTATTGCTGGTGTACGGGCCCAAGTTTTGAAACACCTGCTGAAATTCGCGCGCTCAAACTGTTGGGGGCAGACGCGGTTGGCATGTCTACCGTGCCGGAGAATATTCTGGCCCGTCGTTTGGGCTTCAAGGTTGCTGCGGTGTCAAACATTACAAACCTTGCTGCCGGCATGAGCTCTACACCGCTTAGCCATGAACAGACGCTGGAAATGTCAAAAGAAGGTTCAGCCAATCTTATCAAGATTTTATTGCAGTACTTTTCAAGTGAATCCTGAAGCCGGTTGCGCTTTTTGACAACAGATATATTTGAACGACGACCCCTTAGGAGACAGCATATGCTGCCGCAGGAAATCATTCGCCGCAAACGTGAAGGCGAAGTTCTGACCGATGCCGAGATCGCGTTTTTCGTTAAGGGCATTACCGATAACAGCATCAGCGAAGGGCAGGTCGCTGCCCTTGCGATGGCGGTGTTCTTTAATGGCATGAGCATGGATGAACGCGCTGCCCTTACGCGTAACATGCGTGACAGCGGGACGGTTCTTGACTGGAAGGCACTCGGGCTTGACGGACCGGTTGTGGACAAACACTCAACAGGTGGTGTCGGGGACAAGGTCAGCTTGATGCTTGGCCCGATTGTGGGGGCTTGTGGTGCGTTTGTGCCAATGATTTCCGGGCGCGGGTTGGGCCATACAGGCGGGACACTTGATAAATTCGATTCAATTCCGGGCTATCGCACGACCCCAACACTCGAAGAGTTTGCCAAGGTTACCCGCGAAGTCGGGTGTGCGATCATTGGGCAAACCGCGGACTTGGCACCGGCGGACAAACGGTTTTATGGCATTCGCGATGTCACCGCGACAGTCGAAAGTATTCCGCTGATTACAGCGTCCATTTTGTCCAAAAAGCTTGCCGCAGGTCTGGATTCCCTGGTCATGGATGTCAAATTCGGTTCCGGGGCGTTCATGAATGAATATGACCGGGCGCGTGAACTTGCGCAAAGCATCACCGAAGTGGCAACCCGTAACGGTGTGCCTACCGTGGCGCTTCTGACCGATATGGAACAGGTTCTTGGTGATACGGTCGGCAACGCGCTTGAAATGCACGAAGCGATTGATTTTCTCACAGGCAAACATCAGGAACAGCGGGTCTATGATGTTACGATGGCCTTGGCAGCAGAGATGCTGGCGGTAAGCGGTGTTGCAAAAGACGTCTCCGACGGCTTGCAAATGGCAACAGAATCCCTTCAAAGCGGTAAAGCCGCCGAGGTGTTCGGAAAGATGGTCACATGCCTTGGCGGACCGGCGGACTTTGTTGAAAAGCCTGAAAAACACCTTGAAGCAGCACCGATGAAAAATGTCGTGACAGCGGCGAAAACCGGTCGTGTACTTTCGATGGATGCCAGAAAGGTTGGCCTTGCGTTGGTGTCGCTTAAGGGCGGGCGCACGCGCGCGGATCAGAAGATCGACTTTGCGGTCGGCTTCACTGATTTCATCAAGGTTGGTCAACCGGTATCTGCTGAAACCCCGATTTGCATGGCCCATACCCGTGATCAGGCCCAGATGGACGAAGTTACAGCCTTGCTCCGAGAGGCAATCGTGATCGGTGATGGCGATATTCACCCAACCGGTACAGAACCCGCCGTGCGCGAACGGATCGTGGCAGGCAGCAAGACCTGATTATTTATCGAAACGCAGAAAGCCGGGGGATACTCCGGCTTTTTTTCCTTTTGCCGGGTGATGTCTGGCTAACACAAAGCGGATCGGGCAAAACCGGTTTTGTGAAGTGATCCGGGCGGTATCGAGTTTCCTCAATCAGCACAGAACACCAAATCCGGCCACCTTCAGAGATAATCTAAGAAAAATCAATTTGATATCAGCCGTATTTGATGCAGTAATCCGACCGTTTCGTCGTTGGACTTCCGCCAGATAGCAGGCATACGATAATGATACGGTTTCGGATTCTAGAACGTCTTCCTATTTCTTCGACGGGTGCCAATCCGGCATCTCCGCGTCGGCCGGGCGCGCTGCGTCGCCAGATCGGGTTCTGGACAGGGATCATCGTTGCAATTCTGATCATGATTTCCGATCCGCCTGACGGGATGCCGCAGCCTGCAATGTATGCCGCTGCGATTGCAGCCCTGATGGCGATATGGTGGTTAAGTGAAGCCATCCCGATTGCCGCGACGGCACTTGTCCCGATTGCGATTGCGCCAACCTTGTCGGTTGCCGGCATCAAAGACGTTACCCAACATTACGCCAATCCGTTGCTTTTCCTGTTTCTGGGGGGATTTGTGATCGCCATCGCAATGGAACGTTGGAGCTTGCATCGTCGTATTGCGCTGATGATCCTCAAACAGGTCGGGTTCCGACCGTCATCGCTTGTGGGCGGGTTCATCGCTGCCACGGCGTTTTTGTCCATGTGGGTCAGCAACACGGCAACAGCGACCATGATGCTGCCGATTGCTTTGTCTCTGGTGAATTTGCTGCGCGATGAAGATAAAAACACAGATGCAAACCTCCGGAATCCAGAGGATGGCGATGCCCCAATTCCCTTGGCCCCGTCGGTCCGGAATTTTGCCTTTGCCTTGTTGTTTGGTATTGCCTTTGGCGCAAGTATTGGCGGGATCGGGACCCTGATCGGGACGCCACCCAATGCGCTTTTGGCCGCTTACCTTGCCAGCAACTTTGGTGTTGCAGTCGGGTTTGGCCAATGGATGCTAATCGGCGTTCCTTTTGCGGCGATCATGCTCACATTGTGCTGGATTGTGTTAACCCGGTTTGTCTATCCGCTGGAAAAATCCCTTCCGCGTAATGCATGTGATGCGTTGCAAAGGGATATGGATGCATTGGGGCCAATGTCACGCGGCGAAAAGTCCGTTGCCATTGTGTTCTTGCTTGCTGCGTTCTTGTGGCTGGCAAAGCCCGCGATCAATGCGCTTTTACCGGGTTTGCAGTTAAGTGATGCCTCTATCGCTGTCATGGCGGCGATTGCGCTGTTTTCGATCCCTGTCAAGGCAAGCGAGAACCTTTATGTTCTTGATTGGAAGGCAGCACTCAGGCTGCCATGGGGTGTTTTGCTGCTTGTCGGGGGTGGCCTTGCGCTTGGCAGCTTGATTAATGATACCGGCTTGGCGGCCTGGATCGCCGGGAATGCCGGTGCATTCCCCGATTTGCCCGTATTGGTGCAGATTGCATTAATTGCAGTGGTTGTGTCCCTGATCAGCCATCTGACATCCAATACAGCAACAGTTGCGACCTTTTTGCCTCTGGTTGCGACATATGCGCTGGGTGAGGGGATTGATCCTGTTCTGGTCGCTGTTCCTGTCGCTTTGGCAGCAAGCTGTGCTTTCATGTCACCAGTTGCAACACCGCCCAATGCCATCGTCTTTGCCAGCGGTTATTTGACAATCGGCGATATGGTGCGGGCAGGGGCCGTTGTGAACGCAATAGCATTGGTCATGATCACCCTTTTTGCCGCAATACTCGTGCCACTGGTTCTATAGTTGAACATGCTCACGTCGGACAAAGCTTGCCAAATTGATCAAGAGAAAGCATTTTGATCAGCAATGAAAATTTTCTGACGAAGATGAAAATTAAAAACAGAAGGAGAGAGGCATGGGGAAACTGGATCGACGTCGTAGAGAGATTTTGGAGCTGGTTGCCTCCAACAGCTTTATGACCATTGATACCCTTGCCGAACATTTTTCTGTTACACCGCAAACAATCCGGCGCGACATCAATGAAATGGCCGAAGAAGGCCTGATTGCGCGCTATCACGGGGGTGCTGCAAGCGTTTCAACCACCGAAAATACTGCCTATACCGACCGTCAGGTATTGAACCTGGGCAGCAAGCGGGAAATCGCGAAACTGGTGGCCGAACACATCCCGGAAGGGGCATCTCTGTTTATCAATATTGGTACAACCAACGAAGAAGTTGCCCACGCGCTTTTGGGGCATAAAAGCCTTAAAATCATTACCAACAACCTCCATGTCGCAGAAATCTGCGCCGCCAATCAGGGCTTTGAAGTCATCATTGCAGGCGGGGTTGTTCGGCAACGTGATTTTGGCGTGATCGGCGAAGCCACGATTGATTTTATCAACCAGTTCAAAGTCGATTACGCGATCGTCGGCATTTCCGGCGTGGATGAAGACGGTAGCCTGATGGATTTCGATTACCGCGAAGTCCGCGTTGCGCGTGCGATCATTTCCAATGCGCGTCAGACTTTCTTGTGTACCGACGCATCAAAATTTGGTCGGCGCGCAATGGTACGGCTTGGGCATCTTTCCGAAATTGATGCTCTGTTTACGGACCGTCATCCGGGCCCGGTATGGTCCGACGTGATCCGCGAGGCCGATGTTTCGGTATATACAGCAAACTAGGCAAGGGGCAGGCCCCCTAGCTATAGACGTGATCTTCACGCTTTCCGGTGCGCATTGAAATGGGCCCCTGCGCTGATCCGTTCAACATCTGGGTCAGATGGGCATTATGTGCGTCATCAATGTCATCGGTTTTACCAGACCAGTAAACCTTGCCTTGGTGCATCATCATCAGGTTTTGATAACGGGTGCGGGCAATTTGCATGTCATTGGTAATTGAAATCACTGTTGTCCCGCGCTGTTCGGCAATCTTGTCAATCATGCGTTCGATATGGTTCGACAAAACCGGATCAAGCCCGGCTGTCGGATTGTCGAGTAATAGAACAGCGGGATTGCTGGAAATAGCACGTGCGACCCCCACACGTTTTTGCATGCCACCGGATAAATCGCCGGGCGTCAGGTCCGCGCTTTCAGATGCCAGTCCGACAAGGCCAAGCAATTCAATCGCATGTGCCTT
Organism: Thalassospira sp.; assembly: GCA_048264285.1. Lineage (GTDB taxonomy): Bacteria > Pseudomonadota > Alphaproteobacteria > Rhodospirillales > Thalassospiraceae > Thalassospira. The sequence continues at coordinate 278,659 of JBLXDD010000002.1, forward strand.
GGCTTCTTTGCGGCTAAGTGTTCCAAGTTCGATCTGGCGAAAACAGATATTTTCCCAAACTTTCAAACTGTCAAACAAAGCGTTCTGTTGGAACAGCATGCCGATCTTTTCTGCCCATGCGGATCGTTTGGGGGAATTGGTCTGACTGACATCATCCCCATCCAACAGGATTTTTCCTGAATCCGCGCCGTAAATTCCCACCAGGCATTTCATCAAAACACTTTTTCCTGCTGCGGATGGCCCGATGATAGCCATGGTCTCGCCTCTGGGTAGTTGCAGGCTGACATCATCAAGCACCAGTTTGGTGTCAAACCGTTTGCTGAGATTCTCAACAGAAATAAAGGCCGGATGTATCTCTGAACGGGTGTTGGGCGTGGTCATCGGGATACCGCATAATGAATGAGTTGGCCAGAGTTTCGGCAATTGCGCAGGCCGGGGCAAGGACCATTTTACAAAAAAAGAAAACGGCCCCGATTGAGGGGCCGTTTTGCAAGGTTTGAAATTTTTGATTGCCGATCAGTGCGATAGAATCTGGCTGAGGAACAGCTTCGTACGATCGCTTTTCGGGTTGTCAAAGAATTCTTGCGGGCCGGCCATTTCGACGATCTGCCCGGCATCCATAAAGATGACACGGTCTGCGACCTCTTTGGCGAAGCCCATTTCATGGGTCACGCACAACATGGTCATCCCTTCCTTGGCAAGTTCGACCATAACGTCGAGCACTTCCTTGACCATTTCTGGATCAAGGGCCGAGGTGGGTTCGTCAAACAGCATGATTTTCGGCTGCATGCAGAGCGAACGGGCAATTGCCACACGCTGTTGCTGGCCACCGGAAAGCTGCCCTGGATATTTATGAGCCTGTTCGGCAATACGGACACGCTCAAGATAATGCATTGCCAGATCGTTGGCTTCTTTCTTGGGCATCTTGCGTACCCAGATCGGCGCCAGCGTCAGGTTCTCCAACACGGTCATATGCGGGAAAAGGTTGAAGTGCTGGAACACCATGCAGACTTCACGTCGCACGGCTTCGATGTTTTTGACATCATCACCCAGCAGAATGCCATCGACGGTGATTTCTCCGCTTTGATACGTTTCAAGGCGGTTCAGTGTCCGGATCAGGGTTGATTTACCTGAACCGGACGGGCCGCAGATGACGATACGCTCACCCTTGCGAACAGACAGGTCAATATCCTGAAGAACATGGAAATTGCCATACCATTTGTTCATCTTGCTGACGACGATGACATCTTCCTCGGAAGGAGAGGGCACCGCGCCGGTCGTGGTTTTGGTTGCTACAGTCATTGTAAATCCTCACTCCTTACCTTTGTTCGCCTTTGCGAAGCTCTTTTTCCAGATAGGCGGAATATTTCGCCATCGAGAAACAGATCAGGAAGAATATTGCCGCGGCGAAGGCATAGCCTTCGACATAGTACTTGGTCCAGGCAGGGTCGCTGCGCAGTGCCAGCTTTACCGTGCCAAGGAAATCAAACAGGCCGATAATCACGACCAGCGTGGTGTCCTTGAACATGGAAATGAAGCTGTTCACAGTTGGTGGAATCACCAGACGCAGGGCCTGCGGCAGAATGATCAGGCGCATTGATTGCCAGTAAGAAAGGGCAAGGCTTTCGCCTGCTTCGAACTGGCCACGCGGAACTGCCTGCAGACCACCACGGAATACTTCCGCAAGATAGGCGGCCGTAAACAGGATGATACCGATCTGCGCACGCAGCAACTTGTCGATGGTGACCCCATCAGGCAAGAATAGCGGGAACATGACCGATGCCATAAACAGAACCGTGATCAGCGGTACGCCACGAATAACTTCGATATAGACGACCGAAACGGTTTTGATGGCTGGCAAATTCGACTGACGACCAAGGGCCAGAAGCAACCCGAACGGGAAGGCAAAGATCACACCGATCGAAGACAGGATCAGTGTAAGTGGCAAACCACCCCAGTAGCTGTTCTGAACGTAGGTCAGGCCAAAGATACCGCCCCACATCAGAATGGCTATGATTGGAACGCCAATCACCCACATCGGGATGATCCATTTACGCACGCGGGGGTACTTAACACCGCCCAGACTTGCACAAATGATGCCCATCAGAACAATCATGGCCAAAAGAGGCCGCCATTGTTCTTCAAACGGATAGGTCCCAAACAGGATCAACCGCATATTGGCATTCACAAAGCCCCAGCAAGCACCACTGACTTCTTTACAGGCCTCGATTGAGGGGGTCAGTGTTGCATTGATGATTGCCCATTCCACGATCGGCGGGATCAGCCAGACCAAGAATGCGATCGAACCAAGGGTCAGAATGGTGTTGAACCAACCGTCAAACAGGTTCTTCTTTGACCATGCAACTGCACGTTCGACAAAAGTGCCGGTCGGCAGAGGAGGTAATTTTGCGTTTTCTGACATTTTACCTCTCCACCAGTGCCATTTTCTTGTTGAACCAGTTCATAAAGAGCGAGGTCAACAAGGACAAACCAAGATAGATCGACATGAAGATCGAGATGGCCTCGATCGCCTGACCTGTCTGGTTCATGGTCGTGTTGGAAACAGAAACCAGATCCGGATAACCCACAGCCACAGCCAGAGAACTGTTTTTGGTCAGATTAAGATACTGGTTGGTCAGCGGCGGAATTGCAACACGCATGGATTGCGGCAAGATCACCTTGCGAAGGGCGACCGAACGGCGAATGCCAAGACTGTCGGCGGCTTCCCATTGACCATTCGGAACGGCTTGAATACCGGAACGGACAACCTCGGCAACATAGGTCGAAGTGTAAACCGTAAGGCCGATCAGCACGGCCATGAATTCCGGCGAAATATTATATCCACCACGAATGTTAAAGCCCTTAAGGACAGGCATGCTTAGGTCGGTCGGTGCGCCACCTGCAATATAGGCAAGCAGGACAAGGCCGACAAAAATGCCTGTTCCAGCCAAAAGCATCGGGAAGGGTTGGCCGGTTGCGTCCTGACGTTTGGTTGCCCATTTCTTGACGAAATAGATAATAACACAGGCAATCGCAGCCGCGATCATCATCAGGGTATATGCATTATCCGGTTCAGGAACCGGCATATACATACCGCGCGAAGTCAGCAAGACACCGGGCAGGGGTTCTAGCGCATCACGGGGATGCGGAAAGGCGCTCGGAATGAGCGCATACCAGAAGAACAGCTGTAAAAGGACCGGAATGTTCCGGAATGTTTCGACATAAACGGTCGCCAGCTTGCGAACGATCCAGTTCGAGGACAGGCGTGCGATGCCAAAAATCGTCCCGATAATCGTACACAGAACGATCCCGAGAATAGACACCTTCACAGTGTTCAGAAGACCGACCATCAGCGCCGTCGCGTAGCTGCTTTTTGCGCTGTAATCAATCATGGTTTCACTGATCTCGAACGAAGCTTCAAGATCGAGGAACCCGTAACCGGTAGAGATATTCTGTTGTTCAAGGTTGTACAGGGTGTTGGACACCAGGTACCAACCCGCAAGGATGATAAGTCCGATAGCGATGATCTGATAAAGCACCGCGCGGACATTCTCGTCATTCAGATAATCGACGAGGCCCTTGGAACGAACATCCCCCGGGGCATTTTGAGGCTTACTCATATGACCCTCAGGTGTAGATTGTATCCAAAATCAGTATGCGCCTAACGAAAAGCTCCGCCCATGCGTTCAGGCAGTGGGGCGGAGCTTTGTCGATTCAGGCAGACGGTTTGCTAATAATTAGCGAACCGGCCATGCGTACTGCAGGCCACCGTCGGTCCAAAGAGCGTTCAGACCACGCTCAAGGCCGAGCTTGGCGGTAACGTTTTTCTCATAGCTTTCGCCATAGTTACCGACCTGCTTGATGATGTTGTATGCCCAAGCTTCATCGAGACCAAGCGCTTCGCCCATACCCGGGGTTACGCCCAGCAGACGCTGGATGCCCGGATTGGTGCTGTTTGCTTTCATGTCGTCAACGTTTTCCATGGTGACGCCATATTCTTCGGCTTCGACCATTGCGTTGAATGCCCAGCGAACAACGTCTGACCACTGTTCGTCACCCTGGGCGACAACCGGGCCAAGCGGCTCTTTAGAGATGATTTCCGGAAGAATGACATAGTCATCCGGATTTTCAGCCATCTGGGTACGAATGGAAGCAAGACCAGAAGCATCGGTGGTGTACACGTCACAACGGCCAGAGAAGAAGGCTGCGGTTGCTTCGTTGATGTTCTCGATCACAACCGGTTCAAAGGACATGCCTTTGGCGCGGAAGTAATCAGCAAGGTTCAGCTCGGTCGTGGTGCCAGGTTCAACACAGACGGTTGCACCATCAAGCTCGGTCGCGCTGGAAACGCCAAGAGCTTTTGGAATCAGGAAGCCCTGACCGTCATAGTAGTTGATACCAACAAAGGTCAGACCCAGTTTCGCATCACGGGTGGTGGTTGCAGTGGTGTTACGCGACAGAATGTCGATTTCACCGGACTGCAGCGCCGTGAAGCGCTGTGCTGCGGTCAGCGGGGTGTATTGAACGCTGTTTGCGTCACCGAACAGAGCTGCTGCGGTTGCGCGGCAGATGTCAACGTCGATACCTTCCCATTTGCCTTCTGCGTTGGCAGCGGAGAAGCCCGGAAGACCGGTATTCACGCCACACTGAACGAAACCTTTGGCCTTGATGCCGTCAAGCACAGCACCCGCCTGTGCGTTCTGCGCGGCAACGGCTGCAACGGTCATTGCGCCAGCGGCAAGGATCGTTTGGATTTTCATTATATGTGCTCCCTTATTAGCAAAGCATTGTTTTTAGCTTTTGTGCCACCCTGGATACGCATTACTGCCTATCCATCTGTCCATAATGATTAGGACTGACAAATTAAGAAATTTTACGCCGCCCTATGTCAAGTATGAAAAGTTGCACGTTCCATCATGAAACCCAAAATAGGCAGAAAATTTGGAGTTTTTCGTGTTCTATCTCGTACCCGAACGCCAAGAACATAATTTATCCAAGGCGCATTTTTCCCGTTTATTCAATAATCTAGCGGCAATTCATAACCCGTCTTTGGATAAATCTGGGATTGCACGAACTTTTTTTCATCAAAACAGGCATGATTGTGCATCGAAGTGTACGAAATCACAGTCTGAAATGTAGCTTGCTGCTGCAGTGCATAATTTTGTGCGACTGGCTTTGCAGATGGACGATGTTGCTTGATGAGCGTTTAAAAGCAAAATGCCCCGCACAAAGGAGCGGGGCATTTCAAGGTCAGGTCTTTAACTCTGCCAGATTGGAAAACAATTCCAACGCCGTCGGATTTGCCAAGGCTTCCTGGTTTTTTACCGGCCTGCCATGGACCACATCACGAACGGCAAGTTCGGTGATCTTCCCCGACTTTGTGCGTGGTATATCTGCAACGGCCAGAACCTTTGCCGGTACATGGCGCGGGGTGCAGTTGTTTCTGATCTGTTTTTTGATTTTGTCAATCAACGCGCTATCGAGCACATAGTTTTCGCGCAGGACAACGAACAGGATGACGCGAACGTCATTGTCCCAATTCTGACCGATAACGATCGATTCCTGAATTTCTGGCAATTTTTCGACCTGACGATAAATCTCGGCCGTGCCAATCCGGACACCGCCAGGATTTAGCGTGGCATCGGACCGTCCGTAAATGATCATGCCGCCATCGTCATCAAGTTCGACATAATCGCCATGGCACCAGATATTGTCGAAACGATCGAAATAGGCCGCATGATAGCGCGAGCCATCCGGGTCATTCCAGAAGCCGACAGGCATGGACGGGAAAGGTTTAGTGCAGACAAGCTCGCCTTTCTCATTGCGCACCGGATTGCCATCATCGTCAAAGACATCAACAGCAACACCCAGGGCACGTGTCTGAATGACACCGCGTTTAACCGGCAAGACCGGCGAGGCAAGCACAAAGCACCCAAGAATATCCGTGCCCCCGGAAATCGAAGCCAGGTGGATATCTTCCTTGATGTCTCGATAGACGTAATCAAAGCTTTCAGGGGCCAATGGCGATCCGGTGGATGTCATGGCGCGAACGGTTGAAAGATCGTGGGTTTCGCGCGGTTTGAGTTCCGCCTTTGCTAGTGCGTCGATATATTTCGCCGACGTGCCAAACAGGGTCATGCCTTCTGCATCGGCATAATCAAACAGGACATTGCCGTTGGGATAGAAGGGCGAGCCGTCATACAGCAACAAGGTGGCACCGGCAGCCAATCCGGCCATCAACCAGTTCCACATCATCCAGCCGCATGTCGTGAAATAGAAAACCCTGTCCCCCGAAGCCACATCGCAATGCAGAATGTGTTCGGAAACCTGCTTTAACAGTGTTCCGCCGGTGCCATGGACAATGCATTTTGGTTTCCCCGTGGTGCCTGACGAGAACATCACATAAAGCGGGTGATTGAATTCTACCTGTTCAAAGGCAATCTTTTCAGTCGGGAAGGGGGCAATGAAGTCTTCACAGGAAACTGCATTGCGAATGCCGGTGGTATTCGTGCCGTCAAAGGCATAGCTGACAATCACAACCTTTTTCAGGCTGTCGATCCGTTCAACAACGTCGTGAACCTTTTCGCGGATGTCATGCTGTTTGCCATTATAGTGATAGCCGTCAACGGTGATCATCACGGTCGGTTCGATCTGGCCAAACCGGTCGACAACACCCTGAACCCCGAAATCAGGTGATGCAGATGACCATGTCGCACCGATGGCTGCGGTTGCAAGCATGGCAATCACCGTTTCGGGCATATTGGGCATATAGCCACAAACGCGATCCCCTTTGCCCACACCCTCGGCGCGCAATGCTTGCGAGAATTTTGATACGGCAATGTTCAGTTCTGCCCAGGACAGGCGGGTTTTGACTTTGTCTTCGCCCCAGAAAATCAGCGCGTCGGCATTATCATCACGGACAAGGAGATTTTCTGCAAAATTCAGGCGCGCATCCGGGAAAAATTGTGCGCCGGGCATTTTGTCGCCATCAATCAGAACGCGACTGCCCCAGTTTTCAGCCTTAAGACCGGCATATTCAATGACGGCAGGCCAGAAACGCTCGATTTCCGAAACAGACCACGCATAGAGCTCCGAAAAACTCCCGAGGTTAAGAGCGTATTTTTCATTCACCCAGTCGCGAAAGCGGGTGACGTTCGCATTCTTGATGCGTTCTTTCGTCGGTTGCCAAAGCAAGTCGCTCATGGTGGTCCTCTGTTTCCTGCCGCGGATATTTGTTCGCCTGGCGCATCGTTTAGGGGTGCCAAATTGGTAGTCCGATACCACTTTTCTATGACTAAAAAACCAACCTCGCAAGCAAAGTCAGTCAGATGTGCGTTAGTGGTAATACCAATTTGGTGTTGTTTGTTAATCTATTTTGTAAATATGATGCATTATAATGCTGAATAATATGTGTTATTTTTGTTATCGCCGGTGAGAAAAATTGTTTTGTGATCGTCGCGATTTTTAATGAATTATCGAAATAATATTACGTGGTTTGGGGTTATTTTGTTGGATAATGATTCGTTTGTCGCGCGTGGCAGGCATGGATGCGAAAATGCTTGCACCCGCATCCGGGCCGATTAGGTTGAAACAGCATTTTGCCAAGATAGGGAGAGAGAGCCGTGGCGGGTATTGATGAAAGTAAGCCGTTTGTTCCGATCAATATTTCTGTTCTGACAGTCAGCGATACCCGGGATATCCATAATGACACGTCGGGAGACGCCTTATGTGGACGGATCTTCGATAAAGGGCATCGGGTTTATGACCGCCAGATATTGCCCGATGATCAGGACGCTTTGCGCGAACAGCTCGCGGTTTGGTGTGCCAACCGTGACGTGGATGCCATCATTACAACAGGTGGTACCGGTGTTACAGGTCGTGACGTGACAGTCGAAGCCCATCGAGCTTTGTATGAAAAAGAAATTCCCGGATTTGGCGAACTGTTTCGCTGGATATCCTATCAGAAAATCGGCACTTCAACCGTGCAGTCGCGGGCAACAGCGGGCGTTTGCAAGGGAACCTATTTGTTTGCGCTTCCCGGTTCTACGGGCGCCTGCAAGGATGCATGGGACGAGATCCTGTTTTATCAACTCGACATCCGTCATCGTCCTTGCAACTTCGTTGAATTAATGCCGCGTCTGCTTGAAAAGTAATAAGGTTCAATCTGTTATCGTCGGGCAGGCTAACCGGACTCTGCCGCAATCTAAGGTCATTGAATGGAATTCATATCAGACCCGTTTTTCTATGCTGTCGGTATTCCGGCAGTCCTGATCGCTGGTGTTTCCAAAAGCGGTTTTGGCGGCGGGCTCGGGGTTGTTGCCGTGCCCTTGATGGCCTTGGCGGTATCGCCACAGGCAGCGGCCGCGATTATGTTGCCGATCCTGTGTTTGATGGATCTTGCCAATGTCTGGGCCTATCGCAATCGTTGGGATCGCAGAAATATGAAGATCCTGGTGCCTGCTGCATTGATTGGCATTTTGATCGGCACCTTGTCGTTTAGCTATTTAAACGAAGCAGCGGTAAAACTGATCATTGCCCTGATTGCGATTGTTTTCACACTCGATCATTGGCTGCGCGGTCGAAAGGCAAGTGGGGCGCCAGGGCCAGGGAAGATAGGCAAGGGCACGGTTCTTGGTACATTGGCGGGCTTCACCAGCTTTGTTGCCCATGCGGGTGGACCGCCGGTTTCCGTATATCTTTTGCCGCAGAAGATGGACAAATCGATCTTTGTCGGCACGACGGTCATGTTTTTCATCGTCGTGAACTACGTCAAACTGATCCCGTATGCGATGCTTGGGCAGTTTGATGCGTCAAACCTCGGCACATCGCTTTTATTCGTTCCGGTCGCATTGTTTGGAACTTGGCTTGGCTTGTGGGCGCATGACAAGGTCAGTGTGATTTGGTTCTATCGGGTGTGCTATGGGCTTTTGTTCCTGACAGGTATCAAGTTGCTTGTAGACGCGATTATTGAGTTCAGTGCCTGATAGATATGTTGAGGAAGTGATCCCGAAGGCGTGAATTCGGGGCCGGGTTGTAATCCTGTGTTTACGCGTAACCATAAGTGATTTAATAGAAAACAGCGCTGCAATGATAAGTAGAGTTGATGGTTGAACAACCGGCAATCAGCAGCTGGAGGAAGCTTGATGTGCATATTAGGAGTTTTGCTTAAATGCCAGAGAGAATTCTGCAGGTTGCGACGGCAATGTCGGGGCAGGCCAATGACAAAATTATCGAAATCAAAGCCGTTACACGGGCAACACGTACACTGGCGCTGAACGCACTCATTGAAGCAGCCCGTGCCGGGGAAGTTGGGCGCGGTTTCGGGGTGGTTGCCAACGAGGTTAAGGAAATCTCGCAGCGCGTGACAGTGATCACCGAAGAACTAGAAGATATGTTCCTGAATCTGGCTTCTGATTTACAGGAAACAGCCCAGACAGCCCGAGGCGATCGCTTTGCTGATCTTGCCCGCTATACAGTTGAATTGATGGACCGCAACCTGTTTGAGCGATCTTGTGATGTGCGCTGGTGGGCAACCGATGCGGCTGTGGTCGACGTTTGTGAAAACCCGCAGGACGAAGCCATCGCACAACGTGCATCGCAAAGACTGGGGGTTATTCTTGATTCCTACACCGTATATCTGGACCTCTGGGTTGCAGATAAAAACGGCACGATTATTGCCAACGGTCGGCCTGACTCTTACCGCATCAAAGGGCAGAACATATCGGATCAGGCTTGGTTTCACGAAGCATTGCGCTGTCATGATGGTGGACATTACGCCGTAGCGGATGTTGAACGCAATCGCCTGCTGAACAATGCAGCAACCCCCACTTATGCGACAGCAGTACGCAAAGATGGTGCTGTTGATGGCGAAGTAATCGGTGTGATGGGCGTGTTCTTTGATTGGGAGGACCAGGCACCGATGATTGTTAAAGCACTGAATTTTAGCCCCGAAGAAAATGAACGCACGCGTGTCATGTTGGTTGATTCCGGTAGTCGGATATTGGCGGCATCAGATGATAAAGGGGCGCTAAGTGAGACATTCAATTTACGCGTGGACAACCCAGCGCGTGGTGCTTACCTCTTGGAAGACGGATCGTTGGTGGCGTATGCTTTGACGCCAGGATACGAAACATACAAAGGGCTCGGCTGGCGCGGTGTCATTGTTCAGGCACCACGATCAGAACATGCCAACGCGTAATCGGCATACGGGTTCAAGACCCGGCATATCATAGTGAAAGCGGGCATTCTGAATTGGTGTCCGTTTTCTTTTACCCCGTTTACAACCGTTTGCGCTTGCTTGCCTGCTTGAAACTGGATACACAATGCTGTCACTTTGTTGATAAGTTGTCATCGTGTTTCGCGTTTAAGGGTAAAGCGGTTGGAGCTAATCCTAGCCAAGATTGCGGTATCTATTGGAACAGTTCTCGCATTATCCGTTCTTGCGGAACGTGCCGGTCCTCGGGTGGCAGGCGTTTTGTCGGGGTATCCAATCGGCACTGCCATTCTGTTGTATTTCATTGCGATAGAGCAGGGCATTACCTTTGCCAGTGAAAGTGCTGTTTATGCGCTTCCCGGTTTGATTGCGACGCTGACATTTTTATATGCGTATTTTCTGGTGTCGAAGATATCGGTCAATTTGCCGGTTCTGGCGCAAATCTTTTTAAGTTCGTGCGGCGCATTTACAGGCTTCTTGGCCGTTTCATGGGTGTTTCAATTGGCATCCCTGGGGTTGGCTGCTGCAGCCACGGTATTGTTGGTGGCGATTTTTGTTGCGCTTGTGCTGTTTCGGAAAATTGAAAATGTGCGGATCCTTAACCGTGTGCGCCTGACAAAAGGGGTCGTGGTGTTACGTGCGGCCCTTGCTGCCATCATTGTGCTTGTCATCAGTGGTTTGGCCGCTTGGATTGGGCCGCAATGGGCGGGATTGCTATCTGGTTTTCCGGTTACCCTGTATCCGATGATGCTGATTTTGCATTTTTCGTATGGGGCCGCCCCGGTTCACACCCTTATCCGCAACTTCCCGCGCGGAATGGGGGCGTTATGGATATATACTTTGTCTGTCAGCCTCGGCTATCCGGTTCTCGGCTTGGAATTGGGGACGATTTGCGCCTTTGGGGCGGCGACGGTGTACCTTGTCAGTTACACGACTTTTGTATGGATGCGTCAAAAGTCCGTGCAAGCCACACGCTGATCTCCTAACATTCAGCAAATATGACAATAATGGTTGGTCAACTTGACCACCTACAGGGAGTAGTAGCTGAATGCAGCAGGTCCAGTCACTTGTCAGGGCATTAAGTATCCTGAATGCGCTTGCCGAAAGCGAAGACGGGATGACCCTGACCGAGATTGCCCAACAGGTGAATTTGCCACCCTCGACAGCGCACAGGTTGCTGACGACCATGCAGCACGAACGGTTTGTATCATTTGATAGCGAACGGACGCTTTGGTTTGTTGGTGTGCAAGCATTCAGTGTTGGCAATGCTTTTACCAAGAACCGTAATCTAAGCCAGATTGCCCGCCCGTATATGCGTGCTTTGATGGAAGATAGTGGTGAAACCGTGAATTTGGCCGTTCCTGATAGCGGAGAGGTCATCTTTCTGTCTCAGGTGGAATGCCGAAAGATGATGCGTGCCTTGGTCACGCCGGGACGTCGGGCTTTGATGCATTGTTCCGGCGTTGGCAAGGCATTGCTTGCCTTTCTGCCCAGTGAAGAATTGCATGCGGTTGTTCTCCAGCATGGATTGCCCAAAATTACAGAACGCACCCTTGTGACGCAGGCCGCCCTTGAACAGGACCTTGAACGTATCAGGCAGCGTGGTTATGCCCTGGATGACGAAGAACATGCCGTGGGACTGCGCTGTGTTGCCGGAATTGTCCGGGACGAGACAGGGCAACCGATTGCGGCCTTGTCCCTGTCGGGGCCAGCTGCGCGCATTCCCAATGACCATATCGAACAGTTGGGTTTGAAGGTGCGACGGGTTTGCGCAGATCTTAGCCGGGAATATGGCGGCAAGCCGGTGTAAATCGGTGTTTCAGGTTGTTAGCCTGTTAGCCTGTTAGCCTATCGCTTGGTGGTCGCAAACATATAGGCATTGCGCCCACTTTTCTTTGCGGCGTACATCGCATCGTCTGCGGCCGACAGAAGGGTATCCTTTGTATCTCCGTGATCGGGATAAAGGGCAATGCCAATTGATGCGGCAACCATCATGGGCGGGTGATCGCCGTCAATTTCGATTGGCGTGCTGGTCAGCGCGGCTTGCAACTTGCGCGCAACAATTTCTGCGTCTTCCGGGGTTTCTGTTCCCGGCAAGATGATCGTAAATTCATCCCCTCCCAGACGGGCGACCGTATCGACATTTCGAAGTGTCTGGGTCAGGCGATCTGCAATGGCGCTCAGTATTTTGTCACCGACGGAATGGCCGTAAGTGTCATTGAGGGTTTTGAAACCATCAATATCAATAAACAACAGGGCAAAGCATTCTCGCCGGCGCTTTGCCAACTGAATGGCATAGGTCAGCCGATCCATGAACAAGTATCGGTTGGGCAGGGATGTCAAAGCATCATGGTTGGCCTGAAAGCGAATTTCGTCTTCGGAAATTTTGCGGTCGGTAATGTCGGTAAAGCTCGTCAAGCGGAGCGTCTTGTCCCCCAATTGGACGTTTCTGCCATTAATCTCGCAATAGAACTCTGTCCCGTCCTTGCGTTTTGCAATTGCTTCATACGGTTTGTCGTAGCCAGAGCGGATATTTGCCATCACAAGCGGAAGGGTGGCATTGGCAATGATATCAGCCGCGTTCATATGCAATAGTTCGTCGCGGTGATAGCCAAACATCCGTTCGGCTGCGCTGTTCAGGTCAACGCATTGCCCACCATCATGCAGGAAAAGGGCTTCATTGCTCAGTGTTTCAAGCACAGCCAGCCGGTCTTCACTTTCACGGCGTAAGTTGCGTTCATTGACGAGCTCTGTGATATCCCAGGCAATGCAGTCAATTGGACCATCTGCTTTGCCGGGATGGGTGGCAGCACTTTGCACGCGCAACCAGCGTTGGTCGCCTTGACGTGTGGTTATTTGAAGTTCGGCAACCCGGATATCTCCTTTGGCCTCCAGCGCTTCTCGCCGAAGATCCAGAAGGGCGTCATGATCAAGAATATGGTCGCGCAAATTGTCGGAAATAGATGCCCCGATCCAATCAAGGCCATGGCGAGATGCAAATTCAATCTTTCCGGATTTGCCAATGCGAAAGACAAGTCCGGGCATGCCCGAAAAGGTGCTGGCATAAACGCGACGTGTCTGCCAAATGAGTAAATAGCATCCAAGAATACCCAAGCCAAACAGGGCAAGGACCACCGTGAAAGCCGGAAAGGAATCTAAGGGATTAGGGGGTTGTGAAAGCGCATGGGCAATGCCCGGATCACCCAAAAAACTTATCACCCAGAAGCTTGCAAAGACCTGAATGGTACGAAAGATACGTTTTTTCAGAACAGGTCTTTGCATTGTGAACCGTATGCCTTTTGCACCTCAGACGGTATATAAGAATATACCGATGATAGATTTAGGCAAGTGTGCGTTTCGGCAGGGTAGACGAGAACCAAGCCCCGAACGGGAACAGTCCAGTTGCCGGATTACATGCCCGGGCAACTAACGCCGGTCCCGCCCAGGCCGCAATATCCATCGGGGTTTTTATGAAGATACTGCTGGTGAAAATCTTCGGCATAGTAAAATTCAGATGCCTTGGTGATTTCGGTTGTCACTGTATTTCGCCCGGCAGCTTTGAGCGCACTGTCATATTCGTCGCGTGATCGGGTCGCGATATCGTGCTGGTCAGATGTTTGGGTAAATATGACAGAACGGTACTGCGTACCGACATCATTCCCCTGACGCATGCCCTGTGTGGGATCATGGTTTTCCCAAAACAGTTTAAGCAACGCGCCATACGATGTTACCGCGGGATCGAAAACAACCATCACGACCTCAGCATGGCCAGTCATGCCGCTACAGACTTCGCGATAGGTCGGGTTTTTGGTGTAACCACCGGCATAGCCAACAGCCGTGCTGTATACACCGTCAACTTTCCAGAACAGGCGTTCCGCACCCCAAAAACATCCCATGCCAAATACTGCAATCTCCAGATGGTCGGAGAACGGGCCCTTCATCGGGTGACCTGTGACCATATTGGTTTCGCCAACGGCAAGCGCTTCGTCACGCCCGGGAAGGGCGGTCTCGGCGGTTGGCATCTTTGGTTTGTCGGATTTCAATACGGAGAACATGTCTTTTTCCCGAAGAATTTGCACTTATGGATGCAATGTACCCCAGATCACGACAATAGCAATTCCCGTCTCGATCAAATGTCTTTGAACATTCTTTTGGCAGTGAAGCATGCCCGACCGATAATCCAGAAACGAAATGCAAAACGGTTCTGTGGGCATAGCGTTGCGCAATCTGAAACATTTGAAATCAATGGGCCTGATGGTGGCCGGCGTTATCAGCTTGCTGATCGGGGTGTTGTTTCTACCGCTGCCACCACCATTTTTCGGAATGGTGTTTATCGCGCTCGGTGTTCCATTACTTGCTGCCGGTTCGAAACGAACACGCCGCGTCATCCAGCATCTTCGTTGGCGCTATTACCGGCACAATGAAAAAGTCGAATATTTCTTGGCAAGAATGCCGGGCTTTGTTCGCCGCCACGGCCGCAAAACGCGCCCGGATGGATTGATGCGATCCCGTAAAATGGCGGCATCGGCCAAACAGCGCGTTAAGGGGTAACCCGTCGCACAAGGCAATCAATTCCTGCTGTTTTCAAGTCATTGCAGGCCTGGCTGGCCTCTGATGAAGTTTCGTATTTTCCGGTAAGTAACCGAAAATACAGTCCTTTGCCTTCAATTGCGATGCTGACAACTTCATGATCGGCAGCGGACAGAACGCCGTTTGCCGTGTTCTGAAACTTTACCCAGGCACTTTCAGCACGTTCACGTGATCGATATGCCGCAAGTTGGGCGGCGTAATATGGTGTGGCCGAAGGTGCCTCCGGGCTGGTGGTAACATCAGATGCCGCCTTGGTTTGTTTCACGACGTTTTCGGATGGGGCGGTATTTTCGATCTTTGGCAGCCGGGGGGCTTTTGATCTTGCTACTGCAGGTGTGGGGGCAGATTGAGATCCAATTGGAATTTCGATCATTGATGGCGCGGGTTTCTGATCGCCAATATCAAGCGTTCCCTGTGCCACAGGACGATTATTTGACGCGATCACCGCACCATCATGCTCTGTTGATGCCGCACTGCCGGCAATTGTCGGGGTCGGGGACAAAGACGATGATCGGGCAGGTGCGGCCACATCGGGTTTGACTTGTGGGCGTTTATCAACGCGCGTCAGCTGTGCTGTGTTGCTGCTGACCGGCATGTCCATGCGAACAACAGGACCCGTTCTGACTTCTGGTTCTGCATTGATCGCGCCACTTGCTTCGTAAAACCGTGTGTCCCGATCCACTTTCGGTGGGGTTGGCAATTCCGGTCCTGCGGCCACGGTGGCTGTGGCAATAACACTGTCGATTTCGTCTGAACGTGCAAATTCCGGCACCGAAGCATCTAGGGCAATCAGACGTCGCTGAGCAAGGCTGTTGATGCTGCCGGAAAGACGGACACCCTGGCCACAATCAAGATCAATTTGCATATCGGGCGGGGTCGCCGTTAGCCAGACATAAAGCCTGCGTGCAGGTTCGTAATCTTGGCGCATGTCATAGGCAATGGCCTGCAGCAAGGTTTCCTGCGGACTTTCATCAAGAGAAATACCGGAGGTTTCGTCTTCGGACACAGGCATGTCTATGTGATCTGACACAGCATTTTGCCCAAAGAAAAGCCCGCAAGCGGCCTGATTGAATGCGCCTGTTTTTGCTGTTGAAACCGTTTTATATGAGCTGTCGGCTTTTTGCCCGGAAGAGGACGACCAACTAAACCAGCTGTCTTGTAAATCACCGCTGCTACAGGCGGTCAAAAGCGGCATGAAAATCGCTGCGGCAACCCAAACCCGATGGGGGCGGGACGTAAACTTATTCGTCGCAAACTTGATTTTCACGCTTCACCTGATGATCGTCATGTCAGGAAAGTTATATCTTTACATGGCGGTAAACACAACTGTCGCTCGACACCAGTTACGCTAGAGCAATTTCCGCTTAGATCATACCGATGGCTGGCATGACCGGTTGCGGGTTACCTCATGGCAAGCGGAAGCAAAACCCCCACAAGCAAAATCAAAATGGTTACAGCCAGGACGATGTTGATAATGCTTTTGGTTGCTTTGTTTGCAACGTCGCGGGAAATTCCATGAGTTTGCCCCGATCCATGGCGATGTTTGGCGGTATCCCTGGCACCTTCAGGTCTGAGAATTTTGATTACCTGTTTTTTATCCTTGCGGGTGGTTGCGTCATATTTGTTCTCGACAATCCGAACTTCCAGATTGTTTTTATTCGCCAGCGCTGTTTTCGCAGTGTTATAGGCATCGCTATATCCTGCAACCGTTTCCAGCTCTATCGTTTGTCCGGATTTTCGCTGACACACGACGGTGTAGCTTTTGCTCATTATCTCGTTTGACATGAATAAATCCGTTTGCGTGTGCCAATTCCGACCGACATGTGGCGCTGTTACGCCCGAAAGGGAACCAGGTTAGACGAATAGTCAGTCCTTGCCGTTTTTGATGGCGGGATCAGTTACCCATCTGGCTTGCAAGCTGCTTGTATTCCGCACATTCGGTTCCACAAAGTTGCTCGATCCGTGCAAGGTTTTCGGCAGCCATTTGGGGGTTGCTGGTCTTCAGGAACAGTTCACCCTGATATTCAAGCGCCCCCAGATGTTCGGGATTGATCATGAGTGCGCGTTCATAATTCTGCGCGGCACTGTCAAAATCCCCGCTCTTGCGCTGGCTGTAGGCAAGGTAATTGTACAGGTCTGCATTTTCCGAATCTTCTTCGAGCATGGCTTCGATCTTGTCGATGGCCATTTCGTACATGCCGTTATCAACAAGTTCCGTCACCGCCGAAAGGTCTGTCCCCTCGGAGCTCCAGGTATCAGAACTTCCCATCGCAAAGGCACTGCCCGTTACAAATGGCGTGGCCAGTACCACCAGCACGGCACATGCCTTGATCATTTTTGGGGTTTCACCTTGATGCTTCATCGTCGTACCTTTCTTTGATCCGGTCTGGCATTGTGACGTGTGGATGGATCTATTGTATGTGTGATCTATCACATAACAAACAATTGCATGGTCACTTGTTGGTAAAAAATATGGCATTGAAAGGGCATTTTTAGTGGGGGTAATTGAAACTCTTGCGCTTGGCATGGGTGGGGCCTGGGCCAGCGGAGTCAACCTTTACGGCACCGTGATTGTTCTGGGGTTAATGAATAATTTCGGTTTGCTCGACTTGCCATCCGAACTTCAGATCATGGGCAGTTGGTGGGTGTTGACGCTTGCCATCTTCCTGTATCTGATCGAATTTGTCGCCGACAAGATCCCGATTGTTGATAGCATCTGGGATGCAATCCATACTTTTATCCGGATTCCGGCCGGGGCGCTTCTTGCGGCTGGCGCGATGAGCGGCCTTGATGTCGGTATGGGTGATGGCATGCAAACCGCCATCGGGCTATTGGTCGGCGGGACAGTCGCGGCGGGCAGTCACTTTACCAAAGCCGGAAGTCGGGCCGCGATCAACACGTCCCCCGAACCGTTCAGCAACAGCGTCGCATCCATCGCAGAAGATGTTGCCGTATTTGGCGCACTTTACACCGTTGCTTTCCATCCGGTGGTGTTCTTTGTTTTATTGGCTGTTTTCGTATTGTTGCTGGTCTGGCTTGTGCCAAAAATCTGGCGCTTTATCGGTCAGGTATTTGGCAATGCCCGCCATCCGTCAGTAGCATTTGCGCAGACGCGTGCTCAACAAGCTGCATTTGGACCGGAAACGCCAAAACTTGATCTATCAGGGGCAGGGGGCGCGTCATTGCCACCCTCAAACCGGCCGGAAAACCCATCGCAATAAGTTTGTGTTTCACAAAAAGAAAGGCCCGCAAGTTATTCACCTGCGGGCCTTTTTTTTTGTCTTTATGTCGACTTAGAAATCAGCTTCGATGACACGATTGTTGATTTCAGCAACCATTGCATCGCCAAGTTCATCAATGCCAAAGGTCTTTTGATGTTTGAAGCCGATGCGGCGCACGGATGCGGTTTTTTCTTCTGCTTCGCGTTTGCCAAGCGCCAAAATCATCGGGATTTTGGCGTGGCTGTGTTCGCGGACCTTGTAGTTGATTTTCTCGTTACGGGTATCGAGCTCAACCGTCAGGCCTTTGGCTTCGAGCGCTGCTTTGACTTCATGGGCATAGTCATCGGCATCATTGGTAATGGTGCAAACAACCGCATGAACAGGTGACAGCCACAGCGGCAAGCGACCGGCATAGTTTTCAATCAGGATTCCGATAAAGCGTTCCAGCGATCCAAGGATCGCACGGTGCAGCATAACCGGGCGATGTTTTTCGCCATCTTCACCCATATAGGACGCATCCAGACGTTCCGGCAGAACGAAGTCCGCCTGAAGCGTGCCACATTGCCAGTCACGGCCAATCGCATCACGCAGAACGAATTCAAGTTTCGGTCCGTAAAACGCGCCTTCACCCGGATTGATTTCAAGTGCAAGGCCGGCTTCTTCAGATGCTTCGCGAAGTGCTTTTTCCGCCTTGTCCCAGATTTCATCAGATCCGGCACGGACTTCCGGACGGTCAGAGAATTTGACCAGAATGTCGGTAAAGCCGAAATCTTTATAAACCGATTTCAGAAGGTCACAGAAAATCTTGGTTTCCGAAACAATCTGATCTTCGGTGCAGAAAATATGGGCGTCATCCTGAATGAACTGGCGCACGCGCATGATGCCATGCAGGCCGCCGGACGGCTCGTTGCGGTGACAGCAGCCAAATTCCGCCATACGCAGCGGCAGGTCACGATAGGACTTGCTGCCAAGGCGGAAAATCTGCACGTGGCAGGGGCAGTTCATCGGCTTAAGCGCCAAAACATGTTCGGGATCATCTTCATCCGGGGTGGTGGTGAACATGTTCTCGCGAAACTTTTCCCAGTGGCCCGATTTTTCCCACAGAATACGGTCAACAAGCTGCGGCGTGCGGACTTCCTGATATCCGGCTTGATCAAGGCGTTCACGGATATAGTTTTCGACCTTGCGATAAAGCTTGAGGCCGCGGTCATGCCAGAACACCGATCCTTGGGCTTCTTCCTGCATGTGGAACAAGTCCATTTCACGACCAAGGCGACGGTGGTCGCGCTTTTCGGCTTCTTCAAGCATGTGCAGGTAGGCATCAAGGTCTTCCTTGCTTTCCCAGCAAGTGCCATAG
Organism: Thalassospira sp.; assembly: GCA_048264285.1. Taxonomy (GTDB): domain Bacteria; phylum Pseudomonadota; class Alphaproteobacteria; order Rhodospirillales; family Thalassospiraceae; genus Thalassospira. The sequence goes on from JBLXDD010000002.1 coordinate 298,040, forward strand.
ATACGCTGCAGCATTTCGTTGTCGGAATTCCCGCGCCAATAGGCACCGGCAACCTTCATCAGCTTGAAGGCCTTGCCGATCTTGCCGGTTGACGGGGCATGCGGGCCACGGCACAGGTCGATGAAATCACCCTGGCGATAGCAGGTAATGGTTTCATCTTCCGGCAGATCTTCAATGATCTCGGCTTTGTATTTTTCACCTTTATCAAGGAAGAACTTGATGGCCTCGTTGCGGTCCCAGACTTCGCGCACGATCGGTTCGTTGCGTTCGATGATCTTGTGCATCTGTTTTTCGATCTTGACCAGATCGTCGGGCGTGAACGGCGTTTCACGGGCAAAGTCGTAATAAAATCCGTTTTCGATGGACGGGCCGATGGTGACCTGCGTATCGGGATAGAGTTCCTGAACGGCTTCGGCCATGACGTGTGCGCAATCGTGACGGATCAGCGGCAGAACCTCTGCATGACCCTTTGTCACGATTTCGATAGTCGCATCAGTGTCAATTTCGCGCGAGAGATCGCGCACTTCACCGTTGACGATGATGGCAAAGGATTTCTTTGCCAGCGAAGAACTGATGCTTTTGGCGACATCGAACCCCGTTACAGGGCCGTCAAATTCGCGTACGGCACCATCGGGAAGGGTCAGGGCAATCATGATTGGCTCAACTCTGCTTTAGCTGCGGGCATAATTCAGTAATGCACATATAGAACCCGCATGTTTACGCGGGGTAAATGCACAAGAAAAGGAATTTCAGGATGAGGTCAAGTTCGCTCTTTAAGAAGAGCAACTGTCGGAATAGCACAAACCGCGCCGCAGCCGTTCTGGCGTGCAGTGTTTTCAGCGGTCTTCAACTTTTTGTCGGCAAAGCCGTGCATTGATACTATCCCGTAAGATGAAGAGCCAATATAACAGGACAAAGTGATAGGGCAAGGTCCAAGCCTGTCACATAATCATTTTTTATCTGAAGGCCAAAAGGCGCCACCATCGCCAATGCAGGGAGCCCCGAATGTCCAGCCCCGAAGTTCGCCGAAATATTATTATCCTCAGCCTGTGTGTTGCCTTGTCGGCAAGCGCAATGTCGCTGATTTTTACAGTCGCTGCCGTCATCGGCTATTCGCTGGCAAGCGACAAGTCGCTTTCGACCTTGCCGGTTGCATTCATGATGATCGCCATGATGGCCATGACCGCACCAGCCGCGGTTACCATGGCCAAACTCGGACGCAAATTCGGGTTCTGGATGGGTGCGGTGATTGCGATGATGGGGGCGTTATCAGGGATGGGCGCGGTCTATTACGCCAATTTCTGGTTGCTCTGTGTCGGCTGCGCCTGTATCGGGGCCGGCAACGCGATCGCCATGCAGTATCGCTTTGCCGCCGCAGAGGCCGCACCACCCGAATTCCGGGCACGCGCGATTTCCTATACCATGCTTGGCGGGCTTGCATCGGCCTTTATCGGTCCGAACCTTGCAAGCTTTGCGCGTAACTGGTTTGAAACCGTCCCGTTTCTTGGCACCTTTATTGCGCTGATCGGATTGCAATTCCTGCTGGTGATTGCCATCGGGCAGCTGCGCCTGCCAGATATGCGCGGGCGCAAGCATCCCGAACCGGCCCGTCCGCTTAAGACTGTGATGGGGCAACCTGCGGTGATCGTTGCAATTATAGCAGGGGCACTGGGCTATGCCGTCATGAGCTTTGTAATGACGGCGACCCCGCTTGCGATTCTGGATTGCAATTACGCGTTCGGTGATGCGGCCTTTATTATTCAATGGCACGTGGTGGGCATGTATGCACCAGGATTCTTTACCGGCAACCTGATAAGGCGTTTCGGGGCGCTTAAAGTCATTCAGGCTGGGGCAATCCTGAATTTTGCCTGTCTTGCCGTTGGCCTGTCCGGTCAGGATCTTTTGGCCAATTTCTGGGTGGCGCTTGTGCTGTTGGGGGTTGGCTGGAACTTTATGTTTGTCGGGGCCACGACATTCCTGACGGAAAACTATAGACCATCGGAACAGGCCCGCGTTCAGGCGATCAACGAATTTTGTGTATTTGGCACGGTTGCAATTGCCTCGCTTTCAGCGGGCACGATCTATGCCGGTTCGGGCTGGGTGACGTTGCTTTACAGCGCGGCCTTGCCCGTAGCACTGGTTCTGTTGATCGTTGCGACCTTTGCCATTCGGCGCAACCGGCAAGCGGCCTAAGCCATGAGCTGCATGAGATCAAAGGACCGCATTTGCGGCCCTTTGTCATATCCGTCTTTCAGTGATGACCGCTCAGGATGTCAAGCGCGTGGGATCGGAATTCCCGGTTATAAAGAACCAGTGTCACCCAGGTTGCACAGATGATGAAGGCCACAGGATGATAGAACCAGGCCAACGCAGAAAGAGCAAAGAAATAGGCGCGAATACCACGGTTGAAGTTATGAGCCGACATCATGCTCATGCGTGATGCACGTGCGGCTGCCCGCGCCGCATCGGGCGCATCATCCCCCGGTGCTGCACCGATCAGGATCGAGCAGTAATTTGACAGCCGAAAAGCCCAGGTGAATTTGAAAAAGGCATAAATAAAAATCACGATCAGCAACACCACTTTGCATTCCCATACGTCGGGTGTTGTCACAGCTGCAAAGGGCAGGGCGGAAACGGTTTCAATTGCTTTGTCGGTGTAACCAAGCAACGCGACAAGACCGATCAATACAAGAATAGTGGTCGATGAAAAGAAGCTGATGCCTGTGATCAGATTGCCCGCGATCGAAGTATCGACCATGCGGATATCACGTTTAAGCATCTGTTCCATCCAGCGATGACGATTGCGCGCCATATGAGCGGATATGGAATTGCGGCGTCGTGAACTGGCATCGGCAAAGATCGTGTAACCGACCCACCAGGTGAATGCCCAACAAATTGCAATAATATCCAAAAGCGTGAAGGCCGGCATAATACGATCCATAAACAAGCTGATGTGTCGATGCTCACCTGATCCTAGTGACATAACCTTCTTTTGCGCAAATCTTCTTTGACTGGCAATGTGATCACTGCATGGCAGATAGCGATATCACCAGTCCGGGTTGAGTTTTCCCCCGATCCAGAGTATCAGCAGCGCAAATATTGATTGGAGAGCGACATGAGCGATCTTGAAAACGATCTTGGCCAAGATATCGATTTCGATGAATTCGAAGCACATACCGAAAAGCTGCTGGAAGAAGGCCGCACCAAAGACGACCTGTTTGAGTTTGTTGGCTTTATGAATATCAATGAAGTCGGCACGCACATGATCGCAGCAGAGATGGTCCTTGATGAAGATGCCATCGATCAGATGAGCGCCAATTTGCGCAAACTGGAAATCGATCTTTCGCCGCTTGGCGAATTGACAGGCGGCCTTAAAGGCGGCGAGGACGTCAAACGTGCACTTGGTGCATTGTTCCTTGAGCTGGTTGAATTGTGCGAACTTGATGAAGAAGACGAAGATGCCGGCGAGCTTTCCGAAGAAGCTTTGCTGCTTTTGAACTTTATCAAACGCTTCAATCCGCAGATGCGCCGCCTGACGGTTGCCTTGACCGATACGGATGATGACGATGTATCTTGCGAATATGAAGTGACCAACTGGTAAGCCAAAGCTTGCCGATCAGGCAGATATTAATGTAGGCAAAAGGCAGGGCATTGTTCCCTGCCTTTTTTCTGTTTCGGAGCTGCCATCGTGACCGCCACAAGATGCATCAATGCGATCAAACGGTTTCAGACCTATCAAGGTCGCCTTGCCCAAGGGCAAGAGCCGATGCCCGATGCCGCAACCCTGCGTGCATGGATCGAAGATAACCGCCAAACTTTCCGATCGGTCATGGAATGTGATCTTAAAACCTGTGCCAAGCTCGTTTACGACTTTTCGGCAAACGGGGATGTCGTCATTGGCGGGGAAAGTGATCCGGCGCGGCAAACAGAAATCATGTGGCAACAGTTGGCTGATGCCAACGCGCCGGTCGGAATAGGCCGCTATCGCGAAGACCGGATCTGCTATCAGTCCGAACAGTTTAAAAACGATGGCGAGGCCCGCAGTCAGCACCTTGGCATTGATCTGTTTGCCCCGGCTTATACCCCGGTATTTGCGCCGCTGGCCGGGGTTGTTCACAGCTTCGCAGACAACAACCTGCCGCTTGATTATGGTCCGACCATCATTTTGCAACATGAACCAACAACGGGCGTCAAGTTTTATACCCTTTATGGTCATCTGAGCCGCGATTCCCTTGACGGGCTTTACAAAGGCAAGGAAATCCGGGCGGGGGATGTTTTTTGTCGTTTTGGCGATTTCCCGATCAATGGGGACTGGATCCCGCATCTGCATTTCCAGATCATTTTCGACATGCTTGGTCGCGAGGGGGACTATTTCGGGGCTGCCAAGCCGTCTGAATGGGATATCTGGTCAAATATCTGTCCCGACCCGAATATGATTTTGCAAATGCCGGAAAACGTGACCGCGTCACGGAAAGGGGTATAGATGCAGCCGCGTCTGAAGGCAGGTCTGTGGGTGCGTGGGCAGATCGCGATTTGCCAGTCACAACTGATTACCGCAATGGTCGCCCACAAAGGCAACGAAGATGCAGGCGCCGTGCTTTTGAAGCTTAATCGGTTCGCGGACGGGTGTTTTGTCTATTCGCGGGTTACGACCCTTGATGGTGATCTGGGCTGGATGCTGGTGGCTGGCGGCCCGGAAGGGGGGCGGGAAACAGAATTTGCCTGTGACGAATATTGGCGCAAGCAGGTCGGTTTTGATCCTGATGTCTGGGTGCTGGAAATCGAAGATCACAAATCCCAATACGAACTCGATGCCCCGATTGTTGATTTTTAGCGACGGCCCGGACATGAAAAAAAGGCTGGCACTCGAATGCCAGCCTCCGTTCTTGGATCAATGCGTGTTCGTTGAATTACGCAGTACGCTGAAGCAGGTGATAACCGAAATCGGTTTCAACCACATCAGACGTCGAACCGACTTCCATGTTGAATGCAGCGGCATCAAATTCCGGGACCATCATACCGCGGCCAAAGAAACCAAGATCGCCACCCTGCTGACCGGACGGGCAGTCAGAGTTTGCTTTGGCGAGCTCCGCAAAATCTGCACCCGATGCGATCTGGTCTTTAAGTGCATTGATCTCGGTCAGAGCTTCGTCTTTGGTGCGGGTGGCGGTCGAACGGGCCGAACCGGCATACATCAGAAGAATGTGTGATGCGCGAACTTGTTCACTCATAATGGGTCCTTTCTTCCGCCAAAGCTTGCACCCGACGGATTTTCTGCAAAATTGAAAAGTTCATGGTTAATGCCAAGGGTCCATATGCATGGACAGCCACATACACCTGTACATGGGGTTGGACCCTAGACATTGCTCATGCCTTGTGGCTTGTTACGACAAATCGAACCGAGATGAAAGAGAAGAGGCAGATTGATGCTTGCTGTTGTGTCCCCGGCCAAGAAGCTGGATTTTGAAACAGATGTCCCGGAAATGTCTGTTTCCGAACCCGTATTTTTGGACGACACCGAAGAACTCGTTGATGTCGCGCGCAAAAAAAGCCGCAGTGATCTGATGAAACTTATGGGCATCAGCGAAAACCTTGCCGACCTGAACTATCAGCGTTTCCAGCATTTTTCGCGGCCTTTTGATCGAAATAATGCAAAGCCGGCGATTTTTGCTTTCCGTGGCGATACCTATGTCGGCCTTGATGCCGATACCATGAAAGCCGAAGATATCGACTGGGCCGAGGGTCATTTCCGGATGCTGTCGGGTTTGTATGGATTGCTCAGGCCGCGTGATTTGATGCAACCATACCGCCTTGAGATGGGTACACGCCTTGCCAATCCGCGCGGCAAGGACCTGTATGCATTCTGGGACGACAAGATTTCAAAGGCGATTAACGAAATTACCAAGGGGCATAAGGATCGCAGCCTGATCAATCTTGCCTCGAACGAATATTTCAAATCGGTCAAGACCAAGATGCTCGAAGGCCCGGTCATTACGCCGGTTTTCAAAGAGGTCAAAGGCGGTGCGGCCAAGGTTGTCGGCTTTTCGGCAAAGCGGGCGCGTGGCATGATGGCGCGGTATATGATTGACAATCGGCTCGAAGACCCGCAAGAGCTGAAGAAATTTAACACTGATGGATATCGCTATCAGGAAGACCTTTCGAGCGAAACAGAATGGGTCTTTACACGTGTTCACGACCAGTAACGACAACTAACGCGGTGATATTTCATGTCCGACGAGCATCTTGAACCGCTCGAGGAAGAGAATGCTTTGCCCGAATCCCATCCGTTTTCGGGCTATTTGCGCAACTTTTTCCGGGGGCCAGGCCGTTCACGCAGCTTAACGCGCGAGGAAGCATTTGATGCGTTCTCGATGATCCTGCGTGACGAGGTCGAGCCAATCCAGCTTGGTGCGTTTCTGCTTATGCTGCGCTATCGATCGGAAACCCCCGAAGAACTGGCAGGCATGATCGAGGCCGTGCGCAAAGCCGCGCGCCTGGAACCCGAAGATATCGGCCCGGATTCCGATATTGAACGTCCGGCGCTGGATTGGCCGTCCTATGCGGCAGGGCGGACCCGTGGTTTGCCTTGGTTCGTTTTGTCCGCACTTTTGCTATCGCAAAATGATGTGCCGATTCTGATGCATGGCTATAACTCGCATCTGGTCAATGGTGTCGGTACCGAAGCCGCCATCAAGGCCTTGAAATTGCCCATCGCCATGTCCGCAGAAGAGGCGCGATCGGATATCACATCCAAAGGCTTTGCCTATCTGCCCTTGCGCCATATGCATCCAAAACTTCAGGAACTGATTGGTCTGCGCTCTTTGCTTGGGTTGCGCAGCCCGGTCAATACCTTGCTCAGGCTGCTTAATCCCTTGCAGGCGCGCGCTGCTTTCCTTGGTGTGTTTCATCCGGCATTCCTTGATGTTCACCGGGAAACCGGCAAAATCCTTGAACTGCCGCGTATCGGGGTGATCAAGGGGGGCGGTGGCGAAGCAGAAAGAACGCCCTACAAGCATGTTGATTTGCGTATGCTTGATAATGGCGAGCTAAATGATGTTCGTTGGCCGGCCTTGTTGTCAAAGAGCGAAAAAGACACCGAAGACAACAGCCCCACGACGCTAAAGCACTTTATGGCTGTATGGCGTGGCGAGGTCGAAGATATTCCTGCCGAAGCCAAGATCAAAGGCAGTGCTGCGATGGCAGCCTTCCTTGCCGGAAAGGCCGACTATATGGACGAGGCAGAAAGCCTTGTTCAAGGCTGGTGGGATAATCGCGACCGTGATATCGGCTGATGATCGCCGACGTAAACTTGAAAATGCAAAAAAGAGGGATGGTTCGCCGTCCCTCTTTTTGATCAGAACGACGATCCGGGTTCTTTGAGAAACGCCAGTTCTTCGGCTGTTGATTGCCGCCCCAAAATATCATTGCGATGTGGATAACGGCCAAACCGGTCGATGATTTCTTTGTGTTTCAGTTCGAACGCATAGTTGTTTTCAAGGCCCGGCTGCGAAAACAGATCCAGTGCAACTTCGTGAATGATTTCGGATTCGGAATGCATATAGGGCATATATAGAAATGCCTGTTCTTGAGGTGTCTTCAGCTTCTTGTCCGCGCCAAGAAACACGGCTTCCTGTGCCAGAACCAGCGCCATCGGGTCTGCTGCGAATGATTGTGGCTGGTCGCGGTACATGTTGCGCGAAAACTGATCCAGCACGATGATTTCCGCAAGTCGCCCATGTGCGGTTTTACGCCAGCCATACAGCTCCCCGGCACAGGCCGCTGCATGAAAATCGGAAAACCGTTCGGTGATGTGACGGTCAAGGGAAGTGTCCTTGATAAACCACTGTTTTTCTTCGAGTTCCTTGAACCAGAAAACAAGAACCGTTTCAGGTGCCATGATGTTTCCGCCCATCGTAATGCGGGCATTTGAAGCCCGTCGCCAAAGGTGGTGATGATCTTTGCCCGGCGCTCCAATGAGGTCAAGCCGTCACCCAAAAGATTATAGCCCCACAACCGGGCAAAGAGTTGACAGCCATCTGTCGCCCGTGGAATATGACGGCGTCTTTGGTGTTGATCCAAACAGATCGACTTAAAAGGGAACGTGGTGCGTCAAGCATGACAAAGCCACGGCTGCCCCCGCAACTGTAAGCGGTCAAGGCACTGCATTTGCCACTGGCGAAAGCCGGGAAGGCGTAGTGTTTTCAAAACCGTGAGCCAGGAGACCTGCCTTGGACTATCGGGTATCGATTGCCCGGTATTGAAACTGTTGGACGCCGGGGTGAGCGTCAGGTTGCAGGGGTACAAACGGTCTTTTGAAGATCCGCAATCTTGCTTCCAGCCATCCTATCGTTCTTTGTCCAGACCCTGTGCGTCGGGTTAATCCCGCGTGCATCGTTCGAGAAAGAGACGATTACATGTTGAAGACCCTAAACAAGCTTGCGATTGCAAGTGCCGTCGTGTTGTCTGCTGCGATGCCGGCCAACGCGCATTTCCAGTTGGCCTATACCCCCGAAGTCAATGTGACCAAGGCCGGGGATCAGCCGGTCAAGCTGATTTTCTGGCATCCGTTCGAAAATGGTCATGTGATGGATATGGCAGAGCCACTTGAATTCTACGCAGTGAATCGCGGTGAAAAAGTTGATTTAAAATCAACACTTTCACCGATTACCTTCACGGGATCAGAGAACTCGGCAGCGGCATTTGATGCGACTTTGACGCTTCGCCGCAGTGGTGATTATGTGATGGTTGTGGTGCCTGAACCCTATTACGAAGAAAGCGAAGATATTTTCATTCAGCAGATCACGAAGTCTTATGTGAATCTCAACGAGATTCCGACTGACTGGATGGAACCACAAGGTCTTAAAACCGAAATTCTGCTCCTTAATCGACCGACCAATATTATTGCCGGTTCGACCTTTACCGGCCGGGTCTTAAGCGAAGGAAAACCGGTTGCCGGCAGCGAAATCGAAATTGAATATATGGCCGCCGAACCGGATATGGCGGGTAATACCCCCAAAGAGCCAACCGCATCACCTATGCCCGGCGGGGCCGTGGTCGCGATCTCGGATGAAAACGGCTATTTCACATTCGGTATTCCCAAAGCAGGTTTTTGGGGATTTGCAGCACTTGGCAGCGGCCCTGAAAAAGAATTTCAGGGCAAAGAACTTTCGCAGGATGCAGTCCTGTGGGTTCGTGCCTATGATGTGAAATAGGCAAGGGACAAAACAGATGCATATTGTTGATGGTGCGCTGGCACCTGAAGTTTTGATTGGCGGAGGGATTCTTGCAGTAGCCGGGCTTGGTCTTGGTTTGCGGAAATTGCCAATCGATAAAATTCCCGCAACCGGGGTCTTGTCGGCGACGTTTTTTGTCGCATCCCTTATTCATGTGCCGGTGGGACCATCAAGTGTGCATCTGATCATGAGCGGTCTGGCCGGGCTGGTGCTTGGCTGGACCGCATTTCCGGCACTTTTTGTCGGGCTACTGCTTCAGGCAATCTTCTTTGGTTTTGGCGGGTTGACTGTCCTTGGTGTGAATACGGTTAATATTGCTCTTCCGGCTGTGGTGGCGGGGCTTTTGTTCCGGGGGATGGTTGCGCGCAGCAATCCGGTTTCGGCTGCGGTGTTGGGTGGAATTGCCGGGGCATTTTCAATTGCCCTTACGACCCTGTTTGTCGCGATCTCGCTGGCTCTTAGCGGTGATGCATTTATCCCGGCAGCCAAGCTGGTCTTCTTTGCACATATTCCGATCATGGTCATAGAAGGTCTGGTTTCCGCCGCTGCGGTTTACCTGATTGCAAAGGTCAAACCGGCCTTGTTGCAGTCTTCTGATCAGGCATCGGATATCGAGAAACAAGCCGCAACATTGCGCGCCAAGCAGGCAGGAGAGGCACCAAATGGCTAAACGTCTCATGACCGGTTTGGCGCTTGGCATGCTTTTGCTTGGCACTGATGCCGCGCATGCGCATAAGGTGATTGCATCGGTTTTCCCCAGCGGGCAAAACATCGAAGGCGAAATCGGTTTTTCCAATGGTGTCATGGCCAATAATACGCTGGTCGAGGTTTTTGACCCCGAAGGCAACAAAATTGACGAAATCACCACGGATGCAGATGGTTTCTTTGTCTATACCCCAAGCCTGAAGGTTGATCTGCGTTTTCGGGCAGATCTCGGGGCCGGGCATATTGCGGAGGCAACCTTTGCCATAAGCGATTTTGCGCCTGAAAAGCCTGCTGCCCAAGAAGCATCTGTGCAAACATCGAACCCATCGGTCGGGGCTGGGGGAATGACCACGCCCGCAATCACCCCTGAACAGGAACAGATTATCGCCGCCATCGTTCGCGATGAAATACGCCCGTTACGCCGTGAAATCACGGCCTATAAGGAAAAGAACGATCTTCAATCGATTCTGGGCGGGATTGGCTATATATTCGGTGCCTTCGGGATCATTTATTACATCGCAGCACGAAGACTAAGGGCAAAAGCATAAAAGCATGAGCCACCTTTTCGGACATGACCAACCCTTGAACGTTCAGGCGGGTGGCGGACATACTTTATCATTCGTCGGAATGTTTGATCCGAGGGTGCGAGTGGTCGCAGCCTGTCTTTTTGCGGTTGTCGTTGTTGCCTTGCAGCAGATCGAATTTGCGCTGGGGGCTTTGGCACTTGCTGCCATCGCTCTAAGCCTAAGCAACTTGCCTTTGCGGGTAACCTTGAAGCGCATGGCTGCGATGGATGGTTTCATCATTGTGATGCTGGTGATGCTGCCTTTTACCACGCCCGGAACGCCGATGTTTTCCATCCTTGGGGCAGAGGCCAGCGAAGAAGGTCTAAGGCATGCCATTCTGGTCGGAATCCGGGCGAACGCCGTTGTTTTAATGATGCTAAGCCTGCTGTCGGGTATGACACCAGTCGCATTGGGCCATACGTTATATCGTTTGAAATGTCCGCCGGTGCTTGTGCATCTGATGATGTTTACCGTGCGCTATATCTCGGTGCTGCATGATGAATATCACCGTCTGCGGATGGCGATGAAATTGCGCGGGTTCAAGGCACGTAACAACGCCCATACATACCGGTCTTTCGGTTATCTGTTCGGCATGCTGGTGGTGCGGTCACTCGAACGGGCTGAACGCGTGCTTGAAGCCATGAAATGTCGCGGCTTTAGTGGCCATTTTCCGATGATTGACGGCATGGCTTTTCGGCGGCGCGATGGCATGTTTGCCGCCTTGTTCCTCGTCATGATTGCCGCCTTGGTGCTTTTGGATCGAATATATGTCTTCGCTTATTGAATTAAACGATATTTCCTTTGGCTATCGGGCTGGTCAGAACGTTCTTGATCGTGTCAGCCTTACGCTTGATGCAGGCGAACGTTTGTTTCTTGCCGGGCCGAACGGGGCAGGCAAAAGCACGCTTTTGCGTATTCTTGTCGGGTTGATCAAGCCGCATGCGGGTGACATTCGTGCCTTTGGCACCCCGCGTGTTACCGATGCGGAATTTCATGATTTGCGCTGCCGGGTCGGGTTTATCGTTCAGGATCCCGATGATCAGCTATTTTGCCCCACCGTGATCGAGGATATCGCCTTTGGGCCGTTAAACCTTGGTGCCAGCCGCGACGAAGCCCTTGCTATCGTTGACGAGGTCCTTGACCAGTTGCATCTTAAGCACCTGCGTGAACGCATCACCCACGAACTGTCAGGCGGCGAAAAACGGCTGGTCTCGGTGGCGGCGGTTTTGGCCATGAAGCCCGATGTGCTGCTGCTTGATGAACCAACCAACGCGCTTGACGAAGAAAATATGCGCCGCCTTGAAGAAATCCTGCTGGATCTCCCCCAGGCGATGATCCTTGTATCGCATGATCCGCATTTCCGGCGTAAACTTGCCACCCGGATTGTCGATGTACGGACCGGCAAAACACTTGAATTGCCGCAAAAGAAATGCACGGCGGGTCAACGCGCCAAACAGGCAGAAAACGCATCCTGAAGACGCCTCGATAAAGGATGGCTATGACGTCAAGCATAACCCCGTTTTCCCAACCGGCCTTTCGGCATCTGTTTGCAGCCCAGATTACGTCCCTGATCGGGACGGGGCTGACGACGGTGGCGCTGTCGCTATTGGCCTTTGACCTTGCCGGGGATCATGCGGGGCGCGTACTGGGTTCCATCCTTGTCCTAAAGATGGTGGCATATCTTGTCATCGCCCCGATTGCGGGCGGAATGGCGCATTTGCTGCCGCGTCGCACCTGGCTGGTAGGGCTTGATATTTTGCGGGCGGTGATTGTGTTGTGTCTGCCTTTCGTTGATCAGGTCTGGCAGATTTTTGTTCTGGTGTTTGTGGTCAATGCAGCCTCTGCGGCCTTTACCCCGGTATTTCAGGCCATCATTCCGGAAATCCTTCCCGATGAAAAGGCATACACCAAAGGGCTGTCATATGCCCGGCTGGCTTATGATCTGGAAAATCTGGCAAGTCCGGCATTGGCCGCTGCACTTTTGGTGATGTGGTCGTTTGACAGCCTGTTCATGGCCAACAGCCTGACATTTGCGATCTCCGCACTGTTGATCATGACGGCCCATATTCCGCAAGCGGCAACAACGGATCGGACCGGTGGCGTTTATGCCAACACGGTATTTGGAATTTTGGCCTATTTGAAAACACCACGATTGCGCGGGCTTTTGGCGGTTTACTTTGCCGTGTCATCCGTCGGCGCGATGATTATCGTCAATACGGTGGTGCTGACCCGTGGTGTCCTTGGCGGAAGCGAGATGCTGACGACCGGGTTCCTTGCCTGTGCTGGTGGCGGATCCATGATGGCAGCCTTTCTGATCCCCGGTTTGATTGAACGGCTGGGGGAACGGCGTTTGGTGCTTTCTGGCATTATCGGCGCGGCCCTTGCGATGTTGCTTGGCGGCAGCCTGATGATTGCCGGTGGTGGGTCCGTTATTGCCTTTGCCGTTTTGTGGGGGATTGCCGGGGCCGGGACCACCTTGGCGCAAACACCCGGTGGTCGCTTGGTTCAGCGTTCCGCAGGGGACGGGGATCGATCTGCGTTCTTTGCAGCCAATTTCGCGCTTTCACATGGCGGGTGGCTGTTTGCCTATGGCGTAATCGGCTGGCTTGGAAGTTTGGCTGATCTGTCTGTGGCGTTTCTGGCCTCGGGCGGCTTGGCCTTTTTTGCAACTATGGCGGCGATCATTCTATGGCCAAGGGAAGATCGGCTGGAAATCAGCCACAGCCATTCCGGTTTTTGGCATGAGCATCCCCATGATCATAACGATCCGCATCACGTCCATGTTCATGACGACGACGCTGATGGCGAAAAACACCGCCACCGGCACTATCACCCGCCAGTCACGCACAAACATCGCTTTGTAATCGACAGCCATCATACAAAATGGCCGATGGAAAGCGGGGATCGCGTTTAGGCGATATTGGCAATTTACCGAACATGAGGAAAGCTCACTTTCGAGTTTGGCCTCAGGCCATCCTTCAGGCTGATATGCCAAAGACCAGGGTGCCTAGTTTAACATCAGATAGGGGGCTTAGGCCGCAATCCGCAGAATATGAGGATTGCTCAGGTTCGGGTTTCGAGGTGCAGTTCGCGATCATCGATACAACAGCCGTAAACATGATGTTTCTTAAGGTGCAGTCAAAGTTTCCCCATCTGCAAATTGCATTTGCATTTCTTTGGCAAAACAACTGATTTCATCAAAGGTTGTTTTGATTTATGGTTTTGCAATCATGTGGGAAGGGGCGGGCTATGCAGGTTATCTATGTATCAAGTGATGGGTGTGCACACTGGATTGATGCGAAATTACGTCCGACTTTGACCCTTGATGAGGCGATTGCCCAAAGCCAACCCGGACAATTGATCCGGGTGATCGCGGGTAATTATTGCTTTGACGAGCCATTGCGTTTCCCCCGCAGCGGGACGGCGAAACAGCCAATCATTGTGCGCGGCGAACCAGGGGCTGTTATCAATGCTGGCAGGCTCCCCGACCGATCGGTATCGGCCAGCAACCCTGGCCAAGAACGGTATGCTGTTTTTCAGTTTGTCGATGTTGCGCATATCAGGCTGGAATTTTTCACGGTGAAAGAAGCTTGGCCCAGTACGATCTATATCGAAAACAGTTATAACCTTGCCTTTCGTAATCTTGATATTTGTGATGGTACCTACGCGTTTTATGCCAATGGCCCGCAAACCAAGGCGATTTCGATCACGAATTGTCGTTGGGTACAGGATCCGGACATTTGGCGGCAAATACGCTGGGACGAAATCCATGATAGCAAGGATGCGAACGGCAATGTGATAGAGGTTGCATATCGCTATCTGAACGGCGCTTTCTTTGGTGCCGATGATATCGCCGGTGACATCGAGATCAGCCGAAATGACATCTGTGACTGTTACAACGCAATCCGGATGGATGTTTCGAACGAGAACCTTGGTGCACCTATCGGGAGCTTCAACCGCGATGTTCGGATTTTTGATAATCAGTTCAGATACATCCGCGACAATCCGATCGAACCGGAAGCCATAGCAGTTGGCTGGTGGATCGGGCGCAACCGGTTTTACAATTGCCACAAACTGTTTTCCCAAGACGGCGTGCGCGGCGGGTTCTGGTATTATTTTGGCAATATCTGCTGGTTTGACAGCCGCCCCGGGCCAGAGGGTGATGAAAATAACGGCGGCGCTGTTTTCAAGCTGGGTAAGGGCGGTTCTGTAGCGCAACCTGATTATATCTCGGCATGTTTCCACAACAGTTTCTTTCTGCGCCAGAAATACATCAAGAAGGGAACAACCCGCGGTTTGACCAACGCCCGAAACGCCATTGAACATGCCGACCCAACAAAGCTTCCTGTCGATTTGATGCCAGTGGATCAGACCTTTTTGGGCCCGGCCGATGAACTGATATTTTCAGGCGAAGGTCCTTTGCCTGTCAGGTTTTCCGGTGATTTGGCAAATCACCCGACATATCCGGCTGTCTTTGATCCATATGATGGGGTTTTAAAGGATCCGCGCCCCGCTGATCATGCCTTGTTTGAAAATGGATTGGCGGGGTGTTTTGATCTGCGCGCAGAACATCAATACGGATATGATGGAGCCTTGGTTGTTCCGATGCCGGATGGCAATTCGTGGATTTGCGATAGAGGCTTCTGGCCCGGTGCAATGACCGAATCAAACCTGTTTTCGGGCCCTGAATATGTCCCTGTCGACCTTGCCTATATCCGATCCTTACCAGTACCCGAGGGCGAAGGGTAAGGCGACGTCACCGTAATGTACCACACGATGTGTTTTGTGCTTACGTATGCGTAATTATGTTGACTGGCTTGTCAGATTGTTGCGAAGGTGGCTTATTGCTTTTAACAAACAAGAAAAACCATGAACGACAAGCTTTATAGTATTACCGAGCTGGCTGAAGAATTTGATATCACCCCGCGCGCCATCCGGTTCTATGAAACCAAAAACCTTCTTGCGCCTCAGCGGGCCGGGGCGACGCGTGTGTATAATTATCGCGATCGCGCACGGCTGATGCTTGTATTGCGGGGCAAACGTCTTGGTTTCTCGCTTGAAGATATCAAGGAATATATTGATCTTTATGACGCGGACCGCAGCCGGACAGAGCAGCTTGCGCATCTGATGCTGGTCGGCCGGCGCCGGATCAAAGAGCTTGAACAGCAACTTCAAGATGTTCAGACAACCCTGCAGGAACTGCGCACCATCGAACAGGAAGCGGTTGAATCATTGCAAGAAAAGGGCATTGATCCGGAAAAGGCAGTTGCCGAAATCCAGGCAAAGCTGGCGGCTGAAACCGCCTGATTGTTCCAAAAAATCCAAGCTCTGAATCAAAAAGCCCGGCATTTCACCGGGCTTTTCCTTTCTGGGAAAATGGTCCCCTTATTCCGGATCGCGCTGCAGGGGCAAGGTTACCTCAAATACTTCCTCATCAGGGATGAATTTGCGTGTGAATCCCAGGCTTTCACAAAGTGTCAGCATCCTGCGATTGTTTGGCAGAACCTGACCGATGAAGGTGTCTGTTCCTTTGCGGCGGCAGAATTCGATCATTTTTTCCATCAGGATGCGGCCCAGTCCGCGCCCTTTGATGTCCGAACGGACCATGATCGCATATTCGGCTTTTTCATTGTTCGGATCGATGACGACCTGAACGATACCGTGAATTTCGACTTCTTCTCCGCCCTCTGTACGGATGGCAAGGAAGGCCATATCGCGATCGTAATCAAGCTGTGTCTGGCGCGCCATTTCCGAATGCGGCAATTCGCGCACAGAACCAAAGAAGCGAAAATGGATATCTTCGGGGGTCAGGCGCGACATAAATTCATAATGCGCCGGTTCATCTTCGGGTTTGATGGGCCGTAGCAGATATGTCGTGCCATCTTCCATTGTCACGTTTTCTTTGAGGTGACGCGGATAGGGATGGATCGCCAGGCGTTTGTCATCGCTCAGCACTTTTGGTGTGACCTTGATGCGGGCGTCAAGCGCGATCACGCCATTACGATCTGCAAGCAACGGGTTCATATCAAGTTCGACAACTTCACCAAGCTGCACAACAAGCTGTGACAGACGCACGAGCGTCATATACAGCTCTTCAAGATTAACCGCCGGAACATCGCGATACCCTTGTAGTAGCTTGTGAATGCGGGTGCCTTCGACCAGTTCGCGGGCAAGCTTCATATTCAACGGGGGCAGGGCCATAGCGCGGTCACGGACAACTTCGACCTCGACCCCGCCATGACCAAACAGAATGACCGGACCAAAGATCGGGTCGGTTGTCATGCCGACAATGAGTTCGCGTGCCCCGTCGCGTTTGACCATTTCCTGAACCGTAAAGCCCCGCAGGCGGGCTTTGGGGAATTTTTGGCGAATGATACGGTTCATTTTTTCCGCAGCGACACGAACTTCTTCACCGTTTTCAAGGTTCAGGACGACACCGCCAACATCTGATTTGTGGCTGATGTCATCGGAAAGGATTTTCAAGGCGACCGGGCGGCCGATTTTTTCCGCTTTGCTAACGGCATCATCAATATCAAGGGCAGCATAAGTCTTGACGATATTAATGCCATAGCATTCGAGAACCGATTTTGCTTCGGGTTCGGTCAGCATATCGCGTCCGGCATGGATCGCAGAATGGATAATGCTGCGTGCCTTGTCGATATCAGGCGTAAAATCATGGGGAACTGACGGCGGCGTTTCCATCAACAGGTCTTGCAGCTTGCGGAAATTGACCATGTGCTGGAAGGCGGCAACGGCGTTTTCCGGGGTCCGGTATGTCGGGATGCCTGCCGTATAGAACATGTTTCTGGCTTCGGCGACCGTCGCCTCGCCAACCCAGTTGGTCAGGATGTTCTTTTTGCTGTCCTTGATCGTATCAATCACACCTTGCGCGACTTCTACCGGGTCGGTAATGGCTGTTGGTGCATGCATCACCAGCAAGCTGTCGATATTTTTGTCCTTCAGGACCACATCAATGGCCTTGGCATATCTTTCGCCCGGTGCGTCACCGATGATATCAACCGGGTTGGCGTGTGACCATGTTGGTGGCAAGACTTCGTTAAGTGCGGCGATGGTTTCGTCTTCAAGGTGGGCCAATTGTCCGTGACGTTCGATCAGGGCATCAACCGCCAGAACCCCGATACCGCCACCATTGGTCACGATACCAAGTTTGTCCCCCCGGAACGGACGCATCCGCGAAAGGGTTTCCGCCGCCGAAAACATTTCACTTACGGTGTATACGCGCAAGACACCCGCGCGTTTAATCGCGGCATCAAACACATCATCTGCACCGGCAAGTGCGCCGGTATGTGATGCCGCTGCGGCGGCACCTTCGGCAAAACGGCCTGATTTGATGCACAGGATCGGTTTGTTTCGCGATGCCGCGCGTGCCGCCGAGATAAAGCTTCTGCGTTCATGGATGGATTCAATATAAAGCATGATCGCACGCGTATCGGGATCAGAGCCCAGATAGTCGATCACATCCCCAAAATCGACGTCGTCGCATTCGCCCAATGAAATAAAGTGAGAGAACCCGATATCACGCGCGGCAGCCCAATCCAGAACCGCCGTACATAGCGCACCGGATTGCGAAACAAATGCAATTTTGCCGTTGCCGATGCTTTGGTGGCTGAAACTTGCATTCAGGCCAATGCCCGGGACCATCAGGCCAAGGCAATTCGGTCCGAGCAATCGAATGTTTTTCGATGCCGCAATATCAAGCATCGCCTGTTTGACAGTGTGCTTTTCATCATATTGTTCTGCGCCAAGACCTGCTGTCAGGACGATGGCGGCAAGACACCCTTTTTCCGCCAGACATTCCATGACCGGAACAACGGCCTTGGGCGGTACGCAGATGACGGCAAGCTCCGGGACGACGGGAAGGCTGTCGACATCAGGGTAGGCCAACACACCACCAATGGACTGGCTGCGCGGATTAACCGGCATGATCGGTCCGTCAAACCCGCCAGAAAGCAGATTTCTCATCAGGACGCTACCAACGGACCGTGGGCGATTGGACGCGCCAATCACGGCCACCGATTTCGGTTTGAAAAGATGATCAAGGTTGATTGTACTCATCGCCAGATTGCGCCTTGTCCTGTGGGGAATCCCGATATTCGATCAGTTCACCCTATATGGTGATGCATGTGCCGAAATTTCAGCACGCCATCCATGATGCAGTGCGGCATTCTAGGGGAATTAAAAGTATATTGATTTGCTGTGCATCAATAAAGAACTGCGTCCACGAAGTTTTTGTGGCAGGGCGCATGCACGCAATAATGCCCGTTCGCAATCCGGTGCGGGCAGGGCGTCAATATGTTCGGGTCGTGTATAGGTGGTCAATGGACGTGGCCATGGTGTCCATCATCATCGAACCGCTCGGATTCTTCAAGCCACGCTTCGACTTCGGCCTGTGAAGACATGGCAAGTGCAATTTCCAGATCATTTTGGACATGCGCAAGGCTGTCAAACATCGGGCACCAGCCAAAGGCCTGAATACGCGGGTCGGTGTTTGACGAAATTGTAAACAAGTCCCCGTCAATCGGGTGAACCATACCATGAATAACGCCGCCGTCACCGGTGATCAGCCATCCCCGGGTGGAACCGGAAAGAGTCGCAAGTTCAACTTCGCGCAATTCAATTTTGACGGTTTTCATGGTTCAAACATCCGTTGTTTGATGTTGAAAATCAAAGCAGCAAAAACAAAAGGGACCGAACAAAACGTTCGGTCCCTTTTTAATTGGCTCCGGCAGCAGGACTCGAACCTGCGACCCAATGATTAACAGTCATTTGCTCTACCAACTGAGCTATGCCGGATCAGGTATGGCGCGTCGTTCGAAGCGCGTGGCAGGTGTATAATCAAACCGTTCGAGGCCCGCAAGACCTTTTTTGAGAAAAATCGACCAAATTTGCGTCTTTTTTCAACGTCCTCAAATCTTCTCCCTGACGAGGGAAATTCTTGCAATGATCTCGTCAAGACAGGGTTGAAAATCGGTTCTGTTTATACGCGTTTGTTCGGTATGGGGAATGTTATCGACAGATTGCGAATGAAACTCTGAAAAGCAAAAACCCCCGGAACAGAGTTCCAGGGGTTTATGGCTCCGGCAGCAGGACTCGAACCTGCGACCCAATGATTAACAGTCATTTGCTCTACCAACTGAGCTATGCCGGATCAGTGGAGGCGCGAGCCGGAATCGAACCGGCGTGCAAGGATTTGCAGTCCTCTGCGTAACCACTCCGCCATCGCGCCTTCGCGTTGGCTGGAGCGGTGTATAGCCTCAACAAACACACCCCGTCAAGCACCCAATTTTACATTTTTCTGAAGGCGCGGCGAACTGCTCTGTTAAAAAGAAAAAAGCTGCCCGGCACTTCAACCGGGCGGCTTGATTTATGCGCCATGTCATTTGTTGCAAGAAACGACGTTCTTTAAACACCCGACGTGCCGAAGCGCTTTTCAAGCCAAGGCTGTAAATGTTCTTCGCACAGGCTGTTTTGGGTGAAGTCAAGATTGGCAGTTTTATCGGAGGTATGTTCAATTTCAAACGGGACGGTTACATTCGGTCCGTCGATCGTGATTTGCCCCCGCGCACCGGCCTTGACCGGGGCGGGCAGTGAAACTTTTGCACCACCAGCCGAAATATCGATGGTTTTCCCGCGAAGTGTTGTGCCTTCAATGAGGAGGCTCACCCCAAGCTCTGCGTTATAGCGCGGGTTTTTACGCCGGTTGACCTCCGGGGTTGCTGTTCGAACGATTCGAACAAGGCTGCTGCGCAGGTCGGCAATACTTATATCTACTTCCTCGGCAATCGCGTTCATGTCTGCTGCACGGGTCAGGTTGTCTTGGGCTTCTGCCGCGACCTGGCCGATCTTTTCTGTGACCTCGTTTGACGCTGCAGCGGTTTGCACGACATTACGCGCTATTTCCTGAGTTGCGTCATCTTGTTGTCGCACGCTGATTGCGACATTGGATGCAACCTCATCAACCCGTCGGATGCTTTCGGTCATATGCTGCACGGTCGAAACCACAGAACCTGTGACATTCTGGATTTCGCCAAGCTGGCGGGTGATTTCTTCGGTGGAGTGTGCTGTTTGATTGGCAAGATTTTTGACTTCTTGGGCAACAACAGCAAAGCCTTTTCCTGCGTCCCCGGCGCGCGCGGCCTCGATCGTTGCATTCAGGGCCAAAAGATTGGTCTGGGCTGCGATATCACTAATCAACTCGGCAACTTGGCCGATACGATCCACACTATCCTTAAGCGATAATACAGTTGTTTCCGCGCTGTGGCCGGCCTTGTTGGCATCTGCGGTAAGGGTTGTTGCTTCTTCGATCTGGCGGGTGATCTCGCGGATGGATGCCGCAAGTTCTTCTGATGCCCCGGAAACAGCTTCGGCGTTTGCGAGTGCCTGATGGGCGGCCGAGGCAACGCTTTCCGAATTTTCGGAAACCCGCTCAGAAGAACCAGCCATATCGCTTGCAGCAAGATTAAGGCGTCGGGTCTGATCAATGATCGACTGAACAACCTTTTGCAGTTCATTTTCGACTGTCTCGGCAAGGCCGTGCAAAGCCCCGATGCGCTGGGCCTTGGCCTTGGCTTCATTTTCGATCCGTTCCAGCCTGCTATATGCAGATTTTGCATGTAATGCGCGAAGTTGCTGAGTCGCCGATTTAAAGTCGGGCATATCGGGTAGGGGGATCAGATAGCCGGAATCGTTGCGCGCGATTGCCTGAAAATGCCGTTCCAGGACTTCAATTGGTTTGTGAAATTTGCGGACCAACCTGACGGCATGCCAAGCGGTCAGAAAACCTGCGAATGCAAGCATCCCGATCACAATCATCATTGGAAGGGTAAATGTCTGATTGGCTTGAAATTCAACATAAAGAGCGTAGGTGACAACGCTCAGCATAAGGAAAAATATGGTGCCAAAGGCAACCGTCAGGCTCCCCTTGATGCTGGCAAGGAAGCTCTTGAATTTTGACGCGGGGCTTATGCTGATGATTTCGCCAAACTCAAGCCCGATGTTTTTTGCCTGTCGGTTGCGGATATCGGCATAGATACGTTCAGCGTTCTGTTTTTCTTTGGCCGTCGGTTTGGTCCTGATCGAAATATAGCCGGTTACTTTACCGTTTTCGATCGTGGGCGTGACATTGGCCCGAACCCAATAATGGTCGCCGTTTTTTGCCCGGTTTTTCACCACCCCTTGCCAGGGGACACCGCTTTTGATCGTTTGCCACAAATCGGCAAAGGCTTCTTTGGGCATGTCGGGATGCCGCACCAGATTGTGCGGGGAACCGACAAGCTCTTCGTTGCTATAACCACTGATATCAACGAAAGCCTGATTGGCAAACTCGATACGCCCACCCGTATCTGTTTTCGAAACAAGGATATCGGTATCGTTCATTTCAATTTCACGATTGGTTACCGGACCATTGTCACGCATATTAAATCCCCCTGTAATGAGACAGTGTTGCGTCAGACAGCATCAGCCTTGGGATGACCCGTGATCGCAGATCGTTCTTTTGGTTGTTTATGCCCCCCTGCAGAGGGATCGTCTTATGATCTCTACCGGCGGTTTGCTGAATGTCGCGCTTTTCAATGTCGGATCGGGGGATGTGCGACCATGATCTGGCGCAAATGGCGTCAAATTTTCTGCTAATATGCTTGTCAGGGTCGAAATCTTTGGAAAATCCACGTTTAAAGAGAGGCTTGCGCTTGATCCGTGGTTGTCAGTTGCTTAAGTGGCAACTATAAAAAGGGCAATTGCCGTAGTCGCCATTGGGGACAACAAGGGGGCTATGGTGTGTTTCTCGCGAGAATTTTCAGGTCAGATAATCATGGATTACGAAGTCGCGCGCCATAATATGGTGGAAAATCAGGTTCGAACCAACAAGGTGACCGATCCGCTTGTCATCGCAGCGATGGAAGGGGTTCCGCGCGAACTGTTCCTGCCCGAAGGCATGCGTGGTGTTGCCTATATCGACGAAGATATTGCTGTAGGTGGCGGTCGTTATGCGATGGAGCCGATGGTGATTGCGCGGCTCATGCAAAGTGCCCAGATTGCAGAAAATGATGTCGCGCTGGTGATCGGTGCCGGATACGGGTATTCGAGCGCCTTGATCTCACGTGTTGCCGAAACGGTTGTGGCGGTCGAAAGCGACAAGGAAATGGCTGCTGCTGCAGAAGCCACATTCCAGAAACAGAACTATGACAATGTCATTGTTGTCGAAGGTGACCTGGCCGCAGGATATGCCAAGCAGGCACCTTATAACGTGATTGTATTTGACGGTGCTGTTGCCGAGGTTCCGGCAGCGATCATTGAACAGGTTTCTGATGGTGGGCGTCTGCTTGCCGTTGTACGTGAACCGGGCAAGGTCGGTGTTGCACGTTTGTATGAACGTGAAAACGGTGTAATCGGTCATCGCGATCTGTTTGATGCGAATATCCCGTATCTTCCCGGTTTCGAGCCGGCAGAAAGCTTTGTTTTTTGAGGCCGGTTTCCGGTTCTGATCGACGTCAAGGCGAGGTTTGATGGTGCGCGATATCAGCTGCGGCGAGCTTGCATCGTACCTTGAAGGTAACGCACCTTTTGCCTTGCTTGATGTTCGTGAAGATTGGGAACTTGAAATTTGCGCAATTAACAAGGCGCACCATATTCCTCTTTCAGACCTTCCTCAAAGAGTAGAGGAACTGAAACCTGACGTGCCTCTGGCAATCATTTGCCATCATGGTGTGCGCAGTCGCCATGCGGGTATGTTCCTTTTGGAACATGGATTTAAAGAGGTTTTTAATGTTCGCGGCGGTATAGATGCATGGGCGCTTGAGATAGAGCGCGATATGAGCCGCTACGATTGAGAACGGCAATGACGGAGAAAGCAGGCGCATTATTTTTGGGATGCAAATGCCTCTTTTCTTGGAATTTTTTCCTTCCGTCGTTACCATGAGTGAAACTGCGCCGGGGTCGGGACTTGGTGTGGGATTTTACAAGGGTAGATAAATGATCAAACGGTTCTTGCTGACCTGCAGTATTCTGGCGACCGGCGGCGTGGTTGCCGGTGGTGCTTCTGCAGAAAGTCTGGAAGACGCTCTTATCAAGGCGTACCAGAGCAACCCGACACTTGAAGCCGGTCGTGCGTCTTTGCGTTCGACCGACGAAGAGATTTCTTCGGCTCTGGCAAATTGGCGCCCAAGTGTCAGCCTTTCGGGAAGTGCCGGCATTCGGGATTACGAAACTGATTCCAGTGGCACAAAAACCGATAACAACCTGAACCCCTACACGGTCGGTCTTAGTGTGACGCAACCGATTTATCGGGGCGGGCGCACCACGGCCGAGACCGAACGTGCAGAAGCCCGCATCAAGGCAGCCCGTGCTGCTCTGCGTTCAACCGAACAGGACGTGATGCTGCAGGTTGCCACGGCTTATTTCAATGTTTTGCGTGACACTGCTGTTGTCGAGCTTAACGAGAATAACGTCCGTGTTCTGGAACGTCAGCTTGAAGCGACCCGGGATCGTTTTGCTGTTGGCGAAGTTACCCGGACCGACGTTTCGCAGGCCGAAGCCCGCCTTGCCGGTGCGAAAGCCGACTTGATTTCAGCACAGGGGGCCTTGGCCAATACCCGCGCGCAGTATGAGCGCCTTGTTGGTAATCCGCCCAGTGATCTTGAAATTCCCAATCCGCTTGCAGGGTTGCCGACCAGTATTTCTGATGTTCTGGCAGCTGCACAAGCGCAGCATCCTGATGTTTTGAGTGCGATTTACACCGAACAAGCCGCGCAGTCTGATATCCGTCTGAATGAAGGTTCACTTTATCCGGAAGTCAGTCTGGCCGCAGGTGTGGAACGTTCGCACGAGTCAACAACAGAAGACGTCACAGCCGATAATGCTGACATCATCGCTTCTGTCTCGATCCCGCTATATCAGCAGGGGGCCGTTTTCTCGAACGTTCGTTCGGCAAAACAGACTGCTGGTCAGGCGCGTATTCAGATCGACGAAGCACGCCGTAGCGTCATCGAGAATGCAACCAGTGCCTGGGAAACGCTTGTGACTGCGCGTGCGAGTATCGAATCGCAACAGGCCCAGGTAGCTTCGGCAGAAGTTGCCCTTGATGGTGTTCAGCGTGAAGCTTCTGTCGGGTCGCGTACCGTTCTTGATGTTCTTGATCAGGAACAGGAACTGCTGCAAGCCCGTGTGGATCTTGTCGGATCGCGCCGTGATGCCGCTGTTGCAGAATTTCAGGTAAAAGCAGCCATGGGTGCGCTTAATGCGCAGGTCCTTGGCCTGCCAGTCGAAGTTTATGACACTGAGTCCAACTATAACAAGGTCAAGGGCCAGTGGTGGGGAACGGATTGATTTGTTGATGGTCGGGGCAGGGTGGTGACATCCTGCCTTCGGACTTGGGTCGGATCGGTCTGGTTAAATGACACTAGTGCGGAAGTTTAATTATGAGTGACGGGCAACAAGAACCTTCCATGGAGGATATCCTCCAGTCCATCCGCAAGATTCTTGCAGATGAGGGGGATGAAGAAAAACAGGAAGCTGCTCCTGCACCCGAACCGACGCCGGAACCTCAGCCGGAGCCGGAACCAGAGCCTGAACCCGAAGAAGAAATCGACGAGCTTGTTCTTGATGACGAGCCAGAAGAGCTTGAGTTCGACGAAGAACCCGAAGAGCTTGAGCTTGACGAACCGGAAGAAGAACTCGAACTCGACGACATGCTCGACTTCGATGAGACTCCGCTTGAAGAAGAATTTGACGAGCCGGAACCTGAGCCCGAGCCAGAACCAGAACCGGCAATGCCGGCGCTGTATGACGAAGATGACGATGACGAACCGCTGATTTCTAACATGACGGAATCAACAGCGACCGGCACCATCTCGGAATTGGCGCAAGCCGTTGCAAAGAAACGCGCTGTTGCTCTTGGGATCAATGCAGGTCATGCAACGCTTGAAGATCTTGTGCGTGACATGTTGCGTCCTTTGCTTAAGGAATGGCTTGACGAAAACCTTCCCTATATGATCGAACGCCTTGTGAAAAAGGAAATCGAGCGGATTGTAAACCGCGCCGAAGACCTGTAGGCGAGCCGATTTTAACATTTGAGCGGCGCGCCAACGGTGCGCCGCTTTTTCTTTGTATAACTGATGAAACCCGCAGCGGATCAAAAGACCATGTTGGAGAAGACCTACAACCCGGCCGATGTTGAAGGCAGACTTTACGATAAATGGGAGAAATCAGGGGCGTTTGCCGCTGACCCGGCATCCGGTGCCGATCCCTATGTCATCATGATGCCGCCGCCCAACGTGACCGGCAGCCTCCACATGGGGCACGCATTGACCTTTACGCTTCAGGATATTCTTGTCCGTTATAACCGGATGAACGGCAAGGATACCCTTTGGCAGCCAGGGACCGACCATGCGGGCATCGCAACCCAGATGGTTGTCGAACGTCAACTGGGCGAACAGAACGTTACACGCCATGACCTCGGTCGTGAAAAGTTCGTTGAAAAGGTCTGGGAATGGAAAGAAAAATCCGGCGGTACCATTACCAACCAGCTGCGTCGTCTTGGTGCATCCCCTGACTGGGATCGTGAACGCTTTACCATGGATGATGGTTTGTCTGCCGCTGTGCGCAAAGTGTTCGTCAAGTTGCACAAGGATGGTCTGATCTATCGCGACAAGCGTCTGGTCAACTGGGATCCGAAACTCCTGACGGCCATTTCCGATCTTGAGGTCGTTCAAAAAGAAGTCAAAGGCCATTACTGGCATTTCAAATATCCGATTGAAGGCCGCGACGGCGAATTCATTACGATTGCAACCACCCGCCCGGAAACGATGCTGGGCGATACGGGGGTTGCAGTTCACCCGGATGATGAGCGCTATAAAGACCTGATCGGGAAATACTGCATTCTTCCGATTGTCGGGCGTCGCATCAAAATTGTGGCCGATGAATATGCCGATCCGGAAAAAGGCACGGGAGCCGTCAAGCTTACACCGGCGCATGACTTTAATGACTTTGAAGTTGGTAAACGTGCCGGGCTTGAAAAGATCAACATTCTTGATGACCACGCGCGCATCAACGATGAAGCGCCCGAAGAATACCGTGGTCTGGATCGTTTCGAGGCCCGCAAACAGATCGTCGCCAAGATGGACGAGCTCGGTCTGCTTGAGAAAATCGAAGATACCGTTCACATGGTGCCTTATGGCGATCGCTCGAACGTTGTGATTGAGCCGTACCTGACCGACCAGTGGTTTGTGAACGCAGAAGTTCTGGCCAAACCGGCGACCGAGGCGGTTGAAGATGGCCGTATTCGTTTTGTGCCGAAGAACTGGGAAAACACCTATTTTGAATGGATGCGCAACATCCAACCATGGTGTATTTCCCGTCAGTTGTGGTGGGGGCATCGTATTCCGGCATGGTTCGGTCCGGACGGTGAATTCTTTGTCGAGGAAACCGAAGAAGAAGCCATCGCAGCTGCCAAGGCCCATTACGGCAAGGATGTTGAACTGACTCAGGAAACCGACGTTCTTGATACTTGGTTCTCATCTGGCCTGTGGCCGTATTCGACGCTGGGCTGGCCTGAAAAAACGCCGGAACTTGCCAAATACTATCCGGGTGATGTGCTGGTCACCGGTTTTGATATCATCTTCTTCTGGGTTGCCCGGATGATCATGATGAGCATGTATTTCATGGATGGCAAAGTCCCGTTCCGTGATGTGTATATTCATGCGCTGGTCCGTGACGAACACGGTCAGAAGATGTCCAAATCCAAAGGCAACGTCATTGATCCGCTCGAAATCATTGATGAATATGGTTGTGATGCGCTGCGCTTTACCCTGACAGCGCTTGCAGCCCAGGGGCGTGACATCAAGCTTGCGGCATCACGTGTTGAAGGCTATCGCAATTTCGCTACCAAGCTTTGGAACGCGGCACGCTTTGCGGAAATGAATGAATGCAAACCGGTTGAAGGTTTTGATCCGGCAAACGTGAAATCAACCCTTGGACGCTGGGTTATCGGTAAAACGGTCGAGGCAGCCAAGGCGGTTGGAACCGGCATCGAGACTTATCGCTTCAACGATGCAGCAAGCAGTGCCTATCAATTCGTCTGGGGTTCATTCTGTGACTGGTATCTCGAACTGGCCAAGCCGGTTCTGATGGGGGATGACGAAGAAGCCAAAGCCGAAATTCGCGCCGTGACGGCCTGGGTTCTTGATCAGATCCTTTTGATCTTGCATCCGATCATGCCGTTTATCACCGAAGAGCTTTGGGAAAAGACGGCTGACACGCGCACAAAAATGCTGATGTCCGAAGGATATCCGCAATTTGATGAAGCCTTGATTGATCGTGCCGCAGAAGCCGAGGTCGATCTGGCCATCCGTCTGATTGGCGATATCCGTGGTGTACGTTCAGAAATGAATGTTCCGCCGGCCGCCGAAGTGCCGATTTATCTGGTTGATGCCAGCGATGTCATGAAATCAGCTGTTTCTGCACAGGAAGCACAGGTTAAACGATTGGCCCGTGTTGCCGATATCGCCTTTAAAGGGCAGGGTGATGTGGATGCCATTGCCAAAGGGGCGATTCAGACTGTGGTCGATGGCGTGACCGTCTTTGTTTCGGTGGCTGATTTCATTGATATTGCTGCTGAAAAGGCGCGTCTGGAAAAGGAAATCCAGGACAAAACGAAATATATCAAGGCACAGGAAGGCAAATTGTCGAACGAAAAGTTCGTCAGCCGAGCGCCAGAACATATTGTGAGCGCCGAGAAAGCCAAACTTGAAGAAGCCAAAGACACCTTGGCGAAACTCAACGAGGCCTTCGAACGCATCGCGTCGATGTAATGCCAAAACCGATATGAATGCCAAAAGGCCAGCCGAATTCGGTTGGCCTTTTGCTGTTGTGGGCTGCAAAAGTGTGCAGGGGATGAAAAAACGTCGCCAGAACATACCAGAATCGCGTAGATTGGCGTCCCGTCGCGAAGACGGCAAATATCTTTGCCTGACAGCGGTTTTGTCCATTAGCCCCTAAAGAACGCACCTGCGGAATGCTGATCGAAGAATGCCCTTATATTGAGCCTGTGGACGCTTTTGGTGCGTTCGCTATGTTTGCCGACAGCCATTTTCTTGATTCCGGCGATCGTGACAGATTTTCCTATATTGTTGTCTCTCCTCTGCACAAATTGACCGCCAAGAACGGGCAGGTGGTGCTGGACGGGTTTGACGTTCCGGGAAATCCGTTTGATGTTCTGGCCGACCTGATGGACCGCTATAAATCGGAAACCAAAGGCGGACTTCCTCCCTTCCAAGGCGGGGCTGTCGGGTATTTCGGATATGAATTGGCACACCAGACCGAACGGCTTCCGAGGGCCGCAGATGACTGGCTTTCGATGCCTGATATGGCCGTGGGCATATATGACCTGGTCATTGCTTTTGATCAGCTTGATCGACGTATGTGGCTTATTTCCACCGGTATTCCCGAAAAAACCGGCCCCAAACGTGACCAGCGTGCGCAGGACCGAATGGCCCTGATCCGAAAATATCTTCGTCTTGCGCGACCTTTGATCGATGATGTTGGAATTCCTCATGCACCATCGAAATCCGGGTGGCAGTCAAACTTTACCCGCGCGCAATATGAAACAGCCGTCCAGACGGTAATTGATTACATTTTTGCGGGGGACATTTTTCAAGCCAACCTGTCGCAAAGCTTCCGGGCAGAATTTGTACGCGATGAGGTTCCCAAACGATTTGATCTTTATCGCCGACTTCGAGACATCAGTTCGGCGCCATTTGGTGCATTTCTGAATTTCGGGGATGTTGCGGTCATATCGAATTCGCCGGAACGTTTTTTAAGGGTTCGAAACGGGCACGTCGAGACCAAACCAATCAAAGGGACGCGACCGCGTGGCGAAACCCCGCTTAGTGATGCGGAACTGGCACAAAATTTAATGTTGTCTGCAAAAGATCGCGCGGAAAACATTATGATTGTTGATCTTTTGCGGAATGATATCTCAAAAGTGAGTAATCCTCACACTGTGAGAACACCTGCGATTTGCGCACTTGAAAGCTATGCCAATGTGCATCATCTGGTATCAACTGTTACCGGCGAGCTAAAAGAGGGCAAGACCGCCATTGATGCCTTGCAGGCCTGTTTCCCGGGCGGTTCCATCACAGGGGCCCCGAAGATCCGCGCGATGGAGATCATCACCGAACTTGAAGCCACGACACGCGGGGCCTATTGCGGGGCGATTGGCTATGTCGGCTTCGATGGCAGCATGGATACCAATATCGCCATCCGTACACTAAGTGTGAATGGCGGGAAAATGGCCTTCAATGTCGGTGGTGGTATCGTTGCCGATAGTGATCCGGTGCTGGAATACGAGGAAACCCTTGTCAAAGCCACCAAGATGTTTGAGCTGTTCGGGATTGATCCAGAGGCGCTGGCATGATCCTGCTTATTGATAACTATGATTCATTTGTTTTCAATCTGGCCCGTTATCTTGAGGAGTTCGGACAAGTCGTCAAGGTCGTGCGCAATGACGAGGTGACCGTGCAAGATGTGCGCTCGTTAAAGCCAAGTGCCATGGTTTTTTCACCGGGGCCTTGTGGTCCTGATGATGCCGGTAACAGTCTTGAATTGATTGACGGGTTGAAGATGGACGTTCCGATGCTGGGCGTTTGCCTGGGTCATCAATCCATTGCCCAGGCATTTGGCGGCATGGTAAAGCGCGCCAAACGCCCCGTACATGGTATGACATCTGCCATTCGCCATGGTGAAACAGGATTGTTTGAAGGGCTAAACAACCCGTTGCAAGTGACCCGATATCATTCGTTAATTGTTGAATTGCCATCTGATGGCAGTTTGATCGAGACAGCCACAGGCCCTGATGGCGAAGTGATGGCGTTTGAACATAAAAGCCTGCCGATTTTCGGGGTGCAATTTCACCCCGAAGCGGTTTTAACCGAGCAGGGCCACGAATTGTTGGCGAATTTTCTTGGATGTGCGTCAGCGCACAAAGACACCACCAATTAGAGGGGCCGAATTATGCAGGTTTGGCTGAATGGCCGTTTTTGTGCTGCTGATAAAGCATTCATTCCGGTCACGGACCGGGGGTTTCTTCTTGGCGATGCATTTTTTGAAACCATGCGCGCCCACAAAGGAAAGGTGGTCTGGCTTGAAGCACATATGAGCCGACTTCATCGCCATGCAGAACGGATCGCGTTCCCCGTCGATCTGTTGCCACAGTCCGAACAAGTAGAAGAAATCATAACAAAGCTGTCTGAGTCCATTCAGGGCATGGACGCGGTTGTCAGGCTGACGGTGTCGCGGGGGGCGGGCGATCGCGGCTTGTTGCCACCAAGTGCACCGGCCCCGACCATTTTGATCACATTATCTCCGTTCGAACCGGTTGATCCGACTGACGGGATTAAGCTTTCGACGTCACAAAAGGTGCGGCGTAATCCATATTCGATTACCGGAAGTATCAAAAGCACCAACTATCTTGATAACATCGTGGCCAAGCAGGAAGCCCATGAAAATGGTGCGCAAGATGCGGTTATTCTTTCTGCTGACGGACAAGTTGCAGAAACCAGTATCGCCAACCTGTTTGGCATAGCAAAGGACAGTCTGTGGACGCCCGCAGAAGATACCGGCATTCTTGGCGGCCTTGCACGTGCACATGTTTTGCAATGGGCCCAAGAGACCGGGATCAAGGTCACGCATGATCCGAAAACACCAGATGAACTTCGTGAATTTGATGCATTATTTACTGCCAATGCCTTGCAGGGGCTGCGGATCGTGGATCAAGTCGACGGATATCCCATTGGAATTCCTGACAGAACTTTCTTTGCCAAGCTCGCCCAGATGGTCGAAAGAAATCTATGCGATGGTATAGAAGTTTAACGTAATTTAACTCTCTTTCGGGCAGTATGAGGGGTCGAATGCCTTAGGATCGCTTATGACTGCCCATGCTGCCAAACCCGCACTCAGCATAAATCGTTTTGTCGAAATGCTGCGCAAGAATGCTTCGCACCGGAAGGTGTCAACATTTGGCATTCTGAACATTCCTGCAGACCTGCGTTTAGGCAGCGAAGATTACCAGGCAATTACGCGTGATGCCTTTCACAACTTGCCCGAAAACACCAAGGTTCACCGGCTGGAAAACGGCATGGTGGCCTTTGTCCAGGTTGGCAAGTGGAATAGTGACGATGCCACTTTTGTGGAACATATCCGCGAAATTCTTTCCGATGTCGTTGCCCGGCAGGGGCTTGGGCATGTTCCTGACGACTTGTGGTATCGATTTAAATGGCCCGAAGAACAAGATCACCTTTGTCATTTACTGGGCATTCCGGAAGCGGAAAAAACAGACGTTGAGATGTCGGTTCGGTTCGATATGGCAGAAATGCTGCGCGATGCCATATCGACAGATGCCGTGTTCGATTCCTGCCGCCGCCAGGCTATTGTTGCCTTTAATGACAGTCGTCGGGAAATTGTCGGCCACGAAATTTACTGTTCGCTTGATTACCTAAGACAGCATCATCTTGCGAGTTTTTTGCTTGAAGGCCCTGGTGAAATCGAAATTCTGTCACGGGTTCTTGATGAGAAACTTATGGATGTTACCACATCCATCGCAAAGGATATCTTGCCGGACAAATTGCATCTGAATATGCAGGTGCAAACCGTTCAAGGGCATCGGTTCCGAGACTTCATTGAACATTTCGACGGGGTTGCACTTGAAAATATGGCAATCGAATTTTCGATGGAGAACGCGATTGCCAATTGGTGGGAATTTGAAGATGCCTGCGAATTTCTTCATAGCATCGGCATGAAAGTGGGCCTTGACCGGATCACATTGCCGGCATTGCAGTTTTTGTCGCCGCGCAAGATGAATGTCGATTTCATCAAAGTGATATGGGATCACAACATTATCGGGTCGCGGCGCGCCGAAGTTGCTGAACGTTTGCGGGAATTTGCCTATCTTTTCGCCGATCAGAGCCTGATTTTAACCCGCTGTGACAGCCGGACGGCCTTGCGCATGGGGCGTAGTTTGGGGGTTGATGTTTTTGAAGGTAGCTACATCGATGCAATGATGGGCCCTTATTTGCAGCGGGAATGCAAATCAAAACGACGATCCACGGACAAAAGATGTGCTGTATGCCAGTGGGCACCACGCGAAGCGCGCAACAATGGCTGCGATTTCCATTTCCGTGCGGGGAAACTGCTTTCGGAGATTTAATCATCGCGATTTCAATGATTGTAAGGTGTTTGACAAGCCCGATGCGCTTTCATAAAGTGCACCGGCTGATCAAGGGTGATCAGCGTTTGTCGTTGAAACACGGCGCTTATTCTCAGGGCAGGGTGCAAATCCCGACCGGCGGTAATCCAGTTTTCTGGGAAGCCCGCGAGCGCCCGAAAGTTGCAAGGCTTTCGGGGTCAGCAGATCCGGTGAGATACCGGAGCCGACGGTAATAGTCCGGATGGGAGAGGATAAAGCGTGACGGAATTGACAGGATCGCTTTGGCGTGACTGCGGTGCCGTCTGACTGCGACCGCAATGTGACTTTTGCCACAGGGCGGGCCTTTCTTTGTTGCCCTGGTTCGTAAGCCCCATCCGTAGAGGACGGTTATGAATCAGAGTATTGAAAAACAATCCGATCTGTCGATCTTTGGCGATCCGCATGCGCGTATGGAACGTGCGCTTGAGGACCTGCGCCAAGGTAAAGGTGTTTTGGTTGTGGACGATGAAGATCGCGAAAATGAGGGCGATCTGATCTTTTCCGCAGAAAACCTGACCAATGAACAAATGGCGATGCTGATCCGCGATTGCAGTGGCATCGTCTGTCTGTGCCTGACCGATGAAAAGGCAACGGAACTCGACCTGCCACCGATGGTTTCTGATAACACGTCAAGCATGGGGACGGGGTTTACCGTTACCATCGAAGCCAAGGTTGGGGTGACCACCGGGGTGTCGGCTGCTGATCGTGTTACCACCGTGAAAACCGCGATTGCCGATGGCACCAAACCAAGCGATCTGGCACGTCCGGGCCATGTTTTCCCGCTGCGCGCCCGTCCGGGTGGTGTGCTTGAACGTCGTGGGCATACCGAGGGCACGGTTGACCTGATGCGTCTGGCCGGGTTCAAGCCGGCAGGTGTGCTGTGTGAGGTCACCAATCCGGATGGCACCATGGCGCGGCTTCCCGAACTGATCGAATATGCGCATGCCCATGACATGGTCGTGATCAGCATCGAAGATATCGTTGCCTATCGTAGCGCGATGCAACAGGCGGCCGAATAAGGTAAAGCCTGTATTCTTAATACGAAAAGGGCCACATCCCGATGGGGGTGGCCCTTTTTCTATCTTTCCGTGACCGGATCCGGTTAATCGTCGATCATGCACCAGACAGGGGTGTGATCGGATGCCTTTTCCTTGCCGCGCGGATCGCGATCAATGTCTGATGCGCTTAGGCGGTCTGCGGCGGCCGGGGTCAAAAGAAGATGGTCGATCCGAAGGCCATTATCCTTGTTCCAGGCACCGGCGCGATAATCCCACCAGCTATATTGATGGCCTTTGGGGTTAAAGGTCCGGAAGGCATCGGTGTAGCCCATATTCATCATGGTGCGCAGGCGTTTGCGTTCGACTGTTGTGCACAAAACCGTTTCATGCAGCTTTGCCGGATCGTATACGTCCATGTCGTCCGGGGCGATGTTATAATCACCGCCCATCACGGCTGCTTCGCCACTGGCGCGGATTTCCTTGAACCTGGTAATAAGCCGATCAAGGAAATTCAGTTTGTAGTCAAACTTGGGGTCGCCGACGGCGGTTCCCATGGGAACGTAAATTGACGCAACCCGAACCGGGTTGGCGGATCCAATTGTCGCTTCGATATAGCGTGCCTGTTCATCGTCATCATTGCCGGGCAGACCACGCTGAATATCTTCGATCGGAAACTTCGAAAGGATCGCAACACCGTTATAGGTTTTCTGACCATGCACCGCGATGTTGTAGCCGAGTTCCTCGATCTCCATCGCCGGGAAGGCATCATCGATGGTCTTGGTTTCCTGCAAAAGGACAACGTCAGGCTTGGCTTCTTGCAGCCATTCGATGATGTTGGGCAAGCGGGCCTTGATTGAATTGACATTCCATGTGGCGATTTTCATTCGGGCCGCGGCTCCTTTAGGTGTGTCGG
Source organism: Thalassospira sp. (assembly GCA_048264285.1). GTDB lineage: Bacteria > Pseudomonadota > Alphaproteobacteria > Rhodospirillales > Thalassospiraceae > Thalassospira. The sequence goes on from JBLXDD010000002.1 coordinate 332,710, forward strand.
GTCAAACAAAACGGGGTTCGTCGAAAACGAACCCCGTTTTATAAATCGGTTTTTCGATCCGGATCAAATCGAGAAACTGGATCCGCAACCGCATGAAGAGGTTGCATTCGGATTGTTTACACGAAACGCCGAGCCGACCATTTCACGCACGAAATCAATTTCTGCACCGCCCAGAAGGTCAAGCGATACTTCATCAATCACCATTTTCGCACCGTGATTTTCGAAGATACGATCTTCTTCGGTGGTATCTGAATCGAGCGAGAACTCATACTGGAAGCCACTGCAACCACCACCCGAGACTTGCAGGCGCAGCATGGTGTTCGCAGCACCTTCGCTTGCGATCAGTTCCTGAATGCGTTTCGCTGCACTTTCCGTCATTTGAACTTGCCGAGAAGAATCGGTCATTCAACACTCCTTGGTCTCCAACCTGCAGGGGCAGGCATGTTTGCATTCTTTGACCACATGATAGCATGGTCGGAACACAGTATTTAAGTCACTATTTAGCGCGCATGGCGGAAATGTCAAAACCTGTAATCAGTCCAGAGTCCGAACCCATGCAAGGGTGACTTGCGTTTTGTGGTGAAATGGCTCAAAACAGGCGCCAGTCTTTTGGCCGAAATGGCCATCACCCGAAAATGCAAAGTTCCAAGTTATGAATGTTTTCAGCCTGTTGAAAAGCGATATCGAGAACCAGATTCTCGCCCTTGAAAAAGACGGTGTGCTGCCTGCGGGAAATGACACTGCGCGTGTAACGGTCGAACCGCCGCGTGATGCGTCTCATGGGGATGCCGCAACCAATGCTGCGATGTTGCTTTCCAAGGCCGCAGGCATGAAGCCGCGCGATCTGGCGGAAAAACTGGCCGAGAAGCTGCGCGAACTTGACCATATTGAAACGGTCGACATTGCCGGCCCGGGATTCATCAATCTGCGTATGGCCGATCGGTTCTGGCTGTCACAGGTGACCAAGGTTCTGGAAGTCGGTACCGATTACGGTAACAGTGACCTTGGCAAGGGTGAAAAAATCAATGTCGAGTATGTGTCGGCAAACCCGACCGGCCCGATGCATGTTGGCCATTGCCGTGGTGCCGTGGTTGGTGATGTTCTTGCCAATCTGCTTGCCAAGGCCGGTTATGCCGTAACCAAGGAATATTACACCAACGATGCTGGTGCCCAAGTTGATGTTCTTGCGCGGTCGCTTCATATGCGTTACCGCGAGGCACTTGGCGAAGATATCGGTGAAATCCCCCAAGGCCTTTATCCGGGCGATTACCTTGTTGCCCCGGCCAAGAAAATGGCCGAACGGGATGGGGACAAATGGCAAAGTGCACCGGAAGAAGAATGGCTCGAAGAATTCCGCGCCTTCGCTATTGTTGAAATGATGGCCTTGATCAAGGAAGACCTTCGTCTTCTGGGCGTATCGCACGATGTGTTCACTTCCGAAGACGGATTGGTCAAGGCTGGCAAAGTACAGTCAGCCTTCGAACATCTTGAGAAAAAGGGCGATATCTATGTCGGCGTGCTGGAGCCGCCAAAAGGCAAAAAGCCCGACGATTGGGAACCGCGCCCGCAAACCCTTTTCCGGGCAACCGAATTTGGCGATGACGTCGACCGCCCGTTGAAAAAATCCGATGGCAGCTGGACCTATTTCGCATCTGATATTGCCTATCACTTTGACAAATATGAACGCGGCTTCAACCTGATGATCGACATTTTTGGTGCCGATCACGGGGGATATGTCAAACGCATGAAAGCTGCCACCAAGGCGATTACAGGCGGCGAGGGTGATCTGGATGTCAAGCTTTGCCAGCTTGTCAGCCTGTTTGACAATGGCGAGCCGGTCAAAATGTCCAAGCGTGCCGGTACTTTCGTGACATTGCGTGATGTCGTTGAGCGTGTCGGCAAGGATGTCGTGCGTTTCATCATGCTGACGCGCAAGAACGATGCTGCACTTGAATTCGATTTTGCCAAGGTGACCGAACAGTCCAAGGACAACCCGGTTTTCTATGTTCAATATGCCCACGCGCGGGTCAATTCGGTTTTCCGTCAGGCCGCAGAAGCCTTCCCTGATCAGGATTTGTCGGAAAAGACTCTCGCAGAGGCAGATCTGTCGTTGCTGAACTCTGAGGAAGAAAAACTTCTGGTTCGGCGCATGGCGGAATGGCCGCGCATCGTCGAGCAGGCGGCAACAGCCCATGAACCTCATCGCATTGCCTTTTTCCTGACAGAAATTGCCGCAGAATTCCATGCATTATGGAACAAGGGACGTGACAACACCGCGCTGCGCTTCATTGTTGCCGATGATTTGCAAGCGACTCTGGCACGTCTTGCGATGATCCGTGCTGTTGCGACGGTCATTGCTTCCGGTCTTGAGGTGCTGGGCGTTACGCCTGTCGAGGAGATGTAAGATATGAGCGAAGAACACGGTTCAGACCTTCATGCAGAGCGCGTTGATCACTTTCGATCAGAAAAGCCCGCAAGCAAAAGCATGATCAAAGGGCTGGGTACTGTGTTTATCGGCCTTGCTGTTGTAGGTGGGGGAATTGGCGGAGCTGGCTACTGGTTTTACAATCAGGGCCAGCCAATTCAGGATGACGGCAATTTACCGATTTTGCTTCCCGATCCGTCACCGATCAAAATTCGCCCGGAAGATCCCGGTGGAATGGAAGTGCCTCATCGTGAGACAACGGTCTATGACCAGCTGAGCGATGTTGATCCTGATGCCAATGTTGTGTTGCAGGAATTACCCGATATGCCGCGCGCGCCCGAAGTGGCGGCATCTCCGACACAGCCAGAAGATGAAGATGTGATCGCAGACGCCGAGAAAGAGGCTGAGGCTGAAACACAAAAAACGGCGAGCACCCTGGATAGTGCTGCATCGCTTGAAGCGCCGGAAATTCAAGAACCGGCATTAACCGATGCCCAAAAGGCGCTAGAAGCCGCAACCAAGCGTGCTGCCGAAACCGAGGTGTCGGAAAATACGCCAACAAAGGCCGCTGTTGCGCCAACGGGTAACTTCCGTATCCAGCTTGCCTCTGTCCGAGAGGAAAGTGGTGCGGCTGCTGAGTGGAAAAGATTGTCGATTAAAAACAAAGACTTGCTTGGCGAATTTCAAAGTTTTGTTCAGCGCACGGATATCGAAGGAAAGGGCACATTTTATCGGCTACAGGCAGGGCCGATTAGCGATGCGGAAACCGCCGAAAAGCTTTGTGCCGAATTGAAAGAACGCAGTGTGGGGTGCCTCATTGTCCGGCCTTGACGTAAAAAAACCGCGCGCCTGTATCCTTGGGATTGCAGGAACGGAGCTTGGCAACTGGGAAAAAGGTTTCCTGCGTGACGCCGATCCGTTTGGTTTTATCTTGTTTGCACGCAACATTGAAAACCGCGATCAGGTTCGTGCGCTGATTGACGAACTGCGCGACGCCGTCGGCAACAGCAACGTTCCGATCCTGGTCGATCAGGAAGGCGGGCGTGTCATGCGCCTTAAGCCGCCGCAATGGCGTAACATTCCGCCAGCAGGGGTGTTTGGCGATCTGTTTGACCGCGATGCCGACGATGGACGTGAAGCGGCCTATACCAACGCCAGATTAATGGCCATGGACCTTCGGGATGCCGGGTTCAACACGACCTGTGCGCCGGTTCTTGATCTTCGCCTGCCGGGTATGAGTGATGTTGTCGGTGATCGATCATACGGCGGGGACGTCGGCAAAGTTGTTGCCTTGGCAAGTGCAGTGACAGCAGGCCTGCTTGATGGGGGGATTGCCCCCGTCATAAAACATATTCCCGGCCACGGCCGGGCCACGGTCGACAGTCACAAGGACCTGCCGATTGTGACTGTATCGCATGACATCTTGTCTGAATTCGACTTTGCGCCGTTTGCACAGATGAAAGATGTGCTGGCAGCGATGTCGGCGCATTTGTTATTTACCGCCATTGATGACCAGCGCCCCGGAACGGTTTCGCCGATTGTCATTAACGATGTTATTCGCGGCGAAATCGGGTTTGACAATCTTTTGATCAGTGATGACCTGTCTATGGAGGCATTAGGCGGATCAATCGCCAGCCGCACGCACGAGTGCCTGCAAGCCGGATGTGATATCGCGCTTCATTGCAATGGCAAGCGCACCGAGATGGAAGAAGTCGTGTCCATGGCGCCGCTTTTGACGGGCAGTTCCCTTAGACGCGCACAGGCATTTACCAACCAGATTGCGACCTTTAAGACCGACATGCCCGGCCGCACGCAAGTTGCCGATTGGCAGTCACGTCTTGACGATCTTCTGGCACCTGTCTGGTCGGCAGGAGATAATCCGAAGTGAATGATGTTATCGAGCTGATCATTTCGGCAACAACCTGGATCATTCCGGTTCTGCTTGCCGTGACCTTGCACGAGGCCGCCCACGGCTTTGCCGCCAAACTGTTTGGCGATGATACCGCGCAACGTATGGGCAGGCTTAGCCTTAATCCGATCCGCCATATTGATCCGGTCGGTACAATCCTGATTCCCGGATTGCTTTTGATAACGGCAGCACCGTTTCTGTTTGGCTATGCCAAGCCGGTGCCGGTGGCGTTTCACCGGTTGCATCCACAACGCCTGGGCGTAATTGCTGTTGCCATTGCCGGTCCGGCGACCAATGTCGTACTTGCCATTGCATCCATCTTGCTTCTGGTCTGGCTGCCAAGCTTTTCTCCGGCGGTGAATGACTGGCTTGCGACCATGCTTAATCAGTCTTTATGGCTGAATTGCATTCTTGCGGTGTTTAACATGTTGCCGATCCCGCCACTTGATGGTGGGCGGGTATTAACAGCGATTTCACCGATGCCGATTGCTCGGGTCTTGGCGCGTATGGAAAAAACCGGCATGATCATATTGATCGGTTTGGTCTTTTTGTTGCCATATGTGACGACGCAGCTTGGCGTGGACCTGCCGGTGTTCCAGTGGTTGGTTCTTGAACCGGCCAACGCACTGGTCAGGCTTCTGGCAGATATCTTTGCCTGAACGCTGAAAGTTGCGCGGGAGAGTCAGGGATAGATGGCAGACCAGTTCGAATTCGAGATTCCAGATGAGGTGTTTGACAAGAAACCGGTCGATGAGGGACCGAGCCTTGCCGAACGTTTAATTCTTGATCTGGACGGGTTCGAAGGGCCGCTTGATGTCTTGCTGGAACTCGCACGTGATCAAAAGGTCGATATCATCAAGATATCCATTCTTGATCTTGCCGAACAATATCTTGAATTCATCAATACCGCGCAGGGTTTGCGGCTTGAACTGGCGGCAGACTATCTGGTGATGGCGGCCTGGCTTGCCTATTTGAAATCCCGCCTGTTGCTTCCCAAGCAGGAAAATGACGAAGAGGAACTCAGCGCCGAAGAAATGGCCGAGTTGCTTGCCTTCCAGCTGAAAAGGCTTGAGGCGATGAAAGCCGCAGGTGAAAAGCTTCTTGAACGGCCAAATCTTGGCCGCGACTTTTTTGGTCGGGGTGATCCCGAAGAAGTTCGGGTAACCACGGCGTCGGTCTATGACGCGTCGCTTTATGATTTGCTGAAGGCTTATGCGCGGATCATGCTGACATCCGAAAGCAAAACGCTTCAGATCGAGGCTTTTGATCTGTATGCGATGGATGACGCTATCCAGCGTTTGCGCGATCTGTTCGGGCGGCGGGTGGTTCCGACCTGGACAAAGCTGCTTGAGTTTATGCCGCGCGGGCTTGGCACTCCGCTTAAGGCAAGATCGGCATTGGCTGCGCATTTTGTCGCAAGTCTTGAAATGTGCCGCGATGGCGAGCTTGAGATATCACAAGAAGAAACCTTTGGGCCCATTTTGCTACGATCCCCCCAAACCGTGCGCGACGGAGATGTTCCGCGCGACTATGATTTTGGCGCAGCAAAGACCACTGAATAAGGCAGGCAGGGACAATTGATGAGCAAAGAAACGCAGCTTGAAATCGACGGTGTGGAGGCCGGTCCCGATATCGATTTTCAGCATATCCGAATTGTCGAGGCGGTTTTGTTTGCCTCTGCCGAGCCTGTCAGCGAGCGCGTCATTGCTGCCCGCTTACCAGAAGGGGCCGATGTTGGGGCTGTCTTGAATGTACTTTCTGAAACCTATGCGCCGCGCGGGATAAATCTTCGGCAGATTGGCGAAAAATGGGCATTTCGGACCGCAGTTGACCTTGCTGGTGATCTTCACATCGAAGTGGAAAAAGCCAAAAAACTGACCAAGGCAACGCTTGAGACGCTTGCGATCATTGCCTATCACGAGCCGGTTACACGCTCGGAGATCGAGGAAATACGCGGTGTTGCACTGTCAAAAGGCACGCTTGATATTCTGCTTGAATCCAAATGGATCAGACCGCGGGGGCGCAAACGCGTACCCGGGCGGCCGGTTCTGTGGGCAACGACCGATAACTTTCTTGATCATTTCGGGCTTGAAAGCCGTGATGATCTTCCTGGGCTTGCCGATCTTAAGGCCGCAGGATTGCTTGATAGTCGACCGGGCATGGGGCGTTACGGTGCAAATTCCGATGACGAAGCGCTCCCCGATTTGCTTGATGATGGTGACGTTACCGATTCCGTCGTCGAAGAGGCGCTGACGACACGTAATCTCGAAGACCTTGATGAAACGATCTATTCCGACAATCCCAACCTTTTGGGCAAGGATGAACGAAAGATGGGCGAACCTGCCCGTGATGATGGCGATGGGGTGCCTGATACCGTCACGTCGCTTGAAGATCACGAAACGAATTGATCCATCTGCTTGCATCACGTCGGTGCTGACCTTAAATTCCACGAAAGATTTCGCAAATCATTTGCACCTTTGCGTGCCAAATCCTCGATGCAAGAAGAGTTTCCGATGACAGACGGCCTGAAGATGTCGCACGTATCGCACCTGTTTGGTGATAACCAGGTATTGCGCGATATCAGTTTTGATGTTGCCCCCGGCGAGTTGGTGTGTCTGTTGGGGCCGTCCGGTTGCGGGAAAACCACAGCCCTGCGTTTGGCCGCCGGTCTTGAAAAGCTTCAGGTTGGTCAAATCGCCGTTGATAATCAGGTTGTCGCGAACCCGGGGGGGTATGTCGAACCGGAAAAACGTGGTGTCGGCATGGTCTTTCAGGACTATGCACTGTTTCCGCATCTTAACGTCGCCAAAAATATCGGGTTTGGTCTGCGCCATTTCAGCGAAACAGAGCGCATGAATGCGATCAAGGCCGCCTTGAAACAGGTCGGGATGTCGGAATATCTCAATGCCTATCCGCATGAACTTTCCGGCGGGCAGCAGCAACGTATTGCCTTGGCGCGTGCCTTGGCACCAAAACCCCGTATCATGTTGCTTGATGAACCGTTTTCCGGCCTTGATGTCGCCAGACGCGCCGATTTGCGCGATACAACATTGCATGTTCTTAAAGATGCGGGAATCGCCACTGTGATGGTAACCCACGACCCGCAGGAAGCCATGTATATGGCAGACAGGATCATCATCATGAATGATGGCCAGATCATGCAGGATGGCAGCCCGGAAACGCTGTATTTCCGACCTGAAAACCGTTTTGTGGCCTCTTTCTTTGGCGAGGTGAACCGGTTTGGTGGCACCGTTGAAAACGGCAAGGTTGCAACACCTTTTGGTGACGTCGCGGCTCAGAACGTTGCAGACGGAACGGATGTTGAAGTTCTTGTGCGTCCAGAAGGACTGCAAATCGAAGAAACCCTGAATGGACATAATGTATTGGCCCATGTCGATGCGGTCCGTGTTCTGGGTGAGGTCAACCTTGTGCACCTGACGCTTGAGGCCGGTGACCACATCCACGCAAGGGTTCCACGGCGTTTATCGCCGATTAATCAGCCATCTGTCGCTATTACGCTTGATCCGGATATGACCTTCGTGTTTCCTATCACCTGATCCGAAACCCATCAGATTGGAAACTTTGACAGGGGCCGGGTGCGTAAGATTGACAGGTATTTCGCCATGCAGAGGAGTTAACCAACCGCTGCATTGCACAGTAGGGGGCTTTCTGCCATTATCCCGGCATGTTGCCGGAAGGCGGAATGCGATCTTTGGAGATTGAAGTTATGGGTATTGGCGTTTGGCAAATCGTTCTGATTCTTGCGATTGTCCTGATTATCTTTGGTGCAGGTAAACTGCCGAAAGTAATGGGTGACATGGGCAAAGGGATCAAGAGCTTCAAAGCAGGCATTAACGAAAAAGATGAAGATTCTGCCGCTTCGGCCAAGACCATCGAAAACAACACCTCGGCGACGGTTTCTTCCGAGAGCAAAGATAATGAAAAGGATTCTGTGAAATCCTGATCGTCTGTCGGGTTTCCTTCAGATAGGCGTGTCTTATGTTTGATATCGGCTGGACCGAAATGGCTCTTGTGGCCGTCGTCGCATTGTTTGTCGTCGGCCCCAAAGAGCTTCCGCATCTGCTGTATAAATTCGCGGGGTACTGGAAGAAAGTGCGCGGAATGGCGCGCGAATTCCAAAGCGGTATAGATGACATCATCCGCGAAGCGGAGCTTGATGACCTGCGCAAGCAGGTCAATAGCGCGCATACCAATCCGACCGATTTCCTTGAAAACAAAATCTCAAGCCCCAAAAGCGACGAGCCAAAGCCGAAGACAGATACGCCCGCCCAAAATGCCGGGACTTCTGCAAAAACGGTAGAACCGACAACGGGCAAGTCCGCAGATGAGAGCAAGAAAAAAGATCAGCCGGAGAGTCAGGCGTGAACATGCAGTCGCATGACAAGCAGATGCCAATCATGGAGCATCTGATTGAGCTGAGAAACCGCCTGACCTGGGCTGTTCTTGCTCTGTTTATCACTTTTGGTGTTTGCTATTACTTTGTCGAGGATATCTACGGGTTTCTCGTGCGTCCTCTGGCTGAGATTATGGGGCCTGATCGGCGCATGATCTATACGGCTTTGACCGAAGTATTCTTTACTTATGTCAAGGTGTCGTTCTTTGCTGCCTGCTTCGTTTCCGCCCCTGTGTTCCTTGGGCAAATCTGGGCGTTCGTGGCACCGGGGCTTTACAAAAATGAACGGGCGGCCTTTATGCCGTTCTTGTTTGCAACCCCGATCCTGTTCCTGATGGGGGGCGCGCTGGTCTATTATCTGATTATGCCGCTTGCCTGGAAGTTTTTCCTGAGTTTTGAACAGGCTGGCGGGGCGGCAAATCTGGCCATTCAGCTTGAAGCGAAGGTTGGCGAATATCTTTCGCTGGTCATGAAGCTGATTTTTGCTTTTGGCTTGTGTTTCCAGTTGCCGGTTCTGCTGACGCTTATGGCGCGTGCAGGAATCGTTACCGCCGACGGGCTGGCGCGTCGCCGGAAATATGCGATTGTCATCGCCTTTGCCTTTGCTGCCATTTTGACCCCACCTGACCTGATTTCCCAGATAGGTCTCGGTATTCCGATCATTATTCTTTATGAAATTTCGATCATCATGGCGCGCATTTCCGAACGCAAGCGTTCCAAGGAAGATGCCGACGAAGATGATGAGGATGAAGGTTCTGAAACCGGCGACGGTGAGGCAGATGCAGCACCAGAAAGCGGGGCAGCAGCCGTTCAAAAAGACAGCATCGACGCACAGGGAGAAGCTGCGGCATCCTATGATGACGGTCAGGTATCCCTGGACCGACCCGCTGACGGTGAAGGTCAGGCGAAGTTGTCAGGACCATCACACAATGATGATGGCGAGGATGATTTCAACAACGCCCGTTGATTGAAGTTACCTGCCGGAATCGTCCGATTTGACGGGGTGGACCTTGGGTTCACCCCATCGTATAAAGCCACAAATAGTTAGACTGACAGGGTGCCGTTCGATGCACGACATTAAATGGATTCGGGAAAACCCCGAGGCTTTTGACGCAGCAATGACTGCGCGCAAACAAGACGTTACCGCACAGCGTCTGATCGATATCGATATTGAACGTCGCAAACTGATGACGGAACATCAGGAAATGTTGGCGCGCCGCAAAGTCATTTCCGGTGAAATCGGGAAGTTGCGCAAGAATGGCGAGAATGCCGACGACCTGATGGCCGAAATGGGCAAACTCAAGGACAAGATCAAGGAGGCCGAAGACGGACAGGCCAGCCTGAATGATCATCTGGACTTGTTGCTTTCTTCTTTGCCCAACGTCCTTGACCCGGAAGTTCCCACAGGTGACAGCGAAGACGATAACGTCGAAGTAAACCGTTGGGGTACGCCCGCAGAATTTGATTTCCAGCCTCTTGAGCATTTCGAGATCGGCGAAAAGCTTGGCATGATGGATTTCGAGACCGCTGCAAAATTGTCGGGTTCGCGGTTTGTAATTCTGCGCAGCGGCTTGGCAAAGCTTGAACGCGCGCTTGCGCAATTCATGCTCGACACCCATACCAACGAACATGGCTATGAAGAAACCATCACCCCGATGCTGGTGCGTGATGATGCAATGTTTGGCACAGGCCAACTGCCGAAATTTGCCGAAGATTCCTTTAAGACCACCAATGATTACTGGCTGATCCCGACATCGGAAGTCACCCTGACCAATCAGGTTGCCGGCGAGATCATCGATCAGGAAAAACTGCCGCTGCGCTATACCGCGTTGACCCAGTGTTTCCGTTCAGAAGCCGGCTCTGCCGGGCGTGACACACGTGGCATGATCCGCCAGCATCAGTTCTCCAAGGTGGAAATGGTATCGGTTGTTGAAGCCGATAAATCCGACGAGGAACTGACCCGTAAGACCCGGTGTGCAGAAACCATTCTTGAACGTCTCGGATTGCCGTATCGGACCGTGATCCTGTGTACGGGCGATATCGGATTTTCGGCAGTAAAAACCTATGACATCGAAGTCTGGTTGCCGGGGCAGGGCAAATATCGCGAGATCTCGTCCTGTTCGAATACCCGTGATTTCCAGGCGCGTCGGATGAATGCACGCTATCGTGCCGCTGGTGATAAAAAAACCCAGTTTGTCCATACGCTTAACGGTTCCGGCCTTGCCGTTGGCCGCTGCCTGATTGCTGTTATGGAAAACTATCAGCAAGCGGATGGTTCAATCCGCGTTCCCGAAGTGCTCAAACCCTATATGGGTGGGCTTGAGGTTATCTCGGCGCACTAGGATATCGACCATGATTGATCTCAGCAACGCACGCATCCTGATCAGCAATGATGATGGCATTGACGCGCCAGGGATCAAGCTTTTGGAACAGCTCGCCCGGACATTTTCTGATGATGTCTGGGTGATTGCCCCTTCAATGGAACAAAGCGGTGCAGGGCATTCATTGACCCTGCGTCGTCCGTTACGCATTCATAAACGTGACGACCGTCATTTTGCGGTCGATGGCACCCCCACTGACTGCATTCTGCTTGGGTTGCAACAAGTGATGCGCGACAGTCCGCCTGACATCGTGTTGTCGGGGATTAACCGTGGGGGAAACCTGGGCGAGGATGTCACCTATTCCGGGACGGTTGCCGCCGCGATGGAAGCAACCCTTCTTAACGTTCCTGCCGTGGCGTTTTCGCAATATTTTTCCGGCGATATGATCAATTGGACGATTGCCGAGAAATATCTCAAAGACGTTTTGGCGACATTGGTTACAACGACATGGCCCAAAGGCGTTCTGGTCAACGTCAATTTCCCGGAATACGAGGCGGATGGCGGGGCTGTTGTTAAGATCTCAAAGCAGGGGCAACGTCCTATCGGAGATCACATTGCCGAACGCCTTGATCCTCGTGGGGAACCCTATTACTGGATCGGAGCAATCCAGTCTGAGTTGCCAGACGATAACAGGGCGGATTTGCGGGTGATAGAGCAGGGCAATATTTCGGTGACGCCGATCAGCCTTGATTTTACCCACTATGAAACGTTTGAAAAACTGACGAAGGCCTTTCCGTGAACGAGCCGGTGATTACGCGCGAAAATGCAATAGCCAATCTGCTGCAGACGCTTCGTGAAGATGGTATTCACGATGAAGATGTGCTGGCGGCAGTTGCGGAAGTCCCTCGCGAAACGTTCGTGGCTGAACCGTTTATCAGTCGGGCGTGGGAAAATGTTGCGTTGCCCATCAGCAAAGGGCAAACAATTTCCCAACCTTATATCGTGGCCCTGATGACCCAGGCACTTGAACTTAATGATCGCATGAAGGTTCTTGAGGTCGGAACGGGATCAGGCTATCAGGCGGCCATTCTGGCAAAGCTTGCACGCAGGGTATACACACTAGAACGCCATAAGCCGCTGCTGCGAACAGCCGAAGAAAAATTCCGTGAGCTTGGCCTGCATACGATATCGACATTGCATGCCGACGGGGGGCTTGGCTGGAAAGCGCAGGCGCCGTTTGATCGCATCATTGTAACAGCAGCCGCGCAAGATGTTCCGCCGGTACTTGTTGATCAGCTTGCGGTAGGCGGGATTATGGTCGTTCCGGTCGGCGAGGTTTCCCACACACAGCTTCTGCTGCGCGTGACCCGTACTCCAAGCGGTGTTGATGTGACCGAACTGATGCCTGTGCGCTTTGTGCCGATGCTGCCAGGCACCGAAGAATTCTGACCTTACCAGCCAGGTACAAAGACAAATTCTCTTCATCAAAGAGCTTAATGCTTACTGATTGTTAACGGCTGATCGCAGACAATCAGAAACATGATGGAAAGTTGTGTCAAACGTGCTGTTGATCAAGGGAAACGACTGCTACTTGTCTGCGTGACAAGTGCAGCGCTTGGCGGTTGTTTGCTCAATTCTGTTCCTGTACCCGTCGTGTATGGCGACGGAGCAAGCTATAGCCCCTATAGCATGCCAAAACTTAAAAACGGAGAACGTGTCGTCACGGTCGAACCCGGTGACACTGTTTCCGGGCTGGCGGTACGCTATCATATGGATTTCGTGGATTTCACAACACGGAATGACCTGAAACCGCCTTATGTGATATATCCGGGCCAACGGCTTGTCCTGCCGCCATGGAAACCAGATTACAACAGCATGCCACCACCCGACACAGCCGTGGCATCCCGGTCATCAACCCCGACCAAAACGGTCAAAATCGGTGGCAAACGGCAAGTTGTCAGCGTTCCGGCAAAGGCAACACAGAGCCCGGCGCCAGCATCACGCACAGCAAGCAAAACGGTGCGCATATCACCGCGCAATGGCGGGAATATTCCAACACCCGGCATCAAGCCACAGGACTATGCCGCAGCCGCCGAACGCAAAATCGCTTCTGCGCGCAGTTGGAAAACGGATAAAAAATCAACCCCGGTTGCAGGGCAGGGCAGCAATGTTCGTCAGAATGTGACCTTGGCAGAACCGGCTGCACGCAAAGGCTTTATCTGGCCGGTACAAGGCAAGGTTGTTCTGAAATATGGTGCAAGTTCCGGTGGGCTTTTTAACGACGGCATTAACATTCAGGCCGATCGTGGTACGCCTATTCTGGCGGCTGAAAACGGAGTTGTTACCTATGTTGGTAACGAATTACGCGGTTTCGGTAATCTGATTCTTATCAAGCATGCAGACAACTTTGTAACGGCCTATGCCCATACGGAAAGTCCGCTTGTGGCACGCGGTGATGTTGTCACGCGCGGGCAAAAAATTTCGACGGTCGGCACAACAGGGGCCGTGACATTCCCGCAGCTTCATTTCGAAGTCCGAAAAGGTCGGAAATCCTCAGACCCCACCAAATATCTTCCCAGTTTGATGGTGTCGCGCTAGCGCGTTGTGATGCAATTGAAATTGGCGTAGCACGAAAAACGCCCGAACGGATGTCCGGGCGTTTTCTTTTTATGGTCAATAATGCTTGATCGATCAGGCTTTCCCTAATCGATTGATTTCCCAAGTTCCCCGGCAATTTCCTGAATGAACTGCCAAGCGACGCGGCCTGATCGACTGCCGCGTGTAACCGTCCATTCCTTGGCGCGTGCATGCAGTTCCTCGGTTGGCATATCGAGGTCATATTCCTTGGCATAGCCTTCGATGATCTCGAAATAGACGTCCTGTGATATGTTATGGAAGCCCAGCCAAAGACCGAAACGATCCGAGAGAGACACTTTTTCTTCGACAGCCTCTGACGGGTTGATCGCCGTTGAACGTTCATTTTCGATCATGTCGCGGGCCATCAAATGCCGCCGATTTGACGTGGCATAGAAAATGACATTCTTCGGGCGACCTTCGATGCCGCCATCCAAAACGGCCTTGAGCGATTTGTAGCTTTCATCGTGCATATCAAAGGACAAGTCGTCACAGAACAGGATTGTGCGACGCCCACTTTCAAGCAGGATATGAAGCAAATCGGGCAATGTCGGGATATCTTCGCGATGGATTTCGACCAACGCCAGCGAGGCCGGGCTTTCGGCATTGATCTTGGCATGCATTGCCTTGACGATGGAACTTTTGCCTGTTCCGCGTGCGCCCCACAACAGGGCGTTGTTGGCCGGCAGGCCATCGGCAAAACGCTTGGTGTTGTTATAGAGAATTTCTTTTTGCTGTCCGATCCCCTGAAGCAGGCCGATATCGACGCGGTTCACATTTCGTACCGGTTGCAGGTAACTGGTATGTGCTTGCCAGACAAAAGCATCTGCTGCACTAAGATCGTTGGCCGCGCGGGCAGGGGGCGCGATACGCTCAAGCGCGTTTGCGATACGGTCCAGTGCGGGCAAAAGCTTGTCAAAATCAGAACTCATAGGGGCCTCTTGGTGTTTCTTTATTGGTGACGTTTTTTGGTTGGTTCGAAAGCTAGCACATCAGAAAAGCAATGGAAGCCTTTGTTGTGCCTTCATTCGTGCAACACAAGGTGAACAAAACCACACAAGAGTTGAATTTGCCGCTTTAATTCCGGTTCTCCCTTGCTTTGGCGTAGTACCCCGTTATATTCCGGCAGTTGATATTTTTTGTCTCGGGGAATTAGGAGTTCCTAATGTTTATTTCGACGGCTTACGCTCAGGCCGCTGGTGGTGCAGATGGCGCTGGCGCGCTGATGCAATTCGCACCGCTGATCCTGATTTTTGTTGTTTTCTATTTCCTGCTTATTCGTCCGCAGCAGAAAAAGCAGAAAGAACATAAAGCAATGCTCGAGGCGATCCGCCGTGGCGACAAGATCGTAACCGCGGGTGGCCTGATCGGCACCGTTGCCAAGGTTGTTGGTGATGACGAACTGTCGGTAGAGATTGCCGACGGTGTTAAAGTAAAAGTCGCGCGCGGCATGGTTTCAACGGTTCTGTCAAAAACCGAACCGGCCAAGAGTGACGCCAAAGACGAAAAAGAAGAAAAAGAAGAAGAGACCAAAAAAGACTGATCTCTTCGTACCAAGCGAGGCGGGGCGGATGGCTCCGCCTTCTTGCATTTTACCGGTGGGCTGAAGTGGTACAAAATACCCGTTGTTCCAATTTCCTTGGAACCAGACCAAGGTTGACCCAGACAAATCCGGTCACAAAAACATGCTTTATTTTACCAAATGGAAAGCAGCACTGGTCCTTCTGGTGTGTGCTTTGGGCGTACTCTATGCTGCGCCGAACTTCCTGCCGTCGGGGACCTTCCCGACAGAATCAAGTTATCTGCCTGGCAAACAGATCAATCTCGGCCTTGACCTTCGCGGCGGCTCGCACATGTTGCTTGAGGTCGACACTGACAGCGTGTTGCGCGAGCGCTATGACGCGCTTGCTGATGCGATCCGTACAGAGCTGCGTCAGGAACAGATCCGTAACCGCCCACGCGAAGCAACGGCAAATGGTGCGGAAATCACGATCCTGCGCGCTGCTGATGTCGAAAAAGCCCGCGAGATTGCCCGCACAGCAGAACCGAACACGGTTCTGGGCGGTGAAGGTAACACTATTCTTGTCACCTATGACGAGGTGGCCCATCGCGAACTGATTGATCGTGCAATAGCCCAGTCGCTTGAAGTTGTGCGGCGACGTGTTGACGAGCTCGGCACGACCGAGCCATCCATCCAGCGCCAGGGCGAAAACCGCATTGTGGTTCAGGTTCCGGGGCTTGATGATCCGTCCCGTCTGCGTGATATCCTTGGCCGCACGGCAAAGATGAATTTCCATCTTGTTAATGCCGAGAAAACAGCAGCCGAGGCCCGTGCAACCGGCTTGCCGCCGGGAACCATGATTTTGCCGTCTGCGGATGCCGGTGATCAGGCTGCCGGTATTCGGGAATACCTGATTGATCGCCGTGTTGTGGTGTCGGGTGACAACCTTGTCGATTCTCAGCCTACTTTCAGCGACGGTCGCCCGGTTGTTTCCTTCCGCTTTGATGCGGCAGGGGGGGCGCGATTTGGTGATGTGACCAGCAAAAGTGCCGGACGCAGTCTTGCTATCGTGCTTGACGGTGAAGTCATCTCGGCGCCGCGGATCAATGAACCGATCCTTGGCGGTAACGGCATCATCACCGGACAGTTCAGCGTCCAGGAAGCCAATGACCTTTCGCTGCTTTTGCGTGCAGGTGCACTGCCAGCACCGATGCAGATCCTTGAAGAACGTTCCGTTGGTCCGGGGCTTGGTCAGGATTCTGTTGAAGCCGGCGAGTTCGCGGCTGTTCTTGGTATGATCTTTGTCGTTGTCTTCATGGTGGTCTGCTATGGCCGGTTTGGCTTCTATGCCGACATTGCCTTGATGATTAACCTTGTTCTGGTTCTTGCAGTGATGTCGCTTCTTCAGGCGACACTAACCTTGCCGGGGATTGCCGGGATTGTCTTGACCGTCGGGATGGCGGTCGATGCAAACGTGCTGATCTTTGAAAGGGTTCGCGAAGAACGGCGGAACGGGCGATCGATCATCAATGCAATCGATGCCGGGTATCGCAGTGCCATGTCGACCATTGTTGATGCCAACATCACGACCCTGATCGCAGCACTTGTGCTGTTCAGCTTCGGTTCCGGCCCGATCAAGGGCTTTGCCGTGACGCTGGCGATCGGGATTGTGACGTCGATGTTCTCGGCAATCTGGGTAACACGTTTGCTGATTGCGACTTGGGTCAAACGTCGTCGTCCGACGGAATTGGTGCTTTAAGGAAGGGCATAGGGAAGATATGAAACTATTACATCTTATCCCGGATGACGTGAACGTCCCGTTCCTTAAATTCCGGAATCTATTCTATATCGCGTCTTTGGTCATGGTGCTGGCGTCTGCCGGGTTGTTCATTACCAAAGGGCTTAATTTCGGCATCGATTTTCGTGGCGGCATTCTGGTTGAAATCAAGACCAATGGCCCGGCCGACATCAATACGTTGCGTGATGATTTGAACAGCCTGGATCTTGGCGATGTTTCCATTCAGGAATTTGGTGCTGCGGATGACGTTCTGATTCAGCTGCAGCGTCAGGATGGCGACGAAGAAGCACAGATGACAGCCCTGGCGGCGGTCACTGATATTCTTGGCGAAGACGTTACCATCCGCAGAACGGAACTTGTTGGTCCGAAAGTCGGCGACGAATTAAAAGAGGCGGGGTTCTATTCTGTTGCGATCTCGCTTTTGCTGATCATGGTTTATATCTGGTTCCGGTTCGAATGGCAGTTCGCCGTCGCATCGGTTCTTGCCTTGCTGCATGACGTTGTGATCACCATCGGCTTCTTTGTCATTACCGGTGTTCAGTTCGACCTTGCAACTTTGGCAGCGGTTCTGACGGTCGCAGGTTATTCGATCAACGATACAGTGGTCGTGTTTGACCGTATTCGCGAAAACATGCGCAAGTTCCGCAAGATGGAAATCCCTGATTTGCTTGATCTTTCGATCAATTCGACGCTGACACGTACAACCATGACGTCTTTGACCACGTTGCTGGCGCTGATTGCATTGTTCATCTTTGGTGGCGAGGCGATCCGTGGTTTCACCATGGCGCTGATCTTTGGCATCGTAATCGGGACATATTCGTCGATCTGTGTGGCATCGCCACTTCTGGTGGTCTTGCGCCTTAAACGCAAGCTCCCCGAAGGTGAGGAAGAAGGTCAGGAAGCAAAAGCCTGATCAATCTGGTCGATTTTATAGACATTTACACCATGGCCGGGTTTGTGAGACAACAAGCCCGGCCATTTCTTTGGGTGAGGTGAACGTTTGCTGTTTTTCGTTTCTGTCCCTGGTGCGCCGATAAAAAAATCCATTAAAACCGGTGGCAACCAATGACACCTCATATCAATCCAAGCCCCCACTATCGCGCCGATCTGATAGGCAGTATCTGGATGATGGCTGCTATGGTCTCATTCTCTTTTGAGGATGCATTTGTTAAGGCTGTCTCTGAAATCCACGCTGTTGGTCAGGTCCTGGTTGTGTTTGGGCTGGGTGGAGCGTTGTTATTTGCGATTGTCGCACGACTTAACAAACAGCGCTTGCTTAACCCGGACGTGCTGTCACGCGCTATGGGCATAAGGGTCGTTTTTGAAGTTATCGGTCGACTGTTTTATGTCCTCGCATTGGCCCTGACTCCGCTTTCATCGACCACGGCAATTCTTCAGGCGACACCGATTATTGTCGTTCTTGGGGCAGCGATCCTGTTTGGCGAAAAGGTCGGTTGGAGAAGATGGGCAGCAATCATAGTTGGATTGATCGGTGTTTTGATTATTTTGCGTCCGACAGCTGACAGCTTCTCAGCGTTGTCCTTGCTTGCCGTCATCGGCACAATTGGCTTTGCTGGGCGCGATCTTGCCAGCCGTGCCGCACCTTTATCACTCAGTACATCCATTCTAGGATTCTACGGTTTTGTGGCGATTATCCTGGCCGGTGCGGTGTTCTCAATATGGGATGGAAAAGCGTTTACGTGGATGGGCACACAAAGCCTTTTATATTTCGTTGGTGCAATCCTGATGGGGGCGTTTGCCTACGCTGCTTTGATGAAAGCGATGCGAACTGGTGATGTTTCCGCAGTCACGCCATTCAGATACACCCGCTTGTTGTTCGGAATTGCATTGGGCATGATCCTGTTTGATGAAAAACCTGATATGTTAATGATGGTCGGGTGCGGGATTGTCGTTTCATCCGGGCTGTTCATTCTGTGGCGCAAGAAAGTTACCGAAGAGCAACTCGACGCTCAGTGAAATCGACCCAAGTCCAAATTAACTTTACCGAACGGCGCAAAAATGGGGCCAACATGTCTCTTGAAGTAAGTACCTTGGTTGCCGAAGGCAGCAAAATGATCACCAGCTATGGTGATGGTGTTTTTCGTCTTGGCGAAGAGTCGATTACCGGCTCGATCTTGATGTTTCCCAAATCTGTTCATGCGTGGGATGTCAAAACGGTCGATGACATTACGGTCGAATCATTCGAACCCATCATAGAGGCCGCAGATACCGTTGAAATCCTGTTGCTTGGCATGGGCAAGAAATTGACCCGGGTACCGATGGAATGGCGGCACGCGCTAAAAGAACATGGTATCGTCATTGAACCGATGGATACCGGTGCGGCCTGCCGCACATATAATGTTCTGGTTTCCGAAGCACGCCGTGTTGCCGCAGCGATGATTGCCGTCTGATTCCAGCGCGAATCCACTGAGCCCGAAGATTCGCACCACGCATTAAGCAAAGAATTTTTGCATCATGCGGCAGGTGTCAAGCACGCTTGAAAACAAGGCAGCGGGCCCGGGAAGTTGATCAGGTGTGAACACTTCGCCGCAAAGAAACGCGTTTTTCCAAGGTGCCCGCAGATGCTGGCGGGCTGCTGCAATGCCGGGCGTCATTTCAGGAAATGGGGCTTGAGCATTGAGAAAAAGATGACCGGGGGCTTGGTTTTTGTCGTCACCGTCAACACGAGTGGACAAATCCAAAGCAAGGTATTGTTCACAAAGCCAGACACAACGCTGCCAGACCAGTTGTGCAAATTGTGCCGTATCCTGAGACGCAGGTAACTGTAAACTGCTGTTAAGCGCGACCTGAAGACGACGACGGTTAAAGTAAATCGCCCGAACGATATCATCATTGACCATCAATGCGCGCGGCTCTGCAAAGGGCTGTCGCAGCTCGAACGTCATGCTGCGACGGTATGCAGGTGCAGCAGAGATACCGATATCGGGAACAGCATCACATAATGGTTTGGGGTGCAGGGCCAGAACAACGGCGTCATTGGGTTTCAGAACAACCTGGGTACCATCTTCAAACAGAAGGTCTGTTGCATATTCGGACGTACTATCAATATCACCAAGTTTCGTGTGTGCCTTGATCGTTCCACCAGCGGCAAGCAAACGATCACGCAAGGCGGGAAGAGCGATGTCATTCAAAATGATCGGATCAATTGCAGAAAATACCGGTTCATGATGACGTGCCAGAATTTCTCGCAGGTCTGGCACCAGCACGCGCCCCAATAGTGCTTTTGAGCATCTGTGGGCCGGCATGGAAAACAGGGATTCTGCCAAGACAGACAAGGCATCGCGATGATAGGTGCCCGACTTAAAAGCTTTGTCGTCGGTGGCAAAGGTTCCCGGGGAAAGGGTGGAGGCAACCCGTTCTTCTTCGCTGGCATATCTTTGGCGCCACAGAGTAAAAGCCGTGTATGCGCGCATTGTTGTGCCAATTCGGCGTGAAATCAGCGCACGCGAAATGCCTTCGTCGAGCGACACAATCGCCGGTTTGCGCCGACCGCGTTTCAGCCCCATGACACAGTGGGTAGGGCGGATCAGTTTTTTGGGAATTTCCGGGTAGCGTGCGAAAAAAGCAGCAACCACTCCGCGCGGGTCATAGAAAATTTCAGGTTCAGCTGCCTTGTGGCTTTCAGGTGCGGTTTGCATGCCCCGCGTCCAGCGACTTTCAAACGGTTCTGATTCATCATAAAGCGTAACGTCCAGACCATCCTCTGCCATACAGGTAGCAAGTGTTGATCCAGCCAGCCCTCCGCCGATAACATGTACGCGTCCGGAGCCAAATGATGTCATATGCCTGAGCCAATTTAGTTGTTATACAAAGGCCAGAAACCGACGTACGAGATGATCGTACGCAGTTTGAAATCGCAATAACCTTAACATCAGAATAGCTTACAAGCCATGGACGAAATAACGACCGAACTTGACAGCCTGAACGAAGAAGTCATCGGCCAGATGAATACCTGGGTAGACATGCTTGGCGGCGGAGGGCTTGGAAGGCTGATCGGCGCAGTGCTGGTTCTGATCGTGTTCCTGATCTTCAAGCGCGTTCTCGTACGCGGCGCCCTGACACTTTTGCGTCGGCTTGCCCAACAACGCGCGCAAAGCATGATGGCCAATGTGCTTGATGCTTTTGCCCTGCCTTTTCAGGCACTTTTCATGTTGCTGGGGGCCTATTTCGCGACAGAAGTTCTTGAGCTGCCTCAAGATATCAATGCCGTGGCCGCCGAAATTCTTTCGGTCGCAGCCGCATTTTGTATCTTTTGGGCCCTGTTTCGTGCGGTCGAACCATTGGGGGTATCGCTTAATCATCTGGTCGGGCGGTTCGGTGCCGGGATCGGCGATGATCTGCGACAGTTTTTCATCCGTGGTGTAAAGACCCTGATTGTTGTCATCGGCGGCGTGATTATCCTTGAAAACTGGGGGATTGACGTTTCGGCATTTCTTGGTGGTCTGGGGCTTGCGGGGATGGCTGTTGCGCTGGCGGCAAAAGATTCCGTGGCCAACATTTTTGGTGGCCTGACGATTTTTGCCGATAATCTGTATAAGCGTGGTGACTGGATCGAGACGCCAGATCTCGAAGGAACCGTTGAAGTTGTTGGTCTGCGGGCGACCAAAGTACGCACCTTTGCCAAGGCGCTCGTCACCATGCCAAACGCCCAGATCGTCGATTCTCCGGTCATCAACTGGTCACGGATGACCCATCGCCGGATCAAGATGGTTATCGGTCTTGAATACCGCACAACCGCCAAACAGATGGAAGCCATTGTCGACAAGCTGCGCGATTTCCTTAAGAACGATAAGGATGTTGCCCAAACCGACGTTGCCCAGATGGTACATTTGTCTGATTTTGGTGCCAGCTCGATCAATATCGATTTGTATTATTTCACCAAAACCACCAACTGGGTGACATGGCGCGACATTCGCAACCGCCATATCATCGCTTTTAAGCGCATTGTCGAAGAAGAGGGGGCTGCTTTCGCCTTTCCGTCGCAATCGCTTTATGTTGAAAGCATGCCAGATATTACTGCCACCCCAAAAGACGATCAGCGTACCGAACGCAAAATCGGATAGGATTGATGACCGATACACCCAAGCTTTCCCATTGTGCGGACTATGTTCGACGCCATGACCGGGATCGTTTTCTTTGTGCACTTTTCGCTGCACCCGAGAAACGAGAAGACCTTTTCACGCTGTATGCTTTTAATCAGGAAGTTTCAAAGACCCGCGAAATGGTCAGCGAGGTCATGCTGGGACATATTCGTTTACAATGGTGGCGCGATACCCTTGAGGAACTGGGCAAGGGACAAGTGCGCAAACATGAAGTTGTCGAGCCCCTTGCAGAGCTGGTTAAATCCGGTCGTGTTGGTGTCACCGATCTTGAAGCGATTGTCGCTGCGCGTGAATTCGATCTTGAAGATCGCCAACCCGCAAGCATGGAAGAGCTCGACCGGTATATTGATCAAACATCCGGGCAGGTAAGTGTATTGGCCGCAAGGCTGCTTGGTGCTTCGGGCGAGGATGCCGATCAGGCTGCGCGTTTGGCAGGCAATGCTTATGGCCTGGTCGGGATATTGCGGGCGATTGTTTTTCACGGAAGATCCAAACGGATTTATCTGCCAAAAGACATGATGGATCATCACGGTGTGGCCCAGGGTGACGTGTTTGAGTTCCGCAAAAAGCCTGAAATCCGTGAGTTTATCGGTGAACTTGGCGAAATGGCACGCAACCGAATTCGCCAAGCCCGCCAGCATCGTCGTGCCTTGCCCAAACGTGCTCATGCCGCAGCACTGCCAGTTGTTCTGGCTGACGGGTACCTGCGGAAGTTGACCAAGGCCGGATTTGATCCGTTTTCGGCAGAATTTGGTCTGGCGCGTCCCGCCTGCCTGCGATTGACCCTAAGCGGGATGTTCAAGAGATATTAGGCGCGGTCCCTGTTTGCAGGATCGAAATCGCAAGAATATCTCTTAGGGGATGATAAAGGTCAGGACACTATTGATCTGTCCGTGTTAGCGTTGATAACGCTTTTGACTTTCAGCACAATACAGCGGCACCCTACGTGAGGACCGAAATGGCATACACGATATCTGTTACCCGAAAGCATTGGTTTATCTGCCTGATGTTTATCGGATTTCTATGCCTGTCGGGTGTTTCTGCAACAACGGCTTATGCAGCAAGTATTGAACCATTCGTCGGATCTTATCACGGAACAACCATCGAACATGCTGACTATGAGCTACAGGCACGCGACCTTGATGTAACAATCACCTCTACGGAACGCGGGTTTGTGGTCGATTGGACAACTGTCATTCACAAGACCGATGGCCGTAAAAAGACCTTGCAGCTTGATGTGGAATTTTATGCGACCGAACGTCCCGATATCTATGGCAGTGCCATGCGATCAGGTTTGTTCGGGAAACGTGTTCCCAATGATCCCCTTAAGGGGGAGCCGTTCTTTTGGGCACGGATCGTCGATAAAACTCTGACCATCCACGCGCTTTATATCAATGATGAAGGCGGTTACGAGATGCAGGTCTATAAACGTACACTGGATGATGATGGCAACCTTGACCTGGTCTTTCGTCGGTTCCGTGATGGCGAACAAATTCGCGACATTACGGGTAAGCTAACCCGTCAACCGGATCGCTACTAAGCCATTGTGGCCCGAACGTAATAGAAAAGCCGCATCGGACAGGATGCGGCTTTTAGAATATCAGGCTGCGGACACGGTGCTTAGCCATTCATCAAATAGCGGTATGGCCCGGTCGCTATAAAGCTTTTTGCGGTCGCGGCCTTTTACGCGTTTTTTCAGTTCAAGGTCGGGGAATAATCCGAAATTGACATTCATCGGCTGGAACGTGCTTTCATCAGCACCGCCGGTAATGTGGTTAAGCAAGGCCCCCATGGCCGTGGCAAGCGGCGGAGCAGGGATGGTTTTGCCCGCTTTCTCGGCAGCGGTGAACCGCCCGACCATCAGTCCGACAGCCGCACTTTCAACATAGCCTTCGCAACCGGTAATTTGACCGGCAAAGCGCAAATCAGGGCGCGATTTAAGGCGCAAGGTGCCGTCAAGAAGGCGTGGTGAATTCAGGAAGGTATTGCGGTGAATGCCGCCCAGACGGGCGAATTCGGCATTTTCCAAACCCGGAATGGTGCGAAAGACTTCGATCTGTGCGCCGTATTTCAGCTTGGTCTGGAAACCAACCATATTGTAAAGCGTGCCAAGTGCATTGTCCTGGCGCAACTGAACAATCGCACGTGGCTTTTGTGTCGGATTGTGCGGGTTGGTCAGGCCAACCGGCTTCATCGGGCCATGACGCAGGGTTTCACGACCGCGTTCGGCCATAACTTCAATCGGAAGACAGCCATCAAAATAGGGGGTGTCTTTTTCCCATTCCTTGAACTCGGTTTTTTCACCTTCAATCAAGGCGTCGATGAAGCGGTTATATTCATCTTCATACATCGGGCAGTTGATGTAATCCTTGCCATCGCCCTTGTCGTAGCGCGACTGGAACCAGGCTTTGTCGAAATCGATGCTGTCCTTATAGACAATCGGTGCAATTGCATCGAAGAAAGCCAGACTTTCTTCGCCAGTTGCCTTGCGGATGGCATCGGCAAGTGCGCCGGATGTCAGCGGCCCTGTTGCAATAATGGTCTGTTCCCATTCTTCAGGCGGCAGGCCGTCAATCTCGCCACGCTCCATCGTGATCAACGGGTGGTTTTCAAGCGCGTTTGTGACGGCTTGGGAAAAACCTTCGCGGTCCACGGCCAATGCGCCACCGGCAGGCACCTTGTGCTGATCGGCACAGCGCATGATAATTGACCCGGCACGGCGCATTTCATCATGGATCAGGCCAACAGCATTATATTCCTTGTCATCGGACCGGAACGAATTCGAGCAGACCAGTTCGGCGCATTTGTCAGTATGATGCGCATCCGTTTCACGAACAGGGCGCATTTCATGAAGAATGACGGGCACACCGGCCTCTGCCAGTTGCCAGGCCGCTTCACTGCCCGCCAGACCGGCACCAATAATATGAACAGGCTTGACCGTACTCACGTGTGCGAACTCCTCGCCAGAATGGGATTTGATAACGTGGCACACACATAGCGGTGCAAAGGGGCAGATTTCAAGTCAATTGCACAAGAACCTGTTCACAGGCATCTGCATAGTAAGATATTTCACAATTCCACATCCCGCGCGTCGAGATAACCAGAGCCGTTTTGTCCCGTTAACGTGAAGATGGCATCCCATGAGTTATCCGCATCATCCCTATGGTTACGAACCGACCCATTGCCCGGTGATCGGCCTTGTGCCGCGTAGACGGCGCATCATTGATGTGGAATGTCTCGATCAAACCAGCAACCCAGAGATTAACCCGCCCGAAGCCGACACGAAAGAGCGTCGTCTTGGATTTCCCTTCGGCGGACTGGGCGAGGGTGCATTTGGTCCGGCCGATATCGAAGGCATGATCGAATATGTGGTTGCAACCCGGCAGGGTTGGCGGTCCTCGCTGGTCATCCGGTCCTTTTTGCGCTGGTGGCGCGACGAAGACGGGATCGACAATCAGATATTGCAGGATCGAAAGAACTCCGATGCGATTATCATGCTTTTGGCCCTTAATCAGGGCCGCGATGGTTTCGTGCAAGGGTATCTTCATGACCTCAAGCACGAACTGACAGATCGACCAAAGAATCTGCCGGCCGTCGATCCGACTGAGAAGGCTTTCAATCGCAGTCTGCGTATCGCAGCTCTTGCACTGGCATTATCGCCGCTTGTGCTGATTTTTGCCGTGTTGCTGTTTGTGCAGGTCGACAACATTATCAGTACAGGCAATGGCAAGCTGTTTGGCTTCAGCTATGATTTGCTGTTTGTGGTGGGCAGTTTTGGCGCGATCGGGGCGCTTACCAGCATGATGATGCGGCTGGGCAAGGACGTCTCTTGGGATAAAATGGAACCGGCGTCGGTATTTTTCAATTTTCTGTTTCGGCCCTGCATGGGCTTTTGCTTCGCGATTATCGTCCTGCTGGCGCTACGCGCCGGGATGCTGCCGATCCCGCTTGATGAATTGCACAAAATTGATGACCTTGATCAGATCAGCCAATCGGCCGCCGCTGGTCAGCAAATTTCCATCGTCTTGGTCTTTGCGTTCCTGTCCGGGTTTAGCGAACGGCTCAGCACGGCTTTGGTCAAACGTGTCGAGGACAGGGTAACGCAATAGAAACAAGGCTTGCTGGAACAAAAAGGGCAGCACGAAGCTGCCCTTGGTTTGCGTTATTCAAGGCCAAGGTGGCGTTTCAGATACCGTCCGGTATAGCTACGTTCATTGGCCATGATATCTTCGGGTGTTCC
This sequence comes from Thalassospira sp., assembly GCA_048264285.1. Classification (GTDB taxonomy): domain Bacteria; phylum Pseudomonadota; class Alphaproteobacteria; order Rhodospirillales; family Thalassospiraceae; genus Thalassospira. Next base: position 359,075 of record JBLXDD010000002.1, read on the forward strand.
GGTGCCGACCAATTGACCGCCGCCATCACCGCCTTCGGGGCCGATATCGATAATCCAGTCGGCTGTCTTGATGACATCCAGGTTATGTTCGATCACAACCACAGTATTACCCTGATCAACAAGGGTGTGCAGCACTTCCAGAAGTTTGCGAATATCATGGAAATGCAGTCCGGTGGTCGGTTCATCCAGAATATAGATCGTGCGGCCTGTGGCGCGTTTCGATAGTTCCTTGGCAAGCTTCACACGCTGGGCTTCACCGCCTGAAAGGGTCGTGGCCTGCTGCCCTAAATGAACATAGGACAATCCGACTTGCTTAAGGGTTTCCATCTTGTCGCGGATGGACGGGACAGCTTTGAAGAAGTCAGCTCCTTCTTCAACCGTCATATCAAGAACATCGGATATCGATTTGCCTTTGAACGAAATTTCAAGTGTTTCGCGATTGTATCTTTTGCCTTTGCATTGATCACAAGTGACATAAACATCAGGCAAGAAGTGCATTTCGATCTTGATGACGCCATCGCCCTGGCAGGCTTCGCAACGCCCGCCTTTCACATTGAAAGAGAACCGACCTGGTTTGTAACCGCGTGTTTTGGCTTCTGGTAATTGCGCAAACCATTCACGGATTGGCGTAAAGGCGCCTGTATATGTCACCGGGTTGGAACGCGGCGTTCTGCCAATCGGGCTTTGGTCGATATCAATGATCTTGTCGATCAGCTCGATACCGGTGATTTCGTCATGGGCGCCGGGATGATGACGGGCATTATGCATCCGTTTTGCCAACGCCTTATAAAGCGTTTCGATGACAAGGCTTGATTTGCCACCACCAGAAACCCCGGTAACGCAGATGAATTTGCCAAGCGGGAAGTCGACATCAACACCTTGCAGGTTATTGGCCCGAGCACCCTTGATCGTGATCGCCTTACCATTGCCTTTGCGGCGTTCCTTTGGCACAGTAATCTGTTCAACGCCGACAAGATATTTGCCCGTCAGACTGTTCGGATTTTGCTGGATCTGATCGGGGGTGCCTTCGGCAACGATGCGGCCCCCGTGAATACCAGCGCCCGGCCCCATATCAATGACATAGTCGGCAGCACGGATGGCATCTTCGTCATGTTCGACGACCAAAACTGTGTTGCCAAGATCACGCAGACGCTTAAGCGTTTCAAGCAGGCGGTCATTATCGCGCTGATGAAGGCCAATGGATGGTTCATCAAGAACATAAAGAACCCCCGTCAAACCAGAGCCAATCTGTGATGCCAACCGGATACGCTGACTTTCACCGCCGGATAAGGTGCCCGATGTCCGCGACATCGACAGATAATCCAGCCCGACATCGCGCAAGAAACGCAAACGATCATTGATTTCGCGCAGGATACGGCGGGCAATCTCGGTTTCTTTTTCGCTTAGCTTTCCTTCAAGGGCGACAAACCAGTCACCAGCCTTGGCAATTGAAAGATCGGTAATCTGCGAAATATCGCACCCGTCAACCTTTACGGCCAGCGCTTCCGGCTTAAGACGCTTACCAGAACAGGTCGGGCAGGCCGACACCATCTGATATTTGGAAAGTTCGTCACGGGCCCACTGGCTATCGGTTTCGCGCCAGCGACGCGACATATTGGGAATGACGCCTTCGAACGGGCGTGAAACCTTGTAACTGCGCGATCCATCATCATAGGTAACGGTGACGTCTTCGTCCCCGGAACCGTGCAGGATGATGTCTTGTGCCTTCTTAGGCAGTTTTTCCCACGCGACATTGGTCTTGAACCCGAAATGTTTGGCGACCGATTTTAACGTCTGCAGGTAATATTTCGACGTTGTGCTGGCCCACGGCGCAACGGCACCGTCTTCAAGCGTCTTGCTTTCATCGGGCACCACCAGCATCGGATCAAATTCCATTTGGGTCCCAAGACCATCACAGGCAGGGCAGGCGCCGAACGGGTTGTTGAACGAAAACAGACGTGGCTCGATCTCTTCGATTGTGAAACCCGAAACCGGACAGGCAAACTTTGCCGAAAAGACGGTCGTTTCACCGGTTTTGGCATCCTCGGCCAGAACAATGCCATCGGTAAGCTCAAGGGCTGTTTCAAAACTGTCTGCCAGACGTGTGGCAATGCCATCCTTGACGATCAGGCGATCGACCACCACCGAAATATCGTGTTTGAGCTTTTTGTTCAGCTCCGGTGCTTCATCGATGTCATACATTTCACCATCGATTTTTACGCGCTGAAAGCCGCGTGTTCGCAGATCGCGCAGTTCCTTTTTGTATTCACCTTTGCGACCACGAACGATGGGGGCCAAAAGGTACAAACGTGTGCCTTCTTCCATCTCCATCACCCGGTCGACCATTTGCGAAACAGTCTGACTGACAATCGGAAGCCCCGTTGCCGGGGAATAGGGGATCCCGATACGCGCCCACAGCAAACGCATATAGTCATAAATTTCGGTCACGGTGCCGACGGTCGAACGCGGGTTTTTCGACGTCGTTTTCTGTTCGATCGAAATCGCCGGCGACAACCCGTCAATATATTCGACATCGGGCTTTTGCATGAGTTCAAGGAACTGGCGCGCATAGGCCGACAAGCTTTCGACATAGCGGCGCTGGCCTTCGGCATAGATCGTGTCAAATGCCAAAGAACTTTTGCCCGATCCCGACAGGCCGGTAATCACAACAAGGGAATCGCGCGGCAGTTCAACATCGATATTCTGAAGGTTGTGTTCTTTCGCACCGCGAACCGAGATTTTCGTCAGCATGTCGGGCCTTTTGTTCCTGAATTGTTCGGAAAGTGTATAGAGGAGCCATAAGCTATACGCAAGCGCAGCCCTGACAGTTCCTGTCAGTATTTGTCAGGAGAGCCGCAATTAACAACCCGATGCATGAAATAGCCACGAAAAAGCCCGCCGAACAAGACCGGCGGGCTTCATAAATCCTGTGACCAAACGGGCCAGATTTTTTTCTGGCTTAGCCTTTGGTAACCGTACGACCAGTTGCGCCAAGATCCTTGAAAGCTTCTTCGAGGCGGGCTGCCATGGACAGTTCAGCTTCGCGGATCCATACGCGCGGATCATATTGCTTTTTGTAGGGCTGATCGGTTTCCGGATCGACCTGATACTTGAAGGCACGTTCGTTGGCTTGCACATACTCGCCAACCGGACGGGCATAGGCGAACTGGGTATCGGTATCGATATTCATCTTGAAGCAGCCATAGCTGACAGCTTCTTCGATTTTCTCTTTTTCCGAACCGGAACCACCATGGAACACGAAGTCGAGAGGACGGTCGCCAAGACCATGCTTTTCGGCCACATATTTCTGGCTTTCCAGCAGGATTTCCGGGCGCAGTTTAACGTTGCCCGGCTTATAAACGCCATGAACGTTGCCGAATGCGGCCGCAACCGAGAAATGCCCCAGCGGAGACAAGCGACGATACGCTTCTTCGACTTCTTCCGGGCGGGTATAAAGGCGCGGATCGATTTCCTCGGCCGAGGTATCAAGTTCCTGACCGATACCGTCTTCTTCACCACCGGTAACGCCCAGTTCGATTTCCAGGCTCATTTCAATGGCAGACATCCGCTTGAGGAAGGTCTCACAGGTTGCGAGGTTGTCTTCAACAGATTCCTCGGAAAGATCAAGCATATGAGAGCTATAAAGCGCCTTGCCGGTCTCGGCATAGGCCTTTTCGCTCCATTTCAGCATTTCATCGACCCACGGCACAAATTTGCGGTTGGCGTGGTCGGTATGCATGACAACAGCAACGCCGTAATATTCGGCCAGAAGCTGTGCGTGGCGGGCCGCAGAGACAGCGCCCAGAACACGGGCAGCAGCAGCATCCTTGATGCCCTTGCCGGCAAAGAACTGTGCACCACCATTCGACAGCTGAATGATGATATCAGAACCGGCATTTGCAGCGGCTTCGAGGGCTGCGTTCATCGTGCTTGACGAGGTAATGTTAACGGCGGGAAGGGCGTAACCGTCCTGCTTGCAAGCAGCGACGAGTTCGCGGTAGGCAGCACCGGTAACAACACCGGGTTTTACGGAAGGCATGTGGGTACTCCTCCTGGGGGTCAGAGCAAAAACAGATCAACAGCAAAATCACCTAAGATCATGCATACAAACTGTTACAGAGCCCCATGCATCTTCGAAATACTGTCTCAGGTCAAGGATTTCCGTTATCGACTTTCGCAAAACGGTGGTTTTAATGACGAGGTCGGTTATTCAATTCCCTTGATCCAGTTACGTGTCACTTTGAATTCACCATTAAACAGGATCATATCAGCCTGATAACCCGGTAAAATTCGCCCCATGACCTGATCCAGCCCAAGAAATTCTGCCGGATAAAGTGATGCCATCCGCAAAGCTTCGCCAAGATCGATATTTGCATATTCCATGCAATTGCGCACCGCAGAAATCATATCAAGATCCGATCCGGCAAGCGTTCCGTTTGCCAATGCACACCGACCATCCTTTGCGACAATTTCTTCGCCACCAAGCGAGAACCGCTTGTCAGAGGCCCCGACGGTGGGCATCGCATCGGTTACCAGCATCATCTTGCCTTTGACTTTGGCCCGAACAGCGATTTTTACAACCGAAGGATGAACGTGATAGCCATCGGCGATCAATCCGCACCATGTCGCATCATCGGCAAGGGCAGCCCCCGCCACGCCGGGTGCCCGATGGGTTAGGGGGCTCATGGCGTTAAACAAATGGGTGAAACCGCAAAGTCCATGTTCCAGTGCGCCAACAATATCTTCATTGCTTGCAGCACTGTGACCGGCGCAAACCCGGATGCCGTTATGGGATAGTGTTCGAATGGTATCATTTGCAACGCATTCCGGCGCCAGCGTCACAACCATCACACCGGAGTCGAACGAAGACAAATACGCGATGGCATCATCTTCCATGGTCCTGATGAAATGTTCCGGATGCACGCCTTTGCGTTCCGCATTAAGATACGGGCCTTCCAGATGAATTCCGACGATACCGGGGACTTCGTCGGTGATGGCGGCACCTACTGCTGTTAGGGCAGATGTCATTTTTTGCCGATTGTCAGTGATCAAGGTTGGAAGCATCGCGGTTGTGCCAAACTTGCGATGTGCTGCCATGATGGTTTTGATACCTTCGACGGTCGGTTGGTCATTAAACAGAACACCGCCGCCACCATTGACCTGAACATCAATCAGACCCGGCGCAAGTGTTTGCCCGCAAGCATCTACGATATTTACGTTATCTGGCACATTCGCCGTGGCCACACATTCAGATATCAATCCGCCGCGTACGATCACAGCCATGTCTTGATGAAAGTCGCTACCGTCAAATATACGCGCATTGATAATTGCAAAACTGTTCTGCATTTGGGCTTGATCGTCCTTGAAACGAAATTATCTATAAAGGCCAACGGATAAATATCGGCGAAAGTGCGTGCCGCAATGACGGTAACCAACAAAGCACAGACCGAAAAATGAAACCAGACGTGAATGAAAACAGGCAACGATTTGTGTCTTTACCCTGCCCAACAGAGGTGGCACCGATTTAGCGGATTTGAAACACGCATCTTTCGGAATGTTCGTGATCGAACAGGCCGCTACGACAGTTGGTTGTACGAAAAAGTTTTTCAGAACTGTAACTTGTCCTTTGCCGCATTTAGGCTCAAGAATCTTACGTCAGATGTTCATTGGAAAGAAAAATTTTCGTTTTTGCTTTCGCATCAACATCAATATTTGCCATATTGCCCTTCGTCGTTAACGTCGTTGCGGATAATAGAACGATGACGACAAAGGGAAGTGCCATCATGTCAACAAAGAGGACGTACAATGTCTAAACAGTACGGCGCACTGCGCAAAACCCTGCTTGGCCTTACCGCTATCGCGGGTGTAGCTATGCTTTCAACCACCGCCCAAGCCGAAGAACTCCGTCTTCTGACCTGGGGTGGTTATGCTCCGGATGAAGTTGTTGCCAAATTCGAAGAAGAAACCGGTATCGATGTTCAGGTTACCCTGTCGAACAACGAAGACATGATTTCCAAGCTTCGTGCAACCGGTGGCGGCGGCTTTGATCTTGCTCAGCCGTCGCAGGACCGTATTGCCGGTGCACAGCTTGAATATGGCATCTACAAGCCGATTGATCTGTCGAAAATCGATGTCGATAAATTCATTCCGTCGATGCTTGAGGCAACCAAATCCAACACCACCGTTGATGGTGAAGTATACGGTGTACCGCACGTTTGGGGTACCAGCGGCCTGATCGTTGACAAGTCCAAAGCCCCCAACGTTGCCGACTATACCGACCTTTGTTCTGACGAAGTTGCCGGCAAGGTATCTTATCGTCTGAAACGTCCGACCCTGATCGGTTTTGCCTATTCCATGGGCCTTGACCCGTTCGCCGCTTATAACGACGAAGCAAAGTATCAGGAAATCCTGGATGCGGTTGAAGCAAAACTGATCGAATGCAAAGCCAACGTCAAAACCTATTGGGAAGGCGGCGATGCGCTGCTGAACCTTGTGCGTTCGGGCGAAGTTGTTGCAGCGATGGCCTGGGACACCGGCGGATGGAAGCTGAATAACGACAATGCCGACATCACCTTTGTTGCACCGAAATCCGGTGCCCTTGGCTGGATCGATACCTTTGTTCTGCCGCGCAAATCGAAAAACGACGATGCTGCCTATAAGTGGATCAACTTCGTGATGCAGCCTGAAATTGCGGCAATGATTACCGCAAATGCAGGTAACTTCACCGCGTCGAAGGGGGCTGACGAGTTCGCAGACGACAAACTCAAAGCGCAGTTCCAGGGCAGCTTCCCGCCAGAAGACCTCGATAACATCAAGTGGTATCCGACTGTTCCGGCCGGCCTTGAAGTTCTCGAAGGCAAAACCCTTGACCGTGTGAAAGCCGCACAGTCCAACTAAGGAATACTTCATTCCTGCCAAACCTTGTCCCCGGTGCATTTTTTGCGCCGGGGACGCGCTGCTTTATACAACGGTGATTACCGTTTCGCAGCCCCACCAACAATAATATGAACAGGGCAACCATGGCTGACCAATTTGACCTTGAATGCCGAAATGTGGTCAAAAAATTTGACGCGTTCACCGCTGTGAATGACATTTCTTTGGCTATTCCCAAAGGATCGTTTTTCTCAATCCTTGGACCAAGCGGATGTGGCAAAACCACTTTGCTACGGATGCTTGCCGGATTTCAGGCGCCGACCTCGGGCGATATCTTGATCAAGGGATCTTCTGTCCTTGGCGTTCCGCCGAACCGTCGTCCGGTCAATATGGTTTTTCAGCATCTGGCACTGTTCCCGATGATGAATGTCGCTGAAAACATCGCTTATGGCCTTAAACGGCGCGGCGTGGACAAAGCAACAATTGCCCAAAAGGTCAATGAGACCCTTGCCCGTGTCGGTTTGCCCGATGCCGGGCCCAAGCAGATCAGCCAGCTGTCCGGTGGTCAGAAACAACGTATCGCAATCGCACGCTGCCTTGTGCTTGACCCGGCTGTGTTGCTGCTTGACGAACCACTGGGCGCACTTGACCTTAAGCTTCGCGAACATATGAAGGTCGAACTAAAGCAGCTTCAACACGAAATCGGCACGACCTTTGTCTATATCACCCACGATCAATCCGAAGCCCTGGTCATGTCTGATCAGGTTGCGGTGATGAATGCCGGGCGATTTGAGCAGGTCGGCACGCCACAAGACCTCTACTACAACCCCAAAACGGCGTTCGTCGCGGGCTTTGTAGGGGAAAGCAACCGCTGGACCGGTACGGTCGCGGGGGGCAACGCTCAGCAAATCACCATCAATCTTGCCACCGGTGGCACTGTCTTGGCCAAGCGTGGAGACGACACGAACTTCGCCGAAGGCCAAACAGTCGAGGTATTTGTCCGCCCCGAAGCGATTGCGATCGACGGCGGTGAGCCATTTGAAAACACACTTTCGGCCAAGGTTGAAAACGTCCTGTTTAACGGGGCTGCCAGCAGCCTGCAGGTCCGCGAAACCCTGACCGGTCATGAAATGACCGTTGCCTTGCCGCAAACCGGTGCGTTTGCATCTGTCCGTGAAGGCGACGAGATCAAGCTCGGCTGGAATATTGAACAGACACGGTGCTTTGCCTCAACCGCGAACGGAGCAGGGGCATGAGTAATTCGGCTACTGTAAAAGGTGGCGGTTTCCGACTTGGGTTAATGTTGCTGGCCATGCCATTGCTATTATGGCTTTTTTTGCTGGTGATCTTGCCGCATATCGATCTGCTGCTTGTATCTTTGCGGGAACGTATTTCTTATGGGAAATACGAATTCAGCCTGATCAACTATATCGAATTCTTTGCCGAACCGCTGTACTGGAATACCTATGTCCGGACAGCAACAATGTCGATTTTTGCCACAGTGCTGACCCTTATTATCGGGTTTCCTGTGTCCTATTACATTGCCAAGGTTATCCGCGGACGTGGCAAGAACGCCTTGTTTTTAATGTGTCTTATTCCGTTCTGGGTGTCCGAACTGGTACGGACTTTCGGCTGGATGATCTTGTTGCGCGAAAGCGGGGTTATCAGCACGTTTTTGCAATGGGCCGGTATCGCCGATGGTCCGGTCGAGATGCTTTATAACGACGCGGCCATCATTGTTGGGTTGGTCTATACATCAATGCTGTTTATGGTCGTGCCGCTGGTTTCTGTCCTCGACAGTCTTGATGACAGCCTTATTGAGGCGGGCTACGATCTTGGCGGGAATGCCTTTACCGTTACCCGCGACATTGTCATTCCCCATGCGATGCCGGGCATTGCCTCGGGCTGCATAGTGGTGTTCATGCTGACACTTGGTAACTATCTGACGCCGAACCTTTTGGGCGGCAAAGACAGTCTGTGGTTTACCGAGCAAATCTATACCCAATTCATCACGCGCTTTAACTGGGAATCCGGTTCGGCCTTTGGGTTCCTGTTGCTGGTTTTGTCATCTGTTATTGTCTGGGTTGGCTTGAAACTCAGCAAACAGACTCTTTCGCAAACAGTGGGCTAGGGGGAAAGATTATGATACCAAGCATTCCACAGCCCAAGTTCTACAAACGCCTTTATGCAGGCTATATCGCACTGTTTTTTGTCTATCTCAGTGCGCCATTGATTGTTGTCAGTGTCTTCGCATTCAATGACAGCCTGTTCCCGTCCATGCCTTGGGATGGCGGAACTCTGGCATGGTTCTTTGGCAATGAGGATCCCTATATCGGCATTTTCAATGACCATAAGCTGCTTGAAAGTGTTGGTGTGTCGGCTTTTGTTGCCTTTTGGGTGACAATCTTGTCCGTGACAGTTGGAACCTGTAATGCGTTTTTGTTTGAACGCACGCATTTCCCCGGCAAGAACCTGCTTTACATCATTTCGCTTTCACCTTTGGTGATCCCCGGGGTAATTTTGGGGATATCGATCCTGGTGTTTTCGAACTTTGTGGCAAACGGGGTCGAAGAGGCCTTTGGCTGGGATCTTGAATTCCTGCGGCCCGGGCTGTTTCTGGTGATCATTGGCCAATTTGCCTTTATCACAACGATCACAACTTTGGTGATATCAGCACGCCTTCGCAAGTTTGACGTCAGCTTCGAAGAAGCGGCCCTTAATCTTGGCGCCACCCGGCGTGCGGCCCTGTGGACGATTACCATTCCCTTCCTGCGTCCGGCCTTGATCGGGGCGGGGATCATCGCATTCCTGATGTCGTTTGAGAACTTCAACACGACATTGATGCTGGTCGGGTCCGACGCACCATTGACAATCGCGATGTTTGATCGCCTCAAGCAAGGGTCAACACCGGTTCTCAATGCATTATCCTTGTTGCTGATGCTGGTTTCTGGCGGGTTGGCATTGTTGTCGGTATTCGTTCAGCGCGACAAGAAAAGCTGACACACGACACCCGCTTAGAAAATTCGAACATAAATGTAAGGGCAGCGACGTCGCTGCCCTTTTTCTTTTGCGTATCTCGCCCGGTTTGTCGCCGGTTCGGCACATTACCCCCCAACCAGGCATATCGGCGGCAGAACCAATGCGTTGCCGGATGTTTGGGGTGGATTGCGCCAAAAACGTGATCAATTTGTCAGGTTCTGCTTCTCGCCGTGACACATGCGGCAAAATGTTTGTAAGGGAAAAATAATACTTATCAACACTCCGTTTTCAACTGACGGAGGAATTCTCTTTTGCTAAAATGAACAATGATTTGGCAGCCGTCTGTGTTCGAATGAACATTTTCTGTTACCATATCGCCATAAAAAAAAGCCTAAAGTCCGCAGAAATTGATCATTTCTTGGTTCGAAACGTTAATTTCCGAAAACTGTCACTTGAGCGTACAGAACCCTGACAACAAAATGATCGCGTTGTGGCGGACCGAACAACAGGCGGTTTGACGCAAATATTTTTTACTAGGGAGCTATCTGATTATGTTTCGCAAGACTCTGATGGCAGCCGCTGCTGTGTTTGCCCTTGGCAACTCCGCACAAGCTGCAACCGAGATTACCTGGTGGCATGCAATGGACGGTGCACTGGGTGATGTCGTCAACCAGATCACCGAAGACTTCAATGCCAGCCAGGACAAGTACAAGCTCGTCTCCATCAACAAGGGTGGTTATGAAGACACGATGACGGCCGGCATCGCTGCGTTCCGCGCGAAAAATCAGCCGAACATCATCCAGATCTTTGACGCGGGTGCTGCAACCATCATCAACGCCAAAGGTGCTGTTAAACCGGTTCAGGACCTGCTTGAAGAGAATGACGCGGCTTTCGACATCAACGATTACATCCCAGGTGTCCGCTACTTCTATGCTGATTCTGATGGCAAAATGATCGGCATGCCGTTCAACAGCTCGACCCCGCTTCTTTATTACAACAAAGAAGCCCTGGCCAAAGCTGGTGTTGACGTTCCGAAAACCTGGGAAGAATTCGAAGCGGCTGCGCCGAAGCTGAAAGAAGCCGGTTACACCGCTCTTGCCCAGTCGCACAGCCCGTGGATTTTCTTTGAAAACTTCATGTCGCGTCACAACTTGCAGCTGGCCACCGGCAACAATGGTTATGACAGCACCGACGTGGAAATCCTTTACAACAATGACGATCTGAAAAACCACTGGCAGAAAATCAAGGATTGGAAAGACGCTGGCTATTACGGTTATTACGGCCGTGCATGGGGCGCAAACCAGGATGCCTTCGTACAGCAGCAGGTCGCAATGTGGATCGGCTCGTCCGGTTCCTTTGGCGGCCTTCGTAAATCTGCACAGTTCGACTTTGGTGCTTCGACCCTGCCATATTGGGAAAGCGTTGGTGACGCACCGAAATCGACCTTTATCGGTGGTGCAGCCCTGTTCGCATTCTCTGGCCACGATGCAGAAGAAGATGCCGGCGTTGCCGAATTCTTCAAGTTCCTGACCAAACCGGAAACCCAGTATTACTGGCACAAAGAAACCGGTTATGTTCCGATCACCAATGCAGCATATGAAATGGCCAAAGAAGATGGCTATTACAATGAAAGCCCGGATGCGGAAGTTGGTATTATCCAGCTTTCCGAAGAAGGTGGTGAGTGGACCAAAGGTTACCGTCTTGGTTTCTATGTCCAGATTCGCGAAGTTATCTATCGTGAAGTCGACAAGATCATGAACGGCGAAGAAACCGTTGATGCCGCTTTCGCGACCATCGAAGAAGAAGCAAACGGTTTGTTGGATCGCTTCAACGATACCTATTCGAACTAATCTGCTTTTCGCAAATGCGGGGCGGCCGATCCTTTGGTCGCCCTGTTTTGCTTTTTCTGATTCTGCCTTGAGGTTGCGTTCACAATGAAGCGCGTACAATTTGAACACAGCGCGGTGCCATATCTTTTTATTGCGCCGCAAATTTTGATTATTTCGATATTTTTCCTGTGGCCAGCTGCCCAGGCCCTTTACCAGTCATTTCTGCTTGAAGATGCATTTGGCCTGTCTTCGCAGTTTGTCTGGTTCCGCAATTTCGAAGATGTGCTGTCAAGCAGCTCTTGGACACGCTCTGCCATCTTCACCGTTGTGTTTTCGGTTCTTGTTTCCGTTCTGTCGATTGCGATTTCGCTGTTTCTTGCCGTGCGCGCCGACGAAGTAATCCGCGGAGCAAAATCCTATAAAACATTGCTGATGTGGGGATATGCGGTTGCACCACCGGTTGCAGGCCTGCTTGGCAACATGATGTTCAACCCGCTGATGGGCGACCTTTATAAGGCGTTCAACAGTTTCGGCTTTGAATTCAACCATATTCAGAACGCCAATGACGCGGCCTTTGTGGTCATTCTGATTGCGGTCTGGAAACAGGTCAGCGTGAATTTCATTTTCTTCCTGTCAGGACTGCAAGGTATTCCGAAATCGGTACAAGAAGCAGCAACACTTGATTGCAAAAGCCCCGAACGCCGGTTCTGGACCATTACATTCCCGCTTTTGGCTCCGACGACATTCTTCCTGCTGGTAATCAACCTGACTTATGCCTTCTTTGAAACATTTGGCATTATCGACGTTTCAACCAAAGGCGCCCCAGGGGGATCGACCGCGACGCTTGTTTACAAGGTATATGTCGACGGCTTCCTTGGTGCAGATATGGGCGGCAGTGCGGCCCAGTCGGTGTTGTTGATGATCATGGTCAGTATTCTGACCGTGTTCCAGTTCCGTTTCATCGAACGCAAAGTGCATTACTAGGGGGACGTCATCATGTATCAGTCCAAATGGCGTATATTTACCAACCACACCATTCTGGTGCTTGGCGCACTTTTCATGATCCTTCCGGTCTGGATTGCTTTTGCGTCTTCTACCCATACCCGTGAATATGTCTTTCAGCATGGCCTTCAATTTTGGCCGGGGGGCGAATTTTTCACCAACTATAGTGCGATCCTGTTTGATGCAGCGGCAACAAAGGGCAGGGTGACGGCCATTGAAATGCTGTTTAACAGCATGGTTCTTGGTCTTGGCTTTGCCGTTGGCAAGGTAATCATTTCGATGATGGCGGCCTATGCCATTGTCTATTTCCGGTTCAAACTGGCCGTGCCGCTTTTCTGGGTTATTTTTGCAACCCTTCTATTGCCGCTTGAGGTACGTATTGTGCCGTCCTACGAAGTGGTTTCAAGCCTTGGTCTGCTTAACACCTATACCGGTTTGATCTTGCCGCTGATTGCATCAGCAACAGGAACATTCTTCTTCCGACAGTTCTATCGTTCGGTCCCTGACGAGTTGCTTGAAGCTGCGCGTCTGGATGGGGCAGGGCCAATTCGGTTCTTTATCGATATCCTTGTGCCGCTGTCTGTGACGATGATAGCTGCGATCTTTATCATCATGTTCGTTGTGGGGTGGAACCAGTATCTCTGGCCGCTTCTGATGACAACTGATGATCAGCTTTACACGATCGTGATCGGGATCAAGCAGGTTTACAACTCGCTTTACGAAGGCGGGCAGATACCGCAGTTCCCCAAAGCATTCGCATTGACAATCATGGCAACCATCCCGCCGGTTCTGGTGGTGGTGATCTTCCAGCGCATGTTCGTCAAGGGGCTGGTCGAGACAGAGAAATGAATTCGTCTCCCAAACAATTGAAAACAATCGATCCGTATACAGGATACTAAGATGGCAACTGTAACGCTTAATCAGGTCCAGAAAACCTACACCAACGGCTTTAAAGCCATTCATGGCATTGATCTGAAAATTGAAGATGGCGAGTTCACTGTTCTTGTCGGGCCGTCGGGCTGTGGCAAATCCACATTGCTGCGTATGATTGCAGGGCTCGAAAGCATCACCGATGGCGAAATCAGCATTGATGACAAGGTCGTCAACAAAGTCGCACCTGCCGATCGAGATATTGCGATGGTGTTCCAGAACTATGCGCTTTATCCGCATATGAACAACTATGACAATATGGCTTATGGGCTTAAGAATCGCGGCTATAGCAAAGCCGAGATTGATACCAAAGTTCGTGAGGCGGCCCGCATTCTTCAGCTTGAAGATCACCTTGAGCGCAAACCACGCCAACTTTCCGGTGGGCAGCGCCAGCGCGTTGCCATGGGACGGGCCATCGTTCGTCAGCCGAAAGTCTTTTTGTTTGATGAGCCGCTCTCAAACCTTGATGCCAAATTGCGCGTGGATATGCGCCTTGAAATCAAGAACCTGCAACAGCGTCTCGGAATCACGTCGGTCTATGTTACCCATGATCAGGTCGAAGCCATGACGCTTGCCGACCGTTTGATTGTTATGAACGGGGGCGTCGCAGAACAGATCGGCACACCAATTGATATCTATGAAAAACCGGCAAGCCAGTTTGTTGCCGGTTTCATCGGCTCCCCGGCGATGAACTTCCTTAAAGGCAAAGTTTCTGACGACAAGAAGCACGTAACGGTCGGCGATGGCGTCATGCTTGACCTTGACCATGATATTGATCCGGGACGTGAGGTCACGGTGGGTATTCGCCCGGAACATCTGGATCTTCTGGAAGGTGGCGAAGGGCGCATCAATGCGGGTGTCCGCATGGTGGAATCGCTTGGTGCTGAAACCCTGGTCTATCTTGATTTTGGCGCAAATGCAGACAATGTCACATTGCGTCTGCAGGGCACCCATCAGTTCAAGAAAGACGAAAAACTAAGCCTTTCGGTACCGGCCGATAAAATACACCTGTTTGATATCGAAAGCGGTAAGCGTCTCTGATCACAACAGATCGCCCATCTTTCAAACGCCTCTGACAGGCTGATCTTGTCAGAGGCGTTTTTTGTTTATGTCTGCTGGCACTTTCCGCTTGTCTCAAACGTTGCGAACGCGGTAGTTCCTATGCGCGAAAGTTAAGGAGTTCTCTATGCAGACCGACCAGAAAAAAGCGCTGTACGAAGAAGCGGAAAAAGAACTGATCAGCATCACCGAAGGCGAAACAAATGTGACCGCCCTGATGGCGACTGTTTCTTGCATCTTGGCGCAAAAGTTCGACTATTACTTTTGGACCGGTTTCTATAATGTTGATCCGGCAAAGGAAAACGAACTGGTTGTCGGTCCGTATCAGGGCACATTGGGCTGCCTTCGTATCCCGTTTGGACGGGGTGTATGCGGGACAGCTGCTTTGACCCGTGAAACGCAGGTGGTCAAAGATGTTCACGCATTTCCGGGCCATATTGCCTGCGACAGCCGAACCAATTCGGAAATCGTCGTGCCCGTAATCAATGCTGATGGACAGTTGATTGCCGTGCTCGACGTCGATAGTGTCGAAGCAAATTCGTTCGATGAAACGGATCGCATCGCACTTGAAACTTTAATGCAGCGCATTTTTGCGCAATGATAACCCACAAGTCCCGATATATCGGGACAGCGGACAACACAAACTTTGGAAGATAACCCATGGCTGGCAGTGTCAATAAAGTCATTCTCGTCGGGAACCTCGGTCGCGACCCTGAAATCCGATTTACCCAGGCTGGTAAAAAGATCGCCAATTTCAGTATCGCAACCTCCGAGCAGTGGCGTGACCGTCAGTCTGGTGAACGCCGCGAGCGTACCGAATGGCACCGCATTGTCGTGTTCAACGAAGGCCTTGCAGATGTGGTCGAGCGCTTTGTGAAAAAGGGCAGCAAACTTTATATCGAAGGTCAGCTGCGTACGCGCAAATGGCAGGGGCAGGACGGTAAAGACAACTACACCACCGAAGTCGTACTTGAAGGCTTTAACTCCAACCTGACCATGCTTGATAACCGCGGCGGCGATGGCGGCGGCATGGGTGGTGGATCATCCTCTGGTGGTGGCTATGGTGGCGGACAGGATAGCGGCGGCGGATTTGGCGGCGGTTCTGACGCTGGCTGGGGCAACGGTGGATCGTCGGGGGGCGGTTCCGCCCCGGCAGGTGCTCCGGACCTGGATGACGAGATCCCGTTCTAAGCACCTGTTTTTCAAAAAACAGAATTCAATGCACCCCGGAACATTGGTTGTTTCGGGGTGTTTTGCTTAGGGGGGCGATTCTTGTTTACGGGATTCTTTTGCCCACATATGGCATAAAGCGGACAGGTTTGGCGCTTTTGCGCTATGACACTACAAATACTTAAGAAAATTTGGTTAAGGTTCAGGTTTACGGTTTTGCGGAACAAGGGAGGCCGTTTTTGGTCGGTCCGATATTTGGGACCCCGCGTATGGGGCAAAGCTATAACGTCCAAGACTGCGCCTATGCCGTAATCAAACGGGAAAACGGGGACTTTGCCGTTGCACGCACGCCCAAGGGGATTGTACTTTTGGGTGGCGGGGTTGAAAACGGCGAAAGTGAACGCGATGCGTTATATCGCGAAGTCTATGAAGAATCCGGCTATCGGGCACGTATTCTGGTGCGCTTGGGGTTCGCAACCCAATATATCAATAATTCCGCAAAGGATAAATTTCGCCTAAAACGCGCAACATTTTTCCAATGCGAACTGACCGAAAAAATCGGGCCGCCTGTTGATCAGGATCACGAATTGCTTTGGCTATCCTACGATAAAGCGCATCGCAAGTTGTTACGCCCGTTCCATCGCTGGGCCTTGGAATGCGTCAAATAACCCAGGCTAACCACAACATTTTTTGAATTTCTTGCCTGAACCACACGGGCAGGGGGCGTTGCGCCTGGCTTTCATTTGTGTTCGAGGCTGACTGCTGGTGCTTGCAGCGCTCATGATTTCCGAATGCATGCGCACAGCAGGAAATACGCCATCGACATAGAACCATTTACCTTCCCGGCGCTCGAAACGCGACCGTTCATGAAGACGACCGGGATGCGCGCCTTCTTCAAATTCAGCAATGAATTCGACACTTCCGGTCTGGTCAAGGATGCCCCCGTCGACGCACTTAATGATCTGCAGACCTGTCCAGCGGGTCGTGTCGTCTGCGACACTTTTTGCATCAAAGCCGGAACGATTTTCCGCTGCCAGCGTTGACAACAAATAGGCCCCATCACGCAGAACAAAGGCGCAATATCGTGAACGCATCAGCTTTTCTGCCGTTTCGGCATGCATGTCGCCGGAATGGTATTTCCCGCAACACACCCCGTAGTTTTTCGGACTCCCACAAGGGCAGGGTGCATCTGCAGACAGACGGGGCATATGAAACTCCGGAAAAAATTGGCAATTGACGCCACCATACAGAAGCAGCCTGCCGGTTTCCATAAGGCAGCCGTGGGGCGGTTTACTTTTGATTGCCTTTGCCAACACCACATGCCACCGGAAACTGCAAAAACAAGATAGGGCAATTTGCCTTTGTTTCGCCGCATATCAATCCTAGCCTTAACAATCAGCGTTTTTAGTACCTGACTATTTTTGTCGGCTATGCATTCTAAAACGCTGAAATAGACTGATTAATATAACTGAAACAGTGGTCATAAGTTCTTGACGAATTTGGTCAGGTTTAGCTATATTAATAAATGCGGGTGGGGGCCCAAAGGCACCGCCGGATCAACGTCCGGCCTATTGGCGGACATGTAAATTGTCGATTTGCTTCGAGTAAGGATGAGACACCATGAATATGAATCTTATGAGCTCCTACTGTCCTCTTCCATAGGTCACTTTGGAAAGAGATAGAGATCGGGTTCCACTCCTAACTGAATCCCGGTCGCTTACGTGAATTATTTCACAACCGACAGTGTTTGCACGTCATCCAACTTATGATGAACGCCGTATCTGGATAGATACCGACGTGTAAACCTCTCAGGAGGACAAAAAATGAGCGCGATCAAATTACCAGCCGTCTCCCAGGAAGAGGGTTTCTCGGGTTATCTCCGCGAAGTCTGGAAATTCCCCATGCTGACCGCGGACGAAGAGTACATGCTGGCCCACCGTTATCAGGATCATGATGACACAGAGGCCGCCCACAAACTTGTCACCAGCCACTTGCGTCTTGTTGCCAAAATTGCTTTTGGCTATCGCGGTTATGGCCTGCCAATGGCGGACCTTGTTGCCGAGGGCAATACCGGCCTGATGCGTGCGGTGCAGAAATTTGACCCGGAACGCGGTTTCCGTCTGTCGACCTATGCAATGTGGTGGATTCGTGCTGCAGTCACCGAATATATCCTGCAAAGCTGGTCGATGGTGAAACTCGGCACCATGGCAGCACAGAAGAAGCTGTTTTTCAGCCTGCGCAAAGCCAAACGGCAGCTCAACATCTATGACAATGGTGAATTGTCACCAGAAGAAGCTGATCAGGTTGCTGAAAAGCTTGGCGTGACCGGCCGCGAAGCGCTTGAGATGAACCGTCGTCTTGCGGCGCGTGATTTCTCGCTCAATACGCCGATGCCAAAAGACGAGGGGATGGAATATCTTGATACCCTGTCGTCTGACGCACCAAGCCCGGAAGCATTGGTTGCCGATGCCGAAGAACGCGTTCTTCATAATGGCATGCTGAAAAATGCACTTGGCGAATTGCCAGAGCGTGAGCAGGAAATCATCAAGGCGCGCTTCCTGAGCGATGATCCGGTTACGCTGGAAAAACTTGGTGAACGCTTTGGCGTTAGTCGCGAACGTGTTCGCCAGCTTGAAGCCCGTGCGTTCAAGAAACTACAAGAAAGCGTTTTGACCCAGCACGCAGCAGCATAATATGCGCAGAAGGTCGAAAATCAAAAAGGCGGCATCTTATACGGTGCCGCCTTTTGTGCATTCTGATCTTGCAATCTCTGGATCATTTCATGTGTGGCGGTTCCCAATACTAACAGCACTAACAGCCTGAAAGCACGTCACGCGACTTCGCAATAACTTTCAAGGTTTTGGACCAGAGCGCGTATTTATTGATATCCTTCACATTGACCCATTTTGCGTCCGCGGCATCACCGCCCGGGGTGATCTCCGGCGTCAAGGCCTCGGCGACGAAATCAATCAGTGTATAGTGGTATTCAACCTTGTGATCGGCCGTCGAAGAAATCAGATCCACGACATCAACAAGGATCGGGCTTGATATTGTCACCCCGGTTTCTTCCAGAACTTCGCGGCAAACGGCTTCGCGGACAGTTTCCCCAAGCTCTTGCGCGCCACCAGGAAGGCTCCAGCTGCCGATATTGGGCTCCTTGCCGCGCTGGATCAAAAGAACATGATCCTGGTGCCAGACAACAGCACCAACTCCGACAAGCGGCCTTGGCAAGAAGGAGCGCTGATCAAGCGCGCTACTTGTCATCATCGTCTTCCAAATCATCATCCGGATCGGGGACTTCGTGAACAACCTTGCCGGTCATTTCGCGTGCACGAATAGCGGGAGTTCCAAGAAACTGTTCTTCGGATTCCGGGTGCAAGGACATCACGAAATCTTTTGCGGGGGCGTCACCGATGGCGAACTGCCTGGCAGTTTCATAGTCAGGCGCCCTTACTTTACCGGTTTTGACCCCGACCGTTCCGTCGTGATCATAAATATATTCAACAATCCAGACCTGCAAAACATCTCCAACACAATTCTGACCGGCGATTATCGGTTTGTCGGTTGCACCACAAACTTGAATACTGCTATCACTTCAATTCGTAAAAACAGCCTGATTTTTGATCTCGGCTTTGCCATATTCTCACGTAAAATGTTCAAAAGCCAAAGACTAATCTTACGGTCTTGGTTCTTGTTATTTGGCTTTTCAGCACAGGTGGTCAATGAACGCCAAGCGCGACGATAACGACAATCCGGAAAACAAGAGTTCCGATCATGTCCTTCCAAGTCCGGGGATGTTTGCCCGGATAAGAGCCTATTTTCTGACGGGCGTCCTTGTCAGTGCGCCCCTTGCCATTACTTTTGGGCTTGCCTGGTGGTTCATCGAATTTGTCGACAGCAAAGTCATTCCGTTGATCCCGGCCCATTACAATCCGGAATCCTATCTTCCGATCGGATACGAGGATTACGGGATCCCGGGCTTTGGTCTTTTGGTCATTATTGTCTTCATCACCCTGGTTGGCTGGTTTACCACCAACTTTGCCGGGCGGGCATTGATCAAGCTTTATGAACGCATCCTTGGTCGCATTCCTGCGGTACGCAGCATCTATAGCGCGGTAAAACAGATCCTTGAAACGGTTCTTGCCAACCAGTCCAATGCCTTTCGGCAGGCTGTTTTGCTTGAATATCCACGGCGCGGCATGTGGGCGATCGGCTTTATCACCGGCGAAACCACCGGTGAGGTCCAAAACCTGACCGAAGATAAAGTCATCAATATCTTTTTGCCGACAACGCCAAACCCGACATCAGGATTTTTGCTGTTTGTTCCGCGTCGCGATGTTGTCATTCTTGATATGACAGTCGAAGAAGCCATCAAAATGGTCATGTCAGGGGGGATCGTTACGCCGCCGGACCGCCGCCCGGAACAAGAGCGTAACCAGCCAAAGGTCGCAGCCAGGATCTATGAAGATGTTGATACGCTGCGTGAAAAGGAAAATGTCCCAATTCTGGTTTCGCGCGACATTCCTGCACGAATGGAAGCACCAGAAGAAAACACCAAGGATGGTAAAAATACCGAAGACGCGTAATTTTGCGAACGCTTAGAGGTTCTTCGTGACAGAAAAGGGCGCATCATCCGGTGCGCCCTTTGTTTTAACCTGATCGGAAGTACCGGACAGCTTCGTCGCGTTCAAACAAATAAAGCAGCAACCGCAACGCATCCCCGCGCGTTTTCCGAAGGTCCGGGTCTCGTTCGACAATCAGACGCGCATCATCGCGCGCAATCGCCAACAAGTCGCCATGTAGTTCGAGATTAGCCAACCGGTATTCCTGAAGGCCGCTTTGCCGTGTTCCCAGAACCTCTCCGGCACCGCGCAGCTTCAAATCTTCTTCGGCAATAATGAAGCCATCTTCGGTTTCGCGCATGATTTTAAGACGCGCCTTTGAAACCTGTCCAAGCGGGCTACCATAAAGCAGCAAGCAGGTTGAAGCCGCATCCCCCCGTCCGATACGACCGCGCAACTGATGAAGTTGAGCAAGGCCAAAGCGTTCTGCGTGCTCGATTACCATGATGGTTGCTTCGGGCACGTTGACACCAACTTCAATGACGGTCGTCGCAACAAGGATTGACGTATCGCCATGGGCAAACCTTTCCATGACCGCGTCTTTTTCCTTGCCCTTCATCTTGCCATGAACAAGTCCGACGCGATCCTCGCCAAACAACTCGATCAGAACCCTGTGTCGTTCTTCGGCAGCTTGAAGGTCAAGCACCTCGGAATCTTCGACCAAGGGACAAACCCAATAGATTTTGCTGCCACTGCGCATCGCACGACCAATACCCGAAATGACATCATCGACCTTATCGATTGGCAATACGCGCGTATCGACCGGTTTGCGCCCCGGCGGCTTTTCATCAAGCCGCGAAACTTCCATGTCACCAAAAGCAGTCAGGGTCAGGGTGCGCGGTATCGGGGTCGCAGTCATGACCAGAACATCAACTGCCTGGCCTTTGCCCGCCAGCATCAGGCGCTGGTGCACACCAAAGCGATGTTGTTCATCGACAACAGCAAAAGCAAGGTCATTAAACCTCACATCATCCTGAAACAACGCATGGGTACCAACAGCAATCTGGGCTTCACCATTGGCAAATCCTTCGAGTGATGCTTTGCGGGCCTTGCCTTTGTCGCGCCCGGTCAGGATGGCGCATGTGATGCCGATTTTTTCCAGCAGCGGCGAAATCGTCTCAAAATGCTGACGCGCAAGAATTTCGGTCGGCGCCATCAAAGCGGCCTGTCGTCCGCATTCAACAGCATTCAGCATTGCCATCAGCGCGACCACGGTCTTGCCCGATCCTACATCACCTTGCAACAGGCGCAGCATGCGGCCTTCGCTTGCCATATCGGCATAAATTTCGTCGAGGGCACGTTTTTGCGCACCGGTCATGGCAAAGGGCAGGTGATTGCCAAGGGCTGTACGCAGCCGGCCATCCCCATTGGTGACACGCCCACCTAGTTTACGCATCTTTGCGCGGATCAAACTCAGGGCCAGCTGGTTGGCCAGCAATTCATCATAGGCAAGCCGTTTGCGCGCCGGATGGTCTGGCGACAAATCTGTTTCGTCTTGTGGATTGTGAACAGTATGCAACGCCGTTTTCAGGTCCGGCCATTTGTGCCGCGCGACCAAGGCCGGGTCATGCCATTCCGGAAGATCCGGCAATGAGGCGAGGGCACCCCGCACGGCCTTGGTGAGTGTTTTGCCGGTAACCCCGGCTGACATCGGATAAACCGGCTCGACCGTTTGGATTTCAGAACGCTCTGCCTCTGTACCGATACGATCGGGATGAGTGATTTGATATTCGCCGCGGTAATGGTCAATCTTGCCTGACACGATCCGTTTTTCACCGACCGGCAAAATGTCATTCAAATATTTTGCCCGTGCATTGAAAAATGCAAGAACCAAGGTCCCGCTTTGTGTCCGGCAAACCACTCGATAGGGACGACGACGATTGGGGGCGGGCTCGTGGCGTTCGACCCAGATATCCATGGTAACGACCGATCCATCGATCGTGTCCGAAAGATCCGGTGAAAGACGCCGGTCAATAATGCCCGATGGCAAATGCCACAGGAGATCAGCCACATGCTCCCCGCCGATCAAACGTGCCACCAGCGGCTTCAGGCGTGGTCCGATGCCAGCCAGTGTGTCGATTTCAGCAAAAAGCGGGAACAGAATTTCCGGGCGCATGACGGTTTTCGTTGAAACTTTCGATGAGAACGTTAATAGAACACCTGTGTTGATGCCACGGGTATACAACAAAATTATCGCGCCACAACCATCAAGTCATCATTTGATATCATTTGACCCGATCATGGCATGGACCCGTAGGAAAAATTGCCGTACAAACCAAGCCACAGAAAAGCCAGCAGGGGCAGCTCGCATTCCCCTGCATAAGAAGTTCAGGAGATCGTATAAATGACTGACACCGTATCGGATCTTGAAATGCGCCGTAAAAAGCTGCTGTTCCGCGGAAGTCATCGTGGAACCAAGGAAAACGATATCCTGATGGGCCGCTTCATGGATAAACATCTGGCGACCTTGACAGCTGAACAGCTTGACACATTTGAAGCCCTGATCAACGAGGTCCCGGATGCCGATTTCTTTAAATGGGCAACCGGCAAGGAACCCGCCCCGGAACAGTATGACACCGATGTCCTGCGCATGATCCGGGCCTTAAGCAACGCCTGATAAAACATTGAACAAGCTAAAAGAAATCATATTGACCAAAGGTCGCAAACGGGTCGGCGGGGTACCAGAAGGTGCCGACGCCCTGATCTTGCGTGAACTGCTTGATGCCGCAGGATCAAATCAGACCGTTCTTCATGTCGCCCGCGATGACAAACGCATGGCTCAACTCGCCGAGGCGTTACAATTCTTTGCCGGCGAGGTCGAGGTCCTGACCCTTCCGGCATGGGACTGCTTGCCCTATGACCGGGTATCTCCGATTGCCGAGGTTACCGCGCGGCGCGTCGAAACGCTGACAACCCTTGCTGATCACACGAATTCTGAAAGTGGAAATGGTCGAATTGTTCTGACCACGGCCGCCGCTGTGATCCAGCGTGTCCCGACAGTCGAGGTTATGCGCAAAGGCAAGCTGACCTTTAAAGCGGGCAGCGAATATGACCGTGCGGACCTGACCAACTATTTCGAGCGCATGGGCTATAACCGCGCCGAACAGGTGATGGAGCCGGGGGACTATGCTGTTCGTGGCGATATCGTCGATATCTTTGCACCGGGTATGAAAGAACCGGTCAGACTTGATTTCTTTGGTGACGAGATCGAAAGCATCCGACGCTTTGACGTTGAAACCCAGCGCACCGTCGGCAAGGTAAAAGAAATTGCTCTGTTGCCCGTTGGCGAGGTCTATCTTGATCCCGATAGCATTTCGCGTTTCAGAAGCGGTTATCGCGAACTATTTGGCGCTGTATCGCAGACAGACCCGTTATATGAGTCCATTTCCAATGGTCTGAAATATGGCGGAATGGAACATTGGTTGCCATTGTTCCATGATGGTCTTGATACAATTTTTGCCTATGTACCAGACACGATCATCAGCCTTGATTACCAGTTTGGTGAAGTCATCGAGAACCGTCTTGAAATGATCGATGATTATTATCAGGCGCGCCTGAATATCAAAGGTGGCGGCCTTTCTGGTGATAGTGTCTATAAGCCGGTCCCGCCGGAACGCCTTTATCTGGATCTGGCCGAATTTGACCGCATGTTGTCTGACAGGCCGATCTTGGAATTTTCGCCTTATTACGACGACGAAAATTCCGAACGCGGCATTTATGACCTTGGCGCACGGGCAGGGCGTGACTTTGGCGATGTGCGTGCTCGCGCCGATGTCAATCTGTATGATGAATTGCGTGATTTCATCACAACCCAGCGCGGCAAAGAAAATCAGGTTGTCATTGCAGCCTATTCCGACGGGTCGCGCGACCGGATGGTTTCGCTGCTGCGTGAACACGGTGTTGGCAAGGTGGTACCGTGCGAATGCTGGGAAGACATCACCGATGATCTGACCCATGAACATGTTGGCGTGGTCATCCTTGATATCGAACGCGGTTTCCGGCGCAAGGGTCTTTGGTTTGTCACCGAACAGGATATCCTTGGCGATCGTATGAGCCGACCCGGGGGGCGGCGGCGCAAGGCCGACAACTTCCTGCGCGAAGCGTCCGAGATATCCGAAGGTGACCTTGTCGTTCATCTTGAACACGGTATCGGGCGTTATCTGGGCCTGAAGACCGTGACAGCGGGCGGTGCGCCGCATGACTGCCTGGAACTGGAATATGACGGCGGCGACAAGCTGTTTGTGCCGGTCGAGAACATTGAAGTTTTGTCGCGCTATGGCTCTGACGAGGGTATCTCAATCCTTGATAAGCTTGGTGGCGTTGCCTGGCAGGCACGTAAGGCCAAACTGCGTGAACGCATCCGTGACATGGCTGGAAAACTGATCAAGGTCGCAGCAGAACGTCATCTGCGCAAAGGCGCAACGCTTCAGGCCCCCGAAGGGGCCTATGACGAATTTTGTGCCGGCTTCCCGTTTGCCGAAACCGAAGATCAGGCGCGTGCAATCCGCGACACCCTTGACGATTTGTCGGCAGGAAAGCCAATGGACCGTCTTGTCTGCGGTGATGTCGGCTTTGGTAAAACCGAAGTTGCCATGCGCGCGGCCTTTGCCGCTGTGATGTCGGGCAAACAGGTTGCCGTTGTCGCGCCCACGACGCTTTTATGCCGTCAGCATTACCTGAACTTCAAGGAACGTTTTGAAGGACTTCCGGTTCGGGTTGAGCAGCTTTCACGTCTTGTCACCGGCAAGAACGCCAAGCTGGTCAAAGACAACCTTGAAAGCGGTCATGTCGATATCGTCTGCGGGACGCATGCGCTTTTGGGCAATGGTGTCCATTTCAAGGATCTTGGACTTCTGATTGTTGATGAAGAACAGCATTTCGGCGTCAAGCACAAGGAACGCCTCAAGGAATTGAAATCCGATGTGCATGTCCTGACCCTGACCGCGACACCAATTCCGCGAACCTTGCAACTGGCCCTGACCGGGGTGAAGGAACTGTCGATCATTGCCACACCGCCGGTCGACCGTCTGGCTGTGCGGACCTATATCACGCCCTATGACCCGGTTGTCGTACGCGAGGCCATTTTACGCGAACGCCACCGTGGCGGTCAGATTTTCTATGTTTGCCCACGGGTCAACGAATTGGATCGGGTTGCCAAGGAACTCAAGAACCTGGTCCCCGAAATCAAGTTTGACGTGGCGCACGGCCAGATGGGCGCGCGTGATCTTGAACAGGTCATGACAGATTTCACCGACCGTAAGTTTGATTTGCTGCTTGCGACCAACATTATTGAGTCCGGTATTGATGTTCCCAATGCGAACACGATGATCATTCACCGGTCGGATATGTTCGGTCTTGCACAGCTTTATCAGCTGCGCGGGCGCATCGGTCGGTCCAAGCAACGTGCTTATGCTTATCTGACCTTGCCCAATGGCAAAAAACTGACGGCAACCGCACTTAAGCGGCTGGAAGTCATGCAAACACTTGATAGTTTGGGTGCCGGTTTCAATCTGGCAAGCCATGACCTTGATATCCGCGGGGCAGGGAACTTGCTTGGCGAAGAACAATCCGGCCATATCAAGGAAGTCGGGATCGAGCTGTATCAACAGATGATCGAAGAAGCCGTGGCCGAAGCCAAAGGCGAGATCGACGCATCGGAAGAAGCAAGCTTTGTCCCGCAAATCAATATCGGCATGCCGGTTCTGATCCCGGATCGCTATGTGCCGGATCTGGGTGTCCGGCTTGGCCTGTACCGCCGTATTTCCGAATTGCGATCCCGCGAGGAAGTTGACCAGTTTGCCGCCGAAATGATTGACCGGTTTGGCAAACTGCCCAAAGAGGTCGAAAACCTTCTGGATGTCGTCACCATCAAACAATGGTGCCGGATTGCCAATATCGAGAAACTGGATGCCGGCCCGAAAGGGGCGCTGATCACGCTTCGAAACAACGAATTTCCGAACCCGGGTGGTTTGATTGGCTTTATTCAGCAACAGGTTGGTGTGGCACGCCTGCGACCAGATCAAAAGATCGTCTATTCGGCAGGTTGGGATGGCCCGACCGATCGTTTGGAAGGTCTGAAACGCTTGATAAAAAGATTGTCCGATATCGCAACAAATACATAAAGAAATGGCGGGTAACATATTGTTATCCGCCATATTTGTTTTAATTCTGAGAAATGTCAGATTGGTGTTTCTTCCTGTCTGGCCAACCGGATCATCCTTTGAAGGATGTCTGGTTCCTGTGCGCCAGACAATGCATGACGGCTGTTAAACAGGAAGCATGGGACACCTGTGACCCCCATCTGATGCGCCACCCGGTTTTCCTGACCCACAAATTCGCGGTCCATGTCACCGGCAAGATATTCCATAATTTCGTTGCGGTCCTCACCATGACGAACAGCAATATCCGCCAACAGGTCAAGATCACCGATATCCAGGCCTTCGAGGAAATAGGCGACAAAAATATCCTCGACCAGATCATTGCCAACGGCGGGCCGTTCGGCGCTTACCTTATGGATCAGACGATGAGAATCTGTTGAATCCGGGGTGACTTTGATTTCGTCAAACCGAAACGGTATCCCGACAGCCGCCCCGGCATCCTCGATCGCCTTGTAAACGCGCGCAGCACTATCAGCGCCACCAAATTTCGCGGACAGATAAAGTTTGCGGTCAATACCGCCACTTGGCATATCGGGATTAAGCAGAAACGGTCGCCAATGCACGATCATGTTGTCGAGCTTTTCGCGCGAAAGAGCCTTTTCCAATCGTTTCTTGCCGATATAGCACCACGGACAAATCGTATCGACAATCGCCTCGATCCGAATGGGTGCGCTTGAAGATTCATTTTGTCCGAACTGCCAGTTCATTGTGTTATCCATTCAAAAAAGATGTGCCGGTCGCCAATGGCGCAATTCCCAGATGGTCGGCAACCGTCTGGCCGATATCGGCAAAGGTATCGCGCATCCCGAACGGTCCCGGTGCAATCGCCGGCCCAAAGGCAAGGATCGGCACAAATTCACGCGTGTGGTCATTGCCACGCCAGGTTGGATCACATCCATGATCCGCTGTAATAATAACCAGATCGCCCGGCTTGAGAACGGCACGCAATTCGGGAATTCGTTTGTCAAATTCCTCAAGCGCATTGGCATATCCGGCAACATCGCGACGGTGACCGAATTCCATGTCGAAGTCTACCAGGTTGGTGAACACAATGCTGTTATCGGGGGCTTGGGAAATTTCTTTCATCATGGCGTCAAACAGCGCCATGTTCCCTGATGCCTTCACCTTTTTTGCAATCCCGCGATGGGCATAGATATCAGCAATTTTCCCTACTGAAATCACTTTGCCGCCGGCATTGCTGAAGTGATCAAGCAATGTTGGCTTGTGCGGCGGAACGGCAAGATCGCGGCGGTTTGATGTCCGTTTGAAATCAGCAGGCGTCTCACCAGCAAAAGGACGCGCGATCACACGACCAATATTGTATGGCTCAACCAGCTTAAATGCGATTTCACAGACTTCATACAATCGATCAAGACCGAAATGCTCTTCATGGGCTGCGATCTGAAACACGCTATCGGCCGACGTATAGCAGATCGGCTTGCCGGTTTTGATATGTTCTTCGCCAAGTTCGGCGATTATGGTCGTGCCCGATGCATGACAGTTGCCAAGAATTCCGGGCAATTTTGCCTGTTCGATCAAGGCATCTGTCAGTTCCGCCGGAAAGGTGGGAACTTTCATCGGGAAATAGCCCCAATCGAAATCCACTGGCACGCCAGCAATTTCCCAATGCCCGCTTGGCGTATCCTTGCCTCGCGAAATTTCTTTGGCATGCCCAAACGCCCCGACGATGGCACCCCCGTGATCAAGCCCGGGCGGGACCCGTCCGGTCGCATCTTTGGCGGCTTCGCCAAGACCGAGTGCGACCATATTCGGTACATTCAACGGACCACTGCGCTTATCGTTATCTGCAAGACCCTTGGCGCAATGTTCCGCGATGTGACCAAGGGTATCTGCACCCTGATCACCAAATTTTGCAGCATCCGGAGCAGAACCGATCCCGAAACTATCGGCCACAATAATGATGGCACGTGCCATTGATCATTTCCTTTGAACCTGAAGAGGGCAATTTTCTGACAAGCAGATAGTTACCAATCCTAATAGTTGCCAGTCGGGGCAGGGGCGTCGTCTGGTTTGGCACCGCATGTCTCAAGCAAAGCGGTCAATACACCACTGGCTCCGAAACGGAAGGTTTCCGGTGTTGCCCATCCATCTCCCATGATGTGATCGGCAATCGCAAGATAAAGGGCAGCATCCTCGGTGGTCTTGACCCCACCCGATGCTTTGAACCCGGCATCAAGGCCATCCTCGTCCCGGGCGTCGCGAATGGCAGTTAACATCGTCACTGCGGCTTCGGGAGTGGCGCCGACCGATACCTTTCCTGTTGATGTTTTGACAAAGTTTGCACCATGTTTGATCGCAAGACGGGCGGCCTCGTAAAGCTTTCCAAGATCGTCAAATTCACCGCTTTCGAGGATGACTTTCATCGTGGTCATCGTGCCGCAGGCCATACGCGTGGCATCAACAACGTCCGATGCGGCTGTCACGTCCCCGGCAAGAAAGGCCTTATAGGGGAATACCAGATCGACTTCATCTGCCCCCCTTGAAACGCAATTGGCGGCCTCGTCACCGACACGCTGGGCATTTGTGCCACCCTCGGGAAAGTTCACCACAGTTGCCGTTTTCACCCCTGACTGCCCAAGAGCCCGCCAGGATGTTTCGATAAAAGGCGGGTAAACGCACACTGCGGCCGTATTACCCACAGGGGTTTGCGCACGTTTGCATAGCGCCTCGATGACGTGTTCATTATCGTCATCATTCAGGCTGGTCAGATCCAGAACAGAAATGGCACGACGCGCGGTATCGGGATCGGCGACAGCCTTTTGCTTGGCGGCATTAATAACTGTTGAGACAGCTTTCGGATCAAACATCAAACATTCCTTGCGATGCGCATTGCGCGGGTCGTTATTCCATAATCCTTTGCGCCCGTCTGTCAGAACAAGAAAGACGGATCAATAAGATTGCCCAAAAGGTATCGAACCTTGAACTGGCAATCAATCGATCCGTCTCAAAACACAGTTTCAAACAGAATGCGCAAACGTGATCTTTTGCCTTATTTCGAAAGCAAAAGCTGACCTTCGCGTCCTTCTAGCGGGGTGTCACCGGCAACCGAACACAGATATCCGCCCGGGACCACCAACCGGATTCCCAATCGCGAATACAAAAGTCCGTCTGTTCGGCTTGAAAACGGGGTTTTCTGACCGGTTTCACAATCAAGGATATAGCCCAGTTCCTGCCCGGCCTTGACCTTTGTGCCGGCCTCGACACCAAAAACAACCATTCCGCCATGCTCGGCTGCGATCCGGTCCACTCCCGTCAAGGGGGTCGCATCGCATTTGGCTTCGGGCAGGGGGCCGGGATCACCGGCAATCAATCCACGACGCTGCAAGAATTTGAACATATTGTCCGCATCCTTGATCGCATATTCGTCATAGACGTCGCGATCACCGCGCAGTTCAATCGTCGTTGCCATGGTTGCCATCGGGATCGGGAATTTATCACCATAAGCCCGGCGAAGCTCGACCCATGGGCGGCTAAAGGCTTCGTCAAACGGATTGTCACCGCTGATTTCTGCAATCAGGCTGCATTCCGAACCGATCTGAGCCGAAAGGTCGGCGGCATCCGGCCAGTTATGGTCGCTGATATAAAGATGCATCGGTGCTTCCCAATCACAATGCAGATCCAGCACATAATCAGCATCAATAGCAAGCTCAGCCAGCGTCAGGCGCAAATCCTGCAAATCCGTCAGCGGCCGCATGCTTTCGCGATGTTCCTTGATCAGCCGGCGCAATTCGGTACGGATTATTGAAACGTTCGCGTCGGCATTTTGCCCAAGCTTTCCGTCAACCGCCTCAATAAGGGCCGGGCTCAGATCCGGATAGTGACGATTGAAATTTTGACCGCTGCGCAATTCAAAACGACCAAGCGGCTTCATATCGACATACTGCGTAAAACCGATCGGGTTGGCAAAGGGCACGATGACGATTTCGCCTGTTATCTCTCCGTTGGCATCAGCTTCTTTCAACAAAGCTTCAAGATGATGGAGCGTAATCACACCGGGCAGTTCGTCCGCATGCAGGCCAGCCTGGAAATAGGCCTTGGGACTACCAGGTTTGCCATAACGGCGAACAGTCAAGGTGCGCGATGTGCCCATTTGCGGGCGGACCAATTCAATGCGTTCTTCTTGCATCTTTAAATCCTGAAATGTGGTGGCGTGGGGCAATGCAACCCGCCCGAAAAGTACATCCGCAGAATACATCTGTCAGACATCTTTTTCGAAATCCGGGCTGCAAAAGGATATGTGCGATCAGGCAGAGGCGTTTTTGGGGCTGCCTGATTTGTTTTCCTTGCGGCGCTCATTGCGGCGCAGATAACGCTCGATCCCTTTGAATCCAAAGGTCAGTACATAAACGATAATCAGGTAAATTACGCCGGCAGACACAAATGCCTCATATGGCAGGGCCGTGCGCGCAACAATTTTGCGAGCTGCCCCGGTCAATTCCATCATCGTAACAGTCGATGCCAATGATGTTGCCTTAAGCGTAAAAATCACATCATTGGTATAGGCAGGCCAAATCATCTGCCACATACGCGGGAAGATAATACGACGATAGGTTTTCAAGGGAGACATCCCGCAGGCACGTGCAGCTTCCAATTCGCCACTGGGAACATTCTGAATGCCACCACGCATGATTTCAGCAACATAGGCCGCCGTATTCAAAACAAATGTCAGCAAGCAATACCAATAAGGATCCCGCAGGTATTCCCAAGTCCAATGATCCTGGATACCGTCAATATTCGCGATCAACTGACCGACGCCGTAATACATCATGAACAGTTGCCCGATCAGTGGGGTACCCCGGAACACATAGATGAAGGCAAAAGGCAAAGCCTGAACCCAGATCTTTTTTGAAACCCGTGCCACAGCCAAAGGAATGGCCAATAACGTGCCAAGTGTGACGGAAATGACCAACAACTCAAGGGTGAGCAAAAACCCGCGCCAAAGCCAGGTGTCGTACTTTCCCAGAACGTAGATGAGATCTTCAAACATCTATCAGGCCCTCACGATACCGCGGGCGGCACGCTTTTCAAGATGGTTGAAGACCAGAAGCGAAACCGTTGTAAATGCAAGAAATATTAACATCGCCACGAGGTAAAATGTGAAGGGTGCTTTTTCTGTTCCTGCGCCGATTGCCGCCTTGCGCATGATTTCCTCGACCCCCACAACCGAAATAAGCGCAGTGTCTTTGATCAGAACCTGAAACAGATTGTTCAACCCCGGAAGCGCGAAACGCCAAAGCTGCGGTAGTTTAATGCGCAAGAAAATCTGCATCGGTGTCATGCCGCACGCCGTTGCAGCCTCGATCTGACCAACAGGGATCGATTGCATGGCGGCACGGAAAACTTCTGATGCGAAGGCCCCTTGAACCAGGGCCAAAGCGGCAACCCCCGACCAAAACGCAGGAATATCGACACGGGTTTCCTCGCCGGAAATAATTTCTGCAAGGCTTTGAACCGCGATGGTGCCGCCAAAATAAATCAACAAAATAACAAGAAGTTCGGGAATACCGCGAATAAGAACGGTATAGCTTTCCCCGATCAGACGAAGCGAGCGATAACGCGACAGCTTTGCCGACGCCCCCAATAAGCCAATAATAATCATGAATGGCAAAACGGTAAGGCAAAGCTGAACTGTGACCAGCCCCCCTTCAAGCATCTGCCAGCCGCGGCCGTATAAATCGAACATGCTTTCTCCAGCTTTCCTTGATGCTGAGCTGAACCTTTGTCACCCCTGACAACAAAGACATAGCAGCAATAAGGGTAGGGCGGCGAACTGGTCGCCGCCCTGTGTCGTTCAGGCAGATCAGTTCGGATGCAGGTCAATCGCCGGGAAGTATTTCTTGTTCAATTCCTCGTAGGAACCGTTTTCAAGCATTTCGGCCAGCGCCTTGTTGAAGATTTCCTTCAGGTCTTGGTCTTCCTTGCGGATACCGATACCGGCACCTTCACCAAACCATTCGCTTGGTGCAAACTGGTTGGAAACGAAACCGTAACCTTTGCCTTCTTCCGAGTTAACCCAAGCTTCGAGGGTGCCGGAATCAGCAAGTGTCGCATCGATACGGCCTGCAGTCAGGTCAAGCAGGGCATCGTCCTGAGAACCATACATGCGGATTTCGATATCCATGAAGTTGTCTTCAAGGAAGTTCGCATGGGTGGTCGAGCGCTGCACACCGATGACCGTGCCATCAAGTGCATCTTCGATGACTTCACCGTCTTTATAGGCGGTGATGCTCATGCCTTCTTTACCAACAAACACAGCCGGCGTGTTGCTGTAATAGTCAGAAAAGTCGATGGAACGCTTGCGTTCTTCGGTAATCGACATCTGAGCAATGATCGCATCATACTTTTTGGCCAGAAGCCCCGGGATCATGCCGTCCCAGTCCTGGGCAACGATTTCGCATTCGATTTTTGCGGTTTCGCAAAGCTTGTTGGCGAAATCAACGTCAAACCCGATGAGGTTGCCGTTGTCGTCCATCATGTTGAACGGAGGATAGGCACCTTCCGTTGCGATGACGACTTTCTCCCAAGCAGCACTTGCTGCGGAAGCACTCAGTGCAATGCCAACTGCTGCGGCAGATGCAACCTTGATCCAGTTTTTCATTCTGTAGTCTCCCTTGTTGATTGGAATGGCGCGCGTTCGGCACTGCCACTCTGTCGATCAAGACGCTTATTGCCTTGATCCACCCAGATCAGAAATCGCGTTGAAGAAATTGCTTCATGCGTTCCGATTTTGAATTTTCAAAAACATCTGTCGGGCTGCCGAATTCTTCAACCCGACCTTGATGCAAATACATGACATGGCTCGACACACCACGGGCAAACCCCATTTCATGAGTCACGACCAGCATGGTGCGGCCTTCCTCTGCAAGGTCGGTCATGACCTTAAGAACTTCTCCCACCAATTCGGGATCAAGTGCAGATGTAGGCTCGTCAAACAGCAAGACATCAGGCGATATGGCAAGTGCGCGGGCAATGGCAGCACGTTGTTGTTGACCGCCCGATATGTGACCCGGGTAATAATCCCGACGCTCATACATGCCAACTTTATGAAGCAGCGCGTCCGCGCGCTCGATCGCTTCCTTGCGCGGAACACCAAGAACATGAACCGGTGCTTCGATGACATTTTCAAGAATGGTCAAATGGCTCCAGAGGTTGAAGCTTTGAAACACCATTGCAAGCTTGGTGCGGATGCGCTGAAGTTGTTTTTTGTCAGCGGCTTCCTGCGAACCGTCTTTAAGCCGTTTCATGCGGATCAGTTCACCCTTGACGTGAACAGCGCCGGCATCCGGGGTTTCAAGCAGGTTGATACATCTCAGAAACGTGCTTTTACCGGAACCGGACGATCCGATAATCGAAATCACGTCGCCGGTATTGGCCTTAAGGTCAATTCCCTTGAGAACTTCATGATCCCCAAAGCTTTTGAACATCCCTTCGACCTGTAGGGCGGGTATGTCTTTGCTCATAACGAGTTTTTAATTTCCCTGTTGAGAGTCTTCATTCTTCGTTCGTCTTGGCATCCTGATGCAGATGCTCCCCCACAAGACACGCTAAAGCGCCTCTCATTCCGTCAATAATTGCCCATCCAACGAGAGTATTTCCACTGATATTTTGCAGTTTTGTGAAGAAAACTGCGGTTTCAGACAGTTACACATCACCATTGACCACCGCATTGAATAAATCGTGCAGCACTAAGGGTTTTTGCGCAATAAAAAACTACGGCTATTTTCGTAAAACCCCGGAAGATTCCTGTTTCGATCTGTCATACCGCAGGCGACGGAATCAAAAATGCACACCAAAAACACCCAACCACTCCCTGCAGGTGAAAAGAAGGCAACCAAGAGCACGCAAAGATAGTTTTCCCGGCAAATCCACGAAGAGACTACGACTAAAGTCGTATGATACTTGAGATTAACATCACTATGAAATCTCTTCGTTTTCGGTATTGATTAAAAACCACATTGCCTTCAACCTTGAGTTTCCCATATGAGACTCTGACTCGTGGCAGTCTCAATCAAAATACCGAAAAACGGAGGAAATTAATGAAACGCGCATTATTTGCAGGGATGGCGGTTGCGTTCGCGTTCGGGAGCACCGCTGCCGTGGCACAGGATCGTGCCGGCTGGCCTGAAAGCTTCACGGTTGGCACCGCATCACAGGGCGGCACCTATTTCGCTTATGGTTCCGGCTGGGCAAACCTTGTTGCCGAAGAACTTGGTATTTCGGGTGGCGGTGAAGTCACCGGTGGCCCGATGCAGAATATGGCACTCGTTCACACTGGCGAAGCAGCCTTTGGCATGACGACAATGGGGCCGGCTGCGGAATCCCTTGCGGGTACCAACCCGATTGCGCCGGGTCTGCAGATGACCAATGCCTGCGCAATGTTCCCGATGTATCAGACCCCGTTCTCGATTACGGCTCTTGCGTCTTCTGGTATTGCGTCGGTTGCCGACATTCCGGCAGGCGCCAAAATCGGTTTTGGTCCGGCAGGCTCGACCTCAGACACCTACTTCCCGCGTATGCTTGAAGAACTCGGTGTTGATTTCGAACGCCGCAATGGTGGCTGGTCCGACCTTGGTGGCCAGCTTCAGGACGGTTTGCTTGACGTGATTGCGTTTGCCGCTGGCGTTCCGGTTCCGGCCGTCAGCCAGCTTGAAGTTCAGACCGATGTGAACATCATCGAGTTCACAGAAGAAGAACAGAAAAAGATCATGGATGCCTTCCCGGTATCTGAATTCGATATCGCAGCCGATACCTACACCACCCTGACCGAACCGGCACGTTCGGTTTCGATGTGGAACTTTGCCATTGCTAACTGCGACCTTCCGGAAAGCTTTGTCTATGCGGTCACAGACGTCGTTATGTCTGACAATGACCGGATGGTGTCAATCCATCGTGCAGCTCGTTCGACACTCCCGGAAAACTGGGACAAGAACAAAGTCATGAAGTGGCATCCGGGGGCTGCCAAGTGGTTTAACGAGAATGGTGCATCCATTCCGGCAGATATGATCAAGTAATATCTGTCTGAACACATTTTGACGGCGGACTGTCCTTGCGGATGGTCCGCCGACATTCAATTGCCAGCTTGTCTCTGGCCAAAAATAATTTTGCGTGAGTGCGGGAAAATAGATGACAGATAAGAACCAGCTTGAAAGCGAACACCTTATCGCAGAGGGCGTAGATGAAGAGCCAATAGAGCATAACAGGCGACTGTTTGTAGGCAGGGGGCAGACCTTCATTACAATTTCCGCAGCGATATATGCGGCTTTTCATATGCTTGCCCTGAATGGTGTATCACTGTCTGGCATGACCGGGGGACTGGTTGATCTGCCATTTCTGCCAGCTTTCCCGCTTGAAACCTGGAACTTCCGCATTGTTCACGTGGCAGGCGCGTTATTGTTGGGTTTCCTGTGGTATTCAGCAAACCGTTTTCACGAAACCCCGGGCACCTCGACGCCACTATTGGGTTATCTGTCTTATGTTCTTTTGTTGCCGGCCTTTATGGCAACCGGCATGGCGCTGAGTTTCGCACTCGACATTCAGAATGGCGTCATGTGGAACGGCATAGATGCCACCATCAAGTTCAATGAAACTTGGCTGTTCGGGACACCGCTTCTGATTGCGACTGTCGGTGGTATTGTTTTGTCCTGGTTCCACAAAACTTCTCGCGACACCTATTCCGCACCGGATTTTGTGCTGTGCGTTTGCGGGCTTGCCGTTGCGGTTTACCTGATCGCCATTTATGGCACCCTGATGCGCAATTCGACCGGTACGCCTTTTGCGCCGGTCGGAATTTCGATTGCAGCTGTGGCGGGTACATTGCTGATCATGGAGCTAACACGCCGGGTTGCCGGTCTGGCACTGGTCATTATCGCCACGATCTTCCTCATATATGTTTTCGTTGGTGAATTCCTGCCGGGCTTCTTGCAGTCGCCATCGATCACATGGCAGCGCTTCTTCAGTCAGGTTTATACCGACGCTGGTATCCTTGGACCGACAACAGCTGTTTCGTCCACCTATATTATCCTGTTCATCATTTTTGCAGCCTTCCTGCAGGCTTCCAAAGTTGGTGATTACTTTGTGAATTTCGCGTTCTCCGTTGCCGGGCGTGCACGCGGCGGGCCTGCCAAGGTTGCGATTTTTGCATCCGGCCTGATGGGCATGATTAACGGCACCTCGGCCGGGAACGTGGTCGCCACCGGATCGCTGACAATTCCGCTGATGAAAAAAGTCGGCTATCACAAGAAAACGGCTGGCGCGATTGAGGCTGCGGCTTCTACCGGTGGCCAGATCATGCCGCCGATCATGGGGGCCGGTGCCTTCATCATGGCGGAGATTACCGGTATTCCCTATACCGACATCGCCATCGCGGCCGTGATTCCCGCCATTCTGTATTTCGTATCCATCTATTTCATGGTCGATTTCGAGGCCGCGAAACTTGGCATGCGTGGCATGCGTGAAGATGAATTGCCGCGTCTTGATGTCATGATCAAACAGGTGTTCCTGTTCCTGCCGATCATTATCCTGATCATTGCGCTCTTTATGGGCTATTCCGTGATCAGGGCAGGTACCCTTGCAACAGTGGCAGCAGTTGTTGTCAGTTGGCTTACACCTAATCGCGTTGGTACACGCGCTGTCGCCAAAGCGTTCGAGCTGGCCGGTGCCATGTCGATCCAAATCATTGCTGTCTGCGCTTGCGCAGGTATCATTGTCGGCGTCATTGCGCTGACAGGTGTTGGCGCACGTTTCTCGAACTTGTTGCTCGGTCTGGCAGAGGCATCCCAGCTTCTGGCCCTGGTCTTTGCCATGTTGATTGCCATTCTTCTTGGCATGGGCATGCCAACAACGGCGGCCTATGCTGTTGCGGCTTCCGTCGTGGCACCGGGCCTGATTGACCTTGGAATTGAACCGCTTACGGCACATTTCTTCGTGTTTTACTTTGCCGTGGTGTCGGCCATTACGCCGCCCGTTGCCTTGGCATCCTATGCTGCGGCCGGGATATCGGGCGCCAACCCGATGGAAACGTCCGTCGCATCGTTCAAGATCGGCATCGCGGCCTTCATCGTGCCGTTCATGTTCTTTTATAATGCAGCGATCCTGATGGATGGCACCTATCTTCAGATCGGCCAGGCACTGGTCACAGCTGTTGCTGGCGTCTTCCTTTTGTCAGCAGGCGTGCAAGGCTGGTTCCTTGGTCGTTCAGCAGTATGGTTCTTGCGCATTCTGTTGATTATCGCGGCTTTGTTCATGATCTCTGGCGGGCTGATCACCGATCTGATTGGTGTTGGTATGGCCATCGGGACATTGTTCATTCAACGCATCATAAAGCCCAAACCGGGCTCGACGTTGCGCTCTGGCGGGGCTGACTGAGGATAACCGGCCCCTTAGATAACTAAACAAAAAAAGCGCACCCGATGTGGTGCGCTTTTCCTTTGATGTTTTTGAATGCAATCGCTTATTCAGCGACCTTTTTGACGAATTCGGATTTCAGGCCCATCTGGCCGATACCGGGGATTTTGCAATCAATATCATGGTCACCATCAACCAGTCGAATGCCCTTGACCTTGGTGCCTACTTTTACAACGGCAGAAGAACCTTTGACCTTAAGATCCTTGATCACGGATACCGTATCGCCATCAGCAAGTGGCGTCCCGTTGGAATCGCGAATAACAGCTGCATCATTTTGACTGGCCGTCAAAGACCACTCATGCGCGCATTCGGGACAAACCAACAGTTCTCCATCTTCGTATGTGTAAGGAGATTCACATTTGGGGCAGGGCGGAAATTCGCTCATATCGGTGACCTTTCGACGATTTTGACGTCTCGGCAGATACGGCGCGATCGCACGTAAGTGTCATTATCTGACTCACGTTTTCTGATCTGGTTCTGCACTGCCTTAAATGAATGGCGGAGAGGGTGGGATTCGAACCCACGGTACCCGTAAAGGCACGACGGTTTTCAAGACCGTTGCATTCAACCACTCTGCCACCTCTCCGCAAATGTGGTTGGAGCTTATTGCTCTGGGCGCCTTCAATAAATTGGGGAGGGGTGCCTGTCAATAGGCCAATCCGATATTGCGACCAATGTTGGTGATTTATCTGCGTTTTCAGTATGGTGAACACCCTTGATGAAACCTTTTCTTTTCGAGTTATTATAGCGTGTTCTACTTTCTGTCTAAAACACTGCACATCCTTATCGACACAGCATTCATGCACAGCCTTGCTCTGCTGTTGTTGTTTATTTTGATGTTGGCCCGACGGACTCGTAAATTTGCGCTATCCGGACTGATTGTCGTCACCGGCGGGTCACTGCTGATAACGGTTATTCCAGTCGGTTCGATACTGTTACACACCCTCGAAACCCGCTTTGAAAAACCTGATCTTGCGCAGGCAAACTTTGCCGGTGCAATTACGCTTGGCGGCAGCATCAACCCGTATAGCTATCTGGAACATGGCGAGATGCATGTTGGTGCTGCGCCCGACAGATTATTTGCGATGCTTCGATTTGCGTCGCTTTATCCTGATAAGCCGATCTTGTTCACTGGTGGTTATGGTGGCTTGGTCAGTCGCGGATTTAGCGAAGCTTCCGTGCTGGAAAGCTGGTTAAGCGATTCGGGCATGGAAACGCCGAACATGTATTTCGAGCCCAATGCTCGCAACACGCACGAGAATGCCTTAAAATCACGTGAGTTGATTTACCGTGATTGGCCGCATCTTGCTCATAAACCCTGGATTCTCATCACATCAGCAAGCCATATGCCCCGGGCCGTCGGTGCATTTCGTCAAGCTGGCATGAATGTGATTGCTTATCCCGTCGACAAGATCACGAAGGATGGTGTTCATTTAGCAAGTCTTAACGTCTCTGACGCTATCAACAAGATGGGTCGTGCTTTGCGTGAATGGGTTGGTTTGACCGCCTATTACTGGACGGGCCGAACAGATGCATGGTTCCCCGGTCCACACAAAGCCGGGGCAGAGAAATAAACATATTTGGATGAGGCTTAGATGAAATTCTGGAAACTGCTTACTGCCGCCTCCGTCGTTGCCGTGATGGCGGCACATGCACCGGCCTTCGCACAGACCGATGAAAAACTTCCAGAATTCACCACCGAGGGATTTGACGAATGGCTCGTCGAATTCAAAAAAGAAGCTGCAAGCAAAGGCATTTCAGAAGCAACTCTTGAGGTTGCATTTGCCAATACAAAGCCGATCCCCAAAGTGATCGAATATGATCGCAGCCAGCCGGAATTCAAACTAACCTTCGAGCAGTATCTTGATCGCGTTGTTCCGCAATCGCGTGTGAACGAAGGACGTCGCAAATACGCGGAAAACCGCGCAGTGATTGATGCTGCGGCCAAGAAATATGGCGTTCCCGGTCACTATCTGACCGCGTTCTGGGGAATCGAAACCGGATTTGGGCGTTTCACCGGCGGCTATTCGGTTGTCGACTCTCTGGCCACGCTTGCCTTTGAAGGACGCCGCGCAGAATATTTCCGCAAAGAGCTGATGAATGCACTGACCATCATTGATGCCGGTCATATTGCACCGGAAAAAATGTCGGGCTCTTGGGCGGGGGCAATGGGGCAGGCGCAATTTATGCCGTCCACCTTCCTGAACTATGCCCGCGACGGCAATGGTGATGGCAAAATTGATCTTTGGGGGGCAAAAGAAGATGTGTTTGCTTCTGCTGCCAACTATCTTTCGACCGTTGGCTGGAATGCAGATGAACGTTGGGGCCGCAAGATCAGCCTGCCGGAAAACTTTGACCCTGAGCTGGAAGGACGCGACATTCGCAAGCCGATCTCCGAATGGCAAAAACTGGGCGTGCGCATGCCAAACGGGGCAGATTTACCTGCGGCAGATATGGAAGCGTCAATTGTCATTGTAAATGACGGTGAAGGCCCCGCATATATGGTTTATAACAACTTCCACACCATCATGCATTGGAACCGGTCGACCTATTTTGCCATCGCAGTCGGCACACTGGCCGATGCCATTGCGGGCCGTTGAAACAAATCGTTCAAAATGGATCTTTGATCAGAACGCATATGGACAGAGCATCTACAAGCGGGGACACATTGATGCCCAAACCATTTAAAAGTGCCTTGGCACAGCTGCAAAGCAAAGGTCGCCTGGCCATGGCGGTTGCAGCATTTGGCGTATTGCTCGCGGGCTGTGCTGAAACCCAGCTCGCAGTTCACGGCGTAAAGCGATTAGGGACGACCACACAACCCACTCAGGTCGGTAACTACAAGATCGGCAATCCCTACGAAATTGCCGGGCAATGGTATTATCCGGCTGTTGATTACGAATATAGCGAAACTGGTATCGCGTCCTGGTACGGGCCGAAATTCCACGGCAAGAAAACAGCCAATGGCGAGATATTCGATCAATACGAGGTCTCGGCGGCTCATCGTACCTTGCCGCTACCCAGTATCGTTCGTGTTACCAACCTTGAAAACGGTAAATCCATCAAGGTGAGAGTCAATGACCGCGGGCCTTTCGCCCATGGTCGTATCATTGATATGTCTCGCCGCGCGGCTCAGCTTCTGGGATTTGAACGCAAAGGAACCGCCAAGGTTCTGGTTGAAGTCGTAGAGGCTGAAAGCCGCCAGATCGCCGCAATTGCGCAAGGCAAGGCTGCCCCGGCCGTCACCGTGGCGGAACAAAGCACTGTTTCTGCCGCGCCGCGCGATGTGGTTGAAACCGTGCGCCTTGACGACGGCCCGATTACGGACAGTGGTGAGCCAACAACCTCGAAGATCAAACTGACATCTCCGTCGTCAAATGCACCTGTTTCCGCCGATCCGCTTGAAGGCGTGGTTGAAGAAGCCGCATTGGTTGAAGTCGAGCCTGTTACAGCGTCTTCCATCTATGTTCAGGCTGGTGCATTTTCGATCTATGACAACGCCTTGAACCTGCGCAATCGACTTTATGACCTTGCACCAAGCAAGATCGAACCGATTGATATCAAAGGCACAACCTTTTACCGTGTGCGGCTAGGACCTCTTGAAACTGTTCCAGAAGCAGACATTCTTCTGGAACGTGTCATTGCCACCGGCCAAAATGGCGCAAAAGTTATCGTTGAATGCGCGAATGGCGGGTCGGCATCAGCCGGGTGTTAGTCCCACATCAGGGATTGCCCGTGCCTTAAAGCATTAATCAAGCGGGTGTTGCACAATTTTGCCGAATTTGCGACATAAGCAAAACAGCGGATACACCGGACTCCCGGTGGATAGAACATTTATTTTACAGGGTTAGAATACCATGACTTTGATGCCGCCAGTTCCGTTCAAAAACAGTCTGAACCGGCTAGTGGCCGGGGCCTTCATTATCGGCTCCGTCATGGCGACGTCGATGACCAGTGCGCATGCAATCGAGACCAAAGCGCGCGAAGCATTCATCATGGACTTTGATACCGGGGCTGTGCTGCTCGATAAAGAAGGGGACACCCTGACAGAGCCTGCCTCGATGACCAAAATGATGACCGTTCATATGCTGTTTAAATACATCAAGGACGGTCGTGTCTCTATGGATGACACCTTTCATGTCAGCGAGAAAGCCTGGCGCAAAGGCGGCTCGAAAATGTTTGTTGAGGTAAACTCCAACGTTTCGGTATCCGACCTTCTGCATGGCATCATCGTGCAATCAGGCAATGATGCGGCAATTGTTGTCGCAGAAGGCCTTAGTGGCTCTGAAGAGGCATTTGCCGAAGCAATGACTGCAGAAGCACGCGCGATCGGGATGACCAAATCGGTCTTTAAAAATGCAACCGGCTGGCCTGCAGAAGGACATCTTGTGACGGTGCGCGACCTTGCAATCCTTGCACGCGATACCATCCGCAATTTCCCAGATCTTTATAAGCTCTATTCCGTCAAGGAATTTACTTATAACGGTATCCGCCAACCGAACCGTAACCCGCTTCTTGGCACCAGTGCCGGCGTCGACGGCCTGAAAACGGGCCACACGGAATCTGCGGGGTATGGTCTTACGGCATCGGCCGAGCGCGACGGCCGTCGGTTGATCCTTGTTGTCAACGGTCTGGACTCCATACGCGAACGCCGTACGGAATCGCAAAAGCTTCTTGATTGGGGTTTCCGCGAATTTGATAACTATGACCTTTTTGCCGAAGGTGAAGTCGTAAGTTCGGCAAATGTATGGTTGGGGTCAGAAACAAAGGTAGACCTTGTCGCGGACAAGGAAATTCTTTTGACCCTTCCACGGACTGCAAGCCGCGATATGAAGGTCTCTGTCGTCTATGAGGGGCCGATACCCGCACCAATCAGCCAGGGTGATCAGATCGCAACGCTGAAGGTTGAAGTCCCTGATCAGGAAACCATCGAGTTCCCGCTTTACGCAGCGCATGATGTAGGCCGTCTTGGCTTTGTCGGGCGTATTGGTGCTGCGATCAAATACCTTTTGTGGGGGGCAAACGGGTGATTTCCAAACCCGGTTTGTTTATCAGCTTCGAAGGTGGAGAAGGTAGCGGAAAGTCCACCCAGATACGCTGTCTGGAAAAATGGTTCCGTAATCAGGGGAAAGATGTCGTTGTAACCCGAGAACCTGGCGGTTCTCCGGGGGCAGAGGAAATCCGCAATCTTCTTCTGACCGGCGACCCCGGACGTTGGGATGCTGTTACCGAGGCGTTGCTGATGTTTGCATCGCGCCGCGACCACGTCGAACGGACCATTCGGCCAGCTCTTCACGATGGCAAGATTGTACTCTGTGACCGATTTGCCGATTCCTCGGTCGCCTATCAAGGATATGGCCACCAGTTGGGGGCGGCGTATATTCGCAATCTATGGAATCTGGCGATCGGGGATTTCAAACCAGATCTGACCTTGATTTTTGACTTGCCGATTGAAATTGGCCTTGAACGTGCTGGTGCGCGCTTTGCCAATGTCAGCGCAGCCGAGGATCGCTTTGAACGGATGGGATTGGAATTCCATCAGCGCCTGCGCGACGGTTTCCGCGAAATCGCATCCGACGAAGCTGATCGATGCGTTATTATTGATGCAAGCGGCAATGTTGAAACCGTTACTGATCGTGTGATTGCAGCCGTAAAAAACCGCGTTGCCGGGCAGGGGGCTTGACCATGGCCAAGGATTCCCTTCCTGACGAAGAAAATCCCTTTGACCCGCGCCGTAACGAGGCGTTGTTGGGCCATGAAGAGGCAGAGAAAGTCATCCTTGATGCATGGAACAGCAAACGCATGCATCACGCCTGGTTACTTTGCGGCCCCAAAGGTGTTGGCAAGGCGACACTGGCCTATCGCATGGCGCGATTTATCTTGTCAGGCGGGGGCAACAATGACAGTGCGAGACTGTTTGGCGATCAGAATGACGGCCTTTATGTTGACCCAGAAGACCCCGTTTCGCGGCGTATTGCCGGTGGCGGTCATGGGGATCTCAAGGTTATCGAACGCCAATATGAC
This sequence comes from Thalassospira sp., assembly GCA_048264285.1. Classification (GTDB taxonomy): domain Bacteria; phylum Pseudomonadota; class Alphaproteobacteria; order Rhodospirillales; family Thalassospiraceae; genus Thalassospira. The sequence continues at coordinate 403,145 of JBLXDD010000002.1, forward strand.
GACAAAAAAAAGCGCCTTCAGGGCGAAATCACGGTCGCCAATGTGCGTACGGTTGGCAACTTCATGTCCAAGACTTCGGCCGAAGGCGGCTGGCGGATTGTTATTGTCGATGCAGCAGATGAGCTGAATCGTAACGCCGCAAACGCCATTCTCAAGGTTCTTGAAGAACCACCTTCGAATGCAATGATGATCCTTGTTACGCATCATCCGGGGCGGTTACTGCCGACCATTCGGTCACGCTGTCGTCGCCTTAATCTTGCCCCGCTTGAGGATCATCAGGTTGTTGATCTTTTGGGGCGTTATTGCCCGGAGATGGATCTTGCGGCACGAGATGCGCTTTCCGGTCTCGCCGAAGGCAGTATCGGACGGGCGCTGCAACTCCATGAGGTCGGTGGACTGGAACTCTATACCGAACTTGTCGGCATCATTGCAGCCCTTCCCAAAGCCGATGTAGCCGCCCAGCACAAGTTTGCCGAACGCTTTTCCCCCGCAGACAAGGATGCTTCCTTTGCCACCATCACCGAACTTTTACATTGGTGGTTGGCGCGCATGATCAGGTTTGCCGCCACAGGCCAGCCCCCCAGAGAAGTCGTTGACGGTGAATTGCCCGCCATGCAGCGCATGGCTGCCGCGCAACCGCTTGATCAATGGCTAGAGGTATGGGAAAAGATCAACGACTTGATGGGCGCGACCCGCGGTTTGCATCTTGATCGCAAGCAAGCCTTGCTGAATGCATTCTTCATGCTTGAAGAATGCATGCGAACCTGACATCACTGCCCACATACCGAAATTTTGACCATCACGGCCCATTTCGGGCCGTTTTGTTTCACGACTTGCGCGAAGGATTTGCGATCATGACCGGGCACAAACAGCCCTATTACATCACCACACCGATCTATTACGTCAATGACAAGCCCCATATCGGCCATGCCTATACGACGCTTGCCTGTGATGTTCTGGCCCGCTTCAAGCGCCTGGATGGGTATGACGTGATGTTTCTGACCGGAACCGATGAACATGGTCAAAAGGTCGACAAATCGGCCGCGGCCAAAGGCATCGATCCGCAGACTTTCACCGATCAGGTATCGCAAAACTTCCGCGACCTTGCGGTTCATATGAATTATTCCAACGATGACTTCATCCGCACCACGGAAGAACGTCATAAAAAAGCCTGCCAGGCGCTTTGGAATACCCTGCTTGAAAAGGGCGAGATTTATCTTGGTTCCTATGATGGCTGGTATTCGGTCCGCGACGAAGCGTTCTACGCGGAAAAGGAACTGATCGAAAAAGACGGTGAAAAACTCGCCCCGACCGGTGCACCGGTCGAGTGGGTGTCAGAGCCCAGCTATTTCTTCAAGCTTTCGGCTTGGGGGGATCGTCTGCTTGAGTTCTATGAACAGAACCCGGACTTCATCGCACCGCAATCGCGCCGCAACGAAGTGATCAGCTTTGTTAAAGGTGGCATGCATGATCTTTCAGTATCACGCACCAGCTTTAAATGGGGTGTGCCGGTTCCTGGTGACGAAGATCACGTCATGTATGTCTGGCTTGACGCACTGACCAACTACCTGACTGCAATCGGTTATCCGGATGCAGATCCGGCTAAACTCGAAAAATACTGGCCGGCAGATTTGCATATGGTTGGTAAGGATATCCTGCGTTTTCACGCGGTATACTGGCCGGCCTTCCTTCTGGCAGCGGGCATTCAGCCGCCTAAACGTGTTTTTGCGCACGGCTGGTGGACCAATGAAGGTCAGAAGATCTCCAAATCGATCGGCAACGTCATTGATCCATATGATCTGACAGAAAAATATGGTCTGGATCAGACGCGTTACTTCCTGATGCGCGAAGTACCATTCGGAAATGATGGCGATTTTGCCCATCGCGCAATGGTCAACCGCATGAACAGCGAACTGGCCAACGACCTTGGCAACATGTGTCAGCGCGTTCTGTCCATGATCCATAAAAACTGCAACGCTGCAATCCCGACACCAGGCACTTTCACCGAGGCAGACAACGAAATCCTCGCCAAAGCGCATGGTATGCTGGATACCGTGCGCCCGCTGTTTGACGAGCAGGCCTTTAACAAAGGACTGGAAGCGATCTGGAGCCTGGTTGGTGATGCCAACCGCTATGTCGATGAAATGGCGCCTTGGGGTCTGAAAAAGACTGATCCGGCACGTATGGAGACAGTTCTTTATGTACTGGCCGAAATCATTCGTCATGTCGGTATCCTTGTTCAGCCGATCATGCCGGACTCTGCATCCAAAATCCTTGATTTGCTGGTTCTGGATGCTGATCAGCGCGGTTTTGATGCCCTTGGTCCACAAAACGCCCTGAAACCGGGTTCGGAAATCCCGAAACCGGCGGGTGTTTTCCCACGCTATGTCGAGACTGAAGACGAAGGAGAGAAGGCATGAATGTCGCCCTTGTCGACAGCCACTGCCATCTGGACTACCCGCAATTCTCCGACGATCTGAGCGGGACGCTTGCGCGCGCCCAAAATGCCGGTGTCGGCATGATGGTCAGTATCGGCGTGAAACTGACGACCTTTGACAAGGTCCGCGCGGTTGCCGAGAAATCCGATCATATTTACTGCACGGTTGGCGTTCACCCGCACGAAGCAGGCGAGGAGGGGCTATCAAGCCCCGACGCGCTGATTGAAAAGGCAGCCGATCCGAAAATCATCGGGATTGGCGAAAGCGGGCTTGATTACTTCTATGACAATGCCCCGCGCGATGCACAGAAAGAAAGCTTCCGTGCCCATATCGCCGCCTGTCGCGAAACGGGGTTGCCCTTGATTGTGCATACCCGCGATGCCGATGACGACACGATGGATATTCTCGAAGAAGAATATGAAAAGGGGCCGTTTACCGGTGTTATTCATTGCTTTTCCAGTTCGGCCATGCTGGCCCAGCGAGCGCTGAAAATCGGTTTCTATATTTCCTGCTCGGGGATCATCACTTTTAATTCTGCCAAGGAAATCCGTGCCGCAATCGAGGATGTACCACTTGATCGATTGCTGGTCGAAACCGACGCGCCATATCTTGCCCCTGTACCCAAACGCGGGAAGCCGAACGAGCCAAGCTATGTCGCGCATACTGCGGCAAAGCTGGCTGAAATCAAGGGTGTCAGCATTGAAGAAATCGCGCAAAAAACAACCGATAACTTTTTCAATCTGTTCACAAAAGCTGACCGCAACAATCTGCTGAACTTGGGAGCAGGGGCCGCGTGACGAAAATAACTATCCTGGGCTGCGGCTCCTCTAACGGTGTGCCATCAGTTGGCCTGGGATGGGGGAAATGTGACCCGAACAATCCTAAAAACCGGCGTTTGCGGAGCTCGATCCTGATCGAGGAGGCGGGCAAGAAGATCCTTGTCGACGTCACGCCGGATTTTCGCCAACAAGCTTTGACGCACAATATCAATCATGTTGATGCGATCCTGTTTACGCATTCCCATGCTGACCATGTCCACGGGATTGATGACGTGCGCTGGCTAAACGTGGCCATGGACCGGCCGATTGATATCTATGCCAACGCGCAAACCATCTCTGACATTGATCACCGCTTCAATTACGTTTTTACACCGCTGCCAGAAGGTGTTGAATTCTATTTCAAACCGGTTTTGATCCCGCACGTGATAACAGGGCCGCTTGAAGCAGCAGGGGTCCCCATCACGGTATTCAGTCAAGACCATGGCTATTGTGAAACGCTTGGCTTCAAAATAGGGAAGTTTGCCTATTCAACCGACGTGGTTGAATTTCCAGAGGCATCCCAGGAACATCTCTATGATCTTGATGTCTGGGTTGTGGATTGCCTGCGTCATCGTCCACATAACACGCATGCACATCTCGAAAAGCTTTTGAGCTGGGTTGATAAATTCAAACCCAAACAGGTTTACATGACCCATATGAGCATCCAGTTCGATTACGCACAGGCAATGGCCGATACACCGGACAATGTCGAACCGGCTTATGACGGCCTGGTTATCGACGTGAACTAGCGGCAGAAATGCCGAGGTGAGGTCCAGATATACGCATCTCTGACACAATACTTTCGGAACCACATCTAGACTCAAAATAGTGCCATTTCGGGTTCTGTTGCCATTCATCTTGGGCGCTTTGATAGTGAAGAAGTGCAAGCCATAGGCTCACTTCTTCACTATCAAAGTGCAATCAACCTATCGAATTCGTGTTGCCTTTCAAATTTTTCCAAAATGTTGCGTTGAGAAATTTGCTCGCCAGAGCCTCAAGTTCCCCAAAAGCCTTAAGCCTCGTTATTTGGAAAATCGTGTTCAGTCATCACCCAACTCAATATCCACTACGTAAAAGGCGGTTTTCATGCGCTCCCGGCAGGTCCGCTTATGGCGTTCATCAAGGGCAGCCCAGTCGTCATAATCATACCCGTAATGAGCTGCTGTCGCTTTTTCGAGCTGTTCACTGGTGAGAGTTAGCCGCGCCATATCTCGCTGTCCGGTTCTTGAAATGATTTGATAATGAATCATCCCATTGCTCGACCTTGGCGTCAATGCAGTGTTTCCATAAAAGGTTTCCATGTTATATTTTATCTGCTATTCCAAAATATGATCCATATAGGTTTCCATTTACCTTGCCGAGCATGTTCCGTAATGTATGGATAAACAAGTTTTGGACAGGTTGGAAAATTGACTGAACAAGAGAACTTCGCGATAGGATACGCCCGCGTGAGTACCGCTGAACAAAACCTGGATTTACAAGTCAACGCCCTTAAAAAACATGGCGTGGAAGACAGGTTCTTGTTTGCAGATCGTGCGTCTGGTGGTGGCATTGCATTCAAGCGCGAAGGATTGGTGAAGGCCCTAAAGGCGCTTCGGGAAGGTGATACTTTTGTCGTTTGGAAGCTGGACCGGCTTGGGCGCTCGCTGGCAGAGTTGATCAAAACTGTTGAAGTGATCGAAAAGAAGGGTGCGCAACTTGTTGTGTTGCAAGATCACATTGATACGACTACAGCCGTCGGCAAAATGTTCTTCCACCTTATCGGCATGTTTGCTGAGTTTGAAAGAAACCTGATTTCCGAACGGACCAAGGCGGGTTTAGAGGCGGCAAAGCAGCGCGGAACATATGCAACGAAGCCTGTAATGTCGCCGGCCGCTATGCAAAAGGCGGCAAAGTTCTACCAGAAGGGGCTTAATTGGGTGCAAGTAGCCAAAAAGGTTGGGGTATCAAAAAGTACGATCTACAACTATCGAAGTCAGATCGAAGCCCTGATACCAACCGATGTGGACGACATCTTAGAGAAACCCGAGTCAACGGATTAAGGTGCTTGTAGTTTGCGCGGGCCGAATGCCAAAGCCGATGTTGGGCCCAGAATAGTATGTCGGAAGACGGATTTAAAAAATGCGCGAGTATAAGGAGGACATGTGGCTACTAAGCTAACAACAAAGGCACCCTTGGCGAATGCGCTTCTTGAGGCGGTCAAGGGGCAACGCTGTGTCCTTTTTCTCGGAGCTGGCGCCTCGAAGGAGGCTCGAAACACTGAGGGCCTGAAGCCACCTGATGCCAATCAGCTCCGTGACATTCTCGCGGAGAGGTTTTTTAAAAAACCTATGCCAGATCGCGACGTTATGACAGTAGCGGAAATGGCGATTAGCACTAGTGGTTCGGCAGCCCAAGTCTACGAAGAAGTTCGAAATTCGTTTGTCGGATTTGAACCCCAGGAGACGCATCAATTACTTCCCACTTTCCTCTGGAAAGCAATCGCTACCACGAACTACGATACGATTGTTGAGGATGCCTATAAAAAGGTAACGGAAAAGCTCCAACAGATTGTGCCTTTGGTTAAAGATGATGAGCCGATCGACGAGAGGCTTCGCGAATTCGCTAACTCGCTGCCATATTTGAAGCTTCATGGCTGCTTGAACCATATTCATGATCGCGACATTCCACCAATACTGTCGCGAGAAGTCTTCTCGACTTTTGCGAAAAATCGCTCTCGGCTCTTTTCGCGCCTTCAGGAGATGGCATACGAACATACCTTCATCTTTGTTGGTTATCGGCTCGACGATGCCCATATCCGAGACCTTATTTACACTCTTGGTGCGGGAAGACGGCCACGCTGGTATATGGTCACCCCATCCGCCGAACAGGAAGATATAGCATTTTGGGCGACAAAGAATGTCGAGCTGATCAAGTCGTCCTTTGGTGATTTTGTGGCAGATCTCAATGAGGCTATTCCTTCTTCGTTTCGGAGAATTAGCCATTCTTCGGATGTAACCGATTTTCCTATTCGGAAATTTTTCAAAACACGAAATTTAGAGTCAGATAGTACCCATCAGTCCTTGCGCGATGATTTGACCTTCATTCATGCGGAAATGCCATTCGACCCCCAAACGGCTCAACAATTCTACTCTGGATATGACACGGGTTGGGGCGCAATCGTCAAAAGGCTCGACGTGCGCCGTCAGGTTGAAGATGAGATTCTTTTCAAAGCAGTATTAGAGAACGAGACGCCTAGTGGCCCTGTCCTAATTGTAGCGAAAGGGCCTGCTGGCGCGGGGAAGACTGTCGCCCTCAAGCGATCTGCATTCGAGGCTGCAACAGCGTCAAACTTGCTAGTGCTGTGGCACAATCAAGATGGAACACTTCGACCTGACGTTTTCTCTGAGTTGTACGACCTTACAGGTAAAACAATCTACCTATTCATAGACGATGTAGCTTTACACATCGAAGAATTGCAAACCTTACTTCAACATGCACGTTCCAGAAGTTTGCCTCTGGTGATTGTCGGGGCGGAAAGAGATTCCGATTGGAATACTTATTGTAGTCAGCTTGAAGCTGAATTCCCTGGCCCAGAGCTAAAAGTCCGTTACCTCTCCCGGCAGGAAATCATTGGGCTGCTCGATCTCCTAGAAAAACACACCTGTTTGGGCCTTTTAGCACATGAGACTAAGGAAGAGAGAATTCGTCAGTTTGAGAGCGTTGCGGAACGTCAGCTACTAGTAGCTCTCCACCAACTGACACAAGGCAGGCCATTCGAGGATGTATTGCGCTTAGAGCACCAACGTATTAGCCCAGAACAGGCGCGTCAGCTTTATCTTGATATAGCGACTATGCACCAGTTTTCAGTCAGCGCTCGCGCCGGAACCATTTCACGTATTTCTGGAATCACTTTCCCTGATTATCATGAGAAGTTTTTCGCTCCACTCAAGAACATCGTGAGAGCGGATCTCGATAGGTACTCTCGTGACTACAGCTACAAGACTCGCCACTCAAGAGTTGCGCAACTGGTATTTAAGCAGGCCTGCCCTACTGACGAAGAAAAAGCTAACCAATTCGTTCGCCTTATTTCGGGCCTGGACTATGGCTACTCTTCGGATTCTCATGCGCTAGAGCAAATTACCAAGGGCCGAGCTCTGGCTGAGACTTTCGCGGAGCCAACGTCAGGGCGGCGTATCTACGAAGCAGCTGTTGCTGTCGCTCCCAATCAGGCGTTTCTTTATCAACAATGGGCATTATTCGAACTGCACCACCCTCGCGGGTCTCTTGAAGACGCTGAATACCACGCAAACGCCGCACATGATATAGATGGAAAGAACACCGCTATTATTCACACACAAGCGGAAATTGATCGAATTCGTGCGACAAAGGTTGGCTCAACTCTTTTTCGAGATCAACTCCGCCGTAGAGCGCGCGAGCGGCTCAATTGTCTCCCAAGCAACAGTAGGTTTGCTGTATCAAGCCGATGCAAGATGCTGGTCGACGAGATTGTTGAACTCAATCGAGAGCTTGGTAAAGACGCTGACGAAACTGATGCGATGTTCTTTGCCGAAAAGACCCGTGATGCGGAAAATCGCATCAAGCAAGCACTTCAGCAATTTCCGGATGATGCAGATATCGTTCAGATTGAGGCGCGCTTCCGACAGACAATTGATCAAGAGGACAAAGCTCTCAGCGCGTTAGAGAAGGCACTTCGCCTACACCCAAGAGGTTCAGGTGTAGCAATACGAGTAGCACGCATCTATCAGTCAAGAGGTCGAGCCAGTGACGCACTCCAAGTTCTCACTGAAGCATTAGCCAATAACCCTGACGAGAAGGCAGTTCATTCGGAGATTGCCCTTCAGTATCTGGCGGAGAATTCCGGAGGTGAAGATCTAATCGAAAATCATTTGCGTCGAGCATATTCAACGGGCGATTCAAACTGGGAAGCACGTTTTGATCTTGCTCAGTTCCTCTTCTGCAGAGGGGAAGGCGCCAAAGCCGCTGAACTCTTTGAAGAAATCAACGCTAAAGCTCCTCCAACATTTCGTTCCACTGCAAATAGCGAGAACCAATTCACCAAGCGAATCCCGGAGAAGTTGGGTTACGTTGAATCTATCAATGGACATGTGTTTTTCGTGAGAACAGGCTCATATCCAAAGGAAATTTTGTCACATAAGTCGTCCATTGTTCATGGTGAGTTCGACGACCTTGCGAGTGGAACTAACCTTCACTTTCAAGTTCGCTTCAACCGAATGGGACCAGTAGCTGTGGCAGTGTCGATTGATTGAATAGCCTTCTCGGCTACTCCTGAGCTGGTCGAAATACAATTCCAACTAAGGGAATTGAGGTCGTGAGTTTTCTTCGTAGCCCAAATTGGGCAGGAATTAGTGGAATTGTAGGTCTTGTCGTCCTCTGCCTCACTATGGCTTCATTCTTCCCTCGCGACGAAGGGCCTAATGAGCCTAGTACACAACCGTTAAGGCAAGATCAGAGCAACGAAGCTCTCAGTGAGCTTTCTTTATTCAATGAACCGGTAAAGGAGAGCACCGCCTCATCAAATTCCCCCGGCGAATTGATAAGAGATGCACCGCAGGTACCTGCTTATAGGTCCTTCACTCAATCTGAGCTGAAAGCAATTGTGTTTAAGGCGTTCGCTGAGGCCTCGTACTTGGACGCGATGGATCTTGATATGAACATGGATGTGAAGCAGGGTCCATCCACCCCTGGAGTGGGTCAGATCAATGATCTTTACGCTGTAGTCCTAATCGAAGAACGAACCGGCTGTGAGATCACTGATGATGTGTTGGACACACTCCGAACGTTGGCCGATTTGGTTATGGCAACGTCAGATGCCTGTGAACGAAACCGGACTTCCAAATAAGGGACAATTGTGATGATACGCAGACTTGCAATGGCCTGTTTACTCTTCAGCTCAATTACAAGCACAGCGTCCGCAGAGAATGTCTTTGTGACAGAGGAATTTAAGACAGGGTCCCGCGTATCAATGGTCTACATATGCGGTGTTGCTGGGGAAAAGTTTGCGCTAGATCCTTCGGCGCTTGAGACTTTAGCTTTTTTTGCACAAAGGGCTAGCATACCGGCACATAAATCCGGGCAACTTCTAAAAGACGCAGTCTCGTGGTGGGATGCGAACATTCAAAACTACGACCCTGGACAGTTTTGGGAAAATCAGTGTGCTACACCGTTCGAAAATATGCGCGGGGTACAAAACGGCAATTCCAAATAAGGGACGTGATCATGAGCAAAGAGACGCAGCCGTCGTCAGAAGAAAATGCGGAACTGAGCAAAATAGCACCCGGCAAGACTATGATTATTAGTCCCAAAGACACTTATCTCGCACGGACGGGCAAAACCGTGCAGCAAGATCAGCGAACAGATTCCAAATAAGGGACATCGAATCAAATGAAAGAATGGAAATATATCGACCTTCCGGGCACCGGAATAACCGTTCGTGTCGACCAGATCAGCAGGGTTGAAATGCACGAACGATTTATGGTGGAAGAAACAGAGGTCGATGCTGCCTACGTGGCGGTATATTTTCAAGAAGGACACAGCGTCTCGATCAGATGTGAGGAAGGTGATGAGAGTGCCCGCGCAATAAAGGAATGGATCGATAGTTATCTGGAACCAGATAAGTTTTCCAAATAAGGGAACATTGAAAACAAAACCATGTTCAGTTTAAGCGAATGGCCAGAGGAAGTGTGGGATGAAACCCTTAAACCGATCGGCTATGGTGGTCACAGCCATGAGCTTGAAAAACTTGACCCGTGGATGGAAAGAACGGGTCGTTTACTCGGGCATCTGCATCCAGAGATACGCGAGCAGTGGATTTACCGGCACTGGAAGTACTCACAACTGAACTTTATCCCGCTAGACGATCTGACATGGGCGGAAGAAACGTGGGAACCAAATTATTTCATGGAGAATGTCAGAACCTGGCGGGGTAATGATGAGCTTGACCCTGATCACGACTACAATGCTTTTGCCGAACCAGAAGTGGGAACAAAGCTTCAAACGGCTATTGCTCTGGACAGCGGCAAGTGGGACTACGCACCGATCGTACTGCGGACGCCAGGTGGGTTCGTTGATACTCTAGGTAAAGTCATCAAAGCGAATTACCTACTAGTCGAAGGCCATCAGCGCCGAAGATATCTTAACGCACTGCTGCATCGCGGAATAGAGGTGGCCCCTCAGAGGGTTTTTGTCCTCGAAAGTCCTATCACTCAGTGCCGAAACGCCAATTCCAAATAAGGGAAAGTTATGTCGGAAGAACTGATATTAGTGCGGCTGACCGGTGAGCAGGCAGAAACAGCGCGAAACGCAATTGGCCCCAGAAAACGGATCACCCATGCCCTCGTGTGCGGATCTCATGGCAACATCTTCGGGACCGAGAGATTTTGCCGGAAGTACTTCGATGCCTGGCGGACGATCTTTTCCGACCTTTTCCCAGATGGTGCCCGTGAAACCGAAACATACAAGTTTGGCGAATATATTAGTCGGTTCGACATGGTGAACGCCTTAATAGAAGAGCAGGACGCACGTAAGATGTTGCCGAACATTCAAGCGACAACAAGAAGCCCATCTGTTTGGCAGCGTGCACTAAAAATGTTTTCCAAATAAGGGAGCACCAATGACAGAACTCCTTGAAAATGCATATGTCCATGCTCACGAAGTTCTATCGGATCTTGGGGTGATTAAAGCACTTTCTGGTTTGCACCTGCGGGCTCTTAGTGAGGAATTAGATAAGTCAGAACTTCGCGGTTGTGTCCTTGGCGCATATCGGACAGTTGCTCTTGGTGGGGCTCTGGCATCTCATTTTGTTCAAGCAAAAGGGGCGTCCAAAGAAGAAATTAGCCGGGCTTACTGGGGCTTCGTCAACGAAAGCTCTGTTCGCGGGATAGCAGTGGATATGTGTTCTACTCTTCTGCCTGACGAACTACCGGCCACAGGTATCCTGAGAAGTGAATTCAGCTTCTTGTTCCCTAGAGGTTACGAGATAGGAAACCTCTACTCAAAGGGACAGCGTGAGGAGGCTTTTGAGCTCTGGCGGCAAACGATGAAAGCTGACGTCAAAACCACGTAGTTGGGTAAGCTGGTTGTGGAAATACCACAACCATGAACGCCGAGAATTCCAATTGAGGGAGACTTATAATGGGCTGGAACGACCACATCGATATGGATCTTTCAGAAGCTATTGAGAGCTTAGTTGGAGACGGATATCTGGATGAAACGGCGGATGCAAAGGCGCTTGGTGTTGCCCAGCAAGTAATACACCAAGGTTTCGAAAGCCTAAGCCCCAAACAGAGAACGCTTTATGAAGCTGTTATCGAGCCCGCACTTAAAAAACAAAGTGAGCAACAGCGGATCAATGAGATCATCAATAGTAACCCAGACTAAGCTTTCCAAATATGGGAACATTGAAAACAAACCATGTTCAGTTTGAGCGAATGGCCAGAGGAAGTGTGGGATGAAACCCTAAGCCGATCGACTATGGCGGTCACAGTCATGAGCTTGAAATGCTCAAACAGTGACAGGAAAGAAGAGGGCGTTTGCTCCGACTTCTTCATCCGAAGATACGCGAGTAATGGATTTACCTGCCCACTTAGACGCTCGACAAACAGTACCTAGTCGAACGTCCACCTCCGCCACAAACGCGCAAATATCCCTTGCCAACCAGATCAGTAAGGTGCCGTGTTGCTGTCGCTTTACTGACGTTATTGATTGCAGCATATTGCGATGCACTTATAACACTTTGATTCGGATCGCCATGAATCATTACAAGAAGTCTGATTTGTTGCGTCAGAAGTCGCTGTTCATCATTTTTGGGTCCGAAGCTATTCGCCTCAGCAGCCCAGCTTAGTCTTGCGATTGCACCATTTAGTGCGTTCTGAAGAGTTTTTAAGAACCAAATCATCCAATCTGTTACGTCCAAATCGGATGATTGTGTTTGTTCTAATGCTCTGTAGTAATTTTCTCGGTCCGCCAAGATATATGGCGCCATTGGGTACATCACAGCATTTGGATCTGACTGAAAAAGTGCTAGGTCAGAACAAGCACGCGCTGCTCTACCGTTACCGTCTTCGAACGGATGAATGGTGACAAACCAAAGATGTGCCAGAGCTGCCCGCGAGATAGGATCAATATCCTGGGTGGCCAAGCTAGATGAAAACCAATCGAGAAATGCTTCCATCTCGCTTGCAACACGAGATGGATCAGGTGCTACAAAATGCGTTGTCCGGTTACCACCGACGCCTGAAACGACTTTGATATTCTCAGTCCGCCATAGTGCAGGCTGCTTGATTTGAGATTTTGAATACGTCCTCTCGAGCACACAGCGCTGCCAAATCCCTAGTCGAAGCTTTGTCAGATCTTGTGATGCCCCATCAAACACGTTCGATATGAAGGCAGCAGCGTTACTCTCTTTGACACCTGTTTGTCGGGCGCGCTCGCCAGAATTAATCCCTTTTGAAGCTCTCGCGAACTCGACTGAAAGGTCACTAGCTGCGAGGCGTTCACCTTCTATTGCGTAGGAAGCGACAATATTCTCGGTCAATGCCTTGGTGATCAAAGTCCTTACATCGCGCAGCGGATGCATAAGGCCAGCTATATACCCCTGCATGCGGTAGATTGAATGCAAATATGCTTGGGTTTGGGTGTGATCCCAGCTAAAGCTTGGCCAATCCTTGCACTGCCATATCCATTTACCCATCACAATAACTTTCTAAGTGAGCCGATTTTTCATTGTATTCGGCTCATGCAATGATGTGAATGCGTTTCATGCAGTTTTGAAGAAAGTTGCGTCTCTGGTTTTCAAAAATGTCCGCGTTGTAACGAACACGGTCGCAAGAGAACCAAATCTGTAACAAGCCTCCGTTCACGATTTATAGCCACTCGACACATCGCGGACAGTCATATGAGTGACGATGCTTACGTATTTTAATTTTCACACAGATTGAATTGTCACTCAGATCTGCCTTTGCTACTTTCGCGGGCATATCTCGCAAAAACTAGATAGCTGATTTTCAAGTGAGTTTTTAGGTTCCCAATCCAAAAAAACACAACATTTACCAGTCCCACTGAAATACACTAACCACATGCGAATGCAGTCAGGAAAGACCACGATTAATGGCGATTAAGAAAACTCAGCTCTATTCCGCGTTATGGGCAAGTTGCGACGAACTGCGAGGAGGAAGCTGCAAAACGGCAAAGCAACGCATGCTGATAAACTTGCAACTCGCCAAAAAGTCACCAGAGTGCCTTGAGTACATTTTGGTTCACTAGTTGGTCCATCTGCACGAGCGACACCATAACGACAATTTCAGAAACCTGATGGACCGATTTATGCCCAAGTGGCGTCTCTACCGTGATCTTCTCAAAAACGAACCGCTTGCCTATGAGACTTGGAGCTATTGAGCTTTATTAACGGTATTCTGATCTGAACAGTATGTCGTCAAGCTCTAGAGGTCGCCGTTCATACTTACTCATCCAGCTACCCTCGATCTAGAAAATCCACGAATCAAGCTCCGTCATCTGCGGCATAAACGACCACGTTTGCTTTTTTCAGCGTAACGTCCGATCAACCTAGCCTCATTTACTTGGCTTCCTATGAACCAACCAGTGCTGCCGAGCTGGGATTGTCGATCAAGCTCACAATGGTTTGCTGTTTACGCTGATTTTTACAAAACAGATTCAACTTCTGTAATGCTTCGATATCGCTGCATTAAGCAGTAAATCCTAGGTTAATGCATCGTTATCGATGCATTACGAAGAGCGGCAACTTTAGTTGTTGGTTCTCAATCACCGTGATTTGTCGCTATTGGACGATATGGAAACGACAGAGGAGGGGATCGCACCCATATCAGATAATTTCTCCTGAACAGCCTGGTGTTTCTCGTAAAACTTTAGCCAAGCCTTCATTCCACCCATTTCTCCGACCGCGTGAATCATAGCCCTGTGGGATGAGAGCAAAATGTCTACAGTTTGTTCTAGTTCCTGAATTCTTCTTTCTTTTTGCTCAAGCTTGGCCAAAAGTTTTGGCTTAGATTGCTTATCGGATTGTTCCTGGATTTTACGCAAATGTGACTGTCGTTTGATCCATTCAGCAAGCTGAGCACTTCGCCATTCATCTCGTGTAATTGATGTAGCTGCAGAGAAGCCACTGACTGACCGTGAGACCGAACGCGCAGTTATGGTCTCATTTGATTGAAACATCCGATCTAAAACACGAAGAAACTCGCTGTCCCGTTTCGCTGAGGCGGGCGTCCTTCGTTCGGGAAATTTTACGTTTTCCATTGTTAGGTTTGGCTTCTACCTCTAATAGGCTCCGACAAATCATCGCCTTCTTCGAACACTTGCTCGCCATTCCTGGTTGCGAGAATTTTATCAATCCCGTCAATCATTTGCTTGGCATGTTTCAATTGATTTTGGGCGCCAATACCTTCTGGCCGTTGAGATATCTCATCAATTGCCGTTTGCATGTTTTGCTTGGTCCGTTCCAAATTCTCTCGGTGTCTAGTGTTATCTGTCGCCACCAAATGGCTACAGCCATTGAAGCATTGTAAGTGTTTAGGGCAGGGGTCTACGGTGAAACTGTTAACGCAATAACCATAAGGCGTTGCATGAAATCCGTCCGCTTCAGCACTAAGAAAATCAAAAGCGGCTACGTCTCCGAGCTCTTTTTGGATTTTTCTGAATGTCCCCACAATCGGTCCCGAGACCTTTCCCGACTGAATCATAGCCAAGACTGTTTTAGATCGTTCCGGAAGCTCTTGTGCTTCTGGTGGGAGATCAATCGCCGAAAGCTCTTCTGCTAGCGTTCGATGGTCATATTCATAGCTTTGGGCAACACTTTTGCGATTGAACCGCTTGGTAATGATTGCATCTGAGACTCCAAGGCGGAACAGTTCAGTATTTTGGAGGTGGCGAAGCGAATGACTTTTCAAGCCAAGCTGACGGTCTTCCTCAGTCTCACCATAACGAGCAAAGATGCCATTTTTACCCGGCGCCAGATGAATAGTCAGATCTTCCGACGTAACTCTGCCGACCGAAAAATAGAGATTTACATCGCAAATACCATCATTTCGCGTTTCGGCCAGTGCTCGCTTTGGGTTCAGAAACAGGAACTCATGCGCCTGAATTGAGCGCCCATCCGCCAACCTGATAGGATCAGTATCAGAAACTTTGGTTGGCATCGTCTCTCTCACCAGTGCCTCGATTTTATCGACTTCGGCCAATTCCCCAGGCTTTAACTTCGGCCATCCTTCCTTTGCTTTCCTAATCCAGTAAAGATAGACAGCGTTTATAAATGCATCTTCCGAATGAACTTGATTGCATGCGATCTCTCTCAAGACACTCGAATTGAGGTTCTCTCTGTAATCCTGAACTAGATGTTCTGGAATAGCCGATACGCGAATTTGTGGGTTGCCTGTCAACCTCGTATAGAGCTCGTAGGCTGGCAATACCGATTTAGCATCCAAATCAGGAAATACTCTGCCTGTTGAAGCCTGGAGCTTTAACCGATCCCGAAGAGGTTTTGTGACACGAAGAACATCGTCAAGAGTTTCCTCCAATATCTGCTCAAACATCGATGGAATATGTTGAACCGCCTCATGCAACAGTACGCTGTTCTGCTGTCGGCCCGTTTGCTTCTCGGCAAAATGCCTCAACATCAGAGTACGTGATATGCCGCCCAACTCGCCAGCTAAGCGCCCCTCCATATCAAAATGCTCTGTTGATCGCTTCCAGTCGGCCGGGATTGACGAAACCTCGCCTATGCGAAGACCACACAAAAACAGTACTTTTATCTGAGCAAAGCGAATGAAGTCAGAAAATGTTTTCGGTCGCTCGGTAAATACAATACGTACCAGTTCCCAAAAAGCCTTCTGATCTGGTAGTTTTTCCCGATTTTTTCTATCTGAAAGCTTTTCTCTAAGTTGCTCAGTCGGTGCATTCTTAGATTTTGTGTTTTTAGTCTCACCGCTCAGGAAATGAAAAAATGGGCCTTGGTCGCAAAGGTGAGAGCTATCGAAAAGCACCCTTACTATGCTTCTCACCAGCTCGTTCAATTTACCAGAAGGTTGAATTCTATTTGCTACCGCACAGGCATAAGAAACATCCTCAAAAGACATCTCCCACGGTTCAGCATCGCTTTTAATGGAAGCACAAGTTCCGAGCACCTTAAGGGGGCGAATGATCTGACCTGCGATATGCGCCGGACTGTTGCGTTTGACAAAAAGTTGTTGAACAACGGCCGCTTTAATAAGCTCCTGCCAAGAGTGACTCAGGGCTCTCCTCTTGATAGGACGAACAGCTGCTAGTTCACCTTCTTCAATGACAGATATAGCTTTCTTGTCGTACCCAAGGTCTCTGAACCAATACACAGGTATAGAAGGTGCTTGTGCAATCACCGTCAAATTCCAAGATGAATCCTCGCTAACAGTCCCTTGCTCAGCGACATCCATCTCCCACACTAAATCCTTTGAAGCCGCGATTTCCCGGCTTTCGGCAATATACGCCTCAAAGAATTTATTCATTACCAGCCTCTTTCGCCGCAATATCAATCAAATTTATTATCGCCTGCACTGAAGCTAATGTTGTTTTCAGCTGAACAAACGCTGGAGATTGCTTCTCGCCATGCGATTCATCGAAGAAAAACCGAACGACGCTTCTTAAGTCGTCTAAAACCTTCAGATGAGCCATGCGGTCGTTAACTGGCAGAAATTTGCTGCAGGTGTAACATGAAAGTGCAGGGTTCTTTGCGCATAAGGATTGACCTAAATTGCATGCTCCAATCCCACTGACTGGAATACCATGAGGAACCGCTGCAATTTGCATATCTTGCGGTAAATCCAGTAAGGCGGTTTTATCTATTTTTTTGCTCTCTGCAATAGAAGCAAGAGCTGAATAAATTGGAGATATTGCAAGCGCACTGTTCAGTTTGTGCGCTTGTGTGCTTGATGACTCGAAGTATACTAAGGAAGTTCTTGCGTGTGAGTGTCCTAGAAATTCTGCTATTTCTTCGAGACTGGCGCCACTATCTGTAAGCCGCTGTGCAGCAGTATGCCTTAGGTGAGTTGCAGTTTTTCGGCTTCCAATCAGCCTTTGAACGGTGTTGCCAATTGCCTGCACTATAACGTCTTCGGCAACAGGAAAAAGTTTCTGGTCGGTTGCGTTAGACGAATATCGCCAGACATCACGTCTCATACGTCGTTGATAATAAACAATAAATATATTTGCCCATTCTTGTTTAATTTTTCTGGTGAAACGGGTTTTTTCCTCCTTTTTCCTTTTTTTTGCTCTGTATGCGCTAAAATGTACAGAGTATTTGCTATCCACCGTTTCTTGAACACGAAGATCTTCGAGTTCTATTCTTAAGATTTGGATGGGTCGCAAACCATGCTGATAACTGATGCCGGTTAAGCAAGCTTCCAAAAGCTCTCTATTATTCAAAAAATGCGCATGTTCGCTGCAATGATCCAAAAAAGAAACTACTTTAGCTTCTTCATGAACCTTGAGCATTGACTCTCCTGAAACCACACCTTGATAGTTCTTCGCCCAGTCATAAACAAGCGACCTCACAAGGTCGGAAAATTCTGGTCGAAATCCGCCAATTGAATGTTCACAGCAAAAGTACAAGAATAGTTTGATGGTTCTAGCGGTCATTGGCGAGCTGTCTTCGCGCCACTCTGTATCCCAATGAATTTTCCATTGATGGATAGGCATAACTAGAGCATGCCAAAACCATTCTTCGGCTCTGTCATTTTTAATTCGGCATAAGGCGGAGAAAGTGTTGTAAGCTTCAACAGGGACGTTCCGTGTCAAGACCCACGCGATAAAGTGTTTCCAAAGAACCCGCAGATCTGAGTCTCCCACTCTTTCAAAGTCGATTTTAGACTTCGTTGTGTCGGCGAAAATAACCCAAATATTATTGGCTTGAGGCGCCGCGATTACCCTCCAGCTGTCGTCATATTCATCCAGATACTTTAAATGAGAGGGTAGGTTAGGGAGATTACGTATTTGTTGTTTCACTAAGAGTATTGGATCGAAATCGTGCTCTTTGGCAGGATCATACGAACTATCAGCCATAAAGTGAGCCCTCGGCATTGGCGAAGCGAAGAATATTTAGGCGATCATCGAAGCGTTTGTCCCAAACCTGATTCAGCCTCTCTTCAAAATAAGCCCTTGCGTAGTGACGCGGCATGTCTGAGTTTCTTGACCATCCAAAAAACACTCGAAGACTTTGAGTGGCCAACTCCATATCCATCCCATCTGCAATCAGTTCTCTCATCCTGATCACAGCACAGGTATGCCTGCAATCATGAGGACTTATTTTCTTGGAGTGCATACGATTATTCAAATCGTGTAAGGCTTTCTCTGATAACGATTCACTAAGAATATCGAAAACGCGGTTAATGCTCCTCACTGACAATGGCTTACCCTGGCTGGATGCAAATAGGTATGAATGGCTTTGCTTTCCGCGAAAGTTATCAATGTAAAACTCGACTAACTCGGCTACAGGTTCTGACAAAGGAATTTGTCGATGAGAAAGATCCGTTTTTAAACTGGGGGCCGCCAATCGTGGGTCAATGAGTGAATAGCGGTTGGTGGTAACATTCACCCAAGTACGCTTCGTACCGCTGCTAAAATCCCATTCCGATTTTATGGCGTCCGTGGCAAGTACCAGCGTTTCAGCACGTCGCAGCCCTAAATGCAGGTAAAGCAGAAATAATGCTTGGTTTCGCCAACGCTGGCTCTCCGAGCGGAAAGGGTTTTTCTCTGAAGTTGGGTCAGTTAATAGATAAAGTTCTTCGATAACAGAGGCGGGAAGGGCGCGTATCTTTTGCTGCTTTGCTTGGCGTTTCGGTCGAAATGAGGCGTATAACTGGTCCAGTCGACGGATCTTGAGCCTCAAATCTAGTAGGGTACCTTCATTGGTGCTGGTTCCCGACAAGCGAAACATCAAGTCGCGCGTGAAATCCAGCACGAATAGCCAACGATTTGCATGGTTTTGATTTGTCTGGCTCGAAGTGTTTCTAATATGAATAAAAAAGGCTTCAAGATACTGTTCGAGAACATCAAAATTACCGCTTGCTATAATGCTGTCCAGGCAATCGGTACCGGCAAGTTCGGTCGTAAAATTGTAGAACTGATCAATCGCCGATAGGCGTTTGGCTAACGTGGACGGTCTAAAATTGTGACCGTTTAATGCTTCCCAAACTGTAACCCAATATCTTGGAACACCAATATCTCCGACAGCAATATGCTTGTTGAGAGACAGTCCAAGTTGCGTGTTTCTAATAAGTTTAACCGTCATAACAGACTGAAAGTAAGTCTGTTTTGAACTTACGCACAACCCCAAAAGGGTATCCGATCAATCTCAACGCAACATTTCCGAAACTGCACGCCGGTTCTATAATATATATTATGACAAATGTTATATATGGTGATTTCCAGCTTTATATAATTATTTCAATGCCATGAGCCACGCCGTTCAACTTGATACGCGTGACACATGTTTACACATTGCGGTCTGTACTCTCGTCTAGCAGCTGAAAACAAACACTGAAAATACAGCCGCTATGACTGTCGGGCTGTTGCAAAATGATCTTGGTATCATGACGTTCGGCGATTTCCTTGACGATCGAAAGTCCCAACCCGCAACCTTCATCATGTTCGCCAGCATCACTTATGCGATAGAACCGTTTGAAAACATCTTTGCTATGTTCTGGTGCAATACCCGGGCCGTTATCCTCGACGGTTAAGGTCACGGTTTTTGCCTTTTCATCGCGCTCAAGGCGCACTGTCACTGCACTTCCTTCCGGGCAATAGACCAGCGCGTTGTGCACAAGGTTCTTGAGAAGCTCTTCAATCAGGGTCGCATCACCCAGAATTGGTGCCGGGCCTGTCAGCCCTTCATAGCCCAAATCAATACCGCGATCGATGGCGACCGGAACTTTGGCACCAGTCACCGACCGAGTGATTTCATATAAATCAATTTTGCTAAATGGACGCCCTGCAAGGCCTTCAGGCCCGGCACGTGCTGATGCCAGCAACTGATTGGCGAGATGTGATGTCTGGCGGGTTGATGATGCGATGGTATCCATAATCTGATGGATTTTTTCGGGATTTTTTTCCCGTTGGCCAAGCTCTGCCTGCGTTCTGAGCGCAGCCAATGGTGTTCGGAGTTGATGGGCCGCATCTGCCGTAAAGCGCTGCATGGTCTTAAGGCTGTTTTCAAGGCGTCCGAAAAGCTGGTTGATCGCACCGACAAGATGGCGCACCTCGATCGGTGCATCATGCATGATCGGCCTCAGATCACTCGGAGAACGCCGGTTAAGCGCTTCTTCAAGGCGTGCAAGCGGTTTGAGGCCCTGCCCGATCCCGAACCAGACAATGATCGCCGCAATCACAATCAGCACTATCTGGCGTGCTGCGGCACTTGCAAGGATGTCTTCGCTCAAACGGGCGCGCGTCCCCATGGTTTCTGCGACAAGAACCTGAAAACGTGTGGCTTTTCTGACACTTGCGACATAGCGTGACAGTGCGCCAATCCGCACCGTCTCGCCATTATAAACCGCATCGTAAAAAACCGGCTCTTCGCGCAACGGCAAGAACGATTCAGGCACCGGAGGCAAATCTTCATAGCCGGTGATGAATTCACCCTGACCGGTGCTGACCTGATAGAAAACCCGATCCTCGGCCGCACTGGTTAACATTTCGAGCGCCACATAGGGCACGTCAACCTCGATCTGCCCGCCGATCAGAACAACCCGGTCTGCGATTGCGAGAGCAGAACTTAAAAGAGCCCGGTCAAATGCCTGATTTGTCGATCGAATTGCATTGCTGCGCACCTCAAGCAACATCAAGGAACTCACCACCAGAAGCGGGATCAGCAACCATATGACAAGCCTGCGCCTAAGGGATCGGTTACGCCATTTCATGTTTTTTTCAACAAATAGCCAAGACCTCGAACGGTCTGGATTTTGACATTTGCAGTTTCGACACGCTTGCGCAGTCGACTGATATAAAGTTCGACCGCGTTTGCACTGATATCGTCTTCAAAGCCGGCAAGCTGATCAACGATCTGTTCCTTGCTCAGAACATGCCCTACCCGCATCAAAAGAATTTCAAGGATATTGAGTTCCCGCCGGGGGATATCAACATCCTGGTCATCAATCATCACCCGTCTTGCGATGGTATCAAAACTAAGGCTGCCGCATTTCAGTTGGGTATTGTGGGTGCCGGCATTGCGCCGCATAAGCGCACGCACCCGGGCTTCGAGCTCAACAAGTTCAAACGGCTTTGCCAGATAATCATCGGCGCCAAGATCAAGCCCTTTGACACGATCTTCGATATCACCACGCGCCGTCAGGATCAAAACCGCACTTTCCGCCCCACGATGGCGTAGACGTTTGAGGATCTCCAAACCATCAAGTTTCGGCAGGTTGAGGTCAAGCACCACCAGATCATATTCCTGGGTTCTCAGGATATCATCGGCTTCCTCGCCATCTGCAATCACATCAACAGCATATCCCGACTGGCGCAGTGATCCTGCTATTCCATCGGCCAGTGCGGCATGATCTTCAACGACAAGGACTCTCATTGTTTGTGTAACTTTTCCCTGATAAACCTCGTTAAAGGCATTTTATCTGATCCTTCATCGGGCGACGGTAACAGAAAACAACCGATAACGTCGATCCGCAGCCCTGCGTCGATGATCCTTTGTGACCCAGAGTTTTACAGCATGATTTCACGCCGTATCTGTATTGGTTTATGTTTCATCGCCCTGACGATGCAAGCTTCTTCTGCGTTGGCAGAAGTTTTCACCTATCCGGCGTTGCGCACCACACAGGTCGCAGACCCTGAACAATCGTTGCTTACCTATGCGCAACCAACAGCCGTTATTTATGGTTCAGCCGATATCGGTGCATTTGCCCCCGTCATTGAAGAATTCCAACAAGAAAACCCTTTCATCGCCATTGAATATCATCAGCTGCAAACGCTTGAAATGTATGACATCACCCAACGTCAGCGCGCCAACGGCGAAGCAACTGCAGACCTGATCATCAGCTCGTCAATGGATTTGCAGATGAAATTGGCCAATGACGGCTACGCCACATCTTATCAAAGTACCGAAACACAGGCCCTGCCGAATTGGGCGCGCTGGCATAACGAGGCATTCGCTGTAACACAAGAACCGGCAGTCATTGCCTATAACCGCGCATTTTTCCGCGAACATGATCTTGAACCACCCAGAACACGCGAAGATTTCATCGCCTTGCTCGACAAGCATGATGACTTGTTTAGCGAAAAGGTCACGACCTACGATATTGAAAGAAGCGGTGTCGGCTTTCTGTTTCTGGCGCGTGATGAACGGTTCTTTCCCGGAATATGGGATTTTGTCCGCACCCTTGGCCAATCAAAGGTCAAACTCTATTCCAACACATCCCCGATGCTTGAAAAAATTGCATCCGGTCAGGTTGTTCTTGGTTACAACCTGCTGGGGTCTTATGCCGAAACCTTCACTCAGCGAAACCCGAACCTTGGTGTGATCCTGCCGGATGATTTCATTGTCGTCTATTCACGAATCGCCATTATTCCGCGCGGCGCACGCAATCCTGACCTTGGCGGACGGTTCCTTGATTTCATGCTGTCAATAAAGGGGCAAACTGTTCTGCAAAACGAAGGGAATTTTAATCCGGTACGTCCAGATGTTCCGCCCAGCACATTCTCTTCATTGATTTTTGATCGCTATGGGGAACGTGTACGTTCCTTCCCGGTCGGCCCCGGATTGTTGGTTTATCTTGACCAAGCCAAGCGCCAGCGCTTCTTGCGTCGCTGGCAGGATGCCCTGCTAAACCGCAGGTAACGCACCCTGCCCTTGCATATTCTGACCTCTTAGGACTTGGCACTTTCTGGAACATCACGCCGTTCCGGCCCGCCATAATTCCAGATCATGCGTCGCGGGATCGGCCCCTTGTTGCGCCCGCCTTGCCGGGTTTGTTCCCATGCATGCGCCAGAATCCCGACAGAGCGTGACAGGCAAAAAAGTCCGCGCGCCAGTTCCGGGGCAAATCCGAGTTCGGCATAAATAACCGCTGTTGCACCATCTATATTCATCGGGATGCGCTTGCCCTTACGGGCTAGAAGCTCGTCCTCGACGGCACTGGCAATTTCACCAAACCGTCCTGAAACATGTCCTTCTTGCGCTGCTTCGCGGACAAGCGCCAACAACCTTGGTGCGCGCGGGTCAACCGGATGGAAACGATGACCAAAGCCCGGAACATGTTTGCCATGCTCGGCAATTTGATGATCAAGGCCGTCCGAAACAGCCGCGGTCAAATCCTGACCGGTATCCATACGGTGCGCGATGTCATGATAAAGGGCGACGGCCTGTTCGCCCGCCCCGCCATGTACATCCCCCAGCACATTGACCGCACTGGCCATCGCATTATTCAAACCGACACCACATGTTGCCGCCATGCGCGCGATGGCGATGCTGGGCGCTTGCGGTCCGTGATCAACGGCAGAAACAAGTGCGGCTTCAAGAAGCTTGGCCTGGGGTGCTGAGGGTAATTCACCACGGGTCATCAACCAGATCATCGTCGGAAAACTGATATTCCCGATCAACTCTTCGATCGCGTAGCCCCCATAATGGATCTTGCCAGGCTCCATATCGATGATGTCGGTTTTCCACCAGTCGCGTACTTCGTTTTCAACATCTTCCACGGTTTTCGTACTCATAGCACACCTTCTTTGGCAAGGTTATCGATCTCGTCACTGGAAAAGCCCAGAGACGACAGAATGTCTTGGTTATCCTGTCCCAGTTCAGGCGGCGGTGTCGTCACAGATGGTGCAACACCATCCATCTTGATCCCCGTCCGAAGGATACGGATATCGCGTTCCGCCCCCGGTACATTTTCAAAGGATGCCATCATCCCACGGTCAGCAATCTGCGGCAGCGCCAATGCTTGCGGTACAGTCAGAACCGCACCGGCCGGAACCCCAACCGCATTGAGCTTTTCCACCCAGTGATCGGTGTTCTTTGTCACAAGCACTTCTTCAAGCAGAGCGGTCAAAGCCGAACGGTTTGCAAGCCGTTCCTTACGCGTTACAAATCGCGAGTCATTGATCAGGGATTTCAGACCAAGAACATCGCATAGCGCTTCAAATTGTTCCTGTTTGTTGGCCGCGATATTAAGTTGACCATCGGCTGTGGCAAACGTCCCTGATGGCGACGACGTGAAATTGTCATTGCCATTGGCTGTTGGTTCCTTACCCGCAATCAGATAGTTGGACACAACCCAGCCCATGGTGGCAATGACCGATTCCAGCATCGAAATATCAATAAAGCTGCCTTTGGCGTTTTTGTTGCCCAATACACGTCCGGCCAGCGCCGAACTGATGGCAAATGCCGCCGTCATGCCACCAATGGTATCGGCCATCGGATACCCGACACGATAGGTTCCTTTGTCTTCTTCGCCGGTAATGGTCATGATACCCGAAAGCCCCTGAACGATCTGGTCATAGGCCGGCAATCGTTTCATCGGCCCAGTCTGGCCAAACCCCGATATCGCGCAGTAAATCAGGGCCGGATTGACGTCACGCAGCACATCGTAGCCCAGTCCAAGCCGCTCCATCACACCGGGGCGGAAATTCTCGACCAGAACATCGGCCTTCGCCACCAGCTTCTTGAGGATTTCTTTGCCGCGCGGCTCTTTCAGGTTGAGCGTGATCGAACGTTTTCCGGCATTTTGGGCCATGAATGAAACCCCCATCAGTTTTTCATTCAGTTCCATATCGGCACCAAGCTGCCGGGCAAGATCACCTCGCCCGGGTGCTTCAACCTTGATCACATCGGCCCCCATATGAGCCAGCTGATGACAACAAAACGGTCCGGCCAACACATTTGTCAGGTCAAGAACCGTGATTCCGGAAAGAGAGTTTGGTCCGCTCATGGATATTCCTTAAATTCTGTCTGGTAGAATTATGTTCTATTATATAGAATTTTGAGCTCGCGCAAAACGGTGTTGGCAATTTCGCAGCAACAACCAAAGCAACGAGACGGATTTATCCATGTCAGAACAAAATGTTACGGCGGTCGAACGCGCCTTGGGAATTCTTGATGCCTTTACCGATCAGGACCCGGATTTGTCGCTTAAGGATCTGGCTGAACGTACCGGGATGTACAAAAGTACGATCTCAAGGCTGGCGGGTACGCTGGAGTCTTCCGGTTTCCTGATGGCATCCGGACGTGGTCGGTATCGTTTGGGGCCCGCATTGTGGCGTCTGGGCTCCATATACCGCCGGTCCTATCGTATGGACGATATTGTCCGCCCTCACCTGTCCTTGCTGGTCGCCGAAAGCGGTGAAACCGCGTCTTTCTATGTGCCTGAGGGCACCAATCGCCTTTGCCTGTTTCGTGAAAATTCGCCCAGCAGCCTGCGCCACCATTTGGAAGAAGGTGCTATTTTGCCCTGCGAATTCGGTGCTGCCGGCCATGTTATTCGCGCCTGGGGTGACGGTATCGATGATCGGTCTTTACAGGTGCTTGATGACGGATTTGCGCTGAGTGAAGGGGAACGCGACCCCGATATCTCGGCGGTTGCGGTACCCGTTCTTGATCGTCGAAAACGTCTTTTAGGCGCCCTTGCCCTATCCGGTCCGCTTAGTCGCTTTACCCGCGACAAACGCCTTGCGTTATTGGAAACGCTTAAATCCCGGGCTGATGATTGTGGAAAACGCATGTCATCATAGCCTTGGATTATCCGTCACTTTTTCCATAAACGCATAAATCATGTGAAATTTTTTCATTCAATTTTGGCCAATGACAGGTTGGTGACAGGTTTCCCTGTTACCGTCCCGCTACTGCCGATCCGTGAGCCATAAATTGGTCGCGGAACAAACAACAATAAGATTTCGGCAAGGGAGGTCAGTTCAGGTTTCGGGCATCAGGTGGCATTTTGCCCCTGCGTGCAGCTTTGAGAATTCCCTTGTTAAATCTTTGTTCCTTGTGATCGGCCTGCCACCAATGCGGGTGGCCGGGAAAATTGCTTTAGTGTCTGGAGGAGACCCTGATGAACAAACTGTCGATGTTCTCACGTCGCGGATTTATCGCAACAGCTGCGGCTGTTGCCGTTTCGACTACTGCTTTTGGTGCAATGGATGCCAAAGCCGCAGAAATGGATGAAATTCACTTCGTCATTCCGGGTGGCGCTGGCGGTGGCTGGGATGGCACGGCACGTGGCACCGGTGAAGCTTTGACCAAATCCGGTCTGGTAGGCTCTGCATCCTATGAAAACATGTCGGGCGGCGGCGGCGGCAAAGCCATTGCCTATATGATCGAAGCAGCCGATCGTCTTGACAACACGCTGATGGTCAACTCCACCCCGATCATCGTGCGTTCGCTGACCGGTGTTTTCCCGCAGTCATTCCGTGACCTGACCCCGATTGCGGCTGTTGTTGCTGAATATGCGGCTTTTGCCGTCAAAGCAGATAGCAAATATCAGTCCTTTAGCGAAGTCGTCGACGCTGTCAAAGCAGATCCGAACTCTGTCAAATTCGGTGGTGGTTCGGTTCGCGGTGGCATGGACCACATCGTTGCTGCCTATGCCGTTCAGAAAGGCGGCGGCGATGCCAAACAGGTTAAATACATCCCGTATGATGCCGGCGGCAAAGCGATTGCAGGCCTTCTGTCCGGTGAAACCGAAGTCCTTTCCACCGGTCTGGGCGAACTTCTTGAGCTTTCCAAGGCAGGTCAGATTCGCATTCTGGCGGTCACTTCGAAAGAACGTGTTGAAGCGGCTCCGGACGTACCGTCGCTTGGCGAACTTGGCATCGATGCTGAATTCATCAACTGGCGCGGCTATTTCGGTTCGCCAGCCCTTTCGGCTGAAAAAGCAGATGCCTATGCCGCGATCCTCAAAGACGTTCAGGCAACCCCGGAATGGGAAACCGTTCGTACCCGTAATGGCTGGGAAAAAATCTACAAGCCGCGTGCTGAGTTTTCAGCCTTCATGGAAGATCAGGAGAAGGTCGTCGGCGACCTGATGCGCGAACTTGGCTTCCTGAAATAAGCCGCTGATACCAAAACAAAATACCTTCGAGGGAAACCACACAATGTCCATCAATCGCGACAAATTTGGCGCATTGCTCTTTTTGTGCCTTGCGCTGATATATGGGTTCTATGTCGGTGACATTCCGCTGCTTTTTGGCGACGAGGATGCCCCGTTTAACGCACGAACTCTTCCAAACGCCCTTGCCTGGATTCTGGGTGTGGTTTCCTTCATTCAACTCGTATTGCCGGCCAATCAAGAGGCCGGCAGCCTTTCAAACGCCTTTCGCGGATTGAAATGGGGCCGTGTTGTCATTCTTGCGATCCTGATGGTGTTTTATGGCCTCACCATTCGTTTGCTTGGCTTCCCGATTTCAACGTCTCTGTTCCTCATGGGCGGTTTCTATACGCTTGGCGAACGCCGCCCGCTGGTGCTGATCCCGACGGCCGTTCTTGTCACACTTGCTTTTTGGGGCCTGCTGTATGCCATGGGCATCTACCTGACCCCGGGCGACCTGTTCTACTATCTCGGCTGGATGTCAAACGATGCTTGATGGAATTTTCTCCGGTCTGTCGACCGCTGTCATGCCGATCAACCTGTTGATGGTTGCGGTCGGCTGTTTCGCAGGCACCTTTATCGGGATGCTTCCCGGTCTTGGCCCGATCACCGCCATTGCCCTGATGATTCCGATCACCTACGGGTTTGATCCGTCCACCGGCCTGATCCTGATGGCTGGCGTATATTACGGGGCAATTTTTGGTGGTTCGACCTCTTCAATCCTGATCAACGCGCCCGGCGTAGCCGGAACGGTTGCAACTGCCTTTGACGGCTATCCGATGGCGCAAAAAGGCCAGGCTGGCAAGGCCCTTGCCATTGCCGCCTACTCGTCATTTTCCGGCGGCACGATTGCAGCAATCTTCTTGCTGGTAGCAGCCCCGGCGCTGGCTTCGGTTTCCCTGTCCTTCCAGTCAGGTGACTATTTCGCCTTGATGGTTCTTGGCCTGACCGCTGTTTCGGCCTTTGCCGGCAAAGGACAGGTTCTTAAGGCGATTACCATGACCCTGTTCGGGATCATGCTGTCGACCATCGGGACGGACCCGGCTGCTGGCGTCGCGCGCTTTACCTTTGGCAGCATGGATCTTGTTGACGGCATCAGCTTCCTTTTGCTGGCCATGTCGACCTTTGCATTGTCCGAAGCTCTTTTGTCGATCCTGCGCCCGACCAAGGACACCCGTTCCGAAGAAGAAAAAGCGCTTAAAAGCCTTGGCTCGATGAAACTGTCCAAGGAAGAAGTCAAAACCATGGTGCCGGTTATTGGCCGTTCCTCGGTTCTTGGGTTCTTTACGGGCGTTCTGCCGGGGGCCGGTGCAACCATCGCATCCTTCCTGGCTTATGGCATGGAACGCAACATTGCTTCTGCCAAGGAAAAGCTTGGCTTTGGCAAAGGATCGATCCGCGGTCTTACTGCACCAGAAACCGCCAACAATGCCGCATGTTCCGGCTCATTCGTGCCGCTTCTGACCCTTGGCATTCCGGGTTCGGGCACCACGGCAGTGATGATGGGCGCGCTGATTTCCTATGGCGTTCAGCCGGGACCACGCCTGTTTGTCGAACAGCCTGACGTGTTCTGGTCGGTGATCATTTCGATGTATATCGGCAACATTGTCCTTTTGGTGCTGAATCTGCCGCTAATCCCTTACATTTCGCGTCTTCTGGCCCTGCCCCAGCAGCTTCTTGTTCCGTTCGTTCTGTTCTTCTCGCTGGTTGGTGTCTATCTGGTGACCTTTAACACCATGGACATCCACATGATGGTGATTGCCGCCGGCATCGCGATCGGGTTGCGTCTTTTGAATTATCCGATGGCCCCGATGCTGCTTGGCTTCATTCTGGGCAAGATGATGGAAGAAAACCTGCGTCGTGCACTCGCAATCAGTGACGGTTCGATTTCCTTCCTTTGGGAACGCCCGATCACGCTGGTCATTCTGATCATCAGCATCCTGTTCCTGACGGCACCGCTTATTGGCAACCTGCGCAGCTGGCTGGCCAACCGCAAGGCGGCGGTTCCAAACGATGGTGAACTCTGAGATCTGCCTTTGAACGACGCGAAGGAATATCGGCAATGCGTTTTCTTGATAATCTGTCGATCGGCCCCAAAACCCTTTTGGTTCCGGTCTTTCTTATGGTCGTCATCATCGCCATGGGATTTGCGACAGTCGCAACACTTGAAAGCGAAAAAGACACGCTTACCAGCCTTCGCGTCGAAGCATATGAACGCCGTTCCGATGCATTGATGCTCAGCAACGCCTTGAACGAAGCGCACGGCTCTCTGTTTCGTATTCTGACCTGGGATTCAAACGGAATTAATGCGGCTGTCGTGCCGGATTTGCGTGAAAAAGTCAGCAAACTTGAAGAAGAGTTAGCCCCGCTTGCCGACCGACTTTCAGCGGTTGGTGGCGATGCCTTCACGCAAAACTATGCCCACTATATGGAACAGGTGAACCAGTTCCTTGTTGAAAGCGAAATGAATATCTATGGCGCACTGGAAATCATCGCCCAGGCAGATGAAACCTTCCAGGCCCTGCAGGCACCACTTGCCGATATTCTTGATCAATCCCACACCATCGCGACAACATCATTTGCCGATGCTTATTCACAGGCAGAGGCCTTGCAACGTGTGTTTGTCATCGTCGCAATCGTTGTGATCATTCTGGCTGGTGTGGTTTCGATCTTTGTTTCGCGCCGTATTGCCCGTCCGATGACGGACCTTGCCAAATTGATCGAAAAAATCTCCAACGGTGATCTTGATATCGACATTCGCGGCGGTCAACGCGGGGATGAAATCGGCACTGTGGCCCGCTCCGTCACAGTTCTGCGTGACCAGTCAAAAGAAGCGGAACTGCTGCGTCAGGAACGTGAACGCGTGCGCAAACAAGAACAGGATCGTCAGCAAAACCTGATTGCGGCAACAGAACTGTTCCAGCGCAGTGTACAAGAAGCCCTGACCGGATTTGATCGTGAATTTGGTTCACTCAATGGATCGGCAAGCGACATGGAACAGATTGCCACCCATGCCAGCGCACGTTCTGCTGATGCCAACCAGCATTCAGAACAGGTTCTTCATCACATCGAGGCGGTCTCACAAACCACAGCAAGCCTGTCCGAAGCCATCGCTGAGATCGGTCAACAGGCGCAAAATTCTGCCGAGGTCGCAGGTCGCGCACGTGCCGAAAGCGAAGAATCCCGCGCTCTGTTTGAACAACTGACAAATGCGACCCAGCGCATCGGCGATATCGTCAGTCTGATCGAAGATATCGCCAACCAGACGAACCTTCTGGCACTTAATGCAACGATTGAAGCAGCACGGGCCGGTGACGCAGGAAAAGGCTTTGCCGTTGTCGCAGGCGAAGTCAAAAACCTTGCTTCACAAACCGCGCGCGCGACCGAAGATATCGCAAGCCAGGTCGAAGAAATTCGTGGGCTTACTGATAATGTTGTCAATGCCTTGCATGGCGTTGCTGATGTTATTGGAGAAGTTGATCAGTCGGCCGCTGCCATTGCCGCAGCCGTCGAGGAACAACAAGCCTCTACCGCTGGTATCTCCGACAGCATTCAGGATGCCAATGGCGGCATGCGTACCGTGGCAGAAGCCGTTGGTGCGCTTGATACCGAAACCGCCCGCGTTCACAGTGGCTCGGCCAATGTGACACGTGCGACCAGCACCCTGAACACAGAGGCCGCGAAACTACGTGAGGCCATTGACAGCTTCCTTAACCAAATAGACAAAAGCAAGGCTGACGCATGACGGCAAAAACACCGGGCGATCCATCAACCTCCAGCTGGATCAATCGAATTTCCGGTGCCCTGACACCCCAATTCTTCAAAAAGCTTTTCGTTGGCCTTGGGATCGGCTTGATTGGCGGAGGAATTGCGCATTCCATCAATATGCCGCTCGCCTGGATGCTGGGGCCGATGCTGGCAACTTTTATCGCCAGTCTGATGCGCATCCCGATGGGCATCCCCATGCAATTCCGGTCTGTCATCCTTGGTGTAATCGGCGTGTTTCTGGGCGCATCCTTTACGCCGGAAACCCTTGATCAAGCCGCGCGCTGGCCTCTAAGCATGATTGCGGTGTTGCTTTATGTCCCCGTGATCACGGTTATCGTGACCTGGTTCTATTCCAAGGTTGCCAAGCTTGACCCGGCAACCGCGCTGTTCTCGGCAACGCCTGGCGGCCTGACGCCCATGGTCGTACTTGGCGCCGCAGCAGGCGGCAATGAACAGGACATCGCTCTGACACAAGGGTTGCGCGTTTTGCTTTTGGTGATGTCCGCACCACTGATCGTTCTTGTCATTACGGGGGTAGTTGCAAACGGGCATGGCGACAGCCAGTCAGTGCAAATGACCCTGCAAGAAGGCATCCTGACAGCCGTTTGCGCAATCGTTACTGCCACACTGTTTAGCAAGTTGCGCGTTCCGGCTTCCTATATGACAGGTGCAATGGCCGCAAGCATGGTACTGCATGTATCAGGCATTGTTGAAGGCAACCTGCCCGGCTGGCTTCTGGCAGGCAGCCTCCTTATCCTGGGTTCCGCCATCGGCAGTCGGTTTTCAAACGTTAATATCTCCACCCTCATGCGCCTTGCCGGCTATTCCGTTCTGGCGACCCTTGTCGTGTTGGCCTTTACCGGAGCTGTTGCCTGGTTTGTATCGGGTTGGCTTAATCTGGACTTCATTGCTGTGTTGCTGGCATTCGCCCCGGGCGGTGTTGCCGAGATGTCCTTGATTGCGCTGGCGCTGAATGTCGAGCCGAGTTTTGTCGCCTTTCACCATATCGTGCGCATTTTCGAAATCGTTCTGCTCGCCCCGATACTGGCAAAGTGGTTTCAACGTCATATGGCGCGCAAAAATGCCGCCAAACAGGCAATCACCCCGCCCAACCAATAACCACATCGGGTACGCATCGCTGTGATGCGAAGCATCGCCAAGAATGGCGGGAAGAAGGGTGCATGCCAACCGCAACAGCGCTTAGGCTTAGGCTTAGGCTTAGGCTCAGGACCTAGTCGCGCTTTTCAACAATCACATCATGATCCAGAACAGGTGCAACATCGATTTCGCTTGCATCCATCATCCCGGAAACACGCTGAAGCGCTGCAATAAGGAATGTTTGTTCCCATTCCTCAAGACTGTTGAAATTCTCTGAAAACCTGTCGTGCAGTGCCATCGGGGCCCGCGCAAGGATCGTTTTACCCTGATCGGTCAAACGCACAAAAACCTTGCGCTTGTCGGTATCGCCCCGTTCACGGGTCACAAGTTGCATGGCTTGCAACTTATCGACCAGAGCTGTCGTTGACGCCTGCGCCAAATTCACTTTGGCGGCAATTTGCCCGACAGTCATTTCGCCGAATTCCTCTAGCGACTGCAAGACGAGAAGTTGGGATGTTTTGAGCCCGGTCACCTTGCCAAGCTTTTTTGCGTGAATGTCACTCGCACGCAGGATACGGCGAATAGAAATCAGCGCTTCATGCAGTTTGTCCATGGCGATTTTCCGGGCATCTACAGTTTATTCAATAATCGTTGTTTTAGCCGCACAGCCCGGACTACGCAACGTTTTAAGGCACCATCTTCATCGAAAATCGATCGTTTACTATATCGATATCCGTTGATTTTACACACGCCATATTAATCGAATTACAAATATATGATACCACTCAATAATTTACATTTATTTCTTATTTATCAATATCTTATTCAATTTCACAAGAGAGTCACCAAGAGCGCCCTTGAACATTTTTCATCGATGATCTATATATTCTCCGCGACATGAATGATCGTATATCGAAATAACAGAACAGGCAGACCGATGAGAATTGCCAACACAAACGGCAATACCGGCCAGAAAGCCAACCTGATTATCCGAAAACCCAAGGCCACAGACGGCGCTGCGGTGAACAACCTTATTGCCGATTGCAAGCCGCTGGATGAAAACTCGATGTATTGCAATCTGCTGCAGTGCTCGCACTTTGCTGACACTTGCGCGATTGCCGAACTTGATGGCGAAGCCGTCGGCTTCGTTTCAGGCTATATTGTTCCCAACAAACCTGATCAGCTTTTCATCTGGCAGGTTGCCGTTTCGCCCAAGGCACGCGGCCTGCGTCTGGCGAAACGCCTGATCCTTGACATTCTGGACCGCCCGTCCTGCCATGATGTCTCGCAGTTGAACACAACAATTACCTCGACCAACGCGCCCTCGCAGGGTGTCTTCCGTTCTGTTGCCCGCGAACTGGGTGCAGACGTTAAACGCAAGGTCCAGTTCGAACGCGAAACGCACTTTGAAGGTGCTGCTGCCAGCGAAATCCTGTGGCAGATCGGTCCGTTTGAACGTGAAGACGTCGAACGCGTCGCCGCCTGATCAGGCTGGCCCAATTTTCCCACCTTTCATGCATGAAATGGCACGCCCGTTTCAGGAACATCCGGCCCGCCGGAACGTTTGTCATGACAGGTGAATTTGATTTTTTCCCAATCTGAAAGAGGGAACCATGACTGTATTTGATCGCCTTGAATCGGAAGTTCAGAGCTATGCACGCTCCTTCCCTGTAACCTTTGAAAAGGCAGAAGGCGCATGGCTGACCGACGAGAACGGCAACCGTTATCTTGATTTTCTTGCCGGTGCCGGCAGCCTGAATTATGGACACAACCATCCTGTCCTGCAGGAAAAGCTGATTGATTACATCAAATCAAACGGCGTCACCCACGGCCTGGATATGCACACCAAGGCCAAGGAAGCATTTCTTGAAGCGCTTGAAAGCAAAATCCTCAAGCCGCGCGACATGGAATACAAGATCCAGTTTACCGGCCCGACAGGCACCAACGCCGTCGAAGCGGCCCTGAAACTGGCCCGCCGTGTCAAAGGCCGCGAAACCGTAATTTCATTTACCAATGGTTTCCACGGCTGCACTCTGGGTTCGCTTGCCATCACGGGCAATGAACATCACCGTGGCGCTGCTGGTGTCTCGCTTGATAACGCTGTTGCCGTCCCATTTGACGGTTACATGGGCGATGGCGCGGATACCACCGAATATCTAGACCGTGTCTTGTCGGACAATTCCAGCGGCATCGCCCTGCCCGCAGCGGTCATTGTTGAAACCCTTCAGGGTGAAGGCGGCCTTAATGCCGCTGATTTCGGCTGGCTCAAGAACCTCGAAAAGGTCTGCCGCAAGCATGACATCCTTCTGATTGTTGATGACATTCAGGCAGGCTGCGGTCGTACCGGGACGTTCTTCAGCTTCGAACCTGCCGACATCAAGCCCGACATGATCACGCTGTCGAAATCGCTTTCGGCTTATGGGCTTCCATTGGCCGTTGTTCTGATCAAGCCGGAATTTGATGTCTGGCATCCCGGCGAACATAACGGCACCTTCCGCGGCAACAACCACGCCTTTGTGACGGCGACTGCCGCACTTGAGCATTTCTGGTCCGATGACAAGTTTGCTGCGGATGTGCGTGACAAGGCAGCCTTCCTTAAAACCCGCCTTGACGAAATCATTGATCGTTACGGCGATGGCAAGCTTTATCGCAAGGGCCGCGGCCTGATGCAGGGGATCTGCTTTGAAAGTGGCGAACTGGCATCCAGGGTTACCAAGGAATGCTTCAAACATAACCTGGTGATTGAAACCAGCGGCCCGGAAGATGAAGTGGTCAAATGCCTTGTGCCGCTGATCATCTCCAAGCAGGATCTTGCCCATGGCATTGAGATCCTTGAACTGGCAACTGCCAAAGCTATGAACAAGGAAATCTCCCCGGCCAAAGCAGCCGCTGAGTAACAAAAGTTAGGGCGACGTTTGAATACGTCGCCCTGCCCCACAACTTAATTATATCAAAGAGTTAAAAATGATTGTTCGTACTTTGAAAGAATGTGAAGCATCCGGTCGCCGCGTGGTTTCGGATAACTGGGAAAGCACGCGTCTGTCGCTTGCCGAAGACGGCATGGGTTTCTCATTCCACATCACCACCATTTATGCCGGTACCGAGACCGAGATCTGCTACGCCAACCATTTCGAGACGGTGTATTGCATTTCGGGCAATGGCGAAGTCGAAACCATTGCCGATGGCAAAAAATACAAGATCGAACCGGGCACGGTTTACATCCTCGACAAGCATGACCGCCACTATTTGCGCGGCGGTACCGAGGATATGGTTGTGGCCTGCGCCTTCAACCCGCCCCTGAATGGCCGCGAAGTCCATGACGAGAACGGCGTCTATCCGCTCGATGGCGACGCACTTGCCAGTTAAACATTTTATTCGGGGCGGCCGATCAATCCCCGCCCCGAACACTGCACAAATTTTCAAAGGAAACGCCCCCAAAGGAGGCAACATGCTTTCAGCCCAGAAAAATAAGGACGCTGGGCATAGCGTTCACAAAATCGGTGGCACGTCGATGACCCAGGTTGATGCGGTCATGGACAACATTCTGGTTGGCAATCGCAAAGAAGACGAATTGTATAACCGTGTCTTTGTCGTTTCGGCATATGGCGGTTTTACCGACCTTTTGCTCGAAAACAAAAAGACTGGCGAAGCAGGCGTCTATCAGCTTTATTCCGGATCGGAAACCGATTGGGCCTGGGGCGATGCCTTGACCAAAGTTTCGGAAAAAATGTGTGCCATTAACGAAGAAATCTTTGGCGACGCACCGGAACTGAAACTGGCCAATGCCTTTGTGCACGAGCGGATTGAAGGCACGCGCAGCTGCCTGATGGATCTTCATCGCCTGTGCAGCTTCGGTCATTTCAAACTTGAAAAACACCTTTTGACAGTGCGCGAAATGCTCTCGGCGATTGGTGAAGCACATAGTGCGCACAATACGATGCTGCTGCTACGCGCCAAGGGCGTGAATGCGGTCTTTGCAGATCTGTCCGGCTGGCGTGAGCCAGAGGCATCCACCCTTGATGGCCGCATCAACAAGGTCTTTGAAGATATCGATCTTTCAAGCCAGCTTGCGATTGCAACGGGTTATGCCCAGTGCAGCGAAGGTCTGATGAGCATTTATGGCCGCGGATATAGTGAAGTGACCTTCTCGCGTATTGCGTGCCTGACCCAGGCGCGCGAAGCGATCATTCATAAGGAATTCCACCTCTCAAGCGCCGATCCACGCATCGTCGGCGAAGATGCTGTGCGCCCGATTGGCCGCACAAGCTATGACGTGGCTGACCAGTTATCGAACATGGGCATGGAAGCCATCCACCCGCGCGCAGCCAAAGGCCTTCGTCAGAATGACATCCCGCTTCGGATTGCCAATACCTTTGAACCGGAACATCCGGGCACGGTGATTGACGATCATTGGGAACCTGAAAACAGCCGCGTTGAAATCGTAACCGGCGTTCCGACCGCATTCGAAATTGAAGTTTTCAATCAGGACATGGTCGGCGTTCCTGGTGGCGAAGAAGCGATCCTGAATGTTCTGAAACGTTACAAGGTGCCGACCGTCACCAAGAACCTGAACGCCAATACGATTACGCATTACGTGGCGGCACCGCTCAAGCAGATCCGCCGCTGTGTTGACGAGATCGAGGCAAACCAGCCAGAGGCAACCGTTCAAACGCGCAAAGTCGCGATTGTTTCCGTGATCGGTGCCAATATCGAACAACCGGGCCTGTTTGCACGCGCGGTATCGATCCTTGATGATGCCGGTGTTGATCTGGTGGCGTCACATTATCCGAGCCGGCGTGTTGATTTGCAGTTTGTTGTCGCCGAAGGCGATTTCAAAAAGGCGATCGTGGCCCTGCATCGCGGCCTTGTTGAAGGCAAGGGAACGCACGACGCATCATCGCAGAAAACCAGCAATGATAGCGCTAACACGGAAGAAAAACTTAAGGCTGCATAAGCCGACAAACCGTCCGGAAATTTATGCAAAACCCGCAAGTGCCATATCGGTCTTGCGGGTTTTGTTTTGTCCGCATCATCTGCTTGTCAGTCGTGATGCAGCGCGATAGGAGTTAAAGAAGCAAACAGGGCAAATCCAGAAACCGAAACGGGACATACACCATGACCACGCATAACAGCAAAGCCATCAACGAACTTCTCGACGTCATGGCAAAGCTTCGTGACCCGAATGGCGGGTGCCCATGGGATCTGGAACAGGATTTCTCGACCATCGCCCCCTACACCATCGAAGAAGCCTATGAAGTCGCCGACGCCATTGCCGACAACGACATGCCCGAACTTTGCAACGAATTGGGGGATTTGCTTTTACAGGTCGTGTTCCACGCCCAGATGGCCAAAGAAGCCGGTCACTTTGATTTTGAAGATGTCGCCAACAGCATCGTTTCAAAAATGATCAGCCGCCATCCGCACGTGTTTGGTGATGGCGACGCCACCACAACAGATGGCGTCAATCAAACATGGGAAAAGATCAAGGCGGCCGAGCGTGCCCGAAAGGCCGAGGACAAAGGCCATGAACGCCACAGCGCCCTTGATGGCGTGGCAAGCGCCCTGCCCGCATTGATGCGCGCTGAAAAACTGACCAAACGCGCTGCCCGCGTGGGATTTGACTGGCCCAGCACCGATGAAGTCTTTGACAAACTTCACGAGGAAATTGACGAGCTCAAAGCTGAAATGACCGAAAATCCGGACCCGGAACGCCTTCAAGACGAACTGGGGGATATGTTGTTTGTTATGGCTAATCTGGCACGCAAGATCGGTGTTGATCCCGAAGTTGCATTGCGCGGTGCCAATCACAAATTCACCAGAAGGTTTCATTTCATCGAAAATGAACTGGCGCGCGACGGCCGAACGGCGGCGGACTCAGATTTGGCGGAAATGGATAACCTTTGGAATCTGGCGAAAAAGACAGAACGCGGCCAAGTGTGAGCCGGCTTAGCTAAATAGCGGCATCAGAATTTCATTGATCTCAACCCACAGCTCCTCGGAACTGGCGCATAGTAAACCCGGTGCTGTCGCATTGGCATTATATTCGTTGTCTGCATCCGCTGTGATGTAACGCGCATATCCGCCGGCCTCACGTACCAGCAAGGTGCCCGGCGCATGATCCCAGGGTTTGAGCGTACGGTAGGCACAGAAATCATAGGCACCGCGCGCCATTTCCTCATACTCCGCCCCACAGCATGAATAATGAGCAACATCGGCAAAGAAATCCAGATGCCCGTAATGCTTGCGAATGCGATCACGCGCATAGGAAATCAGAAACCCTTTGGCGTCCGCTGGCTTCTTGATATTTGAACGCACGGAAACAGGCTTTCCCTGATAGCAGGTACCAGCCCCTTTTTCCGCCACGGTTGCCGCCCCTTCGATTGGATCAACGATCCAGGCGGCAACGGTTTCTCCGCCAGCATAAAGACCGACCATACAACGAAAAGGTTGTTTGTGATGGGCGAAGTTTTTGGTGCCATCCACCGGATCAATGATCCAGAACGGATCATCTGAAGCAAAGACCCGTTCCTGCAAAGCAGGGTCTTCATGGGCTGCTTCCTCGCCAAGCGCTCGGCTTCCTGGCAAAAGATCCGTCAAACGCCGGGTCAGAACGCGTTCGGCCTCGGTATCGGCAATCGTCACAAGATCCATTGCATGGGTCTTTGTGTCGATATCGGCATCGTCCAACTGGCCAAAACGCGGGGCAATCTCAGCAGCCGATACTTCCCGAATAATTTCGGTCACTTTATCCATATCGACTTTGATCGCCACGCGCCTTCTCCTTTGCTGGGCATTATTTAAACCAATTGTATCTCAAGGCCGGCTTTCGCACACCAGTCCTCAAACCGACCGACACGGGTCGTGTCTACTCTGACTTGAACGGAAATGCCGTTTTCACCTTCTCTACGCTTAAGAACTTCGCCCTGCTCATAAAGCCGGGCCAGAGATTTGCCATCAGCATAAGGCACGCAAAGTGCAAAGACCGGCATATCTTCGGTCAGGCGATCTTCAATCAGATGCAACAATGCATCGCAATTCGTGCCCTTGATGGCTGAAATCGCAATGGTATTGTCATGACGCGCTGCATATTCCGAAACAGCTTGCAGCTCGTCGCCTTCAAGCTGATCGATCTTGTTCAGCGCCTCGACGAGTTCTTCACCGTCAATTGCCTTCTGAAGCCCGAGTTCCTTAAGTACCTCAAGCACATCAAGCTTTTGTTCCTCTGCCTCGGGTGACGCGGCATCACGAACATGCACGATCAGGTCTGCTTCCAGAACTTCCTCAAGCGTTGCACGAAAGGCCGCCACAAGGTCGTGCGGCAAATCGGATACAAATCCCACCGTGTCAGACAAGATAACCTTGCGACCGCTTGGCAAAACAAGCCCCCGCATGGTCGGGTCCAGGGTTGCAAACAGCATGTCTTCTGCAAACACCTCGGACACGGTCAATTGGTTAAACAGCGTCGACTTTCCGGCGTTGGTATAGCCCACGAGGGCAACAATCGGGTATGGCACCCGACGGCGGGCCTCGCGATGCAGTTCGCGAGTCCGTTTGACTTCTTCAAGCTCACGGCGGAGCTTGGCAAGCTTGTCACCAATCAGACGCCGATCAATCTCGATCTGGCGTTCACCAGGACCGGCAAGGAAGCCTCGCCCACCACGCTGGCGTTCAAGGTGCGTCCAGGTGCGCACAAGGCGCGACCGCTGATAGCTCAGCAGTGCCAGTTGCACCTGTAAACGACCTTCACGCGTCCGGGCGCGATCGGCAAAGATTTCAAGGATCAGGCCCGTCCTGTCAATGACCTTGCATTTCCATTCACGTTCCAGATTACGTTGCTGGATCGGGGAAAGCTGGCCATTGATCATGACGATATCGGCTTCAATGGCCTTGATCTGCAGGCCAAGACGTTCAACCACACCCTTGCCAAACAACGTTGCCGGACGTGTTTTTGCGATGGGCACGATTTCTGCGCCCACCACTTCAAAATCAAGCGCACCCGTAAGACTGACCGCTTCTTCCAGACGTGAAGAAGCATCGCGCCAAGCCCCTGTTGGGTCTGCGCGTTTTAGTTCCGGATGGAAAACCAGGACCCGTGGAGAATCGGGCGTATCGCCGCCCCCCGAAGTCAGAGACTCTTCAGCTATTTTCTTCTTCCGTCGCAGGCTGGCTCGGATCAAACAACTTGATCGGCGTCGTCGGCATTACCGTCGAAATTGCGTGTTTGTAGACGAGCTGAGTATGAGCATCGCGCCGCAGCAAAACAGAGAAATTGTCAAACCAGGTAATAATGCCCTGCAATTTGACTCCGTTGACCAGAAACACGGTAACCGGCGTTTTGTTTTTACGGCAATAGTTCAGAAAAACGTCCTGAACATTTTGTGATTTTTCCGCCATTGGTTAGACCTAGCCTTCTTTTATGAGCGTATTTTTTTGGTTTCGGGCGGCCAAGGAAAATGTGGAACCTTCGACTTTCAGGTCCATCACGATTCCGTCCCCATTTTTTAATGACCTTCATGAACTATAAGACGTTCGACAAGCCTTTTACAACCCTTACCAGCGCGCGGCAATCGGGGAAATGCCAATCAGGGGCAAGAGTCGCGGAATTCTGCGCGTCACTGTCCCCGGTAATTTCGTCACCAATCAGAATTGCCGTTGCTCCGACATTGCGTGCACACTGAATATCAACCACGCTATCGCCGACAAACCACAGATTCTCATATTGCGCTGCGGCAAGGTCCCCCATCGCCATATGCACAGGATCAGGCGCCGGTTTGTCGCGCGTGGCATCCGTTGCCCCGACAATTTTGCCAAAAAACGGCGTCCAGCCAAGATGGTCGGCTTCTTTACGTAAAAAATCACCATTCTTGTTGCTGACGACGCCGATATAGGTTCCGTTGTCACGCAATGCACACAATAAATCATGTGCCCCGGCAAGCGGCATCAGTGTTTCAAGGTGGATGGACTGGAAATGGCCGTAAAAGCTGTCCTTTGCTGCCAGCCACTTGTCTTCCCCAAACAGGATCGGAAAACTGTCACGCATTGACCGCGCGACCCGCTGTTTGGTTTCCGCGAGCGACCAGGGTTCCTTGCCAAATTCTTCAAGCGTCATATTCAATGACGCCTGAATAGTCCCCCAACTGTCGACCAGCGTGTTATCCCAGTCAAAAATAACGGCTTTGGGTGATTGGGGCGATTTATCTGACATCTGGCAATCCGGTCGTTGGGCTGATTTTATTTTGCATAAGGAATTATCAAACTACCTGCCCGATCAGAAATATTCCAAGCGGACGGCGAACATTTTTTCGACCTTCTTGATTTGTTCCGAGCCGGCAAACACCACAATACGGTCATTGGCTTCAATCACGGTATTTGCCCGCGGCATGACCACCTCGCCATCGCGCAGGATGGCACCGAAAACAACCCCGGCCGGCATCGAGATATCCTTGATTGCCTTACCGACAATCGGCGCTGTTTCAAGTGCCTCGGCCTCAAGCACTTCGCCGAAACCTTCCGACAGGCTGTGCACGGCGCGAATACGACCACGGCGCACGTGATGCAGGATCGTCGATACCGTTGTCATACGCGGGCTGATCACCACGTCAACGCCAAGCTCGGACACCAGCGAATTATAGGTGCTTTTGTTAATCAGGGTCAGCGCCCGCGGGCAGCCGTAACGCTTGGCCAGAAGCGATGCCAGAATGTTGGTTTCATCATCATTGGTCAGTGCAACAACCGCCTCGGCATTGCCGACATTGGCTTCTTCAAGCAGTTCCGGGTCAAGAACATCCCCCCGCAGAACAACGCTTTTCTTGGGCAATTTCTGCGCGACAAAGCGTGCACGTTCCGGGTCGGCTTCGACCAGACGGGTGGTTACCCCCGGGAAATTCTGATTGATTTCTTCGGCCAGGAACAACGCGATATTGCCGCCACCAAAAATGACGATACGGCGCGCTTCTGGATCTTCGTGACCAAAGGCCGACATCGCCCGATCAACCTGATCACTGGAAACCGCCAAATAGACAAGATCGCCGGCAAGCATCTGGTCATCGCCCTTGGGGTAAACGGCCTTATCACCACGGATCATGCCAAGAATCGAGATATTGAGATCCGGGAACAGCTGATGAAGCTGGCGCAAAGGCGTGTTGATCACCGGACAATCGTCGCTACAACGGATACCAAGGATTTTAACCTTGTCATCGGCAAACGGGATCATGTCAAACGCGCCGGGCGCCTGAAGGCGGCGCGCAACCGCACGCGCGACCTCCATTTCCGGTGAAATCACTACATCAATCGGCAATTTTTCGCGGCCAAACAGGCTGGCCCATTCCGGCTGCAAGTAAGTCTGGCTGCGGATGCGGGCAATTTTGGTTGGCACATTAAAAAGTGAATGCGCGACCTGACATGCCGTCATATTGACCTCATCGGCAAAGGTCACGGCAATCAGCATATCGGCTTCTTCGGCCCCGGCCTGCTGCAGAACATCCGGGTGCGATCCGAACCCGATGATGCCTTTGACCTCAAGCGTATCGGAAATTTTGCGTACCAGTTCTTCGGACTGGTCGATCACGGTAACATCATTGTTTTCCGCAGCCAGATATTTGGCAATGTGGAAACCCACCTGCCCGGCGCCGCAAATGATGACCTTCATGTCGAATTCTCCCGTTCACAACAGTCCTTGGTGAATTTGGGCTTATTGCCCGTTGACACCAAGGCTTTTCAGCTTGCGATGCAACGCCGAACGTTCCATGCCGACAAAGCTTGCCGTTTTGGAAATATTTCCACCAAAACGGTCAATCTGGGTCTGAAGATATTCTTTTTCAAACATCTCGCGCGCCTCGCGGAGCGGCAATGCCATGATTTCACTGGTCTTGTCAAAACTTAGCGATGTCGGCACGTCCGAAAACAGCTCTGAGGGCAGCATTTTACCGCTGATCAGATCAACCTTTTCTTCGTCGGGTGCCATGATCATCAAACGTTCAATCACATTGCGCAACTGGCGAACATTACCCGGCCAGTCATAGGCATGCAGGGTCGCCATGGCTTCGGGTGACAATTTCCGTTTCGGAAGGCCGGTAGCATCGGCGTAGCGATCAAGAAACGTCTCTGCCAGAAGCGGAATATCATCCCGTCGCTGATGCAAGGGCGGCACTTCAAGCGGCACCACATTCAGCCGGTAATACAGATCCTGTCTGAATTTTTGCTCTTCGATGCGCTGTTCAAGATCGCGCGCCGTTGTCGCAATCACGCGTACATCGACATTGACCGGTACCGAACCACCAACACGCTCAAATGTCTGATCTTGAAGCACACGAACGATTTTACCTTGTGTTTCCAGTGGCATATCGGCCACCTCATCAAGCAACAAGGTCCCGCCATGGGCAAGCTCCAGAACACCGGTCCGCGCTTCGCGTTCGGCTGTCGCAACCGCCCCGAACAATGATTCTTCCATGGTTTCGGGCGCAATATTGGCACAATTAAGCACAACAAACGGCGCTTCTGCGCGGGCTGATTTCTGATGGATCAGGCGGGCAACGACTTCTTTGCCCGATCCTGCCGGACCATGGATCAGAACCCGGCTGCCTGTGCGTGCCACGCGTTCGGCCGACTGACGCAGATTATTCAGCACCGACGAATTGCCGATAAGTTCAGTATCCCCACCTGCGCGCAAGGTCAGTTCACGGTTTTCCCGGCGCAAGCGCGCATCATCAATCGCACGTTCCACCACCATCAACAGGCGGTCGGTATTGAACGGCTTTTCAATAAAGTCATAGGCGCCGATACGTGATGCCTCAAGCGCGGTTTCGATGTTTCCGTGACCAGAGATCATGACGACCGGCACTTCGCTATGCTCACGCTTGATAAGCTTCAGGGTCTCGATGCCGTCATGGTCACTTTCATCCATCCAGATATCAAGCACCACAAGGCTTGGCCTGCGGGCTGCGACCTCTGACAAAGCCCCCTGGCTAGAGCCTGCCTGGCGGGTGGTATAACCCTCGTCTTCAAGAATCCCGGAAATCAATGCCCGGATGTCTTCTTCATCATCGACAATAAGAATGTCGTGCGCCATGTCGTGACCAAATCAATCTTTTTATTGTTACGAATTTGACAACCAGATCAATTGCCTGAGGAGTTTGCGTCCAGAGCAACATCACTTGTGTCGGCTTCTACAACCTTCGGGAAAGATAGTGTAATCGTTGCACCGCTCTCGACGCCATCCGAGAGTATAAGCTCTCCGCCATGGTCTTCCATGATTTTCTTTACGATAGCCAAACCAAGGCCGGTGCCCTTTGATCGGGTTGTCACATATGGCTCGGTCAGACGTTCACGGTTTTCACGTGGAAGCCCTTTACCATTGTCTGATACAGCAATGAAAATACGCTGATTATCCGGTGATACCGATACAGATATCTCGATCTTGCCGCGCGGCAACTCCCCTTCTTCGGGTTTTTCGCGTCCCTGGATCGCCTCTGCCGCGTTCTTGAGCGTATTGGTCAGGCATTGATTAACCTGACGGGCATCACATGAAATCAGCAGGTTTTCAATGCCGCCTCGGTCGAAGTCATAAACAATATCGCTGTGTGCCTGCTTTTGCAGGAAGACCGCACTTTTAATCAGTTCACCGACATCTTCCAACCGCAT
Organism: Thalassospira sp.; assembly: GCA_048264285.1. GTDB lineage: Bacteria > Pseudomonadota > Alphaproteobacteria > Rhodospirillales > Thalassospiraceae > Thalassospira. The sequence goes on from JBLXDD010000002.1 coordinate 448,019, forward strand.
GGTCGGCGACGGCATCCGGGCAAAACTTGAAAACTCGTCGACCATTCTTCCGATATCAGACACCTGACGGATAATCGTATCTGTGCAGGTTTTGAACACTTCCTGATCATCATGGATTTGCTTTAGATAGCGGCGTTTAAGTCGCTCTGCCGAAAGCTGGATCGGTGTCAGCGGGTTTTTGATTTCGTGTGCGATACGCCGTGCCACATCCGCCCATGCGGCCATGCGCTGCGCGGTCTGAAGTTCGGTCACATCGTCAAACGTCACAACATAGCCAAAGACCGTGCAATCATCTGCCCATTCAGCGGTAACACGCGCCATCAAAGTCAGGCTAACACCGTGACGACGTATTTCTATCTGTCGTGGTTTGCTGCGATCGCCATCCCGGTCAAAATCATCAAACAGCGGCTGGAACTCGGGAATGACCTCGGTCAGCCCCTGTCCAAGATGATCCTCAAGATCAAAACCAAGAAGATCAGATGCGCTTCGGTTGGGAAGATCAATCTTGCGGTCCGGATCAAGACCAATCACGCCGGCAGTAACCCCGCCCAAAATCGCTTCGGTAAACCTGCGTCGTTCGTCATTCAGACGGTTTGCCGCAATCAGTTCGTTTCTTTGGGTTTCAAGCTGTGCGGTCATACGGTTGAATGCAAGGCTAAGCGCCTCAAGCTCATCGCCTTGCCCGTCAAGCGGCACCCGGAACGACAAATCCCCGTCACGCACACGTTCAGCGCCGGTAATCAATTGTGAAACCGGTTGCACCAACCGGGTTGCGACCATCAACCCCAAGGTCACAGACGCCAAAAGCAACACCACCGAAATCAAAACAAAGATCATCACAAAAGTGATCACGATCCCTGATCGTTCACCTTCAAGGCTTTCATAGGCATCAACAGCGCGTCTTGCCTTGTCGATGCGATCAAGGACATTCGGATCAACAAACCGACCAACCAGCAAAAAAGCATCGATAAAGCTCGGGATCTTGGCGATGGCACGGATGCGGTTGTCACTTGCGCCGATCATCAAAACGACGTCTTTTTGACGTGCTTCGTCAAACACCTCTGCCGGAACAGACGATTGGTTGACGTCATAAGAAAAGCTGTATTCCGATTGGGCAATAATCTGACCTGATCCATCAATCATCATGACTTCAGGCAAACCACGCGCCAGCGCCTGATCGGTCAGGAAATCAGCAATACGGTCCGGGTTGGTCGAGAAATTAACACCAAAACGTTGCAGGTCATTTGTTGTTGCCAACGCATCTGCGCGGATCAGTTCCTGATGTTCGCGCAAATATGCATCGGCAATCACCATGCTTTCTTCAACGGCGGTTCGGATGCGGTCACTAAACCAGCCCTGAATACCGAAATGCAGGAAAAGTGCCGAAAAAACCGCAACAATAATCGCCGGCGTCACCGCCACCAGCGAAAACATCAAGACCATGCGGGTATGAAGCTTCGCCCCGGCGACACCGCGCCGGCGCTCCATCCAGATCTGCACGAGCTTGCGCGCGACAAGCGTTGCCAAAAGCAACACCAGCACAAGGTCAACATTCAACAGCAAGATGATCAGGCGCGGATCAGGGCGAAATGGCGCCGTCCCCGTCATTGCCAGATAGGTCGCTGTCACTGAAATCAGGGCCGCGGTTACCAGGCCAAACGCAAAACGCCGTGATTGGCCAAGCCGCCCCAGAAACCGTACAAAGCCCGACCGCAAGAACCGGTTGGAGATCGAACGGTCGGTATTATTCATTTCGCGCCCCTGACGACTTCAAGTCCCAAATCACGGATCTTCTTGCGTAAGGTGTTGCGGTTAAGTCCAAGAACCTCTGCGGCTTTGACCTGATTTCCACGCGTGGCTTCAAGCGTCACAGTCAAAAGCGGCCGTTCCATTTCACGCAAGATCCGATCATAGAGGCCATTGGCAGGCAAATCATCATCATGGGCGTCAAAATATTCTCGCACATGTCGCTCAATCGATTCCGAAAGCGACTGAGGTTCCGCGTTCGGCGCTGCTTCCGTGACGATATTTTCGGAAAACTCGGTCTCGATGACATCGACACCAATCACGTCATGCGAATACAGCGCGGTCAAACGCCGGACCATATTTTCGAGTTCACGGATATTGCCCGGCCAACGATGCGCCTTAAGGCGCGCCATGGCCTCTGCTGACAGCGACTTGCGTGGCAAGCCTTCTTCACTGGCCTGAAGCAGGAAGTGATTGACCAGTTCCGGAATATCTTCCAACCGTTCACGCAATGACGGCAGACGAATGGGAACAACATTGAGGCGATAGAACAAATCTTCGCGGAATGTCCCCTCGCGGATCAGCTTGCGCAGATCGCGGTGCGTCGCGGCAACAATCCGGACATTGACCCGAATGGGAGTTCGCCCACCGACACGGGTGTATTCGCCTTCCTGCAAGACACGCAACAACCGGGTTTGCGCCTCAAGGGGCATATCGCCGATTTCATCAAGAAACAGCGTGCCACCTTCGGCTTGTTCAAACCGGCCGACCTTGCGCTCGTTCGCCCCTGTAAAGGCCCCTTTTTCGTGGCCAAACAGTTCACTTTCAATCAGCTCTCTGGGAATGGCCGCCATATTGATGGCAACGAACGGTCCATGACGCCGCCCACCATATTCATGCAACGCACGCGCAACCAGTTCCTTGCCGGTGCCACTTTCACCCGTGACCATCACGGTCAGGTCGGTATTCATCAACCGTGCAAGTGCACGATAGATTTCCTGCATCGCCGGAGATCGGCCGATCAAAGGCAGGCGATCATCGCCCTCTTCATCTTCTTTAAGGCCGGGTTCTTTTTGTTGCGGCGCCTCAAGCGCACGATCAACAATCCCCATCAACTCATTAAGATCAAACGGTTTTGGCAAGTATTCAAACGCACCACGCTGGGCTGCTTTAACCGCCGTCATCAAGGTGTTTTGCGCACTCATGACAATCACGCGCAAATCCGGACGCAATTTGCGAATGCGCGGCACCATGTCCAGTCCGTTTTCATCGGGCATCATGACATCGGTGATCACAAGGTCGCCATCCCCATCGGCGATCCAGTCCCACAGCGTGCGGCCATGGCCTGTGCTGCGGACTTCGTGCCCCTGACGTGACAATGCCTGTGTCAAGACTGTTCGAATGGCCCGATCATCGTCGGCCACCAGAATTCTTGCAGGGCTCGTGCTCATACGGTTTCATCCCTGTTTTTGATTATGATCGGCGCTGATGCCCCCTCGGCCAGTGCCCGATTGTAAATCGGCAGCATAATCTGGAACTCCGCCCCTCCGCCGGGAACGTCTTTCACTTCAATCACGCCACCATGGTCATTGATGATTTTCGCCACAAGTGCCAAACCAAGCCCGGACCCTGTCGGCTTTGTCGTAACAAACGGGTCAAACAGACTTTCTTGCATGTCTTGCGGGATACCCGGTCCGTTATCGCGCACAGAAACGACCAAAGGCAAATGAACACGGGCGTCCCCGCCCGCAACGGCCAAACGAACACCATGCTGATACCGGGTTGATATGGTAATTTTTCCATCGGTCGGATCGACCGCCTCGCCAGCATTCTTGATTAAATTCAGGAATACTTGAATAAGTTGATCGCGATTGCCAAAAACAGGCGGCAAGGAAGGATCGTAGATTTCTTCAAAAGTCAGATTTTTGGCAAAGCCGTTTTCAGCCAAACGGCGCACGTGCTCAAGAACCGTATGAATATTGACAGCCCCCCGTTCAAGCGGCTTGTCAGAGAATATCTCCATCCTGTCCACAAGCTCCACGATCCGATCTGCTTCATCGCAAATCAGGCGCGTCAGGACCCTGTCATCATCATTGCTGGTTTGTTCCAGCAATTGGGCTGCACCACGAATACCCGAAAGCGGGTTCTTGATTTCATGGGCCAGAATGGCGGCCATCGCACTCACGGAACGCGCCGAATTTCGGCTGAGCAACTGATTATCGATCTTTTGCGCAATGGATCTCGGCTCAAAAGTCAAAACGGCATAATCGCTATCGTCGGGCATGGATCCGACCGTCAGGTTGACCGTATGTTTGCCGATCTTCGGGCTTTCAATGGAAAGATTGTGATCAGCAACCAGTGTTGCCTCGTCAATTGCCTGCTTGATCAGGGAAAAGACCGGACTGTCTGACGGGATAAAATCCGTCAGATCACTGCGGCATAAAACGCTGGAGCTGGTGTTAAAAAGCTGTTCTGTCGCCTGATTGACGAACTTGATCTTTCCGTCACGGTTGGCAACGATCACAGCACTTGCAATCGCATTGAGAACGCCTGTCGGGTCCACCCCGTTGCCGCTGCCTTTTCCAAATCCCAGTTTCATAAATATTTTCCCCGACGACGGTTTTTGACCATCGATCTGTTCTTGTTATAAAGCGATCAGGCTGCTTGCTGATCCAGTTTTATTTCGGCTTCAATCAGCGGCTCATAGAATGCGCGGATTTGATTTTTAACTTCTATCGGGTCATCCAACACATTGACAACACGACGAAATTCGGTAGCATTGCGCAAGCTGTTGCAGTACCAGGCCAAATGTTTCCGCGCGATACGTACCCCCTGCCGACCGTGATGGTCGATCATTGCATCATAATGCTGCAAGATGGTTTGAAGCTGAACAGCAAGCGCAGGTGACGGCATTTTTTCACCCGTTTTGAGATAGTGCGACACCTGTGCAAGAAACCAAGGACGCCCTTGCGCACCACGTCCAATCATCACGCCATCTGCACCAGAACGCATCAGAAGTTCTTTGGCATCTTCTTCGCTGTTAACATCCCCGTTACCAATGACCGGAATGGAAACCGCTTGTTTGACAAGTGCAATTGCATCCCAGTCCGCATCCCCTTTGTAAAACTGACAGCGCGTACGCCCATGCACGGTCAACATCGCGATCCCGAGATCCTCGGCAATGCGGGCCAAATTCGGGGCATTCCGATTATCGTCATCCCACCCCAAACGCATCTTGAGCGTCACAGGGATTGATACCGCGTCCACAGTTGCCTTGATGATATCTGCAGCAAGCTTTTCGTCGCGCATAAGCGCCGATCCCGCGTACCCTTTGGTTACTTTCTTGGCAGGACAGCCCATGTTGATATCAATGATCATGGCACCGCGTGCCTCGTTCATTTTGGCTGCTTCGGCCATTTCGTCTGGCTCTGTTCCGGCCAGTTGCACAGAAAGCGGACTTTCGGCTGCGCAATCACCGTGCATTTTGCGAACTTCCTTTTCATGTCGCTGCATGCGGGTCATGGCATCAGACGCGATCATCTCGGACACAACAAGGTGCCCGCCAAAACGGCGGACCTGTTGCCGAAACGGAAGGTCAGTCACACCTGACATCGGTGCCAGAACAACATTCTCTGGCACATGCACAGAACCGATCTGCAATGACATGAAGGATTTCCAATTGCCTAAAACTTGGGCAGATTAATAAAACTGGATAGGACATGCAACAACTCTCGGCGTTATTGCATTTGAACCAAGATGTTTTTCCTGCGAAAGCACGGAAAAACAAAAGAATTTTCAACCTCCGGGAAGGGGCACAACAGGACGCGCACATCTCCTTTGGCCCCACACGGCCAGGATGTTTCACATATCCCTGTCACTTCAGGTCAGAAACTGGGTAATTTTGGGGCATCTAGCCGATGAGATAACCAGACACCAGTCGGACACCGGGAAAAGCCAAGGTCAATAACAACCAGGCCCCGAGAACGAAACGAACTGCCATCCTCCCGCGCAGATTTGATCGTTCATGAATAAAGATCAGAACGCAAATAGTGGCAAACCCCAGTAAGGTCAGCAACATTTTGTGATCAATTTCCCAAAGACTTTGACCTTCAACATAGCGCAATGCAAAGCCGGAAATAATCCCGATAACAAGAACCCAGGCCGACCATTTCAAAAATCCGATCAGCATATATTCACTGTCGCGCAAAGGCGGAAGACGACGGCTCCATCGCGTCGGCTTACGTTTTTTAAGGGCATATTCCTGAACGACATAGGCCATCGCAGCAATGGCAGCCAACGTCACCAGCGCATAGGTCACCAAGGAACTGCCGATATGGGCCCAAAGCCAGCCGGAATAAAGTGCCGGGCCTTCGACTGTTTCAGGAACAGTATCGCCAAGCAAATCAAAAACGGCAGCCAAAAGCGCAAACAACAACAGGTAGCCGCCAATATACCCGGCCAGACGCCAAACCTGATGCGGGCCTTTACAGATCACCAATCCGCCAAAAATCAGGACGACAGTAAGCTCCGACCAATGCAGTGCCGCCGTAAAACCGCGCGACTGGACAACCTCACCAGTCATGCCAAGCACCGCCATTGTCCCGAGTGCCGCAAGGCAAATAGATGCATAAAGCCACACATCGCGCCGTGGCTCGGTGCGCATGATCTGCCCGGCAAGGGGCAACAGGGCAAGAATATGAATATAGGCAGCGAGCATCTTTGAACCCGTTTAAGTCACGGGGATCACACATGATCCCGATATTGCATTTGTCGACTTGGCAAAAGCGTCACAGAAAGATAGCCTGCGGCTCACTTCTGACAAGCCACGGCATTATGTTTATGACCCAAAAAATAGGCGTTGTCATCGTTGCTGCCGGCAGCGGTAGCAGATTTGGCGACCCGATACCAAAACAATATCACATGCTTGGCGACAAGAGCATTCTTGCGCATTGCATCGAATGCTTTGCCAGACATACTGCCCCCGAATTTATTCAGGTGGTCTACAATCCGGCCCACCAGCATTGGTATCAGGACTGCACGAAATCATTCGAAAACGCTTTGCCACTGCCGCCACCGGTTGCGGGTGGTGACACACGTCAACAGTCTGTTTTGAACGGTTTACGCGCCCTTGTGCATCAGGATCCGGATATTGTTCTGATCCATGATGCTGCCCGGCCGGGTATTTCTGATGATGTAATCGAACGGGTTACCGCGGCCCTCGCGACCCATTCCGGGGCAATCCCCACCCTGCCCGTTGCAGACACCATCAAACAAACAGACAACTGCGGTGTCATATCCCGAACTATTCCGCGTGAAAGCCTCCAGCGGGCGCAGACACCACAAGGGTTTGCGTTTAAAACCATTCTGAATGCCCATCAGAAATTCGAGGGCCAGGAATTTACCGATGATGCGGCCCTGCTTGAAGCAACCGGACTTGATGTTGTCTGTGTTGCTGGCACAACCAACAATGACAAAATCACGCACAAGGATGATTTTGGTCGCGCGCAAAGCTGGGCCGATATGACGAACAAGGAAGAAACACACATGGCACAAGAAGAATACCGGTCCGGTACCGGGTTCGATGTTCATCGGTTTGCACCGGGTGATCACTGCGTTCTGTGCGGCGTCAAGGTTCCGCATAGCGCACGCCTTGATGGTCATTCTGATGCCGATGTCGGGTTACATACACTCACCGATGCCATATTGGGCGCGATTGGCGAAGGTGACATCGGACAGCATTTCCCGCCAACGGATATGCAATGGAAAGGTGCTCCGTCAGATATCTTCCTCAAACATGCGGCAGACCTTGTCCGCAAACGCGGCGGCAGAATTGTAAATGTGGACGTCACCCTGATTTGTGAACAGCCCAAAATCGGCCCCCACACCCCGGCAATGTGCCAAAAGGTTGCTGAAATCCTCGAAATCGAAGTTGATCGCGTTAATGTAAAAGCAACCACAACCGAACAGCTCGGCTTTACCGGACGCAAAGAAGGCATCGCCGCCCAGGCAGCAGCAAGCATCGCTCTGCCAAGGCAGTAATCATTTCCGCAATACCACAAAGGGCAGGATCAATTTCCTGCCCTCTTGTTTTTACAGAACCGAAGGATTGGAATACTGCGTCACGACGCAGCTTCACCGCCTTCTTCTGACAATTGATGCTTCATCAGGACCGGGACCTGTGCCATGCCAAACACCATGGTTATTGGCATAATGCCCCAGACCTTAAAGGCAACCCAGGTATCGGTCGAAAAATTACGCCACACGATTTCATTGACCACGGCCAGGAACACGAAAAAGAATGCCCAGCGCCATGTCAAGATGCGCCATCCTTCGTCGGTTGCCTTGAACGCACTTTCAAGCACCAGCTTCAAGAACAGCTTTCGCGCCGCCAATCCACCAAACAGGATGCTGGCAAACAAAAGGTTCACAATGGTCGGCTTGATCTTGATAAACAATTCGTCATCAAGATACAGGGTCAGCCCGCCAAACAGGATGACAAAGGCGCCACCGATCAATGGCATGACAGGTATCGTCCGTGCAATCATATAGGATACGACAAGCGCAACGATGGTTGCTGCGACAAAAACCGCAGTCGCCGTCATCAAATTCGTCGTGGCATTGACCGCAAAAAACAGGATCAATGGCCCCATTTCGAGTGCCATTTTGGTAAGCTGGTTCATTAACTGGTATCATCCCGGGCAATATAACTTTGCGCCATCCTAAGGCGGCCGCATATCAGATGCAATCACATCAACCGTGATCCCAATCCCATCTGCCCTTGCAACCACGATACATAACCATGATTCCCACGACCTAGCGGGACCTCAAGGATGCAGGGAACTTCGTATGGGTGATGATCTTCCACCCATTGTGCAAGCGCCAAGGCGGTTGTTTTCGATGTTTTCAGAATAACAACGATCTCGCTTTCTTCTTCGACATCGCCATTCCATTCATAAATGGCTGTCATCTGCGGCAATATATTGGCACATGCCGCCAGTTTCTCGCGAATAGCGCCCCCTGCGATTACACGAGCGGCCTCCATATCCGGTACGGTGACATACAGAAACGACATCTCGCTTGGTTTGAATTCTTCTGGCGTCATTGCGATTGCTCCATTGCTGAATTTCCGTCACACTGGCCACTCTCGAATGTGGGTATCACCAATCATATCATAATGGTGCGGGGAGTATCGATGACAGGGAGAAAACATTCAAAACCAACCGATGTTCAGCTTGAATGGCTGCGCCGCGGCCTAAGCCAGCCTGGCGGGAAGTTGCCTTTATTTGATGGCAATGGCAAACAAATCAGTGAAAAAACGGTACGGAGCTGCATTGAGCATGGCTGGGCAGCACCTTGGTTTGAAAACCCTGTCAAGCCAGACTGGCTGATCTGCAAATTGACCGATGAAGGGCGCCGTGTTGCCGCAGCGTCCCAGTCAGATACGCCGTAATCAGACCGGGTGCCAATCGCAAACTATGGCTTTATCAGAGGCCGCACATCTCGGCCCATTCAGGACTTCCCGGCCCGACAACGCAATGACCGTCCTGGCGCATTGCCAGACGCATCCGACATTTCTTTATCTCGTCTGTGAATTCCTGTTCCGGAATGGTTTTCACAATGTTCAGAAGGTTGGATCTGAACGGATCACCTTCTTTTTTGAGTGTGTAAAAAACCCATTTCCCGTCTTTTTGCGCATCGACAAGATCCGCTTTCAGCAGGATTTTTAAATTGCGCGAGACATTGTAATGGGATTCGCCAAGGACATCCATGGCTTCGGCCACGCAAACACGCTCGTCAATCTGTGCCAGAAGCCAAAACAACCGCAGCCGATTAGGTTCGGCAATGGCTTTTAATGCTTCGACATATCGACCATTCATTTGCTTGTTCTCAGCGCTTTATTTTCCATTAAGCGGGAGTGTCTCTGAAACAGGAATCCGTTTCAAGTCCCTCTTTTATTCCCATCCTTGGTCGGCCTGCTTTTGGCCAAACCAATGATAAACAGAACAACACCGGCGCAGAACACAATAGCAGAGTGTATGGCGTGGAAAGTCAGCTCTTCTTTGCTTGCCCCTGAAAAAAAGGCAATCCAGAAAATCGGGCAGAACAATCCAAGAAGCGCAATGAATGCACCGGTGCGGGCGGTTTCCGGCAACCGCCCTTCCTTTCTGCTTTGCTGTAATGCCCGCCATATATGGGTATACGGACATAGGCAAAACAGTTTCCGCATTGCTTTAAAGACAGGCTGCTTGAAGCAGCCTGTCTTCCGGATTTGGTCAAGCAAAGACAACGAATATTCCCCCGCCTGCCATTGCAAGAACAACCACTGTCACAACAAATGCCATGACGGCTTTGGGTTTAAGCACCGAAGAGATAATGGCAATTTCAGGCAGGCTGGCCCCTGTTCCACCAATCAGCAGAGCCATGGCAGCCCCCATCCCCATGCCCTTGGCGATCAACACCTGCAGCAATGGAATGGCCATCTCGATGCGCAGATACAACGGAACGCCGATAACGGCAGCAACCGGAATCGCATACCAATTATCGCTGCCGACATACTTTTCAACGATGTCTGCAGGCAGAAATGCCGCCGATATTGCGCTAATGACAGCACCAATCAGAACGTACGGGATGATGCGCTTAAATAACGCAAAGGCAAAAGGCAGAGATGACCGAATACGGTCTCCGTGGCTTACAACCGTACCGGCCAAGGGTTCCCCGCCACAAGAAACAGACGGCGCCGACACAGCCCCGCATGCCCCGGCAGGAAGGCTGCTGCACGACGCAGCAGTCGGTGCCGTATGTTGACGAATTTGCGTCCGCAATGGCGTTAGGCCAATCACGTACCCTGCCAATATGGCCCCGCCAAGGGTCACGGCAATATAGATCGCCGTCACCTTCAGGCCGAATGTCGCAAGGATCAGGCCGATGACGACGAAGTTACAAAGTGGTGCCGAAATCAGAAAACCGAAAATGGTTCCCATCGAGGCACCCATCTCGACCATTCCCATCACAACGGGCACCATCGAGGCACTACAAAAAGGCGTAAGGGTCCCCAAAAGAGCCCCCATCAGCGGCCCACGGTTTTCGTGTTTCGCCAATTTTTTCTGCAATTTCTGCTGAGGGATATATTCGCGGATAATCCCGGTAAGCACCGAGACAACCGCAATGATAATGACCAGAGCACCTCCAACATGGAGAAATTCGTCAATAGCTATCGCCCAGGGATTTTCCTGCATGACTATTTTTCATCCTCATATTCATACGCTTATTAGCGCATATGTGCATATGTTGTGATGATGATCAAGAAAAAATCGCATGTTCGCCAAAGGCGTCCTTTGGAACGATCGACGCAAACTTACAGACCAGCCCGAAACAGGCATGGCATGTCTTTGAAAGAGGATCTGTGAAGGTTTGGATGCCTTTCGCTGGCAATATCTTCGATGACTGACGTCATCACAAATCAGATAAAACTGATTTCATCAACGAGATATCAAATGCGGGAAAGGAAGAATTGGTCGGAGCGAGAGGATTCGAACCTCCGACCCCCTGCACCCCATGCAGGTGCGCTACCAGGCTGCGCCACGCTCCGACCGTATAGATGCGCCACCTTGGGCGCGGCTCGATAAATAGCGGCGCCGCGCCAAAGACGCAAATGGTTTTTATGGATTTTTTTTAACGTTCTGCAGACCGGTACGCAGGATTGCCTGAAGTTCCTCAAGTTCGCCTAAAACCGCTTTCAACGCAGCCTTGGTCGGGCCGGCCATACTTGTATCACTCGCCCTACCCGCCGCAGGAGACGGTGCAGAGACAGCTGTCGTGGATTCTGTTTCCTGACCAACCACAGCAATCTCGGAAGGCAATTTTCCTTTATTCTGATCCAGAAGCTTTTGCACCCCTTTGATCGTAAATCCCTGATCATGCAAAAGCGTACGGATATGAGACAGGAACTCGATATCCTCCGGGCGGTAATACCGCCGACCGCCGGCGCGTTTCATTGGCTGAATCTGGGGAAACTTGGATTCCCAGAACCGCAAAACGTGCTGCTGGAGACCAAGCTCCTTTGCAGCCTCGCTAATTGTGCGAAAAGCAGAGTCAGACTTTGCTGTCCGGCGGGTATTCCCCGCCGCAGCCCCCAAGTTCGTTTTCATGAGTTCTTTTTCTTAAGCGTTAATTCGGGCTTTCAGGACCTGCGACGGTCGGAAGACAAGCACCTTACGCGGCAGGATCGGAACTTCTTCGCCCGTTTTCGGGTTACGTCCAATACGCTGGCCTTTCTGACGTACAGAAAAACTTCCGAACGACGAGATTTTGACCACCTCATCTTTGATCAGAGCCGACGAAATTTCATCAAGAACAGTTTCAAGCAGCTGGGCGGACTCGTTCCGCGACAGCCCTACTTCCTGATAAACGGCTTCAGCGAGATCCGCACGGGTAATCGTTGTTTCCGACATGACAGGCCGCCTCCTAATTACGGAACTTAACTTACAAGGCTATATCTGGTAGCTAAATCAGTCAATATCAACAGGATACACTGCTTTTTGACAGAATATTGTGAAAATTAAGACTTTCACGTGTTTTCAAGCCATTTCACACAGTCGCCAGCATGTTTACCAGCGCACGAGCGATGCTCCCCATGTGAAACCACCCCCCATGGCCTCAAGCACAACAATGTCGCCGCGCTGAACACGTCCGTCATGGACAGCCTCAGCAAGGGCCAATGGAATAGACGCAGCAGAAGTATTGGCGTGACGATCAACAGTCACGACCACTTTATCCTTGGCAATACCAAATTTGCGCGCCGTGCTGTCAAGGATTCTCTGGTTGGCCTGATGGGGAACGAGCCAGTCAATATCGCCTGCCTCAAGTCCGGCATCAGAGAGAACCTCGCGGATAACACCAGCCAGGTTGGTTACGGCATGGCGAAACACTTCCTGACCTTCCATGCGCAAATGCCCGACAGTCTGGGTCGTAGACGGCCCGCCATCAACATATAGAAGATCGTATTTGCTGCCATCCGAATGCAGACGGTTTGCAAGAATGCCGACATCATCCGTCGTACCATTGCCCTCAACAGCCTGAACGACAACGGCCCCTGCCCCGTCACCAAACAGAACGCAGGTCCGGCGGTCTTCCCAATCGAGAATACGCGAAAATGTCTCAGCGCCAATGACAAGTGCCGTTTTAGCCTGACCATTGCGGATATACATGTCCGCTGTGGTCAATGCATAGATAAAGCCCGAACAAACCGCCTGAACGTCAAAGGCGAACCCTTTAACACCAAGACGGTTCTGCACCTTTGTTGCTGTCGCAGGGAACGTATTATCCGGCGTCGCTGTGGCGACAATGATCAGATCGATGTCATCAGACGTGACACCGGCATGTTCCATCGCGTTTTTAGCCGCTGCAAGCGCCAGGTCGCTGGTGGTTTCCCCGTCGGCAGCAATATGACGCTGGCGGATGCCCGTACGCGAAACGATCCATTCATCAGACGTATCAACGCGCGAGGCCAAATCATCATTGGTTACAACATTTGCAGGTAGATAAGAACCGCAACCAATAATGCGAGAACGAGTTGTCATGATTTTGGGACCGCCGGCTTTCTGTTTTCTGGTGGGTTAATCAGTTGGCTTTGCCAACAGGATCGGCAAGCTCTTGTTTTTCATTGTCAGGACCATTCATGGCCTGCTCGAACACGGAAAGTTCGTGTTTAATACTGTCATTGAGCTTATTGACGATCAAATCGTGGCAAACGCCAATTGCGTTTGAAAATCCAAGCGCATCGGTGCCGCCATGGCTTTTGACAGCAATACCGTTCAAACCAAGCAGCATGGCACCATTATACCGCCGCGGGTCCATGCGATCACGGAACCGCTGAAGCGAACGCCGCGCCAGCAAATAGCCGATTTTGGCAAAGAACGAACTTCTGAAGGTTTCGCGCAGGAAATGCACCAAAAGGCGCGCCGTACCTTCGGCAGTTTTAAGCGCCACATTCCCGGTGAAACCATCAGTTACAATGACGTCCACCGTACCCTTGGCAAGGTCATCACCTTCAACAAAGCCTTCAAACCGGATTGGCAAATCACTGTCGCGCAAAATGGCGGCTGCCTTCTTGACCGACTCATTGCCCTTAAGCTCCTCGATGCCAACATTGAGCAACCCGACAGAGGGCTTTTCAAGGCCGAACAGGATGCGCGCAAACACTTCCCCCATCAGGGCAAACTGCACAAGGTTATGCTCATCGCATTCGATATTGGCACCAAGGTCAAGCATGACCGTTTCGCCACGCTGTGTCGGCATATAAGTCGCGATCGCCGGCCGGTCGATGCCACGCACCGTTTTCAAAACAAACTTCGCCATGGCCATCAGGGCACCGGTATTGCCCGCGGAAACCACACCCTGCGCGCTTCCTTCTTTCACAGCATTGATGGCAAGACGCATGCTGGAATCACGGCGCTGGCGCAGCGCGACAGAAGGCTTGTCCTCCATCGAAACTTCCTGGGAAGCGTGGCGGATATCGCTCACAGCTTCCAATGATGGGTATTTGGCAAGCAGCGGTTTAAGCCGCGCTTCATCACCGAACATCAAGAATTTGAGATGCGGCAGTCTCTTAAGTGCAATTTCAGCACCTGCCAAAACCATCTCTGGCGCGTGGTCTCCGCCCATCGCATCAAGTGATATGCAAACCTGTTCAGGCAACGTATTCTCTTATGGTTGTTCTAAAATTTCTGAACCGGATATCCGGCAAATCAGACAAAGGCTTCAGCCTGTCACGTAAGGGCCGGAAAGCCCGTAATTAACGGAATTCCCCGCCAGTTACAAGGTAAAGCCTTCTATGACAAACAGTATAACACTGCCAACTACACAGCGATAATGCTGTTAAAATGTGGAATGCCGGTAAATACCGGCACATTCGTGACATCTAATCATCAGATTATCGCACGCGCACAATTGTTATTTTTTCTTTTCAAGCTGCTCTTTAAGCCCGGCAAGCTGAGCAAACGGGTTGGGTTTGTCTGCTTCGGCTTCTTCTTCGGACTGGACCGAGTCTGGCATTTCCGCACCATCTTTACGCGGATAGGGATCCATGGCGACGGCCAGGAACTGCGCAACAACCTCGCCCAGATCAATCTTACCATCGACCAGCGGTTCGGGTTGTTCCAAAAGCGCCATCAGTTCTGCTTCTGACAGATCTTCAAGGTCATCAGGATTTGACGGCATGTCCTCTTCTGACACATGCGGGGAAAACAGAACTTCGATTGTGTCTTCGACTTGTTCCGGAACCGGTTCAAGCGTTGCGACACAGCTTTGCACAATCCGGGCTGCCATCGGGCCACGCACGGTCACCTCGCCGTTTGACGCCGTTTTGACTTCAAGTTCTGCGCGCAAGCTGTCTATGGAAATCAGTTCAAACCGTTTGGCGAGTTCGGCTCGTTCGTTCTCGGTCGCTTCAACAGTGACCTTTTCTTTGCCTTTAACCAGTTCGTCGGTTTTGACAATGCGCGAAAATTCCGGGGTAAATTGTTCAGTCATTCATTCAATCTTTCTAGTGCGCATCAGATACGGCGACGTCGGGAACATCAGGAAAATGAACCACGCCGTTCTGCATTTGCAAAATGGTTTGTTCTTCAAGGCGGGTCAGCGCGTCATGGATATAGCCAACCATCGCCATAAGCTGTGCATCGCTGACATCACAATCAGCAAAAAGGTTTCTGTCCAGTGCGGCTGCAAGCTCGGCTGCGCCTGACTGAACACCTTCTTCATAGGCAACGATACGCCCATGATAGGATTCAGACATCTTGCGGATCCGTTTAAGGATTCCGACGTCCCCTATTCCCATTTCACGCATATTCTGATCGAGATCAGCAAACATCACATCAAATATGCGCTGCGCCAAATCACGGTCTCCGTCATCGGACTTGAGCCGACGAAACAGGATAAATGCATGAACCAGAATAAGGTCAAATCGACCTTCTATGGTGTCAGGAACGCCAAGCTTTGCATAAAAGTCGGGGCGGCGTGCCTGGGTTACCATTGCTGTATAAAGCTCGAACGCAGCAGTTTGCTTGCGGTCCTTTTTCTTAAGCCATCCAAACAACAGTAACACTCCTTCGTTGACATTCCTGTCATGGCAAGCAGAATGCCGTAAATCTCAACGGGGCTGATCAGCCCCTGTCATTGCCGGCAATATCATGCGCATTGCGCAGAAACTCAAGGCAATTCCGGTTTGGCTTTAACAAGAGGGTCGCTCAGGTGAGCTTCATGCATAACAAAACTACCCGCATTCCCCTGATCATGCTTGCTGGTCTGGCTGTTGCCTTTGTCGCAGCATGCAGCCCAAGAATTGCGACCCGAGGCAATGCACCTGAACCAGAACAGCTTGAACAGATCATTGTCGGAGAATCGACCAAAGGCGATGTCACCAACATTCTTGGCACCCCTTCTTCGGTCGCGGCTTTTGACGATAATGTCTGGCTTTATATTTCCCGCGTCACGGAAACTGTCGCGTTTTTTGAACCCGAAACCGTCGATCAAAGAGTGGTCCTGATCGCTTTTGACGCCGCCAACCGCGTCGAAATTCTGAGCGAATATGACCTTGAGGACGGAAAACCGGTTATCCCGACCAATCGCGTCACCCCGACCGCCGGTCGCGAAATCACGATTCTGCAGCAGCTGTTTGGCAACCTCGGCCGGTTTAGCGAAGGGAAATAATCCCTTCTCGCCGATCAGTTTATTTGCCGTTATTTAAAATGGTCGAACCCGCCTTCTGCGAGTTCGGCCATTTTGTTATCCGGCCCGATCAAGGAAACAACCCCGTCTTGGTCAGTCACAACACCAATAACACGCACTATCCCCCCCAAATCCGCAATCGCATCGCGCGGCCCCGCAATGAGAAGTTCGTAATCATCGCCCCCGGCAAGAATGCGCTGCCACTGGTTCGGATCCCGTTGCAATACCGCCTTTGCCGCATCAGAAAGGGGAATGGCATCGCGATTGATCTCGAGGCCGACATTTGACGCCGAACATATTTTGCGGCAATCGCCAGCCAACCCATCAGAAATATCCATCGCTGCCAATGACTTATTCACAGATACGCAAGCGGAACTTTCAGAAATGCGCGGCTGCGGCAGCCAATAACGATCTTTTAGAAAATCGGCATGCGCTGGCAAAAGATCAGGAAATTCACCATTTAGAACCGCCAGCCCAAGGGCAGCATCGCCCAAACTGCCGGTAACCGCCAGAACGTCCCCTGGCCTTGCCCGGTCACGTCGCAATGCCTGTCCCGCCGGAACATATCCGAATGCTGTCAGACTGAAAAATGTCGGACCGGGTGTCGCAACCGTATCCCCGCCCCAAAGCGACACGTCATAAGCCGCACAATCTTCGCCAAACCCTTTTGCAAACCGCTCTATCCAAGCGTCAGAAAGATCACGGTTGTACCCGGCACTTAGGACAACACCGCCCGGCGTTGCCCCCATCGCGGCCAAATCAGACAAATTCACCCGCAGAACCTTCTTGGCGATCAGTTCGGGGGCGTCAATGCTTCGAAAATGGACATCCGCCACAAGGGCATCCGTTGTCACGACAACTTCGCACCCCGCCGGTGGCGAAAAAATAGCCGCATCATCCTTTAACGACAATGCGGCCGGATCGCGCCCGGCAATGGGCGCAAAATGGCGCGCGATCAGTTCAAATTCACCAGACCGCGCAGCCATATCAATTTTTCCCGGCTTCACCGGGGCGTAGCGTTTTGCCAATACGGTCAAGCACGGCATTAACGAGCTTGGGCTCATTCTCGTCAAAGAATGAATGGGCTGCGTCAACATATTCCGTGATCACAACACGCATCGGTACGTCTTCGCGTGCGATCAGTTCATAAGTTCCGGCCCGCATGATGCTGCGCAATACGGTTTCAAGACGCTGCGTCGTCCAGCCTTTTTCAAGCGCCCCGTCAATCAATGCATCAAGATCGACCATTCGCGCGGCAACGCCTTGCACCAGATCGGCGAAAAATCCGCGATCAGGATCGATCAATTCATCATTCGGGACATCAAGATCGCGACCACCTTCGCCATCCAGGCGGAAGTCAGAATACTCGCGCACGATATCACTGGCAGAAAGCTGCGACAGCTCGGCCTGATAGAGCGCCTGAATAGCGGCAAACCTTGCCGCACTACGCCGCTGAGCGGCAGATGCCTTTGATTTTTCGGTCATTACTTGTGATGTATTCCAAAATGTTTTTGAACTTCGATTTGGCGCAAAACAGCCCTTGCTGCTTCACCGCCCTTGTTCTTTTCATCTGCCTTGGCCCGTGCAAGTGCCTGGGCTTCGTTCTCGACAGTCAGGATCCCGTTGCCAATTGCCAGATTATAATCAAGGCAAAGCTGCATCAGAGCACGGTTGGCTTCTTCGCAAATATGGTCGTAATGCGTGGTTTCCCCACGGATCACGCAACCCAACGCCAAATAACCGTCATAACGCGGCCCAGTTGCCAGTTCGTCCATCGACTGTACAGCGTAGCGGATGCTGACCGGGACTTCAAACGCGCCCGCAACCGAAATACGGTCCCATGTTGCGCCACCGGCTTCCAGCGTCGCCGCAGCCCCTTTGACAAGGTCTTCGACGATATGCGTGTAATAAGGCGCATCCACGATCAGAATGTGGGGGGCGTTGCTCATGAATTTAATCCTCCGAGACGACAAGCGGACGCTGATCAACCAGATTTAGGCCGAAGCCGTCAAGTCCTACAATGTGGCGCTTGGTATTTGAAAGCAGAATCATGTCGCGAATACCAAGATCATGCAAGATTTGCGCACCGACACCGTAATCACGCAGATCACCATCGCCACTTTCATCAGATAGTTCCTGGCGCAGGGCATCACCGTCGCCGCCATTGAGCTCGATCAGCTTGGCTATGGATGACGACAGGCTGTTTGGACGTGGTTCGCGAATCAGAACGACAACGCCACGGCCCTCTTTATCGATCTGGCGCATGGCACTTGCAAGCAGGCCATTATGCCCGTTTTGCGTATCACCCAGCACATCTTCAAGCACATTAAGCGCATGCACACGGGTCAGCACCGGGGCATCGTTACTGATGTCACCTTTGACCAGGGCAATATGTTCGGCATAGGTGACGTTATTGACATACAGATGCATGTCAAATTCGCCGCCATGCGCGCTTTGGATCTTGGTTGTTGCTTTACGCTGGACAACTTTTTCATGTTTGCGGCGATACCGGATCAGATCGGCAATCTGCGCGATCTTGAGGTCATGCTTTTTGGCGAACTCGACAAGTTCGGGCAAGCGCGCCATTTCGCCATTTTCGCTCATGATTTCGCAAATCACACCTGACGGATTCAGTCCGGCAAGGCGGGCAATATCCACCGATGCCTCGGTATGGCCGGCCCGCACCAGAACCCCGCCCGGACGGGCACGCAACGGAAACACATGCCCAGGTGTCACGATGTCATCACGCCCGGCGGTCGGATCAATCGCAACCGCAACAGTTCGCGCACGATCGGGCGCTGAAATGCCGGTCGTAACGCCGGTTTTTGCTTCGATTGACACCGTAAAGGCGGTTTCGTGACGGGTGCCGTTATGTGCGCTCATCATGGTCAGGCCAAGTTCGTCACACCGTTCCGACTCAAGTGTCAGGCAGATCAACCCGCGGCCATGGGTCGCCATGAAATTGATGGCATCCGGCGTTGCCATCTGGGCCGGAATCACCAGATCGCCCTCGTTTTCGCGGTCCTCGTCATCAACAAGGATGAACATTCGGCCATTGCGGGCTTCTTCAATGACGTCTTCAATCGGGGAAAGATAGTTATGCGGCATTTCTACTCAATCCTTGCCCAACATACGCGCGACATAGCGCGCAAGCATATCGATCTCAAAATTGATCCGGTCGCCCGGCTGTTTCGATCCCAGCGTGGTTTCTGTCTGGGTATGCGGTATCAGATTAATACCGAATGTGTTGCCATCGACTTCGTTGACTGTCAGGGAAACGCCTTCAAGCGTAATCGACCCTTTTGACGCGATATATTTTGAAAAAGCGTCAGGGACTTCGAATGTCAGACGCAAAGAATCGCCTTCAGGAACCCTTTTGGTCAGGGTCGCCACACCGTCGACATGCCCCGAAACAATATGCCCACCCAATTCGTCACCAACACGGGTCGCCTGTTCCAGATTGACTTTCGATCCGACAACCAGATCACCCAGTGTGGTACGCGACAGGCTTTCGGCCGACGCTTCGATCGCAAACCAGTCATCGCCGGTTTCAATCACAGTCATACAAGCACCGTTACACGCGATTGAGGCACCAAGAACGATTTTTGATGTATCAAAAGATGTGGTGAATTCGAACCGGGTGTCGCCCGTTTTCTTGATTGCACGAACGGTTGCAATATCGGTGATAATGCCAGTGAACATTCATTTAATCCGTTATTTTATTGTATGTTACCGCAATATCCTTACCCACTTCACGAACAGAAGCGCGTTTAAATTGCGGTGCGTCGTCAAGGCTCTGCAAGCCAAGTGCTGCAATCACGGCATTACCATCCCCGCCAATCATCGACGGCGCAACATAATGAACGATGCGATCCACAAGCCCCGACCGGATCAATCCGGCGCCAAGCGTGCCTCCACTCTCGACAAGGATGCGGGTCAGGCCCTCTGTTGCCAGCTGTGACATGACGTCATGTAGGTCCAAATGGCCTTCTATGCATCTGGCTGCAATCACTTTTACAAAAGTTTTTTCAAATTTTTTCGACAGTTCCGCAAGCTTGTCTGCGGATGTCACCAACCATGTCGGCACATCTCTGGCAGTCGTGATCAGTTTTGCTGTAACCGGAACTTCGCCCGTACGATCAAGAATAACACGCACCGGGGAATGATGCCCTCGCCCGGCCAGCCGACAGGTCAAACTCGGATCGTCGACAATAACCGTCTTTGCCCCGACCAGAATCGCATCATGATTGGCACGCAAAAGGTGTCCGGCCTCACGTGCCTTCGGTCCTGTAATCCACTGACTTTCGCCGGTTGCTGTTGCCGAACGTCCATCCAACGTCGAGGCCAGTTTGAGCGTCACAAACGGACGTCCCCGCTCTGCCTTGGACAGAAACCCTTCGTTTGCCCGGCGTGCTTCATCGGCGCAAAGCCCGACATCCACCTGAATGCCCGCTGCGCGAAGCATTTCATGTCCCCGGCCCGACACACGTGGATCAGGATCAGTCATCGCACTGACAACACGCGAGACCCCAGATTCTATCAGCCCCGCGGCACAAGGCGGTGTCTGGCCAAAATGACTGCAAGGTTCAAGGGTGACATAAGCGGTTGCACCGCAGGCCAAATGACCGGCCATATCAAGGGCAACACGTTCGGCATGCGGGCGTCCACCTGGCTGGGTATGGCCACGGCCGACAATGGCTCCGTCCGAAGAAACAAGAACACACCCGACGGCCGGGTTCGGCCAGACATTTCCCAAACCGCGTTTTGACAGGCTCAATGCGACCCGCATGAAATGCCGGTCGTCTTCGCTAAACGCGGGGGCTGTCATTACTCTGCGTCCGCCTCTTCATCCCCATCATGCATTTTTTCGACAAATTGTTCGAAATCACGCGCTTCACGGAAGTTCTTATACACCGAAGCGTAGCGTACATACGCCACCTGATCGAGGGCATTAAGCGCCTCCATCACCATTTCGCCGATGGTATCGGTGGAAATATCGCTTTCACCGCTGCTTTCAAGGCGGCGCTGAATACCATTTAGTGCCTTCTCAACCCGCTCGTCTTCGATCGGGCGTTTACGGCAGGCAAGGAAGATCGACCGCGCCAGTTTGTCGCGGTCGAACAATTCGCGTTGCCCGTCTGTTTTGACAACCATTAATTCACGCAACTGAACACGTTCAAATGTCGTGAAGCGCGACCCGCAAGCAGGACAGAACCGGCGTCGACGAATGGCATGATGCTCTTCGGTCGGGCGGGAGTCCTTTACTTGGGTATCGGTATGTCCGCAAAACGGGCAACGCATCGTCTTTTACTCAGCTTTTGGCGATCAGGAATAGATCGGGAAGCGTTTGCAAAGGTCTTCG
The DNA here is from genome assembly GCA_048264285.1 of Thalassospira sp. Lineage (GTDB taxonomy): Bacteria > Pseudomonadota > Alphaproteobacteria > Rhodospirillales > Thalassospiraceae > Thalassospira. The sequence continues at coordinate 469,854 of JBLXDD010000002.1, forward strand.
ACCTTTGCACGTACAGCGGCTTCGACTTCGGCATTGCCTTCCGGGTTGTCGACCATGGCGTCAAGGACGTCACCGATCAGCTCACCAACCTGCTGGAATTCAGCAACACCGAAACCGCGCGTGGTGCCCGCCGGGGTCCCAAGACGCACACCAGAAGTCACGGTCGGCTTTTCGGTATCGAACGGAATGCCGTTTTTGTTACACGTGATACCTGCACGCTCAAGGGCGACCTCTGCGGTGTTGCCTTTAAGGCCCTTCGGACGCAGGTCAACAAGCATAAGGTGGGTATCGGTCCCGCCGGTCACGATATCAAAACCGCGCTTGACCAGAACTTCGGCCAAGGCTTTGGCATTATCGACAACCTGCTGTGCATATTCTTTGAATTCCGGACGCAGTGCTTCGCCAAAGGCAACAGCCTTGGCCGCGATCACATGCATCAGCGGACCACCCTGCAGGCCCGGGAAGACAGCAGAGTTGATCTTTTTACCGATATCAAGGTTGTTTGACAGGATCATGCCGCCACGCGGACCACGAAGGGTTTTATGCGTGGTGGTGGTAACAACATCGGCATAAGGAAGCGGGCTCGGATGAACGCCACCGGCAACAAGGCCGGCAAAGTGCGCCATATCAACCATCAGCAACGCGCCAACCTTGTCAGCGATTTCGCGGAAACGCTTGAAATCGATCTGACGCGGGATCGCAGAACCACCTGCAATGATCAGGGCTGGCTTATGTTCAACCGCAAGGGCTTCGACCTGATCGTAATCAAGGGTCAGGTCGTCTTCACGAACCCCGTACTGGATTGCATTGAACCATTTGCCCGACAAAGCAGGACGTGCGCCATGGGTCAGGTGACCACCGGCATCAAGCGACATGCCAAGGATGGTGTCGCCCGGCTTGCAAAGTGCAAGCATGACGGCACCGTTTGCCTGTGCGCCTGAGTGCGGCTGCACGTTGACGAACTCGCAACCAAAGATTTCCTTGGCGCGGTCGATGGCCAGCTGTTCGGAAACGTCGACATATTCACAACCACCATAGTAGCGGCGCGACGGATAACCTTCGGCATATTTGTTGGTCAGGACCGTGCCCTGTGCCTCGATAACCGCTTTGGAAACGATGTTTTCCGACGCAATCAGTTCAATCTGGTTCTGCTGACGGTCAAGTTCGTCGGTAACAGATTTGAACAGAGCCGGATCAGCTTCGGACAAGCTGGTGGTGAAAAAGCCTTTGAACGACATGCGGGGCCTCTTTCAATGCGATGTGACGGGTAGCGATCCCAGCAGGAGCACCTGCCCGTTCCGGTTGATGCCAGATGGCGGTAAAATCAGACGGCGCAGGACATTTTGGCAACGCGCCCTTCATGGCGACCGCCTTCAAATTCGGTCGAAATGAAAGCGTCCACACAATCAAGTGCGGTGGCCTCACCCAGAAGACGCGCCCCAAGACACAGAACATTTGCATTGTTGTGTTGACGGCAAAGTTCTGCGGAAAGACGATCATGGACAAGTGCCGCGCGAATTTGCGGATAACGGTTGGCAGCAATGCTCATACCGATACCGGAACCACAGACCAGAATGCCTGCCTCGGCCTTGCCATCGATAATCGTTTTGGCAACAGCCTGTGCGTAGTCGGGATAATCGACAGAAGCCGTTCCATTTATTCCAAGATCAAGCACGTCGATACCGCGCTGTTTCAGAGCATCGGCAATGGTTGCTTTCAACTCGACGCCACCGTGATCAGAAGCAATGGCAAGGGTCTTGATGGTCATAGGCATGCCTTCATCCAAAAGCAGAAATACTAGAATTGTGGGCCTTGTAGCATATAGCTTTGGGCCTGCCAACGCGCAGCACAGTTAAAATAACAAGTTTTCCAGACAGCTTTTTCCGACGGTGCGGACGCAGTGAAATCAACACACCAAAACCACACAAGCTGCCAACGGTATATGTCAGATTTTATATTCTCATCAAGTCCCGTGGAACTATCAGAAAACCAGCAGCGTGGTACAGTATGATTTGACCATACAAACAGTAACATTGCGCAATCGTTTTAGTTGTGCGCCCTTTGCGATTTAAAATTTAATGTATTAATCGATGTTCATAAAAATATAGAATTTAATATTGTTGCCAATTAATCTTCCTTGGATATCAAAAGACAAATTCCCTTGTGTTTTCGTGTCATTTGATTATATCGATTGAGTAGTGGATTAAGTTTTACGTGAATTATCAAATCAAGGATTACTTCAATTATGGCTGAAACCGAGAACAGCGTGCTTGACCGCGACGAACTTTTACAGATGACCGTCGACATCGTGTCTGCTTATGTCAGCAACAATGCGCTTGCTGCGGCACAAATTCCGGAACTGATTTCCACCGTCTTTGCTTCCCTTGATGAAATACATGACGTTGAAAAAGAACCGGAACCAGAACCGCTAAAGCCGGCCGTTCCGATCAAAAAATCGATTGGCGATGATTACATCGTCTGCCTTGAAGACGGTAAAAAGCTTAAGATGCTCAAACGTCACCTGCGTACGACCTATAACCTTACGCCGGAAGAATACCGTGCAAAATGGGGGCTGCCGGCCGATTACCCGATGGTTGCACCGAACTATGCCAAGCAGCGTTCGCAGTTTGCGAAGAAAATTGGCCTTGGCCGCAAGGCAAAGTAACGACAGCAATATCTGCTGCTGCGAAAAAACAAAAACCGCCGCCTTTCTCAAAGGCGGCGGTTTTCTTATCAAAGACGAAGATCAGCCTCGCACGTCATAATGCAACACTGACCTCGAACTTATTGGCGTCAAGGTTTGATAGCACCTTCGGTGTACTGGCCATCTTTCCAGTTGTAGATCCAGTAACCCGGAGCATCAACGTCACCCTTGGCGTCAAACGTGATCGAACCCAGAACGGTGTCGAACTGCTCTCCGCTATGCAAAGCTTCGATCACAGCTTCGGAATCCGTGGTACCAGCTTTGGTCGCAGCCTGCGCCCAAGCCTGGATCGCACCATAAGTAAACAGGGTATAACCTTCTGGCTTGTAACCGATCTCTTCGAAATGCTTCACAAGATCAGCATTGCGAGGGTCGGTTTCAATTGCCGGCGGACCGGTAAAGATCGTGCCTTCACCTGCATCACCCGTAATTGCCCAGTATTCAAGCGAGTTCAGCGCATCACCGGACATCACCACGGTGTCCATGCCCTGACTGCGCATCTGACGAACAATCAGACCAAGTTCAGTATGGTAACCACCATAATAAAGAACTTCGATGCCTTCTGATTTCAGCTTGGTCACCAGTGCCGAATAATCTTTCTCAGCCGGGGTGATTGCTTCATACAGAACTTCCTGGACACCCTGAGCATTCAGGTTGTTCTTGGTCTCGTCGGCCAGACCTTTGGAATATGCCTGCTTGTCGTGAACAATCGCGATTTTCTTGTCGCCATAGTTTGCAGCCAGATATTTACCAGCAACTTCACCCTGCTGATCGTCACGACCGCAAACACGGAACACGTTGTCCATGTCACGTTCGGTCAACTGCGGATTGGTCGAAGCCGGAGAAATCTGAACGATGCCTTCTTCGAAGTAAACTTCAGAAGCCGGGATCGAAGAACCAGAGCAGAAGTGACCGGCAACAAGCGCGACGTCTTTGCTCACCAGCTGGTTGGCAACAGCAACAGCCTGTTTCGGATCGCAAGCGTCATCGCCAATTTCAAGGACGAGTTTTTCGCCATTCACACCACCAGCTGCGTTGATGTCCGCAACTGCTTTTTCTGCACCCTGGGTCATCTGTTCACCGAACGCAGCATACGGCCCCGTCATCGGACCAACGGTCGCGATCACGATGTCAGCTTTGGCTGCACCCATTGAAAGAACAAGCGCGGAAGCAGTGGCAAGAAGGCCGAGCTTGGTTTTCGTCATTAGAAAAGTCTCCCTGTTCCAAAGGTTGATCCCATCACCATGACAGAATCATCTTTTCGGCCCCGAAACCGGCTCGTATTTTTCTTCGATTACCGGTTTCAGTTCCCTCGTACTGTAGCACTCCGGAATTGGTGTGCAATAGTACAAAACATACCGTTGCCTCTTGTCAGGCAACATTGCGGGGACGCCGGGCGTCCCCGCAAGAATCAGCGCACATCAGCCCCTTCGCGGGCACGATATGCAAACGGACCGACCCGTTCATAAAGCCACGGATATTGCGACAGCATCTTGTTCACCTGGGTCAGGCGGAATGCTGCCAGCGTAATGGCAAAAAGGATCACCGTATCAAAGATATAGCCAGAAAGTGAGAGAAGCTCACCTTCGAACAATGCATAGACCATGAAGCGATCCACACAACCAAGCAGCAGCGCATATGGCACGAGCTGCCAGGACGGACGCCAGGTGTTTGCAATCGCCTGCCCGGTCATAAAGCCGCAGAACCCCATCAGGATGATGGTCATTCCGATTGTGACACCAATACTGGTCCCCGTAATCGTTTCCATCTCAGAACTCCCTAGTGGCCACCTTCGAGGTAAGCTGCGCGAACTTCCGGGTTTGCCAGAAGTTCCGCACCCGTCCCCGAGAGCGTAATGTTGCCATTGACCATCACATAGCCGCGATGCGCAAGCTTGAGCGCGTGAAACGCATTTTGCTCGACAAGAAAGACCGTCATCTTGTTTTCACGGTTGATCTTCTGGACCGTTTCAAAGATCTGTTTCACAACAAGCGGTGCCAGACCAAGCGACGGTTCATCAAGGAGAAGCAGCCGAGGACGGCCCATCAAGGCACGACCAATGGCCAGCATTTGCTGTTCACCACCAGACATCGTACCGGCACGCTGGTTGATGCGTTCCTTCAGGCGCGGGAACAAATCAAACACCATTTCGATATCCGAATTGAAATGTTTCGGATCCTGGGTGATTGCGCCCATCTGAAGGTTTTCATAAACCGACATGCGCGGAAAAATACGACGTCCTTCCGGCGACTGCTGAATGCCAAGCTGGCAGATCTCATGCATCGGCATGCGACTGATATCCTGGCCTTCGAACAAAATGCGCCCTTTGCTGGCCTGTGGCGATCCGCAACAGGTCATAAGCAATGTGGTCTTGCCGGCACCGTTGGCACCGATCAGCGTTACGATTTCACCTTCATTGACTTCCATATCAATGCCCTTGAGGGCTTCGATATTGCCATAGAAGGTATGAACACCTTCGATTTTAAGCATGGACATATCGACAGACTCCCTCAATGCGCTTTCGGGTCAAGATTAAGATCGGCGGCAACTTCGGGCGGAAGTTCGTCATCTTCTTCTTCACCAAGATAGGCGCGGATAACCGCGGGATCATTCTTGACCGCATCCGGATCGCCATCAGCAATCTTTTTGCCGTAATCAAGAACAATCACATGATCGGAAATCTGCATAACGACGCTCATGTCATGCTCGATCAGAAGGCAACCAACCCCCTGATCATCGCGGATGCTTTGCAGCAGGACATTCAATTCTGCCGACTCACGCGGGTTTAGCCCCGCTGCCGGCTCATCCAGGCAAAGCAATGACGGATCGGTACACATTGCACGCGCGATTTCCAGACGACGCTGCGAACCATAGGGCAAGTTCCCGGCATTCCAGTCGGCCTGTTCATACAGCCCGACTTTCTCAAGCCAGAATTTTGCCTTTTCGACCGCTTCCTTTTCCGCCTTGGCATAACTGCCAAGGTTGAACAAACCGGCAAGCGAGAAGGCAGATGCCTCCATCAGACGGTTATGCTGGGCAACGATCAGGTTTTCCAGAACCGTCATACCCGTAAACAGGCGGATATTCTGGAATGTACGTGCAACACCATTATTGCGAGGAATGCGGAACCCTTCGGTCCGTTCCAGCAAACGCGGGCCATCATCTGCATGCAGGGTCAGGCGTCCTTCTGTCGGGACATAGAACCCGGTCAGGCAGTTAAACACAGTGGTTTTCCCTGCCCCGTTCGGGCCGATAATGGCTGTAATTTCACGCTTGTTGGCGTTAAACGACAGATTATCAATCGCGACCAGTCCGCCGAAACGCATGGTCAGATGTTCGACTTCAAGCAGTTTGTTGTCGGTCATTTCATTTCTCCGGCAACTTTTTCTTTCTGGCTCATATTGAGCAGAATGGTCGGATCACGGAAGGACAACAGACCGCGCGGACGCCAAAGCATAATGGCAACGATACCTGCCCCGAAGATCAGCATGCGATATTCGGCCAGTTCGCGGAACATTTCCGGGAAACCGATCATGACAATCGCTGCCAACACGACACCGATCTGACTGCCCATTCCCCCAAGCACCACAATCGCAAGGATCACTGCGGATTCAAGGAAAGTGAAGCTTTCCGGGCTGATGAAGCCCTGACGGGTTGCAAAGAATGCACCGGCAAAACCACCAAACATCGCGCCAATGGCAAATGCCGAAAGCTTGGTGTTGGTTGGGTTAATGCCCAGCGAACGACAGGCAATTTCGTCTTCGCGCAGCGCTTCCCAGGCACGCCCGATCGGCAACTTGCGCAAACGAAGAGTCACGAAGTTGGTTACCAGCGCCAGAACAAGAATCAGGTAATAAAGGAAGATCAGACGGTGCATCGACGAATAGTCGAGACCGAACAGCTCGCCAAACCCGATTGATCCTTCCGGAACACGGCGAGAAAATTCCGCCAACCCGAAGAAACTCGGACGCTCGATCGAGGAAATGCCATCCGGGCCACCGGTGAAATCATACCAGTTGATCAGAACAACACGGATGATCTCGCCAAAGCCAAGCGTCACAATGGCAAGATAATCGCCACGCAAACGCAACACCGGGAAACCGAGCATAATGCCGAAACTCGCGGCAAAAATCCCCGCCAGCGGCAAGCACAGCCAGAAGCTCAGGTCAAAATTTTGCGACAGCAGAGCATAGGAATACGCCCCCACCGCGTAAAACGCCACGTAGCCAAGGTCAAGCAGACCAGCCAGACCAACCACGATGTTAAGCCCCCACCCCAGCATGATGTAAATCATCACCAGGGTCGCAAGGTCGATCGCAGAGCGGTTGTCGCTAAACAGGAACGGGAAAATCACAAAGAAGATGATCCCGATCATACCGATCTTCTTGGTGTTCGAGCGATAGGTCAGCTGAATTTTTGCCGACAGCTTGTTGGCTTCTTCAACCTCCGCAGCGCCTTTTGTCCGCATGGAGAAATAGGCAACTGCAAAAACGATAGCGATGAACGCAAGCCCGACAATGGTACTTACGACACTGCCAAACATCATGTCCAAGATTACCGGCGATGCCCAGCGATCATCCAGTTCGCGGAAACGCACGAACATCTCAAAGACAGCGACGGCCGACAAAGTAATCAGAACAGCCTGCCCGATCCGGGAAATGTTTTCACGACGGAAAATCAGTCCAAGACGACCGATCACGGTCGCACCGATTGCAATCGCAACCAGATCCCAGCGAACAGCCAGTTCAAGCCCGGTCGGGCGGTCAACGGTTTTAACCCCCAGGATCATGACCGACATCAACAGCGCGATCACGGCAAAGAACGCAAGTTCCTTGACCATTTCGGAACCATTGGTACGAGATGAAGCAAATGCAGAAGACATCAGACTTTCTCCACCTCCGGCTTACCAAGCAGACCCCACGGGCGGAAGATCAGCACAAGAACAAGAATACCGAACGTTGCGACATCCTTGTATTCAATCGTGAGATAACCCGACCAAAATGCTTCGATCAAACCGATCAGAAGGCCCCCGAGCATGGCGCCAGGAAGCGAACCGATCCCACCAAGAACAGCAGCGGTGAAGGCCTTAACGCCAGCAAGGAAGCCGATATAGAAATCGATCACCCCGTAATACAGCGTCACCATCATACCCGCGACAGATGCCAGGGCAGCCCCCATGACAAAGGTGGTGGAAATCGTGCGGTCCACATTCACACCCAGAAGACCTGCCATCGTGCGGTCCTGTTCACAGGCACGCTGTGCACGTCCCAAAGTGGTTTTGGCGATCAGCAACGAGAACACAACCATCAGCACAAAGGTCAACACGATGATCACGATCTGCATATAACTAAGCTGAACGTCAAAATTCGGGCTTTCCATCAAAGTAATACCGCCCTCAACAAGCGGCTGCATCGGTTTCACGCGCGCACCCTGCGAAATCTGTACAAAGTTTTGCAGGAAGATGGACATGCCAATGGCAGAAATTAGAGCCGCCAACCGGAATGAACCGCGCAGCGGCCGATATGCGACCCGTTCCACGCCCCAACCGTAAATCGAGGTCAGAACCATTGAAACGAACAGCATCAAAAGAAGAGTCAGAGGAAGAATACCGCTGATACCTGCGGCCTGACAAATCAGGAAGGTAATCAACGAGTGGAACGCACCGATCATATAGATCTCACCGTGCGCAAAGTTGATCATGCCGATAATGCCATACACCATCGTGTAGCCGATGGCGATAAGACCATAAATGGCCCCAAGCGTCAGACCATTGATCAATTGTTGAAGGAAATAAGCCCAATCCATTGCACAACCTTAGATTTGGCACAGACATACAAGAACTTCGCCAATTCAGCAGAAGGTATCAAGCCACACATAGATGTACTGATTGGATGAGACAAAGTCTCCCCATAGCCCCCTAGCAAACCCGCAAAGCCTCCGTCTTATTGTTATCGGGTAATCCCCGGTTTTAACCCCCTATGCCAGTCATTCTGTTTGTGACCATTTCATAGAGAGCGCGATCAGAGCGTGGACATTAGCCTTATGCGTTCAAACCCTGCAAGCCACTTTGACATTTTAGTGAATTACACCAAAACTCGATTTCAAATTGGCATAAAATACTGACTTTGAAAGCCTCCCACGCTTTATATTGTATACATTATCCCTTTTTAAGGACGTATTCAAGTTTTTGTGCGGCAACCCTTTTCAACTGTTCCGGATTCCGGCTGACCGGTCCGGCAACTGTCACTTCCACCCCGGTTTTTCCGTCAATGGCCGTACACCGCAAATAGGTTCCGACCTGGCGGAGCTCAAAATAAATTTCATTCGATGTATTATGGCGTGTGGTCATTGCTACATTGCTGTTCACGAATTTGGATCTGGGTATTGTGCGCCCATTTTCCAACAACGCAACAGATAACAAAACAGGCCCGGACAAACCGAACCTGTTTTTTGGGAATCTATACTCGGATGATCGGGAGCAGAAACTACGCGTCCCCATCAAGCATTTTGACGATTGCCGAGAAATCCATGCCGCCGTTACCCCCGTTGGAATAAAGCGCATAAAGGCTTTCGGCCAAAGCCCCCATCGGGGTCGTAGCACCAGATGCCGCAGCGGCCTGCTGGGCAAGTTTCAAGTCCTTAAGCATCATATCCACCGCAAAGCCAGGCTGGTAATCGCGATTGGCCGGCGATGTCGGAACAGGCCCGGGAACCGGGCAATAACTCGTTAATGCCCAGCACTGCCCCGATGCCTTTGAAGAAACATCAAACAGTTTCTGCGCATCAAGGCCAAGACGTTTTGCCAGCATGAAGGCCTCGGACACGGCAATCATGTTCACACCCAGCACCATGTTGTTGCAAATCTTGGCCGCCTGCCCCGCGCCACTATCACCGGCATGAATAATGTTGCTGCCCATACCGGCCAGAATGGGTTCTGCACTGGCAAAATCGGCATCAGATCCCCCGACCATAAAGGTCAAGGTACCAGCAGCAGCCCCCGCAGTTCCGCCAGAAATCGGGGCATCAACCACACCAAGCCCTGCGGCCTTGGCCAGTTCGGATGCCTTACGGGCCGATTCTACATCAATGGTCGAACTGTCGATCAGGACTGTACCCTGCTTGGCATGGGCAATCACACCATCCGGTCCGTCATAGACGGCCAGAACATGTTTTCCCGCTGGCAGCACCGTCACAACAAAATCAACATCGGTCGCGGCTGCGCCGACTGATTCCGCCTTATGCGCACCGCCTTCAACGGCTTTTGCTACCGCACCTTCAGACAGGTCGAACACTTTAACGCTGTGCCCTGCCTTGACCAGGTTGGCCGCCATCGGCCCACCCATATTGCCCAAACCGATAAAACCGATATTCGCCATTTGAAGTCTCCTCTGATACCCGTTTTCGGGCTTTTTGGTCTGTTTATCGTTTAAGTGTCCGGGCAGCACATCGCCCCGACTCATTTTAAAGATTAAGTTCTTTGTCTTCTGGCAGCGGATCGAAATACTCGCCAACCTCGCGTGGGTCGACCTGCCCGATGTCGCCATGCTGCCATTTCGGCGCATGGTCCTTATCGATAATCACCGCGCGCACGCCTTCAAACAGGTCGGGTTTACGCACCATGCGCTGTGACAGACGGTATTCCATATTCAAAACGTCCGCCAAAGACATCTCGCTGCCACGACGGATCTGCTCGAAGCTGACACAAACCGCGACCGGTGACTTATGGTTCAGCACCTTAAGGGTTTCAGTGCCAAAATCGGACGGCGTATTTTGCAATGCCTCGAAAATGGCTGCTACGCTATCGCCTGAAAAACAGTGATCGATCTCGGCCCGCACCTCAGACAATGGTGCGGCTCCAAACAACGCCCCGTGCTGGTCGAGAATGCCCTGTGCAACCGCAGTGCAATCGCCTTCCCAGCACGCTGCTGCCAAATCGGTTTTCAATTGTGCCAGCGCATCGCTTTTCATCCCATGGGTAGCAAGCCCGGCATAGATGCAATCCGCAGCTTTGATCCGCGCCCCGGTCAATCCAAGATACATGCCGATCTTTCCCGGACAACGCGGCAGGAAATAACCGCCGCCCACATCCGGGAAGAAACCAATACCGGTTTCAGGCATCGCAAACAGGGTTCGTTCTGTCACAACCCGGAAACGACCATGGATCGAAACGCCGACTCCACCGCCCATCGTGATGCCATCCATCAATGCGATATAGGGTTTCGGATATGTCGCGATATAATGGTTCAGGTGATATTCCCGGCGATAGAACGCATCGAGCGTTTCTTCGTCATCGACCTTACGGGCATCATAAAGGCCACGGATATCCCCGCCGGCACAAAATGCCTTTTCGCCCGCACCTTCAATAACAATGACCTTGACTGTTTCATCATGTTCCCACGACTTCAATTGCGCCATCATCATATCGACCATGACAAGATCAAGCGCATTAAGGGCCTTGGGACGATTCAAAAGAATGCGGCCAACCGGGCCATCCTGTGAAAACAGAACCGGTGCCTCTGATTTGGTTTCTGATGGGGTTGAAACTGTCGTCATGTTTAGTCCTTCAGGGCTGCGCGTGAAATGATGAGGCGCATGATTTCGTTGGTACCTTCAAGAATCTGATGCACACGCAAATCGCGCAAGAGCCGTTCGACAGGATATTCCCGGATATAGCCGTATCCGCCATGAAGCTGCAGCGCTTCGTTACAGACGGCAAAGCCGATATCAGTGGCAAACCGCTTGGCCATTGCACAGAACTGGGTGGCATCTTCGGCCTTTTGGTCAAGCTTCCATGCCCCTTTATGAAGCATCAACCGTGCCGCTTCGAGTTCGGTAACCATGTCGGCGAATTTGAATTGCAGTGCCTGAAATTGATCAAGGCTTTTACCGAACTGCTTGCGCACTTTCATATGGTCACGCGCATGTTCCATCGCCGCACGCGCCCCGCCAACCGAACAGGCCGCGATATTCAACCGACCACCATCAAGACCCTTCATGGCGAATTTAAATCCCTCGCCCTCTTCGCCCAGACGGTTCTCGACCGGCACCTTGCAGTTGCTAAAGATAACGGCTGCAGTCGGCTGACTGTTCCAGCCCATTTTCTCTTCCAACTTGCCAAATGACAGTCCGTCGGCATCCTTGGGTACAATAAAAGTCGAAATACCTTTGGGGCTGTCATCGCCGGTACGCGCCATGACCACATAAATATCGCTGCGTGACCCGCCCGAAATAAAGGCCTTCTCGCCATTCAGGATATAATGATCGCCATCACGCTCGGCCCGGGTGCGAAGTGCCCCGGCATCCGACCCTGCCCCCGGCTCGGTCAGGCAGTAGCTGGCGAAATGTTCCATCGTCACCAGTTTGGGCAAATATTTCGCGCGCTGGGCATCATTGCCAAACGTGTCAATCATCCAGCAGGCCATGTTGTGGATCGAAATATAGGCCGCCGTGGACGGACAGGCCGCAGCGAGTTCTTCGAAAATTACCGCTGCATCAAGCCGCCCCAGCCCGGTGCCACCATATTCCTCACTGGTATAAATCGCGGCAAAACCAAGCTCGGCTGCCTTGCGAAGGGTTTCTTCGGGAAAAATGTGGTTTGCATCCCACGTGCCGGCATGCGGGGCCATTTCATTCTGTGCGAAATCACGCGCAGCCTCGGCAAATGCCTGCTGATCTTCAGACAGGTTGAACTCCATTGGATCGCCGCCTCTTTTAGATTTCTATTTTCCCTTTACGTAAACGTGAAATCCCGGCTTTGTCAATTCATTCGGTATAATCGTACCGAATTATTGTTATTTAAGGCAAAGCACCCCAGCAATGACTACACGCCAGCCTTGGCCGCAATTGTTTCTTGCAGACACCCGGTTGCTATGCATACCCTCCTCGCGTCTGGAAAACGATCCAACAGGGAAACATTCATTATGTCTTCGACCAAACCGGAAACCATTGTCCTACATGCAGGCTATCGCGCTGAACCGACAACCGGTTCCGTTGCTGTGCCGCTCTATCAAACAACCAGCTATCAGTTCCGCGACACCCAGCATGCAGCAGATCTTTTTGCGCTTAAGGAACTTGGCAATATCTATACCCGGCTTATGAACCCGACCAATGATGTGCTTGAACAGCGCATTGCGGCACTTGATGGCGGCGCTGCGGCGGTTGCACTTGCATCGGGACAGGCAGCTTCGACTTTCGCCATTCTCAACATTGCCCAAGCGGGCGACAATATTGTCAGCTCGACCGATTTGTACGGTGGCACCTGGAACCTGTTTGCCAACACTTTCAAGCAGATGGGTATCGAAGTACGTTTTGCCGATCCGTCTGATCCGGAAAACTTCCGCCGTCTGGCCGATGACAAAACCCGTGCATTTTATGCCGAAACCCTTCCCAACCCGAAACTTCAGGTCTTCCCGATCCGTGAAGTGGCCGATATTGGCGATGATCTTGGCATTCCCCTGATCGTCGACAACACATCCGCCCCGGTGATCTGCAAACCGATCGAACACGGTGCCAGCATCGTAATGTATTCGACGACCAAATTCATTGCCGGTCATGGTACTTCGGTCGGTGGGGTTGTTGTGGATTCCGGCAAGTTTGATTGGGAAAAACATGCAAAACGCTTCCCGCTTCTGAACGAACCGGACCCAAGCTATCACGGTGCTGTCTGGACCGAGGCCGTCAAACCGATTGGCCCGGTGGCCTATGCGATCAAACTGCGCTGCACCGTCCTGCGCGACATGGGTGCGGCTGCGTCACCGTTCAATTCCTTCCAGACCATTCAGGGCATGGAAACCCTGCCGCTTCGCATGGAACGCCATTGTGAAAACGCGCTTAAGGTTGCCGATTTCCTTGCGGCACACCCCAAAGTCACCAAGGTCATCCATCCCAGCAAACAGGATGGCGAAAGCCGCCGTCGCGCGGATACCTACCTTAAGGGCGGTTTCGGTGCCCTGATGGGCTTTGAGCTGGCAGGCGGCAAAGATGCCGGCGAGAAATTTATCAATTCGCTGGAACTGTTTTATCACGTGGCCAATATCGGCGACACGCGGTCCCTTGCCATCCATCCGGCGACCACGACTCATAGCCAGCTTTCCGAGCAAGACCGCCTGTCATCGGGCGTGACTGATGGTTATGTCCGCCTGTCGATCGGCATCGAACATATCGATGACATTTTGGCAGACTTGACCCAAGCACTTGATAAAGCCTGATTGCCTGTCAATTTGACGCTTTGACACGGAACCGGTCAGACAACCGTCTGGCCGGTTTTCTATTGACCATATTGCATGCCCGCGATAACTAAAACCGGCAATACGTGCATAACATGCAAAACAGGCACATAAATGTCGAGCGTTTCAAGCCGTCAGGCCGAAATTCAGAAACTTCTGCGCAACCAGGGCACCGTTCATATCCACGATCTGGCCGCCCTTTTTCACGCGTCCCTGGATACGATCCGGCGTGATTTGCGCCAAATGGAAGAAAACGGCCATCTGCGCCGCATTCACGGCGGTGCGGTTTTGCCCAATACCGCCCATGAAAGCTACACTGAACGCGCACAGGAACTGCAACCTGAACGCAGCACCATTGCCCAAAAAGCGGCGCGCGACCTGATCCCGGATCATTGCGTCGCTTTTTTTGACAGCGGCACAACCATTTGCGAGGTGGCGCGCAATCTCAAACCATCCTTTCGCGGGACGATTATCACAATCAACCCGATGATTGCGGTCGAACTTGCCAGCCACCCGAACGCCAACGTCATCATGCTGGGCGGCACCTTTCGAAAAACGGACATGGCGGTTTGCGGCCCGACCACCATTGATGAAATCCGTAAATTCAATGCCGATATCGCACTGCTCGGGACCTGCGCCCTGCACCCGGAAGCAGGCCTGTCAACAAGCAGCAGTGAAGAACGCGCAACCAAGGCCGCAATGATCAGCCAATCAGCAGAAATCATTGCCATCACCACAGCAGATAAACTTGAAACCAGCCTGCCCTATCGGGTCTGTGACATTGATGCCATTTCCCACCTGGTCACCGGTCGAAAACTATCCACCGGTTATCTCGCCAATTACAGCCGTCGCGGACTAAACATCATTCAAGCCTGACAGCAGTTAGAGCGATGCGGAGGCCCTTGAAATGCAAAACCTGCAAACTGCCCATAATCGCGTACGGACGATTTTCTTTCTTCACGGCGCTGCCTTTTCAAGCTGGGTTCCCCACATCCCCCTTGTTCAGGAACGGCTTGATCTTGCGCATGATGAACTGGGCGGGATCCTGTTGGCCGCGGCCATCGGCGTACTGTGCGCCATGCCTATTGTCGGTCGCCTTGCTGATCGTTTTGGCAGTGAATGTGTGGTGCGTTATTCAGGGCTGTTTTACTTTGTCGCGGTCGGCATCCCTGCTTTTATGACGGATTATCTCAGCATTTCGATTGCCATGTTTGCACTCGGGTTTTCTGGTGCGTTTCTCGACGTGGCAATGAATGCCAACGGTTTGCAGGTCGAACGCGTCAAGGGTCGCAGCATCATGTCAGGCCTGCATGGGTTCTGGAGTTTGGGCGGTTTCGTCGGCGCTGGCATCACAGCGGCCTGGTTCGCCCTGCCGGTTGGCAACGAATTTCACCTGCCGGTTATTCTTGGCCTGTTTTTTATTACCCATATCATTGCGCAGGCAAATTTGCTCTCGGACCAAGATGCGACACAACATCTTGCATCCCGACACAACAGTTCTGGCAACAGCGCCAAGGCACCAGATGGCCGAAATCTGTTTCTTGCCCTGTTGCCATTCGGGATATGCGCCTTTATTGGCCAATTTGGCGAAGGGGTGCTGACTGACTGGGCGACAGTATTCATGACCACCGTGCTTGATTCCGGTCCGACGCTGGCAGCCGTCGGGTTTGCTGTTTATTCGTTTGCCATGGCGGCAACGCGTCTATCCGGTGATGCTTTGGTCATCCGTTACGGGCGTGTCCCGGTCTTGCTGACAAGCTCCATACTGGCATCATCAGGAACATTCATCCTGACTGTTTCCCCAAATATCATTATTGCCTGGCTTGGCTGTGGCATTGCCGGTATCGGCCTTGCGGTAATTTTGCCCCTTTTATTGTCTGCGGCCGCGCACAGCACAGGCAAAAGTGGTGGCGCGGTGGTGTCGGTTATCGCGGCAACCGGCTATTCCGCCATCATGGCCGGGCCACCAGTAATTGGCGCAATTGGCGAAGCAGTTGGTCTGGTTAGCGCTTTTGCCCTGACCGCCGGATTTCTAGCCATGATCATCCCGGTTTACCTTTTGACCATGCGCAGGCGCCTGCAGATTGCGGCGAATGGTTGATCAAAGTCGCAATCTGCCCCATAAATTGCCCAGCCTCACTAAACAGAGAACAGATCATGGTCAATAAATTCGCCTATGGCACCTTCCCAACCACCCGACAGCGCCGCAACCGTATGACAGACTGGTCGCGACGCATGGTCGCGGAAACGCGCTTAACCGCCCATGATCTGATCCTGCCTGTCTTTGTGATTGACGGCCAGAACGAACGCGCGCCGATTCCCTCGATGCCCGGTGTTGAACGTCAGTCGATTGATGTGCTGGTCGAAACCGCCAAGCATGCTGAAAAGCTTGAAATTCCGGCTCTGGCGCTGTTCCCCTATATTGATGCCAGCCTGAAAACCAAAGACGCACGCGAAGCCTATAACCCTGACAATGTTGTCTGCCGCGCGGTCAAGGCCATCAAGGATGCCTGCCCCAATCTGGGTGTGATTACCGATGTCGCCCTTGATCCGTTTAACGCCGACGGCCAGGACGGCATCGTTGTCGATGGGCAGATCCTCAATGATGAAACCACCGAGGCCCTTGTCCGTCAGGCCCTGGTACAGGCACAGGCTGGCTGTGATGTTGTTGCACCATCAGACATGATGGATGGCCGCATTGGCGCGATCCGCAAGGTACTGGAAGAAGCCAATCTCAAGAATGTTCAGATCATGTCCTATTCGGCAAAATACGCGTCCGCCTTTTATGGCCCGTTTCGCGATGCCATCGGATCTGCAAGTGCGCTTGGCAAGGCAGACAAGAAAACCTATCAGCTGGACCCGGCCAATAGCGACGAAGCCATGCGTGAAGTGGCCTATGACCTGGATGAAGGCGCAGACTCGGTGATCGTCAAGCCGGGGCTGCCCTATCTTGATGTACTGCATCGGGTCAAACAGGAATTCGGTGTGCCGGTATTTGCCTATCAGGTGTCGGGCGAATACGCCATGTTGCGTGCCGCCGGCCAGAATGGCTGGCTTGACTATATCGGCTGCGCCATTGAAACCCTGTCTTGTTTCAAACGTGCCGGCGCGTCCGGTGTTCTGACCTATAGCGCAATCGAAGTTGCCGAAGCACTCGAAGGATAAGCTGCGTCAGTTCCGCCCAACGCGTTCAGATAAAAAGAAAGGGCCTCGCTTGAGACCCTTTTTTTCATGGTGTCATGCGTCGCAACATGCAGGCGACACGGCCGCCTCACCCGCGTCATCCTCAAGCCCGTGGCCAATGGCCCGTGCACAGAAATGCGGACGTAATCCTGATCGGGCAAACACACCTTCGATATCCTGACCATCAAGAAACCCGCCGCGGTGCACCAAAAGGGTTTTGATCCCCGATGCCAGCCCGCCAAGAACGTCGGTATGAACTGTATCCCCGACCATCAAGACCCGGCTGCGGTCCACACCGGGATGACGTCTGAGCACCTCTTCGAACACATGGTGATAGGGCTTCCCGACACATTGGGGCATGACCCCGGATGCATCCGCTACCCGATGGGCGAAATAGCCTGGCTCAACAGATAAAAAGTCCCCCATCGGCGCGCAGATATCGGGGTTCCCGACAACAACCGGGCGCGGATTATTCTTCAGACTTTGTTCAAGCAGGCTTTGTTGTTCATCTGTCCAGCTATCTGAATCAATCAACAAAAAGCCGTCGACCGCATCATAAAGCGCAGGATCAGCACCAAGGGCCTCGATCCGGCCCGGCAAAATATCAAACGGCCAATCTGCCGGCGCCATCGCCCCCCAAACTGCAACCTCATCATGTTCCCCCATCAGTGGGGCGATAAATTGTTGACTGCTGATCAGGCTGTTATTGTCAAAATCAAAGCCGCGCCGCCGGTGACGGGCCAAAATTGCTTCGCCAGAACTTGAAGCGTCATTTGTAACCACCGCGATCTTCTTGCCTTGCGCCTGCAGGGCTGCGACCGTTTTGACCGCGCCGGGAATCGCTGTTGGCCCGCTATTGAGCACACCAAAAGCGTCAAAAACAATCAGATCAAACTGACCGGCAATTGCCAAAAGGTTATCGACATAGTCAGTTTTGGTCGGGACGGCATCTTTCGGAACCTGCGGCAAGCGTGGCGCATAGCGTAAATAGGCTTCTATGGCCTGCGTAAAATCCAATCGCAACCGATTGATGCTCATTGTCGATTCTCCTTTAAGAAGAGTAGCTCATGTAAATTGGGGCGTATTCAAACCGATTACGGGCAGAATTACACCCAAAATTATTCACAGAACAAAGCCCGCCCCTGATCAACCTGAAAGAAGCACGCAACTTCGTTACCCATGCATCAGGCGCATAGCAACAAAACACCCAAACACGACTTCAACGTCTTCATTTTTTGACAAAACCATTATTTTCAGACGTTTCTGCGCTTTTCAAGCCGCAGACATGCAAAAAACGCATTGGATTGGATCCGTAATCACCCGTAAATTCAGCATAGAAAATGAATAGGACGTATCGACTGATGAATGCGCCACCAAGCAGTCGATCACTCGATACATCCCGAACAAACCGACACGTCAAACCAGCTACCTATTCCGTCACGGAATATCTCGGTGAGCACATGCCGGTTGACTGAAATACACGCCGAATAATCGGCCGGTTTGAAATAGGTGATGAAATGATCGTAACCAAGATTTTTGCTTTTCTTCGCGCCCTGCGCATTCAGTACCAAACCCAGAGCGCGCTTCGCAAGCTTGATAGCCGCGAACTGTCAGACATTGGTCTGAACCGTGACATGATCGACGAAGTCGCTCACCGTGTTGCTTTCGGTCGCTAAGCCACGACCGTAGCGTCCTTGAAAAACCCCCGGCAGATTTTCTGCCGGGGGTTTTTCTTTGTCTGTTTTCGACAAAAGCGCAGCCGCACCTGCCCGCCCATCACCGCGCGTTAACAAACAGATCCTTGTGGCCTTCACGCAAGACATTCTTCTGTACCTTGCCCATGGCATTGCGCGGCAACTCATCAACAAAAAACACGCGCTTGGGCACCTTGAAATTTGCCAGTTGCGATTTGATGGCAGCAATCACCCCTTCTTCGCTAAGGGTGCCATTTTTTTCTGGCACAATCACCGCAACGACTGCTTCGCCAAAGTCAGGGTGCGGAACACCGATGACCGCACTTTCAACGACACCTTCCATCTTGTCGATCAAGGTTTCGATTTCCTTGGGATAGACATTAAATCCACCCGAAATCACCAGGTCTTTGGCCCGTCCGACAATATGGACGTATCCTTTGGCATCAATCTTGGCGATATCGCCAGTAATGAAGAATCCGTCATCGCGGAATTCCTCGGCGGTTTTTTCAGGCATTTGCCAATAACCGGCAAAAACGTTCGGCCCGCGCGCCTCAAGCACGCCGATCTCATCGGTGCCCAGAACGTTGCCATCTTCGTCGCAAACCCGCACGTTAACATCTGGCAATGCCGGACCAACAGTATGAACAATACGTTCGCCATCCAGCGGATTGGAGGTCGCCATACCCATTTCCGTCATGCCGTAACGTTCCAGCAATGCCTTGCCCGTCCGTTCCTTGAACGCGGTAAAGGTTTCTGGCAAAAGCGGCGCAGACCCGGAAATGAACAGGCGCATATTGGACGTCACATCTTTGTTGAAATCATCGCCCGACAATAACCGAACATAAAAGGTCGGGACGCCCATCATCACCGTACTGCGCGGCAAAAGCGCCATTACCTGATCCCGATCGAATTTCGGCAGGAAAAACATCTTCGATCCCGAAAGCATCACACAATGGCAGGCAATAAACAGCCCGTGTGTATGAAAGATCGGCAAGGCATGCAGTAACGTATCGTCGCCCTTAAAGCCCCAAAGCTTTTCAAGCGTTGCTGCATTGGACCACAGATTCATCTGGGTCATCATCGCGCCTTTGGGCTTACCTGTCGTGCCGGACGTGTACAAAATGGCCGCAAGCTCGTCATCGCCGCAGGCAACCGGTGTGAAATCGGACGGTTGCGATGTTGCCCCGTCCATCAAGCTGCCCTCAGCCGCCATCCCCAATGTCAAAACATGCCCGACACCTTGTTTGCGGGCGATGTCTTTGACTTCGTCTTCGCGATGGGGCTGGCAAACAAAGATTACCGGCGATGCATTCCCCATGAAATAGGCAAGCTCGCCCGCCTGATAGGCGGTGTTAAGTGGCAAATACACAAGGCCGGCACGGATGCAGCCAAGATACAGGAACAACGCTTCGGGGGATTTATCGACCTGAACAGCAACCCGGTCACCCTTTTTCGCCCCAAGGGACGTCAGCAACCCCGCTATCCGTGCGGATGCACAATCCGCATCGCCATAGCTATAGGTTTTACCATCGGGTGTCTCGATCAGCACCGCAGACAAATCTGCCGGAAACCGATCACGGATACGCAAGAAAAGGCTGTTGGTCACTTTAATGTTTCCCCGAGCATAGGTTGTGACCGGCAGGCACCCCTGCCGGTCTTTTGTTCGGGCAACATAGTGCATTCAATCATTATTGGTAAACAAGTACCTTTTTACCGTAATGATCAGTTTGCTGATTACAAAACAGGTGAGTGCTCTGGGCGTCAATCCATCGCGACATACGGAAATTCACCGTCAATATAGGGGAATGCCTCACCAACCGTCACCTGAACATCCGGGTGGAACCCGTTGAAATGCGTCGCCAATGCATTGCTATACGCCCCGATATGCCCAAATTCGATCCAGTCCCCTTCGCCGATATCGGCCGGCAAGGTCACGGTTGCTGGCAAGACATCCATATTGTCGCATGTCGGACCATAAATTGTGAATTCCAACGTTTCATTCGGATCAAAATCACCGTCGATACGCATCGGTCGGACCGGATAACGCAGCTGCCCGGTTACCGTTTCAGACAAACTGCCATAGACACCATCATTGATGAAAAGCGTATCTTCCTTGCGCAAGTGGACTTGCGTAATCAACGAAATACCACTTGAGACCAATGCCCTTCCGGGTTCGCACATATAAGTGGTATCGGGCATATCAAGCCAGCGGATGCAATCCTTGATCTCGTCCATGAACTCGTCAAGGCTGGCACCTCGCTGGTTCATATACTGACCGGGGAAACCGCCACCAACATCGATGTACTTTACTTTTACACCGGAAAAATCAACGACTTGCCGGATGATCTCAACAGCAATCCGATACCCGGTCGGTGTCGTGCATTGTGACCCGACGTGGAAACAAAGCCCCGAATGATAGCCGTACTCATCCACCTTTTTCAGAAGCTCTGCCGCGACCATTGGTCGCGCACCAAACTTCGCCGAAAGGTTATAGGTCGCCCCCGCAGGCGGGGTCGCAAGGCGCACATGAATAACAAGGTTTGTATCGCCTTCGGTTTCCTCGCGGATTTTCTCAAGCTCTTCGACGGTATCAATCACATAATGCTCGATACCGAACACCCGATAGGCATTGCGGATGGCATCACGGCTTTTGACCGGATGCATGAAATAGGCCTTCATCCCCGGAAACTGGCGCCGCACGATAGAGATCTCTTCGGGGGATGCCGTATCAAAGTGGCGCACGCCACCTTCATGAAGATACCGCATGACTTCAGGATGCGGATTACATTTCACCGCATAAAGGACATTGCCCGGGAACATTTCGACAAAGCGCTGCGCTGTTTCTCGAAGAATATTGGGTCTAAGACAATATACTGGGTAGGAAGGCTTGAGTTCCTTAACAACATCGAACGTCGTATCGAAATGACGTGGCACAATATACTCCATCGTTTACGAATATCAGGCGCCCAGACACGTACCGCCGCCGGGCTGGCCTTTTAGCCCGTTAAGGGTACCAGTCCTTCGGCCCCCTGTCATTCACGTTGCGAACACCAGGACGCGAATTGCACTTGATATTGCACCTTCCTGTCGATAATTTGGTAAACCAATACCGAATAACCAATATCGTGTACCCCGCGCACTTTGTCGCACCTGCACGCCAAACCACAGGGAGCCTGAAATGCCCATCGATCCGATCCTTGATCCGACCCTTTTGGCCAAGGAACTGTCTGGCTATCATCTGATTAACGGCGAACTTGTCGCAGCGAAACACGGCAAGACTTTTGATGTTCTCAACCCCGCAACGGGTAAGGTTATCGCTCAGGCTGCCGATGGTGATGCCGATGATGTCGCCATTGCTGTCGCTGCTGCCAAAGCCGCCCAAAAGGATTGGGCCGAACGCCCCGCGCGCGAACGCGGCAAACTTGTGGCTGAATGCGGTCGCATCCTGATGTCGCACACCGAAGAACTTGGCCGTCTGGTGGCGCTGGAATCCGGCAAGGCACTGCGTACTGAAAGCCGGGTCGAGGCATCGGTTCTGGCCGACATGTTCGTCTTCTTTGGCGGGCTCGCCTCCGAGCTCAAAGGCGAAACCGTCCCGTTCAACCCGAATATGATGACCCTGACCACCCGCGAAGCTGTTGGTGTTGTCGGCGCAATCATTCCCTGGAACGTGCCGATGATGCTCATGGCGATCAAGGTTGCTCCGGCACTGGTTGCGGGGAATGCGGTTGTGGTCAAATCCGCCGAAGATACCCCGCTTGCCGTGCTGCGTGTTTGCCAGATCATGCAACAAATTCTGCCAGCCGGTGTCTTTAACATTCTTTCCGGTTTCGGGCCGTCTTGCGGCGGACCGCTGGTCGAACACAAGGATGTCAAAAAGGTTTCCTTCACCGGTTCGGTTGAAACCGGCCGGACGGTATATCGGGCAGCTGCCGAGAAACTCATTCCGGTGACTCTCGAACTCGGTGGTAAATCGCCGATGATCGTCATGGATGATGCCGATCTCGACAAGGCGATTGCAGGTGCCATTGGCGGCATGCGTTTCACCCGCCAAGGCCAAAGCTGCACGGCAGCATCACGTATGCTGGTCCATGAAAGCCTGCATGATGAATTCGTCAAACGCCTGATTGACAAGGTCAACACCCTTAAAATGGGTAATCCGCTGGATGAGGAAACCGATATCGGTACGATCATCAACCGCAAGCAGTTCGACAAGGTATGCGGTTACATCGATATCGGCGAAAAAGAAGGTGCAACCAAAAACGAACTAAGCGCCCTTCCGACCGATAGTGAGTTGGCGGATGGCCTGTTCGTGCGCCCGGTTATCTTTACCGATGTTGATCCGAATGCCCGGATTGCCCGCGAGGAAATCTTTGGCCCGGTCGCCTGCGTGTTCAAGTTCAAAACCTTTGAAGAGGCCCTTGAACTTGCCAATGACAGTGACTTTGGCCTGGCCGCAACTGTCTGGACGACGGACCTTAAAACCGCACTGGTCGCAACCAAGCGCCTGGAAGCCGGATTTGTTCAGGTTAACCAGAACCTTGTCGTTCAACCGAACCTGTCTTATGGCGGCATCAAGCTTTCCGGTCTGGGTAAGGAAGCATCGCTTGAAAGCATGCTTGAACACTTCACCTACAAGAAAACCGTGATTCTGAATATGGAATAACGCCTGATCCCCACATGCCAGGCGTTTTACCTGACCGGGTTGCGTTTAACGCAACCCGGTTTTTCTTTTGATCCTCTTGACCTGCCGAACTCAATCCGCAAAGCTGCAAGGCGAAAACACATCCTTGACCCAGAAAGTACATGGCTATGTCTGCATATACTGACATCCTCGCATCGCGTTTCCGTCCGACAGCTCGTGCCGGTGCGATTGCCATGATTATGGGAATTTCCGACCTGCGAATGTGATCCCTGTCATCTGCGGATGACAGGATCGGTTAACGACCGTTTTTCAAACACCACATGATATTAATGCCGCCAATCCAAGGGCTGGTGGCCGCAGGAGTCCGGAAATCATGACTGTTTCCTATCATGATATTGTACGCGCATCAGGCTTGCTCGAAGGCATCGTCGCCAAAACGCCGATGGTAAAATCCCTAACGCTGTCAAATATTTGCCGGGCAGAAGTTTATCTGAAACTTGAAAACCAGCAATATACCGCCTCTTTCAAGGAACGCGGTGCCTATGTCAAACTCGCAAGCCTTACACCAGAAGAACGCGAAAAAGGCGTCATTGCCGTATCAGCGGGCAACCACGCCCAAGGTGTCGCCTATAATGCCAAACGGCTTGGCATTCCAGCCACCATCGTAATGCCCAAAAACACCCCATACACCAAGGTCCATCATACGCGCTCGCATGGTGCCGAAGTCGTTTTGACCGGCAATGTCTTTGCTGAAAGCCTCGAAGCAGCTGGTCGCATTCAAAAAGAACGCGGCCTGACATTCGTGCATCCGTTTGATGACCCGCATATCATCGCGGGCCAAGGCACGGTCGGGCTCGAAATTCTGAATGAAAATACAGATATCGACACCGTTGTTGTGCCCATTGGCGGTGGCGGCCTGGCATCAGGGGTTGCAACCGCAATCAAATCCCGCCGCCCGGATATCGAGCTAATCGGCGTTGAAACCAAGCTGTATCCTTGCATGTATGAAGGCATCCATGGCGAAGATTTTACCGGCGGTGGCGTCACCATTGCCGAAGGCATCGCGGTTAAACAGCCCGGCGGCCTGACGCTCGAAATCTGTAAGGAAAAGCTTGATGACGTCGTTCTGGTCGAAGAAAGCTCGATCGAACGTTCGATCCAGATGCTGATAGAAATCGAAAAAAGCGTTGTCGAAGGTGCTGGCGCGGCCCCGCTTGCTGCCCTGCTCGATCACCCGGAACGCTTCAAGGGCAAAAAAGTCTGTCTGATTGTCAGTGGCGGTAATATTGACACCCGCCTGCTGGCACAGGTTCTGATGCGCGGCATGGCGCGCGAAGGGCGTCTTGTGCGCGTGCGTATCGAAATTCCTGATGTGCCAGGTGCGTTATCCACCATTAGTGCATTGATCGGCGAAGAAGACGCCAACATCATCGAAGTCTATCACCAGCGTCATTTCTATGACGTCCCGGCCAAACAGACCGATGTCGATATGGTTCTTGAAGTTCGCAACACCCAGCATGGGCAGGACGTGATCGACCGCCTGATCAAGGAAGGCTTTGGTGGACGATTGCTTGGCAACACATCGCTCGACTGATCAGCACATCACCAAACCAACCAAGGGCCGCCGGTATTTCACCGCGGCCCTTTTCATATTTTCAGGCAAGTTGTTGTAATTTGATGACGGGCTTGGTTGCTTGGCTGCTTAGTCGCCCAGTGCGCGATACCGGCCACCATAATAAAGCAGCGGCGCCCCCGTTTCGCCCATCACCAGATCGCGGACATGGCCAACAATAATGCTGTGATCGCCCCCTTCATGAAGCGCATGGCGCTCGCAGGTGAATGCGGCGACGCTCCCGGTCAGCCGCGGCATGCCAAGGCTGTCCTCTTCGTACGCGACCTTGTCCCAGCCATTCTGGCCTGGGGCAGAAAACAGATCAGAAATCTGTTTTTGGTTCTGGCTCAGGATATTGATGCAAAACTGCGTTGCATCCCCCGTAAACAGCGCATGAGTCGCTGCACGATGATCAACCGAAAAAAGAACCAGCGCCGGATCAAGCGATACCGAGGCAAAGCTGTTAATGGTAATGCCCGCTTTTGCGCCATCCTTGGCGCGCGTGGTAACAACCGCAACACCGGTTGTAAATTGACCAAGGCAATCGCGGAAATCACGCGCAGAAAAAGACATATTGATGAAAGCTCTTGATTTGAAATCTGATCGATAAGGCGCCCCGTTTCTTCGAGGCTTGGGGAAAATGGCGTCTAATCACCGCGCTGTCAAACTTAACTCGCCGCCAATTTAAACCCGATGTTAATAAGATTAAAACTTAATAAGAGGATATGGATACTCGACACACGTTTTGCACGAACGCGAAACACTGTTGTTTGAATGACACCGGGGTTGATCATTCAGGTATCTGGCTTGGGGTAGCGGAGAAGAAAAAGAATGTTCTTGATCATTGGCTATATTGTGGTGGTGGGTGCAGTTCTTGGCGGATACCTTCCGCACGGTGACTTTGGCGTCCTCGTCCAACCCCTTGAAATTCTGATCATTTTTGGCGCGGCCTTCGGCACATTCCTGATTGCCAACCCGCTAAGCGTTTTGAAAAAATCCATCGCCTATACCTTGCGCGCGATGAAGGGCCCGAAAAAGCAGGCTGTATATCTGGAACTTCTGACCTGTCTGTATGCGGTGTTTCGTCTGGCGAAATCCAAAGGTGACCTGGCGCTTGAAAGCCATGTCGAGAATCCTGAAAGCTCCAGCCTGTTTTCGAACTTTCCGGAACTGATGAAAGATCATCACGCACTTGAATTCCTGTGTGATTATCTGCGTCTTCTGACACTTGGCACCACCAATTCTTATGAACTTGAAGCGGTGATGGATCAGGAACTTGAAGTTCATCACGAAGAAGATCACATGGTCCCTGCTGCCATTCAGACGGTTGGGGATGCACTTCCCGGGCTCGGGATTGTTGCGGCTGTTCTGGGCGTGATTGTCACGATGGGGTCTGTGACCGAGCCGCCGGAAATTCTCGGCGGCCTGATTGCCGCAGCCCTTGTCGGAACCTTTCTTGGTATTCTGGCATCTTATGGTTTTGTGGGGCCAACCTCGGAAATCATCAAGAAAACCCTTGATCAGGACGGCAAATATTTCACCTGCATGAAAACCGCCCTGATTGGCCATATGCAGGGCTATGCACCGCAAGTTTCCGTCGAATTCGCCCGTAAAACACTGCCATCAAGTGTCCGACCAAGCTTCAAGGAGCTTGACGATGCCCTTCAGGACGCACCGACGGCGTAACAACTGATTACATCGTTTATCTGTCGCACCCTATCGGATTTGCTGCAAACATGCCTGATATCGTCATCAAAAAAGTTAAAAAAGGCGGACACGGAGGCCATCACGGCGGATCGTGGAAAGTGGCATATGCCGACTTTGTGACGGCAATGATGGCATTCTTCTTGCTGCTCTGGTTGCTTTCAAGTGCAACCGAGGAACAGCTTCAAGGCGTTTCGATGTATTTCACGCCAGAGACAATCTCACAAAATGACTCTGGATCTGGTGGCATATTGGGTGGAACGAGCCTGGCCGAAGAAGGTGCGCTGCGCTCCGAATTCGGAACCCCGTCGGTCAGTATGGATATCCCGCCAGTTCAGACACCTGACGAGCGCGAAGCCATCCGGGTTGCCCAGATGGAAGAACAGGAATTCAACGAAGCCCGCGAAGAGCTTTTGAAGGCAATTGAAGAAAGCACAGAGCTTCAAGGCCTTGAAAAGAACATTCGGATCGAAAACACCGATGAAGGATTGCGTATCCAGATCCTGGATGAAGACGGAACCGCCATGTTCCCGAGCGGCAGCGCCGAGATGGCAGAACATACCCGCCTGTTGCTCCAACAGGTTGCCGGTGTCATCGAAAAGATGCCGCAGGATGTCTCGATCGAGGGGCACACCGACGCTGTGCCTTTCAGACGATCTGATGGATATTCCAACTGGGAACTTTCAGCTGATCGTGCGCTTGCCACGCGCCGTGCCCTCGAAGGCATGGGCCTTGAAACCAAACGTTTTGCCAAGGTTGCCGGTTTGTCGGACACCGACCCGCTCCTGCCAGAGGCCCCTGAAAACGAAAGCAACCGCCGTATCAGCATCACCCTTTTGCGCGGGACAGGCGATCGTCTTGATCCACCGGGCAATGGCCAAAACAGCCAAGGCGGCGCAAACAGTTCCCCGGCATCACAACCAGCCCAAGGCGAAAACCTGAGACGCCCGACCTTCTCGGTACCGTCACAACCCTGATCGGCACCAAACATACTAAATTCGACATTTGGTAAGCCCGAGGCCTTTAAACCGTCAAAAACAGCACCTAATGTCATAGAAGCAGTTTTCTTTGATGTGACCGGATCAGAACGACCCAAATGACAGTTAACCAGCGGCGCCTGACACAACATTATTTCATGACCGCTCCGATGCCATGTCCCTATCTGCCCGGGCGGTTTGAACGCAAGCTGGTCACAGAACTGCGCGGCCCCGAAGCAAATAACGTTCATGACCTGCTATCGCGGGCCGGTTTTCGGCGCAGCCATTCGATTGCCTATCTTCCGGCTTGTGGCGACTGCAACGCCTGTGTCCCGGTGCGGGTTCGTTGTGACGGTTTTTCGCCTGGCCGTTCATTTCGGCGTATCAAGAACAGAAACCGGGACCTTATCCGCAATGTGATGCCCCCAACGGCAACACAGGAACAATATCAGCTGTTTAGCGCCTATCAGGATGCCCGTCACGGCAATGGTGACATGGCCCGCATGGATGCCCGTGATTACCGGGCAATGATCGAAGACAGCACAGTTGAAACGTCGATATTCGAGTATCGTCGCGCCGATGACAGCCTGATTGCGGTCGCACTGATCGATATTCTCGCTGACGGTCTTTCTGCGGTTTACAGCTTTTTTGACCCCAAGGAAGATCGACGCGGATTAGGGACTTACATCATCCTTGATCTGATTGACGAAGCCAGAATGCTGTCCCTGCCCCATATCTATTTGGGATACTGGATCGGCGAGTGCAGAAAGATGTCTTATAAAATGCGTTTCCAGCCACTAGAGGGGTTTCGCAACGGTGAATGGGTTTCTTTGGCCCCTCAGATCACAGATAACGCCCCCGTATTAGACTAAAGTCCAAGGCGACAATTCGATCCTCGGTTGCCTGCTTTTGAAGACGCATATAAGCTTTGTCCCAGAGCCGATAACAAACGGCTTTTACAGATAAATCATAAGCTTGCATCTTTGGGAGGCTGTAACGAATGAAACGTCGTCAATTTCTTTCCGGCGCTGCTGTAGCGGGCGCGACCGCTGCTGCTGCGTCCACTTTTGCCAAACCGGCAATTGCACAAGACGTTCGCGAATGGCGAATGGTCACCACCTGGCCGAAAAACTTTCCGGGTCTGGGTACGGGCGGCAACCTGCTGTCTGAATATGTCGAAAAGGCTTCCAACGGTCGCCTGAAAATCAGCGTATTCGGTGCGGGCGAAATCGTCCCGGCATTCGAAGCCATTGACGCTGTTGGTAATGGCACGGTCGAAATGGGCCATGGTGCGCCGTATTACTGGAAAGGCAAAGTGGACGCGACCCAGTATATCGCGGCCATGCCGTTTGGCCTGAACGCACAGGAACAGAATGCATGGTTCCAGTGGGGTGGCGGTCAGGAACTCGCCGACAAGGTCTATGCCGAACTGAATTGTAAATTCTTCCCGTCGGGCAACACCGGCACGCAGATGGGTGGCTGGTTCAACAAGGAAATGAATACCCTTGATGACTATAAAGGTCTGAAAATGCGTATTCCGGGCCTTGGCGGCGAAGTTGTCAAAGCTGCTGGCGGTAACGTTGTTAACCTGCCGGGTGGCGAAATTCCGCCTGCCCTGCAATCGGGTGCAATTGACGCGACCGAATGGGTTGGCCCGTATAACGATCTGGCCTTTGGTCTCTATAAATCAGCCAAATACTACTACTATCCGGGCTGGCACGAACCGGCGACGGTTCTTGACAACTTCATCAACCTGGATGCCTGGAATGATCTGCCTGACGACCTCAAGGCGATCATCGAACAGGCAAACCGCGCTGTAAACCAGATGGTTCTGTCTGAATTCACAGCACGGAACAACCAGGCACTCGATACTCTGCGCAACAAGCACAATGTCGATGTTCGTCCGTTCTCGAACGACATTCTGACCGGGCTTGGCAAACTGTCGGGTGAAGTTCTGCGTGATCTGGTGGCATCAAACCCGCTGTCGCAGGAAGTCTTCGAAAGCCTGATCAAATTCCGTTCCCAATCGGTCGCATGGTCGAAATTCTCGGAATCGTCCTTCGCACAGGCACGTACCTTGCCGTTCAAATACTAATAGGTCTTCGCCGTTTACAAACGGCGAAAGACAAAACCGACAAGGGGCTGGCATCTGCCAGCCCCTTTTTCTTGTCGAAATATCAAAACCTGCATACCTGACAGCAAACAGGAAAAAGGCACCCGGTTTCTCGGGTGCCTTTCTTTCGAATACTGCGTGCGATATCGCTTAGAACAGTATGCTCGGAAGCCAGGTCGCCAGCCACGGGAAGGCCGCAACAAGGCAAAGCCCCAGCATCTGAATGGCAACGAACGGAATGATACCGCGATAGATATCAAGCGTTTTAATCGCTGCTGGTGCCACACCGCGCAGATAGAATAGCGCAAAGCCAAATGGCGGCGTCAGGAAGCTGGTCTGCAGGTTGATCGCAATCATCACGCCCAGCCAAACCGGATCAATATCAAGCTTAAGCAGGATCGGCCCGACAATCGGGATCACGACAAAGACAATCTCGATGAAATCGAGGAAGAAGCCCATGAAGAACATCAGCAACATCACGACCAGCATCGCGCTGAACACACCACCCGGAAGGTTGTGCAACAGCTCTTCAACCAGATGATCACCACCAAGGCCTCGGAACACCAGCGAGAATACCGACGCACCAAGCAGGATGACAAACACCATCGCGCTGACCTGGACCGTTTGCCGCACCACATGGCGCATCACAGCCATATCCAGACGCTTGTAGAAAGCCGCCAGGATTGTCGCCCCCACAGAACCGAACGCAGCAGATTCTGTCGGCGTCGCAATACCGGTCAGGATAGACCCCAAAACAGCAACAATCAGTAATGCCGGCGGGACCAAAGCACGAAGAACTTCCCCCCACAGGCCTGCCGGGCGTTTGCCTTCGACCAGCGACGGCGCAGATTCCGGATCAATCAGCGATTTAATGATGATCCAGCCGATATAAAGCCCGACCAGCATCAGCCCCGGAATAAACGCACCAGCAAACAGATCCATTACCGAAATCGGTTCCGGTGCCCAGTTGCCCAGCGAACGCTGTGCTTCGGAATAGGCCCCCTGCAAGATATCACCAAGCAAGACCAGAACGATTGACGGCGGAATGATCTGACCAAGCGTACCCGATGCACAAATCACACCGGTCGACAGTTTCGGATCATAGCCCGCCTTCTGCATCGCCGGCAGGCTCAGAAGCCCCATCGTCACGACCGTCGCGCCAACAATCCCGGTAGATGCAGCCAACAGCATCCCGACAATCACAACCGAAATGCCAAGACCACCACGCATGGTGCCAAACAGCATTCCCATGGTCGTCAGAAGCTTTTCCGCGATACGTGCGCGTTCAAGCATGACGCCCATAAACACGAATAGCGGGATCGCAACATACAGCTCGTTGGTCATCACCCCGAAATAGCGTGACGGCAACGACCCCAAAAGCGGCATGTCAAACACGCCCATGGCATCGCCCAGAAGGGCAAATGCAAGACCGGTTCCTGCAAGTGAGAAAGCAACCGGAAAACCAAGAATAAGAACACCGCACGCAACGGCGAACATTACCAGGCTAAGAATTTCCCCTGACATCAAACGCCCTCGTGCTCTTCTTCTTTGATTTCAAATTCTTTGTGCCCGGTCAGAACCAGAATACTGCGTGCCGCAAGCGACAGCCCCTGAAGCAGCATCAGAACACAAAAGACCAGAATCACAGATTTGTACAGGAACAAGCCCGGAAGGCCGCCTGTTTCATGTGATCCTTCAAGACGGTGCCAGCTGGTAGCGACATAGGGATAACTGTACATCATCATCATGATGACGACTGGTGCCAGCAATAACAGTGACCCGAACAGGTCGACCCAAGCCTTATAGCGCGCAGAAGCGGGACGATAGAACACGTCAACACGTACATGTCCGCCATGCAAAAGCGTGTATCCCGCCCCGACCATGAAAATAATGCCATAAAGCCACATATAGCTTTCTTGCATCGACACCCAGCCAATGGAAAAACCGTAGCGCAGTGTTGCGACCAGAAATGTGATCAGCACCATCGGTATTACCAGCCAGGCTACGCCACGACCGATCCAGTCATTCAGACCGTCTATCGCGCGAACGAAACTTTTGAGAAATCCCACGTTCCACTCCCAAGCCCTTTTTGAATTGAACAGGAAAATTGTGAGTATCCTGTCAAACTGGAAGCGAAGTTACATTTTAACGGTCAAAAACGCCATATCTTTTGGTCCGGGTTTTTAACCTTTTTTGGCGAAATCTGGCGTTTTTCCAGTCACCTGACCAAACTCTGTACCGGAATATTCAAAAGGCCGGATGAAACATGTCATCCGGCCTTTTATCACTGCACATCAAACTGCGCTGTTATTCGAACTTGTTGGACCGCGGAAATCCGTTTGGCGGCAACCGACCGGCACCCGCACGCTTGCCCAGCCACTCGGCAAGCTCCGTAACGGTACGTGTCCGCCCTTCACTGCCCCCCATGGTCCAGCTCAAACCATCTTCGATATTAAACAACATCAAATCAGACATGCCGCCCTGACGATATTTCTGCAAGATCACCCCACGGCCACGGGTCATTTCCGGCACCTCGGCCACCGGATAGATCAGAAGCTTGCGGTTATCCCCCAGCACCGCGACATGGTCATATTCAACCGGTGTGCAGATTTTGGCGACTTCATCCTTGGCAAGGTTCAGAACCTGCTTACCGTTCTTGGTCTGGGCAACGACGTCTTTTTCGGCAACCTGGAAACCACGCCCGGCGGAACTTGCCACCAGCAGATTTCTGCCATCCTTGTGCACGACCATCGACACGATGTCATGTTCCTGCGGCAGATCAATCGAAAGACGGATCGGCTCACCATGCCCGCGACCGCCCGGAAGCTTGTCACACGACATGGTATAGCAACGACCTGCGGTCGACATGATGATCAGCTTGTCGGTCGTAAACGCCTTCAAGGCAAAGCGATGTTCGTCGCCATCCTTGAATTTAAGGTCGCTAACATCGGCAACATGCCCCTTAAGCGCGCGTACCCAACCCATTTTTGAACAGATAACCGTGATCGGTTCACGTTCAATAAGGGCCTCAAGCGGCACTTCAATTTCTTCTGGTGCATCACCGATTTCGGTACGGCGTTTGCCGATTGCTGTTTTCTTGCCAAACTTCTCACGCATGACCTCGATTTCGTCGCGGATTTTCTCCCAACGAAGGCTTTCACTTGCAAGAAGCGCCTCAAGGCCTTGTTTTTCCTCGGTCAGTTTGGCGTGCTCGTTCTTGATTTCCATCTCTTCGAGTTTACGCAAAGACCGCAAACGCATGTTCAGGATCGCATCCGCCTGCACTTCGCTCAGGTCAAACGCCTTCATAAGTGCATTTTTCGGCTCATCCTCATAACGGATGATACGGATCACCTCATCAAGGTTGAGATAGGCAATCAGATACCCTTCCAACACTTCAAGACGATGATTGATCTTGGCCAGACGGTGGTTGGAACGGCGGATCAGAACTTCCTGACGATGGGCGAGGAAAGCACGCAGAACTTCGCGCAAATTCATCACGCGCGGCGTATTATCCGCGTCAAGAACGTTCATGTTCAAGCCAAACCGGATTTCGAGTTCGGTATTCTTGAACAGCATCTCCATCATGTGTTCCGGCTCGACCGCACGGGTGCGCGGCTCAAGAACCAGACGGATCACATCGGTTGATTCATCACGCACATCATTCAAAAGCGGCAGTTTCTTTGCCACCATCAGATCGGCGATACGTTCAACCAGCTTGGCTTTCTGCACCTGATAGGGAATTTCCGTAATCACGACCTGATACAGACCGTGACTAAGTTTTTCGACTTCCCATTTCGCACGCAAGCGGAACGACCCGCGTCCCGTCGCATAGGCTTCAAGAATATTTTCGCGCGGCTCGACAAGAACACCACCGGTCGGGAAATCCGGCCCCGGCACGCAACGCACCAGCTGCGCAATCGAGGTTTCCGGATCATCAATCAACTTGATCAAACCGGCACATAATTCGCCGGCATTGTGCGGCGGAATGTTGGTTGCCATACCTACGGCAATCCCGGCAGCCCCGTTGGCCAAAAGGTTCGGGAATGCAGCTGGCATAACCACCGGCTCTTGTTCTTCGCCGTCATATGTCGGGCGAAAATCAACGGCATCTTCGTCCAGCCCGTCCATCAAGGCGGCGGCAACTGCGGTCATGCGCGCTTCGGTGTAACGCATCGCGGCGGCGTTATCGCCATCAATGTTGCCAAAGTTCCCCTGACCATCAACCAGCGGATAGCGAACGGCAAAATCCTGCGCCAAACGCACAAGGGCATCATAAACCGACTGATCACCATGCGGGTGGTATTTACCAATCACGTCACCAACCACACGGGCGCACTTCTTGAACCCCTGCTCCGGGTTCAGTTTAAGCTGCCGCATCGCGTAAAGAAGACGACGGTGTACAGGCTTGAGCCCATCACGAACATCGGGCAAAGACCGCGACATGATCGTGGACATCGCATAGGCGAGATATCGCTCGCTTAGCGCGTCTGCAAGGCGGGTTTCCCTGATTTGCCCGGCGCCAGCCGGATCGGAGGTCTTGGTGCTCATGAACGGTTTTTCTTGTTGCTTGTCAAAATGGTCAGATAAAGCGTGTTCGGACCTCGAACACCTTACGTTGGTTGCAACATACTACGCCGGGCGTGGTCTTGGTCAACATATGGCGCGCAGATTGACGAATTTATTTTTTATCACCGATCTCGGTGCGCCACACATAACTGACAAGACGGTCACGTGCCGCCACGGGTTTGATGCCCTTGGCCTCGAAAATATCGCGGTGAATGAAAAAGCCGGTCAGTTTTACCCCGTCACGAAACTGCTCGCTCAACGGCGCGTCCTTGCGTGATGGTGCGGCACGCCCCGACGCCAGAAAGGCTGGCAACGGCAACAGCCGGTCACGATAGGCATTCCCCGATACCTCACCCACGGCACGTCCACTTTTGGGCGATACATAGGCAAGATTTTCGGTTTCATTGGTTGCCGCACACCGATCCAAGGCAAGACCATAGCCCAGTTCTTCAAGCAACCCGACTTCCCAGCGGATATAGGCCGGAAGCCATTGCTCGGTTTTAAGCGCACTCATAAGTGCAACAGTACCGCGATAAAGATCGGGATGGGGCTCGCGTTCGGGTAAGGTCGCATCAAGCATCGCACAGGCCGAACTCATCGCCATCAACGGACCTGCATCCAATAAAAGATCGGCGGCATGTGCCCCGGTCAATTCACAGCGAAATTGCCCAAGATGCTCGGCCAACCGGGCCGACCACCCCACCCTGATTTCATTGCCCGGCTCAAGAGTACCACGCATGGATTTACTGGTTGCACCGCGCACCAAACCGGCATGGCGGCCATAATCACGCGTCAAAACAGAAAGACGGACAGAGCTTTCACCAAGCTTGCGCGTTGAAAGAACAATACCGTCATCCCGCCAATCCATCAGCGCCCCCCAGGATCGAACTCAATCGCGTCCATGCAAGTCTGCGGGCTTTGCATTGATTTTTCTTTTATATCAGTTGCCGGATTGGTCATGGAAATGGGTTGTGACGTTAGAAAAAGCCACTGGGCACGATCAAACGGGTCACAAGGAAAAAGAACCCGATCAAGCAGGACACCAAACTGAACAACGCAATCCCGAACACAACCTTGCGCAAGATCGGACGGTTTGGCACATCTTCAATGGCATCGGTCAGCGGGTCGTTTGAATTGTCATTCATCAGCCGGGGCCTCCACCCGTCATGCGCCAAAACAGGCCAAGCACAAAGACGGCAACTGCGATCACAAGCGCAATCAGGTTAAGCGGTTTGTGCAAAAAGGACTTTTCGCGTTCGACAGATACATTTGAATTGCGGTTACGAAACGGCCGTCTGGCGACACGCGCAACGATCATTGCGGCGGCAGCGCCGACAACGATCATGACTATGCCCCAGACTGATCCGATTTCCATTATCTACCCGGCAATTTGTGATCTATCGACATAAAGCCACAACACCCTCAGGCGTTGTGATCCAGCCCCCACATGGCAAAGCGATTAGGGTCGTCGCCCCAATTTTCGCGAACCTTCACAAACAGGAACAGATGCACGCGGCGTTCGAAAATGGCTTCAAGTTCCTTACGCGCATCACTGCCTAATGCTTTGATACGCTTGCCACCTTTGCCCAGAATGATCGCTTTTTGACCTTCGCGCTCAACATAGATGGTCTGTTCAAGCTTGACCGAGCCATCCTTGCGTTCTTCCCAAAGCTCTGTCTCGACCGTTGCCGAATAAGGAAGTTCCTGCTGAAGCTGATAATAAAGCTTTTCGCGGGTGATTTCGGCTGCAAGCAGCCGCAATGGCATGTCCGAAACATCATCTTCGGGGAACATCCACGGCCCATCGGGCATTTTCGCCGCAAGGAAATTCACCAGATCTTGCGTTCCGGCACCTTTTTTAGCCGAAATCATGAAGACATCGGTAAACACTTCATGCGCGAACAGATCCTGTGAAATCCGCAGAAGCTTTTCCTTGTCCGACACTTTGTCGACTTTGTTCAACGCAAGGATCGCTTTTCGATTCTGCTCCTTAAGCGTATTGATAATCGCAAGATCTTCGTCCGTGACGCCATTTCCGGCATCGATCACCAAAACAACAAGGTCCGCATCATCTGCGCCGTTCCAGGCAGCCTTGACCATGGCGCGATCCAGACGGCGTTTGGGTGAAAAGATACCCGGTGTATCGATGAACACCATCTGTGTATCTTCGGTCATCACAATGCCGCGCACACGCGTACGGGTCGTTTGCACCTTTGGCGAAACGATTGATACTTTTGTACCGACCAGCTGGTTCAAAAGTGTCGACTTGCCAGCATTCGGCGCACCAACAAGGGCTACAAAGCCACAACGTTGCTGATAAGGTAATCTGTCTTCGGCCACCGGTGTGGGAACCTCATTCATCACTAAGTTTTTCCAACATCAATTTGGCGGCGAGTTGCTCCGCCTCGCGTTTTGACTTGCCCTGCGCACTGACACTGTCACCATCTCCGGTGGTCAGTTCGATGGTAAATACCGGGGCATGGGCCGGGCCTTCGCGCCCGACCATCTCATATTTCGGCAGCGGCTTGCCCCGCCCCTGAAGCCATTCCTGCAACTGCGTTTTCGCATCTTGCGGCGGCTTGTTGGCTTCATCCAGAAGTGGCGTCCACAGTTTTTCGATAAAGCGTCGTGCCGGTTCAAGGCCACCATCAAGATAGAGTGCGGCAATCACCGCTTCCATGCAATCAGATAAAATTGCCGGGTTGGTATCGGCACCCGCCGCACGTTCGCCCTTGGCCATCTGGATATGCTCACCCAGCTTGATCTGTTCGGCCACTCTGGCCAATGTCTCGCGACGGACCAGGGCAACAAACCGTTTGGCCATGGCACCTTCGCGCTCGCGGCCAAAACGGGTATACAGCATCTCGGCAACGACAAGCCCTAATACCCTGTCACCAAGGAATTCAAGACGCTCGTTGCCGCCACTGAGCATATCCTTACCCTTGGCAGCACTGCGATGTGTGAGTGCGACACGTAAAAGATCGGGGTCAGAAAAACCGTGATCAATATCGGCGATCACCGGCAGGCCATCGCGCATCAGTTAACTCCCTGAAACAGGCGGTCATAGCGAATACTGCCAAGATCATAGATCGGCTGAGAGCTATCTTTGGAATAGAACAGGAATTCCGCACGACCGACCAGATTTTCAATCGGCACGAACCGGAATCGCGACGGGAAGGCACGGCTATCGGCCGAATTGTCGCGGTTGTCGCCCATCATGAAGTAATGACCTTCGGGTACGGTAAAGGCCTCTGTATTGTCGCTCGGTCCCTGATCACCAAACATTTCCAGAATACGGTGCACACGACCATTGGGCAGCGTTTCGATATATTGCGGAACGGCCGCAGATCGTCCGCCACCATCGGTCAGGATGTAATCTTCGATACGTTCGCGTTCGATCAGCTTGTTATTGATGTACAGGCGACCTTCCTTGACCTGGACAGTATCGCCCGGCAGGCCGATCACGCGTTTGATGTAATCCTGTGTGGTGTCAGATGGCAGTTTGAAAACCACCACGTCACCGCGTTCAGGTTCGCTTTCAAATACACGCCCCGGAATGATCGGCAAGCTGAACGGCATGCTGTGCTTCGAATATCCATACGAGAATTTCGAGACAAACAGGTAATCACCAACCAATAAAGTCGGGATCATGGAGCCGGAGGGAATATTAAACGGTTCGAAAGCAAAGGTTCGAACAAAAAGTGCAATGAGGACGGCCCAGAAAACGGTTTTCAAGGTATCCAGAAGACCACCCGTTTTCTTTTTCTGCACAAGTTTTTCCATTCCGTGTTCAACCAATCAATTTATGTCAATCTGCCGAAATCACGACAACCGCATTGGCCATCGGATATTCGTCCGTAAGGGTCACATACACAGATGCAGTTTTCCCCGCCGGGGTCAATTCATCAAGTCGCATGCGCGCACCATCGGTCAATACCATATCAGGCTTGCCGCTGGGCTGATGTACCACACCCATGGTGCTATGATAAACACCGCGACGAAATCCTGTCCCCAACGCCTTGGAACACGCTTCCTTGGCAGCAAATGCCATGGCCAGTGATGACGCCGTACGATGGGGTTTGCGTTTGGCACGCGCAATCTCGATATCCGTATAGACGCGCTGCATGAATCGCTCACCATGGCGTTCCAGAGCTGCTTCTATGCGACGGATATCGCACAAATCCGTGCCAATCCCAATGATCATTTATTCAAAACCTGATTTCGGGCCTCATCCATCAAATGACGCATCTCGGCAATCGCGGCTTCCAGTCCGACAAATACGGCTTCCCCAATAAGGAAATGGCCGATATTGAGTTCGGCAATTTCAGGCATGGCTGCGATCGGTTTGACCGTTTCGAAGTTAAGACCATGGCCTGCATGCACTTCAAGCCCGATACCGGCACCATATTGCACGGCATGGCGAATACGTTCGAGCTCGTGGGTACGCTGTTGCTCGGTTTTAGCGTCGCAATAGGCCCCTGTATGAATTTCAACCACCGGCGCGCCAAGACTTTTCGCCCCGTCCAACTGCGCTTCGGATGCCTCGATAAACAGCGACACCCGGATACCGGCCTTGCCCAGCTCTGTCACGTAATGTTTCAGGTGATTATGACCACCCACCACATCAAGGCCACCTTCGGTGGTCCGTTCTTCGCGTTTTTCCGGCACCAGACACACCGCATGCGGCGTGGTCTCAAGCGCAATAGACAGCATCTCGTCGGTTGCCGCCATTTCGAAATTAAGCGGCAAATCAATTTCTTCGCGCAGGCGCTTCATATCAGCGTCATGGATATGGCGGCGGTCTTCGCGCAAATGCGCGGTGATCCCGTCCGCACCAGCAGCCTTGGCAAGTGCCGCAGCCCGCACAGGATCGGGCATATCCCCGCCCCGCGCATTTCGAATGGTCGCAACATGGTCAATATTGACCCCGAGGCGCAGCTTCGAACTCATGATTTATCATCCTGCTTTTTGGTGGCGTGCTTTGCGGCAGTTTCGATTTTTTCCTTGGCTGTTTCCAGCATCGGACCAAGACCATGGCGGTCTGTTTTCTTCATACGACGTAAAATACGATTGTGGCGATAAATCACTACTGCACGCCGGATCGGGAAATAAAACAGCATCCAGACCACGATGGTCGTCGGGATGCAGCCAATTACCATCGGCCAGATGATATCAACAATACTTGACCATAACTGGCCCAAAACTTCATGGTCCGCCGATTCCCAGTTGCCGAAAATCAGCCCGCCGCCAACATAGCTCAGACCAAGAACGACAAACTCCCACAGAACGGCCATGTCAAAATGAACCGTGGCACTATTGGAACTTTCACCCAGTATCCAGTTGCCACAGGTATAAAGCCAAAGCCAGATAAACGGGAATGTCCAAGGATTGCCAACCACCGTTCCCAGCAGTGACGCGACGATGTTGCTGCGCGTAATCAGGCTTAACAGCGTCGAAAGAACAAAATGAAACCCGATAAAGGGTGAAAAAGAAACAGCAGCACCAATCGCAAAGCCCGATGCGATGCTATAGGGCGACCCCGGCAAACGTGCCACACGATGAGCAAAATACTGCGATGAACGGCGCCATCCACCTCGTGGCCAGACCACGTTGCGAATACGCTGGAAAGATGATGGTTTGATACGGCGCCGAAACATGCGGGGTCAGTTCTGGATCACATCAGGAAACGCAATAAAATCTCGAGGCATATGGGTAAGTGCTGACTGCGCGAATGGCAAGGCTTTTGCGCCAAATTCACCGAAAAGGTGAAGGTGTTTACAGTCTGTCATCACCCGCGCGCGCGCTCAACAGCATTAACAACAGGTGTCGCACGCAATGCCGCGATAATATTGGTCAGGTGTTTGACATCAACCACATCGATATCGATCAGCATTTCAAAGAAATCGGTGGTGCGATTGGTGAAACGCAAATTGGTGATGTTGCCATGGTTCTTGGCAATCACGCTGGTAATGGAACTAAGCGCGCCCTGTTCGTGACCAACAGTAAGGCTGAGACGGCCGATGAAATGTTCCGGTTCACCTTCGTTATCCCAACCGACATCAAGCCAGCGTTCGGGCTGATCGGTAAAGGTTTCAAGCGTATCGCAATCAATTGTATGGATCGTAACCCCTTTACCCGTGGTCACAATACCAACAATCCGGTCCCCCGGAAGCGGATGGCAGCACCCGGCATAATGCACAGCCATCCCCGGAATAAGGCCCTTGATCGGAATGGCATGGTCGTGTTTGCGCGCGCGGATTTTTTCAAGCGGTACGACCTTGCGCGGCGGCGCTTTGTCCTTTGTCCCCGGGAAGACCGCATGCACGACTTCACGCCCGGTATGATGCCCTGCCCCGACAAGTGTCAGCAACGCCTCGACCGATGGCTGCTTGAAAATCTTCAGAACACCTTCAAGCGCCTTGTCAGAATAGTCATAGCCTTCCTGACGGAACGCCTTTTGCAAGATCGCCTTGCCAAGATCCTTGTACTGGTCTTCCTGTTGCTGGCGAATAAAGCGGCGAATACGTGCGCGCGCCTTCCCGGTCATTACGAACCGTTCCCAGGTCGGGTTCGGCGTTTGCGCCTTTGAGGTCACAATTTCGACCTGGTCGCCGTTATTGAGGACTGTACGCAACGGCACCATCGCGCCATTGACCTTGGCCCCGACACAGGTATCGCCGATATGGGTATGGATCATATAGGCGAAATCGACCGGCGTCGCACGGGCCGGAAGCGCAATGACATCGCCCTTCGGGCTAAAGCAGAAAACCTGATCCTGGAACATCGCAAGCTTGGTATGCTCAAGGAATTCTTCAGGCTCGGATGCGTGCTCAAGAATATCCAGAAGATCACGCAACCAGCGATACTGAACGCCTTCTTTCTGCTGCCCTGCGGGTGTATCCTGCTTATAGGCCCAATGGGCCGCCACACCGTTTTCATTGACCTCGTGCATCTGGCGGGTCCTGATCTGGACCTCGATCCGGTGATTTTCCGGGCCAAGCACTGTGGTATGAATAGAACGATATCCGTTCGGCTTCGGCGTCGAGATATAATCCTTGAACCGCCCCGGAATGACTTTGTAATTGGCATGCATATAGCCAAGAACTTCATAGCATTGCGGCATATCATCGACCAGAACCCGAAATGCCATGATGTCGGACAGCTCGCCAAAGGTGATGTTCTTGCGCTGCATCTTGCGCCAGATCGAATAGGGTCGCTTTTCACGCCCGTAAATATCGACCTTCAACCCCTGACGTGCCACAACATCGGTAAGTTCCGCGACGATACGGCTTACAACATTGTCGTCTTTCTCGCGAAGGAACTCCAGACGCGCAAGGATCGAGTCCCGTGCTTCGGGATTGATATGCTGGAAGGCAAGGTCTTCAAGCTCTTCCTTGATGTCATGCATACCGATGCGCTCGGCAAGCGGTGCATAAATTTCAAGCGTTTCGGCTGCGATCCTGACACGCTTTTCCGGCTTGGAGATATAATGCAAGGTCCGCATATTATGCAGACGATCAGCCAGTTTGACCAACAGGACACGGATATCTTCCGACATTGCCAACAGCAATTTGCGGAAGTTTTCCGCCTGTTTGGAATCCGCTGATTTCAGCTCGATCTGGGTCAGCTTGGTCACACCATCGACCAGCTTCATGATGTTGGTCCCGAAAAGTTTGGTGATCTCTTCGGGGGTGGCATCGGTATCTTCGATGGTGTCGTGCAGAAGCGCCGTGATGATCGTATCACAGTCCAGCTTGTAATGGGTCAGAATGCCCGCGACTTCGATCGGATGAGAAAAATACGGGTCTCCCGACGCGCGCTTTTGTGAACCGTGTTTCTGGGTTGCATAAACATAAGCCCGGTTAAGCGTGGTTTCGCACGCTTCGGGGTCGTATGCCTTAACCCGTTCAACAAGTTCATATTGGCGCATCATTCAGGGGCGTCTCCGATATTCTGCTGTGGGGATGGTCCCCTAATTCTAAGATAGTACGATCTGGACAAAAAAAAGCCACGGAAGATAAATACCGTGGCCTTCTTTTAAAAAGGTCAGATCAAAACCAATCCGGCCTTATTCTTCTTCCGACGGAGCAACAACACCAACCGATGCGTCTTCGACGGCTTCAGCAACCAGTTTCGGACCGAAATTGTCTTCGGCTTCTTCCGGCTCGTCGGTTTCAACATGCCGCTGCAGACCCTGCACCATGCCATTGCGCAGCTCGTCAAAATCAACCTTTTCTTCAGCGATTTCACGCAGTGCAACAACCGGGTTTTTGTCGTTATCACGATCAATGGTCAGTTCTGCACCGGCCGAGATGTTGCGTGCACGCTGAGCAGCAAGCATTACAAGCTCAAAGCGGTTTGGGATCTTGTCAACGCAATCTTCGACGGTAACGCGCGCCATAAATGTCTCCAGAAATACTTTTGGGGTGTCCAGACCGATCTTTATAGCGTCGGATCATTTGCGTTGCAACAGCGAAAACCGGCCCAAAACCACTCTTGCGATCCACATCGAGAATATCGGCTCAGCAACAATCCTGTTTGCGGATTTGCTGATCATCGGGCAAGGCCGCAACCAGATCCCCGACCGAACGCCCCAGCACCGGATGCACCCAATCAGGGGCAACATCCCGCAAGGGCAACAACACAAAGGCCCGTTCCGCCATGCGCGGATGCGGAACCTGGATCCCGTCCTCTTCGCGCAAAAGATCACGACCATAGGCAATCAGATCAAGATCAATCACCCGTGCTGCATTGCGTTCACGGCGCACCCGGCCGAATTCGGCCTCGACATCATGCAAACGTTGCAAAAGATCATGCGCGGACAGTTGTGTTGAAATACGCGCAACTCCGTTAACATACCAAGGCTGATCCGAAATCGGCACCGGTGCCGTTTCATAAAAGGATGACACCAAATCTATTGAAATGTCGCCATCCCGGCTTAAACGGTGCAGTGCGGCTTTCAATGTCTGGGCTGGTGCACCATATTCTTCGGTAGGCAAATTTGCGCCAAATGCAATCAGGATCGCGTCATCCGCGCTCATGCTGATGTCTGACAGTGAAGATTTGCACACAGGAAAAGACTTTCAATTCGATATCGGAATGTCGGAGCAAGACCGGAAAGACGGCATATCTAAGGGAGCCATGATGCTCTGTCTACGATATTTTCGCCTTTCTTTGTCCTTCTGGCCAAGGTAAAGATTGAAGGTCTTTATTTCATGTTCCGTATTTTCGGGACCGCATACTTAAGAATTGATGTTTGAGGAATTTAACGATGATTTTTTACCCGCAGGAACGCATCGGGTTGTTTATTGATGGTTCGAACCTTTATGCCGCCGCACGCGCACTTGGTTTCGATATTGATTACAAACGCCTTTTGGAACTTTTCGCACAAAAAGGCCAGTTGATCCGGGCCTTCTATTATACCGCCCTGATCGAGGATCAGGAATATTCCCCCATCCGCCCGCTTGTCGATTGGCTGGACTATAACGGCTATACCATGGTCACCAAACCGACCAAGGAATTCACCGATGCCGCTGGTCGCCGCAAGATCAAGGGCAACATGGATATCGAGTTGGCAATTGACGTCATGGAAATGGCGCAACACCTTGATCATGTTGTTATTTTCTCGGGCGATGGCGATTTCCGCCGGCTGGTGGATGCCGTACAGCGCAAAGGTGTGCGCGTCACTGTTGTTTCGACCGTCAAATCAAACCCGCCGATGGTTGCCGACGAACTGCGCCGTCAAGCTGATAACTTTATCGAACTGACCCAACTTGAAGGCACCATTGCGCGCAAGGTTCAGCAACGCCGTGATGACGATCATCCTGACATCGACGACCATCCGGAACACCCGGACCTCGACGATTTCGATTACGATTGATCGAATGATTGCGTTCCCTGCCACCCTGCCCTGATCACCACCGGTCACAGCCCGCACTGTGACCGGCAAAAAGTCAGACATGCCATGACCGCCTATCAGCAACCCGATATCGATTGTCAGCTTTGTCCGCGACTGGTTGAATTCCGTCGCAAAAATCAGGAAAAATTTCCCGAATTTTACAACGGACCCGTCCGGCCGTTCGGCCCCCTTGATGCCCGGTTGCTGATTGTCGGTCTTGCACCGGGGCTTAAGGGGGCAAACGCCACAGGCCGTCCTTTTACCGGCGACTATGCCGGTGACCTTCTTTATGACACGCT
The DNA here is from genome assembly GCA_048264285.1 of Thalassospira sp. GTDB lineage: Bacteria > Pseudomonadota > Alphaproteobacteria > Rhodospirillales > Thalassospiraceae > Thalassospira. The sequence goes on from JBLXDD010000002.1 coordinate 514,477, forward strand.
CAAAAAATTCGGCTTTGCAAAGGGCACTTATGACAAACGCCCCGATGATGGCCTTGAACTGCTTGATTGCCGTATCACCAATGCCGTGAAATGCGTTCCACCGGAAAACAAACCCACCGGACCAGAAGCCAACACTTGCCGCCCGTTTCTCATCAGCGAATTTGACGCAATGAAGAACCTGTCAGCCATTCTATGCCTTGGTCAGGTCGCTCATCAGGCGATGCTGCGCACCTTCGGGCTTAAGCTCTCTTCGCTTAAATTCGGCCATGGTGCATCCCATAAAATGGAAAATGGCATCACATTGTTTGATAGCTATCACTGTTCGCGCTACAACACCCAGACCTATCGCCTGACGCCAGAGATGTTTGAAAACGTCTTTGCCGACATCCGCGCACATCTGGACGGTTAAATTCATTGCCTGATACATCGCCTATGCCCGAGCCCGTGTCTGACCTGCTCGATCGACCCGCCCGACGTCTGCCGATTGACGTGCTACGCGAGGTGTTCGGTTACGATAGCTTTCGCGGCCAACAGGCTGAAATCATTGATCATGTCATAGCAGGCAACGATGCGCTTGTCCTCATGCCCACCGGCGGCGGGAAGTCACTGTGTTATCAGGTTCCCGCCCTGTGCCGTCCGGGTACGGCTGTGGTTGTGTCCCCGTTAATCGCATTGATGAAGGATCAGGTCGATGCGCTTAATCAGCTTGGCGTGAAGGCCGCTTTTATCAATTCTACCCTTGCCCCTGATGCCGCGCGCGAAATCGAAACCCGCGCTGTTGAAGGCGATATCGATCTTTTATATGTCGCCCCGGAACGCTTTGCCTCGGACCGTTTTCTGAATTTGCTCGAACGGATCAGCATTTCACTGTTTGCCATTGACGAGGCCCACTGCGTGTCGCAATGGGGCCATGATTTCCGCCCGGAATATCGCCGCCTTGACCTTTTGCCAACGCGCTTTGCCCATGTGCCGCGCATCGCGTTGACCGCAACGGCCGATACCCCGACCCGCAAGGACATTGCCGAAAATCTGCATCTGACAGATGCCCGATGCTTTATCACCGGGTTTGATCGCCCGAATATCACCTATCGCATCGAAACCAAAGGCAATGCAAAACAACGCCTGCTGTCGTTTCTGAACCGCGAACACCCCAATGATGCTGGCATCGTTTATTGCCTGTCACGGCGCAAAACCGAAGATGTCGCACAATGGCTTTCTGATAACGGGCGCCCGGCACTTCCCTATCATGCTGGCCTGACACAGGAAACGCGCCAACTTCATCAGGACCGTTTCTTGCGTGAAGACGGATTGATCATTTGCGCGACTGTGGCTTTTGGCATGGGGATCGACAAACCCAATGTGCGTTTTGTCGCCCATCTCAACCTGCCCAAAAGCATGGAAGCCTATTATCAGGAAACCGGGCGTGCTGGCCGTGACGGGCTCCCTGCCAACGCGTGGATGAATTACGATCTGTCTGATATCGTTTCCATCCGCTCGATGGTCGCGGGCTCGGACGCGCCCGAAGCCCAGAAACGCATTGAATCGCGCAAACTGGATGCATTGGTTGGCCTTGCCGAAACCACAAAATGCCGACGTCAAGTGATCCTGTCCTATTTTGGCGAAGACCAGCACCAACCATGCGGGAATTGCGATACCTGTCTTGAGCCGGTCGAAACCTGGGATGCGACGCAGGCGTCGCGCATGGCCCTCTCGGCTGTTTATCGCACCGGACAACGTTTTGGTCCGGCCCATGTGATTGAAGTCCTGATGGGACGCAAAACCGAAAAGATCCGCCAGAACGGCCATGACAAGCTTTCCGTCTATGCCATTGGCAAAGATATCACCCAACCGCAATGGCGCTCCGTCTTCCGGCAGCTTCTTGCCATGGGGTATCTTCAGGTTGATGTCGAAGGCCATGGCGGCGTTTATCTGACCGAGGAATCCCGACCGGTCCTGCGCGGTGAAAAAGTTGTCGAAATGCGCAAGGACCCGGGCGAAAGCAAGCGCGCAATGACCAGACGCCTGCGCGATTTTGATACCGAATTTGAAAACGAAGAAGACCGCGATCTTTGGGAACGCCTGCGCACCTTGCGTCGCGAACTGGCAACAAATCAGAATGTCCCGCCTTATGTGATCTTTAGTGACCGGACACTTTGGGAAATGGTGCGTTTCAAACCCCGCACACTTGAAGACATGGCATCTATCAATGGTGTCGGCGTCAAAAAGCTTGATCAGTATGGCCTGGCTTTCTTGGACGTCATGGACGGACGGCGATAAATCGCCGTCCCATCAGATCATCCTGCCATCTCAAAGACTTGCGCGAACAGCACTGACAAGTTCCGCGTCATCGGGCTTGGTTCGACTGTCAAAGCTTTGAATAAGCTTGCCGTCACGACCGATCAGATATTTGTGGAAATTCCATTGCGGGGCGTTTTCCGCCCCCAGTTCCTGTGCCGCCCACAGATAGAACGGATGGGCATCCGGCCCCTTGACCGCGGTTTTCGATGTCAGCGGGAAATCGACATCAAAATTGACCTCGCAGAAATCAAGGATGTCCGCATCCTCGCTATATTCCTGCCCGCCAAAATCAGCAGATGGAACGCCAAGGACAACAAATCCCTGATCACGGTAATCATTCCACAGCTTCTGCAGACCGGTATATTGGGGCGTAAACCCGCACATTGACGCGGTATTTACCACCAAAATGACTTTGCCATCATACTCAGAAAGATGGATTTCTCCGGCATCAATCGCCGGAAAAGAAAAATCATATGCCGAGGGCGCATCATCCGATGCCATTGTCTCTCTCCAGGACAAGCTTGCGACAAGAATGGTACCAAGAAAGAGTACAACGAATTGAAGCCTTTTTCCAATCAGAGCATCAATCTGTGTCATATCTTTCCTCTGTCCAAGGATTGGCGTTATTGTGATAGCCACGCTCCTCCCAGAATCCCGGTCGATCATCCCGCGCAAAGGTGATCTTCCTAATCCATTTGGCACTTTTCCAAAAATAAAGCTTGGGAATTACGACACGAAGCGGCCCGCCATGCTCTTCACTTAATGGCTCCCCCGCCCAGTGATGGGCCAAAAGCACATCATCATCGAGAAATTGCTCAATCTGCACATTGGTCGTGTAGCCATCATGGGCGGTGAACAACACATGTCGGGCTTCAGGCAGTGGGCCAACCAACTCTGCCAGTGTTTTTGCCAACACACCCTGCCACTGATTGTCATAACGTGACCAGCTGGTGACACAATGAATGTCGTTCGTCGCCGTCACATGCGGCAGATCAAGCAGCTCGGCAAAACTCAGTGTCACCGGTTTTCTGACCTGCCCGTTAATTTCAAGCTGATAGTCGTCGGCTGATATATGGGGCGTGATCCCAAGATCAAGCACCGGCCAATCAGTCACAAGGCGCTGGCCCGGTGGCAAGCGGTTCTCGCGGGCGGCGTCCGGGGCGCCGGTGATCAGACGCCCGTCTTCAGCCCATTTGCGCTTTGCCGCAATCAACTTGTCTTTGATCTTTCCTGAAAAGCTTTCTGTCACGACGGGCTCCTGCACTGCGTATGAGGACATACGAAAAATGGCGCAAACATGTTCACCATGTCAGCGCCATTTAAATTCTTTTCGTCAAGCCGGGGCAAATCACATGCCTGCGACCGCCTGCCCATCAGCCAAAATCACGCATGATCCGGGCTTTATCACGCTGCCAATCGCGTTCCTTGACGGTTTCACGCTTGTCGGCTTTTTTCTTGCCTTCGGCAATGGCGAGTTCGAGTTTCGCAATCCCGCGTTCATTGAAATACAGTTTGACCGGAACAAGGGTAAATCCCTTCTTGTTCAGGGCATCGTGCATTTTGGTAATTTCGCGTTTATGCAACAGCAACTTGCGCGGCCGGCGTTCTTCGTGGCCGAACGGCATTTTACTTTGATATTCAGGAATATAGGCGTTGATCAGCCACACTTCACCATTCTTCGCTTCGGCATAGGATTCCTGAATATTGCCCTTACCATCGCGCAGTGATTTGACTTCGGTGCCGCGCAGGGCGATACCCGCTTCGAATGTCTCCGTCAGGAAATAATCGAAACGAGCCCGCCGGTTTTGCGCGACAATCTTGTTGTTCGTGGTTTCTTTTTTGGGTGCCATAAGACGCTTTTTATCGCTTACTGGCCGAGAATACCGGCACTTTTAAGAGCGGCTTCGACCTTGCGTTTTGATTCTTCGGCAATCTCGACCATCGGCAGACGCATATGGCTGCCACACAGGCCAAGAAGCTCGGCGGCGTATTTTACCGGTCCGGGGCTTGCTTCACAGAACATCGCCTTGTGAACCGGCATCAGTCGATAATTCAACTCCTGAACCTTGGAAATGTTCCCCGCAGCCCAGGCCGCATGCAGATCGGCACACAGTTTCGGGGCAATGTTTGACGTCACCGAGATACAACCATGCCCCCCCTGTGCGAGGAACGGAACAATCGTGCCATCTTCGCCCGAAAGCTGGCAGAAATCAGCGCCAACCGCCAATCGGGTCAGGGCCGGCCGTTCCAGATCACTGGTGGCGTCTTTGACGCCAACGATGCGCGGCAACTTTGCAAGTTCCGCCATGGTGTCGACATTCATGTCGACGATCGAGCGGCCCGGAATGTTGTAAATCACAATCGGGATATCGGTCGCGTCATGGACCGCCTTGAAATGCGCGTACAAACCTTTCTGGGTCGGCTTGTTGTAATATGGCGTCACAACAAGGGCGGCATCGGCACCGGCATTCTGGGCATGCCGGGTCAGCGATACCGCTTCTGCTGTCGAGTTAGAGCCCGTTCCGGCAATTACCGGACCGCGGCCTTTGGCAACTTCAAGTGCCAGTTCGACAACACGATGATGCTCGGCATGGCTGAGCGTCGGAGATTCACCCGTGGTTCCGACAGGCACCACACCTGTCGTGCCCTGTTTAAGTTGCCAATCCACAAAAGACTGGAACGCCTTTTCATCAATCGCACCATCTTGCGTGAATGGTGTGATCAAAGCTGTGATTGAACCCTTAAACATAGAGATCTCCAAATTCGGATTATATTGAAAGAGGTCGCGAAAATAGCCGCTGTTGGGGTTTCCCGCAAGCACTCGATACAAGAATTCCGATGAACTTCAATTGGATCTGAAAATTCCCGTCAGGACTGTTTGGCTTTTATCAATTTCACTGCCATAATGCCGAGCTCGAGAGAGCATTCGTTGCCGAAAGGCACAAGGGGAACATCACATGGCGCAAGCGTCTTTCCGCAAGATCTCGATCTGCGCAATGGCACTGGGCTTATCGATACTGATACCGACCGGTTATCAGCCACAGGCAGCAACGAATGAAGACAGTGTGCTTCAAACGCAGCCGCCCTCGCCGCTATATTCGGCCGTCAGCCGGGCGCGCCTGAACGCGTTCCTTGCTGCCGTTGAAGACGGCAAAACCGACACCTTCAAAAAGCTTCTGACCAACTTTGATGATCCATTGCTGCAAAAGGCCGCAGAATGGATGCTGTTGACAGCTCCCAATTCCGGTCACAGCTTTGAAGAAATCACCCGCTTCATTGACGCCAATCCGAAATGGCCCAATCAGGCCCTTTTGCGCCAGCGCGCCGAAGAAGCCATGACCGATGCTGTTCCTGACGAGGAAATTCTGGCCTGGTTCAAGCGTTCTGCACCGGTTACGGCCGATGGCGCAACCCGCCAGATCAAGGCATTGCTCGGCGCTGGACAGGAATCGGCTGCGATTGCACTGGTCCGTCACAGCTGGATCAACGAGAATTTCGGAAGCGGTCAGGAACGGCGTTTCCTTGATCGCTATGGTCAATACATTGATCAGGATACCCACGAAAAGCGCCTTGATCGTCTGCTTTGGGAAGGCCGTCTGACAACTGCGGCACGCATGATGAAGCATGTCAGCGATGATTACCGGCGCCTTGCCGAGGCACGCGCAGCCCTGCGCGCCATGAATGGTGGTGTGGACGGCGCGATTAACCGCGTGCCCGAAAAGTACCGCGATGATCCGGGCCTGATTTATGAACGTGTGCGCTGGCGTCGCAAAAAAGGCCGGGATCAGGATGCCCGTGATCTGCTTTTGTCACAGGCCAACGATCTGGCCTATATTTCAATCCGGCCGCAATACTGGTGGCTGGAAAAAGCCATTCTTGCACGACGCGCCCTGCAAAAGGGCCACATTACCGATGCCTATCGCCTGGTTGCCAATCATGGGCAGGTTGATGCCGCCGATATCGCCGAGGCAGAATGGTATGCCGGATGGATTGCACTGGAATTTCTGGGCGATGCTGACATTGCGCTGACCCACTTCCAGAACCTTTATGATGTTGTGCAATACCCGATCAGCCTGTCTCGTGGCGCGTATTGGGCGGGGCGCGCCAATGAGGCACTTGGCGATGAAAAACGTGCCAGGGAATGGTACGCAATTGCCGCCGAACATGCCCACACCTTCTATGGGCAACTTGCCATCGACAAACTCGGCAGCAAGCCATCCTATTCAGTTGAACAACCCGTGCCGACCCCCGAACAGCGCGCCGAATTCGAAGCACAGGAACTGACCCAGGTCGTTCGCAAGCTTGGTGCGATGGGGCTTGGCAATATTATCCGTCCTTTCATCATGGCACTCGTTTACGAACATGATGAACCGGAATACCTTGCCATGGCGACCGATCTGGCACGCGAATATGGCCGGACGGATTTGGGCATTCTTGCCGCCAAACGCAGCATCCGTACCGGCAGCGGATATCTTGATGCCGCCTACCCGATCCATGAACAAGTGCCGCTGGGCCGCGCGCCCGATCCGGCACTGGTCCATGCCATCATGCGTCAGGAAAGCCTGTTTAACCCGCAGGCGGTATCTTCTGCTGGTGCGCGGGGCTTGATGCAGCTCATGCCGGCAACGGCCAAACGCATGGCACAGTCGCTTAAACTTGATTACGACACAGATCGCCTGACCGAAGACCCGTCTTTTAACATCGCGGTTGGACGCGCCTATATCCGCCGTTTGCTTGATCGCTGGGATGGTCAGGAAGTCCTGACAATTGCCAGCTATAACGCAGGACCAACCCGTGTTCGCCAGTGGATTGACGAATATGGTGATCCACGCGATCCCGACGTTGATCTGGTCGACTGGATCGAAATGATCCCCTATAGCGAGACCCGGAACTATGTTCAGCGTGTGATGGAAGGAACCTATGTTTATCGTCGGCGTTTTGCCCGTGACGAGATCGCAATGGGCCAAAATGACGCAGAAAATTCCGAGTAACGAAACCAAGGATCAGGTTCCCGCACCCTGATATGCGTTTGCCTGATTTGCGCTTGTAAGCGTGCCGCCCATTTTTGATCAATACTGCTTGTCAGAAGAGGTCCGAAATATGTCCGATAACGCACTGTCTTCCTGTCGTGCTTTTGTTTTTGATGCCTATGGCACCTTGTTTGACGTCGGCTCTGCCGTCGCCCGATTGCGCGATAGTGTTGGCGACGAAGCAGACCGTCTGTCTGCGCTTTGGCGTCAAAAACAGCTGGAATACACCTGGTTGCGCAGTCTGATGGGGGAATTTGCCGATTTCTGGACGGTTACCGGCGATGCGCTTGATTTCGCGATGGATCAAACCGGTAAAAAAGACCCTGCCCTGCGTGCCAAGCTCATGGAAACCTATCTGTCGCTGGATACGTTTCCCGAAGTGGTCAGCACCCTTAAAGCCCTTAAAGATCAGGGGCACAAGCTTGCAATCCTGTCGAACGGGGCGCGCCATATGCTGATTTCGGCGGCAAAATCATCGGGCATTCTATCCCTGTTTGATCAAATCCTGTGTGTGGACGATCTCAAGACCTACAAGCCGCATCCCGATGTCTATCAGCTTGCCGTTGACAAGCTTGAAGTCGAGCCGGGCGAGATTTCCTTCCAGTCTTCTAATGGATGGGACATTGCCGGGGCCGGCCATTTTGGCTTCCGCACCGCTTGGATCAACCGCGCCCTGAACCCGACCGAGCGCCTTTCGCACGTCCCGGACGTCATTCTGGGCGGGCTTGACGAGTTGTTGCCACTGGTCAGTCAGAACAACAAATCCTGATCACAAACGACACACCCTATCAAAACAAAAAAGGCGGGTCCCTGTGTCAGGGCCTGCCTTTTTTGCATTCATCATAACCGTCCCGATCTATCGGGCGTAAACGGCAACCGTTTCGGTTATTTATGTTCTTTTTTGACGTTGGCGGCAACAACCTGCCCGGCCTGGATAACGGTCAGGCCGCCCTCGTCCGCAGCACCTTCGATGCGACGGCAATGGCCTTCGATATGCGCACCTGGTTCGATCGACAGGCTTTCATGCAATATGTCGCCAATCATGCGCGCGGTTTCTGCCAGTGAAACATCACGTGCCCGGACCTGACCAATCACCGTTCCGCAGATCCGGATTTTATCGGCAACGATTTCACCACGGACTTCACCTGTCTGACCGACTGTCAGTGTTCTGGTGCGAATATCACCATTCACCGAACCATCGACCTGAACATCGGATTCCGACACCAGATCCCCGGTGACCCGAAGATCAGAACTGATAATCGACAATCCGCCCTTCTTCTCGTGGGCAGCATTATTACCGTTCTTAGTCGTCGTTGCTTGTTTCGTCTTGCTCGCTTTTGAAAACATAACGTCCCGCCTCAATAAACTTCATGGGGTTGACCGGCTTATCATGGACCCGAACTTCATAATGCACATGGCTTCCCGTACTTCGACCGGTGCTCCCCATCAGCGCTACTTTGTCCTGGTACTGCACTTCGTCGCCCTTCTTTACGAGGACCTTAAGCAAGTGGCCATAGCGGGTGTGGATACCGTTACCATGATCGATTTCCACCATTTTTCCGTATTTGCCACTCCATCCAGCATGCACCACCTTGCCCGGTGCAGTTGCCAAAATCGGTGTTTTCAGCGGGCCGGCCAGGTCAACGCCTGAATGAAAAGCCCAGCGACCATTGATCGGGTCTTTTCGTTTACCAAACGCGCTCGACAGGTAATAATTCGCCGCCGGCTCACCAATCGGCGTTCTCTTTATCCTGTCATGAAGAGTGGCAAGATGATCAAGACGATCATTCAACGCCACTGCAGTATTCACAAATTCTTCGTCCTGGGGATGTTCCGGCTCAAATGCCACAAACGGCCCACCCATGCCGGGTTCTTGCGGTTTGATCGGCGGCAGAATGAAGGTTTCTGGCTGTAAACCCGTCATTTCCAGAACATTCTCAAGATCAAGAATAGTCGTATCTGCGGTCTGCGCAACACGCTGCATGGCCTGTTGCTGGATCGAATGCAAATCTGCAATCCGCTGGCGGGCCTCGCTAAGTTCCCCCTGAAGCTTTTTGGAACGCTGCAAGGCCTGATCACGTTCACGCATAACGCGCGACATCACCGTTTCAACGGTTTCGAGTTCATCGCGCAAAGCAAGATTTCGATTGGTAATGCCATCAATCTGAGCTTGCAGCGCATTCATCTGGTTATCCATCGATGTGCGCAGCGCTGAAATCCGGTATTTTTCCTTTTCGCTTGTCTCAAGCTTCGATGTGTAATCCTCGACACGTGCTTGAAGCTGCAGGTTCTGTTCTGCCATCGACAAAAGATTGCGATGGGTGTCTTCCATCTGGGCGGTGATTTCACCAAACCGGCGCTGACTGTCGGTTACACGGGCAATCAGCCTGTTATAAGACAGTTCGCTTCTAAAAAGTTGCTCTTCACGCATTGTAAGGCGCTGATCAAGGTACCAACTGTAACCTGTGACCCCGACCGTCCAGGTAATGACAGCGACCCCGAATGAGGCAAGAGCGACTTGCGCGTATTTTCCAAGCCGAAGCTGGTAAACGGAATCATTTGACCGAATAAGCAATTGCCGATCCGGAAACCATCTGTTCACCAAGCGACGAATGCGTTCAAACGCCGGCATATTCAGTGTCTAACCCCTAGTTGCCCGTTTTGATGTCCGGAAACCCCGGTTCTGTAGAGTTTCTTTGACCCCGCCTGAGACTTTTGCCTTTTCCTTTACGCTACCTGTAAGTCGCCGCGCAAGCAAGCCTGTTAACACATCCTTAATCGCAAAATTTTCACCGGCACGCCCGATGCTGTGGTACCTATGGCCATCTTTCACGTCATATGCGTTTGCCGATAATGCGATTTTTCCATTTTCTGATCACCTGTGCTGCCACCTGGTTCTATAGCGGCAAAAGCCCCAAAGCACCCGGTACTGCCGGTTCATTTGCCGCCCTGCCCTTTGGCTGGCTGATCTGGGCATATGGTGGGGATTCTGCATTGATTGTTGCCAGCATCGCTGTCTTTGCCATCGGTGTATGGGTCGCCCATCTTTATAGCCACATGCTTGGTATCCATGATGCTGGCGAAATCGTCATCGACGAAGTCGTCGGTCAATGGATGTGCCTGCTTGTCGTGCCCCTTGCCGGGGGCTGGATCGATATTGCATGGCTTTTGGCGGCTTTCATTGCCTTTCGCATTTTTGATATTATCAAACCCTGGCCGATCCGCTGGGTAGATCGCCAGGTTGGCGGCGGGTTTGGCATCATGTTTGATGATGTTCTGGCCGCTGCTTTTGCCATGGTTTCCCTGGCAATCCTCGTTCATTTGACGGGCTTGTGATCGAAATGATGTTTGATAAAGACCTTCTTGACGCCGCAACGACACTCATTGGCCGCTGCAAAGCCAAGAATAAGATGATCGCAACCGCAGAATCCTGCACAGGCGGCCTGATTACAGGCAGCCTGACCGGTGTGGATGGCAGCTCATCAGTCGTCGATTGCGGCTTTGTCACCTATTCCAACGAAGCCAAACACAGCCTGATCGGGGTCGGAAATGACCTTCTGGCCGAATATGGTGCCGTTTCCGAACCGGTTGCGCGCGCCATGTGCGAAGGCGCACTTGATCGCGCCCCGAACGCCACCATTGCGGTGTCGGTCACGGGCATCGCCGGTCCCGGCGGCGGAACGGCCACCAAACCGGTTGGGCTTGTTCATTTTGGCTGTGCTGCAAAAGGTCGGGAAACCATAACGACCCATGTCGTTTTCCCCGGCGATCGTCACGCGGTGCGTAAGGCAACCGTGCTTAAGGCCTTTGCCCTGATCGAAGAAATGCTCGACTGAAACCAAATTCAATTCTGGGGATCAGACCCCGGATCAGTCTGCTCGGTCTGCTCTATCGGTTCGCCATACACTTCACGTGCACGGGTTTCAAACGCGCCAACCATCAGCTTGACCGCCTCGTTGAACACGACGCCGATCATTTTCTGCAAAAGTGCCGAGCGGAATTCAAAATCAACAAAGAAATCAAGCCAGGTGCCGCCATCTTCGTCTTCTTCAAACACCCAGTGGTTATTGAGGTATTTGAACGGCCCTTGCAGATATTCCACATCCACCCGATCCGGGCGCTGCAAGGTTACCTTTGATGTGTATTTTTCCCGGAACATCTTGAAACCGATCACAAGATCGGCTTTCAGGACATCCCCGTCGCGCTGGCGGACACGCGATGCAACGCACCAGGGCAGAAATTCCGAATAGGAATCGATATCCGCGACAAGATCAAAGAGCTGTTCCGGCGTATAGGGCAGTTTCCTGCGCTCTGCATGCGTCGGCACTCGATATCTCCCTGATCTTTTCGCGTTCGTTGATAAATGGATTATTCGGCTGCGGTCACAGCGGACTGTGCCTTGGCTTTTGCGGCTTCGGCAGCAGCCAGCTTTTTCTCGCGCGCTTCGCGAAGCTGCTCGAAATCGCGGTCCGCGTGATAGCTCGAACGCGTCAGTGGCGTTGCCGACACCATCAGGAACCCTTTACCGCGCGCCATGGATGCATATTCGTTAAATTCGTCTGGTGTGACAAATTTATGCACCGGCTCATGCTTCAAGGTCGGCTGTAAATACTGCCCGATCGTCAGGAAATCAACATCGGCCACACGCAAATCATCCATGACCTGTGCCAGTTCCTTGCGTTCTTCACCCAGACCAACCATCAGGCCGGATTTGGTAAAGATCGTCGGGTCAATCTGTTTGACGCGATCAAGAATACGCAACGACTGATAATATCGCGCACCGGGGCGGATATTGGTATACAGCCGCGGAACGGTTTCAAGGTTATGGTTGAACACGTCCGGGCGGGCCTTGGCAACGATTTCAACCGCACCCGGCTTGTCACGGAAATCAGGTGTCAGGATTTCAATCGTTGTTTCCGGTGATTTGTAACGGATCGCCTCGATAACACGGGCAAAATGCGCAGCCCCGCCATCGGCCAGATCATCACGGTCAACAGACGTGATCACAACATGCTTAAGCTGCATGTCGGCAACCGCCATCGCCAGGTTTTCCGGCTCGAACGGATCAAGGGCGTTCGGCATACCTGTTTTCACGTTGCAGAACGAACAGGCACGCGTACAGGTATCGCCCATGATCATGAAGGATGCGTGTTTTTTCTGCCAGCATTCGCCGATATTCGGACATGCGGCTTCTTCACAAACGGTATGAAGATTAAGGCCACGCGCAAGTTCGCGGGTCTCCTGATATCCCTTGGAGGTAGGTGCCTTGACCCTGATCCAGGACGGTTTGCGCCCGGACGGGCGATCTGGCCGTTTCTGTTTTTCAGGATGACGAACTGCTTTCTGTTCGTGGGGCGCCGTCGACATAGAGTTACCTCCGAAGGATTGGACGGGCGGCAATGTGCCGCCACGTCGCGCATTTGTCAAATCGACATTGGTCAAAAATGATCATACCGGGCATGTGTGCCCGGCACGACATAAGATCTTAGGCCCTAGAAATGGATCGCCCGGCCATACGCGTCAAGGACGGACTCATGCATCATTTCCGAAAGTGTCGGATGCGGGAAGACGGTATGCATCAGATCTTCCTCGGTGGTTTCAAGCCCCATCGCAACCACAAAGCCCTGAATAAGCTCGGTCACTTCGGCACCGACCATGTGCGCACCAAGCAACTCACCGGTTTTGGCATCAAACACGGTCTTGACCAGCCCTTCGGCTTCGCCAAGGGCAACCGCCTTGCCATTGCCGATGAACGGGAACTTGCCGACCTTGACGTCGTAACCGGCTTCTTTGGCCTTGGCCTCGGTCAGACCGACACTTGCGACCTGCGGATGGCAATAGGTGCACCCCGGGATCTTGCGCGGGTCAAGCGGATGCACGCCTTTGACACCAGCAATCTTTTCAATGCAGATAACACCTTCGTGCTCTGCCTTATGCGCCAGCATCGGCGGGCCCGCAACATCACCGATGGCATAGATGCCCGGCTCTGCGGTTGCCGAAAACTCATCCGTGCCAATCACATTGCGGTCAATCTTGACCTTGGTGGTTTCAAGACCAAGACCTTCGGTATTGCCGATTACGCCAACAGCCGAAATCACGCGATCAACCGTAAGGTCCTGCTTTTTGCCGTCTTTGGTTTCGATCGTAACCACAACATTGTCAGCGTTACGCTTAAGGTTGGCGACCTTGGCTTCGGTCAGGATTTTCATCCCGTCCTTGGTCATCATCTTTTGCGCAAGCCCTGCCACATCCTTGTCTTCGACCGGCATGATCTGCGGCATGATTTCCACCACGGTCACATCCGCACCCATGGTGTGATAGAAGCTGGCAAATTCGATCCCGATGGCACCGGACCCGACCACAACAAGGCTTTTGGGCATTTTATCAGGCGTCATAGCCTTTTTGTAATCCCAGACAACCTTGCCGTCGGCTTCAAGCCCCGGAAGCGCACGCGCACGCGCACCAGTCGCGATGATATAATTCTTGGCGGTATAGGTGCCCTTGTCCTTGCCTTCGACCACGATCTTTTTCGGGCCATCGAACTTGGCTTCGCCGGTAATCACCGTCACCTTGTTCTTTTTGAGCAAATGACCAACACCACCCGAAAGCTGTTTGGACACACCACGCGACCGCTGGATCACGGCATCAAGATCAAAGGACGGCTTTTCGCACGAAAGACCGTATTCCTTTGCATGATGCATGTTGCGATAAACTTCGGCCGAACGCAGCAACGCCTTGGTCGGGATACATCCCCAGTTCAGGCAAATACCACCAAGATGTTCGCGTTCAACAACAGCCGTTTTCAAACCAAGCTGGGCCGCCCGGATCGCGGTTACATAACCACCCGGACCAGCACCAATCACGATTACGTCGAAATTGCTATCCGCCATCGTAGGATCTCCTTTGCCTGCCCATAAATGGTCACAGGTCTTTAAATTCAAATGCTTGCGGGGACTTATTAAAGTCCCCGCGCAACTTTGGACCCTTAAAGCAACATGCTTAGCGGATCTTCAATAAGCTTTTTGAATTCGGCCATGAACTGAGCACCGACCGCACCGTCAACCGCACGGTGATCAACAGAAAGCGTGCAGCTCATAACCGTTGCGATTGCCAGCGCACCATCCTTGACGACAGGGCGCTGTTCACCCGCACCAACCGCCAGGATGCAGCCCTGCGGCGGGTTGATAATCGCGGAGAATTCCTTGATGCCAAACATGCCAAGGTTGGATACAGAGAACGTCCCGCCCTGATAATCTTCGGGCATCAGTTTGCCATCACGTGCCTTGCCGGCCAGTGCTTTCATCTCGGTCGAGATTTCAGCAAGGCCTTTGGACCCGGCATCACGAACCACAGGCGTAATCAGGCCACCGTCGATGGCAACCGCCACGGAAATATCCTGCTGCTTGCACTGCAGGGTGGCCTTGTCGGTCCAGATGGAATTCGCAGCCGGAACCTTTTTCAGCGCCAGCGAAACCGCACGAATGATGAAATCATTGACCGAAATCTTGACACCCTCGCCCGCCTTTTCATTCAGCTGCTTGCGGGTTGCCAACAGATTATCAAGCTCGCAATCCACCGTCAGATAGAAGTGCGGAACCTGCTGTTTGGACTCGGTCAGGCGGCGCGCGATGGTTTTGCGCATACCGCTGTTCGGAATTTCTTCATATTCCGGAAGCCCCGAAAGATCCGGGTTCCAGCCAGATACTGCCGGTGCCGAAGCAGCTGCCGGTGCGGCATCCGGTTTCGCATCCTCGGACGCAGCAGATTTTTCGGCCGGTTTGGACGAAAGAGCGGCTTCCACATCACGTTTGACAATACGCCCGCGCGGCCCCGAACCGGAAACCCCCGAAAGATCGACACCTTCGTTGGCTGCGATGCGACGTGCAAGCGGGCTTGCCTTGATCCGTTCGCCACCTGAAACCGGTGCTGCCGGTGCGGGTTTATCCCCACCCGTTGCGGCGGGTTTCTCGGCTACTTGCGGTGCCTTTTCTTCGCTTGCCGGCGCGCTATCACCACCAGACGTGTTGGCTGCCGACGTATCGGCACCGTCAAGCGCGCTTTCATCTTCGTCTTCTTCAAGAAGCAATGCGATAACTTCGTTTACCGCAACACCTTCGCTGCCTTCGGCAACAAGAATTTTGCCGATTTTGCCTTCATCGACGGCTTCAACTTCCATCGTGGCTTTGTCGGTTTCGATTTCGGCGATGACGTCACCCGATTCAACGGTGTCACCTTCCTTGACGTGCCATTTCGCCAAGGTGCCTTCGGTCATGGTCGGCGACAGGGCCGGCATCAATACTTTTACAGGCATGAACGCATTCTCCCGGTAACGGGGCGGCGCGGTTTGACCCGCGACCAGCCCCTGTCCGTCTTACTTAGCGATAGCAAACGGCCTTGGCCGCGGCGACGATGTGGCTGTCCTGCGGAAGCGCAAGCGCCTCCAGATTGGCAGCATACGGCATCGGAACGTCTTCGCCGGTCACACGTGCAACCGGTGCATCCAGATAATCAAATGCATGTTCCATTGCGACCGATGCGATTTCTGCACCAATCCCCGAGAAATGCCAGCCTTCCTCGACCGTTACCAGACGGTTGGTCTTCATGACCGAACGCACGATGGTGTTCACATCCAGCGGACGGATGGTGCGCAGGTTGATGACCTCTGCCGAGATGCCCTGCTCTGCCAGCTGTTCAGCTGCTTTAAGCGCCTTGCCAACCATGATCGAGAAAGCAACGATGGTGACATCGGTCCCTTCGCGTTCGATCTTGGCCTGACCGATCGGCAGGACGAAATCCTCATCGTCAGGCACTTCAAAGCTCTGACCATACATGATTTCGTTTTCAAGGAAGACAATCGGGTTCGGATCACGGATCGCAGCCTTAAGCAGGCCTTTGGCGTCTGCCGCCGACCACGGTGCAACAACCTTCAAGCCCGGGCAATGTGCATACCAGGATGCATAGCACTGCGAATGCTGGGCACCAACGCGCGATGCTGCACCGTTCGGGCCACGGAACACGATCGGGCACCCAAGCTGGCCACCGGACATGTACAGGGTTTTCGCAGCAGAGTTGATGATCTGGTCAATCGCCTGCATTGCGAAGTTAAAGGTCATGAACTCGACAACCGGCTTCAGGCCCATAAAGGCCGAACCGGTCGCAAGGCCGGTAAAGCCATGCTCGGTGATCGGGGTATCGATCACGCGTTTGTCGCCGAATTCATCCAGCAGCCCCTGGGTAACCTTATAGGCACCCTGGTACTGCGCAACTTCTTCGCCCATGACAAAGACTTCTTCGTCACTGCGCATTTCTTCGGCCATTGCATCACGCAGGGCTTCACGCACGGTCTGGGTTTTGAAACTGCTATAGGATTTTTCGTCCTGGGTCGCGTTCATCACGCTCATGGCACGCGGCTCAGCGTCGGAACGTTCAATCGCACCACTTGCAGCAACCGGTGCGGCATTCGACGATGCAGCCGCCGGGGCTTCTTGCGAAGCTGGCTCTGCTTCTGCCGGTGCGGCGTCTGCCTTTGGTGTGGACGATGCGGACACGTTATCAAGCGCAGACGCGTCTTCATCTTCTTCGAGGATATAGGCGATGACTTGATTGACCGCGACACCTTCGGTCCCGGCATCAATCACCAGCTTCCCAATGGTGCCCTCGTCTACCGCCTCGACTTCCATCGTGGCTTTGTCGGTTTCGATTTCTGCAATAACGTCACCGGATGCGACCGTGTCGCCTTCCTTGACGTTCCATTTGGCAAGTGTGCCTTCGGTCATGGTCGGCGACAGGGCCGGCATCAAAACTTCAATCGGCATTGTTCCCTCTCTCCCGGGAAATATCGTTCAAAAGCGGTTCGCAGATTGTGCGATCACGCGTCGATCAGAATGTCGGTAAACAGTTCGGAAACATCCGGTTCCGGGCTGTTTTGCGCGAACTCGGCCGCTTTTGCGACTTCGGCCTTAACTTCCTTGTCGATCTCTTTAAGACCGGCTTCATCGACGATGTTACCGTCGACCAGAAGTTTTTTGACCATATCAATCGGATCGTGCTCTTTACGCATTTTGTCGAGCTCGTCCTTCGTCCGGTATTTCGCCGGATCGGACATGGAATGCCCGCGATAACGATAGGTTTTGAGTTCGAGGATATAAGGCCCCTTGCCTTCGCGGCAATGCGCCACAGCACGTTCACCAGCTGCCTTCACGGCAAGGACATCCATACCGTCAACCTGTTCACCCGGAATGCCATAGGCTTTACCGCGTTCATACAGGTCCGGGCTGGACGAGTGACGCTGGGTCGAGGTGCCCATCGCATACTGGTTGTTTTCGATGCAGTAAATTACCGGCAACTGCCAAAGGGCCGCCATATTGAAGGCCTCATAGACCTGCCCCTGGTTGACGGCACCGTCACCAAGATAGGTCATGCAAACCTTGTCTTCGCCACGATATTTATAGCTAAAGGCAATACCGGTTCCGAGCGGAACCTGCGCACCCACGATACCATGCCCGCCATAGAAATTCTTTTCCTTGGAGAACATATGCATCGAGCCGCCTTTACCGCGGGAATACCCGCCTTCACGGCCCGTCAGTTCGGCCATCACACCGGCAGCGTCCATGCCGGTTGCAAGCATATGCCCGTGGTCACGATAGCTGGTGATAACACCATCTCCGTCCGATGCGGCGGCCTGCATGCCGACAACAACAGCTTCCTGCCCGATATAAAGGTGGCAGAAACCGCCAATGAGACCCATGCCATACAACTGACCTGCTTTTTCTTCAAAGCGACGGATCAGAAGCATTTCACGGTAATATTTGAGGAGATCGTCACTGCTCGCCTGATTGTCGGCGCGCGTAGTGGCGCGTTTGCGTTTTGTGGTCGCCATGTTTCCTCCCGGTGGATGGCTATCGCTTAAGCATCATGTATGAGCGCTTAATTCGGTACTGGACCACCGAAATGACTACCGAAAACAGTGCGCGAGAGCAAGTAATCTAACCACCATTAAACTGTTGTTTTGCAACGCACAATCACAAATAAACCGATATTCGGTTAATGATCATATTTCGGCACTTTTACAGAGATGCTGGATTTTCAGCGACTTGCGTGACTGCTTTAAAACTCGTTCATTCCCCAGCGTCACAAATGCTATGCTTTCATGAGGATAATTTCGCATAGCAGCGCAAGAAGCGAAACAACCATAGCAATCTATTGAATATCAACGACCTCTACCGTCCTGCCAACCAACCATCCTTGAACCAGAAACCAGTTCAAACAACGACTTACCCATTTCCGGCAATTCCTGAACACATTTCACAACCGGAATTTTCTATTCGCACATGCCAAACACAACGCACAGACAAGAATTTCCGCGTTATTACGTGGTCTGCTTATAAATGGATTCTATGACGCAAAAATCGGCCGTGACCATTGGTCATGGATCATTGGCCAGCGACCAGCAGCCCTCGCCAATAACGGCACCGCAAGATCACAATCAGGTTTGAAGATCAGTTCTGGTCGGCAGTAACGAGGGTAACGTCGCTATAGCCGTCATGATGAAAGATAATAACATCATCGGGATGTGCGGCATTTAACATCGCACGCGCCCGTTCATCAAGCAGGTCCGGGTCAAGATGGGTCGCCCGTAGCGATACCACATGCTGTTCAAGCGCTTTGCGCTTCTCAGTCGTTTCTTCAAGCACGCGGGTGATTTCATTCACCCGGTCCTGCATCGACCAATACGCCAGCAGACCACGGTCCCCTTCCACACTGTGAAAGATGAAATATGCCATCACTGTAAATGCGATTACCGGCGCGACAGCCTGTTTAAGGCGACGAAAAACCGGTGAGTTGGATGACATTTAACCCAGGCCCCTTGCACATTTGTGCGATATTGGCGACAAAACAGACCATTCCGGGCCGTTAACGTAAAAAACACATACGTTATTTCCCTTGTTCAACAGTCACTTACCATCAAACAAAGCACAAAACCCGGCGAGAATAGAGTCAACCATGCTCATAAACGGGTAAAAATAGAGTTAAATTACCAACGCAAGCCACTGCCAATACGATTAATCCGATAATCCTGTTATTCGAATTTAACCATCTTTGCCGCTGCGTCTTTCCGACATTGGCCCCACATTGGCCCCATCCTCTTTATCCTGAATCCCCGTAAAAAGTGCCATGGCCAAATAAAACAGGCCGCCCCGAAATCAGGGCGGCCTGTCAGAAAATCAGCAATGCCGTTTGGTGTTATTTCAGGATCGAACGACCCGGGAAATATGCACCTGCATCCAGTAGTTCCTCGATGCGGATCAACTGATTGTATTTTGCCATACGGTCCGAACGCGACAGCGAGCCGGTTTTGATCTGGCCACAATTGGTGGCAACGGCAAGATCGGCAATGGTCGCGTCTTCGGTTTCGCCCGAGCGGTGCGACATGACGGCGGTATAACCGGCACGGTGCGCCATCTCGACGGCTTCAAGGGTTTCCGAAAGCGTCCCGATCTGGTTGACCTTGACCAAGATCGAGTTGGCAACGCCCTTCTTGATGCCATCGGCAAGGCGCTTCGGATTGGTCACGAACAGATCATCACCAACCAGCTGGGTTTTCGTACCGATCGCAGATGTCAGCTCTGCCCAGCCGTCCCAGTCATCTTCGGCCATGCCGTCTTCGATCGAGAAGATCGGGTATTTGTCAACAAGATCGGCCCAGTATTTGACCATCTCGCTCGGATCAAGGGATTTACCCTCGCCGGCCAGAACATATTTGCCATCCTTGAAGAATTCGGTCGATGCCGCGTCAAGTGCGAGCACAACGTCTTCTTCCGGGCGGTAACCGGCAGCTTCGATCGACTTCATGACATAGCTGATGGCCGCCTCGGTCGATGCGATGTTCGGCGCAAAGCCGCCTTCGTCACCAACATTGGTGTTCAGACCATCTGCCGACAAAGCCTTTTTCAGGTTGTGGAAGATTTCCGCCCCCATGCGGATCGCGTCCGAGCATGTCTCGGCCGAAACCGGCATGATCATGAATTCCTGAACATCGATCGGGTTATCGGCATGTTCGCCGCCATTGATGATGTTCATCATCGGCACCGGCAGGGTGCGGGCAAAGGAACCACCAACATACCGATAGAGCGGCAGGCCTGCGTCTTCGGCTGCGGCCTTGGCTGTTGCCAGCGACACACCCAGAATGGCGTTTGCGCCCAGACGGCCTTTGTTTTCGGTGCCGTCAAGGTCGATCATGGCGCTATCAATCGCAAGCTGGTCTTCGGCATCCATGCCGGCCAGTGCTTCAAAGATTTCACCATTTACAGATGCGACCGCCTTGGTCACACCTTTACCAAGATAGCGGTCTTCCTTGTCGCGCAATTCAACGGCTTCGTGCGCACCGGTGGATGCGCCCGACGGAACGGCAGCACGACCAAAGGCGCCATTTTCCAAGGTGACATCAACTTCGACCGTCGGGTTACCACGGCTGTCAAGGATTTCGCGGCCGCGAATATCAATAATAGCGGTCATGACAGAAACGTTCTCCTCACTGGTAGGACCATACCTGTTTATCAGGCATGCAGGTTACAGCAAAAAAGAATGCCGCCAGTCATTGACCGGCGGCATTGGATATTTAGGCGTCGAACATATCCAGACGAACCGGATTGGCTTTTGCCACTTTGTCCAGCTCCATCAGGACCGAAAGAACTTCGGGAAGTTTGTTCAACGGGATCTGGTTCGGGCCATCGGAAATGGCCGTCGCCGGGTTGTCGTGGGTTTCGATAAACAGTGCTGCGATGCCAACCGAAACCGCCGCACGGGCCAGAACAGGCGCGAATTCGCGCTGCCCCCCAGACGAGGTGCCCTGTCCGCCCGGCTGCTGAACCGAATGGGTGGCATCGAAGACAACCGGATAGCCCTGACGGGCCATGGTGGGAAGTCCGCGGAAATCCGTAACAAGCGTGTTATAGCCAAAGCTGGTCCCACGGTCACAGAGCATAATATTTTCGTTGCCGGTTGCTGCCAGGTTATTGGCAACATTGGCCATGTCCCAAGGGGCCAGGAACTGACCCTTTTTGACATTGACCACACGCCCGGTCTTGCCTGCCGCCTCAAGCAGATCTGCCTGACGGCACAAAAATGCCGGGATCTGCAAGATATCAGCCACTTCGGCCACGGCCGCACACTGATCGGGCAAATGCACGTCGGTCACAATCGGAAGGCCGGTGGTTGCCTTGACCTCGGCCAGAATATCAAGCCCTTCTGACAAGCCGACACCGCGTTTGGACGTGCTGCTGGTCCGGTTGGCCTTGTCAAACGAGCTTTTATAAACAAGCCCGATGCCAAGCCCTTCGGACAGTTCCTTAAGGGCAACGGACATTTCCAACGCGTGCTGGCGGCTTTCAATCGCACACGGGCCAGCCAGAACGACAAACGGCTTGTCGTTGGCGACTTCAAGATTTCCGACTTTGACGGTTTTAATTTCGGTCATTGCAAGGGCTTTCTGTCGATCACTTGGTCTATTGCTGACAGGCTCTGTTCAGCTTGGCTGAATTATACCAGACGGCTGCGTTCTTTTGCCGCCTTGATATAGGAAACAAACAGCGGATGCGGATCAAGCGGGCGTGACCGCAGTTCCGGGTGGAACTGAACACCGATAAACCACGGATGGTCCGGATATTCGACGATCTCGGGCAAACGGCCATCCGGCGACAGGCCAGAGAATTTAAGACCTTTTTCTTCAAGCTGCGCCATGAAATTGACGTTGACTTCATACCGATGGCGATGACGTTCCAGAACAGTTTCACTGCCATAGATGTCGCGCGCATGGGTGCCGTCAACCAGCTTGCACTCGTAATTGCCCAGACGCATGGTGCCGCCAAGATCATCATCATCAGAACGGCGCTCAACCGCGCCGCCATCCTTGGACCATTCGGTCATCAGGCCGACAAGCGGGGTTTTGGTCGGACCGAATTCGGACGAGGACGCATCCTTAAGACCGGCAAGATTGCGGGCTGCCTCAAGAACCGCCATCTGCATGCCAAAGCAAATCCCGAAATACGGTACCTTGTTTTCACGGGCATAGCGGGCTGCGGCAATCTTGCCTTCGGCACCACGTTCGCCAAAGCCACCCGGCACCAGAATCGCATCAAGCTTGGACAGGATTTCGTTGACATTGCCTTCTTTTTCAAGCGCGTCGGACGCAATCCATTCCAGATTGACCCGCACCTTGTTGGCAATACCGCCATGGGTCAGTGCTTCGGTCAGCGATTTATAGGCATCGGGCAACTGGATATATTTACCAACAATCCCGATGGTGACCTCACCTTCCGGGTTGCGGATGGTGTCACAGATATCTTCCCACGGCTGCAAATCCGGGTCCTGCGCCTGCAGGCCAAAGTGATGAAGCACTTCGCTATCAAGACCATACTGGTGATAGCTGATCGGCACCTGATAGATATTGTCAACATCATAAGCCGGGATCACGGCCGCTTCGCGGACATTACAGAAACGCGCAATCTTGCGGCGTTCATTGACCGGAATTTCGCGATCACAACGGCACAGAAGAATATCGGGCTGGATACCGACACTCTGCAATTCCTTGACCGAATGCTGGGTCGGCTTGGTCTTAAGCTCACCTGCCGACGAAATATAAGGCACAAGGGTCAGATGCAGGAACAGCGTCCGGCCATCGCCAAGCTCGTTGCCCATCTGGCGGATTGCTTCAAGGAATGGCAGGCTTTCGATATCCCCGACCGTGCCGCCGATTTCAACCAGAACAAAGTCTTCCTTTGCGTCGGACTGAACGAATTCCTTGATCGCATCGGTAATGTGCGGAATGACCTGCACAGTCCCGCCAAGATAATCACCACGGCGTTCGCGTGCGATCACATTGGAATAGATCCGGCCGGTGGTCACGTTATCGGAACTGCGCGATGACACACCGGTAAAGCGTTCATAGTGACCAAGATCAAGGTCGGTCTCCGCCCCATCTTCGGTCACATAGCATTCGCCATGCTGGTACGGGCTCATGGTGCCCGGATCGACGTTGATATACGGATCAAGTTTACGCAGACGGACACTAAAGCCGCGCGCCTGCAAGGACGCACCCAAAGCAGCGGAAGCCAGACCTTTGCCCAGCGAAGAAACAACGCCACCGGTAATAAAGATATAACGAGTCATTTCTTTGCCTCATCTCAAAGCACAAAGCCTCGGTTCCGATGCAGTGCATCACGAACCGGGAAATACAACAATCAAAAATTGAGGCGGCAAGTTTGCCGCCTCTGGTCGTCGGTTTATTTGTTTAACGGGTCGGAGCCGCGGGCCCGGTATCCTCGGCGGGTTCAGTGACCGCCGGTGCCGGTGCCTGATCAAGGATCGAAGTCGACTGGGTATGGGTGTTTGACTGAAGGGCAAGAATGATGCTGGTGATCATGAATGCGCCTGCCAGTATAGCAGTGGTACGGGTCAGCAGGTTCGCAGCGCCGCGTGAGCTCATCACGCCAAAGCCGCCTCCGCCGCCGCTGTTACCGCCGATACCAAGCCCACCGCCCTCGCTGCGCTGTACGAGAATGACGGCGATCAGGCCGAGCGCAAGAAGAAGGTGAATAACCAGAATGACTGTTTGCATGGTGTCGAAACTCTTGTCCTAATCTACCGATCCAAACGCAATTGTGCCCGGATCGGGCATAAATTTGAAGCGTATTTAACGCGTTTTATGGTCGTTGGCTAGAGCATATTCAATTAAATCTGCTCAGGCCTGTTTCAGGCGCAGGCTTCGATAATTTTCCAGAAATCATCAACCTTAAGGCTGGCACCCCCGACAAGCGCACCGTCGACGTCTTCCACGCCAAGCAATTCTGCCGCATTGGACGGCTTGACCGAACCACCATAAAGAATACGGAACTGATCGCCATCTTCAAAACGTGCCACAAGTTCCGCACGGATCGCCGCATGAACTTCGGCAACTTCTTGCACACTTGCCGTGCGACCGGTACCGATTGCCCAGACCGGCTCATAGGCCACAACCGTGTTTTGGGCCGTCGCACCATCGGGAAGCGACACCGCCACCTGCCCGTTCACCACAGGCAAGGTTGCACCAAGGTCGCGTTCTTCTTCGGTTTCACCGACACAAACAACAGCAATCAGGCCGGCATCATGGGCGCTTGTTGCTTTTTTGCGGATATCGGTCGAACTTTCGCCGTGGTCAGCACGGCGCTCTGAATGTCCGACCAGAACATATTGTGCCCCGATATCTGCCAGCATCGGGGCGGCCAGATCACCGGTATGCGCACCTGAAATCGCCGCATGGCAATCCTGCCCGCCAACCGCCACAGCACTGTCCTTGGTCACACCCGCGACTTCGGACAGAAGCGTTGCCGGCGGGCAAACCAGAACATCACAGCCAAGTTCCCCTTTTTCGGATGCCTTTGCCGCAAGGCTTGATGCCAGCGCAAGACCATCTGCACGCAAACAGTTCATTTTCCAGTTTCCGGCAATCAGGGGGCGGCGTTGGGTCATGGAAAGGTACCTCGTTCTGATCAGGTTCACATTATTTCATATGTCATAGCGGCAAAAACCGGCACAGCAAGCATTGCGCTTTGCCACATGATTATTTTCGAAGCGGGTTTTAGCATGTCAGTTCGCCGGGGCCAAGTACCGGAAAACACCCGCGAACGCATTTACAGCAGTTTCCGTTTAGATCAAAGCGTTTGCCCTCCAAAGCGCGCCCAAGATGCGGCCAGGATGTGATTGCCATCATCTTCTATGCAATCGCCTGTTGCCGCTGATATCACTCGCCATTAAGATGCCCGGCAAATTTGGTTGGGCCATAGTGCCTGACCGACCATAATTATACGATGCCAAGGCACGGCTTTGGCATCAAACCACGGATTGTTAGGCTTACTCATATGCTTGCTGGCATTCGCACATTTTCGAAATCAATCTTCGCCAAGATCATCTTTGGCGTGATTGCACTGAGCTTCGTAATCTGGGGCCTGAACGCATCGATGCTCAATCTGGGCACATCGCGTGAAGTTGCCGAAATCGGCAGCCAAAAAATCACCCCGGTCGAACTGGACCGCGCTTTTCAGCGCAGCGTACAGAATATGCGAAACATGTTCGGTCCGAACTTCAACCAGCAGCAGGCCATCCAGATGGGCCTTCTGAACAATACGGTACAGTCACTCGTATCGCAGAAAATCCTGCGTGAAGATGCCAAGAATATGGGCATCGGCATCAGCGATGAAAAAGTCCGCGATCAGATTTTTGCCTCTGACAACTTCAAGGACCCGGCAACCGGCCAGTTCAGCCGTGACCGCTTCATGCAGGCACTGTTCCAGGCCGGATACAGCGAAAACGAATTCATCAACGGTGTCCGCGGCGACATGATGAGCCAGCAGATTGTCAGCAGCCTGTCAGGCGCGGCAAGTGTGCCAGATATTATGGCCAAACAAATCGTGGCGTATCGCAACGAACAGCGCAGCGGTTCGTTCTTTGTCCTGAACAATGACGAATTTGCCAACATTCCGGTTGCTGATGACGCAACTCTTCGCGCCTATCACGAAGAAAATGCGGCTCAATTCACCGCGCCCGAAAGCCGTGATGTCACCCTCGCAACGCTAAGTGCAAGCGATCTGATTTCGACGGTTACAGTAACCGAAGAAGAAATCGCGGAATCTTACGCCCAGCGCAAACCGGAATTCCAGACCCCGGAAAAACGCACTGTCGAACAGATCCTGTTTGCCCCGAACGAAGAACAGACCGCACGCGAAGCTTATAACCGCCTGACCGAAGGCGCAGACTTCATGGCCGTTGCCGCCGATGCCGGCATGGACGAAGCCATGGTCAAGCTTGGTGAATTTACCGCGAGTGACATCCTTCCGGATCTGAGCGAAGCCACCTTCTCCCTCGAAGAAGGCGGCATTTCAGAGCCGGTTGAAACCGCCCTTGGCTGGCATATCATCCGTGTCCCCTCCATCACTCCGGGCAGCACCCAAAGCCTTGATGAAGTCCGCGACATCATTGTCGAAGGCCTCAAACAGTTCAAAGCCGAAGACGCGATTTATGATCTGGCGGCAAGTTTTGACGAGGAACTTGGTGCCGGCACCCCGATCGAAGATGCCGCACGCGACGTCGGCGCACGCACCTACAAGCTTGATGGTGTCGTACGCGGCGAAGGTCTGGCTGGTCAGGACATTGATGGTGCAGATGAAATCAATGCAATGATCTTTGACATGGAAAGCGGCGAGGAAAGCTTCCTTGAAGAAACCGCTTCGGGCACACGTTATGTTGTCCGTGTTGAAAATATCACGCCCTCTGCCCTGCGTCCGTTTGACGAAGTCCGCGACGACGTTATTGCCGCCTGGACAGCTGACGAACGTCAACGCCTGATGCTGGCAAAGGCCGAAGAACTGGCTGGCAACATCAACACGTCCGGTGCCGATATCGCAACGCTGGCTTCTGAAGACGGTGCAAGTGTTCGCGAAACCGGCATGACCCGCCGCACCGGCCAGGGCCTTGCCGATGATGTGAACCCGACAATTGCCGCCACCCTGTTCACACTTGAAGACGGCAAAGCCAAAGCTGTTCAGACGGGCGAAGACGTGATCGTCGTCAAACTGGACGACATTCAGGCAGCCGACATCACCACAGCAGATGCCGCACCGGTAAATGACGAACTCAAACAGGCCCTGAACGAGGATATCCTTGCGCAGTACCTCAATTACCTGAACGAGGAAATCTCGGTCAGTGTCAATAACAGTGTGATCAACGAGCTTTACATGCCCACTGACACAACAACACACTGATCAACATTTCAGGGGCGACCAGAAAACGGGTCGCCCCTTTTTTCTTTTTCCCGCCAACGCCTGATACCACCAAGCCCAAACATCGGACAGACCATGGAAATCAAACCGGATTTCACCAGTTTCAAGCAAAACTACGACAACGGCATCTCACAGGTTCTCTGGACCTCGCTGACCGCCGATCTTGATACGCCGGTCTCGGCCTTTCTCAAGATCGCCGAAGGCATGCCAAACACCTATTTGCTTGAATCTGTTGAAGGCGGATCGGTTCGCGGTCGCTATTCGTTCCTGGGCCTCAAGCCCGATCTGATCTGGCGCTGTTATGGTACCAAGGCCGAACTCAATCGCCGTGCGATGGCCGACGCCGATGCCTTTGTTTCTGAGGCTGACGCCCCGCTTGACAGCCTCAAGAAACTGATCGCCGAAAGCTATATCGAATTGCCAGACAACCTGCCGCCCATGAGCGCTGGTCTGGTGGGCTATATGGGCTATGACACCGTCCGTCTGATGGAAAAGCTGCCTGACAGCAATCAGGATGAACTGAACGTGCCTGACGGCATGTTCATCCGCCCGACCGTCACGGCAAGCTTTGATACCATCGAGGATACCGTGACCGTGGTGACGCCCGTGCGCCCGGAAAACGGCATTTCCGCCGACGCGGCCTATGACCTGGCCTGTGCGCGGCTCAATGACGTCGTGCAACAGTTCCAGCGCAATCTGTTTATCGACCGCCGCTCCAAATCCGTGCCCGACACCCTGCCCGCGCCTTCGGTCAGCGTTGACGAGGCGGGCTTCCACGACATGGTCGAAAAGGCCAAGGATTATATCCGTGCGGGCGATATCTTTCAGGTGGTCCTGTCACAACGCTACACGCTGCCCTATCAGCTCCCGCCTTTTGCTTTTTATCGCGCCCTGCGTCGGATCAACCCGTCGCCGTTTATGTTCTATCTGGATATCGGCGGTTTTCAGGTCGTCGGTGCCAGCCCCGAAATCCTCGTACGGTTGCGCGATGGCGAAGTCACCATTCGCCCGATTGCCGGAACGCGCAGGCGCGGCAAAACCCCCGAAGACGACAAAGTCATGGCGCAAGACCTGCTTGATGATCCCAAGGAACGCTCGGAACATCTGATGCTGCTTGATCTGGGGCGCAATGATGTCGGGCGCGTTTCCAAACCGGGCACGGTCCGCGTTACCGACCGCGAACAGATCGAATATTATTCCCACGTCATGCATATCGTCTCGAACGTCGTCGGTCAGATTGACGAAACCAAATACGATGCCATGGATGCGCTTAAGGCCGGTTTCCCGGCAGGAACCGTATCGGGTGCGCCCAAGGTCCGCGCCATGGAAATCATCGATGAACTGGAATCGGTGCGACGCGGCATCTATGCCGGCTGCATCGGCTATATCTCGGCCGATGGTTCAATGGATACCTGTATTGCGCTGCGCACCGCCGTCATCAAGGACGAGAAAATCCACATTCAGGCCGGTGCCGGTGTCGTCGTCGACAGCAAGCCGGAACTTGAACACAAGGAATGCCAGAACAAGGCCGGTGCGCTGATGGCCGCAGCCCGCGAAGCCTATCGCTTCGCTTAGAATAAGGCATCATTCGGCGCAGACTGTGGTAGAGAACGACAAAAAACGTTGCCAGTCTTAATTATTACACAACGTTTAATAGAATATTCCTGCTAAAGTAACATTGATCGCACAACCCATTCAGCGCAAAAACAGTCATAACCTGTTAGGCTATTTCAAAAAAACAAAAAACGCCATCGGAGCCTTTAATGCTTGAAAAGCTAGACGTCACAGCACGGATTCTTTCTCAGATTAACGAAAAGTCCCTTACTGACAAAAAATATTGGTCATTTCGTGGGCGCTCTAAGCGAACGCAATGTCATGCATTAATGCAATATCCCGCAATGATGGTACCTGAGATGCAGGGAGAGTTGATCGATTTAATTAGCGAAAACGATCCCTCCATCTCTTCAATATACGACCCTTTTGTTGGATCCGGGACCACACTCGGCGAAGCAATATCTAGAGGGTTGGACTTTGCCGGCACAGACATAAATCCTCTTGCGATATTATCTTGTGAAGTGAAATCATCTCCGTTTTACTTGATCTCGTTAAACAAGAAGATTTCACAGCTGAAACACTATGTAACTCATAATAAAAATGAAGAAATTGACGTAGATTTCCCAGGACGAGATAAGTGGTTCATAGTACGTGTACAAAAAGAATTGTGTAAAATACGTAGAGCAATTCTAGAAGAAAAAACGAAATGGGCTAGAAAGTTCTTTTGGGTAGCGCTCAGCGATACAGTTCGCCTTACTTGCAACTCAAGGAGCTCAACCTACAAGCTGCATATAAAGCAGAAAGATGAAATCGACTCTGTTGGCAGCCCCATATCAATATTTCTTGGTATTTTAGATCGCAACTTTGCACTAAGAGAAGAACAACAAAAAATACTCAAGTCAAAAGGCCTTATCAGTGGCCCCCACCATTCCAGCAAAATAAATCTTGCTGTTGAAGACGTTAGGAAAACCCGGTCATCAATAAGACAACAATACGATCTTATCGTAACCTCACCACCTTATGGCGATAACGGCACCACCGTACCATACGGGCAATTTTCCTACCTGCCGCTTATGTGGATTGACGAAGGCGACATAAGCTCAAAGATCGACAAGAAACTGCTTGAAGCCACAACTTCAATAGATTCTGCGGGCTTAGGCGGATCTCGAAGAGACGCGGATAACTGCATCAAAGAAATACAAAACGCCTCCGAAACTTATCATGACACATACAACCTACTCAAAGAACGAACTAACGAGAACGGCCTGAGACGTTACAATGCCTTTTTGCGGGACCTGAATACATCCCTTCCTAACATTGTTAAGAAGCTAAAACGCAACGGGTATATGTTATGGACGCTTGGTAATCGCCATATTGGGGGAATAGAAATTCCATTAAATGTTATTTTACGTGAGTTGTTAAAAGCACAAAATTGCGAATTCGTACATGAAATCGAACGAGAAATACCTAGTAAACGGATGGCAAGCCGCAACCGAACATCTAAAACGATGACCACTGAAACCGTATTGATAATGCGAAAGGCTTAGCCTTTCGCATGCTTTGCATTAATTGCCTCAATTATGAAATTGATCAAAACAGAAATTACTGACATCGTATCGAACACTTGCTTTGTGGTCGCTGAAGACTGGAGGCCATGTATATTATCATTAGGCTCTATGCCTTTGTAAGCGTTAATCACTTTCTTTCTACTACTTTGCAAACTTGCTCCATAGGTGCTTGCGACACGGGGATCAACATCAACAGACCCCGCCTTCAACCTATTTAAAATACTGTCTATTTTTGCCTCAGGATTAAAATTACTTCTCTCTTGGTTCATTTTTTCGACATCTGCATCAGAATAAAACTCAGACGCAAATGCCTTTAACGATATCTCCACCAAGGGTCGGATGCCTATGCTAGCAAAGGTGGGGTTATGCATATACGTTTCTGAAATGCCTTTTATGATATCATTGATCTTTGGATATTTCTCTGAAACTCTAAATCTTCTCTTTAACTTGTCCGACTCTTTACTATTTGCTGTCTCAACACAAATATCAGCAAACCGAACAACATCGACACCGTATTTATGCGCTTTAAATTCCACCCTATATTGACCAGGATTATTCGCGGGGGATAAACTTGCCCCTCCTTGTATTATCGCATCACCACTTGATATAAAGACCTCATCTGGCGATAAATTTTTCAGAGAAGATTTAATAATTAGATCTCGAAGATCGAAAGACGCCCCATAAACAATATTTTTTGTTTTTTTACGCAATTCGAAAGCTGGCATTCTCCGACAAACACTGAAATTTTTATCAATTTTGCTTTCACCATAAGTAAAAACAATTCGATGATTCCCCACCTCCCTAACGGTAATCTCTCCACTACTAGCGTCAACATGCACGTGTGGACCCTCAGTTTGGACCTCTATATCTGACAAAGATATATTAGAACTAACCTTAATCAGTTTTCTAAACGTGAACGGTTCATCTACATAAATAGAGTGAACATTTGCTTGCTCTTCGAATACAGTAGCAGGATTTTGCTTGCGTCTCCGCGCTTCAATATCTATCGAAGAAAAAATATTCACTATGACATTTTGCATCAGAAATTCGAATTTCTTTGATGCAAGAGCCCCCATAAATGAATTTCGATCACTAGAAATCTTTAATTCAGATGATCCCTCATCAAAGCCATTAAAGTGAACGTATCCATACGTATTTTTTACTTTATAACTTGTGGCTTTACGGTTCTGAGATATTTGAGATAAGCCAAGCCAATCCTGATCCTTATTTAAAAAATTATAGAGCCCATAGTTGTTGACGTAAACGCGAACCCCGTACTCATATTTTAACTCTGGAACGGTTTTATTGATCCATAGGTATAACACACCAGCAAACGGATCGACCCGAACATCGGAAAAACTCTCCAAACCTTCATATATATCTGATGATTTATGGAGAGATATTCCCTTATCTACTGCAAATTTTTTCAGCTCCTTCCCATCTGCAACATTCAATGACACACCGTCGAAATTGAAAAGACCTACATCATTATCTTCATAAGACAGCTTTAGTTTATCATCGCAATACTCGAACATCGCTTTTGCAACAAAGAATCCACTGCTTCCAGTTTTTCTTTTTCTATTATCTTGATAGATATTTTCAATTTTTTTTGTAATTTCCGATTTAAACAAATTTCCATTCAGAAAAACATCAACAGTTGGCAATGTTTCACTATCTTCATAATACAAAATAGTTGAGGAAATTAACTTCTCAAGCTCATCACGCCTTGTAATCATTTTAAATGTTTCTGCTTTGACACCATTTAAAATTAGTTCAGTTCCGGTGATTTTCTCATTGATTTCTTCGTATGCTATTTGAGCAGAACCATTCTCCCACTTTATACAGTAAGAGAGACCATCCTCCAAAGAAAACGTCTTTATTTCAAGATGTTTGCAGAGATTAAAGGCAGTAAAAACCCCCTGACCTTTACTGCCTGCATAAAATTCACCAATGCGAGAGCGCTTATTGTCTAAAGACATTTTTGAGGAAGCTGTAACTTTTCCAAGTTTAGCAATATCGTCAGCACTAAACCCATAACCGTTATCGACAATACGAATTCTTTGCTTATCTTCCTCAATATACACTTTGATAATGTCATTTTTTACATAACACGAATCCGAAGCGTTCTTGATTAACTCCGACAATGCTACAACCGGAGCGAAAGCGACTGCAAAAACTTGTTCGAGCTTGTCTTCCGGGATTGAAACTGCAACAGTTGGCATCACTTACCTTTCTCAAACAAACTCAAACACCAAATTACTTTGTGAATACACATGTCAGGTTAGTTGCCCCAGGTATATCCATCACTACTTATAGTAATATTAGATAGTCACGCTCCTTGCAAGCCAGCAAGAAAAGCTCTTAAGTAATACATTGGCAAAAGCAGCATTTGGTCCGCATTCAGGCTGACGTCCTCGTGGCCGCCTCCTGCGAAGCAAAGCGCAGACCCGGAATCCATACAGCGTTGCAGCCGTCGTGGATTCCCACCTTCGTGGGAATGACGATCTTTTAAGGTTGGTAGGTTTGCTTAACCCGTCACACTTTGCATCGACCGGCGCAGAACATCCGTAACAGGCACCAGAACAAAGCCCTTGGCCTGAATTTCGGGGATCCATTCTCTCAGGGCCTGAATGGTCAAATCACGCGGATGACCGATTGCGATGGCAGCCCCCTGCTTGCGGGCGACATTTTCGATCCGCGTCAGCATATCGGCGATTTTGGCCGCATCATCCGCATCATCGATAAAGATATCACGTGTGAGTGCCGGCACCCCGAAACGGCCCGCTGTTGAATAGGCCACGGACTTCGCACTGGTACGAGAATCCAGGAACATCAATCCGCGTGCCTTCATGACCTCCATAACGATCTGCATACGTTCGGGATCGGCGGTAAATTTGCTGCCCATGTGATTATTCACCCCGACATAGCCCTCAAACTGGTTCAGCATCCAGTTCATCTCGTTCAGGATGGTCTGGCGGTCATAGCTTGCCAGCAACGCATGAGGCCCAGGGTCGATCGAACTCGATGACGGTTCCATCGGCATATGCAGCAACACTTCATGACCGGCCTTGCGTGCCGCATTGACCTGCGCCTGCAAATCGCGCGCATAGGGCAAATAGGAAATCGTGATCGGCCCCGGCAAATCAACCGTCCGGGCCGTGCGCGACTGATCAAGCCCTGCATCATCAATCACAATCGCGATGACGGGCTTGTTGCCGGTATCTTGTGTCAGGGCTGCGTATTTCTGCCATGGTTGATCCGTGGGACCAACCGTTGCAACAGCAACATCATTGCCACTGTCACCAGAAAGGATCGCGCTGCCTTGGGCCGGTTTGCGCGACGTTGGCGCGGACTCTGGCACTGGCATAGCCTCAGGCACGCTATCGCTCAGATCAGGCGCGCTTGCCCCGGGCGTGTCGCTGGTCTCTCCGACCAGATACCCGGTGCGTCCGCGTTCGGATTGGGCCGCCTTGTCCGACAACTTGTAATCCTTGCGCAGCATGGGCGTTGGTTCCGGCTCTGCCAAAGCATAGTTCGGCGCTTTCTGATCAGTCGCCCGCCCCATGGCATCGGATGCGCGATCAAGTTCAAGCATGCTGCCAACCGCAATGATGGCCGAAAGCGTACCCGCAACAAAGGCGCCGCCCAACATCAAGCGACCAATGCCGCCCGATTTCTTTTTCGGGGCGGTCTTTTTGCGATTGGTTTTCCTGGGTGCCGCCTTTTTACGTTTGGCGGTCGTTGCCCGAGTTGCCCGGCGTGCCACGCTGTGGTCTCCAGTATTCGTTTGCTGGGGTGCTCGTAGCGGCTGCGCGTAACGCGCGGCCTCTTCCCATATGGTGATTATAAACCGATCCTGTCGGCGGGGTTTTGATCTTTTTAAAACCTTTCTGGTTAGCGCACGGTTAAGGGATGCCCCGCAACCGGGTCATCGTGATCAAATATCGGCAAAAGCCTTGCTCTGCTTCTGCTTGACGTAGCGCCAATGGCGTTTATTCTCTGGCGACTTTCACGAGCACAGGTCTTTTTCTCCGATGTATCTCCTCATCGATAATTACGACAGTTTCACATTCAATCTGTGGCACTATCTGCGCGAACTCGGCCCCGAGGTCGAAGTGCGCCGCAATGATGAGGTGAGCGTGCAAGAAGCCCTCGCCCTCAATCCCGAAGGCATTGTCATTTCGCCCGGCCCCTGTGACCCGGAACGTGCCGGTATCTGCCTTGATCTGATCAAGGCCGCGGCCGGAAAGGTCAAATTGCTTGGCGTCTGTCTTGGTCATCAATCGATCGGTCAGGCCTTTGGCGGCAAGGTGATCCGTGCGCCTGAA
This sequence comes from Thalassospira sp., assembly GCA_048264285.1. Classification (GTDB taxonomy): domain Bacteria; phylum Pseudomonadota; class Alphaproteobacteria; order Rhodospirillales; family Thalassospiraceae; genus Thalassospira. The sequence goes on from JBLXDD010000002.1 coordinate 549,066, forward strand.
TGCATGCATGGCAAGACCGATGCGATAAGCCATTCCGGCACCAGCGTTTTTGCCGGTTTGCCAAGCCCGTTTGAAGCCACCCGCTATCATTCGCTGGTGATTGAACGCGAAACATTGCCCGAAAGCCTTGAAATCACCGCCCAAAGCGGAGATGGTCTTATTATGGGCGTGCGTCACAAAACCCATCAAATTCATGGTGTGCAGTTCCACCCCGAAAGCATCGCTTCGGAACATGGCCACGCCTTGCTTAAGAATTTTATCGACTATACCGGTGCCTGATTCTGCCCTGGCCCCGGACCGCAAACCAAGGAAGACCCGATGTCGACAGATCATGATCTGAAGCCAATTCTGGCCAAAGTCGCAGATGGCGAAAAACTGACCGAAAGCATGGCCGAACAGGCATTTAACGTGCTGATGTCCGGTCAGGCGACGCCATCACAGATGGGCGCCTTCCTGATGGGATTGCGCATTCGCGGCGAAACCATTGATGAAATCACCGGGGCCGCGCGGGTCATGCGCGAAAAGGCCACCGGCATCGTTGCCCCGGAAAATGCGGTCGATACCTGCGGCACCGGTGGCGATGGCAGCGGAACTTACAATATCTCGACCGGGGCGGCGATTGTTGCGGCGGCGGCGGGTGCCACCGTTGCCAAGCACGGCAACCGCGCCGCATCGTCAAAATCCGGTTCTGCGGATGTTTTGATGGCGCTTGGCGTCAATCTGGATGCGGATATGAAGCTTCTGGAAAAGGCGCTTCGTGAAATCAATCTGTGTTTCATGATGGCCACCCGCCACCATTCGGCAATGCGCCATGTCATGCCGACCCGTGTTGAAATGGGCACGCGCACGATTTTCAACCTGCTTGGTCCGCTGGCCAACCCGGCCAAAACCAAACGTCAGGTTCTTGGCGTCTTTGCCAAACAGTGGGTCGAACCGGTTGCCCATGTGCTCAGCCGTCTGGGCTCGGTCCATGCCTGGGTTGTGCATGGTCATAGCGGCCTTGATGAAATCTCGACCACCGGGCCGACCTATGTCGCCGAAGTCAAGGATGGCAAAGTCACCACCTTTGAAATCAATCCGGGTGATTTCGGCCTTGAAACCGCAACACTTGATGATCTCAAGGGCGGTGATGCCGATGTCAATGCCAAGGCCATTACCGATCTTCTGGCCGCCAAGAAAGGCCCGTATCGTGATATCGTTTTGATGAATGCCGGGGCCGCACTTGTGGTCACGGGCATTGCCAGCGACCTTGCCGATGGCATCAAAAAGGCTGCAGATGCCATTGATAGCGGCAAGGCCGCCGAAACCCTTAAGGGCCTTGTTGCCATCACCAACGAAGGAACCCCGGCGTGAGCGACGTACTGACCAAAATTTGCAACGACAAACGTGACCACGTTGCGGCCTGCAAGGCACGCAAGACCCTTGGCACGCTTGAGGCAGAGGCAAAGGCACAATCTGCGCCGCGTGGTTTCATCAACGCGCTTGAAACCAGTGTGGCCGATGGCCGTTATGGCCTGATTGCCGAAATCAAAAAGGCCTCCCCGTCCAAGGGCCTTATCCGCGCAGACTTCAATCCGCCGGAACTGGCCAAGGCCTATAAGGCTGGCGGGGCAAGCTGCCTGTCGGTTCTGACCGATATCCCCTATTTCCAGGGGGATGACAGCTATCTGGTTGCTGCCCGTGCGGCGGTCGATCTTCCGGCCCTTCGCAAGGATTTCATGATCGATCCCTATCAGGTGACCGAGGCACGCGCCCTTGGCGCTGATTGCATCCTTCTGATCATGGCGGCCCTTGAAGACAGCCTTGCAGTCGAACTTGAAGACGCCGCACACAGCCTTGGCATGGATGTTTTGATCGAGGTGCATAACGCCCCTGAACTTGAACGCGCGCTAAAGCTTAAATCGCGTCTTCTCGGGGTGAATAACCGCAATCTCAAAACCATGGAAACCAGCCTCACCACCACCGAGGAACTGGCAAGCATGGTTGGTGATGATCGTTTACTGGTGGCCGAAAGCGGCCTGTTTACCCCCGATGACCTTGCCCGCATGGCAAAGGTTGGCGCACAATGCTTCCTGATCGGCGAAAGCCTGATGCGTCAGGACGACGTCACAACCGCCACCCGCAACCTTCTGGGCCTTGCGGCCTGACCCATACTGGACCGAAAATGGCAGACAAGCTTTCCCATATTGATGCAGGTGGCAATGCGGTGATGGTCGATATTTCGGCCAAGGCGGAAACCGCGCGCATCGCCATTGCCAAGGCACGGGTTCTGATGTCTTCCGAAACGGCCAGGCTGATTGCCAAGCGCGGGCATAAAAAGGGCGATGTTCTTGGCATCGCCCAGCTTGCCGGGATCATGGGGGCGAAAAAGACCCCCGATCTGATCCCGCTCTGTCACCCCCTGCCCCTGACATCTGTCACCGTGGATCTGGAACTGGCCGAGGGTGCCGATGCGGTCGATATCACCGCGACCTGCAAGACCACCGGGAAAACCGGTGTCGAGATGGAGGCACTTACTGCGGCTTCGGTTGCGGCGCTGACGGTTTTTGACATGTGCAAGGCGGTGGATAAAGGCATGCACATTACCGATCTTCGGGTCACCCGAAAAGAAGGTGGTAAATCGGGTACCTTCGTCGCGGACTGATCCGTTTCGCCCCTTTTTGCATCCCCCTGCCATTATTCATATTTTTTGAAAACTCGATCTGATTGTTCGATTCTTTTGGTCAATTAGATCGGCATGCTTGACCCGCGAAAAGAACTAAAGTAGAACACTTATGTATCCTTTTTGTTCTTTTTACTGGTTCGGGAAAAATCATGCTGACGCGCAAGCAATATGAGTTGCTGGTCTATATAGACAATTACCTTCGCGATCACGGGATTTCGCCGTCTTTCGATGAAATGAAAGAGGCCCTGAACCTTAAATCCAAATCCGGCATTCATCGCCTGATCACCGGGCTTGAGGAACGCGGGTTTATCCGCCGCCTCGCCCATCGTGCGCGTGCCCTTGAAGTGGTGCGCCTGCCCGAAAACAGTGACGATGACGCAAAGGAAACGCCAAATAATGTAACCTCGATCGCCAGTGCGCGAAAGGCACCGCATCGCCCGACCACCGTTCCGAACGCCTTTGCGGAAACCGGTGAATCCGTCGGGTTGCCGCTTTATGGCCGGATTGCTGCGGGGACACCGATCGAAGCCCTTCGCGATCAAAGCACGATGGTGCAGGTCCCGGCTGCCCTGCTTGGCACAGGTGATCACTATGCCCTTGAAGTATCTGGTGATTCGATGGTTGATGCCGGGATTCTTGATGGCGACACGGTTCTGATCCAGCGTTGTGAACAGGCCCATGACGGCACCATCGTCGTCGCCCTTGTCGATGACAGCGAAGCCACCCTTAAACGTCTGAAACGCGGGCGTGGTGAAGTTTTGCTGGAGCCGGCCAATGCACGCTATGAAACCCGCGCCCTGTCGCCTGATCGTGTGCGTATTCAGGGGCGTCTGGTCGGGCTGCTGCGTCAGTACTGATTGCTTGCGCGACGTTACAAACAAAAACGCCCGGTGCACACGCCCGGGCGTTTTTATTTTTCATGAAATCAGGTTGTTAGCGCCCTGCTCTGCCGCCGATGATGATCCAGGGCCAGTTACCGGTCTCTTCGCGAACGGTTTTTAGGGCGGGATTTTCGTCAGGCGCAGACGGCAGCTTGATCGCAGCACCACCCTGCCACCACAGAACATCATCATCAATGACCATGCGCGCGCCAGAGGCCTGACACGTGGCTGGCAGATCGGTTTGCAGGCTGACAATGATATCGGCATTGCGACAAGCGTAAAACGGATTGGCAATACGGCTTGCCGCAATGATCTGCGATGCAACGATGTTAGCGCTAACATCAAGGTGGCACGGGTCGTTCCGGCAGGTTTGCACCCGGCTTTCTTCCTGTTCCGGGCGAATGCCAAAGCGGTTCATCCAGATGTCTTTTTGAAAGTCATTCGGATGTGCCGAGATATGCAAGATACCGGCGTCGGGATCATAGACAGCCCAGCTTTCACGGTCGCCAGATATCAGGATTTCGGGTTCTTTGTGCAGAACCTGAAAGATCATGGCCGCAACAATCACCGGAATAACCGGCACAATCATCACTTTGTCGCGCCAGATAATGATCCAGGCCAAAGCAAACAACCCGAAAGCAACCGCCAGCATATCAAGGCCCGATACATACCAAAGCCCCCAATCCTGGGCTGCGACCAGATCGGCGGTTTTCAGCAATACGCCCAACCCCGGCTTCATCACCGCCAAAGACAATCCGTGCAGCCCCAGCGGAACAAGGACGAGTGTTATGACAATCAACGGCATGACCCAAAAGGCCATTACCGGGATCGCAACCAGATTGGCAAAAATGCCCAGCATTGAAATGCGTCCGAAATGATACCCGATAATCGGCGCGGTCACCGCCGTGACAATCAAGCTGGTCAAAAGCAACCCGGCAAGATACAGACCTGCGCGTTCATACCAGGACAACATCCCTTGCCGATCCAGCCAACGGCGTCCCGGCCCGTCATAAAAGGCAACAAGCGCCCCAACAGCAGCAAAAGACAGCTGGAAACTGGCCCCCAGAACGGCATCGGGTCGTAGAATCAGAACCACAATCGCCGCCACCCCAACCAGACGCAGCGATATCGCGCGTCGATCCAGCAGCAATGCCAACCAGACAACCAGCAACATGACAAAGGCACGCTGGGTCGGGATGGTTGCCCCCGACAACCCCAAATAAACTAGGCCGGCCAGCATCGCGGCCATCGCCGCCCATTTCTTGATCGGATAGCGCAAGGCAATTGCCGGAATGGCCGCCAGCCCGAAACGGATAAGGAAAAACACCGTCCCGCAAAGCAATCCCATATGCAGGCCGGAAATTGCCAACAAATGCGCAAGGCCGGATTTGCGGAGATCATCGGCAATGTCGGGGGCCACTTCGCCCCGTTCCCCAATGATCAGGGCCTTGGCAATTCCAACTTCGGGCCCGGTCATTTTATCGCTGATCGCGCCGGACACATATTGACGCGCCCTTTCAACATACCCCATCAAGATATTGTTATTTATCGTGTTTTCATTTTTCGAAACATCAAATTGCCGACCGAACACAAATCCGGACGCGCCAATATTGCTGAAATACAGATTGCGGGAAAAATCAGGATCACCGGGCACAGCCGGGGCCCGCAATGGAAAGAGACGCGCGTTTGCGCGGATCTGATCGCCAATCGCAAGTGCACTATCGCCAAGAAAACTGAGCCTGACATTCCAGTTCAGTCGATCTGGCGCAATACCGGTAATCTCGGAGGGTTGAACTGTTGCGCGGATGCGACCGTTCCGCGGTTCCAGCCCGATAATGGTGCCGGTGACCTCTGTCGTATAAAGGGTTTTTGTCGGAATACCGGCCGGGCCAAGTTCGGTATGCACCGCACTTATCACCGCCCCGAAAGCCATACTGGTCAGAAGTTGCAGCACAAAGGCCAGGACGGCAAAGCGTCGCGACATCCAGAATGCGCAGGCCAAAAGAATCACTGCCATACCGATTTGGCCAAGCTCAATGCGCGCAGGAAGCAAAAAATACCCGCCACAGCCCAACCCAAAGAATATAACCGAAGACAGAAACCACTTATTTCTTTGGCTGGTAACAACAAATTCAATTTGCGAAAAAACTTTGGCAAATAATTGAATTAATTGAATTTTAATTTCCGCCCTACGACGAATGTCCAATAGCCTGCCTGCCGCATTGTTTCTATCTAACATCCGCTGTGGTGCAACAGCGTGTCATTTGTGCTATAGCCTGCACGCCAAATGTCCTCAGGACAAGCGACAACATCCAAATAACGGATAGATTGAATGACGGTTGTTACCCGTTTTGCCCCGTCTCCGACCGGGTTTTTACATATCGGCGGCGCACGCACCGCACTTTATAACTGGCTTTATGCGAAACATACCGGCGGCAAGTTCCTGCTTCGGATCGAAGATACCGACCGCGAACGCTCGACGCCCGAAGCTGTCGATGCCATTTTTGACGGCTTGAACTGGCTTGGCCTGACCGCAGACGAGGAGCCGACTTTCCAGTTTGCCCGTCGCGACCGCCATGCAGAAGTCGCCCAGCAACTGCTTGACGCCGGAAAGGCGTATTATTGCTATTGCTCCCCCGAGGAGCTGACGGCCATGCGCGAAAAAGCCCGCGCAGAAGGTCGCCCGATGAAATATGACGGCACCTGGCGTGATCGTGATCCGTCCGAAGCCCCCGAAGGGGTGAAACCTGTTGTCCGTGTGAAAGCACCGCAAGAAGGCGATGCGGTCATTGTTGACCAGGTTCAGGGTGAAGTGCGTGTCGGTAACGAGCAGCTTGACGATTATGTCATTTTGCGTGGTGACGGTACGCCAACCTATATGCTTTCGGTGGTGGTTGATGACCATGATATGGGTGTTACCAACGTCATCCGCGGCGACGATCACCTGACCAACGCGTTCCGTCAAAAGGTGATTTATGACGCAATGGGTTGGGATGTTCCGACCTTTGCCCATATCCCGCTGATCCACGGCCCGGATGGTGCGAAGCTTTCCAAACGTCATGGTGCGCTGGGTGTTGATGCCTATCGAGACGAAATGGGATTCCTGCCCGAAGCCATCAATAATTATCTTCTGCGTCTTGGCTGGGGCCATGGCGACGATGAAATTATTTCAACCGAGCAGGCCATTGAATGGTTCGACATCAAGGATGTCGGCAAAGGTGCTGCGCGTTTCGACTTTGCGAAGCTTACCAATCTGAATGGAATCTACCTGCGTCAGGCCGATGATAAGCGCCTTGTCGACGAAATTTCCCCGCTGATTGCCAAGAAGATCGGCGTGGACGCAATTGATGCATCGCAAAAAGAAATCTTGATCAACGGCATGTCAGGCCTTAAAGAAAGAGCCAAGACTCTTCTTGAGCTCGCCGACTCTTCGGCCTTCTACGTTACAGATGGCGTCACGTCATTTAACGAGAAAGCCCAGTCCCTGATTGACGGTGCCCCGGAAGGCCTGTTCAAAGAACTGGCTGATACCCTTGAGGCACTTGATAGCTGGACCGAAGAGGACGTTGACGCAAGTGTTCGTGCCATTGCCGAAAAATTCGATTTGAAACTTGGCAAAGTTGCGCAGCCCTTGCGGGCGGTGCTTACTGGCTCCAACTCTTCACCAGGCATTTTCGAAGTAATGATCGTGCTTGGCAAAACCCAAACGCTGAAACGCATTCGCCATTTTGATGCCTAACAACAGCGAATAAAGAAAAACTGATAACCCGTTTGCGCTTGGTGCGCCGCAGCATTATGCTGCACCAAACTTGAAACCGTGTTCGTTCAAACAGGGAAGGAAAAATAGTCATGGCTTCTAATTCCAAGACTTCCCACACCGTGACGCTGACCGACAATGCCACTGGCAAGTCGTTCGAGATGCCGGTGCTTGAGGGTAGTGTAGGCCCGTCTGTCATCGACATTCGCAAGCTGTATTCTGAAACCGGGTATTTCACCTATGATCCGGGTTTCACTTCGACCGGCTCCTGCCAGTCCGAACTGACCTATATTGATGGCGACGTTGGCATTCTGCGTCACCGCGGTTATGCAATTGACGAACTTGCAGAAAACGCCGACTTCCTCGAAGTCTGCCATCTGCTGCTTTATGGTGAGCTGCCAAACGCGACCGAAAAAGCCAAGTTCGAAAACGATATCACCATGCACACCATGGTCCACGAACAGATGCGCAATTTCTATAACGGCTTCCGCCGTGACGCGCATCCGATGGCCATCATGTGCGGCGTTGTTGGCGCATTGTCTGCGTTTTATCATGACAGCACCGACATCAACGATCCGAAGCAGCGCATGATTTCGGCCTATCGCCTTATTGCGAAAATGCCGACCATTGCTGCGATGGCATACAAGTATTCGATCGGTCAGCCGTTCCGTTACCCGAACAACAAACTCGGCTATGCAGAAAACTTCCTGCAGATGATGTTCGGCAACCCGTGCGAAGACTATGAAGTCAATCCGGTTCTGGCCAAGGCAATGGATCGCATTCTGATCCTGCATGCTGACCACGAACAGAACGCGTCGACCTCGACCGTTCGTCTGGCGGGTTCTTCGGGCGCCAACCCGTTTGCATGTATTGCGGCTGGTATTGCATCGCTTTGGGGTCCGGCACATGGTGGTGCGAACGAAGCCGTTCTGGTTATGCTTAACGAAATCGGTGATGTGAAAAACATTCCGGAATTCGTTGCAAAAGCAAAAGACAAGAACGATCCGTTCCGTCTGATGGGCTTTGGCCATCGTGTTTACAAAAACTACGATCCGCGCGCCAAAGTCATGCAGGAAACCTGCCATGAAGTTCTCAAGGAACTCAACATCAGCGACCCGCTGCTTGACGTTGCCCAGGAACTGGAACGCATTGCACGTGAAGACGAGTACTTCATCGAGAAGAAACTCTATCCGAACGTCGATTTCTATTCGGGCATCATCTTCAAGGCGATGGGCATCCCGGTCAGCATGTTCACCGTGCTGTTCGCTGTTGCACGTACCGTCGGCTGGATTTCCCAGTGGAAAGAGATGATCGAAGATCCGTCGCAGAAAATCGGTCGTCCGCGTCAGCTGTTTACCGGTGTCGCAGAACGCCCGTTCGTTCCGGTCGAAAAGCGTTAAGCCGCTTACGATCTATCGACAAGAGACAAGAAAAGGCCCGGAAATTTCCGGGCCTTTTTGCGTTCGTTTTTTTGTATCAATGGGCAGGTTTCCCCTGCCCCTGACAACCATCAGCTTACCAGCTGCCGGTATTTTCCATGCTGGCCCACGGTTCTGCCGGTGCCAGAGATTCACCCTTTTGCAGGAATTCGATGGAAATACCGTCAGGTGAGCGCACAAATGCCATATGACCATCACGCGGCGGACGATTAATGGTCACGCCAGCATCCATCAGTTTCTGGCAGATGGCATAGATATCGTCGACCTCATACGCAAGATGGCCAAAGTTGCGGCCACCGGAATAGCTTTCCGGATCCCAGTTATAGGTCAGTTCAAGTTCCGGTGCTTTGTTGGCCTTTGCGCTTTCAACATCGGCAGGCGGCGCAAGATAGATCAGCGTGAAACGGCCCTTCTCGCTTTCGATGCGGCGGGTTTCTGTCATGCCAAGAAGGTCGCAATAGAACTTCATCGACTCATCGATATTTTCAACGCGTACCATCGTGTGCAGATAGCGCATAACACTCTCTCCGTTTTCAATTAATCAATGCCGTAAAACTAAGGCCAACGAGCAGATAACGCCACCTAGCTCTTACTTTTTTTCGGCAATACGGAGTGAATAATGCTTATTTTGATCTAATTTTTTTCCTTGAACGACTTACGATAACTGCATCTAGTGAGGCTCCAACAGCAAGTCCCGTGACCATTGCCAAAGTATCTTCTACTTCCTCTCTTACACTTGATGGAATTTTCTGATTAAGGCACACGCTATACAGCCACTCTGCCAATATCGAAGCAAATGTTATTGATGGGCTTCCATCTGTCGCAATTGCTTTGACTCCGTTACCAATAAGCGCCCCCACTTTCCAACGCCGAAGTCGATCTGATCGGCGTTCAAAGTGACACACGTCCTCGTTAATAAGTGAAACTGCGTGTTTCAAATCCTCTTCATCTGAAGAGGCTGACATAAGTCTTTTCGCGAGCTTTCGAAAACGACTAGCTGATAAGGAATTGAAATTCCTTGCCACTTCTATAGGCGCCACCCCTGAGACTGAAAGCAGTCCGTCCGTTACTGTTTTTATACGATTTTCCACAGGATCGGAACGGATTGAATTGGTTCCGCCTAAAAAGCTCGCAACAATTTGGCTATTCCAACTTTCGTCAAAATCACCAAAAACCCTAGGGATATAAGCATTACCTAAGGCAAGAGCCCATTCGATTCCAGCACCACATGCAGCGAACTCGATACGTGCATCTTTATTCTGTAGCTTGAAGAAAGCATCTCCAAGATAGGCTCCAACACCGCAACTTAGTGAAGCAAGTGCACCTTGCATCATGAACGCGTAATGTTGCCGCTTAAATATCTCTCCATAGCAACTGCTAAGTTGACTGTATCTTTCGTTCTCTGAAGCATTACTGATAAGCTGTAAAATTGCTTTGCGCTGTCTAAAAGAAAGAGGCGCATATAAAAGAGGTTCTTTCCTTTGCCCATGAACGATTGTCTGAATAGCAAGAGATCGAGAGAGAATAATAGATGAAGGATCCACATCGGCAGCAGCATCAATTAACGAAGATGAATAATCACCCACGGAATTTGGCAATACTAGTCGGATCCTTTTTAGAAGTATGAGTTCTTGTAAATCCTGCAAAGATATTTGATGCTTTGAAAACCACGCGAGATCATTCCTCGCAGGTATTACATCAACTCTATCGTATAAAGTCAGCAGTTCTGAGAGCTTAGTATCTCCACCGTTTTCAACATCATACAAACAGGAAAAATTGGAAGTATTTCGTGTCTCTGGCTCAATGACTTCCTGATCAGCTCTACGCTGCAAGAAAGAACGCCACTCATCCTCATCTCTTTCAACCAAATTCTTCAACGATGTTGAAACCGTTGTGAGATTGCGGCTAGTTATGAGTTTTAAGCTTTCTTGGCGGAACTTCGACTTTTTTTGAACTTCAGATCCACTGTCTTGCGCAGTCCTTGTTTCAAAGTGTATTGAGGAAGATATCCCTACCCTAGAGATAGCCTCGCGAACCATATTTTTTTCGTATTCCTTAAGACTATTCGGCGATTTAAAAACCCAAGACTTTGTCTCATGAGAAAAGTCGATATTTCCCGTAGGAAGGTTCGGTTCTGCCATGAAAACTAGGTTATTCAAATCTGTCTTATTGAAAGGAAAATCTGTCAGCCAAATCTCTGAACTATATCTTTGACTATGGTCGACAACAGAACCAATGGACACGTCATCTAAAGAAAGAATAACGCTACATGTCGCTGGCCGAACACTATGATTAAAAAACTCTGATATTTTTGAAAATTCGGATTCATCACAATTTTGAACGTGTATGACAAACCCATTCTCTGCGTCATGCAACGTTAGTTCAAAATGCGGATAGAGATAAGATAGTTGTCTTGTCGACCATATCGCGTAACTCTTGTCTATAGCCTTCAATGTTGCGATAGACGTACCTGTACTCATCTCGACTCTCCCGCTTCCACTTCAATTTATGCAAATTGAAGTATAAAGGAGAATTACTATAATCGCCTTGAGCTAAATAATTTTGAGAATCTGCTCGGCAGCCTTTTCGCTGGGGGGCGTGTCGCCAAATCCCAGCATTGTGCAGGCCTGATCAAAACCGGCGATTTGATCCCGTCGTTGCGGGCCTTCGACCATCAAGGCGTCAAGGACCGGTGTTATGTTCCGGGCTGTGCAGTTTTCCTGCAAAAATTCCGGGATCAGCTTTTTACCAAGCACCAGATTAACAATGGTTACAGTATCGATCCTGATCAGACGTTTTGCTATCCAGCCTGTAATCGCATTGACCTGATAGGCAATGACATGCGGCACACCGGAAATTGCCAGTTCAAGCGATACCGTCCCAGACGCCGCAAGCGCACAATCTGCCGCCGCAAACGCATCATGGCGTTCCTGATCGGTAGCAACGACAATCGGATCAAGCGGCCATGATTTCATTTCTTCGGTAACGGTATCTGCCACCTTGCTGACTGTTGGCACCACAATGCGGGCATCGGGATATTTGACCGCCAACGCGTCAATGACTTTGCGAAATACCGGCAAGAGACGTTTGACTTCCGAATTGCGGCTTCCGGGCAAGACAGCCAGAAGCTTTTGATCGGCTTTCAGGTCGTGTGTTGCACGAAATCGTTCTCCGTCCCCGTCATGACGCTCTTCGACCGCTGAGTGGCCGATAAAGGTGGTTGGCAGGCCTTCTTTTTCAAAATAGGGCGGCTCAAACGGCAACAGGGCCAGAAGATGATCAAGAAAACCGGCAATTTTCTTTGCCCGCCCCTTACGCCATGCCCAGACCGACGGCGCGACATAGTGCACCAGCGGGATCCCCTTGCCTTTAAGCTTTTTGCCAACCCGAAAACTGAAATCCGGTGCATCAATGGTAATGACGACGTCGGGCCGTTCGGATTTGGCGAAATCTGCGGTCTGGTTAATTCGCTTAAGCAGATGCGGAATGTGGGGAATAACCTCTGTCAGGCCCATCACCGACATTTCATTCATCGAAAACAGGCTTTCAAGCCCCTCGCGCTCCATGCGTGGGCCGCCGACACCGATGAAACGGATGTCATCCTGCTTGGCTTTGAGCGCTGCCATAAGTCGACCGCCAAGTTGGTCGCCGGATGCCTCACCGGCCACGAGCATGATTTTCGGGCCGAGGGGGGTGGCATCATCCGTCATTGTCGCGTTCTCCGTCTGCCTGCGACAAACCAACCACAAACAAGCCCAGCGCGTCGGCACGGGCAATCACCGATGGGCGATCAATGATCATGGTTCCGCCTGCCAGCAATGCGATACCGCGCAAGCCTGCCTTATGGGCTTCTTCGATGGTTTTCATGCCTATTGCAGGCAGATCAAGGCGTTTATCCTGTTGGGGTTTGGCGGCTTTCACAAGAACACCACCCACCCCTTCGCGACGATAATTTGCCGACCGACGGACCATTTCGTCTGTGCCTTCGATGGCTTCGAGTGCCAAAACAAGTCCCTGCTGGACAACGCATCCCTGCCCGACATCAGCCTGGCCGAGTGTGCGGGCCACCCAAAGCCCGTGACGGGCATCGCTTAGGGCTTGCTCATCTGGCTGGATTGCCCCGAGGACGCCCTCGCTGACAGCCAAATCACCAAGGATTTCATGTGCTCCGAGCAGCCGGAACCCTTCGCGTTCAAGTTCCTTGCCAACGAGCTGCAACAAACCGTCATCGCCAAGAGCCTTGGTACCGACTTTCATCAACAGTTTTGCGGCACGCCAATCAGGGCGGATTGACGACAGACTGGGACGCGCAACTTTGCCCGCCAGGACAACATCCTGGCAGTCATGAGCGCGCAGCGCATCAAGGATCTTGGCAGCAGCCCCAAGACGTACTGTGACATGAGGATAATCATCAAGCGCAGGATCGTCGGCATAGCCATCAAGTTTGACAACGCAAACGCCCCGTCCTGCTGCTTTGGCAGCAGCAGCCAAGCGGGCGGGAAGCGCCCCGCCGCCGGCAATAACACCCAGATTTGCTTGCTGGTTATCCTGCGGAGCTGTCATATTTCGGCGTGCATACTGAACGCATGCTTTCCGCTTTGAGGAAATTGATGATTTCCATTACCGGGCCCACGCCTTCGAAGTCCTTTGCAACTTCTTCGACCCGTTCTGCCAAAGTACCTTCCTGTGCGAACAAAAGACGATAAGCCTTACGCAGGGAGTGGATGGTTTCACGATCAAAGCCACGGCGCTTCAGGCCGACGATGTTCAGGCCAGACAGATATGCACGGTTGCCAATCACGGAACCATAAGGAATGACGTCGCTTTCAACGCCTGTCATTCCACCGATCATGGCATGTTTCCCGATCCGGACAAACTGGTGAACAGCGGAAAGACCACCAACAATGGCGAAATCCTCAACCAGAACGTGACCGGCCAATGTACCGTTATTAACCAGAATACAGTGATTTCCGACGTGACAATCATGGCCAACATGGGCCCCTGTCATCAGCAGGCAATCATCGCCGATGGTGGTTTCCATGCCACCACCTTCGGTTCCCGGGTTTAAGGTTGTGCCCTCGCGGATTTTGGTGCGCTTACCAACGATCAGCCGGCTTTGTTCACCTTTGAATTTCAAATCCTGCGGTGCATGCCCGACCGAGGCAAACGGATAGACTTCACACTGATCGCCAAGGGTGGTGAACCCTGCAACCGCCACGTGGCTGTGCAGTTTGACACCATCCCCCAAGACAACATTCGGACCGACCACGCAATAGGGCCCGATTTCGACATCCTGACCAACTTGCGCGCCATCTTCGACGACGGCGGTTGGATGCACTTTTGACATTATCAGCTATCCCGGATCATCGCGGCGATGGTGGCTTCGGCAACGACTTGCCCGTCTACCTTGACTTCGCTTTCAAACTTCCAGACCGGACCGCGGCTTTGTTTTTTGGTGACATGAATATGCATGACATCACCGGGCACGACCGGTTTGCGGAACCGTGCATTATCGATGCTCATGAAATAGACCAGTTTGCCTTCTGCATCCGCCCCCAGGGTCTGGACGACCAGGATGGCTGCAGTTTGCGCCATGCTTTCGATAATAAGGACACCGGGCATAATCGGCTGTTGCGGGAAATGGCCGGTAAATTGCGGCTCGTTCATCGTAACGTTCTTGATGCCTGTCGCCCGGACATCGGTTTCGATATCAACGACCTTGTCGATCAGAAGGAACGGATAGCGATGCGGAATCATTTCCAGAATGCGCTGGATATCAACACTTACCAATTCGGTCATGTGTGTAGCCCTTATTTCTTTTTTCGTATCAGACGCGACAAGGCCACCGTCTGTTTATGATATTCCATGACCGGGACGGCGGGGCTGCCGCCCACTGTTTCGCCCGGCCCCACATTTTTCATGACACCTGCTTGGGCAGCGACTTTTGCACCGTCGCCAATTTCAAGGTGCCCTGTAATGCCTGCCTGACCGGCAAGCACGGCAAAATTGCCAATCCGGGTAGAGCCCGAAATCCCGACTTGCGAGACAATAACACAGCCCATACCCAGCTCGACGTTATGGCCGATTTGCACCAGATTGTCGATACGACAACCATTGCCAATGACGGTATCGGGGCCTGCACCGCGATCAATGGTGCTGTTTGAACCGACTTCAACGTCATTGCCGATGACCACACGGCCAAGCTGGGGGACTTTTACATGCCCTTGCGGGCCCATGGCAAAGCCAAAACCATCCTGACCGATGCGTGCGCCAGGATAAATCAGGCAAAGATTGCCAATCAGGCTGTGGCTGATGGATGCGTTCGCACCAATTTTGCAGCCTGCACCAATCACAACACCTTCGCCGATCACTGCATTGGACGCGATGATCGTACCATCACCAATCTCACAATTGGCGCCGATGACGGCACCGGCATCAATCTGTACACCCTTCCCGAGCTTGGCTGTCGGATCAATGACAGCATGGTCGGAAATGACGCCATTAGCTGTTTCGAACGGATAAAACGCCGTCGCCGCCTTTGCATAGGCGCGATACGGGTCTTTGGTTGTGAACAAGACCATGCCTTCGGGGGCACGATCGACAAATTCCGGACGCACAAAACAGGCACCAGCCTTACTGGTCACGAAGGCATCAAGGTATTTGCGATTGTCAAAGAAGCTCAGGATATCGGCATCGGCATTTTGCAATGGCGAGACATCCTGAAAGACACGGGTTTCATCCGGTGCGTTTACCGGTGTTGTTTCCGTCAGCTTGGCAATCTCGGCAATGCTGAACGGGCCTTTACGGCGAAAGAAACGCGCATCGGCCATCAGGAACCTTCCTTGAATTCGACCGCAATGGTCGGAACCTCGGCATTGACCCGGTCAAAGACTTCTTTGCTGGCATCCATAGAGGTTGCAAACAGCACAGCTTGACCGCGATGCAGAACAAGGTTTGCCCCGCGCTCTTCGGCAACTTTCCCGATGATCTCATTCAAAGCTTGAGAAAACTTGGATTGCGCTTCTGCCAGTGCCTGATCAAGCACCCGGCTACGGGCCTGGGCAAATTTCTGGAAGTCGGCAACTTTCTGCTGGAACTGCTTTTGCTTTCCCTGGAAAACATCTGCGGCCAGCAACGTCCGTTGCTGTGCAAGTTGCTTTTCTTCTTCACGCAGCCCCTGTTCGCGGCTTTCGATTTCTTTCTGATAGGCGACCTGGCGTTCCCGGATCTGCTTGCGGGCATCCTGCATCGCCGATGCTTCGCGCATGATGCCGGCAAAATCGACGATCATCACTGACGCGAAGTTTTCCGGGTTCGCTTCTTGTGCTTGCACGACCGAAACAGGTGCAACGCCGCCAATCAAAGTGGCAACCAGCAGTGCATTACGTAAAGACTTGAACATTTTCATTAGAATCTGGTTCCGAAGTTAAGTCGGAACACTTCCTCTTTGTCGTGGTCTTCTTTCATGATGGCCTGGGAGATATCCACACCAATCGGGCCAAACGGCGATTCCCACCCGACACCGAAACCGACCGAGCTTCGGATCGATCCCGTGTCATAGATTTCACCGGGCAAAGCACCATCAACGTCCTGTGCGGACCCGAAATCGCTAAAGACACGCCCGGTCAGAGCAAATTCCGATGGCAAGCCCAGCGGGAAGTCCAACTGCACCGATCCGGTGTAGTACATTTTGGCACCCAGCGCATCACCGGTTTCAATATCGCGCGGCCCCACCCCGCCGGCTTCGAAACCACGCAGGTTCGAACCGCCGACCATAAAGCGTTGGGAAATTCGGGTATCATCACCAATCCCGAAGATATACCCGGTCGATGCCCGGGTCGAGAGCACCCAGTCATGTTCGCGGTCAATCGGATAATAGTAGGCGCCTTCTAGCTTCGTGCGCAAATAGGTCTCATCGCCACCGACACCGGCAAAATCATTCGACAGGCGGGCATAATACCCTTCGGTCGGCGAAATGGAGCTATCGCGGACATCATAGCTCAGGGTGTGGCCAATAGCGGATTCGACAAATTCGGTATCTTCGGCCAGCAGCAACCGGGATGCATCATCTTCATCAATATCCGAATAGCTGTTTTGTTCAAGCGTATAACGGAACGAATGAGAGAGTTCTTCGCTATAACGGTACCCGGCACGAAGACGCCCACCGGTTTGCTCTTCATCATAAGAACTTTCGTCCTGATTGTCTTCTTCGCGGCGGTAAATATCAAAACCGGCCGAAATTTCACGATCCAGGAAGTACGGTTCGGTAAAGGACAGATCGATCTGCTGATCACTGGAACCAAGCGTAAAGTTCAGGCGCAAATCCTGGCCTTTGCCAAGCAGGTTACGTTCACGAATGCCAAGCTGCCCAAAGGCACCATCATCCGTACCGTAACCGGCACCGATTGAGAATTCACCGGTGGATTTTTCTTCGACATCCACTTCGATCACGGTCTGATCGGGTGAATCGCCCGGAAGGGTTTTCACATCTACCGATTTAAAGAAGTTCAGGTTCTCGATACGCTGCTTGGAACGCTGCATTTTCGAGCTGCTAAAGGCATCGCCCTCGACCAGACGGAACTCGCGGCGAATGACTTCATCAAGCGTACGGACGTTACCGACAACATTGATCCGTTCGACATAGACTTTCGGTCCTTCGGAAATATTGAAGGTGATATCAATGGTTCCGTCTTCGCGATTGCGTTCGACATTCGGACGAATTTCGATGAATGCATATCCCTGATCGCCGACGCTATCGGTCAGGGCATCAACCGCATCATCAACCAGGGTCGCATTATACCATTCGCCCGGTTCGATTTCGATCAGCGGCATCAGGGTTTCGGGATCAATTTTATCGATCTGCGACACAATATTGATGTCACCGAACTGATAGCGCTCTCCCTCGCTGACCGTATAGGTCACAAAGAAATCAGAGCGATCAGGTGTCAGTTCTGCCACCGATGACAGAACCTGGAAATCCGCATATCCTGCCGAAAGATAGAACCGGCGGAGCAATTCGCGGTCAAATGTTACGCGGTCCGGGTCGTAATTGTCATCAGCAGTCAGGATCTTCCACCAGGCACTTTCGGTTGTGCGAATGACGTCGGAAAGCTCTCCGTCATCAAAGGCCTTGTTACCGACGAAGTTAATCTTGCGAATGCCGGTTGCTTCGCCCTCTTCAATCTCAAAGACCAGATCGACGCGGTTCTGTTCAAGCTGGATGACCTTGGGTTCGACCGTGGCGGCAAAACGGCCGCTGCGACGATAAAGTTCGAGCACACGCTGAACATCGGCCTGAACTTTGGTGCGGGTATAGACAACACGCGGACGCAGTTGCAGTTCCGTACTCAGGGTATCATCATCAAGGCGACGGTTCCCTTCGAACGCAATGCGGTTAATGATCGGGTTTTCAACCACGTTAACCTTGAGAATCCCCTGATTGAAGGAGAAGGACACATCGGCAAACAATCCGGTTGAAAACAGCGCTTTAAGCGAGCTGTTGATCTTTTGGGTGTCGTAGGAATCACCGGGCGCCACAGTCAGATAGGCGTTTACCGTCGCACTTTCGATACGGTTGTTGCCTTCGACCTGAATATCACGAATCAAACCCGACTGGGCATGTACGGCCGCAGGAACAATCAATGGTGCAGTCCCGCCCAGCAAGGCCGTAATCACGACGGCCGCTTTTACCTTACGAAGCAAGTTAACCCCCCTGTTGCTGTCACACATCAGCCAGCAAGTCCTTTGAGGAAACTAAAGACACCCAATTGCGTCAAATCGTTCCACGTTGCAAAAATTATTAAGCTGAATACCAAACCCGCGCCAATACGGAAACCATATTCTTGTGCTTTTGCCCCCAATGGCTTACCGCGAATTGCTTCTATGGCGTAAAATACCAGATGGCCGCCATCAAGGACCGGAACAGGCATCAGGTTAATCAACCCGAGGCTGATGGAAAGATAGCCCATAAAGAACAGCAACGGTGCAAGACCGCCTTCGGCCACCTGCCCTGACATTTGCGCAATACGGATCGGCCCGCCGAGCTCGGAACTGTCCCGGTCACCGCTGATCATTTCACCGAGTGCAGAAAATGTCTGGGTTGTCAGCGAATAGGTTGTCTCGAAGGCGCGACCGACCGATTCAACAACACCGGTACGGCTCATTTCGAAATCACCGGCAGTGATTCCCAAACGCCCGACGGTCATGACCGTGCCGTCTTCGTCAACTTCGACAGCCTCTGGCGTGACGGCAAGGTCAACCGTCTGGCCATCTCGCAGAAGTGTCACGGTAAGGGCCTGGCCCGGATTGACGCGCACAATTTCAGAAAGTTCGGAAAACCATTCAACGGGCTGACCGTTAATTGCAGAAATTTCGTCTTTGGCCACAAACCCGGCGGCGGATGCCGGGCTGTTTTCAAGAACTTCGCCAACCACCGGCAAAGCACGTTGTTGCCCAACGGCTGCAAACAGGAAGGTAAAGACGATAATGGCAAAGATGAAATTGGCCAAAGGACCGGCAAAAACAATTGCCGCACGCGCAGCGACACCTTTGTGATGGAAGGCATGTTTGGCTTCTTCATCACTAAGGTCATCACGCCCCCCGGCACTTGCCGGGTTCATATCACCAAACATTTTAACGTAGCCGCCCAGGGGAATCAGGCTGACTTTCCAGCGTGTGCCTTTTTTGTCCTGCCAACCAAAAAGCTCCGGCCCGAACCCGATCGAAAAGGCTTCGACCTTTACCCCGTTTTTGATTGCCACCCAGTAGTGACCATATTCGTGAACGAACACGAGCACCGAGAGCACAAAAAGAAAAGCAAGCAAGGTTTCCATCAAGAGTTCCCTAAGCCGGTCAAACCAGCAATTTTAATCTATGCCGATGCAAGGCATGCCGACGTTTCACGGCGCACCATCGCATCTGTTTCAAAAACCTGTTCAAGGCTGGTCAGTGCATCACTTCCAAGCCTTGTCATTACCTTTTCGACAGTATGGGCAATGTCCAAAAAGCCTATTCTGTCTTCAAGAAACGCCTCTACCGCAATTTCATTGGCGGCATTTAGAACAGTAGGCAGCGTACCGCCTTCCTGCAATGCCTGTCGCGCCAGTCGAAGAGCGGGGAAACGATGCGTATCGGGCGCTTCGAAGTTCAACCCTCCGATCGTGGCAAAATCAAGACGCGGCGCATCGACCTTGATCCGATCAGGCCATGAAAGCGCATAGGCAATCGGGGTTCGCATATCAGGAGACCCCAATTGCGCAAGCACCGATCCATCGGAATATTCCACCATACTGTGAACAACTGATTGAGGGTGGACAACAATTTCAATCTGTTTTTCTGCGACCGGGAACAGGTGCCAGGCTTCGATCAGCTCCAACCCTTTGTTCATCATCGTCGCGGAATCGATTGAAATCTTGGCCCCCATTTCCCAATTGGGATGGGCCAAAGCCTGTGCACGGGTGACGGTTTTCATATCCTTTAGCGCCCATTCCCGGAATGGACCACCCGATGCGGTCAAAAGAATACGATCGATCCGGTTTTCTGCACGTTCTTCAAGGACCTGAAAAATAGCACTATGTTCAGAATCCACCGGGATCAGCGTCGCTCCATGTTTGGCAATCTCGGCGGTCATCAGGGCCCCTGCACAGACAAGCGTTTCCTTGTTGGCAAGCCCGACCCGCGCGCCGCGCCGAATGGCAGCAAGCGTCGGTTTCAGCCCCGCTGCCCCGACAATGGCAGCAATAACGATATCCGAAGGCCGCTGGGCAGCTTCGACAAGCGCATTTTCACCCGCAGCAACTTCTATGGCGGTATCAGACAATGCGTCGCACAGTTCTTGGTAATAATCGGGGTCGCCAATAACGGCACATTTGGCATCAAGCTCGATTGCGACTTTTGCCAACGCCTTTACATTGCGATGCGCTGTCACGGCTTCGAGTGAATATTTGTCAGCATGAGACTTCAATATGTCAACGGTGCTGGCCCCGATTGACCCTGTAACACCAAAGACGCTGACGGATTTCTTCAAAGTCATCAAACACCTGTAAGGACAACAGCCATTTTTCCGGCTGTCTTAACGCAGAGATAGGCCTGCGAAACAGATAATAGCAAAAGCGACCGGGAACACCGACAACATCCCGTCTGCACGATCAAGCAATCCACCATGACCCGGAATCAAGTTGCTGCTGTCTTTGACCTTGAAGTGACGTTTGAGTGCCGATTCCCCCAAGTCACCGATCTGGGCAACAATGGCCAAGACCATACTGACGGCCACAATCATCCAATTGACCGCATCCGCGCTAAAATAGGTAACCACACCACCGATCAAACCGGCACATAGCATCCCGCCCATCAAACCAGCCCAGGTTTTCTTCGGGCTAAAGCGCGGCGCAAGTTTCGGACCACCAATGATCTTTCCGAATGCATATCCGCCCGTATCGGTCGCCCATACCAGAAGAAACAACCACATGATGATCAAAAGACCATCGCTGTCCTGCATGCGCAGCCAAAGTGCCGCAAGGGCAGCAAGAGCGATGTAAAGGACACCGAACCCGGCAAGCAGCCAGTTTTCATCAGAGCGCGCAGCTGAGATGATCACCCCGATGGCCAGCGGCATGGCCATGAATTCTTCCTGCCCGGCGACATACATCACCATCGCAACGCCCAGTGCAACGGCACTTACAACCGAAATACCTTTGTAATGACGCGGGGCGCACATGCGCGACCATTCCCACATCATCCCCGCAGAAAAGACAAACAGCAAAAGGTCAAAATAAGGAGAGCCAAACCACACCGCAGCAATGGCAACAGGCGCCATCACCAGTGCCGAAAGAATGCGAGGCAGCAGGCCGGAATTGGTATCTTTTTGTTCGTTAATCTCAGACAACGGCACCAAAACGCCGCTCCCGACCGGCAAAGTTATCGATGGCTTTTTCAAGATGGCTGCGATCGAAATCGGGCCATAACACATCGTCGAAAACGAACTCCGTATAGGCCGATTGCCACAACAGGAAATTACTGATGCGCTGCTCGCCGCTGGTGCGGATCAACAGGTCAGGATCCGGAATGCCCGCCGTCGACAAACTGTTATCGATCAGTTCTTCGGTAATATCATCAGCAGAAATTTTACCTGCGGCCACTTTGGCCGCAATTTCGCGCACAGCCTGCGTGATTTCCGAGCGTGCGCCATAACTCAGCGCAATCGTCAGATTAAGACGCGTGTTGTCACGTGTCTGGGCTTCGGCCTTGGCCAAAAGTTCACGGATGTCATCGGCGAAACGATCCCGGTCACCAATGATGCGAATTTTCACACCATTTTTGTGCAATGTGGACAATTCGCGTTTCACGAACAGCCGCAACAACCCCATCAGGTCGCTGACTTCGTTTTCCGGTCGTTTCCAGTTCTCGGTCGAAAACCCGTACAAGGTCAGATATTCGATACCGAGTTCGGCGGATGCTTCGACAGTACGTCGTACAGCATCCACACCGGCGCGATGCCCCATCGTGCGCGGACGCCCACGACCACGGGCCCAGCGTCCGTTGCCATCCATAATGATGGCAACGTGGCGCGGTACACATGACATATCTGAAGGATGAGGTTGCGAAGAAAGCACAGCCATAATCAGACTTGCATGATTTCCTGTTCTTTGTGCGAGAGCGCTTCATCGATCTCGCCAATGACCTTGTCGGTCAGCTTCTGAACTTCTTTTTCCTGGTCGTGCATCTCGTCCTTGGAGATCTCGCCGTCCTTTTCCCATTTTTTCAGCTGATCCATGCCGTCACGACGGACGTTACGCACGGAAACCTTGGCTTGTTCGGCATATTTGCCGGCAACCTTGGAAAGTTCGGCGCGACGTTCTTCGTTGAGGGCGGGAATCGGAACGCGAACAAGAGTTCCATCCGCTGCCGGGTTCAAGCCAAGGCCGGAATCACGAATGGCTTTTTCAACGGCTTTCACCATCGTCTTGTCCCAAACCTGAACCGAAAGCATGCGGGATTCAGGAACACTGACCGATGCCACCTGATTAAGGGGGGTCGGAACGCCGTAAGCTTCAACCATGACCGGCTCAAGAAGACTTACACTGGCGCGTCCGGTACGCAGACCGGTGAATTCCTTGTGCAACACTTCTACAGCCCCTGCCATACGGCGGGACAGGTCCTTTTTTAGGCCAGCAACGTCAGACACGTTCAGTCTCCATTCGAAATAATCGTAAACGTCCCCTTTGCAGAAACCACGTCTGCAAAGGCACCCGGATTATGCAAAGAGAACACAATAACCGGAATATCATTTTCGCGTGCCAAAGAAATAGCCGATGCGTCCATAACACGCAAATCTTTGGACAAGACATCCATATAAGTCAGCGTATCGTAGCGTTCGGCGGTCGGATCGGTTTTGGGATCGGCAGTATAAACGCCGTCAACCTGGGTCCCCTTAAGCAACGCATCACAGCCCATTTCAACCGCGCGCAACGCAGCAGCAGTATCGGTTGTGAAGAACGGGTTGCCGGTACCTGCCGCAAAGATCACGACACGTCCTTTTTCCATGTGGCGCACCGCACGGCGACGGATATAGGGTTCACACACAGAGGACATCGGGATAGCGGACTGAACGCGGGTCTGAATGCCGTGACGTTCCAGTGCATTCTGTACGGCAAGGGCGTTCATGATCGTGGCGAGCATGCCCATATAGTCGGCTGTGGCACGTTCCATGCCCTGCGAGGCACCTTTGACACCGCGGAAGATGTTCCCGCCGCCAATCACCATACAAACTTCGGCACCCATGTCGTGAACGGCTTTGATTTCGCTGGCAATCCGGTCAACCGTTTCTGGATCTATACCATATTGCTGCTTGCCCAAAAGCCCCTCACCCGAGAGCTTCAAAAGGACGCGACGAAACTTCAATTGGCCGTTTTCTGCCATGTCGGATTGCCTCTTAAATGCCGATGTAACGCATTGCCCGAACGTGGGAAATGCAAAATTCAGATATAAAAAGACCGGCGAGTAACAGGGCGGATATGCGCTGCCGACCTCGCCGGTCTGGATCATACACGAAATGGCGGCAAACGCACCATTCCGATCAGATGTTTTATTTGTTCAGCTGCTCAGCAACTTCGGCAGCAAAGTCTTTTTCTTCTTTCTCGATGCCTTCACCGAGTTCGAAGCGTACAAAGCCCTTAAGGGTGATCGGCTTGCCAGCTTCTTTGGCAGCGTTTTCGATCACGGTTTTGACTTTGTTTTCACCGTCAATCACGAAGGTCTGTTCAACCAGAACAACCTGCTCGTAATATTTACGGATACGACCTTCGATCATTTTTTCAATGATCTCTGCCGGACGGCCGGATTCTTTGGCCTGGTCGGTCAGAACGGCTTTTTCGCGCTCTACCAGTTCCGGATCCAGATCATCAACCGTTGCCGAAGCCGGGTTGGTTGCAGCGATGTGCATTGCGATCTGTTTGCCAAGCGCGTCGAGAACGCCAGCGTCTGCTTCGGATTCGAGCGCAACCAGAACACCGATTTTGCCCAGATCAGGGGCAACAGCAGAGTGAACGTAAGATGCGACAACACCTTTTTCGACAGACAGGCCAGCCGAACGACGCAGGGTCATGTTTTCGCCGATGGTGGCGATCATGTGGGTGACCTGCTCTTCGACGTTACGCTCGGTACCCGGGAAAGCAGCAGCTTTGAGGGCATCGATGTCGCCGTTTGCAGCAACAGCCTGTTTTGCGATTTCGCCAACAAACTTCTGGAAGTCTTCGTTACGCGAAACGAAGTCGGTTTCAGCGTTCAGCTCGACAACTGCACCTTTGGTGCCGTCGACAGAAACAGAAACCAGACCTTCGGCAGCAACACGGCCAGCTTTTTTGGCAGCAGCAGCAAGACCTTTGGTACGAAGCCAGTCAACAGCTGCGTCCAGATCACCATTGGTTTCAGACAGCGCCTTTTTGCAATCCATCATGCCAGCGCCGGTGGTTTCGCGAAGCTCTTTAACGAGAGCAGCGGTAATAGCCATTTTTAAAGCCCCTAATTACGCGATCAGGTTAACACCTAACAAAACGGCGGCATGCTAGCCGCCGTTTCATCAGGTACAAAATGAAACTTATGCGGAAGCTTCTTCTGCAGCTTCGGTAGCAGCAGCTGCCTCGGCCGGAACTTCTTCCGCTTCGCCAAGATCTGCGCCAGAAGCAGTCATTTCTTCCTGGATGCCGTCCAGAACGGAACCAACGAACAGATCGCAATACAGCTGGATTGCGCGGATCGCATCGTCGTTACCCGGAACCGGGAACTGAACGTTAGCCGGATCAGAGTTGGAGTCGAGGATCGCAACAACCGGGATGTTCAGGTTTTTGGCATCCTGAATAGCAAGCGATTCTTTGTTGGTGTCGACCACGACGATGATGTCAGGAAGACCACCCATGTCCTTAATACCGCCAAGAGCGCGTTCAAGTTTGTCGCGCGAACGGGTCAGGTTCAGGATTTCTTTTTTGGTCAGACCTTCAGCGCCAGAGTTCAGGATTTCGTCCTGTTCTTTGAGGCGTTTGATCGAGTTGGAAACAGTGTTCCAGTTGGTCAGCATACCGCCAAGCCAGCGATGGTTGACATAGTACTGGCCGCAACGCTTTGCAGCGTCTGCGATGATCGGGGAAGCCTGACGCTTGGTACCGACGAAGAGAACACGACCACCTGATGCGGTAACGTCACGAACTGCCTGCATCGCGCGATGCAGCATCGGAACAGTTTCCTGCAGGTTCAGAATGTGGATGTCGTTGCGGGCACCAAAGATGTACGGTTTCATCTTCGGGTTCCAACGGCGGGTGTGGTGACCAAAGTGGACACCAGCTTCCATGAGCTGGCGCATGGTAAAGGTTGGCAAAGCCATGATAATTCCTACCTTTTTCCGGTTAATACCTCCGCGAAAGGGAATTCCATACACCATGTATGAAACACCGGATGGACGAGTTGCCATATGACGGCAATCGCCGCTCTTTCGCGTGCGATGTTCGGGCGGGTTTTAATCCCCCTTAGGCAAGATTGCAACCCCTAAAATGCGCACAAACGTGCGGTTCCTGACAGGATAAAAGGATAATCCCGCACCACGAGAGGAAATCATCAGATTTCCTCGGCGAATTCCACACCTGGAATCGCGCCAATCGCCCCGATCAAGGACGGGCCGACTTTGTATTTGTCTTCGAGTTCGATCTCGGCCATACGGCCGTCTTCGCAAACAGATGACAGACTGACAAGACCGCGCCCGCGCCCGGCCTGTTCAAGCAATTGACGAATTTCATCAACGGGATCCGGACGGTTCAGACGAATGCGGATACCTTCGGCCGCACCGGCGACAGCCTGTTCAAGATCTTCGACCCGCTGCCCCTGAATGCGAAGCTGCCCGTCACGCATTTCCGCAGATACATTCAACAATACCGGACGACCGGCATTGATAATTTCCTTATACGCCGCCCATGCTTCGGCCCAGAAGGCGACTTCAAAACTGCCGGTCGGGTCGGAAAACATCACAAAGGCAAATTTCGATCCGTTCTTTTTCGAAATCATTTCGCGCGCATTGATCAGGGTACCGGCCAAGCGGATCGTTCCCTTGTTCGATGCCCGCATGCGGGCGGGCAATTCCTTGATCGGTGCAATACCGATGCGCTGAATACTTTTGCCAAATGTATCAAGCGGATGGGCAGACAGATAGAAACCAATTGCCGAGAATTCCTCGGTCAGTTTTTCCATCGGAACCCAATCGCGATCT
Source organism: Thalassospira sp. (assembly GCA_048264285.1). Classification (GTDB taxonomy): domain Bacteria; phylum Pseudomonadota; class Alphaproteobacteria; order Rhodospirillales; family Thalassospiraceae; genus Thalassospira. The sequence continues at coordinate 575,557 of JBLXDD010000002.1, forward strand.
TCCGGCAGGCGTATCTGATCCTTGCCAAAGCCGGTGCTGTCGCCAAACATCGATATCTGATCATCATTACGCGCCTGCATTTCGCGCTGGGCGACGGCAATGACCTTATCGACATTTTCAAACATCACCTTGCGATTGGAGGCCAGACAATCAAGTGCCCCTGCCCGCACAAGGTTTTCAAGCAGGCGTTTATTGACCGCACGGCTATCGATACGTGATGCAAAATCGGTGATGTCCTTGAACGGGCCGTTGGCTTCGCGTTCGGAAACAAGGCTTTCCATCGCGGCATCACCAACATTTCGAATGGCGGCCAGTGCATAGCGGATCTTGCGCACGCCATCATGGTCTTCAACCGAAAACGCCACCTGGGACTTGTTCACACATGGCGGCAGAATTTCGATTTCAAGGCGTTCGACCTCTTGCTTGAACACCGCAAGTTTTTCGGTGTTATGCATATCAAGCGTCATGAGGGCGGCCATGAATTCGACCGGATAGTTCGCCTTGAGATATGCGGTCTGATAGGCCACCAGCGCATAGGCGGCCGCGTGCGATTTGTTAAAGCCGTATGATGCGAATTTGGCAACCTGGTCAAAAATATCAGACGCCTGTGCGCGATCGACGCCGTTCTTTTCCGAGCCATCGACAAACAGGCTGCGCTGCTTTTCCATTTCCTCGGCGATTTTCTTACCCATTGCACGACGCAACAAATCTGCGCCGCCCAGTGAATAGCCCGCCATGATCTGGGCAAGCTGCATGACTTGCTCCTGATAGATCATGATGCCATAGGTTTCTTCGAGGATCGGTTGAAGCATCGGGTGCATGTAGTCAGGTTCTTCCTGACCATGCTTACGCGCGATGTAATGCGGGATGTTATCCATCGGCCCCGGACGATACAGCGCCACGACAGCGATAATATCTTCAAGCGTATCGGGCTTTAGCCCGCGCAAGACATCCTGCATGCCTTGGGATTCAAGCTGGAACACACCGACGGTTTCCGCCGCTGACAACAGTTTGAAGGCCGGCCGATCATCAAGTGGAATCGCACTGATATCAAAGTTTTGTGGCACGTCTTTACGTTGCCGCATGAGGTTGACGGCCTCGATAATGACCGTCAATGTCTTAAGACCAAGGAAGTCGAATTTCACCAGACCGGCATTTTCAACGAACTTCATGTTGAACTGCGTCACCGGCATGTCCGAACGCGGATCACGATAAAGCGGGACCAGTTCATCAAGATCGCGGTCACCGATCACAACACCCGCCGCATGGGTCGAGGAGTTACGATAAAGGCCTTCGATCTGCATCGCGATTGACAGCAAGCGATCAATATCCGGGTCTTCGCGCGCGATACGGCGCAGATCCGGTTCCATATCAATGGCTTCTTTCAGCGGGATCGGCTTGGCCGGATCACCCGGGATCATTTTACAGATCTTGTCGACATAGCCATACGGGATCGACAGAACACGCCCGACGTCACGTACGGCGGCTTTTGCCTGAAGCTTACCAAAGGTGATGATCTGTGCGACGCGATCATGACCGTATTTTTTCTGAACGTATTCGATCACTTCGCCGCGCCGATCCTGACAGAAATCGACGTCAAAGTCAGGCATCGACACACGTTCCGGGTTCAGGAAGCGTTCGAACAGCAAGGAAAAACGCAGCGGATCAAGGTCGGTAATCAGCAATGCATAGGCCACAAGCGAGCCTGCCCCGGAACCACGGCCCGGCCCGACCGGGATTTCATGATCCTTCGCCCACTGAATGAAGTCGGCAACGATCAGAAAGTAGCCCGGAAAGCCCATCTGATTGATGATGCCAAGTTCGTAATCAAGGCGTTCCCAATAGGGTTTGGCGATTTCTTCTTTTTCGGCATCCGACATTTCGTCGGTAAAGACGTATTTTTCCAGACGGCCTTTCAGGCCTTCTTCGGACATGTGGCGCAGTTCATCAACCTCGGTGCGGCCTTCGCCGCAATCAAAGGGCGGCAAGATCGGATCGATCTTTTCCACATGCCACGAGCACCGCTTGGCAATCATAAGCGTATTGTCACAGGCCTCAGGAATATCGGCGAACAGATCGCGCATTTCCGCAGCAGTTTTAAACCGATGGTCGGGCGTCAATTTCCAGCGGTCTTCCTGACCGACAACCGCCCCCTGCCCGATGCAGATAAACACATCGTGCGCTTCATACATCTCGGCTGTGGGGAAATAGCAGTTATTGGTCGCAACCAGCGGCACGTCATGATCATAGGCAAGCTTGATCAGGCCGGGTTCGACCTGTTCTTCAAGCGGTTCGCCATGGCGTTGCAATTCGATGTAAAGGCGGTCGCCAAAAATATCCTTAAGCTCTGCCAGGCAGCTTTCGGCCTTTTCGACCTGCTCGTCGCCCAGCAACCGGGCCAACGGGCCGGTCGGGCCCCCGGTCAGACAAATGATATGCCCTGCATGTTCGCGGATATGGGCATAAAGCGCCTTGGGTTCGCTGCCGGCCTCGGACGTCATATGCGCGCGCGAGACGATCTTGAGCAGGTTGAAATACCCTTCCTTGTTCTGGGCAATCAGAACAAGGCGATCGGGCATCGGTTCCCGCGCAATCTTGCCAACGACAGGCGTATCGCCATATCGTTCCAGGCCCATCTGCACACCCAAAATCGGCTGAATGCCTGCCCCACTGAGTGCGCCGGAAAAATCAAGCGCCCCGAACATATTGTCGGTATCGGTCATCGCAACGGCAGGCTGACCGTCCGCAGCACAGAGTTTGGCCAGCTCCTTGGTCGTGATCGCACCTTCGGCAAGCGAATAGTTGGTGTGTACACGAAGATGGACGAAACCGTTTTCCATCGGAGACAGACCTCTGAAATATAGGGAAAATACAGGGTTCGTGCGCCCATCACGGACGCGCTAAAACCAGCTTAAAGAATTTTGATCGCTTAGGAAAGATCAGCCGGGTCGAGTTCGATCAAATGACCATCACGCAGGGTGACAACCCGGTCCATCTGGCGGGCCAATTCCGGGTTATGCGTTGCAATCAACGATGCCAGACCGGTTTCACGTACCAGCGTCATCAACATGCCAAACACGGTATCAGCCGTTTGCGGATCAAGGTTGCCGGTGGGTTCATCTGCGAACAAGACATCGGGCACATTGGCCAGTGCACGGGCAATGGCGACACGCTGTTGTTCGCCGCCTGAAAGACGCGCCGGGCGATGATCGGCACGCTGATCCAGACCAAGGCAGCGCAAAAGTTCCAGTGCGCGTTCTTCGGCCTCGGCCCGTTTCAGGCCATTGATCATTTGCGGCATCACGACATTTTCAAGTGCCGAGAATTCCGGCAGCAAATGATGGTACTGATAGACAAAGCCGATATGGTTGCGCCGCATTTCGGTCCGCGCAAGGTCGGATAAATCCGTGCTGCGCTTGCCACCGATCGACACCAGACCACCATCGGGCTTTTCCAGAAGACCGGCAATCTGAAGCAAGGTTGATTTGCCTGCCCCGGACGGCCCGACAAGGGCGACGATTTCGCCCTGATGGATTTCCAGATCAACCGATTTCAGAATTTCAAGCTGATCGGGCCCCTGATTGAAGATGCGATCGATTTTCTCAAGGCGCAGCACAACCGTGCGCGCCCGTTCTTTGGCGGTCGTTTTCATCACATCACTCATAGCGAAGCGCCTCCACCGGATCGAGCCGCGAGGCCCGCCACGCCGGATAGACAGTTGCCAGGAAGGACAATGTCAGCGACATGACGCAGACCATGACAACTTCGCCGACATCCATGTCTGCGGGCAATTGCGACAGGAAGTAAATCTCGGCATTGAAAAGGTCGGTCCCGGTCAGGCTTTGGATGAACTGACGGATATTTTCGATATTCAGACAGAACAGAACGCCGATGATCAGACCGGAAACCGTGCCCAATACACCGATAGACGCCCCGGCCAGGAAGAACACCTTCATGATCGACTGGCGGGTCGCGCCCATGGTGCGCAGGATCGCAATATCGCGCCCCTTGTCCTTCACCAGCATCACCATCCCCGAAATGATGTTAAAGGCCGCCACCAGAATGATCAGGGTCAGGATCAGGAACATCACATTGCGTTCGACCTGAAGCGCATTGAAGAACCCGGCGTTGGATTGCTGCCAGTTCACCAGACGCAATGGCGCGCCCGAAAGGGTTTGAAGCAATTCATCCATCGTGTCATCAAGCGTGCCGATATCTTCAAGCATCACTTCAAAATGGGTGATTTTTTCAGGCAGTCTGAAATAGGTCTGGGCAGCCCCCAGCGGCATAAAGATAAAGCCGCTGTCATATTCATACATGCCAATATCAAACAGCCCCGCCACGGTATAGCCGCGCACACGCGGCACAGAACCAAACGCCGTCACATTTCCCTTGGGCGAGATCAGATTGACCGTATCGCCCACCCCGACACCAAGCTTCATTGCCAGGCGTGCGCCCATGATCACGGTGTCTTCGCCCTTGAAGTCATCAAGCGATCCAAAAACGATATTATCGGCAATGGTTTTGCGTTTTTTGACATCTTCGGGGCGCATGCCGCGCACAATCGCACCGGATGCGCGCCCGTTTTTCGATGCCATCACCTGCCCTTCGACGACGGGTACTGTCAAAACCACATTGCCGTTTTTGGCAATCTCGTCTTCGATCTTGGCGTAATCACCAATGCCGCCATTGCCCTGTGCATAAACAGATATATGACCGTTCAGCCCGAGAATGCGGCCAAGCAGTTCCGCCCTGAAACCATTCATCACCGACATGACAATGATGAGTGTCGCAACACCCAGCATGATGCCAAGCAAGGAAAAGATGGCAATGACGGAAACAAAGCCTTCCTGCCGACGTGGACGCAGGTAGCGAAAGGCCACCATACGTTCGAACGGACTGAACATGGGCAATCGATCCTTGTGGAAACGGGTCAGGAAACCGGGGTGACTAAAAGTAAAGACTTAGCAGCCAAACCGGAAATGGCAACGGGGCAGCACATGCCGCCCCGCCTGAATGTGTTTTAAGATCAGCCGTTAATCTGGTTAAGAGCCGCTTCAAAGGTGACTTCGATTTTCTCACCCGATTTGCGGTTCTTAAGTTCAACGACACCGTTCTTAAGGCCTTTGGGACCGATCACGATCTGCCATGGCAGACCGATCAGATCCATGTCGGCAAACTTGCCCCCTGCACGGATGTCGCGGTCATCATAAAGAACCTCGATCCCGGCATTGGTCAGCTTGGCATAGGCATCTTCACAAGCCGCATCACAAGCATCATCCCCCGTACGCAGATTGATCAGGCCAACCTTGTAGGGTGCGACAGCTTCGGGCCAGATGATGCCGTTTTCGTCGTGGGATGCCTCGATCAATGCACCGACAAGACGCGACACACCAATACCATAGGACCCCATCTGTACCGGAACTTCGGTGCCATCCGGGCCAAGGACAGTCGCGCCCATCGGTTCGGAATATTTGGTGCCAAAGTGGAAGATGTGACCGACTTCGATACCGCGCGTGGTGACCAGATCATCGCCAAGTGCCGTAACAGCGGCGTCATTGGCGTCGTGCATTTCCTCGGTCGCGGCATAGTCTTTGAGCGTGCCCTGCACCCAGTTTTCAAGGCCGGTCCGATCATTAAGATCAACGCCCTTGCCGGTCAGGTCCTTATCAAGCCACTTCTTGTCGCAGAAGACTTCGCTTTCGCCGGTATCGGCCAGAATGATGAATTCGTGGCTCAGATCCCCGCCAATCGGGCCGGTATCGGCCACCATCGGAATTGCCTTGACGCCGAGACGGGTAAAGGTCCGGCAATAGGCCAAAAAGATCTTGTTATAGGTGTGACGCGCGCTTTCATAATCGATATCAAACGAATAAGCGTCCTTCATATAGAATTCGCGCCCCCGCATCACGCCAAAGCGCGGGCGGATTTCGTCGCGGAATTTCCATTGAATATGATAAAGCAGCTGCGGCAGCTGTTTATAGGAACGCACATCCTTGCGGAAGATGTCGGTAATCGCTTCTTCGTTGGTCGGGCCAAACAGCATCTTGCGATCATGACGGTCGGTGATGCGCAACATCTCAAGACCGTAATCATCATAGCGACCACTTTCCTGCCAAAGCTCGGCCGGCTGGATGGTTGGCATCAGAAGCTCGTTAAAGCCGATATTGTCCTGTTCTTCACGAACGATCTGTTCGATTTTTTTCAGAACACGGTGCCCAAGTGGCAGCCAGGAATAAATCCCTGCAGTCAGCTGGCGCACCATACCGGCGCGGAGCATCAAACGATGGGACGCAATCTGGGCTTCCGAAGGAGTTTCCTTCAGGGTCGGCAGAAAGAACTGGGAAAGACGCATCAATGCCTCGTGATGATCAGATCTGAATATGTGGGTATCTAAATAACCTTGCCCGGAAAATGCGACAGCACAGCCCGAAACGCAAGCCGGAACTTGCTTTATATCATCGATGGTTGGTTAAGCGCCAAAGATGGCAAAACGACGACAGCAATCAGCGAAAGCCCGCCTTGCGGCACGCATCGATCAGTTCGGCGCGGTTTGCATCATCGCCAAGCGGCTGATCATTGAAATAAACCCGCCCGTTGCGAAAGGTGATCTTGCCGATATTTTGGTCACCACTGATACCAGTGGGGGCCGTAATCCCCGAATATTCAAAGAAATCAATGGTGACCGGAAATTCAATTTCCTTGGGCAGGGATTTCAAAATCGTGCTGCCACCGTTCAAATCGGCCGGGGCAACCGCATTGCCGCGCACATCAACACCGGGTTTGTAGGCCACATCGTCATCAGGCACGTGGCTTACCAGTTCCTTGCAGGCCGAACGCGTCACAGTGATCGTCGGTGCTGTTGCGTCGCCTGAAGCTGCGGCGTTATCGGCAGGATCACTGTCTGCTGCCTCGCCTGCGGACGGGAACGGGGATTCTTCCTGGGCTGGCACAGCCGTCATCGGAAATGCCACAAACAGGGTAACGGTGGCCGCAACGAACGCCAATTGTCTGATTTCAGGGTTAAAACCAGAGCAACCAATAGAATGGATCAATGAAAACCGGGGCATGCTTTAGCTTTGTCCTATATGTGTGCAGCGCAGCAACGATTCATTTGTGAAGTTTCGTCAAAACATCTTGCATAAAAATGAAACATGTGGCTTTTTAGTTTTTCCGCGAACGGCGAAAGATCGTTGCGGATGACGTATCGCAGCCGCTCATAATCTTGCGGGAGGCTTTGTTGCCAATAAGCATACAAGAAGCTGGCGCGACGTCGAAACAAAACCTGTGCCAAGTGCCCAGGTCTTGAGGAGGAAGTATAAAAAGATTACGGGAAAACAGCTATAAAAATAGCTTCTTAGCAAGATCCTTGTGATCTTGCTTTTTTTTTGCCCCTGCCCCAACCAATACATCGAGCCATGACTTTTCCGCAGGGCTCTGCCATCTTCAAACGACAAAACCCCGCAACAATTTGTGCGGGGTTTTCTGTTATCACATCCCCAAAAGGGAAAACTCGACTTATTACGAAATCAAAAGCTTAGCATTTCCGGTTGCGAGATAAGTTGATAGCGATTGACAGATAAGCTGACAAAGAACAGCGGGATTGCCGAGACTCTGGCGATTTTCATTTTTTATAAAATACCAAGATCAATCCCTGCTCTGACGCCGAACACTGAACTGGCATCGACCACTCCATCCGCCCCCTATCGCAAATGTCGTCCGTTTAGAAGGTGCCTTTACGTGACCTCAGAAATAGCCCCGTCAGCAAGAGCGCTATCCCGCCAATCATCACAGTCTGAGCCCAATACGCTGTCATTGATTTGGTGCCTTCGAGCCCTGCCAAAGCATCGGAAAGGTTGACATGTGTGAGACCAGCTGCGGTGAGCCACAGCGTGACAAGGGCTGCAGGCACTACTTCGCGTACCCTGGCGGCACTATAGAAGAGCGCGATATACGCCACGACGGCAAAAGAGATAATTTTGTCCTGATAGGCGTAGAACGGCGTGTCGTAATATACGAACAGTACAGGCACCTTGATGCCGAAAAAGTGGGCTGTCGCCATGCAGCAAAAATAGGCCACGCAGGCCCAAAGGCCCCAATCAAGAAGCTTTCTGGAGTTCATTTTCTGATGCATCCTTTGAGGGAAGTGTGGGAAGTTTAGTCTTGTCCATTACCATCACTGGTCAGGGCTGACGGGGCGCTCTCACTCCAGCGGCGAAGCTCATCAAGGATACAAATCGCTGTACTTCCGAAGTCGGTAATCACGTATTCGACAGACACTGGCGATGTCGCGACGACCTCACGTTTGATCATCCCATGCTCTTCAAGATGACGCAGGCGTTCGGTGATCATCTTCTTGCTCGCCGCGCCAACCATGCGTGCGAGATCATTGAAGCGCACTGGCCCGTCCTTGAGGTGATAGAGGATCGATCCGGTCCACTTTCCGCCGATAATCCGCATACCACGTTCGATCGCGCAAGGTTCAGTACAGACCTCAACCGCGACACGTCGACCCTTTTCCTTCTCTATGACTCTCGCACGCATCCAGCGCCTCCTTGGAAAGATCACAACTAGGTTACTAAAAGGTAACTAGTTGTGGTTCGTTACCTGATTACCTAATTTCTCATTCAGATGCTGATTCGTCAAGGGTCAGCGACACAGTAACAAGGAGCTAAATCATGAAAGTCCTGATCCTAAACGGTCATCAACCCTACGAATTTGCCAAGGGCGAGCTGAACGGAACGTTCGCCAGAAAGGCGCACGAGTTCTTTGAGGCTCGCGGCGACGAGGTACGCCTCACAAAGGTTTCCGACGGCTACAACGTCAATGAGGAAGTTGAAAGCCATCGCTGGGCCGACCTCGTCTTTATGCAGTTCCCCGTGAACTGGATGGGTGTTCCTTGGTCTTTCAAGAAATACATGGACGAAGTCTATACCGCTGGAATGGATGGACGGCTGACCGCTGGCGACGGTCGCACCCCCGACGCGCCGAAGGCCAATTACGGCATGGGCGGTACGCTGACCGGCACCAAATACATGATCTCGTCCACGCTGAACGCGCCGGCGGAATCCTTCGACGATCCCACCGAGCCCTTTTTCGAGGGTTTATCGCTCGACGAGCTGCTGCGCCCGGTTCATCTCAATGCCAAGTTCTTCGCGATGGAGCCGCTGCCTACGTTCGGTGCCTTCGATGTGATGAAAAATGCAGAAGTAGCAAAGGACTTCGCACGTTTCGATGCGCACCTTAAGGGTACATTTTCACCCGCAGCAGCCGAGTAACCCAGCGAAAGGATAAGGAAAATGAAGAAGGAAACTCTGGTCGAAGCGGGCACCATTGCCCCCTTGGCGGATCAAGCATCGCCCGACATGTATACCGAACTTGTCAACACCGGGGTGTCGCGCCTCGTGCGCATGGTTATGCCGCCCGGTGCGACCGACGCGCCTCACCGACACCCCGAAGAAATCGTCTATTTCATCCGCGGCGGGAAGCTTTCAATCCGTCTTGAGGCCGGAACGACTGTCGAGAAAGAAGTGGCAGACGGGGAAGTAATGCACAACGGGCCTTGGACCCACCAGGTGACCAATGCCGGTAACAGCGTGGTCGAAGCGATCATCTTCGAGCGGCTCGACAACGATGTCGAAGGAGCAGGAAGCGAGGGATGTCACACTTGAGGCGGAGCATTCCACTGCAATTTTTGAATCGGACGACAACCGCCATGCAGGAGTAATCAATGACAGAAATCCATCTCTATACTGCCGCGACAATGAACGGATACAAGCCGGTCATCTTTCTCGAAGAGGCGGGTATCCCTTATGACCTGACCTTCGTCGATTTTGCCAAAAAGGAGCAGAAGGCACCCGATTACCTGAAGCTCAATCCGAACGGAAAGATTCCGACCATTGTGGACCGCTCTGAAGACCGCCCGATCTTTGAATCCGGTGCGATCCTTTGGCATCTGGCGGAGAAATACGGCCAGTTCCTCCCTGACGATCCGCTTGGCCGATCAGAGGTCATGCAATGGCTGTTCTTTCAGGTCGGTCATATCGGCCCGATGATGGGACAGGCAATGTATTTTCAACGCATCGCGGCACCCAATGGCCAAGAAGAACCGTTCTCGATCAAGCGCTATGTAGATGAAAGCAGGCGACTACTAGAAGTTCTCGATACCCGCCTCGAAGGACGAGAGTGGATTGCCGCAGACCAATACACGATCGCCGATATGGCGATCTATCCATGGGCACGCGCCTTCGTATGGGCAAAGGTCTCGGTCGACGGCCTGCCTCACCTCCAGTCATGGTTCGACCGGATTGATGCCCGACCGGCTGTCCAGCGTGCATTGACTATTCCGAAGGCTCAGCCCGCCTTTTGGGGTGAGGCGGACGAAAGCGCTTTCCTGAACGAGAACGCCGCCCGCTTTGCATCCGACGTGAAGTCAGTTCGCTGAAGAATCGGTCCTCCAAACAATCAGGAAGGCAGTCGCTTTCCGAACATCCATTACAAGGGAAAAAACAATGTCAAAAACCATCCTCATCACCGGTGCTGCAACCGGCCTCGGCAAAGGAGCCGCCATTGGCCTCGCGCAAGCGGGACACAAGGTTATAGCCACGGTCGAGAACTGGCCACAGGTGACCCAACTGCAACAAGACGCGACAGACGCTGGTGTCGAGTTGACCGTCGAGAAGCTCGACCACCTCGAACCAGATGACCATGACACGGTGCTGCGCAAGTATGGTGAAGCGGTCGATATTGTCGTTCTCAATGCCGCTACCGGACAGACCGGTCCTGTCGCCGAAGTCCCGGTCGATCGCATGCGCAAGGTATTCGAAGTCAATGTTTTCACTACTCTCGAACTGGCGCAGCGCTTTGCCGCCAACTTCGTCAGCCGTGGGAGCGGAAAGATCGTTTTCGTTTCGTCAATCGCGGGCTTCTGGATTCTGCCCTATCTCGCCCCCTACGTTGCCTCAAAGCACGCGCTCGAGGGAATTGCACAGATTATGCGGCATGAACTGGAAGGCACCGGGGTCAAGGTCGCGACCATCAACCCCGGCCCATTCCGCACAGGCTTTAACGACCGCATGTATGACACAGTAGATCAGTGGTTCGAGCCAAGCGTGAACTTTAGCGACGAGGCACCGCTGCGCGAAATGCAGGCGCAGATGGCGGGCGAGGACCTTCAACTCGATCCGCAGCCCATGATCGATTTCATGGTCGACCTGATCCCACAAGACGAACACAAGTTCCGCAACGTCTATCCCGAGCAGTTCGTCGATGATGTTCGTCAGTATCAAGAAGGTCTCTGGACGCAGCCGATGACCAGGGCGGCGCAGCAATAGAAGGCCGCGTCAGCTGCCAATAGCGACTTATGACATGCGGCGGCCCGCCTGTCGCCCTCCCTAGGTGTGAGCTTTCAACAGGTTGTCCATTCGGGCCAGACCGAGGAGACTGGAGTTACCAAGCTTCAACCATCCTTGGAGGCAAGCCCGAATGAACATGCACAAGAATGCCCGTTTAACGCCGATAGGTCGAGAACGTT